>NZ_JBIVFZ010000003.1:218804-838598 GCF_044748475.1 Oerskovia enterophila
GGGGGCGGGGGGGGGGTGCCCACCCCCCCCCCCCGCCCCCCCCCGGGGGCGCACGGCCGAGGGGTCGACCGGTGTCTCCGGTCGGCCCCTCGGCCGTCTCACGCGGCCGGCACGGCCAGGCCGCCTAGGTCGTGTCCTGTGAATGTTGTTGGTGTGTGTCCGGTAATGTCCTGGTTGTGGTTGTGGTTGTGGTTGTGGTTGTGGTTGTGGTTGTGGTTGTGGTTGTGGTTGTGGTTGTGGTTGTGGTTGTGGTTGTGGTTGTGGGTCGTGGTGAGTTGACGGATGTGGCGTGGGCGCGGATCGAGTCGTTGTTGCCGGTCGCGACGGGCCGTGGCGGGCGCTGGCGTGATCATCCGTCAGGTGATCAACGGGCGCTGCCCGACCACGACGAGGCCGAGCTCGTCCAGCCGCGCGAAGGTCGTCAGATCAGGAACATCGAAGAGAAGTTCAGGCACGTCGAGGTCTTCCAGATGGGCAGTGTGAGAACTTCCATCATCGAGGGACCTCGACCCGTCCCCGACCTACTCAGCCCCCCAGCGCTACACCCTCAACTGCGATGAGCCTGTATATCACCGATCCCGCTTGCGTGATCTTGGGCGACTGCTAGTGTCCGCGGTACCAGATCACCACCAGTTGTGCCGCAATGAGGGGGCGTCGAGATGTTGGCTCGGAGCGCGTGGTCAGCACTTGGGGGATTTGCCCTGCTCGTGGGAGGAGGGCTTCCTGCGGGGGCACAAGGCCCGATAGATGATGACCGCACGATCGCTAATCCGTCGTTTGACCGCTCAGCTCTACCCGAGGCCACAAGCGTCACGGACTCCGGTTACCGGAATGCGTCAGGAGAGTGCGTCGAGTCGTCATCGGGCGGCTCAGAGCGCACGAGCTCCGGGACGGTCACGATCGGTGTTCAACTGTCGCTTGATCCGGCGACCTGCGAATCCGAGTACTTGGTAGCCACGTACCCCGTGTCCGATGTCCCTGCCAAGACCATCGCCACGTTCTTTGATACGAGAGAGAGCCTCGACGCGTTGCAACAGGCCAAGGTGGCCCGGGCCGCTGGAACGTTCTACCAGTCGCTGACGAACCAGTACCGCGACCCACTGTTCATCGTCGTGTCACAAACCTTCGCGGGTCTCCAGTGGACCACGACCGGGACGTGTATCACCTCAACCAACCCTCAGCACAGCACGTACGCGTACGCCGGAACCGGTTGGTACCGGACGGGGTACAACACCAGCAGTCCTTGGGGATGTACCCCGCAGGCATCGGCCAATACTGTTGCTTCATTCGCCAACACCGCCTTCCCGTGCCCTGGCGGTGGGACGACCTACACCAATCACACGAAGACGATGGTCGTGGGCTACCCGGGCGGCGGCAATACCTGGTCGCGAACTCAATCCAAGAGCGGCGCGTGCAACAACCTGCTCCACACCAACTACGTCCTCTTCAACTGAGTCATGCTGCCCCCCTCGAAATCACCAGATTCCGTCTCGCCGACGAATGAATCGGACGACGGCCGCGTTCTCGCGGCCGTGGCGATTTCTCTAGTCCTCGCCATCGCTTGTCTGATCCTCTTCGTGTACAACTGGATCGTCGCGAGCTTGGCGATCGGATCATTTGTACTACTCGCGGGGGTGGTCGGCTTTACATCGCGAGGAGCTCGACGAGTGTTTGTACTTACCATTGCCTGTGGGCCGCTCGTCGTGCTAGTCGGGTGGTGGCTTGTCGCGATTATGGCCCCCCTATTCGACTGAGCGAAGCGCCGGTATCGAACCAGTGGAACCCTCCTAGGGCGAGGCCTGTGGTTCGCGGAGCCAGAGGATGATGGCGGCGATGGTGAGTTCGGCGCGGTAGTAGGCGGCGCGTTTGGTGTAGCGGGTGGCCAGTGCGCGGAATTGTTTGAGGCGGTTGAAGCAGCGTTCGACGACGTTGCGGCTGGCGTAGGTCTGGGGGGCGAAGGCGGGAGGGCGGCCTCCGGCTGAGCCCTTGCGTTGGCGGTTGGCAGCGTGGTCCTTCTTCTCGGGGCTGGTGAACGCGATGCCGCGTGCGCGCAGCGCCCGGCGGGTCGCCGGGCTGGAGTAGGCCTTGTCGGCCAGGACCCGGTCGGGTCGCTTGCGGGGTCGCCCGGGCCCCTCGCGCTTGACGTGGACCTGGTCCAGCAGGGGCAGCAGCTGGGGGTTGTCCCCGGCCTGCCCGGGTGTGAGGATCACGCTCATCGGTAGCCCGCGACCGTCGACCGCGAGGTGGATCTTGGAGGTCAGGCCTCCCCGCGACCTGCCGAGCGCCTCATCAGTGACCGCGAGGTCTTCGACCCAGTCGGTCTTGCAGCCCCTTTTTTCCGGGCACCGGCGCCATGCTGGTGAACCCGGACGTTCGTCGAGTCGATCGAGAAGGTCCACTCGATCTTCCCGATCGAGTCGTCCTTGACCCGCACATGGTCCAAGATTGTCTCCCACGTGCCGTCCGCGGTCCACAGCCGCAACCGTTCGTGGGCCGTCTTCCACGGCCCGTACTTGGCCGGTACGTCCCGCCATGGCGCCCCAGTGCGCAACCGCCACAAGATCGCGTTGATCACCTGCCGATGATCACGCCAGCGCCCACCACGACCCGTTGCGACCGGCAACAACGGCTCGATCCGCGCCCATGCCGCATCCGTCAGCTCACCACGCCCAACACCCACAACCCAGACATTGCCGGACACATGCCGAGAACATTCACAGGACAGGCCCTAGGACTCCCCTGCCTCGGCCGCGTCGCGGCGCAGGATCCCGACCGCCAGCAGCGCCTGGCCCGCGAGGTAGGTGACCATGACCCAGAACCCCGAGGACAGCGGCCCCGGCACCTCGAAGCCCGGGACGAACGCCCCCAGGGCGATGAGCGCGTCGGAGACCAGGAAGATCGCCCCGCCGATGCCCGCGACCCGGTTCACCCCGGTCGACAGCACCGCCATGAGCGCCAGGCAGAGGCCGTAGACCATGACCGGGACCAGCAGCGCGCCCGCGTGCGGGGCGCACAGGACCACGAGCGCGACGAGGGCGAGCGCGTAGGGGACGAGCAGGACCGGGCGACGCAGCACGCTCGAACCGCGCGACGGCCAGAAGGCCGCGACGTACGCGACCTGCGCGAGCAGGAAGAACCCGACCATGGTCAGGAACGAGGCGTCGCCGCTCGACAGGTCGGGCGCGGAGTCACCGAGCCACGAGAACCCGAGCGCGACGAGCGTCCACCGCACGAGGCGGGACCGCCCGCGCGGCCCTGCGGCCGGTGCGGCGGCCGTGCCCCGAGGCGCCCCCGTGGCGGTCCAGACGACGAGCGCCAGGAGCGGCATGACGAACCACTGGGTCACGTTGGCGACCTGCTCCTGTCCGGCCAGGTGGGCGACCAGGTGCACCGCGGAGAGCAGCAGGAAGGCACCGGCCGCGAGCGCCGCCACGGGGCGGCGCCGCAGCACGGTCACGATCGAGACCGCTCGGTGCGAGGTGGGTGCGTGCGAGACACGAGGAGTCGAGGAGACCACGTCGTTCCTTTCCAGGAAGGGCGACCCGGGTCACGGGCGCCCTGGCGCGCGGCACCGTTGCCGCGCTGACCTGGGGACACGGTAGGGCCTCAGAGCTCGATCGAGTACATCCGGGAGCCGTCCTTCTTCTCGTAACCGAGGCTCGCGTAGAGCCCGTGGGCCCCGGACGGATTCTCGGTGTCGACGTCGAGCTCGGCGTACTCGACCCCGCCGGCCTGGTAGGCGGTCATGCCCGCGCTGAGGAGCGCGAGCGCGATCCTGCGCCCGCGGTACTCCCGGCGCACCCCGAGGGTCTCGGTGTACCCGCTCGAGTACCCCGCGACGGGCCAGTCCTGCTCGTACCGCCCCGACAGGAGGTACCCGGCCACGACGGGACCGCCGCCGGTGCTCGCGCGGGGAGCGACGCCGTCGGGCGCCGTGCTCGCGGCGGGAGCCGCGCCGTCGGGCGCCTCGCTCGCCGACCCGGCGTCCTCGGCTGCGCCTGCCGCGGGCGCGGCGTCGTCGACGACGAGCACGCTCCACTCGGGCGCGAACATGCTGCGCCCGTGCACCCAGGACTCGGGCGTCGCGGGCTCGCTGCCCCAGTGGTCGCGGAACGCGTCGTTGTGGGCCAGGCGCGTGGCCTCGTCGAGCTCGGGAGACCACGGGACGACGCGCAGGCCGTCGCCCAGCGCGACCTCGGGGACGGGCAGCGACAGGTCGCGACGCAGGGTCGAGTAGTAGCGGTTGGCCGTGTAGCCCGCGGCCTCGAACAGGCGGCACTCGGGCGCATCGCCGTCCTGGACGTAGCCCGCGATGCGCGCGGGCAGCTCCTTGCCCGAGGCCGCGAGGAGCTGACGCGCACGACCCGTCGACCAGGCAAGGACCTGACGCCCGACGCCGCGTCCCCGCCACCGCGGGTGGACCGCGCCCTGGACGAACGCGCGGACGACGCTCGCGTCGCCGGGGCGGGTGTCGACCGACGCGTAGGCCCGCGGCTCGCCGTCGGCGTCCAGGCCCACCAGGGTGTCGCGGGCGAGGTCGCGCCACTCCCCCTCGAACATCTCCTCGGTCTCCTCGAGCGAGGTGCGGAACGGATGCCGGTCGTGCTCCTCGACGGCCGCCGTCAGCGCGAAGAGAGCCGGTGCGTCCGCGAGCGTCAGGGAGCGCCAGACCAGGCCGTCGACCTCGGGGAGCGGCAGGTGGGCGGGCGCGGCCACGCGCTCGGCGATCGGGGCGAGGGCCGGCGGGGCGGACGGTTCGGTGCTCATGCGCACCACGCTAGGTCGCAGCGTCGCGCGCAGCATCCTGTTTTCCGGACACCCGGGTGACGGCGTGCGGCCCGGCGTTACAGTTCGCCTCATGCCCCACGACGTCGCCAACGCCCGATCCGCCGCCTTCGCCGAGGCCCTGCGCACCCGCGTGGTCGTCGCCGACGGCGCCATGGGGACCATGATCCAGGAGCAGGACCCGAGCCTCGAGGACTACCAGCAGCTCGAGGGCTGCAACGAGATCCTCAACGTCTCGCGACCCGACATCATCGCCGCCGTCCACGACGCCTACCTCGAGGTCGGCGTCGACTGCGTCGAGACCAACACGTTCGGCGCCAACTGGTCCAACCTGTCGGACTACGACATCGAGGACCGCATCCGCGAGCTCGCCGCGGCCGGGGCACGCATCGCACGCGAGCGCGCGGACGCGTTCTCGACCCCCGAGCAGCCCCGCTGGGTGCTGGGCTCGATGGGCCCCGGGACCAAGCTGCCGAGCCTGGGCCACACGACGTACGCGAACCTGCGCGACACGTTCGCCGAGCAGGCGGCCGGCCTCCTCGAGGGCGGGGTGGACGCGATCCTCGTCGAGACCAGCCAGGACCTGCTCCAGGCCAAGGCCGCGGTCAACGGCTCGCGCGCCGCGATGGCCGCGGAGGGGCGCTCGGTGCCGGTCATCGTGCAGGTCACGGTCGAGACCACGGGCACCATGCTCATGGGGTCGGAGATCGGCGCAGCGCTGACCACGCTCCAGTCGCTCGGCGTGGACGCGATCGGCCTGAACTGCGCCACGGGGCCCGCCGAGATGAGCGAGCACCTGCGCCACCTGTCCAAGCACGCCGAGATCCCCGTGACGTGCATGCCCAACGCGGGCCTGCCCGTGCTGGGCAAGAACGGCGCCTCCTACCCGCTCACGCCGAGCGAGCTCGCCGCGGCGCACGCCCAGTTCGTCACCGAGTTCGGCCTGGGCCTCGTGGGCGGGTGCTGCGGCACCACGCCCGAGCACCTGCGTCAGGTCGTCGAGGCCGTCCGCGCCCGGCCCGTGACCCCGCGCAGCCCCGCGCGCGAGGTCGGCGTCGCGAGCCTGTACTCGCACGTCGACTTCGACCAGGACGCCTCGTTCCTCGCGATCGGCGAGCGGACCAACGCCAACGGGTCCAAGGCGTTCCGCGAGGCCATGCTCGCCGAGAACTGGGACGAGTGCGTCGCGATCGCGCGCGCCCAGACGCGCGACGGTGCGCACCTGCTGGACGTGTGCATCGACTACGTGGGGCGCGACGGCGTCGCGGACGCCCGCGCGGTCGTCTCGCGGCTCGCGAGCGCCTCGACGCTGCCGCTCGTGATCGACTCGACCGAGCCGCCCGTGATCCAGGCGGGTCTCGAGCTCATCGGCGGGCGCGCGGTCGTGAACTCGGTGAACTTCGAGGACGGCGACGGCCCCACCTCGCGCTACGCGCGGATCATGCCGCTGGTCAAGGAGCACGGCGCCGCGGTCATCGCCCTGACGATCGACGAGGACGGCCAGGCCCGCACGGCCGACGCGAAGGTGGCCATCGCGAGCCGCCTGATCGACGACCTCGTGGGCACCTGGGGCATGCGCATCGAGGACATCGTCGTCGACACCCTGACCTTCCCCATCGCGACCGGGCAGGAGGAGACGCGACGCGACGCGATCGAGACCATCGAGGCCATCCGCGCGCTCAAGGCCGCCTACCCGGGCGTGCACACCACGCTCGGCGTCTCCAACGTGTCGTTCGGGCTCAACCCCGCCGCGCGCGTCGTCCTCAACTCGGTGTTCCTGCACGAGGCCGTCGAGGCCGGGCTCGACTCCGCGATCGTGCACGCGGCCAAGATCCTGCCGCTCGCGAAGATCCCCGACGAGCAGCGCCAGGCCGCGCTCGACCTCGTGTGGGACCGCCGCGAGTTCGACGCCGAGGGGAACATGACGGTCGACCCCCTGGCCCGGCTGCTCGACCTGTTCGCGGGCGTCGACTCGGCGTCGCTCAAGGACGCCCGCGCCGCCGAGATGGCCGCGCTGCCGCTCGGCGAGCGCCTCGAGCGACGCATCGTCGACGGCGAGCTCAAGGGGCTCGACGCCGACCTCCAGGCCGCGCTCGACGTGGGCTGGAAGGCCCTCGACATCGTCAACGACCACCTGCTCGAGGGTATGAAGGTCGTGGGCGAGCTGTTCGGCAAGGGCGAGATGCAGCTCCCGTTCGTGCTGCAGTCGGCCGAGGCCATGAAGACCGCCGTGGCCTACCTCGAGCCGCACATGGAGAAGTCCGAGGACGCGAGCGGCCGGTCCAAGGGCACCATCGTGATCGGCACCGTGCGCGGCGACGTGCACGACATCGGCAAGAACCTGGTCGACATCATCCTGACCAACAACGGCTACACCGTGGTCAACATCGGCATCAAGCAGCCCATCGCCGCGATGATCGAGGCCGCCGAGGCCCACGACGCCGACGTGATCGGCATGAGCGGGCTGCTCGTGAAGTCGACCGTCGTCATGAAGGAGAACCTCGAGGAGCTCAACGCCCGCGGGTACGCGCAGCGCTGGCCCGTCCTGCTGGGCGGCGCGGCCCTGACGCGCACGTACGTCGAGGACGACCTCGCCGACGTCTACCAGGGTGAGGTCCGCTACGCGCGTGACGCGTTCGAGGGCCTGCGACTCATGGAGCCGCTCGTCCGTGTGGCGCGGGGAGAGGCGCGCGACGCCGTCGGGCTCCCTCCCCTCAAGAAGCGCCGGCACGCGACCGTGACCGTGACGCAGACGCCCGAGGAGGACCTGCCCGCCCGCTCCGACGTCGCGGCCGACAACCTGGTCCCCACCCCGCCCTTCTGGGGGACGCGCATCGTCAAGGGCATCCAGCTCGCCGACTACGCGGCGTTCCTCGACGAGCGCGCGACGTTCATGGGGCAGTGGGGGCTCAAGCCGGGGCGCTCGTCCGGTGCGGAAGGCGCGGCCGGGGCGTCGTACGAGGAGCTCGTCGAGACCGAGGGGCGCCCGCGCCTCAACGCGTGGCTCGAGCAGGTCCGGACCGACGGGATCGTCGACCCGTCGGTGATCTACGGGTACTTCCCGGTCTGGTCCGAGGGCAACGACGTGGTCGTCGGGCACCACGACGGGCCCGACGGCGGCTCGGGCGGTCCGGTGGGGACCGAGCGGTTGCGCTTCACGTTCCCCCGGCAACGGCGCGACCGTCACCTGTGCCTCGCGGACTTCGTCAAGCCGCGCTCGTGGGTCGAGGAGACCGGGCGCTACGACGTCCTGCCCGTCCAGCTCGTGACCATGGGCGACACCGTCGACGTGCACACGGCCAAGCTTTTCTCGGCCAACAAGTACCGCGAGTACATGGAGCTGCACGGCCTGTCCGTGCAGCTCACCGAGGCGCTCGCCGAGATGTGGCACTCGCGCGTGCGCTCCGAGCTGGGGTTCGCGAGCGAGGAGCCCGACGACGTCCAAGGGATGTTCGACCTGAAGTACCGCGGGGCGAGGTTCTCGTTGGGGTACCCGGCGTGCCCCGACATGGAGGACCGCCGCAAGGTCGTCGAGCTGCTGCGGCCCGAGCGGGCCGGTGTGGTGCTCTCGGACGAGCTGCAGCTGCACCCGGAGCAGTCGACGGACGCGTTCGTGTTCCACCACGCAGAGGCGAAGTACTTCAGCGTGTGATCCCCACGTGAGTCACGAGCATGGTGCTGGGCGGGGAGCTGTGCCAGACTGAACCGGACAGAGTTGTCCGGTTGAGGAGGCTAACGGTGCGCAGTTTCGATCACACCTACGACGTCGTCGTCGTCGGCACGGGAGGTGCGGGACTCGCGACCGCGCTGGGCGCCATCGATGAAGGGCTCAGCGTCCTGCTGCTGGAGAGCACCGACCGGTGGGGCGGCAACACCGCGATGTCGGGCGGCGGCATGTGGCTGCCGAACAACCCGCTCATGCAGCGCGCCGGTGCCGGCGACTCGCGCACGGAGGCGCTCGAGTACATGGAGGCAACGATCGGCGTCGTCGGTCGCGCCTCGACGCACGAGCGCAAGGAGGCGTATGTCGACGGCGTCGACGACTTCGTCCTCACGGCAGAGAAGCACGGCATCGTCTTCGCCCGTGCGACCGACTACCCGGACTACTATCCAGAGCTGCCTGGCGGCAAGATCGGCCGAGCGATCGAGCCCAAGCCGTTCGACGTACGCCAGATCGGCGACCTGGCGAAGTCGCTGCGCATCCTCATGCCGTTGCCGATGATGACAGACGACGTGTGGCAGATCGTGCGCGCCTGGTCGACCCTCGACGGATTCGGGCGCGGCGCTCGAGTCGTCTTCCGTGTGCTGGGCGGCGTCATCACTGGCAAAAAGCTCACCGGCATCGGCGCGGGCCTCGCCGCCCGGCTCGGGCACGCCGTGTTCGTCGAAGGCAAGGCACCCCTGTGGCTGCAGTCGCCGCTGGAGGAGCTGCTCCTCGAGGGCGACCGGGTCGTCGGAGTGCAGGTTCGCAAGGACGGCAATCCGGTGACGGTCGGCGCGAAGCGCGGGGTCATGCTCGCAGCAGGTGGCTTCGACCAGAACAGGGCCAAGCGCCTGGAGCTCCAGGGTGTCGAGGGCACACCGTCTGGCAGCCCAGGTGCTCTCGGCGTCCCGATCGACCTGGCACAACAGGCCGGCGCCGCCGTCGAGCTCATGGAAGACGCCTGGTGGGGGGCGTCGATCGCAGGCCCGGAAGGATTCGGCCCGTCCTTCCTGGTCGGCGAGCGCTCCCTCCCCTTCTCGCTCATCGTCGACGCCCGAGGCGCCCGGTTCGCCAACGAGGCCGAGTCCTATGTCGACCTCGGCCATCACATGCTCGAGCACGACAAGGACGGTGACTACTGGTTCATCCTCGACGCCCGCCACCGCCACCGTTACCTGCGCTCGTTCGCACTGGATCCGAGGCTCAGCAAGGCGATGAGGGCCGAGGGAATCGAGGTGAAGGCGGACACTCTCGAGGAGCTCGCCGAGAGGCTCGATCTTGACAAGGCAACCTTCCGGTCCACGGTGGAGCGTCTCAACGGGTTCGCTCGCACCGGCCGCGATCAGGACTTCGGCAAAGGCGACTCGGCGTACGACCGCTACTACGGTGATCCGACCGTGCGCCCGAACCCTTGCCTGGGAACGATCGAGAAGGGGCCCTTCGTCGCCTACAAGATCGTTATCGGCGACCTCGGCACCAAGGGCGGAGTGGTGACCGACACCAACTCCCGCGCCCTGCGTGAGGACGGCACCGTGATCGAGGGGCTGTACTCCGCCGGCAACAACTCCGCCTCCGTCATGGGACACACCTATCCGGGTCCAGGGTCGACGATCGGCCCGGCTGCCGTGTTCGGCATGCGTGCCGCCCGCCACATGGCCCGCGCACGAGGATGACACGGGTCTAGGCTCCTTGGCATGCCCACGACCGACACGCCGCCGGGCCGAGCCGCCAACCTCGGCCCGGCTGCGGCGGCGCGCAATCGCACCGCACTTCTCGCGGCGGCTCGAGCCGTCTTCGCCGAAAGCGGGATCGAAGCCCCGCTCGCAGCGATCGCCAGGCGAGCCGGCGTCGGGCAAGGCAGCCTCTACCGGCACTTTCCCGACCGGGTCGCTCTCGCTGTAGCAGTCTTCGAGGACAACGTGGCGGAGCTCGAACTGCTCGCCGCCGATCCGCGCTCGACGCTTCGGGACCTGCTCACGACGGTCACGCAGCAGATCGTCGATTCGACCGCGTTCGTCGACCTCGTCCGCGCCGCCAACACTGACCGGCGCGTCGCCTCGCTGGCAACCCGCGTCGAGGCAGTCATCGACGCGCGGGTCCGGTACGGCCATGCGGACGGCACAGTCCCGGGAGATCGCACCGCTTCGGACCTGATGCTCTCGGTGACGATGGTCTCCGCTGCCGTCTCTTCAGACGCGCCCGCGACCACGCGCCTACGGCTCGCGCTACGTGCCTGGCGTCTGCTCGGGGTGGATCTGAGCGAACATTGACCCTGGCGACGTCCCGCGAGCGCTCGTCGGCCGTGACGGGCCGCGGGACGACGTCGCCTGTGAGCGCTGCGATGGACCAGCCACGTCGAACCATCGGCAGGACGTCGTCGCGGAGAGTCGACCAGAGCGTCGAACAACACGGCGCGCCCGATGACTTCTCCCCCGCCACCCGGTCTACCCCCATGACCCTGCCACCGACCCACCGGAGCACATCATGGGATCGATCGAGATCGAGCTGTTCACAACCCTGGACCTCGTCGGGCAGGCGCCCGGCGGGCCCGACGAGGACCCGATCGGGTTCCCGTTCGGCGGCTGGCAGGCTCCCCTGCTGGACGACGTCGCCGGTGAGCAGGTCGCGGCCGCCTACGAGGGCACCGACGCCCTCCTGCTCGGGCGCCGCACCTACGACATCTTCGCCGCCTTCTGGCCCCACCAGGAGGGCAGTCCGGACGACGACTTCGCCGCGCTCTTCAACCGCATCCCCAAGTACGTCGCCTCACGCGGCAAGCCCGACCTCTCCTGGGCCGGGTCTGCGCAGCTCGGCCCCGACCTCGCCGCCGCGGTGCGCGAGGTCCGCGACCGGCACGAGCACGTCAAGGTCGTCGGCAGCCTGGGCCTGGTGCAGACGCTGCTGCGCGAGAAGCTGTTCGACCGCCTCGACCTGTGGGTCCACCCGATCGTCCTCGGCGTCGGGAAGTCGGTGTTCGACGGCGGTGCCGTCCCCACCAACCTGACCCTGCTCGAACCGCCGGCGGCGAGCCCAGCGGGCACCGTGCTCCTGCGCTACGGTCTTGCCGACGGCACCCCCGCGACGGGCGACATGGCCGCTGCCGACCGCGGCGTCAGTGCTGCAGACCAGACCGACTGAGGCAGGAGCACCCATGGCGATCCAGCGGCTGGACAACATCGGCATCGTCGTCGCCGACCTCGACGCGGCGGTCGCGTTCTTCGTCGAGCTCGGGATGGAGCTCGAGGGCAGGGCGCCCATCGAGGGGGCCTGGGCCGGGAGCGTCGTCGGGCTCGACGGGATGCGGTCCGAGATCGCGATGATGCGGGTGCCGGGCGGCTCCGGTCGGCTCGAGCTGTCCACGTACCACTCGCCCGACGCGGTCGACATCGGCCTGGGCACCGCGCCGTCGAGCACCCTGGGCCTACACCGCGTGATGTTCGCTGTCGACGACATCGACGACACGGTCGAACGGCTCGGCGCGCTCGGTGCCACGCTCGTGGGCGAGATCGTCCGGTACGAGGACGCCTATCGGCTCTGCTACCTCCGCGGGCCGGAGGGGATCATCGTGGCCCTGGCCGAGGAGCTCGGGTGAGCAGGGTCCAGGCCCCAGAAGCCGCTGAGGTAGAACGTCCTGCGTGAGGTAGTACCCACCGGGTTCTCTCTCGCGCGGGACGTTCTACCTCAGCGAAAGACGAAGCGACCTCACGCCGGCTGCGGCACCGCCACGAGTCCCCGCGACCGCTCGAGCCGCTCCACGAGCAGCGTGCCCGCGGCCACGACCGGCAGGAGCACGAGGTTCCCGACCAGCATGGTCCGCAGGAACGGCAGCCCGGCGACGTAGCTCGCCACGAGCCCGTCGAGCCCCGCGGGGTACCAGACCCCGCGACCCTGGAACCAGACGCCGAAGTTGGTCCAGAAGAAGAACCACAGCGACCCGCCGACGCCCAGCCCGGCGGCTGCGCCCACGCGCCCCCACCCCGACGTGCTGCGCGTCAGGAGAGCTGCGAGGCCCACGACGAGCCACGCGCTCCAGGTGAACAGCGCGATCGACGTGTTGCCCAGCGCGAGGTCCGAGACCACCGCGACGACCAGCGGCGCCAGGAACGCCAGGCGGTGCCGGACGAGGACCGCGGCGACGAACGCCGCCGAGGTCACGAGCTCGAGGTTCGGCGGGGCGCCGATCTCCTCGCGCACGAGCCGGAACACGATCGCGAGCGCGACGAACGCCACCGCGATCGCGGGGCGCCACCAGCGGGTCAGTAGGTCTCGAGCTTCCACGTGATCTCGTCTCCCGTCTCCGTCACGAGCGACCCGGCGCCGACCTGGGCCATCTCACCGTTCACGTACAGGGCCCAGAACTCCTTGGCGGAGTCCTGCGCCTCGCGCCCGTCGATCCCCGTGACGAACGCGTTCTCGCCCTCGCCCTGGACCACGGCGGTGGGGTCGGCCACGATGAGGAGCTCGAGCGCGGTCTTCCCGGCGACGCCCTCGTAGGTGAGCTCGACGTCGTCCGCCGAGTCGTCAGCGTCGCTGCTCGTCGCGTCATCCGCCGAGTCGGACGCGTCGTCGTCCGCGGCGACCGTCGAGGAGGCCGTGGTGTCGGCCGCGGGCGTGTCCTCGCCCTGGGCGCATCCGGCCAGGAGGCCGACCGCGAGCAGGAGGGACGTCAGGGCGGTCAGCGAGCGTGCCGGGGTGGCACGAAGAGTCTGGGGGTTCACACCTGGCAGTCTACGAACGCTCGCCCCGAGGCGGGGCGAGCGCCCAGCAGACGGGACGTCAGGCGTCGATGCGCGCCCTGTCCAACCCTGCGGCCCCCGCGATGATGAAGTCCTTGCGCGGTGCGACGTCCGATCCCATGAGCAGCTCGAACACGCGCTCGGCGGACTCGGCGTGCTCCGCGGTGACGCGGCGCAGCGTGCGGTGGCGCGGGTCCATGGTGGTCTCCGCGAGCTGGTCGGCGTCCATCTCCCCGAGCCCCTTGTAGCGCTGGATGTCCTCCTTGTAGCGCTTGCCGGACCGGTCGAGCTTCTTGAGCACGTCGCGCAGCTCGGCCTCGGAGTACGTGTAGATGTACTCGTTCTTGCGCGAGCCCGCGCCGATGACCTCGACGCGGTGCAGCGGCGGCACGGCCGCGTAGACCCGGCCCGCGTCCACGAGGGGGCGCATATACCGGAAGAAGAGCGTGAGCAGGAGCGTGCGGATGTGCGCGCCGTCCACGTCCGCGTCCGTCATGAGCACGACCTTGCCGTAGCGCGCGCCCTCGAGGTCGAACGAGCGCCCCGAGCCGGCACCGATGACCTGGATGATCGCGGCGCACTCCGCGTTGCGGAGCATGTCCGTGACCGAGGCCTTCTGGACGTTGAGGATCTTCCCGCGGATGGGCAGGAGCGCCTGGAAGTCGGAGCTGCGGGCGAGCTTGGCCGTGCCGAGGGCCGAGTCCCCCTCGACGATGAAGAGCTCGCTGCGCTCGACGTCGTCGCTGCGGCAGTCGGCGAGCTTGGACGGCAGCGACGAGGTCTCGAGCGCGTTCTTGCGGCGCGAGATCTCCTTCTGCTTGCGCGCGGTGATGCGGGCGCGCATCTCGGCGACGACCTTGTCGAGGAGCAGGGAGGCCTGCGTCTTCTCGTCGCGCTTGGTCGAGGTCAGCATGGCGCCGAGCTGCTGCTCGACGACGCGCGCCACGATCGCCCGGACGGGGGCCGTCCCGAGGACCTCCTTGGTCTGCCCCTCGAACTGCGGCTCGGCGAGCCGGACCGTGAGCACGGCCGTGAGTCCCGCGAGGACGTCGTCCTTCTCGATGCGCTCCGAGGCGTCCTTGGTGGACACCTTGAGCCGGCGGGCGTTGGTCTCGACGCCCTTGCGCAGGATCTTGAGCAGCCCGGCCTCGAAGCCCGCGAGGTGCGAGCCGCCCTTGGGCGTCGAGATGATGTTGACGAAGGTCCGCAGCTCGGTGTCGTAGCCCGTGCCCCAGCGCAGCGCCACGTCGACCTCGCAGTCGCGCGTGACCTCCTGCGGGGTCAGGTGGCCCCGCTCGTCGAGGACCGGGACGGTCTCCTTGAACGTGCCGGAACCCGTCAGGTGCCACGTCGCGGTCACCGCGGGGTCCGGGGCGAGGAAGTCGACGAAGTCGATCGTGCCGCCCGAGTGCTGGAAGCTCTCCTCGACCGGGCCGTCGGCGCCGGGCGTGCCGGGCAGCCCGCGCTCGTCGCGCAGCGTGATCTTGAGGCCGGGCACGAGGAAGGTCGTCTGCCGCGCGCGCGTCACGAGCTCGTCGTAGGAGAAGACCGCGGTCTTGGGGAACACCTGGCGGTCCGCCCAGTAGCGCACGCGGGTCCCGGTCCTCCCGCGGGGCGCCTTGCCCACGACGGCCAGCTCGGAGCGCTCGACGAACGGTGTGAAGGCTGCGTCCGGGTCCGGTCCGGACGCGGGGTCCGCGAACACCCCGGGCTCGCCGCGGTGGAACGTCATGCGGTAGGTCTTGGAGCTGCGGTCCACCTCGACGTCGAGGCGCGAGGACAACGCGTTGACGACCGAGGCGCCCACACCGTGCAGCCCGCCCGAGGCCGTGTACGAGCCGCCGCCGAACTTGCCGCCCGCGTGCAGCTTGGTGAAGACGACCTCGACGCCGCTGAGGCCCGTCTTGGGCTCGATGTCCACGGGGATGCCGCGCCCGTTGTCCTTGACCGTCACCGAGGTGTCGGCGTGCAGCACGACCTCGATCGCGTCGCAGTTGCCCGCGAGGGCCTCGTCGACCGAGTTGTCGATGATCTCCCACAGGCAGTGCATGAGACCGCGCGAGTCGGTGGACCCGATGTACATGCCGGGTCGCTTGCGGACGGCCTCGAGTCCTTCGAGGACGGAGAGGTGCCGTGCGGTGTAGCTGGACTCAGAGGTGGTCGTCACGAAGGGAAAGCCTAGACGCTGCCACCCACAGGTCCTCGCCGCCGGGCCGTGACGCGTCGCACTCGGTTCCCACGGCCTCCGTATTCCCGAGAAGCCGCGGCTACGCGGGTAGCGAACCCGGGCCATTTCGGTACGAGGAAAGGGTCCCGGGATGATTACATGGTCACGTGACTGCTACGACGACTGAACCGCTGACCGTGGCCGACCGTTGCGACCGTTGCGGCGCCCAGGCGTACGTGCGCGTGACCATGCCGAGTGGGGAGCTGCTCTTCTGCGCCCACCACGCCCGCGCGCACGCTGCCGCCTACGCAGACATCGCGACGCACGTCCAGGACGAGACCGACCGCCTGCTCGCGGAGCACGGCGCTCGCTGAGACCCCCGCGTGCGCTCGACGCGCACAGGACACCCTGAACCCCGACCGGTGATCATCACCGGCCGGGGTTCTTTCTGTCCGGACCACGGCGCCCGGGCGACGTGCGTGCCGGACGGAGCCCCCGCCGTCGGGCCGCAGGAGCAGCGCCCGTGCCGCTCCCGACGGCGCGGGCGCGCCTCGTGCAAGCCTCTCGCCAGCACGCGACGCTCCCCCGTGCCCGACGGCGCCACGCGCCCCCCGTACCCCGTCTCGCCCGGGCCGGGCGTGGGCAGGGCGCACGACCCCGGACGTACGAGAGGCCCGCACCCCTCGCGGGGTGCGGGCCTCTCGGCGCTGCTGGTGGAACCGGTCAGTCCAGGTAGTCGCGCAGGACCTGCGAGCGGCTCGGGTGACGCAGCTTCGACATGGTCTTGGACTCGATCTGACGGATGCGCTCGCGCGTCACGCCGTAGACCTTGCCGATCTCGTCGAGCGTCTTGGGCTGCCCGTCGCTCAGGCCGAAGCGCATGGAGACCACGCCGGCCTCACGCTCGGAGAGCGTGTCGAGGACCTGGTGCAGCTGCTCCTGGAGCAGCGTGAAGCTCACGGCGTCCGCGGGGACGACGGCCTCGGAGTCCTCGATGAGGTCACCGAACTCGCTGTCGCCGTCCTCGCCGAGCGGCGTGTGCAGCGAGATGGGCTCGCGGCCGTACTTCTGGACCTCGACGACCTTCTCGGGGGTCATGTCGAGCTCCTTGGCGAGCTCCTCCGGCGTGGGCTCGCGGCCCAGGTCCTGGAGCATCTGGCGCTGCACGCGGGCCAGCTTGTTGATGACCTCGACCATGTGCACCGGGATACGGATGGTGCGGGCCTGGTCGGCCATGGCTCGCGTGATGGCCTGCCGGATCCACCACGTCGCGTACGTCGAGAACTTGTAGCCCTTGGTGTAGTCGAACTTCTCGACCGCACGGATCAGACCGAGGTTGCCCTCCTGGATCAGGTCCAGGAAGAGCATGCCGCGGCCCGTGTAGCGCTTGGCGAGCGAGACGACCAGACGCAGGTTGGCCTCGAGCAGGTGGTTCTTGGCGCGACGACCGTCGCCCGAGATCCACTCGAGCTCACGGCGCAGCTTGGGCTCGAACGTGTCGCCCGAGCTCAGGCGCTCCTCGGCGAACAGGCCGGCCTCGATGCGCTTGGCGAGCTCGACCTCCTGCTCGGCGTTCAGCAGCGCGACCTTGCCGATCTGCTTGAGGTAGTCCTTGACCGGGTCCGCCGTGGCGCCCGCGGTCACGACCTGCTGGGCAGGGGCGTCGTCGTCGTCCGCGTCGGAGTAGACGAAGCCACGCGACTCGTCGGCCTCCTCGGCGGGCTTGGCGGCGGTCGCGGGGGTCTCCGCGTCGTCGTCGGTCTCGACGAGGTCCTCGACCACGACCTCGTCGGAGTCCTCGTCGTCCTTGGCGCCGCGCTTGCGGCGCGTCGTGGCCGCGGCCTTGGGTGCAGCCGTCTTGGCCGTCGTGGCACGCTTGCGCGCCGCGGGGGCCTTGGCGGCGGGCGCTGCGGCCTCGTCGGTCGCGGCGTCCGTGGACTCAGCCGCGGCGGCTGCGGTGGCCGCAGCGGTGCGCGTCGTCGTGACGGCACCTGCCCGCGGGGTCGCGGCCTTCTTGGTGGCGGGCTTGACGGCCCGCGACGTCGTGGTGGAGCGCGAGGAGGTGGCGGCGGCGACCTTGGTCGCGACGGGGATCTCGACCTCGACACCGGCACCGGCCAGTGCACGCAGCACGGCCTTCAGACGCTTGGGGTCGCCGATCGTCGCGCTCTCGCAGGCGTTGCGGAAGCTCTCGGCGTCGACCCGGCCGTTCTCACTGCCCTTGCGCAGCAGTTCCTGCAACGCGGGGTGTTCGAACTCGTGCGGGAGAGCGGGGTTCTGGGAAGAGGGCGCCACAAACCGACCTTTCGGCAATCACTGGAGGGGCGTGCCCGGGAGATCGGAGGACTCTCGGATCATGTGCGGACACCTATATTGTACCGGCCGAACCGTCGTCGGACGCCGGTGAAGCGTGTTCCGACGCGGGTGAGTTGCCGCCAACGGGCCTGCACACGTCCACTCCGCTGCTGTCGTCCCCTGGTCAACGCACCGGAGCCGCGGAAGATTCCCCCCGACGATGGTCCTGGTCACACCCTCCTGCCCGCGCGCGTCGCGGCCGTCCGGGCGACGCCTCACGGGTCCTGCGAGCCGTGTCAGGGTCGGTGGGGCTTGACCGCGAGCACCGGGCAGGGAGCGTCCAGGAGGATGCGCTGGGCGTTGGACCCGAGGATGAGCTTGCCGACCGGGCTCCGCCGCCGCAGACCGATGACGATCAGGCCGGCACCATGGGTCTCCGCGGTCGACACCAGGTCCTCCGCGACCTCGCCCGTGCCCGTCACGACCTGGTGAGCGATCCCCGCCTCGTCGAGCGGCGCCGTGATCCGGGCGATGTCCGCGAGCCGCTCCTCGACCTGCTCGGGGAGGGACCGGCCGTCCTTGTCGCTCACGACGACCAGGAGCTCGCTCCGACGGCTGATCGCCTCGTCGACGGCCGTGCCGAGCGCCTCGCGCCCCTCGGGGGTGGACAGGTAGCCGACAACGACTGTCATGGGATTCCTCCGTCATGCCTGAGGCATGCCTGCTGGCGCGCGCAGGACGGGCTGCTCCCGGGCTGCGGACCGGGACCACCCCGGCAGGTGCGACGGTACCGGAACGCCCGTGGATCCTCACCTCGCGACACCTGCCTCGGCGCGGGCCCAACCCGGCGCGAGCCCCACCTCGAGCGCGCTCCTCACGAGCAGCGCGAGCCGGTAGGCGGGATCCGCGTCGAGCGCCCTCCCGAGCCGGTCCGCGGCGAGCCCGCCGTCGCCCTCCCACCAGGCGAGGAGGGCGAGGAGCGTGAGCGCCGGCGCCTGTCGCCCCGTGCGGCCGGCTCCCACGACGGCCTCGAGGACCGTGCGTGCGCTCCGCACGACGTCCGGGTCCGGCGGGAGCCCGACCGCGGGGTCGACCATCGCCGCGATGGCCGAGGCGGTCCCCGCCTCGACCCGCGGTCCCGGGACGGCGGTCGCGGTGAGGCGCGCGACGTCCTCGGTGCCCGCGGCGAACGAGAGCAGGACGGCGTCCCGGACCGGGATGCTCTCGAGCGCCGCCTCGAGTCGTCCCAGGAGGGCGGGCGGAAGCACTGTCTCGCCCCCACCCTCGCGCCGGTCGGCGACCGCGACCGCGGACCGCCACGCCTCGAGCCCTCCGGCCCGCCAGCGGGCTGCGGCGTCCCCGCCGACCGCGAGCGCCTTCTCGCGGTCGGCGCGCCAGCGCGCGGAGGCCCGGACCGCCCGACGGCGCAGCGCGGGCTCGACGACCGGGATCGCGAAGGAGTGGGCCCGGGAGGGCGCGACCGCAGCCCCCGCAAGGACCATGTGCGCGCCGACCTGGGTGGACTCGAGGTCGGTGAGGGGCCTGCCTGCCGCGGGGCAGCACGCCTCGTCGAGGCAGTCGAGCGAGGAGTACCCCCGCGGGCCCACGACCCAGACCTCGAGGTCGCCGAGGAAGTCCTCGGCGGCCTCCCGGCAGTGCTCGACCGCCGCACGCTCACGGGCCGCCGGGGCGCCGCCCGCGCGCAGGTCCACGTCGGTGTACACGACGAGCACCGCGCGCCGTGCACCGTCGGCGCACAGGTGGGACACGAGCGTGCGGGCGACCTGCGGGCCGTGCTCGAGGTCCGCGAGGTCGGCCAGGTCCGTACGGGCGACCAGGCCCACCCGGCCGCGCGGGGCGCGCAGGCTGATCAGGACCGCGCTGTCGGCGGGGCGGTACCCGAGCCGGAAGGGGACGTAGGCGAGAAGCTCGCGGGGCCCGCGGGCCCGGATCGTGGTCGTCATGTCGCTCATCCCACCGCGCGACCGGCGTCCTGAGGAGAGGGCGGGCACGGCTGTGGACATCGGGCCGGGCCGGCGTGGGCTGTGGTCGAGCCACGTACCGCGCACTGACTACGGTGTGGGGGTGCGTCGTCCACCTGACTCGATCGATCGCCCCCGGACCGTGGGGGCGACCGCTGCCGCAGCCTGCCTCGCGCTCGGTCTGCTCGCGGGCTGCTCGGCCCCCGCCGACTCTCCGACCGGACCCGACCGAGGCACGGGCGCGACGCCGTCGGGCGATGCCTCCGCCCCGGCTCCCGAGGGCCTGTCCCCCGTTGCCGACATGCCCTCGTTCGACGAGAGCTCCGTCGCTGGCTCGCTCGTCGCGGGCTTCCCGGCCGACGTCGTCCCCGTCCCGCCCGAGGCGCAGGTCCTCGCGAGCTCCGCGGCCGACGTCGAGGGCCAGCCCCTGCGCCAGGTCACGCTCAACCTCGCGTCGACCGCCTCGGTCCAAGAGGTCCTCGACTTCTACTCGCAGGCGATGGCCGCGGCGGGCTTCACCGCGGTCGAGGGCTCCTCGACGGGCGGCCTGAGCGGCCAGGCCGCGTTCAACCGGGCGACGCCCGAGGGCGCGACCGAGACCCTGTTCGTGGGCGTCCTCGACACAGAGGACGCCCGGCTCGTGACGGTCAGCGGGCAGGTCGCGCCTCCCGCGTGACCTAGGCTGCGGTCATGCCTGCTGACGCCCCTGCGCCCGCCTCCCTGCCCGTCGACCGCGAGAACCTCCGCCCCGACGTCGACGCGGCTCTCAGCGCCTTCCTCGACGCCCAGCGGGCCCAGCTCGCCGCGATCGGCGAGGACGCCGCACCGCTCGCCCAGGCGACCGCCGACCTGCTCACGGGCGGCAAGCGGCTGCGAGCCGCCTTCTGCTACTGGTCCTGGCGCGCGCACGGCGGCCAGGTCGACGACGGACGCCGGCGCGCGGCCGTCCGGACGGGCGCCGCGCTCGAGCTCTTCCAGGCGGCCGCGCTCTTCCACGACGACGTCATGGACAACTCCGACACCCGGCGCGGCCGTCCCGCCGCACACCGGGCGTTCGCGGCGCGGCACCGCGACGCGGCCTGGTCCGGCAGCGACGTCCAGTACGGCTCGTCGGCCGCGATCCTGCTCGGCGACCTGTGCCTCATCGGGAGCCAGGCGGAGATCCGTGGGGCGCTCGTCGGGGTCCCCGAGGACGTCGCGCTGCGGACCCGGACGCTGTTCGACGACATGCAGACCGAGGTCACGGTCGGGCAGTACCTCGACGTGCTCGCGCAGGCCGTGCCGTGGGGCCAGGACCTCGACGCCGACGAGGCCAGGGCGCGCGCGGTGATCCGCTCGAAGTCGGCGCGGTACTCGGTCGAGCACCCGCTCGCGCTGGGGGCGGCCCTCGCGGGCGCCTCCCCCGACCGCCTCGCGGCGGTCCCCACCTACGGTCTGCCGATCGGCGAGGCGTTCCAGCTCCGCGACGACCTGCTGGGAGTGTTCGGCGACCCGTCCACGACGGGCAAGCCCGCCGGGGACGACCTGCGCGAGGGCAAGCGGACCGTGCTGGTCTCGCGGGCGCTGCGGACCGCGACGCCTGCCCAGCGCGAGCTGCTGCTGGGTGCTCTGGGCGACCCCGCGCTGGACCTGGCCACGGTCGACACGCTGCGTGGGCTGCTGGTCGAGACCGGCGCGGTCGCGGCGGTCGAGCGGCTCATCGACGAGCTGAGCGAGCAGGCCTTCGCGGCGCTCGACGCAGCCGACCTCGCGGCGCCGGGTGCCGAGGTGGTCGCCGAGCTCGCGCGCGCCGCGGTGCAGCGCACGGCCTGAGGCTCGGCGCGTCGGCGTCGGACACCGACCGGCCCGCGCTGCGCCTCCGGCGGCGCGCGTCCGACGGTCGCCGCTCGACGGTGCGCGTCACCGCCGAGCGGCGCCGGGCGTCAGGAGGTCAGAGCAGCGCCTGGGCGACCCGACGCACCTCGGCCTTGCGTCCGGCGAGCAGCGCCTCCATGGGCGACGTCCCGAGCGCCTCGTCCGGGCTGAAGAGCCACTCGATGATCTCCGCGTCGGTGAAACCGAAGTCGGTGAGGACCGCGACCGTGCCCTGCACGGACATGAGCACCACGTGGCGCCCGTCCTCGGGGTTCTCGGGGGCGGGCGCCACGTTGGCCGGGTTGGCGCGGTGCGCCGGGACCACGAAGGCCGCGGGGATCTGGAACGAGGTGCGTTCGCCACGCTTGACGCCGACGACGCGCCGGTCCTGGACGATGCTGCGGGCCTGCGTCACGGTCGTGCCGAGCACCTCGGCGAGTTGGGGAAGGGTCAGCCACTCGGGAACGAGCTGCTCGAGGTCAGTCACATCAGTCACGGGACCAGCGTACGTGGCTCCGGGCACGGCGCCCGCCCCCCGTCGCTCACGATCCGTCCGCACGACCCCCACCACCACGATGCGGCGCCTCACCGGTTCCACGTCCCAGGACGCCTAGACTTCCCACGTGGCAACTGTGACGACTGATCCGTTCGTCGGCCGCCTGGTCGACGGGCGGTACGAGGTCGTGTCCAAGATCGCCCGTGGCGGCATGGCCACGGTGTACCTGGCGCTGGACCGACGACTCGACCGCGAGGTCGCGCTCAAGGTCATGCACCCCCACCTGGCCGAGGGCTCGGACGGCGCGGAGTTCGTCTCGCGCTTCCGGCGCGAGGCGCGGGCCGCGGCGGGCCTGACCCACGCGGGCGTGGTCGCCGTCTACGACCAGGGGATCGACGGCGAGACCAGCTACCTGACCATGGAGTACGTACCGGGCACGACGCTCCGCCACGTCCTGCAGGACGAGCGCGTGCTGGCCGTGGGCCGCACCCTCGAGCTGCTCGAGGAGATCCTGGACGCCCTGGCCGCGGCCCACCGCAAGGGCCTGGTCCACCGCGACGTCAAGCCGGAGAACGTCCTGATCGACGCGTCCGGGCACGTCAAGGTCGCGGACTTCGGTCTCGCGCGTGCCGTGACGGAGGCCGCGTCGACCGCGACCAGCACCATCCTCGGCACAGTCGCCTACCTCGGCCCCGAGCTGATCACGTCGGGCCGCTGCGACGCACGGACGGACGTGTACGCGGTCGGTGTCATGGCCTACGAGATGCTCACGGGCCGCCTCCCCTACACGGGCGAGACCCCGCTGCAGGTCGCCTTCCAGCACGTCAACTCCGACGTGCCGCCACCCTCCGACGTCGAACCATGGCTCCCCGCCGAGCTCGACGTGCTGGTCTGCGCCCTCGCGGCGCGCACACCCGACGACCGGCCGGTCGACGCCGGGGCGGCCCTGACCCTGGTGCGCCAGACCCGGGCAGCGCTCGACCCGGCCGTCCTCGACCGGCGATCGGTCTCCGCGAGCAGCGGCACGGCAGGCACGGCAGGCACGGACCGAAAGAGCCCGGACTCCGGCGCGACGGCGGTGCTGGCCTCGGTCGCCGCGGTGGGGGCCGCGACCGCCGGCGCGTCTCGCGCCGCCCTGGACAGGCAGGCCGGCTCCCTCGCGCCCGCCCAGCCCGACTCGACCCCCACGACCGTCCTCACAGACATCGGGCCCGCGTCGACCGCTCACCTGGTCACGACGTCGGCCCAGGGCGACGGCGTGCAGCACACGCTCGCGATGTCGCGCGGCGACCTGGCGGTCGACGGCCCCGACGACGGCACCCCCTCACCCCGGTCACGCCGTCGGCGTGCCGGCTGGTGGTGGTTCGTGGTCGTCCTGTTCCTCGCCGGGGCCGCTGTCGGCGCGTCCTGGTGGTTCCTCAGCGGCCCGGGCGCCTACACGGCCGTCCCCGGGAACCTGGTGGGCGCGACGCAGGCCGAGGCCGAGACGACGCTCCGGGCGGTCGACCTGCGCAGCACGGTCAAGGAGGCCTACGACGACAGCTTCCCGGCCGGCACGGTGATCTCGACCGATCCCCCCGCGGGCGGCAAGGTCCGCAAGGACGGTGCCGTGAACCTGCTGGTCTCGCTCGGGGTCAAGATGCTCGACGTCCCGACCGGGCTCGTCGGGACCACGGCTGACTCGGCGACCGCTGCCCTCGAGGCCGCGGGCTTCGAGGTCGGCGACCCGGTCGAGGACTACAGCGACAACATGCCCGCGGGCGACGTGCTCGCCGTCTCGGTGCCCGAGGGCAGCTCGCAGCCCCACAGCACCGTCGTCCAGCTGACGGTCTCCCAGGGGCCTGCCCCCGTGACGGTCCCGCAGGTCGTGGGGCTCGAGAAGGAGGCCGCGCTCAAGGCCCTCACCGACCTCGGCCTCGACCCGAGCTCGACCGACGACTACTCCGAGACGGTCGCCGCGGGGCTCGTCATCAGCCAGACCCCCGAGAACGGGAGCGAGGGTCACCGCGGTGACAAGGTCGCGCTCGTCGTCTCGCTCGGCCCACCGCTCGTCGAGATCCCCAACACCTACGGGCGCAACGTCACCGAGGCCGAGAAGATGCTCACGGACGCGGGCTTCGTCGTCGAGGTGCGCCACCCGCAGGGCATCAGCCCGCTCAACATCGTCTACGCCCAGTCACCCGAGGGCGGGGCCGGGAAGACCGCGCCCAAGGGGTCGACGGTCGTCGTCAACGTCTTCTGACGTGCTCGGTCTTCTGATCGGCTCGGTCTCCGGACCCTGCTCGGTCTTCTGACCCCGGCTCGGCCACCTGGCCGTTCGCGAGCCCCCTCCGGGCCCCTCGACCTCGCACACTCCCTCTCCCCCGGCACGAGACAGCCCGACGGCGGCGCACCTGCGGGTGCGCCGCCGTCGGGCTGCGTGGGTCTTCCCGGGCCTCGGGCCCGGTCGTGAGCGGACGCCGGCTCAGCGCGCCTGGAGCATCTCCGCGACCTGGAAGGCCATCTCGAGCGACTGCTGGTGGTTCAGGCGCGGGTCCACGAGGGTCTCGTAACGCAGGGCCAGCCCCGCGTCGTCGATCTCCTCGCTGCCGCCCAGCACCTCGGTCACGTCGTCGCCCGTGAGCTCGACGTGCAGTCCGCCGGGCACCGTGCCGAGCGAGCGATGGACCTCGAAGAAGCCGCGGACCTCGTCCAGGACGTCCTCGAGGCGGCGCGTCTTGTACCCGCTGTCCGAGGTGATGGTGTTGCCGTGCATGGGGTCCGTGACCCACGTGACGGGGGCGCCGGACTCGCGCACGGCCTCGACGAGCGCGGGCAGCGCGTCGCGGATCCGACCCGCTCCCATGCGCGTGATGAACGTCAGCCGGCCCGGGATCGCGTCCGGGTTGAGCTTGTCGATCAGGCGCAGCGCGTCGTCGGGAGCCGTGGCGGGACCGAGCTTGACCCCGATCGGGTTGGCCACGCGCGACAGGAAGTCCACGTGCGCGCCGTCGAGCTGGCGCGTGCGCTCACCGATCCACAGGAAGTGCCCCGAGGTGTCGTACGCGTTGCCCGAGCGCGAGTCGATGCGCGTGAGCGAGCGCTCGTAGTCGAGGATGAGCGCCTCGTGGCTCACGAAGAACTCGACCGTGCGCAGCGCGTCGAAGTCGACCCCGCACGCCTTCATGAAGCGGATCGCACGGTCGATCTCCGCGGCCGTGCTCTCGTAGCGCGCGTATGCGGGGTTGCGCATGAAGCCGCGGTTCCACTCGTGCACCTGTCGCAGGTCGGCGAAACCGCCACCCGTGAACGCCCGAACCACGTTGAGGGTCGCCGACGAGATCCGGTAGGCCTGCATGAGCCGCTCGGGGTCCGGGACGCGGTCCTCGGTCGTGAAGGCGTGCCCGTTGACCATGTCGCCGCGGTACGCGGGCAGCGTGACCCCCTCGCGCGTCTCGTCGTTCGAGCTGCGCGGCTTGGCGTACTGCCCCGCGAGCCGACCCATCTTCACGATAGGCATGCTCGCGCCGTGCGTCAGGATCACGGCCATCTGCAGGATGGTGCGGACCTTGTTGCGGATGCGCAGGGCGTTGGCGTCCGCGAACGTCTCGGCGCAGTCACCGCCCTGCAGGAGGAAGGCCTCACCCCGGCCCGCGGCGGCGAGCCGCGAGCGCAGGGTGTCGGCCTCCGAGGGGACCACGAGCGGCGCGGAGGCCGCGAGCCGCGCGGACACGTCCGCGAGGGCCGCGGCGTCGGGCCACGTGGGTTGCTGCTGCGCGACGAGGGAACGGAACGCGTCCAGTCCCTGGGTGATCTCCGCGCCGGTCGTGGTCGCCATCAGCGGATCAGTGCGCCGTGGGAGCAGCGGGCACGAGCGGCTGGCCGATCTCGCCCAGCAGGTCGCCGAACCACGGCTGGGAGACGTCGAACGCCTTGCCGCCCGCGATGCGCGGGAACTCGATCGCGCGCAGGCGGTCGCCGTTCTCCTCGTCGTGGCCGATCACGCCCGACTCGCCCTTGAACGCGCAGTCCACGGCGAGGTCCGTCATCGACTTGATGAGGCGCAGGTCCTCGGCGTTCGCGGCCGCGGCGCGCGAGTAGTAGCCCGACTTCTGGACCATGGTCTTCTCGGCGCCGAGCTTCTCCGCGAACTGCTTGGCGAACCAGGCACCCGGGTTGATGGTGTCGAGCTTGACGTGGCCGAACGGGTCGCGCTCGACCGTCTCGCCCGACGCCTCGAGCTGCGCGACGATCTCGTTCATGCCCGCGCCCTCGGACAGGAAGATGTTGACGTTGCCGACCTCGTCCATGACGGTGCGCAGACGCGCGGCCTCGGCCTCGATGTCGAGCGCGAGCTCGGGGACGAACACCGCGTGGATGTCCCACCGCTCCTTGGTCAGGCCGATGCCCGGGACCCACTCCTGCGTGTCGAGCCACTTGCGGTACTCGGCGGCCGAGGCGGCGGTCAGCCAGCCGCAGTGACGGCCCATGACCTCGTGCACGATCAGCATGCGCGGGCCCGAGCGGTGCTCGCCGATGATGTTGCGCGCGAAGCCCGCGGCCTCCTCGGCGGCGGTCCACGCACCGAGCGACTGACGGATCGGGATCACGTCGTTGTCGATCGTCTTGGGCAGGCCCACGACCGTGAGCTCGTAGTCGTTCTCGTGCAGGTAGGCCGCGAGGTCCGCCGCGGTCGTGTTGGTGTCGTCGCCACCGATGGTGTGCAGGACGTCGACGCCGTCGGCCTTGAGCTGCTCCGCGGCGACCTGCAGCGGGTCCTGGCCCTCCTGGACGAGGCCGCGCTTGACGCAGTCCTTCGCGTTGGTGAGCTTGACGCGCGAGTTGCCGATCGGCGAGCCACCGAAGCGGTGCAGGATGCCCGCGTTCTTCCGGGTCTCCTCGTCGACGACGATCTTGTTGCCGGTCAGCAGGCCGTGGTAGCCGTGCTGGTAGGCGATGATCTCGACCTCGGGGGCGAGCTCGGTGTAGCGCTCGATCAGACCGCCCACGGCGGAGGACAGGCACGGGGCGAAACCACCGGCCGTCAGGAGTGCGACGCGACGAACCTGCCGACGATCAGACATAGCAAAGGAGCCTCTCGTTGAAGGATGCCGCCGTGCCTGCGTCGATCGACGCCGGGGATCCCCCGGGGCAGCGGGACGGCCTGCTCCCTCAGTCTACTGACGGCGCGGGGTCCTCCTGCGGCGGTTCCGGCACCTGGACGTCCGGGACCGGCCTGCCGCCCGGCGCTGCGGGCGAGGCCGGCGGTGTGGTAGCGGCGGGTCCGGCCGCGAGGCGCGCCTTGGCCGTCGCGGCGTAGATGTCCACGTACTCCTGGCCCGACAGGCTCATGATCGCGTACATGATCTCGTCCGCGACGGCGCGCAGGATGAAGCGGTCGTTCTCCATGCCCTTGTAGCGGCTGAAGTCGAGCGGCTCGCCGATCACGATCCCGATCCGCATGGGCTTGGGGATCACCTTGCCGATGGGCTGGGCGATGTTGGTGCCGATCATCGCGACCGGGACGACGGGCGCGCCGGACTCGAGCGCGAGGCGGGCCACGCCGGTCTTGCCGCGGTACAGGCGCCCGTCGGGGCTGCGCGTGCCCTCGGGGTAGATGCCGAACAGCTCGCCGTCGCCCAGGACCCGCAGGCCCGTGTTGAGCGCGGCCTCGCTGGCCTTGCCGCCCGCACGGTCGACGGGGATGGTGCCCACGCCCCGCATGAACCCGGCCGTCAGACGCCCTTTGACGCCTTTGCCCGTGAAGTAGTCGGACTTCCCGAGGAACTGGACCTTGCGGTTCAGCACGAGGGGCAGGATGAAGGAGTCGATGACCGCGAGGTGGTTGCTCGCGAGGATCGCTCCGCCCTCGTCGGGGACGTTGTCGACGCCGCGCGTCCACGGACGGTACAGCAGCCGGAGCAGGGGGCCGACCATCACCTGCTTCATGAACCAGTAGAACAACGTTCCTCCTTGGAGCACCCCGCGAACACGGGCTGCGGTTCCGACTCTAGAGTGAACCCCATGGCCGCACCGAATGCAGGACCGCAGGACGAGAACGACGGGAAGGACGACGCGATCGAGCCGACCGACGACCAGCCGACCACGCCGAAGGACGACCTCCCCGACGTCGAGGCCCGCTGGGCCGACATCGTGGCGGACCTCTCGGACGTCTCGGCCGCGGCGGAGTCGGCCGTCGCCGAGGCGGGTCCCGGCCCGTCCGGGCCCGACGCGCGCCCCTCGGCCCCGCGCGACCTGCACGAGACGTTCCCGGTCGCGCCCTGGGTCCAGGGCCCGGCCGGCCCCCGGGACTGGCCGGCCACGCCCGAGGTCGAGGACCTCGAGGAGGCCGAGAGCCACTTCACTCCCCCGGACCCGGACATCGGCATGGGCCGCGACCCGCTGCTCACCATGGCCTGGGGCCTGGTCGCCGGCATCCCGATCCTCCTGCTCGTCGGGATGGTCGTGCTCCGCCCGTTCCCGACGATCGTGGCCCAGGTCGCGGGCGGCCTGTTCCTGGTCGGGCTCGCGGTGCTCGTGTGGCGCATGCCCCACCGCCGTGAGGACGACCGTGCGGGGCCGGGCGCCGTCGTCTGACGATCCGCGCCCCGCACGCACCGCGGCAGGGGTCCGGGCGGCGCCGGGTCGTGCCCTCCCGTGCCCGACGACGTCGCGCGCCCCGGGTGCGCTGCGCACCCGGGCGGGACGACCGACCGGCCATCTTCCCTGACAGGACGGCCGACCGAGCAGCCCGACGGCCCACGACCTCGTGCAGAGGTCGTGGGCCGTTCCCGTGACAGAGGCGATGCGACTAGCTGCGAGCGAGGTCCGCGGCGCCGACGATGCCGGCCTCGTTGCCCTGCTGGGCGAGGTCGATCTGCGCCTCGGGGCGGTGCCCACGAGCCGAGAGCTGGTCGGCGAACGCCTTGCGCACCGGCTGGAGCAGCAGGTCGCCGGCTGCGCCGACGCCACCGCCGATGACGATCAGCTCGGGGTCGAGCAGCGCCGTGACCGAGGCTGCACCCTCGCCGATCCACCGGCCGAGGGTTGCGAGCAGCTCGATCGCGAGCTCGTCGCCGTCCTGCGCGGCCTGCGTGATCTGGGGGCCGTTGAGCTTGGAGGCGTCGCCGCCCGCGAGCTCGAGCAGCGCGGCAGCCCGGTCCGGCTGGGCGATGAGCGCGGCCTGGCCGTCGCGCACGAGCGCGCTGCCCGACGCGTACTGCTCCCAGCAGCCCTCGTGGCCGCACCCGCAGTAGTGCCCGCCGGGCACGACGCGCATGTGCCCGACCTCGGCCGCCACACCCCAGCGACCGCGCACGAGCTTGCGGTCGACGATGATCGCGCCGCCCAGCCCCGTGCCGACCGTGAGCATGAGCATGTCCGAGGCGTCGCGTCCCGCGCCGAACTGGAACTCGGCCCAGCCCGCGGCGTTGGCGTCGTTCTCGACGACGATCTTCACGTCGTCGTCGCCGATCAGCGCGCGGACCTTGTCGGCCAGCGGGTACTCGCGCCACGCGATGTTGGGGGCGAAGAGGACCGACGTGCGGTCGGGGCTCACGAAGCCGGCTGCGGCCAGGCCCATGGCCTCGACCTCGAACTCCTTGGACAGCTCGGCGTACACGTCGGCGACCGCTGCGTCGATGCTCGCGACGTCGTCGGGCTCGGTGTCGCGACGCGTCTGCGCAAGGATCTTGCCGTTCTCGTCGACCACACCCGCGGCGATCTTCGTTCCGCCGATGTCGACTCCGATGGCATGCATGTCAGGTCCTCACTCACGTAGCGGTCTGGAACTCACAGGATGGGAACACCCGCCGGTAACGGTTGTGCACCGCCTCGGCATCGGTTCTGCGTACGTCCGTCGGCTCCGATCGTCGGTCGATCCCGGCGTTCGCCCAGGTACGGCCTGAAATCTTGCGCAACAGCGCACAGCACCATGAAGAGTACCGACTCGGAGGCGGTCAACGACACTTCCGACCTGTGGGTAGTGTTCTCACACCGTCGACTTCTGCCACTGGAGCCAGCATGGACGAGTTCAGCGCACCGCGCATCATCGATGTCGATCCCCTCGACAACCTCAACGACCTCTTCGCCAGCCGTGTCGCGGCCGGGCCCGACCAGCCGATGGTCGAGGTCAAGAGCGGGCCGGGCGCCCCCTGGAAGACACTGACCGCACGGGAGGTCGACGCCGACGTCGTCTCCGTCGCCAAGGGCCTCGTGGCCCTGGGCATCCAGCCCGGCGAGCACGTCGGCATCATGTCCCGCACCCGCTACGAGTGGACCCTGCTCGACTGGGCCACGTGGGCCGCGGGAGCGGTGCCCGTGCCGCTCTACGAGACCTCGAGCGCCGAGCAGGTCCAGTGGATCCTCTCGGACGCGGGGGTCAGGCTGCTGGTGGTCGAGTCCCCCGCGCACGCCGCCACGGTCGAGGAGGTCCGGGCACAGGCGCCCGAGCTGGGCCAGGTGTTCGTGATCGACGACGGCGGGATCGCCGCGCTCAAGGAGGCGGGCAAGGACGTCAGCGACGACGAGATCGCCCGCCGTCGCGGCCTCGCGAACCTCGCGGACGTCGCGACCATCATCTACACCTCGGGCACCACGGGACGGCCCAAGGGCGCCGAGCTCACGCACGAGAACTTCTACTCGCTGACCGTCAACGCCGTGAAGGCGCTGCCCGAGGTCTTCGCCGAGGCGAACGGTCGCACGCTGCTGTTCATGCCCCTGGCGCACGTGTTCGCGCGCTTCATCGGCGTGCTCGTCGTGGCGGGCGGCACGGTCCTCGGGCACACCCCGGACACCAAGACCCTCCTCGAGGACCTGGGCGAGTTCAAGCCGACGTACATCCTCTCGGTCCCTCGCGTGTTCGAGAAGGTCTACAACTCCTCGGAGCAGAAGGCCGCCGCCGGTGGCAAGGTCAAGATCTTCCACTGGGCCGCCGCGACCGCGATCGCCTACTCCCGCGCCCTGGACGACCCCAAGGGCCCGGGCATCGGTCTCAAGCTCCAGCACAAGGTCGCCGACGCGCTCGTCTACAAGAAGCTGCGCGCGGCGCTCGGCGGGCAGACCAAGTGGGCCGTCTCGGGCGGCGCCCCGCTCGGCGAGCGGCTCGGACACTTCTACCGCGGCATCGGCGTGCGCATCCTCGAGGGCTACGGCCTGACCGAGACCACCGCGCCGACGTCGGTGAACCGTCCGACCGCGACCAAGATCGGCACCGTCGGGCCCCAGCTCCCGGGCTGCGGGGCCAGGATCGCCGAGGACGGCGAGATCCTCCTCAAGGGCCACCACGTGTTCCGCGGGTACCACAACAACCCGCAGGCCACGCAGGACGCGTTCGTCGACGGCTGGTTCCGCACGGGCGACCTGGGCTCGCTCGACGCCGACGGGTTCCTGCGCATCACGGGCCGCAAGAAGGAGATCATCGTGACCGCCGGCGGCAAGAACGTCGCCCCGGCCGTGCTCGAGGACCGCATCCGTGCGCACGCCCTTGTCAGCCAGTGCGTGGTCGTCGGGGACGGGCAGCCGTTCATCGGCGCGCTCATGACGATCGATCCCGAGGGCCTGCCCGGGTGGCTCGCGATGCACGGCAAGGAGCCCATGACCGTCGAGGCCGCGGCGATCGACGTCGACGTCCTCGCAGCGCTCGACACCGCCGTGGACCGCGCCAACAAGGCCGTCTCGCGCGCCGAGTCCATCCGCAAGTTCACGATCCTGACGACGGACTTCACGGTCGAGAACGGCTACCTGACGCCCTCGCTCAAGGTCAAGCGCAACGTCGTGCTCCAGGACTTCTCGGTCGAGGTCGACGCGATCTACGCGGGTGCTGCCGCCCACTGATCCGCACGGAGAGCGCACAGCAGGACGGCCGGTCCCCACGAGGGGGGCCGGCCGTCCTGCTGTCCGCGGTCCCCGCTCTCAGAGCCGCGCGAGCCGCGCGACGAGCGCGGGCGACCCGATCGCCACGGCCCCCATGGCCTGGACGTCGTCCGCGACCTCCCGGTCGCTCGTGACGACCGCGACGGGCCGGCCTTCCGGCTCGGCCGCGACGAGCCGGCGGATCAGGTGGTCGGCGATCTCGCCCGACGTGAACAGCACGCGTACCCCGCGGGTGCTCGCGGGCGGCAGGTGGCCCAGGTCCTGGCCGTCGAAGCAGCACGTGACCTCGGCCCCCGTGCGCGACGCGACGCGCACGAGCCCGTCCACGAGACGGCGGCGCTGCTGCGCGAGGGTCAGCGCACCGAAGCCGGTCTTGGTCACGTTGTACCCGTCGACGATCAGGTGCATCTGGGGGACGGCCAGGACGTCGTCGAGCAGCGCGGGATCGTCCCCGGCACGCCCGCGCGACCCGGGCCGGGTGCGGCCGGGGACCCCCGGGGCACCTGCGCTGTCCGCGGGAGCGACGGTGTCGGCCGGGCGGAGCGTGGTCGGCGGGATCCCGAGCTCGCGACGGAGCCCGACGGCCGCGTCCACGACCGTCTCCAGCAGGAGCCGGGCGCGCGCGTTGGCCAGCTCGGCACCGGTGTGCGTGAGCGTGCGCGCCTCGTCCCGGGCCGCGTGCGCCCGGTCGAGCGCGACCGACGCCTCGCGCCGCTCGTCGGCGGCCCGGGCCGCGAGCGCCTCGGCAGCCTCGGTGCGCGCGGCAGCCTCGGCGAGCGCTGACCGCGCCTCGGCGCGGGCACGGTCGGCGTCCGAGCGGAGCTTGCGCTCCTGCCGACGCAGGGTCGCGATCTCGGCCCGCGCCTCCTCGAGCGCTGCGCGGTCCGCCGCCGCTGCCTCCTGGGCCGCGGCGAGCTCCGCGACGGCCCGGTCGCGCTCCCCCGCGGCGCGCTCGGCCTCCAGCGCGCGGCGCTGCGCCTCGGCCTGCGCCTCGAGGGCCTCGGCCGCGCGGGCCAGGTGGGCCTCCCAGCCGTCGGGTCGCAGGAGGAACGCGCCGACGGCCAGCTCCACGAGGTCGCTCGCGGCCCGCGCTCCCTCGCCCTCCCCCTGCCCGACGGCGGAGCCCCCGTCCCGCGCGGGAGCCGTACCTGTCGTCGTGCTCGAGTCGTCCGACGTGGGGGTGGGGACCAGGGCCTCCGCCGCCTCGGGCGCGGCGTCGCCGCGCGCCCCGCCTCCCGCGCCCGCCGCGCCCTGGGCGGCGTCGCCTGCCGCCGACGTGCCGCCGTCGGGCCGGAGGGCTCGCGCCTCCCGCGGGTGCGCGGTGCTCCACGCGGCCGCGACCGCGTGCCGGAACGACGCACTGGTCTCGAGCGCCTGCCACAGCGGCGCCGCGCCCGACACCGCGCGCCGGCGTGGCGCGAACGTGCGGACCCTGCGCAGGGGCACCGGGACGGTCGACGGCTCCCAGGTGCCCAGGACACGCGCGGAGAGCTCGAGGAGCTGGGTGCGGACGACGGAGGGGACGACGAGCGGGTCGGGCGGCGCGTCGTCCGACCGATGCGGTGTGTCCTTCTTGTCCCGACTCGTCCCATCCATGGGTCCACACTACGGGCAGCGATCATGCATCGCGCGGACGGACGTGTCAGTGCCCGCGGCTACCTTCACCCCATGTCGTCCACGACCGTCCCCACCCGGGACGCACCACGCCGACCGCCCGCGCCGGGCGGGACCCGGTTGCTCTCGGTCCACGCCTTCACGCCCACGGCGGTCGAGGGAGCCGCTCCGGTCCAGCTCGGGCTCGACGAGCTCGGTACGCCCCTGCAGGACGTGACCTTCGTGGTCGTGGACCTCGAGACGACGGGCGGCTCGCCCGCCTCGGCCGGGATCACGGAGATCGGGGCGGTCAAGGTCCGCGGCGGCGAGGTGCTCGGCGAGTTCCAGACCCTCGTCAACCCCGGTACCCCGGTCCCCGCGTTCATCGCGCGCCTCACGGGGATCACCACGGGGATGGTCGCGACCGCCCCACCCATCGAGGCCGTGCTGCCCAGCTTCCTGGAGTTCTCCCGCGGCGCGGTGCTCGTCGCGCACAACGCGCCGTTCGACATCGGCTTCCTCAAGGCCGCCGCCCGGGACGCGGGCTACGAGTGGCCGGGCAACCAGGTCCTCGACACCGTGCCGCTCGCGCGACGCGTCGTGACCCGCGACGAGGCCCCCAACCACAAGCTCTCGACCCTGGCCTCGCTCTTCCACGCGACCGTGACCCCCGAGCACCGCGCGCTGGCCGACGCGCGCGCGACGGTCGACGTGCTGCACGCGCTGCTCGAACGCATGGCGCCGTTCGGGGTCACGCACCTCGAGGACCTCGCGACCGCGACCGACCCGGTCCCGGCCGACGTCCGGCGCAAGCGCACGCTCGCCGACGGACTACCCGACGGGCCAGGTGTCTACATGTTCCGTGGTCCCGGCGAGGAGGTCCTCTACGTGGGCACCTCGACGTCGATCAGGCGCCGGGTGCGCAGCTACTTCACGGCCGCGGAGAAGCGTGGCCGCATGACCGAGATGGTCCGGATCGCCCACGCCGTCACGCCGGTCGAGTGCGCCACGGTGCTCGAGGCCCAGGTGCGCGAGCTCCGGCTGATCGCCGAGCACTCGCCGCGCTACAACCGTCGGTCCAAGTTCCCCGAACGCATGAGCTGGGTCCGTCTGACGAGCGAGCACCACCCCCGCCTGTCGATCGTCCAGGACGTGCGCGCGGACGCCGCGCACATCGGTCCGTACTCGTCGCGGCGCCAGGCACAGCTCGCGATCGACGCCCTGCACGACGCCCTCCCCGTGCGCCAGTGCACCTCGCGGCTCCCGCTGCTGCCCGCCCGGGGGGCGAGCGCGTGCGCCCTCGCCGAGATGGGACGCTGCGGCGCTCCGTGCACCACCGCGCAGGAGCCGCAGGGCTACCCGGCCGTGGCGGGGCGCGCACGGGCGACCATGCTCACCGACCCGGCCGACGTCGTCGAGCACCTGACCGCGCGCATCGCCGAGCTCGCCGCGACCGAGCGCTACGAGCAGGCCGCCGACGTCACCTCCCGGCTCGAGGCCTTCCTCCTGGGCGCCGGGCGCGCCCAACGGCTCCACCCGCTCGCGGCGTGCGCCCAGCTCGTCGCTGCCCGCCCCGTCGAGGGCTCCCGCTGGGAGATCGTGGTCGTGCGGCACGCGCGGCTCGCCGCCACGGGCCTCTCCCCCTCCGGCGCCGACCCCTGGCCGACGATCGACGCGCTCGTCGCGACAGCCGAGGACGTCCCGGCCCCCGTGGCGCCCGCGCCCGCGTGCCACCCCCACGAGGCCGACCTGGTCCTGGGATGGCTCGAGCAGCCAGGGGTCCGGCTCGTCGACGTCAGCCACCCGCTCGCGTGGCCCGTCCGCTCGGCCCGCGCCTTCGCGGACGGCACCCGCACCGCGCAGCGCGTCGCCCACCACGGCAGGGCTAGATTGGGCAGCGGTTCCCCGACCGGCGAACCACGTGCCACGGACCCGACGGAGGACCCATGCTGACCGCGATCGTGCTGATCGACACCGAACCGAACCTCATCCCGGAGGTCGCCTCGCACGTCGCCTCGCTCAAGGGTGTCAGCGAGGTCTACTCGGTGACCGGCAAGGCGGACCTCGTCGCGATGGTGCGCGTCAACGAGCACGACGACCTCGCCGACGTGATCGCCGACAAGATCAGCAAGGTGCACGGCGTGCTGCGCACCGAGACGTTCATCGCGTTCCGCGCGTACTCCGACGTGGACCTCGAGCAGGCGTTCGCCCTCGGCCTGGACGACTGACCCGCGCAGGTCGAGGCGGACCGGGCAGGGCGCCGCACCACGAGCCGGCGCGCGGCGCCGCACAGGCAGCTCCGGTCCTGACGAACCGCTGGAACCCCGGTGGGGCGGCCCTCGCAGGCCGCCCCACCGGTACGTGTCAGCGCGACGACGCGGCGACCCAGCGGTCGAGAGCGGCCGCGGCCGCCCCCGAGTCGATGCTCGTGGCGGCGTGCTGCATGCCGGCCGCGAGGCGCTCGACGAGGGTTCCCTCCGCGGTCCCCGGCAGGCTCGCGTCCGCCACGAGCGCGGCTGCTGCGTTGAGCAGGACCGTCTCTCGCGCGGGGCCCGGGTCGCCCGCGAAGACGCGCCGGGCGACCTCGGCGTTGAACACCGCGTCGGCCCCGCGCAGGTCCTCGACCGTGATCCGCTGGAGACCGAGGTCGCGGGCCGCGTCGAGCGAGTGGACGGTCACCGCCCCGTCGCGCACCTCCCAGATCGTCGAGGTGCCCGTCGCCGCCAGCTCGTCGAGGCCGTCGTCGCCGCGGAAGACGATCGCCGACGCACCACGGGACGCGAAGACCCCCGCGACGAGCGGCGCCATGCGCTCGTCGGCCACCCCGATCGCGGCGGCGCGAGGCTGCGCCGGGTTCGTGAGCGGCCCCAGGAAGTTGAAGGCGGTCGGTACGCCGAGCTCCTTGCGAGCGACCGCCGAGTGCCGGAACGAGGGGTGGAAGACCTGCGCGAAGCAGAACGTGATGCCGACCTCGTCGACGATCTGGGCCACGCGCTCGGGTGCCTGGTCCAGCCGGATGCCCAGGACCTCGAGCACGTCCGCCGACCCCGACGAGGACGACGCGGCACGGTTGCCGTGCTTGACGACGCGCACCCCGGTCCCGGCGATGACCACGGCGGCCATCGTCGAGACGTTGACCGTGTGCGCACGATCGCCCCCCGTCCCCACGATGTCGACCGAGGGGCCCGCGACCTGGAAACGCGTGGCGTGCGCGAGCATCGAGTCCGCGAGGCCCCGCAGCTCACCGACCGTCTCGCCCTTGGACCGCAGAGCGATCAGGAACGCTCCGAGGCGGACGGGGCTGACCTCGCCCGTCATCACCCTGTCCATGGCCCATGCGGTCTGCGCGGCGCTCAGGTCATGGCCGGCGATGAGCTCCGTGAGGAGCCCGGGCCACGTCGGCTCCGGCTGCTCGGACACCAGGACGGTGGCCGTCGGCGTGGGGTCGGAGGAAGCGTGTGCCGGGTTGCCCGGGGTCGTGGTCACAGGACCTGCCCTTCATGAGGTCATTCGATCAGCGAGACGATCGCCCGCTGCAGCTCGATCGCGTCGAAGGGCCGAGGAACGGCATCGTCGGCGAGCGACCACGATGCTAGCCAACCGTCCTGGGGCCTGCCCGTGAGGACCAGAACGGGAGGGCACTCGTAGATCTCGTTCTTGAGCTGACGGGACAGCCCCATGCCCCCGGCCTTGTCGGCCTCGCCGTCGAGCACGAGGAGGTCCCAGCCGCCCGCGTCGGCCGCGGCGACGACCGCAGGAGCGGTCGCGACCTCCTTCCAGACGATGTCAGGAGCACCGACCCGGACCCGACGCCCGACCGCCATCCGGACCTGCTCGCGGACGGTCGCGTCGTCGCTGTAGAGCAGGATGCGGGGAGCGCGCGCCTCACGGGGCGCGGTGGTCGGCTCGACGGCCGTCCCCTGGGCCGACAGCGCGCTGCCGGGGGACGTGGTCGTCGTGCCGCTCGTGGTCGACGTCATCGTCGCCTCCATCTCGTTCGGGTCTCACGTGGTCCCGACCGGTGCCGGCCGGGTCTGGTGGCACCACGCCCGCGGTGCACGGTCGCCGACCGGCACCTGCTCGACGGGCACAGCGCTCCCCGGCATCTTGGCACGTCGGGTCCCGCCACGGCACCCCCCGCACCGGCCGCGACCGTCCCACGTCCGCCCACCGGACAGGGCAGCGCCCGCGACCGGCATCGTCGCGAGGGCGAGACGACCGTCGAGGCGCCTCGCGTGCCGTCGGGAGCGTCGGTCATTGTCGTCGTTTCATGGCAATTCCCAGCGCACCGTCAGGAAATTCCCTGGGCCGCACTCTTCGCAGAACGCCCGGAATGACGCCCTTTCATGGCACTTCAACGCGATCCGTCACGAAGTGCAGGGCTTGGTGGGGAGATCTGGAGACTTTGTGAGATTCGCCGCGCGCCACCCCCCGGTTCGATGGCCCAAATCGCTCCGACGTCGGCCATAATGGCTGGTGTGTCGACCGCAACGGCTGCCCCCCACGCCCACCAGCACGTGAGCGTCAACCGACCGAACCCAGTTTCGGTCGGGACGATCGTGTGGCTGGCCAGCGAGCTCATGTTCTTCGCTGGACTGTTCGCTATGTACTTCACCGCACGCTCGGTGATCCCGGCAGAGGAGTGGGCTTCTCAGACCGAGAAGCTCAACATCCCCTTCGCCGTGATCAACACGTCGGTGCTGGTCCTGTCCTCCGTGACCTGCCAGCTCGGAGTCCTCGCGGCGGAGCGCTTCCAGCCCGTCCGCACCGGATCGATCTTCCAGGTCAACCGGTGGGGGATGAACGAGTGGATCACGCTCACGTACATCATGGGTTCGTTCTTCATCGGTGGTCAGATCTACGAGTACGCCGAGCTCGTGCACGAGGGACTCACCATCTCGTCGCACCCCTACGGCTCGGTCTTCTTCATGGCCACGGGCTTCCACGGCATCCACGTCGTCGGTGGTCTGATCGCCTTCCTGTTCCTTCTCGGCCGGTCCTTCTCCGCCAAGAACTTCGGGCACCACGAGGCCACGACCGGCATCGTGACGTCCTACTACTGGCACTTCGTCGACGTCGTGTGGATCGCGCTGTTCTTCGTGATCTACATCCTCCGTTGACGCGGTGACGCCCGCGGCACCGATGCCCGGACAACCACACCTGCCCCCTGCACCCCCCACTTGCGAGACGAGGATCATTTCGTGAAGGCACTCGCCGCCCGCAGACACCACCGCTTCGCTCCGGTCGTGCTGCTGCTGCTGGCGCTGCTGGTCACCGGCGGCGTCTACGCCGCCTTTGCCCCGAGTCCAGCCAGCGCTGACACCGCCAGCACTGAGGACATCGAGACTGGCCAGAAGCTTTTCCAGGCGAACTGCGCCACCTGCCACGGCCCGAACGCGGAGGGCTCGGACACCGTTCCGTCCCTCGTCGGCGTCGGTGCGGCCGCTGTCGACTTCCAGGTGTCGACCGGTCGTATGCCCATGCAGATGGAGGGCCCTCAGGCCATCCAGAAGCCGCGCCAGTTCGACGACGAGCAGACTGCGCAGCTCGCTGCGTACATCGCGTCCCTGGGCGCCGGCCCGGCGATCCCGACCGACGAGCAGATCGACGCCTCGCTCGGCGACCCCGCGAACGGCGCGGCCGTCTTCCGCACCAACTGCGCGATGTGCCACAACGCCGTCGGCGCGGGCGGTGCTCTCTCGGAGGGCAAGTTCGCCCCTGCGCTGTGGGACACCTCCGAGCGCAACATCTACCAGGCCATGCTGACCGGCCCGCAGTCCATGCCGGTCTTCAACGACATGAACATCACGCCCGACGAGAAGCGCGACGTCATCGCGTTCCTCGTCGACCAGCGCCAGGGTTCTGCCGGTGGACTTGACCTCGGCTCTCTCGGCCCCGTCAGCGAGGGCCTCTGGGCGTGGATCGTCGGGCTCGGCCTGCTGATCGGCGCCGCTGTGTGGATCGGAGCGAAGTCGTCGTGAGCGACAACCAGAACTCGACGGACCTGACGAAGCAGGGCGGGCAGGAGCTCGACCGCTTCCAGGATCCGGGTATCCCGGCTCACAAGAGCCGGATGGCAGACCGTGACCCCCAGGCCGCCAAGCGTGCCGAGATGCAGGTCGTGATCCTCTTCACGATCTCGATCATCGGCACCATCGGCATGCTGGTCGCCTTCTTCGCCCTGCCGGAGGACACCTCCATCGCCGGCATCCGTACGGCGAACCTCATCATCGGGCTCGGCCTGGCCTTCGCGCTGCTCGGCATCGGTCTCGCGGCCGTGCACTGGGCCAAGACGCTCATGTCGGACCACGAGCACGTCGACGAGCGCCACGCGCAGCGCAGCTCGGACGCAGTCCGTGCCGAGGCCGTGCAGGCCCTGACCGAGGGCGCTGAGGACTCGGGCATCGCCCGCCGTGGCGTGCTCAAGGGCGCGGTCGTGACGGCCCTCGCGCTGTTCCCCCTCGCGATCGCTGTTCCCCTCGTGGCAGAGGTGGGTGGAGACTGGAACGTCAGCAAGTTCCGTCACACCCTCTGGAAGCCCAAGATGCGCCTCGCGCTCGACCCGTCGGGCCGCCCGATCAAGGCCGAGGACGTCACGATCGGCAGCGCCTTCCACGTGATCCCGGACGTGCCCGAGGAGGTGCGCAACTCCCACGAGTGGATCTCGGAGAAGGCCAAGGCGATCGTCCTGATGGTCCGCCTCGACCCGCGTGACCTCAAGGAGGCGCCCGACCGCAAGGACTGGTCCTACGACGGCATCGTCGCGTACTCCAAGGTCTGCACCCACGTCGGCTGCCCCGTCGCGCTCTACGAGCAGCAGACGCACCACCTGCTGTGCCCGTGCCACCAGTCGACCTTCGACGTCGCGGACGGCGCCAAGGTCGTCTTCGGCCCGGCCAAGAGGCCGCTCCCGCAGCTGCCGATCACCGTTGACGACGAGGGCTACCTGGTTGCGCAGAGCGACTTCCACGAGCCCGTCGGACCGAGCTACTGGGAGCGCCTGAAGTGAGCACCAGCACCGCGGGACCCGCTGAAGCGACCGCAGACTACCTGGACCAGCGGACCGGCATCGCCGGGGCCGTGAAGGAGTTCGCCCGGAAGGTCTTCCCCGACCACTGGTCGTTCCTCCTGGGCGAGATCGCCCTCTACTCGTTCGTCGTCCTGATCATCTCGGGATTCTTCCTGACGATGTTCTTCGTGCCGAGCATGGGCCTGGTCACGTACCACGGTGAGCCGGCGACCATGAACGGCGTGCTCATGTCCGAGGCCTTCGCCTCGACGCTGCACACCTCGTTCGAGGTGCGCGGCGGCCTGCTCATGCGCCAGATCCACCACTGGTCGGCGCTGCTGTTCATGGCCGCGATCGTGACCCACATGATGCGCGTGTTCTTCACCGGCGCGTTCCGCAAGCCCCGCGAGCTCAACTGGATGGTCGGGTTCCTCCTGATGATCATGGGGCTCGCCGCGGGCTTCACGGGCTACTCGCTCCCGGACGACGTCCTGTCCGGCAACGGCCTGCGCATCACCGACGGCGTGGTCAAGTCGATCCCGGTCATCGGGTCGTACATGTCCTACTTCATCTTCGGTGGCGAGTTCCCGGGCGAGCACATCATCCCGAGGCTCTTCACGCTCCACATCCTCGTGGTCCCGGGCCTCATCCTGGCGCTCGTCGCGCTCCACCTGTTCTTCGTCGTGCTGCACAAGCACACGCAGTACCCGGGTGGCGGCCGCACCAACGGCAACGTCGTGGGCTTCCCGCTCTTCCCCGTGTACGTCGCCAAGGCCGGTGGCTTCTTCTTCGTGGTGTTCGGCGTCATCGCCGCCATGGGCGCCACGATGGCCATCAACAACGTGTGGAACTACGGGCCGTACGACCCCTCCCCCGTCTCGGCGGGCGCCCAGCCCGACTGGTACATGCTCTTCCTCGAGGGTTCGCTACGACTCATGCCGGGGCAGACCGAGTACGTGATCGCGGGCTACACGCTCTCGCTCAACATCCTCATCCCGGCGGTCGTGATCCCGGGCCTGCTGTTCACGTTCCTCGCGGTCTACCCGTTCCTCGAGGCCGCGGTGACCAAGGACAAGCGCGAGCACCACGTGCTCGACCGCCCGCGCAACGTCCCGGTCCGCACCGGGCTCGGTGTCGCGTTCCTGACGGCGTTCATCATCCTGGCCCTGGCGGGGTCGAACGACCTCATCGCGACGCACTTCCACCTGTCGATCAACGCGATCACCTGGGTGTTCCGGGTCCTGCTCTTCGTCGGTCCGGTGATCGCCTTCTGGATCACCAAGCGCATCTGCCTCGGGCTCCAGCGCAAGGACCGCGAGCTCGTCCTGCACGGGCACGAGACCGGCCGCATCGTGCGCTTCGCGCACGGCGAGTACATCGAGGTCCACCGTCCGCTCGACGAGCAGGAGCGCTGGCTCCGTGTGAACTACACGGCCCACGCCCCGCTCGAGATCGACCCGGCGACCGACTCGCGCGGTGTCCGCCGCAAGCGCTACAAGAAGGACCGTCGACTCCAGCGTCTGTCGCAGTTCTTCTACGAGGACCGGGTCGAGCCCGTGACCCCGTCCGAGCTCGCGGCATCGCACTCGCACGGAGAGCACGACGCCCTGGGCGCCGCGGACACGACGCACGCCGTCGAGTCCGGGTCGGCCGTGGGTGGCGGCAGCCACATCGTCAGCCCTGACGACACCGGGGCCGGCAGCACCAAGCACTGACCCGCTCCCCGCGGGGCACCAGAAGACCCGTGAGATTGTCTCGGCCTCGGCCGGAACAATCTCACGGGTCTTCTGCGTTCCACCGGTGTCGCGTTCGATCGCATTTGCCGCTCTCGAGCGCGTTCGTCAAAGATGTCGCTCCTCTCCGGCGCGGCACACGATCCAGGAGGCAATCCGGCATGGCTGTCTACACCCTTCCCGAGCTGTCGTACGACTACGGCGCACTCGAGCCCCACATCTCCGGCCGCATCATGGAGCTGCACCACTCCAAGCACCACCAGGCCTACGTGACCGGCGCCAACACCGCGCTCGACAAGCTCGCCGAGGCCCGCGACTCGGGCGACCTGGCCGCGGTCAACCTCCACGAGAAGAACCTCGCGTTCAACCTCGGCGGCCACGTCAACCACTCCGCGTTCTGGACCAACCTCTCTCCCGAGGGCGGCGGCGAGCCCACGGGCGACATCGCCGCAGCCATCGACGAGGACTTCGGCTCGTTCGAGAAGTTCAAGAAGCACTTCGCCGCGGTCGCCGCAGGCGTCCAGGGCTCGGGCTGGGCCATCCTCGCCTGGGACACCCTCGGCAAGAAGCTCATCATCGTCCAGCTCTACGACCAGCAGGGCAACATCGCCCTGGGCCTGGTCCCCATCGTCCTGCTGGACGTCTGGGAGCACGCCTACTACCTCGACTACCAGAACGTGCGCGCCGACTACGTCACCGCCTGGTGGAACCTCGTCAACTGGGCCGACGCCGACGCACGCCTCGCACGCGCCCGCACCCAGGGCGAAGGCCTCATCATCCCCGCCTGACCCTCTGCGTCGCCCCACGGGCCGCACAGCCCCCTTCTCGGGGTGCCTGTGCGGCCCGTGCGTCGTCCGGGGACGCCCACGGGGCACCGATCTCCGCGGTGCGCCAGCCGTCGCGGCTCGAACGCCGGACGTGCACACATCGAGGCGTCCCGTCCCGCTCGTCGCCGCCCAGAGTCAGCAGACCGGGACGGCGCGCGCACCGGTCAGGGCCGACGACGAGGCGCGCTCTCCTGCCGGCCTGGAAGGCTGCGACGCCGGTTCCTGCTCCGGCCTCCCTTCCTCGGCCGAGGAGCTCTGGAGGGAGGCTGCTGGGTCCGCGTGGTCGTAGGGCGGCCACAGGTGTCGCCCTCGTGGCCTCTCCGATGCTCTTCGTGCTTGCCTCCGGCAGACCACCAGGTCTTCTCGCCCAGATCGAGCAGCGCCCCTTCTCCTCGATCACACAGGCACTCCTCCGGCGACGCCCCCGGGCAACGATCACGCCCTGGGGCGGCGCGCCGGTCCCCCACGGAGAACACGCCCTCGTGCAACGTGAGCAGGAGTCCGCGCTTCGTGCCCGGGAACGCCGACGGGCCCCGCCTCCCAGAGGGAGACGGGGCCCGTCGTGACGTTCAGGCGATCAGTGCGCGTGCTGTCCGCGAGAGAACTCGAAGACCCAGCCCACCAGTGCGACGGCGCCGAGGACGGCGCCGATGCCGAAGATCCACCAGCCCAGGGCGAGGCCCAGGAAGGCGATCGCCGCTGCACCGGCGATGGCCAGCGGCCACCAGCTCCAGGGCGCGTACACGCCCTGGTCGCCGGCGCCCTGCTCGATGAGACCGTCCGGGTCGTCCTCGGGCCGGGCGTCGATGCGCTTGGCCGTCAGCGCCAGGTAGCCACCGATCATGGCCGCGAGGCCGAAGGTCAGGAACAGCGCTGCGGAGCCGACGGGCTCCCAGTGGCTCCAGAACCCGTAGACGAGCGCCACCAGGAGGAAGAACGGTGCGAGGAAGAGGTGGAGCCTCGATTCGACCTTCACTTGCCGTCCTCCTTCTCGCCGGCGTGCGGCTCGTCGATGATCATGGTCGAGGTCGACGAGCTGGAACGCTCGGTGCCCTCGACACGGTCCACGGCGGCTGCGGTCTCGCCGCGGCGGTCGGCATCGCCGTAGACCTGCTGCAGGACGCTCGGGTTGGGCTCCGCGTGGTCCATGGCCGCGACCTCAGGGTGGTGCAGGTCGAACGCGGGGCGCTCCGAACGGATCCGGGGCAGCGAGGTGAAGTTGTGCCGCGGAGGCGGGCAGGACGTCGCCCACTCGAGCGAGGCCCCGTAGCCCCACGGGTCGTCCACGGTGACCTTGGGCGCGTTGCGCCAGGTCGTGTAGACGTTCCAGAGGAACGGCAGGGTCGAGGCGGCGAGGATGAAGGCGCCGACCGTCGAGACCTGGTTCATCCACGTGAAGCCCTCCTCCGGCATGTAGTCCGCGTAACGACGCGGCATGCCAGCCACACCCAGCCAGTGCTGGACGAGGAAGGTCGCGTGGAAGCCGATGAACAGCAGCCAGAAGTGCAGCTTGCCGAGCTTCTCGTTGAGCATGCGACCCGTGAACTTGGGCCACCAGAAGTAGAAGCCCGCGAACATCGCGAACACCACGGTGCCGAAGACCACGTAGTGGAAGTGCGCCACGACGAAGTAGGAGTCGGAGAGGCTGAAGTCCAGCGCGGGGCTCGAGAGGATGACTCCCGTGAGACCACCGAAGAGGAAGGTCACGAGGAAGCCGATCGACCAGAGCATGGGCGTCTCGAACGTGAGTTTGCCCCGCCACATGGTGCCGATCCAGTTGAAGAACTTCACACCGGTCGGAACTGCGATGAGCATGGTCATGAACGCGAAGAACGGCAGCAGGACCGCACCGGTGACGTACATGTGGTGAGCCCACACCGTCACGGAGAGGGCAGCGATCGCGATCGTCGCGTAGACCAGACCCTTGTAGCCGAAGATCGGCTTGCGGCTGAAGACCGGCAGGATCTCGGAGACGATGCCGAAGAACGGCAGCGCGATGATGTAGACCTCGGGGTGCCCGAAGAACCAGAAGAGGTGCTGCCAGAGGATGGCGCCACCGTTCTCCGGGTTGAAGATCTGCGCACCCAGGCGACGGTCCGCGCCGAGCGCGAACAGCGCTGCGGCCAGCGGGGGGAAGGCCATCAGGACCAGGAGGCTCGTGACGAGCGTGTTCCAGGTGAAGATCGGCATGCGGAACATGGTCATGCCCGGGGCGCGCATCGTGATGATCGTCGTGATGAAGTTGACGGCACCGAGGATGGTTCCGAACCCGGCCAGCGCCAGGCCGAAGACCCAGAGGTCTCCACCAGCTCCTGGACTGAACGTCGTGTTCGACAGCGGCGCGTACGCGAACCACCCGAACGACGCGGCCCCCTGCGGGGTGAAGAAGCCGGCGGAGGCGATGAGCCCACCGAACAGGTACAGCCAGTACGCGAACATGTTCAGTCGCGGGAACGCGACGTCAGGCGCGCCGATCTGCAGCGGCATGATGACGTTCGCGAAGCCCGCGAACAGCGGGGTCGCGAACAGCAGCAGCATGATCGTGCCGTGCATCGTGAAGAGCTGGTTGTACTGCTCCTTGCTCTGCACGATCTGGATGCCGGGCTCGAAGAGCTCGGCACGGATCACGAGGGCCATGAGGCCACCGATGCAGAAGAAGATGAACGACGTGATCAGGTACATGTACCCGATCGTCTTGTGGTCGGTCGAGGTGACCCACTTGATGACGGTTCGTCCGAGCGTCTGGCGCTTCGGGGCGAGACCGGGAATGACTTCGGCCTGCGCGACCATCAGTTCTCACCTTCCGTGACGACGGGCTGGTTCGGGTCCTGGAGGCGGTTCAGGTCCAGCCCGAGCTCGCCGATCTGTCCCTTGTCCTCGAGCTTCTGCATCTGGGCGTCGTACTCCGCACGGGAGACCACGGCCACGTTGAAGAGCATGCCCGAGTGGTGCTCACCGCAGAGCTCGGCGCACTTGCCGGCGTAGACACCCTCACGCGTGGGGGTGACCTGGAACTCGTTGGTGCGCTCCGGGATCATGTCCATCTTGTAGAGGAACGCGGGGATCCAGAACGAGTGGATGACGTCGCGGGAGTCCAGCTTGAAGCGGACGACCTCGTTGACGGGCAGGTAGAGCGTCGGCAGCGAGGTCGCGGTGCCCGGGGCACCCTCGATCTCGTCCTCGGAACGGAGGTCGCCGACGTTGGCCTCGTGCTGGCCGGACTCGTAGACGTCGTCCGTCAGGTAGTTGAAGTCCCAGCTCCACTGCTTGCCGATGACCTGGATCTCGACGTCAGGGGTCTCGGAGAGATCCTTGATCGCCGTCATGTCACGGTCGGTGTAGTAGAAGAGCACGAGCACCATGACGATCGGCACAGCCGTGTACATGATCTCGAGGGGCAGGTGGTAGCGCGTCTGCACGGGCAGGACGTGGTCGTCCTTGCGCTTGCGGTAGGCAGCGACGCACCACAGGATCAGTCCCCACGTGATGACGCCGACGATCAGTGCCGCGATCCAGGACCCGTTCCACAGCGATGTGATGCGGGCGGTCTGGTCGGTCACCTCACCGTCGGAATATCCGGGGAGAAATCCGCGCTGAACGGTCTCACTGGCACAACCGGACGCCACCGCAGCGACAGCGACAGCGGTTGCCGTCGCTCGCAGGATGGTTCGCCGTGTGCGGCTAGGGGATTGCGAGTGCAAGGGGGGCCTTTCACTTCAACGTCCGACAGGGGGGCTCGATCTCTCCACGAGGTCCCCGCAGAACCTTCGTCCTCGACCCACAGAGCCTAGCGCTTGAATGCCCTCCCGCGCGCCGTCAACGCGCCTTGTGAACGTGACGAATCCGCCAACTTTCCCCGAAAACACGGGGTTCGGCACACCTCTGACCGTTCTGTCAGATCGTCGCTTCGCCCGAGCCTCGCGCTACCGTGCAGACTGTGAGAAGCAGCCTCGGCACATTCGGCGCATCTCCAATGAAAGTCCGCCGATCGACGGGCCCGCGGAGCACTCCCCACCGTATTCCACGCCACTCAGGAGCACATGTGACGGATACCACCACTCCCCCGCGTCGGGTCTACCTCGACAACGGGGGCAGGGCGCTCCTGCACCCCCTCGCCCGCACCGCGTTCGACCAGGCGCTCGACGACGGCTGGGCAGATCCACGTCGACTGCACGCCGAGGCACGTCGCGCGGCCGTGCTCCTCGACGGCGCACGCGAGGCCGTCGCGGCGGGCCTGGGCGCCCGCACCGAGGAGATCCACTTCTCGTCCTCGCACACCGCGTCGCTGCACGCGGCGGTCGGTGCGGTCGCGCTCGGGCGTCGGCGGGCTGGACCGGGCATCGTCGTCTCGGCGGTCGAGCGCGCGGCCGTCCTGCACGCGGCCGAGCTCGCGACGTCCTCGGTCACCCCCACCGCCGCCGACCTCTCCACGACGGACACCCCCCGGACGGACCTCCGCCCGGAGACCAGCGTGGCTCTCGAGACGCCGTCGACGGCGCGCCCCCTCGTGACCGTCCCGGTCGACCTGCTCGGACGGGTCGACGAGGCCGCGATGATCGCGGCCGTCTCGTCCCCGGGCGTCGCGCTCGCCGCGCTCCAGGCTGCCAACGGCGAGGTCGGGACCCTCCAGCCCGTCGGAGCCGTCCACGACGCCGCCCGCCGCGCGGGCGTCCCGCTCCTCGTGGACGCGGGCGCCGTCGTCGGGCACGCCGAGGTACCCGGCGCCTGGGACCTGCTCGCCGCCGACCCGGGCGACTGGGGCGGCCCCGCCGGGGTCGGTGTCCTCGCGGTGCGCAACCGCGTCCGCTGGCGCCGCACGTGGCCCGAGGACGCCGACCCCTGGTTCCCGGGCGGGGTGAGCGTCCCCGCGGCGTTCGCCGCGGCCGTCGCGCTCCAGTCCGTCCTGGCCGACCGCGCGGCCCAGGACGCGCGCCGGCGCGCGATCGTCGCCAAGGTCCGGGACGTCGTCGGGCAGATCCCCGACGTCGAGGTCGTGGGCGACCCCGACGACCGGCTCCCCCACGTCGTGACCTTCTCGTTCCTGTTCGTGGACGGCGAGGCCCTCGTGAGCGAGCTCGACCGTGCGGGCTTCGCGGTCGGGTCCGGCTCGGCGTGCACGTCGAGCTCGCTCGAGCCCAGCCACGTCCTGGCCGCCATGGGCGTCCTCACGCACGGCAACGTCCGCATCGCGCTCGACCGGAGCACGACCGAGGAGGACGTCGACCGCTTCCTCGCCGTCCTGCCCGGCGCCGTGGCGCGCGTGCGCGCCTCGCTCGGGGTGAGCGGGCTGTGAGCACCGAGCCGACCACGCAGCCGCCGGTCCCGGAGGTCGTCGACGCGCGCGGGCTGCGCTGCCCCCTGCCGGTCATCCGGCTCGCCGCGGTCGCGCGCGACCGGTCGCCGGGCGACGTGCTCACGGTCTGGTCGACCGACCCCGCGGCCCGCCACGACGTGCCCGCGTGGGCGCGCATGCGCGGGCATGCCGTGGTCGAGAACACCGTGCTGGACGACGCAGTGGTCGAGACCGCGGGCGACGCGCGTCCCGCGCCCGACGACGCAGGTCCCTCGGGCGCGCAGGCGGCGGCCCAGGAGAGCGCCACGCGCGTGCCCGAGGGCGGTACGACCTGGGCGATCACGGTCCGTCTGGGCGGGTGAGCGGAAGGTCCGAGGACGCCGACGGCCCGGCCACCGTGAGGTGACCGGGCCGTCGTGGCTCGACCGCTGCGAGGTCCGCAGGGCCGGGCGCTGCGGATCAGCCGAACGAACCGCCGCACGCGCAGGCGCTGCCCGCGTTGGGGTTGTCGATCGTGAAGCCCTGCTTCTCGATCGTGTCGGCGAAGTCGATGGTCGCGCCGTCCAGGTAGGGGACGCTCATCTTGTCGACGACGACCTCGACGCCGTCGTAGTCCTTGAGGACGTCGCCGTCCAGGACGCGCTCGTCGAAGTAGAGCTGGTAGATCAGGCCCGAGCATCCGCCGGGCTGGACGGCGACGCGCAGACGCAGGTCGTCGCGGCCCTCCTGCTCGAGGAGGCTGCGGATCTTGCCGGCCGCGAAGTCCGTCAGCAGGACGCCGTGGGTGGCGGTCTCGGTGGTCTCGCTCATCGTGTTCTCCGCACAGTCTTCGGTGGGCTCTCGCCCCGTGGTGTGCCGTCGGCCTGCGGCTCCCGCTCCCGGGCAGGCCGATCGGTCCTCAGGCTTGTCGCATACCCGTCAACACGACGGGTCGTGGTTCTGTTCCCGAGTCTACGACGGCGGCGCCCGCGGCTCGTCGTGGGGCCCACGAGGCGGTCCGCGGGTACTGGGCCTCAGGCTCCTGGCGCGCTGCCGCTCCACGTCCGCGCCACGCGCCCGACGCGTGCCCTCGCCGCCGACAGGTCGCGGCCCAGCTCGTAGGCCCCGCTGATCCCCGCGGCCGCCTGCTCGCGCCGGCCGGCGAGGACCTCCCGGGCGAGGACGACGACGGGGAGGCCGAGCGCGGCGGCCCGGCGGGCGACCTCGGGCAGGGCGCCGTCGTGCACGGCCGAGGCGTCGAGCGCGTCGACGACCACGACCGCCAGGTCGGCCGCGGCGACCCGGGCGTCGAGCCCCACCACGTCCGCGACGACCGCGGTGCCCGGCAGCAGCCGTGCTCCGAGCGCCGCGAGGCCGAACCCCAGGCCACCACCGGCCCCAGCACCGGGCAGCGCCGTGAGGGCACGGCTCGTCTCCCGGACGGACTGCGCCGCGCCGGCCGCGGCCCGAGCGCCCGGGCCGGGCGGCGCCGTCGGGCCTGCGAGCAGCGAGCGCGACGCCGGACCGGTCGGCACGTGCGCGAGGGCTCGCGAGACCTCGTGGGCCCAGTGCCCGTGCGCCCGCTCGAGCTCCTGGGCGAGCGCAGCCAGGGCGGGGTCCGCGTCCGCGAGCGCGCCGTTCGTCCCGTGCAGGCCCAGCAGGGGCAGGTCGGAGTCCACGGCGCCGACCAGCTCGGTCCCCGCGAGGTGCTCGCGCGCCGCGAGCACCTGGGCCGCGTCGGCCCGGCCCGCCTCGCCGAGAGCCGTGCCTCCCCGGGTCAGGGGCCCGTCCCCTGCTCCCGCGAGCGCCGCGACCAGGCCCGCGCCCGCGTCGTGCGCGCCCAGGCCGCCGGTCGCCACGACGACGCGCGACGCGAGCCGTGCGGCCTGCGCGACGACCTGCCCGACGCCGTAGCTCGTCCGCGCGCCCAGGTCGCCCTGGTCAGGGTGCGCAGAGGCGCCCGGGGGGTCGGTGAGTGCCGAGCCGACCGTCGCCCCGAGAGCCGCGGCCTCGACGTACGCGGTGCGCGCGCCGCCCGGCGAGGCCGGTCCGAGGCGGAACGTCACGGGCACGTCACGCCCGCGGGTGTCACGGGCGACGGTCACGACCTCGTCCGTGACGTGCTCGGCCAGCGCGCGCAGGAAACCGTCCGCGCCCGGGTCCAGCACGCACGCGTCGACCAGCGCGCCCGACGCCGCCCCCCAGACCGTGGCGACCAGGTCCCGCACCTCGCTCGCGGAGAGCGTGCCGTCGGTCAGTGCGAGCGGTTCCGCGACGGCGAGGAGAAGGCGCATGGCGCGATTGTGCCAGGTCCGCGTGCCGTCGGTGGCGCGGGTCACACCGGGTCGCTCTCGCGAGGCGACCACCTCGCGAGACGGACCTGCTCACGAGACGTGCGCGGCGCCGTCGGGCGGCCCGGAGGAGCCGGACGAACCCCCTCGTCCCGGCCTCGTTGTGCGACGATGTTCCCGTGAGCACCCTGCTGGACAACACCTTTGCGGAACCTGCCCCGTCCCCCCTCCTGCTGCTCGGGCAGGGCCGGGACCTGGCCTCCGAGCGAGGGGTCGAGTGCACCGGCGAGCTGCCGGCGGCGAGCGACCCCGACCTCGTCGAACGTGCCCGCGCGGCCCGCGCCGCGCTCGGCTCGCGAGCCTTCGTCCTGGGCCACCACTACCAGCGCGACGAGGTCATCGACTTCGCGGACGTCACGGGCGACTCGTTCAAGCTCGCGCGCGAGGCCGCGGCCCGCCCCGAGGCCGAGTTCATCCTCTTCTGCGGCGTGCACTTCATGGCCGAGAGCGCGGACATCCTCACCTCGGACGCCCAGCAGGTCGTCCTGCCGGACCTCGCGGCGGGCTGCTCGATGGCCGACATGGCCGCGATCAACCAGGTCGAGGACGCGTGGGAGGTCCTCCAGGACGCCGGGATCGCCGACGTCACGCTCCCCGTCACCTACATGAACTCGACCGCCGCGATCAAGGCCTTCACGGGTCGGCACGGCGGGACCATCTGCACGTCCTCGAACGCGGAGGTCGCGCTGCGGTGGGCGTTCGACCAGGTGGGTGGGGTCGACGGCACGGGCAAGGTCCTGTTCATGCCCGACCAGCACCTCGGACGCAACACTGCACTCCTCAAGCTCGGCATGTCCCCCGCGGACTGCGTCGTGTTCGACCCCCGCAAGCCCAACGGCGGCCTGACCGACGCCGAGCTGCGCGACGCCCGCATGATCCTGTGGCGCGGGCACTGCTCGGTGCACGGGCGCTTCTCCGAGCGCAACGTGACCGACATCCGTGCCGCCGTCCCTGGCGTCAACGTCCTGGTCCACCCCGAGTGCAAGAACGAGGTCGTGGAGGCCGCGGACTACGTCGGCTCGACCGAGTACATCATCAAGATGCTCGACGCGGCCGAGCCCGGCTCGTCCTGGGCGATCGGCACCGAGCTCAACCTGGTGCGCCGCGTCGCGCGCGCGCACCCGGACAAGCAGGTGCACTACCTCGACTCGACGGTCTGCTTCTGCTCGACCATGAACCGCATCGACCTGCCCCACCTCGTGTGGGCCATGGAGTCGCTCGTCGCGGGCCGCACCGTCAACCGGATCGTGGTCGACGCCGACGACGCCCACTGGGCTCGCGTCGCGCTCGACCAGATGCTCGCCCTGCCCGGGCTGTAGGACCCCCGGCGGGTCCGTCGGCGCGCGCCGGCGGACCCGCCGACCGCACGACTGCACTGCCGCAGAAGAACCGAGGGGTGAGTGATGACCACCGGAAACGGTCTGAGCATCGGCATCTACGTGTTCGACGGGGCCGAGGAGCTCAACGTCGCCGGCCCCTTCGAGGTGTTCACCGCGTGGCGCGAGCGCTCTGCCCTCAAGCCGCGGGTCGCCACGTTCTCGTGGGACGGGCGCGGGGTCCGGCTGGCGCAGGGCCTGCACATGGTGCCCGACAGCTCGGCCGACGACGTCGGCCCCCTCCAGCTTCTCGTCTATCCGGGCGGTCCCGGGGTGCAGCCGCTCGTCGGCGACCGGATCCATCTCGAGTGGCTCCACGCCATGCGCGTCCAGACCCCGCTGCTCGCGAGCGTGTGCACGGGCTCGCTCGCCCTGGCAGCGGCCGGGCTGCTCGCCGGTCGCCCCGCGACGACCCACTGGGACCACTACGACGAGCTGGCCGGGATCGACCCCAGCATCATGGTCGACACCGAGACCCGCTTCGTGGACGACGGCGACGTCGTCACCTCGGCAGGAGTCTCGGCCGGGATCGACATGGCGCTCCACCTGGTCGAGCGGTTCGAGAACGCGGAGGTCGCGGACCAGGTGCGCCACGACCTGCAGTACGAGGGCGCCTGAGCCCGAGGGTGGGCGCGTCGCCGGTCAGGCGGACCGGCGCGTCCGTCAGGCGCTCGTGCGCTCCTCGTACCGGCCCGTGCGGTGTGCCCACCGGTCGAACACAACCGTGAGGAACGGCGGCAGCGTGGCCGCGAGGGCGAAGAACACGGTCAGGAGCGTCCAGCGCTGGCGGACCGCGACGAGGATCGCGAGGAGGACGTACGCGATCACGAGCGCGCCGTGGACCGGGCCGAAGATCTTCACCCCGATCTCGGAGGCCTCGGCGATCCACTTGACGTACATCCCGACGAGCAGGCCCGCCCAGGAGAACGCCTCGGCGATCGCGACCGCGCGGAAGGCGCGGACGGTCCAGTGGTGCGAGGTCGTGGGCTGCACTGCCTGTGCGGCGTGCGTGGCGCTGTCGGGCAGGGGGGCGGCGGTCCGGGTGGTCACGGGGGCCATCCTCACACGTCGCCCTGGACGGTCCGAAACCCTGTGGCGCGTCTCCGCGGCGGCCTCGGCCCGGCGTGACGCCGCCCGGGATACCTGATACCGCACGTTCCGGGTTGTACCCTGCGACGGTGACCCGACAGATCCAGCTCACGATCGCCAGCACCCTGCCGCGCAAGGCCGTCCCGGGCCGCGGGGTCCTCGACCCCTCCGTGACACGCATGCGCGTGCGCCCGGGCGACCTCGACTTCTACCTGCACGTGAACAACGGCGTGTACCTGCAGATGATGGACGTGGCCCGCAGCAACTTCCTCGCCGACCTCGGCGCGTTCGGCCTGCTCCGCGACAAGGGCTGGTACCCCGTCGTGGCCTCCTCGACCATGAAGTACCGCCGCTCTCTCCAGCTGTGGGACCGCTTCGAGATCACGACCCGGGTGCTCGGGTGGGACGAGCGCGTGGTCTACCTCGAGCAGGTCTTCTCCCGGGGCGGCGACCTGTGCGCCCGCGGGCTGATCGCGGGCCGGTTCCTCTCGAAGGCGGGCGACCGCATCCCCGGGCCCGACGTCGTCGGGCTGCTGGGCGCGGACGTCACGAGCCCCGAGCTCCCCGCGGACGTGCGCGACTGGGCCCAGGCCGTGGACGTCGCGGCCCGCTGACCTCCGGTCGCCCTAGGGTCGTGGCCATGACCGACGAGGTGCTCGAGCACGCCCTGCTGCACGTGGTCCCCGGCCGCGAACAGGCCTTCGAGGAGGCCTTCGGCACGGCGCGCGGGATCATCGCGTCCGTGCCGGGCTTCCGCGACCTCTCGCTCGGCCGCTGCCTCGAGCGGCCCGCGACGTACCTCTTGCTCGTGCGCTGGGACAGCCTCGAGGCACACACCGTGGGTTTCCGCGGCTCGGCCGGGTACCAGGAGTGGAAGGCGCTGCTCCACCACTTCTACGAGCCGTTCCCGGTCGTCGAGCACTTCCGCGAGGTGTCGTGGGACGAGGTCGACCCGACCACCCGTCCCGCCTGAGGCACGGCCTGGGCTCCGGTCACCAGGAAGCCCTCGCGCGACGCGGCGCGGCGAGGGCAGCGCCCGCCAGGATCGTCACGAGACTGGCGGGCACCACCTGGAGGGGCCGGTGGGCTCTGCGGGGAGCCGCCGACGCTAGACGAGGGCGAGCTCCTTGACCGGCTCGGGCTCGTCGGCGTCCGGCTCGTGCGGCACCGACCCGGTGCGCAGCGGCTTGAACCTGTCGATGACCACGACCAGCGCGAGGGACACGGCTCCCCAGATCCCGAACGTGGTCAGGTGCGCACCGACCGTGTCGCCGCCGAAGTAGAGGATCGAGCGGATCGCCTCCACGGCCGCGGGCATGGGCAGGATCTCGTGCAGGACCCGGAAGACCTCCGGCTCCATGTAGATCGACAGCCCGCCCCCCGAGGCGGGGACGCCGACGAGCATCAGGATGCCGACCGCGGGGACCACCGCGAGCATCCCGAACAGCCGTTCGAGCACCGCGCTGAACATGGCCACGCAGAAGATCGCGACGATCCCTGTGCCCCACAGCGGCCAGAAGTGCCCGGACACGCTCCCGGTGATCGGACCGGCGATGAGCCACAGGACCGCCGACATGAACACCGCCCACCCCGCCACGATGGGCACGAGCCGGCGCAGCGGTCGGGAGCTCGGTGCCGCGTTGGCGCCGACGATGATGATCATGAATCCCGACAGGACCCAGCCCATGGCCAGGTACATGCTCACCGAGCCCATGGTGTCGGTGGTCGACAACGGGGCGACGTCGTCGGTCTCGAGGTCGAGCTGCTGCCCCGCGGCGACCTGACCGAACACCGCCGTGACGACCTGCTTCGCGCTGGCGCCGGCGGCCTGGTTGGTCACCAGGGTCGCGCTCGGGCGCTCGGCCGACGGCAGGACGAACGCCGCGCTGACCGTGCGGTCCCGCACCTGGGTGCGCGCCTCGTCGGCCGAGCCCACGGCCCGCAGGTCGAACAGGCCCGGCATGCTCCGGTCGAGCCCGTCGACCGCGTCCTGGGCCTGGTCCACCGTGGCGCCGACGACCGCGACGGGCATGTCCCGCGGCGTCGGGGACGACATGGCGCCGAGCATGACCGAGATCATCATGGTGACCATCGCGAGCGGGAAGAAGAGCAGGGCGGCATAGCGCCACCGGCGGGTCGCAGGCCGCGGACCGCCGTGCAGCGAGGGCACGGTCACGGGGGGCGGCCCCGCGTCCGGGTTGCGGCGGCGCTTGCGGGCGTCGAACGCGAGCGTCAGCACCAGAGCGACGACCGCACCCACGACCAGGACAAGCAGGTGCGATCCCACGCCCGACCCGTCGAAGTACAGGACCGAGCGCAGTGCCTCACCGACCGCCGGCAGGGGAAGGACCCCGTGCAGGACCGTGAAGAACTCCGGCATGGTGTAGACGCTCATGCTCATGTTCGAGGCCGGCATGCCCAGCACGGTCAGGAGGAGCATGGCCGCGATCACGGCCATGGGCCCCAGGAAGCGCGTCAGCAGGAGCTGGACCGCGCCGACCGAGAAGACCCCCAGCCAGGCGATGCCCAGCACCTCCGGGGTGTGCCCCTGGACCACGCCGAGCAGCGGCCCCGTGACCGTCCAGACGAGGGCCGCGACCAGGGCGGCCCAGCCGGCCAGGAGCGGCACGGCTCGCCGGAAGCGCAGCAGCTCGGGCGAGTTGGAGAGGGTCACGCTGAAGGGCAGGTAGCCGGCCATCACCAGGGCCGTGGCCAGGAACATCGCGCCAAGGCCCGCCGGGTCGGACGTGGGGAGCGGGGCGAGGTCCTCGGTCTCCAGGGTCAGCCCCTGGGCCAGGACCTGCGGGGCGAGCATGCCCGTGACGGTCGAGGACTGCGACGCCCCGGCCGAGCTTGCGGTGTACACCGTCGCAGAGCCGTCGGCGACGTGCACGGCTCCCGACACCTCCCGGTCGAGCACCAGGCCGCGCGCCTCCTCGTCGGAGCCGACGAGGAGGACGTCGACAGCGTCGGGGTCGGCAGCCTCCAGCGCGTCGGCGAAGGCCTGGGCCTGCGGCGCGCTTCCCGAGACGGCGACGGGCATGCCGTGCGGTGCCGGGGCGTGCATGGTGCCCAGGTAGCCGCTGATCATCATCGACACCATGACGAGCGGCATGAAGAACATGGCCACGTACCGCCCGATGGTCTCGGCCTTGGCGCGCTTGAGGGCGGCCGCCTCGGCGTCGGCCTCAGCGCCGTCCGTCGTCGTGACGGTCGGGGAGTCGGGGTCCGGTAGCACCTGGTCCGAGCTGCGCGCGGGTGTCTTGTTGCTCAAGTGTGTGCTCCTGTACGGCGTGGCGAGAGGGCGACGTGCTACCCCGTGCGCCGTTGCAAGGGCGCCGCCTCGATGTGCGGCTGGGATGAACCAACCGGACGAGATTACGCCACGTGGCGTAAAAATGTCACGTGCTGGACGCGAGGGTCCCGCCCAGCGACGCGGCGAGCACCCCGGCCGTCCGGATGGCATGATCGCCGCAGTCGGACCGCCGCACGAGCCGTGGCTCCCGGCTGCCCACGGAGCCTGACGGGGACGGGCTCGTGCCCGCGCAGGTCGGAGCCCCTGACCGGTCGTCGACGAGGCGCCCACCAGCACACGACCGAACCACCACGAGACGAGGCCCCACCGCATGGGACAGCACAGCGACCGGGCGCGCGAGACGCTGCTGAACTCGGCCGAGGAGCTCTTCGCGCGCGACGGCATCGACGCGGTGTCCAACCGGCGGATCACCGAGCACGCAGGCACCGCCAACCACTCGGCCATCGCCTACCACTTCGGCGGCCGCGACGAGCTGCTGCGCGCGCTGCTGGGCCGGCACCTCGAGGAGATGAACAGGCGCCGGACGGCGCTCGTCGCCTCCTTGAGCGACGACGCCGACGTGCGCGACCTGCTCGCCTGCCTGCTCCTGCCCTGGATCGAGCACCTGGCATCGTTGCCCGTCCCCAGCTGGCGTGCGCGGTTCGTCTTCCAGGTCCGCACGGTCCCCTCGGTCGCCGAGGCGCTCGCCGGACTGACCACGGCCAACCCCGTCGTCGAGGACCTCGTCCGCCGGCTGCAGGCCGCTCTCAGCGACCTCCCCCCACGCGTGGTCCGGGGACGGTTCGAGATCCTCGGCCCCATGACCCTGGGGGTCTGCGCCGAGCACGAGGCGCGCGTCCACGACGGGACCCCGCCGGCCTGGACCGGGGTCGGCTACTTCCTGATCGACGCGAGCGCGGGCATGCTCGCGGCGCCCGTCACGCACCCCGACGACTACCTCACGGTCCCCAGCACGCCGTTCCTCCTGTGAGGCGGCAGGTCGCCCCGACCGTCCCGACGCGCTCTCTCACCCCTGCGCGTCCAGCCACGCCCGGACGTCCTCGAGCTGCGTCAGGATCGTGGTCAGGTCCTGCGTGAGGTGCTGGCCTCGCGCCACGGCGACGCACCGGTCAACCTCGTCGAGCATGCGCCGCGCCGTCCCGGCGTCGTCGAGCCGCACGGCGAGCTCGGCCCGGTAGGCCTGGGCCTCGACCCGGTCACGCGCCGACGCGCCGGCGTCCCCGAGGGCCTCGTCACGCCGCAGTGCGCCGTCGAGGATCTTCGCGGCCTGCTCGACGTCGCCGCGCGAGTCCGCCTGGACCACCGCGTTCGAGACGGCTCGCAGCAGGCGGGACTCACCTACCAAGGCCTCGCCGATCCCTGCCGCATCGACGTCGCCGGCCGGCACCTCGGGCACCGGGCCGGCCGCCCTGTCGGCCGCGACCCCCGCCGGTTCGCTCGCGGCCCTCCGCACGACGCGGATCCAGTTGCCCGCGGGGTCCACCAGGCTGAAGCCGCTCAGACCGTCCGCGTTCGCCCGACGGCGAGGCCGGGTGATCCGGGGGAACCCGCTCAGCGGGAGCCTCCCGTGGACCGCGCGCAGGCCCGCAGCCCACGCCTCGTACAACGGCTCGGTGTCGTCGACCACGACCAGGCACGAGCCGTACGAGTCCTCCGGACGGAAGCCGTCGATGCCGAAGTAATGCAGGTCGATCCCCTCCCGCCGGAGCGCGAGGTACGGGTTCGGTCGGGTCTGCCGGAAGGTGACCTCGAACCCGAGGGCCGCGGCGAAGTCACCGATCTCGTCGATCGAAGCGCACGGCAGCAAGGGGACCATCGACTCGTTCGCCATGTCCCCATCCCACCACCGGTCGCAGGAGACGACCACCGCCCAGGCGCCGGACGACGCGACCGGAGCGCGCGGTGACACGGCTGCGCGCGGAGGGGACGTCGTCGGGCAGAGTCTGCCCTGGGTGGCGGGGACTCCCGCGGCTCAGGCCGCAGCCGCTGCCCCTTTTCAGGCCGCAACCGCCTGAGCCACCCGCACCAGGTTGCCCGACGGGTCCCTGAACGCGCAGTCGCGCGGGCCCCAGTCCTGGTCCATGGGCTCCTGGAGGACCTCGGCACCCGAGGCCCGGACGGTCTCGAAGAGCGCGTCGACGTCGTCGGTCTCGAACACGAGGATCGGCAGGACGCCCTTGATCATGAGCTCCTGGAGCGCGTCCCCGTCGGCCTGCGACCGGCCCGCGTGCGGGGCCGAGAGCACGATCCCGAGCCCCGGCTGCACGTCGGACCCGAGCGTGACCCAGCGGAACCCGCCGGCGCCCACGTCGTTGTGCACCTTGAGGCCGAGCGCGTCGCCGTAGAAGGTGATCGACTCGTCGACGTCGTTGACGGTGATGTTGCAGAACTTCAGCGAGATGGTCATGTCGGCGACTCTAGGACGAGGCCCGTGCGCTCGCTTCTCCGATCCTGCTCGATGCTCCGGCCGCACCTGCGGACGCGCCCGTCCCTCCGCGGGCCGGGCGCGTGAGGACCTGCGCGACGCACGGCGGCATGGCCTTCACGGCAGCGTGCTCCCGGCTCCGGTACACCGACGGGGGCTCGCCCACGATCTCCGCGAACTTCGCGCTGAACGAACCGAGCGACGTACACCCCACGGCCATGCACGCGTCCGTGACGCTCGCGCCGCCGCGCAGCAGGGCCATGGCGCGCTCGATCCGGCGCGTCATGAGGTAGCAGTAGGGCGTCTCGCCGTAGGCAGCGCGGAACCGGCGCGAGAAGTGCGCCGGAGACATGAGGGCCTTGCGCGCCATGGTCGGGACGTCGAGCGGCGCCGCGTACTCCCGGTCCATCAGGTCCCGGGCGCGGCGCAGCAGGACGAGCTCCTCGAGCTCCTGCGGGGTCATGCTCCGAACGTAGCACCGGGCTCCCCCGCCAGACAGGGCGGGCGTCGGGGAGCGGTACGGGCCGCCCGTCGGCCACGCCTCGGCCCCCGGCCCAGGTCCTGACGACCCGAGGCCGGGTCCTGGTCCGCCGTCAGACCGACGGCGACCCCGGACCCGGCCTCGGGTGTCAGGAGCGCGCGGGCGTCAGCCCTGCGCGAGCCTCGTGAGCAGCAGCGCCTCGGCCAGGACGACCTTCTCGAGCTCGCCCAGGTGGACGGACTCGTTGGCTCCGTGCGCCCGCGAGTCCGGGTCCTCGACGCCCGTGACGAGGATCGACGCGTCCGGGAAGACGTCGAGCAGGTCGGCGATGAAGGGGATCGACCCGCCGATGCCGATGTCGACCGGAGCCGTGCCCCACGACGTCTCGAAGGCCCAGCGCGCGGCCTGCATCGCCACGGAGTCGGTCGGCGCCTGGAACGGCTTGCCGAGCTCGCCGTCACGGACCGTGACCTGCGCTCCGAAGGGAGCGTTCGCCTCGAGGTGCGTCCGCAGCGCGGCGAGCGCGGCGACGGGGTCCTGGCCGGGCGCGATGCGCAGCGAGAGCTTGGCGGTCGCACGCGGGGTCAGCGTGTTGGACGCGTGCGCGACGCTCGGGGCGTCGATCCCGATGACCGACAGCGCGGGCTTGGTCCACAACCGGCCGGACAGGGCACCCTCCCCCGCGAGACGGACCCCGTCGAGGACCGAGGAGTCGGCGCGGAAGTCCGCCTCCTCGTAGTCGACGCTCGGGTCCGGCGCGGACACCAGCCCGTCGACCGCGACGTTGCCCTGGTCGTCGTGGAGCGTCGTGATCAGGCGCGCGAGCAGCGTGAGCGCGTCGAGCACCGGGCCGCCGAACATGCCCGAGTGCACCGCGTGGCCCAGCACGGCGACCTCGACCTCGCAGTCGACCAGCCCGCGCAGGCTCGTCGTGAGCCCCGGGACCCCGACCTTCCAGTTCGAGGAGTCCGCGACGACGATCACGTCGGCCGCGAGCAGGTCCTGGTACTGGTGCAGGAAGGGCAGGAAGCTCGGCGAGCCGACCTCCTCCTCGCCCTCGACGAAGACCGTGACGCCGATCGGCAGGTCCTCCCCGAGCGCGGCGAGAGCCCGCAGCGCACCGACGTGCGCGACGATCCCGGCCTTGTCGTCGGCCGCACCACGACCGAACAGGCGACCGTCGACCTCGGTCGGGACGAACGGGTCGGTGTCCCACGCGGCGGCGTCGCCCGGGGGCTGGACGTCGTGGTGCGCGTAGAGCAGGACCGTGGGCGCGCCCTCGGGGGCCGGGCGGCGCGCGACGACCGCGGGCGCGCCGAGCGGGCCCGCGACCCCGGTCGCCTGCAGGATCTGCACCTCGGGCAGACCGGCCCCGCGCAGGAGCTCGGCCACGGCCTCGGCGCTCGCCGCGACGTGGGCCTGGTCGAACGCCGAGTTGGACACGGACGGGATGCGCACGAGCGCCTCGAGGTCCTCGCGCAGGGCGGGGAAGAGCTCGGCGACCCGGGCGCGCAGGTGAGCGACGTCGTCGGGCTCGGAAGGAGTACTGGTTCCAGGTGTGCTGTTCACCCGGCCAACGCTACCCGTCGGTACGTTCTCGCTCCGGCCCACGCGCGTGACGAGGCAGCCCCCGTCCTCGACTACGCTGGACCTGTGTTCTCACGCAACAAGTCCTCCGCGCCCTCGTCGAACGACGCCCCCGATCCCGTTGCCGCTGCAGCCGAGATCGAGAAGGCCGGCGGCAAGGGCAGGCCGACGCCCAAGCGCAAGGTCGCCGAGGCCGCCAACAAGCGCCCGCTCGTGCCCTCGGACCGCAAGTCCGCGGCCAAGACGGCGCGCCAGCAGCAGCGTGACGCACGCGACCGCCAGTTCCAGGCCATGCAGACGGGCGACGAGCGCTACATGCCCGCCCGCGACAAGGGCCCGGTCAAGCGCTACGTGCGCGACTACGTGGACGCCCGCTGGAACCTGGGCGAGTTCTTCCTGCCCGTGGCTCTGGTGTTCATCGTCCTGACGTTCGTGTTCAACCAGAACCTGAACATGGCGACGATCATCATCTTCGTCCTCTACGGGATCGTGCTCATCACGATCATCGACGCGTTCATCATGTGGCGTTCGCTCAAGAAGCGCCTGATCGCCAAGTTCGGGCCGTCCGCCCCCAAGGGCAACGCCATGTACGCCGTGATGCGCGCGTTCCAGCTGCGTCGCGCGCGCCTGCCCAAGCCCATGCACAAGAAGCACGGCACCTTCCCCGAATAGCCGCCCGCCGGTCCGCCGGACGGGCCGGAGTTGCACCGAGGTGCCCCGGGCAACCTAGTGTTGTCCCCATGCCCAACTATCGCTTCCTCGGCAACTCCGGTCTCAAGATCTCCGAGATCACCTACGGCAACTGGCTCACCCACGGCTCGCAGGTCGAGAACGACGTCGCCACCCAGTGCGTCCACGCCGCCCTCGACGCCGGCATCACCACGTTCGACACCGCGGACGTCTACGCGAACACCAAGGCCGAGCAGGTCCTCGGCGACGCCCTCAAGGGCCAGCGCCGCGAGTCGCTCGAGATCTTCACCAAGGTCTACTGGCCCACGGGCCCCGGTGGGGCCAACGACTCGGGCCTGTCGCGCAAGCACGTCATGGAGTCCATCGACGGCTCGCTCCAGCGCCTCGGCACCGACTACGTCGACCTTTACCAGGCGCACCGGTTCGACCAGTCGACCCCGCTCGAGGAGACGATGCAGGCGTTCGCCGACATCGTCCGCCAGGGCAAGGCCCTCTACATCGGCGTGAGCGAGTGGACCGCGGACCAGATCCGTGCGGGCCACGCCCTGTCGAAGGAGCTCGGCTTCCAGCTCATCTCGTCCCAGCCGCAGTACTCGATGCTGTGGCGCGTCATCGAGGACGAGGTCGTCCCGACCTCGCGTGAGCTGGGCCTGTCCCAGATCGTCTGGTCCCCCGTCGCCCAGGGCGTCCTGTCCGGCAAGTACCTGCCCGGCCAGCCCGCCCCGGCGGGTTCGCGTGCCACGGACGCCAACGGCTCGCGCTTCATCCAGCAGTTCATGACCGAGGACGTGCTCACGCGCGTCCAGCAGCTCAAGGCCGTCGCCGACGAGCTGGGCCTGACCCAGGCACAGCTCGCGGTCGCGTGGGTCCTGCAGAACGACAACGTCGCTGCCGCCCTGATCGGCGCCTCGCGCCCCGAGCAGGTCGCCGAGAACGTCAAGGCCTCGGGCGTGGTCATCCCCGCCGAGCTCATGACGAAGATCGACGAGATCCTCGGCGACGTCGTCGAGCGCGACGCGGGCAAGACCGCCGCCGGAGCCCCCGGACCGCGCTGACGCTGTTCGCTGTTCGCTGTTCGCAGGACCTGAGCGAGTTGTCAGAAGTGCACCGGGGAATACCCCGGTGCACTTCTGACGACTGAGCGCGGGCCTCCGCCCGCACCCCCGCCGGACCCCGCCAACCGGAGCGCGCCGGTTGGCCGGTGCGCGGTACACCCTGGCCCCACAGCACCCCCTCCCCCGACCTACGGTGTGAGGGTGTCCTCACCTTGCTTCCCGGCCCGCGTCGTCACGGCGACGCGCATCACGCCGCACATGGTCCGTGTCCACCTCGAGGCCGTCGGCGACTGGCGGTGGACGACCGACGGGCAGGGCGACGAGCGCATCGACCTCGCCTTCCCCGTCCCGGGCGAGACCGTCGCCGAGATCGACTTCTTCAACCAGGACGACTACGGCGTCGTGCCCGTCGAGGGCACCGAGCCCCCGTGGCGCCACTACACGGCCCGCCGCGTGCACGACGAGGGCCGGACGATCGTGGTCGACCTCGCGGTGCACGACGGCGGCCTCGCGTCCGACTGGGCCGTCCGCGCCGAGCCGGGCCACGTGCTCGGCGTGTTCGCGGGGGGCGACTCGCGCAGCTACTACGACGCCCCGGCCGACGCCGGCTGGCGCCTGCTCGTCGCCGACCCGACGGGGCTGCCGGGGCTGGGGCGGATCGTCGAGGAGCTCGCGCCGGGTGCCGTCGCGCACGCGGTCGTCGAGGTGCCCACGCTCGAGGACCGCCAGGAGCTCGAGACCCGGGGCGACGTGACCTACACCTGGCTCGTCACGGCCGAGGGCGCCCGCACGGGCGCCGCACTCGTCGAGGCCGTGCGCGACCTGCCCGTCCTGGAGACCCCGGGCTACGCGTGGGTCGCGTGCGAGAGTGCCGCGAGCCGCGACATCCGCCGCACCCTGCGCACCGCGTGGGGCATGCCGCGCGACCGGCACCAGGTCGTCGGGTACTGGACCGCGGGAGCGGTCAACGTGCGGGCCGACCGCGACGACGAGGACGCGCCTCCGCACGACCACGAGCACGACCACCCCGAGCCCGCCCACCAGCACTAGGCCCCGTCGGGCGCCCTGACGGCGTCCCGGCTACCTGACTGCCCGACGACGGAGCGCACCCGCGCGCCCGGGTGCGCTCCGTCGTCGGGCTTCCCCCTCGTGGGGGGACCCGTTGTCAGAAGTGCACCGGGGTATCCCCCGGTGCACTTCTGACAGCTGATCGCGTAGCCGCGGCGAGCCGGACCTAGGCCGCGTGGGGCTCGGGCTCTCCCGGCACGCCCTCCGGGGCGACGTCCCCCGGGAGGTGCGCGACGCCGTCGAACACCTCGACCGGCACGACCGCCGGACGCAGGTGCGGTGCGAGCCACCTCGCGGCGACCTGGACGACAGGTCCCACGCCCAGCGCGTAGAGGACCGTCGCCCACCCGAGCGTCCCGCCCAGCGCGAACCCGATCGCGACCACGAGGACCTCGATCGCGGTCTTGACGCGGCGCACGGGCCAGCCCGTGCGGGCGACCAGGCCCGTCATGAGGCCGTCGCGCGGGCCGGGGCCGAGTCGCGCACCGAGGTAGGCGGCGGTCGCGATCCCGTTGAGCACCACGCCCGCGACCGCGAGCGCCACCCGTCCGGCCGTCGTGGGCTCGGGGTCGATGCGCTCGAGCAGCAGCAGGAACGGGTCGAGGGTCGCGCCGATCACGACGATGTTGGCGATCGTGCCGATCCCTGGGCGTTGGCGCAGCGGGATCCACAGCAGCATGACCACGACGCTCGCGGCCACGACGACCACACCGAGCGGGAGCCCCGTGCGCAGCGCGACCCCCTGGTGGAAGACGTCCCACGGCATGGCGCCCATGCCCGAGTGGAGGAGCAGGGCCATGGTCAGCGAGAAGCCGAAGAGCCCGAGCACGAGCTGGACGGTGCGGCGGAGGGGGCCGAAGCCCTGGTTGATCGACACTCCCCCACTGTGAGGCACGAATGGACTGGTAATCCATAGCCAATTCGGCGAGAGTGGCCCCATGCCCACCTCGCTCGCCGCGCCCGCCCCCACGCTCCCCCCGGTGCACCGCCGGCTCTCGGCGCCCGCGCTCGGCGCGCTCATCGCCGGGTGGCAGACCGAGGGGCCCGCATACGTCGCGCTCGCCGACGCGGTCCGTGGCGCCGTCCTGTCCGGCACCGTCGCCCCGCACACGCGCCTGCCGAGCGAGCGCGACCTGGCCGGGGCCCTGGGCGTCTCGCGGACCACCACGGCCGCGGCGTACGCGGCGCTGCGCGAACGAGGGTTCGTCACGAGCCGCACGGGCGTCGGGACCGTCGCGGTCCTGCCGCGCCCCACGCGCCGCGCCCAGCCCCGCTGGTGCGGCGGTGACGCCCCGGTCCCCGTGGGTGTCGAGCCGCCCGACGACCTCGTCGACCTGGGCCAGGCCGCCCCCGCCGCCCCGCCCCAGCTCCACGCGGCCTACGGACGGGCTCTCGAGGCCCTGCCCGACTACCTGTCCGGCCGCGGGTACGAGCCGCTGGGCCTGCAGCCTCTGCGCGAGGCGATCGCGCACCGGCTCACCGAGCGCGGCACCCCCACGACCCCCGACCAGGTCCTCGTCACCACGGGAGCCCAGCACGCGATCTCGACCATCGCGCAGTCGGTGCTCGGCCCGCGCGACCGGGTCGTGGTCCAGTCGCCCACCTACGCGCACGGCATCGAGGCCATGGTCGGGCGCGGGGCGCGCGTCGTCGGCTTCCCGGTGGGCGCGGGGCTGCCGGGCGACGGTCCGGGCTTCGACGTCGCACTGTTCGAGTCGACGGTCCGCGCGGCCACGCCACGGCTCGCCTACCTGATCCCGGACTTCCACAACCCCACGGGGTACAGCCTCACGCCCGACGAGCGCGCCGAGGTCCGCCGCATCGCGCTGCGCCACCGCGTGACCGTGATCGGCGACGAGACGCTCACCGACATCGTGCTCGACGGGCCCACGCCCGAGCCGCTCGCGGGCGACGGGTCGGCGACGAGCCACCTGCTCACCGTGGGCTCGGCGTCCAAGACCTTCTGGGGCGGGCTGCGCGTGGGGTGGGTCAGGGCGCACCCCGACGTCGTCGCGCACCTCGCCCGGACCCGCGCGGCGAGCGACATCGCGACCTCCGTCCTCGAGCAGCTCGCGGTGACCGAGCTGCTCGCCCTGCGCGAGGAGGTCCTCGCCGAGCGGCTTCCCCTGCTGCGGTCCCAGCGGGACCTGCTGCGCTCGGCCGTCACGGCCGCGGTGCCGTCGTGGCGCGTGGCGTCGCCCGCGGGCGGCCTGTCGCTGTGGATCGACCTGGGGCGCCCGCTCGCGCACGCCCTGACCGCGGCGGCGGCCGTGCGCGGCGTGGTGATCAACCCGGGTCCGTCCCTCACGCCCGACGGCGGAGCCTCCTCGCGCGTCCGGCTCACCTTCGCGCCGGACGCCGAGGCGATCGGACGGGCCGTGCCCCGGCTGGCGGCCGCGTGGGAGCACGTCGCGGGGTAGGCGGGGTGGAGCCGGCAGGCCGGGGTCTCGGTGCCCGGGTCTCGGTGCCGAGCATGCGGTTGTCGTCGCGAGTCGCCTCCTGCGCGACGACAACCGCATGCTCGACCAGAGGCAACCGCATGCTCGGCGGGACCGAGGAAGGTTCGGGCGCCGCCTCGTGCGCGGCCGCTAGGGTGACCCGATGCCGACCGCCGCGACCTTCCGCGCCCCGACCGACCTCGACCGCGGGTCTGCCGAGTACCTCGGGCTCCTCGAGTCGGCCAGCGGCCATACCGGCGCCGCGTTGCAGAGCCTCGCGGCCGAGGTGCAGGACCACCTGACGACGGTCGTCGCGCTCGTCGACGGCCGACTGGTGGGCCTCGCGGCGTACGAGACGGGCCGCACGAGCACGGTCCTGCGCTACCTCGCGGTCGAGGGCACCCGCCGGGAGGACGGGCTCGGTCGCGCGCTCGTGTCGGCGGTGCAGGCCGCCGCGCCGGATGCGCCGGTGGTCGCCGAGACGGACGACGACGCCGTCGGCTTCTACCGCCGGACCGGCTTCGCCGTCACGGCGTTGCCGCGCGATCCGCGCCGGACCGACGTCCAGCGATACAGGTGCCTTCTCGCTGCGGGCGGGCGCTGACCCGCTCTGGGGCGGCGGCTGGGCAGGATGGCAGCCCGGCCATGCTCAGCCCGGTCGATCGAGGCCTTGCCCCACGAATCGCCCGCCCTCGAGCACCGGGATCAGGTGCGAGACGTCAACCTCTGCCGCGATCTCGACGTCCGATCCGAATCCCTGGGTGATGAGCTCGCGCCCGCTCACGCATCGGCTGAGCCGCTCGTGCAGCGTGCCGGGTCCCCGGTCGCGCGCCGACCGATAGGCCGCTGCCGCCATCTCCGCCTCCGGGGACGCCTCGTCGTCGTGCCCCACGATCGCGTCGGCGACCGCTCCCGCTCCCCAGAGGTCCTCGACCGCCGGGCGGAGCGACCCGTCGGGACGACGCTCACCGCCCGCGACGATCGCCACGGCACGCCCTGGTGCGCGGTCGAGGAAACGCCTGGCGAACTCACCGACGGCCCGCGCGTTGCGCAGGCAGGCCGTGACCACCGTCCCGCCCGACTCCGCGAGCGAGAGGGCGATCGTCGAGCCGTTGGGCGAGGGGAGGACGACGCGTTCGAGGCCGGGCGCGTTCTGCAACGACGTCGGGGACAGGCTCACGTCACGCTCCGACCGCGCACGCGCGAGGACCGCCTGGTGCCGTCGAGCGTGCTCGGCTGCCCGATCGTCGCGCCAGGGGAACGGGAGGACCTCGATCCCTCGCTCGGCCGCGACGCTGACCGCGGTCGAGAAGGAGAGCACGTCGACCACGACGAACAGGACGCGTCCCTGGTCTGCACCGGGGCTCGCCATGGCCCGCGCTCCCGCCAGCCCCCAGTCGAGGCGGAGTCGCGAGGAGTGCTGCCCGAACACGTCGTCGTCCATGGTCCGCGAGTCTAGGGAACCGGACGCGAGATCCGTCGGCCCGAGCGCGGACACCCCTCTGCCTGCACCGGCGTCCGGTGGCCGGTCGTAGCGCGCGACGAAGACGACCGGGCGTCGCGTTCGACGCCTGACCGGCTCACGCCGTGCGCAGCTCCACGGTGGCCGTGGCCTGGGCGCCGTCGTTCAGGAGGCGCGCCGCGGTCGCTCCCTGTGCCGCGAGGTCGCGCCAGCTCTCGCCGAGCCACTGCTCGGCGTCGAACTGGTTGGTGAACGCCGGGCTGACGGGCGTCGCGAGCGCGCGCCCGTCCGCGTCGTCGAGCTCCCACACCCACTGGGGTCGGATCATCGTGCGCCTCCACCTCGGGTTCCTCGGACCGCGTCGCGGACCAGGGACCGGTTGATGCTCGCGGCCCAGAACGGGCCGTTGTAGATCATGCCGGTGTAACCCTGCACGAGGTCGGCACCGGCCGCCAGGTAGGCGCGCGCGTCGTCGGCCGTCGAGATGCCGCCCACGCCGACGATCGCGACGTCCGGGCCGAGCCGGCCGCGGAGGCGAGCGACGACGTCGAGCCCGCGCTCGAGCAGCGGGGGCCCCGAGAGCCCACCGGGGCCCAGGTCGTGCCCGATCGTCGTGTTGACCGCGATGACGCCGTCGAGGCCCAGCTCGAGCGCGAGGTCGGCGACCGCGTCGACGTCCTCGTCCGCGAGGTCCGGGGCGATCTTGACGAGCAGCGGGATGCGGCGCGCCCCGGCGGCACGCGTCGCGTCGTCGGCCGCCTCGCGAACCGCCTGGAGGATGGGTCGCAGCGCCTCGGTCGACTGCAGGTCGCGCAGGCCCGGGGTGTTGGGCGAGGACACGTTGACGACCAGGTAGTCGGCGTGGGGCGCGAGGAGCGCGGCGCTCGTCGCGTAGTCGCCCGCGGCGTCCTCGGCCGGGGTGACCTTGGTCTTGCCGATGTTCGCGCCGATCATGACGGCCCGCCCGGACGCCGAGCGCCGCAAGGACTCGAGGCGCTGGGCCGCGGCCGCCGCGCCCTCGTTGTTGAAGCCCATCCGGTTGCGGATGCCGCGCAGCGACAGCTCGCGCCACATGCGCGGCTTCTCGTTGCCGGGCTGCGCGTGCGCGGTCACGGTGCCGATCTCGATGAACGCGAAGCCCAGCATGGTCAGGCCGCGGATCGCCTTGGCGTTCTTGTCGAACCCGCCTGCGAGACCGAACGGCGCGGGGAACGAGCGGCCGAGCGCCTGGACGCTGCCGGGGCCGTTCGCGCCGCGACCCAGGTAGGGGGCCGCGGCCCCCTGGATCACGTCGCCCACGACGGGCGTGCGTCCCGCGAGGGAGATGACCGGGAACACCACCTCGTGCGCCTTCTCGGGGTCCATGTGCCTGAAGACGCCGTTGAAGAGGAGGGAGTACAGCCGGCTCATGCGGGATCCTTCGGTTCGGTGGTGGAGTTCTGGGGCGGGCGCGTGCGCCACAGCCAGGTGAGGCCCACGACCGGCAGGACCAGCGGCACGAACCCGTACCCGATCCCGAAGTCGGACCACACCGTGGGCTCGGGGAACGCGGCCGGGTCCAGCAGGGACCACGCGCCGACGGCGAGCACGCCCACGAGCTCGACGCTCACCGCGGCCCAGGCGACGGTCCGCGAGGTGCGCGACCCGCGCGCGAGCGCGACGGTCGCGACGATGTACACCACGGCCGCGAGCGCCGACAGGACGTACGCGACAGGCGCCTCGTGCCAGTCGCGCAGGAGCTGGACGGAGGCGCGTGCGGTCGCGGCGACTGCGAAGATCCCGTAGACGAGGACCAGGACGCGGCCGAAGCCGCTGCCCGTGGTGCGCGGCGTGTCCGGGGAGCGGGTGGTCCGGGACGGCCCCGGGCCCGACGACGTCGCCGGGGTCGCGGGGTCGGGTGCGGTCTCGGGGTTCTCGGGGTGCGTCACGCCATCTCTCCTCAGGCGGTCCAGATCTGCCACAAGCGCCACTCGAGGAACGCGACCGTGATCGCGGCGACCGCGAGCACGACCGAGCTCCAGCGGGTGCGTTCGGCGAACGCCCACACGGCGGCGACGGGCAGGATGAACAGGGCGGTGATCAGGTAGCCCCAGAGCTTCACGGGGTCGCTCGCCGTGCTCCCGGTCGCCGCGAGGACGCCCGCGACGATCATCTGCACGACGATCACGCCCTCGATGACGGCACCGCCCCACAGCTGCTTGAGGATCACGGCGCGGTCGCGGGCGACGAACCACCCTGCCCAACCGGTGAGGGCCGCGCACAGCGCGACGGCGAGGAGGACGAGGGGGAGGACCACGACGCCGAGCCTACCGGCGAGCGGCCCACGGGCAGGAATCGCCCGTCCGTGCTCGCCCCGCACGGCCTGCCGTGCCGGGTGCGTCGGGGCGCGCTCGTCCCGCCGGTGGCCCGCGGCCCGGCAGCGGCTAGCATCGAGGCGTGGCTGAACTCACTCTCTCCAGCAAGAACCCGACCGGCGTGAAGGTCGACGCGCTCGTCGTCGGGACCCAGACGACGTCAGACGGCGTGGCCGTCGTGGGGGACGACCTCCCCCGCGACGTCGTCGCCGAGCTCGAGGCCCTCGCTCCGGCGCTGGGCATCACGGGCGCGCGCGACGAGGTCCGCACGGTGCCCGCGGGCGCCCACCTCAAGGCGGGCGTGCTCGTCCTGACCGGTCTCGGCGCCCGGGACGGCTCGGGCTCGTTCCCGGCCGAGACCCTGCGTCGCGCGGCCGGCGCGGCCGTCCGCGAGCTGACCGGGGCGTCGTCCGTCGCGGTCGCGCTGCCCGCGGCCGACGAGGCCGAGGTCGCGGCGATCGCCGAGGGCGCGCTCCTCGGGGCGTACTCGTTCACGCGCTACCGGGACGCGGCGGGCGCCGCCTCGACCAAGACTGCCGGCGGCGTCTCGACGATCGAGGTCCTCACCTCGCTCGCCCGCGGGGCCAAGGCCAAGGCCGCGGTCGAGCGCGCCGCGACGATCGCCGCGGCGGTCCACGCGACGCGCGACCTGGTCAACACCGCCCCGAACGACCTGTTCCCGGCGGCCTTCGCCGACATCGCCAAGGCCGCGGCCAAGGGCACGGGCGTCAAGGTGACCGTTCTCGACGAGAAGGCCCTCGCGGCCGGCGGCTACGGCGGCATCCTCGCCGTCGGGCAGGGGTCCTCGCGCGGCCCGCGCCTCGTGAAGGTCTCCTACTCCCCCTCGCGCCCGCACGCCAAGGTCGCGCTCGTGGGCAAGGGCATCACGTTCGACTCGGGCGGCATCTCGATCAAGCCCGCCAAGGGCATGGAGGCCATGAAGTCGGACATGGCCGGTGCGGCCGCCGTCCTGCACACCGTGCTCGCGGCCTCGAGGCTCGGCCTGCCGGTCGCCGTGACGGGGTGGCTCTGCCTCGCGGAGAACATGCCGTCCGGCACGGCCCAGCGCCCCTCGGACGTCATCACGATCCGTGGCGGCAAGACCGTGGAGGTCCTCAACACCGACGCCGAGGGCCGCCTGGTCATGGCCGACGGCCTGGTCGCCGCGATCGAGGAGAACCCGGACGTCGTGCTCGACGTCGCGACGCTCACCGGGGCTCAGATGGTCGCCCTCGGTACCCGCGTCTCGGCCGTCATGGGCACCGAGTCCGTCCGCAGCGAGGTCGTCGCCGCGGCAGAGTCCGCAGGCGAGCAGTTCTGGCCCATGCCCCTGCCCGAGGAGCTCGCCGCCTCCATGAAGTCGAAGGTCGCGGACATCGCGAACATCGGCGACCGGTTCGGCGGCATGCTCGTGGCCGGCCTGTTCCTGCAGGAGTTCGTCGGGTCCACGCCGTGGGCCCACCTGGACATCGCGGGCCCCTCGTTCAACGAGGGCTCGGCGTTCGGCTACACGCCGGTCGGCGGCACGGGTGTCGCGGTGCGCACCCTCGTCGAGCTGCTCGAGGCCCGCGCCGCGAAGTAGGCCTTCCGGTGCACGACAGGGCGGGCACGACCTCGAGGTCGTGCCCGCCCTGTCGTGCACCCGGGACCGGTTGGGCGAGAGGCCCGCTCGGAGCGCTCAGCGTCGTCGTTGCTTGGAGTTCCAGTCGCGCATGCGCTGCGGGTAGCCCGTGAAGTTCACGTCGTAGACCGGCAGCTCGAGCTGCTCGGCGAGCTTGCGCGCGGTCCTGGCGTCGGGGACCCGGCGCCGCGTCCACTCCCCCGTGGTCGCGATCAGCATCAGGGTCGTGGGCGTGTCGTTCGTAGGCGGCTCGATGTACGCCTCGACCCCGACCCGGGTGCGCGCGAACTCGGCCAGGTGCTCGACCGTCGCCCGTCGCTGGTCGGCGGCGGACGGCGAGCCGGCGCCCCCGGGCGACGCGGGACCGTTCGCGGGCTTGCGGGAGAAGAGCTGGGACAGCCTGGACATGGAGGCAGAGTACTTGCTCCGCCTGGAGCGGGCCTGAGATCGCCCGCCCTCCGGTCCGTGTCGTGGTCGGGCGGGGTCGCCCGCGCCGGCCGGTGCGCTCAGCCGGCTCGCGCGGCGAACCATCGAGAGACCGGGCACCCGACGGCGCGCCCGGGCCCTGGCTGTTCCCTGCCTCACCTGTCTTGAGCATCACACCGCCGACCGTGCGTTCCGATTGGGGTACGGGTGCCCAAAGTGCCAAGATGTCACAAGAACTTTGCTCTCCCTCTTTTCGTATGCCCCTAAGGAGCTGCACGTGGCCGAGACCGGCACACCTTTCGACGTCGTCGTCCTGGGCGGAGGCAGCGGCGGTTACGCCACGGCGCTGCGCGCCGCCGAGCTCGGCCTCGACGTCGCCCTCGTCGAGGCGCACAAGCTCGGCGGGACCTGCCTGCACAACGGCTGCATCCCCACGAAGGCCCTGCTGCACGCGGCCGAGCTCGCCGACAACGCCCGCGAGGGCAGCGCGTACGGCGTCCTGAGCCAGCTGCAGGGCATCGACATGAACGGCGTGAACTCGTACAAGGACGGCGTCATCGCCGGGCTGTACAAGGGCCTGCAGGGCCTGATCAAGTCGCGCAAGATCACGGTGATCGAGGGCCACGGCACGCTCGTCGCCGCGGACACGGTCGAGGTCGCGGGCCAGCGCTACACGGGCAAGAACGTCGTGCTCGCCACGGGCTCCTACGCTCGCTCGCTCCCGGGCCTCGAGATCGGCGGCCGGGTCATCACGTCCGACCAGGCGCTGAACCTGGACTACATGCCCAAGAGCGCGATCGTCCTGGGCGGCGGCGTGATCGGCGTCGAGTTCGCGAGCGTCTGGAAGTCGTTCGGCGCCGACGTGCAGATCATCGAGGCGCTCCCGCACCTCGTCCCCAACGAGGACGAGTCGCTGTCGAAGGCCCTCGAGCGCGCGTTCCGCAAGCGCAGCATCGGCTTCACGCTGGGCGACCGGTTCTCGGGCGTGACCCAGGACGACTCGGGCGTGCACGTGACCCTCGAGTCCGGCAAGACGTTCGACGCGGACCTCCTCCTGGTCGCCGTCGGCCGCGGTCCCCGCACCGCGGACCTGGGCTACGAGGCGCAGGGCATCACCATGGACCGCGGCTTCGTGATCGTCGACGAGCGCCTCCACACGGGCGTCGGCAACATCTACGCGGCCGGCGACATCGTCCCCGGGCTCCAGCTCGCGCACCGCGGGTTCGCTCAGGGCATCTTCGTGGCCGAGCAGATCGCGGGCCTGAGCCCGACGCCGATCGTCGAGTCGGGCATCCCCCGCGTGACGTACTGCGAGCCCGAGGTCGCCTCGGTCGGCCTGACCGAGGCCAAGGCCAAGGAGCTGCACGGCGCCGACGGCGTCGAGACGCTCGAGTACAACCTTGCCGGCAACGGCAAGAGCAAGATCCTCGGGACCACGGGCTTCGTCAAGCTCGTCCGCCAGAAGGACGGCCCCGTCGTCGGCGTGCACATGGTCGGCGCCCGCGTCGGCGAGCTCATCGGCGAAGGCCAGCTCATCGTGAACTGGGAGGCGTACCCCGAGGACGTCGCCGCCCTGGTCCACGCGCACCCCACGCAGAACGAGGCTCTCGGAGAGGCCCACCTGGCCCTCGCCGGCAAGCCGCTGCACGCCCACAACTGACCCAACGATCGAAGGAGACCCGAGAGGTCATGTCTGACAACGTGCAGATGCCCGCACTGGGCGAGTCCGTCACCGAGGGAACCGTCACCCGCTGGCTCAAGGCCGTCGGCGAGAGCGTCGAGATCGACGAGCCCCTGCTCGAGGTCTCGACCGACAAGGTCGACACCGAGATCCCCTCGCCGTTCGCCGGCGTGCTCGAGCAGATCCTCGTCCAGGAGGACGAGACCGTCGAGGTCGGCACCGACCTCGCCGTGATCGGTTCCGGCGCGGGTGCAGCCCCCGCTGCCCCCGAGGCGCCGGCTGCTCCCGCCGCCGAGGCCCCGGCACCGGCCGCTGCTCCGGCAGCTCCCGAGGCCCCCGCCGCCGAGGCCCCGGCACCGGCAGCCCCCGCCGCAGAGGCGCCTGCCACCGAGGCGCCCGCCGCCTCGGGCGGCGAGGAGATCAAGCTCCCCGCGCTCGGCGAGTCCGTGACCGAGGGCACCGTGACCCGCTGGCTCAAGGCCGTCGGCGAGACCGTCGAGATCGACGAGCCCCTGCTCGAGGTCTCGACCGACAAGGTCGACACCGAGGTCCCGTCCCCCGTGGCCGGTACCGTCCAGCAGATCCTCGTCCAGGAGGACGAGACGGTCGAGGTCGGCACCGTGCTCGCGATCGTCGGCTCGGGCGCCGCGGCTCCCGCACCGGCCGCAGCAGCACCGGCACCCGCCGCTGCCCCCGCCCCCGCGGCACCCGCAGCGCCGGCGCCGGCACCGGCTCCTGCCCCTGCTCCGGCACCGGCCGCTACCCCCGCCCCGGCTCCGGCTCCCGCCGCAGCCCCGGCCTCCGCCGCTGCAGCCCCGGCCGCTCCGGCGGCCCCGGCCTCGCGTGCCACCTCGGGCGCGACCGGTGGCTCCTACCTGACCCCGCTCGTGCGCAAGCTCGCCGCGGAGAAGGGTGTCGACGTCGCGTCCCTCACGGGCACGGGCGTCGGTGGCCGCATCCGCAAGGAGGACGTCCTCGAGGCGGCCGCCCAGGCGGAGGCAGCCAAGGCGACTCCTGCACCTGCCGCTGCTGCGCCGTCGGGCACCGCGCCCAAGGCCCCCAGCGTCCCGGCCGTCTCGCCGCTGCGCGGGACCACCGAGAAGATGTCGCGCCTGCGCAAGCTCGTCGCGACGCGCATGGTCGAGGCCCTGCAGACCCAGGCCCAGCTCACCACGGTGGTCGAGGTCGACGTGACCAAGGTCGCCAAGCTGCGCGCCAAGGCCAAGAACGACTTCAAGGCTCGCGAGGGCGCCAACCTCACGTTCCTGCCGTTCTTCACGCTCGCCGCGGTCGAGGCCCTCAAGGCCTACCCGAAGATCAACGCGAGCATCGACGGCGACTCGGTCGTCTACCACCCGCAGGAGAACGTCGGCATCGCGGTCGACACCGAGCGCGGCCTGGTCGTGCCGGTCATCAAGGACGCCGGTGACCTCAACCTCGCCGGGATCGCCCGCAAGATCGCCGACCTCGCCGGCCGCACCCGCATCAACAAGATCGGGCCGGACGAGCTGGGCGGCGCGACGTTCACGATCACGAACACCGGATCCGGTGGCGCGCTGATCGACACGCCCATCGTCCCCGGCGGCCAGGTCGCGATCCTGGGCACGGGCACGATCGTCAAGCGCCCTGTCGTCGTGACCGACGCCGACGGCAACGAGTCGATCGCGATCCGTTCGATGAGCTACATCTTCCTGTCCTACGACCACCGCCTGGTCGACGGCGCGGATGCAGCCCGCTTCCTGGGTGCGATCAAGAACCGCATCGAGGAGGGCGCCTTCGAGTCCGAGGTCGGTCTCTGACCCTCGGAGCTCGCTGAGCCCACCACGACGGCGGCCCCTCGACCCTCACGGGTCGGGGGGCCGCCGTCGTGCTCGGGGACCTCAGGCACCGGACACGCCGGACGACGCGTGGCCTGAGCGGCGCAGGCAGGCCGCGTGGGCCGTACCGTGGTCGCATGGACATCGTCGTGGCCGGCTCGCACGGCCTGATCGGGACCGAGCTGCTCGAACGCCTGCGCGAGCGCGGGGACACCGTGCGCCGCCTGGTGCGCCGTCCTCCCCAGGCCGCGCACGAGGTCTTCTGGGACCCCGACGAGGACGCGCTGGACCCGCACGCGCTCGAGGGCGCGGACGCCGTGGTCAACTTCGCGGGCGCGGGGGTCGGCGACCATCGGTGGACGACCGAGTACAAGCGCACCATCCTCGAGTCCCGGACCAGGACCGCAGGACTGCTCGCGCGTACGCTCGCGCACCTCGACGCTCCCCCGCCCGTGCTCCTGCAGGGCACCGCGGTGGGCTACTACGGGGACCGGGGTGCAGAGGTCCTGACCGAGACCTCGGGCCCGGGCACGACGTTCCTCGCGCGCGTCGTCACCGAGTGGGAGGCTGCCACGGCGCCCGCGCAGGACGCGGGGGTGCGTGTGGCGCACCTGCGCACGGGGATCGTGCTCTCGCCCGACGGCGGCGCCCTCGCGCGCATGCTGCCCCTGCTGCGGCTCGGCGTCGGGGGGAGGCTCGGGAGCGGCACCCAGTACTGGAGCTGGATCACGCTGCGCGACCACGTGTCGGCGGTGCTGCACCTGCTCGACGCCGACGTGCACGGTCCCGTGAACCTCACGGGACCCGCCCCGGCGACGAACGCCGAGGTCACGCGCGCGCTCGCCCAGGCGCTGCACCGACCCGCGGCGCTGCCCGTGCCGTCCGTGGCGCTCAAGGTGGTCCTGGGCGAGTTCGCGTCCGACGTCCTGGGGTCTCAGCGCGCCCTGCCACGCGTCCTGGAGGCGAGCGGCTTCACGTTCGAGCACGACGACCTGGAGTCGGCCGCCCGATGGGTCACGAGCGGCTGAGCGCCCTCACCCGACCTCCCCGACGCGCCACGCGCCGTCGGTCCAGCGCAGCGTGAGCACCGCGACCTCGGGCTCCTCAGCGGGGACCTCGATCACCGTGCCGTCCGCGGCGCGTTGCGTGTGGGCGCCGACGACGTAGGTCACCTCGACGCTCGCCTGGTCCGGGCTGCCAGCGTCCGCGCTCACCGCGTCCAGCCCGCCGGTGGCGATGTTCCGGGCGTCGAGGACCTCCGCTCGGGCGCCCTCGACGACGACACCCGTGTCGGCGATGCGCTCGAGCAGCTCGGCGTCGGCCTGCTCCGCGGGTGAGCCCGGCACCACGACCTCGGCGAGAGCTCGGTCTCCCGACAACAGCTCGACCCTGCGCTCGGTGAGCTCGACCGCCGCGGCGAGCGGGTCGTCGTGGTGACGCGTCGGGTCGTCGCCCGAGGCGTCCTGGCCGCCCGTGCGGGGTCCGGCGAACGCGGGGTCCTGGGCGTCGGACGTGTCCCCGGCCCAGGACCGCAGAGCCAGGCCCCCTCCCGCGAGTGCCGCGCAGACCGTGAGCACGAGCGCAACGACGAGGGCGGGATGGCGCGGCCCGCGCGACCGGCCACCGCCTCCCCGGCGGCCGCTGCGGCCTTCGGGTCGACGCGCGGTCGGCACGGCCCGACCGGACGGCTCCCCACCGCGACGGGGCCGCTCGGGGGCCCTCGCCCGCGTCGCGGCACGGGTGGCCGGCGCGGGCGCTCCGCCGTCGCGGACGCGCGCCGGACGGACGACCGCACCGCCGGCCTCGGCCTCGTTCCGCGGCGGAAGGCCGGAAGCCTCCCCGACGACCGCTCGGCCCGCAACCGGTCCTCGGGGGCCCGAACGTTCCGCGATGGCCGCGGCCGCGAGGCGCGCAGGGTCTGGGAGGACGAGCGGAAGAGGCGGGGCGGCCTCGTAGCAGAGCGCCGCGAAGGTCCCGGCCTCTGGGCGCCCGCGGGGGTCGGCGCGCTGGGCGGCGGCGAGCTCGGCGTGCAGCGCGGCGAGCGCCGCCTCGTCGTTCCCTTCCCCCGGCCCGACGGCGCCGCGAACGCCCGGGTGGAGCGTCGCCGGGGGCGGCACGAGCCCCGTGACGAGCGCGGCGAGCGCCCGGACGTCCTCCGCGGGGCTCGCGGTCGAGGCGACGAGCGGTGCGCGCAGCACCGCACGGCCGTCGGGACCGACCGTCACGTCCCTGCGCCCGAGCGCGCCGTACGTCTGGCCCGCCTGGTGGAGCGCGGCGAGCGCCTGCGCGAGCGGGACAAGGAGCGTCGCCGCCTCGCCGGCGCTCAAGGGGCCACGGCACCTCAGGAGAAGATCCAGCCCGGTCCCGTGGGGACGTCGGGTCAGTATCCCGAGGTACCCCGGGTCCACCTCGACGATCTCGTCGATCGCGGCGAGGTGCTCGTGGTCGAGCGCCCGCAGCACGCCGAGGCGCTCGACGACCAGCGCGCGCTCGCGGTGCTCGGCGGGCACGGGCACGAGCGTCAGGTCGTCCTGGTGCCCGGCGCGGTCGACGACGACCCACCCCTGACCGCCGGCGCCGCCGCCCGGCGCTTCGCGCGACGTCTCTCGGTCGACGATCCTCCAGCCGCGGCTCACGAGCTGTTCAGCGAAGGCAGGAGGGAGCACCGGTCCGTCCGGTTCGTTCCGCCTCCCCGGTCGCCGGGGAGGTGACTCGCGGACGGGGCGTGCACTCGACATGTCCCCATCCCACCAGGGCGCAGCGGCCGTCCCGGCTTGTCCACAGGCCGGGCGTGTGCGCCGGCCTCGGGCTCAGACGTCGAGACGGCGCCCGCTGCGCGCGCTCTCGCGCGCGACGTCCAGCACGTGTGCCGTCCGCACGGAGTCGGCCGGGTCGACGGGTGCCGGCCCGCCCGCGAGCCACGCGGCCACCGCGCGGTAGAAGTCGGCGTGCCCCCCGGGGGCGCGCGGCACGGGCGTCCTCTCGCGTCCGCGGGTGATCCACCCCTCCGTGCCCTCGGGAGCCGCGTCGTCGAAGACCTCGAACGGGGAGGCGTCGTTCTCGAACGTGGTCACGACGTACGCGCCCGCGGTGCCGAGGACGCGCGTGCGCGGGCCGGGCGCCCCCACGACCGAGGCCGCCCAGAGCCGGCTGACGACCTCCCGCCCCTGGTGGCCCTCGTGGTGGAGGGTCAGGAAGACGTCGTCCTCGGTCGGGGTCGTCAGGGCGCGCAGCTCGGCGTAGACCGAGCGGACGGGTCCGAAGAGCTGGGTCGCGGAGTCCACGAGGTGCGGGCCGAGGTCGAGCAGGAGCCCGCCCCCGACGGGGTCGTTCTCCTTCCAGCGTTGTTGGGGTACGGGTCGCCACCGCTCCCACCGGCGCTCGAACGTGTGCACCTCGCCGAGCTCGCCCGACGCCAGGACGGCCTCGAGCGTGAGCTGCTCGGGGTCCCACCGACGGTTCTGGAAGACCGTGAAGGGAGTCCCCGCAGCCGCTGCGACCGCGACCACCTCGGCCGCCTGCGTGCCGTCGAGCGCGATGGGCTTGTCGAGCACGAACGGGACGCCCGCTGCGGAGACCTGCGCGGCGTGCTCGGCATGGAGCGCCGACGGGCTCGCGACGACCACCACGTCGTAGGTGCCCCGGTCCGCCAGCAGGCCGGCGAGGTCGTCGTGCAGATGCACCCCCGGCCAGTCCTGCTCGGCCTCGGCGCGACGTCCCGGGTCGCGCGCGACCACCGCGGTGACCTGGAGCCCCGCCTCGCGCGCGAGGCGGGCGTGGATGCCTCGGCCCGCGCCGCCGTACCCGACCAGCCCGACGCGCGCGACCTGTCCCTGCGTGCTGCTTCCGCTCATGGCGACCAATCTAGCGGCCGTCCCGGAGCACTCCCGAAGACTGGCAGAATGTACCGAATCCTCCTGGAACTGTCGTTCTCGGCATGTGCCCGAGTTCGGGAAGGTCGTCCGTTGAGCACCAAGAGCTCGAAGAGCCAGAAGAGTCACAAGAGTGCGCGCCTGCGCCGCGCCGTACGCATCACCCTCATCGCCCTGGCGCTGGGCGTCGTCATCGCCAACGCCGTGAACCAGCAGACGATCGAGGCGCACGAGGCACCCGCCTCGGGGACCGCGCTCGCGGCCCTCGCGACGCTCGACGTCAAGGGACCCGCGGCATCGACCGGGTACGAGCGCGAGAACTTCGGCTCGGCCTGGGCGGACGTGGACGGCAACGGGTGCGACACGCGCAACGACATCCTCGCGCGCGACCTCACCGATCTCACGTACTCGACGCGCGACAAGGCGTGCGAGGTCCGGACGGGCACGTTCGACGACCCGTACACGGGCCAGGTCATCAGCTTCGTGCGGGGCAACAAGACCAGTGCGGCGGTCCAGATCGATCACGTGATCCCGCTCATGGACGCCTGGCGCAAGGGCGCACAGTCGTGGGACGCGCAGACGCGCCTGCGCTTCGCGAACGACCCGCTCAACCTGCTCGCGTCGGACGGCTCGGCGAACCAGTCGAAGGGGGCACGCGACGCATCGGCCTGGCTGCCGCCCAACAACGCGTTCCGCTGCACGTACATCGCCCGCCAGATCGCGGTCAAGGTGACCTACGACCTGTGGGTGACCCCCGCCGAGCACGACGCCATGGCCACGGTCCTGGACGGGTGCCCGTCGGAGCCCCTGCCCGTCGCCTCCTGAGCCCTCGGATCGCGGGTCCCGCCGCGCTCCTCTGGGCGCGCCGCCGCCGGGCGCCCGATCGACGCCCCGATCGACGTCCCAGGCACCGCCCACGTCCCCCGAGCAGGTCCCGGGCGAGCCGCCTGACGCGAGGCGGCCCGTCCGGGCCTGCGGCTCAGGGCGCGGCGCGGCGGAGCGAGCCCGGCCACCAGACGACGCGTCCGACGTCGTGCACCAGGGCCGGGACGAGCAGGCTCCGGACGATCAGGGTGTCCACCAGGACGCCGAACGCGACGATGAACGCGAGCTGTGCGAGGAAGAGCAGCGGGATCACCCCGAGCGCAGCGAAGGTCGCGGCCAGGACCACGCCCGCCGACGTGATGACCGAGCCCGTGACCGCGAGCGCCCGCAGCGTGCCGCGGCGCGTGCCGATGATCCCGGACTCCTCCCGGACCCTCGTCATGAGGAAGATCGAGTAGTCGACGCCCAGCGCGACGAGGAAGCAGAACGCGTAGAGCGGGACGGTGGGGTCGGCGCCCGGGAAGTCGAGCACGTGGTTGAACACCAGGGCCGCGACGCCCAGGGCCGCACCGAACGAGAGCACGTTGGCCGCCATGAGCAGGACGGGCGCGAGGATCGAGCGCAGGAGCAGCATCAGGATCAGGAGGATCACGACGAGCACGACCGGGACGATGACCCGCAGGTCGTGGTCGCCCGCGATCTGGGTGTCGAGCCGCTCGGCGCTCGCCCCGCCCACGAGGGCATCGGGCGAGACCTCGTGCACCGCGTCGCGCAGCGCGGCGACGGTCTGGGTCGCGGCGTTGGTGTCGCTCGGGTCCTCGGTCACGACGTCGACGCGGACGTCACCGTCGACCACGAGGGGCGGGCCCTGCGCGGGGGCTCCCGGCGCCCCGCCCGTGCCGGCCTCGGTCACCGCGGCGGCCGACGCGACGCCGTCCGTCCCGGTCGCAGCCTGCAGCACGGCGTCGAGGTCCTCCTGGGGGGCGATCACGATCGCGGGCTGGACGCCCACTCCCCCGAAGTGCTCCTCGAGCGCCTGCTCCCCGTCGACCGAGTCGACCTGGGTGAGGAAGACGTCGGAGTCGCTCGTGCCCTCGGCCTGGAACGTGGGGACGAACGCCGCGCATCCCGCGAGCACGAGTGCCGTGACGATCCACACCGCCCGGTCGCGGCGCCCCACGAAGCTCGCGACGCGGGACCAGATCCCGTGCCCCGCGACGTGCACCTCGACGTCGTGGCTCGCGGCGAGCGCGAGGTCGCGCGCGCCCTCGCCGGCGGCCTGCGAGCTCGGGTCCGCGGCCACGGGCGCGGGGGTCGCGCCCTCGTCCGCTGCGGCGGGGTCGTAGGTGGGCTTCTGCGGCCAGAAGATCCCGCGCGAACGCCTGCCACCGAGCACGAGCATCGCAGGCAGGAGCGTCAGTGCGGCCAGGAAGGCTGCCGCGATGCCGATCGCCCCGACGGGGCCGAGGCTCCGGTTGGACCCGAGGTCGGACAGCAGGAGGCACAGCAGGCCCGCGATGACGGTCCCGGCCGAGGCCGCGACGGGTTCGATCGAGGCGCGCAGGGCCCGGCGGACCGCGGTGTACGGGCTCTGCACGACGCGCAGCTCCTCGCGGTAGCGGGCCACGACGAGCAGCGAGTAGTCGACCGCGGCGCCGACGACGAGGATCGACAGGATGCCCTGCGCCTGACCGTTGAGCGTCAGGACGCCGGCGTCGGCCAGGAGGTAGACGACCAGGCCGGCGAGGCACAGCGCGAAGACCGCGGTGAGGATCACGATGAAGGGCAGGATCGGCGAGCGGTAGACGATCGCGAGGATGATGAGCACGGCACCGAGCGCGACGAGCAGGAGGACCGTGTCGATCCCGCCGAACGCGTTGACCAGGTCGGCGACGAACCCGGCGGGCCCGGTGACCCAGGCCTGCAGGCCCGAGTCGGCCAGGGCGGTCTCGAGCTCGGCCCGCACCTCGGCCACCACGACGTTGTTGACGCGCTCGTCGTCGGCCATGAGGTTCGAGGCCTGCGACGCGTCGAGCGAGGCGACGATCATGGCCGCCTCCCCGTCCTGCGAAGGCACGACGACGGGGTCCCCCGTGAGCGCGTCCCCGACGGTCTGGGGGTCGTCGGGTCCGGCGCCGGGAAGGGGCAGGCCGGGCAGGTCGGCAGCGACGTCCTGGAGGAGCTGGAGCTGCTCGGGCGTGACCGCTCCCCCGGCGGTCGGCACCGCGACGACGAGCGCGGGCAGGCTCTCGTCGGACACGAACGCCTGCGCCTTCTCGGCGGCTCGGGTCGACTCGGCGCTCGAGGGCAGGAAGGCCGCGGAGTCGTTGGTCTGGACCGTGCTGAGCTTGCCCTGCGCCTGCCCCCCGATCGCGCCGATGGCCAGCCAGACACCGAGTACTGCGACAATGACCAGGCCTCGGAGCACACCACTCCAGCGATTACTCAGCATGCTGAGTACTATTGACGACGGAGGTCTCAGAAGCAAGTGGACGCCAACCCCGTGAGCAGGGAACCGAAGGACTGGCCGACCGGCCGGCTCCTGTCGGCGGTGACCCGGCGGATCGAGCGTGAGTGGAACCATCACCTCGACGGCTGGGACCTCAACCACGCCTCGATGCCCGTCCTGCTGCACCTCCTCGCCGGCCCGCGGACCCAGCGCCAGCTCGCGGCAGAGTCGCACATCACCGAGCAGACCATGAGCCGCGTCCTGGCACGCCTCGAGCGGTCCGGGTACATCACGCGCGAGGACGACCCGTCCGACCGCCGACGACGCGCCGTGGCCATCACCCCGCCGGGACGCCAGGTCGCGCTCGCGGCCGCGAGCCCCCGGCCTGCCGAGGAGCTCAGCACCCGCGGCCTGAGCGACGACCAGATCGCCACGCTGCGTGAGATCCTCATCACCATGGTCGAGGCCCACCCGCGCCCGGGCGAGGACTAGCCTGACCGCATGCACTTCCGCACCGAGGGGCCCGGTCTGACCGACTACCAGGACGCCTGGGACCTGCAGCGCCAGGTCCACCAGGAGGTCGTGGACGGCATCGCGCCGGACACCGTGATCCTCGTGGAGCACCCGAGCGTCTACACCGCGGGCCGGCGCACCAACAGGGCGGAGCGGCCCGACGACGGCACGCCCGTGGTCGACGTCGACCGCGGCGGGAAGATCACCTGGCACGGTCCGGGCCAGCTCGTGGCCTACCCGATCGTCCGTCTCGCCGAGCCCGTCGACGTGGTCGCCTACGTGCGCGCCCTCGAGGGCGCGGTCATGGACGTGTGCACGAGCCTGGGCGTCGAGACCTTCCGGGTCGAGGGGCGCAGCGGCGTGTGGCTCGCCGCGACCCCGACCCGGCGAGAGCGCAAGGTGTGCGCGATCGGGGTACGCGTCGCACGCGGCGTGACCATGCACGGGCTCGCGCTCAACTGCTGCCCGGACCTCGGTGAGTTCTCCCGGATCGTGCCGTGCGGCATCGCCGACGCCGACGTCACCTCGCTCTCGCTCGAGACCGGCCGCCATGTCACGCTCGACGAGGTCTCCCCGCTGCTCGTCGCCGCACTGCGCACGCACCTGGCGCCCCTGCTCGCGGAGCACGAGGCGGCCCCTCTCCCCTTCTGAGGCGTTCGCCGCTAGAATGGGCCTCACCTCAAGGGAATCCTTGCGCAACCGGAGTACGGGTGGGTCGGTGCGCGGATCGGTTGACCCCTGAAGGACCCTCATGACCCGCACTCCCAGCCCCCTCGCGCCCGCTCGGCGCGACGTCGGGCCTGCCGCGACCGACACCCTCGGCTCCCCCGCTCCGGCTCCTGACGACGTCGAGCCCCGGCGCGGGACACTCGCCACGTACGGAGAGCTGCCTCGCCTGGCCGGCAAGGCCTTCCTCCCCATCGCCTTCCTGGCGCGGCTCCCGTTCTCGATGATCACGATCGGCACGCTGCTGCTGGTCAGCACGACCACGGGGTCGCTCGCGCTCGGCGGGCTCGCGAGCGCGGCCGCCGCCGTCGGGACGGCGCTCGGTGGCCCCACCCAGGGGACCCTCGCGGACCGCATCGGGCAGCGCACGGTGCTGCTCGTCGTCGTGCCCCTCAACGTCCTGGCCGTCCTGGGGCTCGTCCAGGCCGCGAGCGCCGGGGCCTCCTCGGCCGTCATCCTCGGAACCGCCGCGCTCGTGGGAGCGTTCGCCCCGCAGGTCGGACCGCTCGCGCGCGTGCGCTGGATCGCCATGACCCAGCACCGCCCCCGGACCCTGCTCGCCGCGATGGGCTACGAGTCCACGGCCGACGAGATCGGGTTCGTGCTCGGGCCGGCGCTCGTGGGCATCCTCGCGAGCGTCTGGTCGCCCCAGGCGGCGATGCTCTTCGCCGCGGGCGTGTGCGCGGTGTTCGGCCTGGCGTTCGCGCTGCACCCCACCGCGACCCCCGGCGCCCCCAAGCCGTCCCCGGAGGCCTCGGCCGCCGCCGGGCAGGACGCCCACGGCTCGTTCGCAGGGCTCCTGCGCCGGGTCCTGGTGCCCGTGCTCGGCATGCTCGCCATGGGCATGCTCTTCGGCAGCACCCAGACGGCCGTCACGTCGTTCATGCGCGACGCGGGGTCCGAGTCGCAGGCGGGCCTCGTCTACGCCGTGCTGGGCTTCGGTTCGGCGATCACGGCCCTGGCCGTCGTGGCGCTGCCGGCCCGCTTCGGTGCGCGCTCGCGCTGGGTGGCCTTCGCGTCGGGCCTGACCGTCGCGGCCGTCCTGACGTTCGTCGCAGGCGGCAGCGGGTCCCTCGGCACCCTCATCGGCGCTCTCGCGCTCCTGGGCCTGTTCGTGGGTCCCGTCATGGTCACGATCTTCACGGTCGGCGGAGACCTGAGCCCCACGAGCCGCAGCGGGGCCGCCATGACGATGCTCGCGAGCGCGAACGTCGTCGGTGTGGCCGTCGGCGCGAGCGTCGGCGGCCAGGTCGCCGAGGGGGTCGGGACCGCAGCCGCGTTCGCGCTGCCCGCGATCGCCGCCGCGCTGCTCGTGGTCACGGGACTGTCGCTCAGGTCACGTCCGGCACCGGTGGACGCTCCGGCACCCTCCGCGGCTCCTGGCGTACGCTGACTTTCACCCGATACCGGGCACGACTCCAGGGGGCCACCGCCCACCACGGACTGGGAGAGACCGCGTGACGATCGCACCTGAAGGGCGGCGCATGCTGCGGGTCGAGGCCCGCAACGCTGCGACACCCATCGAGAAGAAGCCCGAGTGGATCAAGACCCGGGCGACCATGGGACCCGAGTACACCGAGCTCAAGGGCCTCGTGCGCAAGGAGGGCCTGCACACGGTCTGCGAGGAGGCGGGCTGTCCCAACATCTTCGAGTGCTGGGAGGACCGCGAGGCCACGTTCCTCATCGGCGGTGACCAGTGCACGCGTCGCTGCGACTTCTGCCAGATCGACACGGGCAAGCCCGCCGACTTCGACGCGGACGAGCCGCGCCGCGTCGCCGAGTCGGTCCAGGCCATGGGTCTGCGCTACTCGACCATCACGGGCGTGGCCCGCGACGACCTGGCCGACGGCGGCGCGTGGCTCTACGCGGAGACCGTCCGCCAGATCCACGCGCTCAACCCCGGTACGGGCGTCGAGCTGCTCATCCCGGACTTCAACGCGATCCCCGAGCTGCTCGACGCGGTCAACGAGTCCCGCCCCGAGGTGCTCGCGCACAACGTGGAGACCGTGCCGCGCATCTTCAAGGAGATCCGCCCGGGCTTCCGGTACGACCGCTCGCTGTCCGTCATCACGCGGGCCCGCGAGGCCGGCCTCGTGACCAAGTCGAACATCATCCTCGGCATGGGCGAGACGATCGACGAGGCCAAGGAGGCCCTGCAGGACCTCCACGACGCGGGCTGCGACCTCATCACCATCACGCAGTACCTGCGCCCGTCGCTGCGCCACCACCCGGTCGCGCGCTGGGTCAAGCCCGAGGAGTTCGTCGAGCTCTCCGACGAGGCAGAGCGCATCGGTTTCCTCGGCGTCATGTCCGGTCCGCTCGTGCGGTCGTCGTACCGTGCAGGCCGGCTGTGGGGCCAGGCCATGAAGCGTCGTGGCATGGAGATCCCCGCCGCGCTCGCCCACCTGGCCGAGCCGCGCACCTCCCGTCAGGAGGCAGCGAGCCTGCTGGCCCGCTGATCCCCCGCAGGACCGTTCGACACCGCTCGTCCCCGGGCCGGTCCCCGCTCCCGTCCTCCCGCCGTCGTGCGAGAGAATCGTGGGGCGGGGTCCGGCTCGCCGCCGTCCTCGCCCCTTCACCGGAGCACTCTCCGCCACCACTAGACTGAGGCACCATGGCCCGCAACAAGAGCACCGACCCCTCGACCGGGGTCGACGGCACCAAGCCGAAGAAGCAGAAGAAGCAGCGCTGGTATCACCAGGTCTGGGACGCGTACAAGATGACGCGCACCGAGGACCCGGCGGTCACGTGGATCATGCTCGCCGTGTTCGTCGGCATCCTCGCCGTCGCGATCGGGATCGGGCTGGCGTGGGGCCCCTGGGTCTACACGCTCATCGTGGGTCTGCCGTTCGCGTTCCTCGGCTCGCTGTTCGTCCTGACCCGTCGCGCCGAGACGGCTGCCTACAGCCGCATCGACGGCCAGCCCGGCGCGGCCCGCGCCGCGCTCGGCACGATCCGCCGCGGCTGGACGTTCGACGACGAGCCCGTCGCCCTGAACCCCCAGCAGGACCTCGTCTTCCGTGGCATCGGCCGCGCCGGCGTGGTCCTCGTCGGCGAGGGCCCCTCGCACCGTGTGAGCAAGCTGCTCGACGCCGAGAAGCGTCGCATCACGCGCGTGCTGCCGAACGTCCCGGTCACCACGATCCAGTGCGGCAACGGCGAGGACCAGGTGCCGCTCAAGAAGCTCGCGCGCCAGGTCCAGAAGCTGCGCCCGACGCTCACCAAGCCGGAGGTGGCGGAGGTCAGCAAGCGCCTGCGGGCGCTGGGTGGCGCCAAGCTCCCCATCCCCAAGGGGATCGACCCCACGCGTGCACGCCCCGACCGCAAGGGCATGCGCGGGCGCTGAGCCCGCGCGCACCGCACCCGCAGCCCGTCGACAGCCCGTCTGTCGGCGGGCTGTCCGCGTTGCCGAACCATCGCCGACACCCTGCGCCGACGACGCCGGAGGAGCACCGTGAGCGACCCGTTCTGGAACCACAGCACCCACTACCACCCCGACCTCACACGCCTCGTGGGCCCCGGGACGCGCACGGCCCTGGACGTCGGGTGCGGTGAGGGGCTCCTGACCCGTCGCCTGCGGGCGGCCGGTGCGAGGCGTGTCCTGGGGATCGACCTCGACCAGGACCAGGTCGAGCGTGCGCGGGCAGCGGCGGGCGGACCGCCCGAGGCGACCGGGCTCGACTACGTCGCGGGCGACGTCCTCTCCCCGCTGCCCGGCCTCGCCGAGCCGTTCGACCTCGTCACGACGGTCGCGACCCTGCACCACCTCCCGCTCGACGAGGGGCTGCGGAGGCTGCGCGCGCTGGTCGCGCCGGGAGGCACGCTCGCGGTCGTGGGCCTCACCCGGCCCCGCACGGCGTGGGACCACGCGGTCAGCGCAGCCGCGATCCCTGCGGCCGGCATCGCCCGACGGCGTCGCGGCGAGTGGGAGCACGGGTCACCGATCGCCGCGGTCACCACGAGCCACGCCGAGCTGCGCGCGGCAGCCCGCGAGATCCTGCCGGGGGCACGCCTGCGACGGCGCCTCTACTGGCGGTACACGCTCGTGTGGCGCGCGCCCGCGGCGAGCGGGGACCAGGGCGAGCGGGTACGCCAGGGGTCGTGACGGCGTCGGGCCACGGTGACGTTGGACCGGGAGCCTCCCGGGCGTCACCAGCGGCGCACGGGGCGCCCTGGGGCCGGGAGACGGGCCGGGTCAGGCGCGGACGATGACCGTGCCCGCTGCCTTGTCGTGCATGCCGCGCCCGTCGCCGTCCCACACCACGGCCGGGACGACCAGGCACAGCAGGACCGTGCGCACGAACCCGCGCCACAGACCGACCATGCGCCCCTCGCCGCCCAGGACCCTCACCTGCAGGCCCAGGACCCGGTGCCCGACCGTGTAGCCGAGCGTGCTCACCAGGAGCAGGTTCTCGACCGCGAACACACCGAGCGTCGCCATCGAGTTCGCGTCGAACACCAGGTAGCTGATGAGCATGCTGAGCAGCCAGTCGATGCACAGCGCGACGACCCTGCGCCCGACCGTCGCCATCGAGCCGGGACCGTCGGGCGGCAGGCCGAGGCGGCCGCCTCGGCCGTCCTCCCCACCGGTCGGCGTACCCTCGAGCCAGGAACCCACATCTTCACGCGACACCACGGCCCCAGCCTACGTGTCGGCGAGCGAGGTTCCGGCGCCTGACCGGCTTGTCCTGGTTCGGGGTCCCCCACCACGCACCGTCGCGCCGATGTCACACGACAGGACGCTGTGTAACACGGACGAAACACTCGGTACACGGTGGGGAAATCCCCGGGGCCTAGGTTCGAGGCGCCACTGGAGGTACGGCCAGAGGACCCACTACCAAGGAGTTACGGATGTTCAAGAACGCGGAGGAGGCAATCGCCTTCACCCGGAACGAGGGCGTCGAGTTCGTCGACGTCCGGTTCTGCGACCTGCCGGGCGTCATGCAGCACTTCAACATCCCGATCTCGCAGTTCGCCGAGTCCGCCTTCACGGACGGCATGATGTTCGACGGGTCCTCGATCCGCGGCTTCCAGGCGATCCACGAGTCGGACATGAAGCTCATCCCTGACGTCACGACCGCCTACATCGACCCGTTCCGCAAGCGCAAGACGCTCATCGTGAACTTCTCGATCGTGGACCCCTTCACCGACGAGGCGTACTCCCGCGACCCGCGCAACGTGGCCTTCAAGGCCGAGGCGTACCTGCGCAGCACCGGCATCGCCGACACCGCGTTCTTCGCCCCCGAGGCCGAGTTCTACATCTTCGACGACGTCCGGTTCAAGACGAGCCAGAACGAGTCGTACTACCACCTCGACTCCAAGGAAGCGGCCTGGAACACCGGCCGCGCCGAGGAGGGTGGCAACCTCGGCTACAAGACCCGCTACAAGGGTGGCTACTTCCCCGTCTCCCCCAACGACCAGATGGCCGACCTGCGCGACGAGATGTGCGCAGTCCTCGACCAGGTCGGCCTGGACGTCGAGCGCGCGCACCACGAGGTGGGCACCGCCGGACAGCAGGAGATCAACTACCGCTTCTCGACGCTCACCGCAGCGGCCGACGACCTGATGAAGTTCAAGTACGTCATCAAGAACGTCGCCTGGGAGGCCGGCAAGTCCGCGACCTTCATGCCGAAGCCGATCTTCGGTGACAACGGCTCGGGCATGCACTCGCACCAGTCGCTCTGGAAGGACGGCGAGCCCCTCTTCTACGACGAGAAGGGCTACGGCGGCCTGTCCGACCTCGCTCGCTGGTACATCGGCGGCCTCCTCAAGCACGCGCCCGCGCTGCTCGCGTTCACCAACCCGTCGGTCAACTCCTACCGTCGCCTGGTGCCCGGCTACGAGGCCCCCGTCAACCTGGTCTACTCGGCACGCAACCGCTCCGCGTGCATCCGTATCCCCGTGACGGGCAACAACCCCAAAGCGAAGCGCGTCGAGTTCCGCGTCCCGGACCCGACGGCCAACCCCTACCTGGCGTTCGCGGCGCAGCTGCTCGCGGGCATCGACGGCATCAAGAACCGTATCGAGCCGCCGGAGCCGGTCGACAAGGACCTGTACGAGCTGCCCCCCGAGGAGCACGCCGCGATCCAGCAGGTGCCCGCGTCGCTCGAGGAGGCTCTCGACGCCCTCGAGGCCGACCACGACTTCCTGACCGTCGGGGATGTCTTCACGCCCGACCTCATCGAGACGTGGATCGCCTACAAGCGCGAGCACGAGGTGGACCCGATCCGTCTGCGCCCGCACCCGCACGAGTTCGAGCTCTACTACGACCTCTGATCGGTCCCGCTCACCGCACCCGCGCTGAGCTGCTGAATCGATGCGCCGGCACCCCGGCCGCCCTCGTGGCGGTCGGGGTGCCGTGCTGTTTCTGCGCGACGAGGTGGCACGCGAGCCGGGCCCGACGACTCGGCCCGCGGGCTACGCCTCGCGGCGACGCGCCACGACCAGAGCGGTCGTACCGAGCACGAGCAGGATCGCGACCAAGGCTCCGGCCCGGGCCAGGTCGATACCGGTCGCGGACAGCGCACCGTCGGTGGCCGAACCGTCGCAGCCCGCCGCGACCGCCACCTCGGCGGGCGAGAGGACCGTCGTCAAGGCGCCGCCGACCACCATCCCGCCACCCATGCCGCCCGCCGTGCCACCGCTCGTCGGCGACCACGTGTTGACGACCTCGACAGGTTCACAGACGTCGGGTCCCACGGGAAGGGCGAACTCGACCGACTCCGGGACGGCCGCCGCCGGGTCCGTGAGCGTGCTCTCGCCGTCGACGACGATCTGGACCGTGTCCGCGCTGCCCGCGTCCGTCTCGGTCACGACGCAAGCGGCTCCCTGGGGCAGGTCCTCGTACACCGCGACCCAGTCGTCGGACGCCGAGAGGGTGCGCGTCGGACCGCCGGGGATCTCGACGTCGACGGGGACGCCGTCGACGTCCCGGGTGCACGTGAGCGAGACGGTGAAGACGTCCCCACGGTGCTCGGCGGCGTCGGCGCCGGACAGCGTCTTGACGACCCGGACCTCGCCGACGTCGAACGTGTTGGTCACGGTCACGCTGCCGGCGTCGCCCGTCGGGACGACGACGGAGCCCGGCTCACCCTCTCCGACGGAGGAGAGCGTCGAGACGGTCGCACCGCCCGTCGCCGTCTCGGCGACCTCGCACAGCGCACCGACGGGCAGGCCGTCGTACGTCACGGGGTCGCCGGGCACGAGCTCGCGCGCGGCGCCGCCGGGGATCTCGATCGCCTCCCCCTCGAAGGCGCACGTGAGCGACACCTCGAACGGACCGGCCCCGTAGAGCGCGGCCCCCTCGCCGCCGACGACCTTGTCGACCACGAGCGCACCGAGGTCGAAGGTGTTCGTCGCGACGACTCCCACCGTGGTGGGCACCCCCTGGGCGTCGACGGGCGTCACGACGACGTCGGCCGAGGGACCGTCGGTCTCGACGGGCTCGCCGCCGTCGACCGTGACGGTCATGGTCGACGCGGACGCACCGCCGTCCTCGGTCTCTGTGACCTTGCAGGCCGCACCGACGGGCAGGTCGTCGTAGACGACCGGCGTCCCCGGCACGAGCACGCGCGTCGGACCGCCGGGGACGGCCAGCGGCTCGCCGTCGGCGCTGCACGCGAGAGTCACGGTGAACGGGCCTGCGCCGTAGAGCTCGGCGCCCTCGCCGTCGACGACCTTGTCCACCATGACGGCGCCGACGTCGAACGTGTTGGTCGCCGTGACCGTCACGGTGGCTCCTGCAGCCACGGTGACCGGGCTGGGGTCGATCGACGTCGACGTCGCGCCGCCGTCGTCGGGCTCGGTCACGTCGCACACCGCGCCCGCGGGCAGGTTGGCGACCTGCGCCTCGAGGGGCGCCCCCGCGCCGAGCACGACCGTGTCGTCGTAGACGACGCGCGGGGCGCCCGGCCCCGTGCCGTCGTCGTCGAACGTGCAGCGCACCGCGAGGGTGAACGGCCCGGCCCCGTAGGTGGGCGCGCCCTGGCCATCGACGACCTTGAGGAGGTCGAGCCCGCCGACGTCGTAGGTGTTGGTGAGCACGACGTCGTTGGTGCTCTCCCCCGCGTCGGTGTCGGCGCCGAGCGTGAGCGTCGTGGACGCTCCGGGCGTGGTCACGGGCGGGCTCGCCTGCTGCGTCACCGTGATGGTGACGGACGAGGCGTTGCCCGTCCCGGTCTCCTCGACCGTGCAGACGGCCCCCACGGGCAGCCCGTCGAGCTCGACCGTCTGGCCGTCCTCGATCTCGACGACCATGGGGTCGTCGGGTCCGTAGCCGGTCGCGTACACCGGCTCGCCGAGGAAGCTGCAGTCGACCGTGACCTCGAACGGACCGAACGGCACCGCCTGACCGTCCTGGTCCTCCGCGTCCGTCACGACGTCCTTGGACACCTCGATGCTTGCGAGGTCGTAGCGGTTGAGCGCGGTGATCGTGGTGACGTCCGGCGACTCGCCGATCGTCACGGTGTCGACGATCAGCTCGGTCTGGCCGTTGGAGCCGTCCTCGGTGAGGGTGCACTCGGCCCCGTACGGCAAGTTCGACACGGTGAACGGCGTGTCACGAGCCACCGTGATCGGGATCGGGTCCAGCACCGTCTCCACCGGCGTGCCCGGTGCCGACGTGCACTGGACGAACAGGTCGAACGTAGCCGGGGCGTTCGCCGCTCCTGCTCCGGCGACCCGCTTGATCACCTCGAGCGACCCGGTCGCCGTGGCCACACCGACCTTGGTGCCCTCGGTGGGCAGCAGGTTGAGGCTGCCCTGCGGCGTCACGACGACGGCGGAGGCCGCGGCGGAGTTCCACGCGATCGACCGGTCGCCGGCCTCGGGCGCAAGGGCCGGGGTCAGTGTCGTGCCCTCGATCGCGATGTACTCCCCTGGCTGGAAGGGGTCGGCTTCAGGGAAGGTGATGACGAACTTCAGCGCCGTGACCGTCGCGAGCAGCGCCGCGTCCTCGGTCCCCGTCAGCAGGACCCAGCCAGTCGCCGGGTCGTCCGTCGGGCAGACCGGCTCGGCCAGCGGGTCCGTGAGATCGTCCATGCAGTAGTCCACGGCCGTCGTGTAGTAGAACGACGCGGTGCTGCCTTCCGGAGCGTTGACGAGCTGGGGCGGCGGGTCGTTCGTGAGGATGGGCGTCCACTGCGACCCGCGCGGCGACGTCGACGAGGAGGACCCGGTGTCCCCGACTGCTGGGAGCCGGTCGTAGGTCACGATCTTGTCCATCGGCAGGTTGCCGACGTTGTCGATGCGTACGTGCCACGTCTCCTCGTGCCCTGGCGCGATGACCGGCGTGCACGGGTAGGCATAGAGCCCCGTCGGGAACGGCGTGCACTCGACCGGCGGGCCCGTGTACGCAGGGTCCACGATGACGTCGAGCGCGTCGTCGTTCGTCGCCCGCACGAGCTTGGACTGCGCGAGGACGCCCGCGGGGATCGGCGTCACGTCGGCGTCCGCCTCGCACGCGCCCGTCTGCGCGTCGAGCCGGGCCTGACACTGGTCCCACGGCCTGTCTGCCGTCGCGCCCGCGGTGTTCGTCACCAGGGTCTGCGGGGCGAGCCCCACACGGAACTGCACCAGGACGGTGATCGTGTAGGTCTGACCGACCCCGAGCACCGTCCCCTCGGGGAAGGCGAACCGGAGCCCGAGGAGGTCACCGGTCTGGGTGACCGTCACCTCGTCGGGTTCGGTGGGCAGGGGGTCGCCTTCCGCTGGGGCCGGCGGCGGACCGGTCAGCAGGTAGGAGTAGGGATCGTCCACGTCGGCCAGCCGGAGCTGGGCGCCCTGGGCGTCGGTCGGCATCGGGGCGTCGTCGACCACGAGCTCGCCGATCGCCCGGTTGCCGGTGTTCGTCACGGCGATGCTCATCGGGAAGGTCCCGTCGGGCGGCTGGGTCCCGCCGGAGACGACGCCCTCGAACGCCTTGACCACCGTGACCCCGTTGGTGGCGTGCGCGTAGACGAGCGGTTCCGTGTCGTCGTCGGTCGCCGAGACGGGGACCAGGTCGCCGGACCCCGGGTCCACGACGAGGTCCGCCCCCGTCACGGTGCCGTCCACGGTGTTGGTCGCGACGCCGGGGGCGCTCTCGCCCGGGGCCGGCGCGTTGGCCGCGAGGTCCGTCAGGACCGGCCCCCCCGTGCGCATCTGGTCCCGACGTTCGACCGAGACCGGGACGGTCTGCGTCGGGTTCGCGGGGTTCTCCCAGATCGACCCGTCGGTCCGGCTGAACGTGAACCGCAGGCCCTGCACGTCGGCCGGGGACACGCCGTCGGGCAGCGCGAACGTTGCGACCTCGTCGCCCAGGACCCAGGAGCCACCGTTCACCACGACGCCACCGGGTCCCGTCACGAACTCGCCACCGGTGAAGGCGTCGACGCGCACCTGCTGGATGGGCGCGGTGAGCGCGGCGCCCGCGAACGCGTCGAAGTCGTACTGGTTCCAGAACCGGGGGTCGTCGTCGACGAGGACCATCTCGACCGCGCGCGACGGCCCGAGGGGCTGTCCGCTGAGTGTCATCGTCACCGGGCCGGTGCCCGGCTCGACGATCTGCGTCGGGTCGAAGGTCTTGCCGACGTCGAGCGCGATCCCCGCGTCCTGCAGGACCATGCTCGCGTCGTCGTACGCGAGCCGGACGTCCTGGTCGGTACCGCCCGGGTCGGCGATCGTCGCGACCGCCCCGTCCGGCACCGGGCTGTACCCGGCGACCGTGACGGGCGCCTGGGTGTAGCGGTCGTTCTCGCGCAGCTGCAGCGTGAGGTCCATGCTGCCGGTCGCGCCGGGCGCCACGAGGCCGTCGAACGAGGTCACGACGCCGACGACGTCGGCCAGGTCGCCCGTGCCGAGCGCCTCCGCCTCTGCCTCGGTGAAGCTCGCGGTCGAGCCCCCCAGGTAGGTGAGCGTGACGGTCGTCGTCTCCGCGCCCTCCGGGGGCTCCAGGGTGATCGCCCGCAGGGTGAACGCGTCGAACGGCTTGGTCCCGGGCGCCGTCTGCACGTCGCCCGAGGTCGCGATGCCCGGCTCGACCAGCCGGAGCTGGCTCACCTTCGCGGCCGAGGCGTTGGTCCCCGCGATGGTCACGTCGGTCGTCGGGTAGAACTGCGCCGGGGTGTCCGACGGCGGCACCGAGATGGGACCGCCGGTCCAGTCCTTGGCGATGGTCACGTTGAGGGGCTGGTCGATGATCAGCACGTCGGCCGTGTCGGTGTCCGTGTACTGGTTCGTGTCGAACGTCCCCGTGGCGCGCACGGTGTCCAGGACGATCCCGGGGTCCGTCGAGTTGTAGAGCGTGCCGTGGGTCGAGCCCAGCACCGGGGCGCTCGGGTCGGAGCGCTTGTCGTCCCGCACCTGGAAGGTCAGGTCGAGGTGACGACCGTCCGCGAGCGTCGATCGCGCCACGCCGTCACCGGGCTGCGGAGCGGTCGGGTCCCCGGTCGTGGTGCGGTCGGGCGACTCCTCGTAGGTCAGGCGCACCGACGTCGCCGACGCCTGCTCCTCGGGAGACAGGGTGTACCCCGGGAACGACCCCACGCACGGGCACGGGTCGCCGCTCGCGGGAACCCACGTACCCCCGATGAAGAGCTCGACGCCCGTCACCTGGTCGTAGGAGATCAGCGGGTCGGTCGCGGTGTCGATCGCCTCGACCCGCACGAGGTCGAACGCGTCGTAGAACGAGCCCGCGATCGGGGTGCTCTGCGGGTCGGCGATGTCCGAGATCACCATCGGGTCGACGCCCGAGAAGCCGTTGGTCGACCAGGTGATCTGCGCCGTGACCTGGTCGTCCGAGCGGGCGAGCACGCTGGGCGGGGTGCCGCCGAGGAAGTCCTTGGTGACGAACTCGAGAGCACCCGGCCCGTCCACGGGGAAGGGGTCGACCGAGGCGCAGCCCTGCGCGGGCGGGGTCGGGGCCACCGTGCCCGACGACGCGCTCGACGCGCCGCAGTTCTCGATCGGGGTGTCACGGTCGGCCGGGCCCGTGTAGTCGGCCGTGAAGTTGGGCTGGAACTGCGTGCCGGGCGGGAAGCCGTCGCCGGTCGAGTCGTAGACGAACTGGACGCCCTGGGCGCCTGCGGGAAGCTCGCAGCTCACGGTCGCCGGGCCCGTGTACGGCCCGCACGCCGGCGCGGGCACCCAGGCGCTGCCGTTCCAGTAGTTGACCGTCAGGGTCGAGCCGGCGGGCACGTCTGTCGTGCGCACCGCGGTCGCGGTGAAGTTCGACCAGAACTCACCGGGGTTCGCCGGGTCGGTCGGGTCCTGGACGACGACCTGGTCCGCGTTCGCCGTCGACCCGTCCGGTCCGAACGGCAGGAGCTGGCTCGGGAGCTGCACGATCACGGACTGCCCCGGGACCGCGGGGATCGTCGACGGCGACATGAGCTTGTCCGTGCTCGTCGCCAACCGGTCGACCAGGGTCACGAGGTCTGCGGGGGCCGTGGCCGGGTCGGCGCTCGGCACCGTGGCCTCGATGGTGTTGGTGTGCGTGACGTCGTCGGTCGTCTGGTCGGGGTCCGTGTCGGCCGTGAACGGGATCGAGGCGGCGGCCCCGGTCGGCAGGTCGCCCGTGAAGACCACGGTGAAGCCGACCACGACGCACCCGTCCGGGGGGTTCGGGAGCGTGTTCGGGGCGGTCGCGTCGACCTCGGGGGTCGAACCGTCGACGCACGTGAACGTCACGGTCGCGCCGTTCGCGCCCGAGGGCCACTGCACTCCCGTGCCGTCCCCCGTCGGCCCGAACCCGGTGAAGGTCAAGGGGTCGTCGCCCTCGAACGGGTTGTCGGTCCCGGGGGCGGGCTCGGTGATCGTCAGAGAGTCGACGGCGGTCCCCGTGCTGGTGGCCCCGATCGTGACGGTCGTCGGGTCGCCCGCGGACACGGTCGTCGGCGAGAAGCTCTTGGACGCCGTGACGCTGTTGTCCGGCGGGGTGATGACGTACGTGTCGCTCGCCGTGGTGGCGGTGGACTGCCCGCCCGTGTGCGTGACGTACGACGACGTGTCGTTGGTGATCGTGGTGGCGTCCGTGAGGTCGTCGACCGAGTCCCTCTGCTGCACCTGCACGGGCACGCTCGCGGTCGCACCAGGCTGGATGTCGCCGCTGAACGTGTAGCGCACGCCCTGCACGGTCGCGGGGTCGACCGAGTCGTCGAGCGTCTCCCACGAGTCGCCGTCCCAGTACTGCGTGGTCACGGTGTCGGCGTTCGGAGGGAGCTCGACCGCGCCCGTCCCCGTGTACTCGAGGTACGTGAACGGGTTCGGGCTGGCCGTGGGGTCGACGGGGTCCTGGAGGACCAGGGTGTCGACGGGGTCGTTCGAGGTGTTGGTCGCGCCGATCGTCATGGTCGCGGTGGTCCCCGGGGCCGCGAGCGCCCCCGGCGGGTCGATCGACTTGGTCGTCGTCGAGGCGAGCACGAGTGGCACGACCGGGGTGATCGCGTCGGAGGCCTGCTGCTGCCCCGCGTTGTCGGCCACGACGGTCGCGGTGTTGGTGATCGGCACGCCGTCAGCGCTGTACGGCAGGTCTGGGGACACCCGGGCGTTGACGATGATCTGCGCCTGTGCGCCGTTGGAGACCTGGGGGTTCGTGTAGGTGACCGTGTTCGTACCGGTGTCGGCGTCGATCTCGCCGCCCGCCGGGCCGGACTGGATCGACGCGGAGACGAGGTCGATGCCGTCGGGCAGCGGGTCGGTGAGCACCGCGTTGTTGCACGGGTCGGCGTTGGGGTCCGAGCAGGAGACCGTGATGATCCACTGGACGTCGTCGCCGGGCTCGTAGGGGCCTTGCGAGACCTCCTGCTTGCTGATGCCCCAGTCGGCGGCGGCCGCAGGGATCGCGGGGACGAGGGCCAACGGCAGGGCCAGCAGGACGGCACCGGTGGCCGCCCAGGCCCGGCGGGCCCGCACGGACCACCGCTGCCCGGCCCGACCGGTCCGACGATGCCTCGATCGCTCGTTCCCCATCCCGATGCCTCCGCTCCCCATCCCGATGCCTCCGCTCGTCCGTCGGACGCTTGTCCTCGTGCCTCGCTCGAACCTGTCGTGCCGACAGCACCTCTGCCCCGTGCATCGCTCTGTCGGCTCCGAGGAGCCGGAAGGTCCGTACCGGCTGTCGGGGCGGCGACCTGCACGGACCATCCGACCGTCAGGGAGTGACGATCGCGAAGTCCTCGTCCCCCGGGTCCAGGACCACAGCGAGCCGACCGAGCGTCGAGCATCTCGGCATGTGCCGGCCGAGGAGCCCGCGGCTGGTGTCGTCGAAGTCCTGGGAGCCAGGGAAGGGCAGACTGTCTCGCAAGACCTGCTGCCGGACGTTGGCGGGGAAGGCTGGCTTGGCTCGCGACATGTCTCGGAGCATTTCAGCCGTTCTCGACTCGCGCATCCGGAGCAGCGGAACGGGCTGCTTGCACCGTCGGAGCGGGACCGGCCCGGACGTGTCCGGATCCCTGGCGGCACGCGACGAGCTCTGCTCGCCGGGGTGACCGGCGGTGGGGCACCGCGTCGACACCCGGACCTCAGCGATCGTTTCCGATCACGAGGACGACGAAGGGCCGGACATCCGTCCGGCCCTTCGTCGCATCGACTCTCGCGCCGTGCGCGCGCCCAGCCCCTCAGAGACGACGCTCCCGACGGAACAGCGAGCGCGCCCACACGTACCCGGCGACGCCGATCACGACGCACCATGCCACGGCCTGCACCGCGGTCGAGCCCTCGAGCCCCGCACCGCCCGCGAGCAGGCCGCGCACGGTGTCGATGATGGGCGTGAACGGCTGGTGCTCGGCGAACCAGCGCACGGCGGTCGGCATGGTCTCGACGGGCACGAACCCGCTGCCGAGGAACGGCAGGAGCAGCAGGATCATGGGTGTGTTGCTCGCGGTCTCGACGCTGCGCGCGTTGAGCCCCATGGCGACGCACAGCCAGTTGAGGGCGATCCCGAGCAGGACGAACAGGCCCAGCAGCGCGAGCCAGTCGAGCGCGTCGGCCTCGGGGCGGTAGCCCATCGCGACCGCGGCGCCCAGCACGAGCACGAGCGCGATCAGGGCCTGGACGACGAACCCGAGCACGTGGCCCGACAGCACCGACCCGGGCGAGATCGCCATGGTCTTGAACCGGGCCATGATGCCGCTCGCGGCGTCCATGGCGGCGCTCACGGCGACCGACGTCGCTCCCCCGACCACGGTGATGACCAGGAGCGTGGGCGTGATGTAGTCCAGGTACGCGGCACGTCCGTCGGCTCCGGGCGTGACCCCGGGGGCGACGCCCGCGCCGAACGCCCCGCCGAACACGTGCACGAACAGCAGGAGCATGACCAGGGGGCCGGCGACGATGAAGACCGTCAGTCCCGGGTAGCGCACCGCGCGCAGCAGGCTGCGGCGCAGCATCGTCAGGACGTCGGCGAGCGGTCGAGGTCGCGCGACGGTGGTGGGGGCGGTGGTGGCGATGGCGGTCATCGGACGTTCTCCTTGTCCTGTGTCGTTCCGGTCTCTTCGTCGGTGGTCGGTTCGGTCAGCGCGAGGAACACCTCGTCGAGCGATCCGGCGTCGTGCACGGCCTTGAGCTCGTCGGGCGTGCCCTCGGCCACGACGCGCCCGCCGTGCAGGACGGCCACCGAGTCGGCGAGCCGGTCGGCCTCCTCGAGGTACTGCGTGGTGAGCAGGATCGTGGTGCCGCCAGCGACGAGCGTGCGCACCTCGTCCCACAGGGTGATGCGGCTGCGTGGGTCGAGGCCCGTGGTCGGTTCGTCGAGGAACACGACCGACGGCGTCCCGACGAGCGTCATCGCGAGGTCGAGCTTGCGCTTCATGCCGCCCGAGTAGGTCGCCACGGGCTTGCCCGCGGCCTCGGCGAGACCGAACTGCTCGAGCAGCTCGGCCGTCCGGCGCCGCCCGGCCGTCCGGCCCAGGTGGTTCAGGTCGGCCATGAGGCGCAGGTTCTCGGTGCCCGTGAGGAGCTCGTCGACCGCGGTGATCTGGCCGGTCACTCCGATCGAGGCGCGCACCGCGTCGGGCTCGCGGGCCACGTCGTGACCGGCGACCCGCACCGTGCCGGCATCGGCCGCCAGGAGGGTGGACAGGACGCCGACCGTGGTGGTCTTGCCCGACCCGTTGGGGCCGAGGAGCGCGGTCACGGTCCCGGCGGGGACCACGAGGTCGACCCCGTCGAGCACGAGCTGCTTGCCGGACTTCGACGCGTAGGACTTGCGCAGGCCGGCGACCTCGATCGCGGGTCCGCGGGTTGGGGTGGTCATGTGCTTCTCCTTCGATGGTGGTGGACGTGCGGGTGGAGCGACGATCAGGTGGGGCACGGAGTGCAGGAGGTCGACGAGACGATCAGGCGTGCGGCCGACGGACGACGACGTCGCCGTAGCTGGTGCCGGCACGGACCTCGACGGTCAGGTCGCTCTCGTCGGGTCCTGCTGCGTCCTGGAGGAGGTTGCGGACCTGGCCGTGCTGCGACGTCGCGTCGAGCCAGGCAGCCGTGCCCTCGGGCACGCCGACCTCGATCGAGCCGTACGAGCTCTCGAGCTGGACACGACCGTTCACGGCCTGCTCGACGCGGATACCGCCGTGCGCGCACCGGACCACCGTGTCGCCGTGCGACCGGTCGATCGCGATGTCCCCGTGCGCACCGTTGACCCGCAGGCTCCCCGTGGTCCGGCCGATCTCGGTCGTGCCGTTGGGGACCTTGACGACGGCGTCGCCGTCGAGCTCGCGGACCCGCAGCCCGCCCGCCGTGACCACCGCGTCGACAGGGCCGGAGACCCGGCCGACGCTGAGCGAGCCTGCCGAGACCTTGATGTCGAGGCGGTCGACGTCGTCGAGCCGGGCGTTGCCGCCGTTGAGGTTCAGGTCGACGGACCCGAGCCTGCCCTCCGCGTACAAGGACCCTGCCTTGCCGCGCAGGTCCGACCCGGCCGGGAGCTCGATGGTGACCTTGGCGCCACCGGACGCGAACGGCAGGACGTACTGCTTCCAGGAGCTGGGGTAGACGACGGAGATCGCGTCGCCGTCGCGTTCGACGCGCGTCTCCTCGGCGGCGCGGACCGAGCCGGACTTGGTCGGGTCGGCCGGCAGGACGGTCACGACGACGTCGTCCCGCTCTCCGGCGACGACGTACAGGTTGCCGAACGGGACGTCGATGACGACCGGGACGGGCGTGGGAGCAGCGAAAGTGGGCATGACGGATCCTCCAGAGGGGTGTACGTGTCCGCCCCGTGACGGCGGGGCGCCGGATGTGGTGTCGAGTGGTGGTCAGCGCACCCAGCCGGTCACACGACCGGAGGTGCTCGTGGCCCGTGCGGCCGGGCGGGACGTGGCGGTGGGTGCGAGCGCCGCGGCGACCGCGCGCACGAGCCACGTGTTGACGGACATGCCCTCGCGGGCTGCCGCCTCCTCGACCTGCGCCTTGAGCTGGTCGGGCAGTCGGAGCGTCGTGCGGGACGTGCTCACGTCGTCGGGGTCCAGGACCGCCGGGCGGGCGGGCTCCGCCGCCGGGGCGGCAGCTCCGTCGAAGGCCGGGCTCGGGGCCGGGGTCACGACGAACTCCGGGTCACGACCACGGAGCCGGACGTCCACCGCCCCCGGGGCGAGCTCGGCCGTGATCTCGTTGGCCGCGGTCGAGAGCGCCTCGAGCAGGACGAGGCGGACGGCTGCGTCGAGCGGGGCCGTCAGACGACCTGCGAGCTCACGTGCCTCGTCCCCGCCTGCGGCGGCCGCGGTGGCGAGCTGGTGCTGCAGCTCGTCGACATATCTCGTCAGTTCCATGACGCCACTATGACACCACTAATGGTGTCACCGCAAGAGATGTGGCGTCACTTCTTCGAAGTGGTGGTGTCATCGAGACGTCATGTCAGCGTCTTGGCAGGTCAGGGCGCTGCCGTCGCGATGCTCTTCACGACGTGCGCGCCTTCTTGACCGCCCCGAAGATGACCTGGATGCCGAGGCCGAGGATCACGAGGTCGAGCAGCACCTGTGCTGCCACGAGCAGCCTGACCGGTTCCGAGCGAGGGGCGATGTCACCGAATCCCACGGTCGCGAACGTCGTGATCGTGAAGTAGAGCGCGTCGGACCGGGTGAGCGGCTCGCTGAACGTGGTCGGGTCCTGGAACGCGATCATGAAGTACGTCGCCGCGAAGACGAGCAGGAACAACGGCACGGTCGTCGCCAAGGCCTGGGTCGCCCGGATCCCGGGGAACCTGGCGCGGACGATCGCGCGGACCTCCCAGTACATCGTGGTCACGAGCACCAGGAGGCAGAGGACGAGGGCGACGACCAACGACGACGGCGACGGGCGGTCGAGCGGCACCAGGTAGTAGAGCGCGACCAGCAGGATCGCGATCCCGCTCGCCCGGAGCAGTCCGAGCGCGATCAACGTCCATCGTCGCCGGGTCGAGAGGCCGCTCATCGGCCCCTGACCCGCCTCGCCGCCGTCGTCGTCGGGCATGCCCTCGACGGGTGCGTGCGCTGTCACGACGTCCTCCTTGCCATCTCGGACGCCCCCTGGGCGTCTCGTCTACTGGAGCATCCGTCGCACGACGGGCTCGGCCGTCGTGACGACGTGGTCGAAGAAGCCGTGACGACGCAGGCGGGAGACGCCCTCGGTGGCTACCGCCCAGGCCGGGACGGCGAGGATCAGACCGACGATCCCGCCCACGACCCCACCGAGCGCCGTCACGACCAGCACGACCAGCGGATGGATGTCGAGCGTGCGGCCCATGACCCGCGGCTCGACGAAGTTCTCGAGCAGCAGGTTCGACGCGACCACGACGACGAGCATGATCACGGCCGGGGCGATCCCCCCGTCGCCCAGCGCCACGACCACGGCCAGACCGCCCCCCAGGAACGCTCCGATGTACGGGATGTACCCACCGATGAAGTTCACCACCACGATCGTGAAGATCAGGGGAAGGCCCAGGAGGAGCGCGGCGACCCCGATGACCACGGCGACGACGACCGACATGGTCGTCCGGCCACGCCCGTAGTCGCGCAGCGTCCGGCACGAGTCCCCGATGAAGCCGTCGACCTCGGGCTGCGCCCCGGCCGTGAGCTGGGCCACGACCGCGCCCCTCAGCCTGGCGCCGTCCTTGACGAGGTAGTACATGATCAGCGCGCCGAGGATCAGCCCGCTCGCGATGCCCACGAGCGCGCCGATCCCGCTCACGAGCCCGGTCAGGAACCCACCGGTCACGGTCGGGGCGGAGTCCTCCAGGGTCTGCCGCGCGACCTCGAGCGACTCCTGGTCGACGCCGAGCTGCGCCACGAGCTGGTCCGTCGCCGCGTCGACCGAGGCCCCGATCTCGTCGGTCTGCTGGACGATGCCGCGCACAGCCGCGACCGCGACCACGGTCGCGAGGGCGATGAGCCCGAGGACGACCAGGCCCGCGGCCAGGCTGCTCCCGACACCGTGCCGACGCAGCCATCCAGCGAGCGGCTTGAAGCACACCGCGAGTACGGCCGCGAAAGTCAGCGGCAGCACGATCTCGCTCACGGCCGCGAGCGCCAGCACGACGAGGACGACGGCCACGACGGTGCCGACGAAGCTCCACGCCCAGAGGCCGACCTTCGGGCCCCAGGAGAGCGTGGCGGCCCGGCCGGCACGCTCTGCTGGGCGCAAGTCCGCGGCGGGAGGTGGCTGATCGGCATCGGGGATCACACGCCTACGCCTCGTTCTGCTCCGCGATGTCGGCGACCGCGACAGCGATCTCGAACGCGAGCGACTCCGCGATGCCTGCAGACGCCGCGACCACGCGAGGAGTGCCGACGATGGGCGCGACCGCCGCGAGGACGCCCGCGACCATGTCCGCGTCGATCCCGGCCTCCATCCCGGCCTCCAGGTTCATCAGGTACGACACCGGGGGCGCGTCGACCGCCACGAGCGCCGCGAGCCGCACCAGCATCACGGTCTGGATGTCGAGGCTCGACGCCTCGACCGAGTCCGCCGTCATCTCCACCAGCAGGTCGAGCACGGGGGTGCCCTCGGTCTGTTCGCTCATGATGGATCCTCTCCGTCCCGGACCGACCATGGTCCGGCGTGCCAGGGCTGCTCGGGCCGTGCGAGACGTCGGACCGTCCTCAGGTGACCCCTCGGCACGGCGAGGTCGACGTCGGGCCTCGCGCAGGGCGCGGTTGCGCGCCTCTCCCATTGAGCGCCCCGGGCACGCGGCGGCGCGTCATGCAGTTCGTGTGAACCTGCGCCTTGTCGCACCCTTGAGCCGACCGGCCGGTCGAGCAGGAATCGAGAAGCCCGGCGTCGGTGGACCCCGCTAGCGTGTCCTGCAGGTCCTGCCGCACGCACCTCAACCCTGCGTGCGGAGCGAGGCCGAGCGTCCGACGATGGACGGACACGTCCGGCGACCCGGCGGGGGCCCGCGCGCCCGCCCACCAGGAGGAGACAGATGAGCACCGCCACGAGCACGGGCACTGCCGCGCCCGCACCCCACGTCGCCGACACCCACGACATGATCCGCGTGCAGGGCGCCCGGGAGAACAACCTCCAGGACATCAGCGTCGAGATCCCCAAGCGTCGCCTCACGGTGTTCACCGGGGTCTCCGGCTCGGGCAAGAGCTCGCTCGTCTTCAGCACCATCGCTGCCGAGTCCCAGCGCATGATCAACGAGACGTACAGCGCGTTCCTCCAGGGCTTCATGCCCTCGCTCGCGCGCCCCGACGTCGACCTGCTGGACGGGCTGACGACCGCGATCATCGTCGACCAGGAACGCATGGGGGCCAACCCGCGCTCCACGGTGGGCACCGTGACCGACGCGAACGCGATGCTGCGCATCCTCTTCAGCCGCCTCGGGCAGCCGCACATCGGCTCACCGCAGGCGTACTCGTTCAACGTCCCCTCGGTCTCGGGCAGCGGCGCGATCACGATCGAGCGCGGCGGCAAGACGCAGGCGGAGAAGGCCTCGTTCCACCAGCTCGGCGGCATGTGCCCGCGCTGCGAGGGCAAGGGCAGCGTGACCGACTTCGACCTCACGGCGCTGTACGACGACAGCAAGTCGCTCGACGAGGGCGCGCTGACGATCCCGGGCTACTCGATGGACGGCTGGTACGGGCGCATCTACCGGGGCAGCGGCTTCTTCGACGCGGCCAAGCCGATCAGCAGGTTCACCCAGCGCGAGCTGCACGACCTCCTCTACAAGGAGCCGACCAAGATCAAGGTCGAGGGCATCAACCTGACGTACGAGGGCCTGATCCCCAAGATCCAGAAGTCCTTCCTGTCCAAGGACGTCGACGCGATGCAGCCGCACATCCGGGCGTTCGTCGAGAAGGCCGTGACGTTCCAGACGTGCCCGGAGTGCGACGGCACGCGCCTGAGCCCCGAGGCACGCTCGTCGAAGATCGGCGACAAGAGCATCGCGGACGTGTGCACGATGCAGATCAGCGACCTCGCCGAGTGGGTCCGCGGTCTCGACGAGCCCTCGATGGCACCGCTCCTCAAGGGCCTCCAGCACCTGCTCGACTCGTTCGCGGAGATCGGCCTGGGCTACCTCTCGCTCGACCGCCCCTCGGGCACGCTGTCAGGCGGCGAGGCGCAGCGCACCAAGATGATCCGCCACCTGGGCTCCTCGCTCACCGACGTCACCTATGTGTTCGACGAGCCGACCATCGGGCTGCACCCGCACGACATCCAGCGCATGAACACGCTGCTGCTCCAGCTGCGGGACAAGGGCAACACGGTCCTCGTCGTGGAGCACAAGCCCGAGGCGATCACGATCGCGGACCACGTCGTCGACATCGGCCCGGGAGCCGGGCGGCACGGGGGCACCATCTGCTTCGAGGGCACGGTCGAGGGGCTGCGCGCGAGCGACACCACGACCGGCCGCCACCTCGACGACCGCTCGACGGTCAAGGCGAGCGTGCGCGCCCCCCGGGGCGCGCTCGAGATCCGTGGCGCGACCGAGCACAACCTGCAGGGAGTCGACGTCGACGTCCCCCTCGGGGTCCTGTGCGTCGTGACGGGGGTCGCCGGGTCGGGCAAGAGCTCCTTGATCCACGGCTCGGTCGCGGGCCGCGAGGGGGTCGTCGTGATCGACCAGAGCGCGATCCGCGGATCGCGCCGGAGCAACCCGGCGACCTACACGGGCCTGCTCGACCCGATCCGCAAGGCGTTCGCCAAGGCCAACGGGGTCAAGCCCGCGCTGTTCAGCGCCAACTCCGAGGGTGCCTGCCCCGTGTGCAACGGTGCGGGCGTCATCTACACCGACCTCGGTGTCATGGCCACGGTCGAGACGCCGTGCGAGGAGTGCGGGGGCAAGCGCTTCCAGGCCTCGGTGCTCGAGTACACGCTGGGTGGGAAGAACATCGCCGAGGTGCTCGCGATGTCCGTCACCGAGGCGGAGGAGTTCTTCGCGGCGGGCGAGTCGCGCATCGCGGCCGCCCACTCGATCCTCACGCGCCTCGTCGACGTGGGCCTGGGCTACCTGAGCCTCGGCCAGCCCCTCACGACGCTGTCGGGGGGCGAGCGCCAGCGGATCAAGCTCGCGACGCAGATGGGTGCCAAGGGCGGCGTCTACGTGCTCGACGAGCCCACGACGGGCCTGCACCTGGCCGACGTCGAACAGCTGCTCGGCCTGCTCGACCGGCTCGTCGAGTCGGGCAAGTCGGTCGTCGTGATCGAGCACCACCAGGCGGTCATGGCGCACGCCGACTGGATCATCGACCTCGGCCCGGGCGCCGGGCACGACGGCGGCCGGGTCGTCTTCGAGGGCACGCCGGCCGACCTGGTGGCCGACCGCTCGACGCTCACGGGCCAGCACCTCGCGGCGTACGTCGCCTCCTGACGGGAGCACTGCCCGGTACGGGACGTGCCCGTGCCCGACGGCGCCGCTCACCCGCGCGGTGAGCGGCGCCGTCGGGCACGGGCCGGCAGGGCAACGCGGCGCGCACCGCGGCACAGCGCCGCGGCCTCACCACTCCCCCGGTGCTCCCCTCACTGCCTTGCCATGGCGATGCGCAGGCGCTCGTCGGGGTCGATGAAGTGGTCGTGGTCGTCGGTCCCCACGTCGATCTGGACCCAGTGGATCCTGCCCGAGAACCGGCTCGACCGCGGCGAGTAGTCCGAGCTGACCGGTGTCCCCGACTCGTACCCGACGTCCGTCGTCTCGTCGGCGGAGAAGACCATGGCCTGGGTCGCGCCGACCCGGCCGGTGCCCACGGGGGTGCCGTCGTGGAAGAGCGTCACGTCGCCTCCCTTGGCGAGCCCTCCGCCGTCGTACGCGAACTCCATGCGGACCTGGTGCGTGCCCTCCGGGACCGTGGCCTGTGCCTCGGTCGCGAACTCCTGGATGCCCAGGACGTTGTAGACGAACTTCAGCCTGCCCTCCTTGGCGTACAGGCTCCAGCCGCCGAACCTCCCGCCCTGCGCGATGATCACACCGTCCGCACCGGAGGCCGGGACCTCGATCTCCGCGGTCACGGAGAACGACTTGTTCTTGATGTTCACGACACTGTTCTCCGAGAGCCGCCCCATCCCGGCGAACAGCAGCTGGCTGTTCCCGTGGACGAGGGTCGGGCGCCCGGCGGTCTCGGGGTTCAACCGGTCCGCGGTCCGGTCGTCGAGCGGGAGCACGTCGTACTTGACCGCCTCGATGAGCCACAGGCGCTGGAGGGAGTGCAGCCGTTCGGGCTGCTCGGCGGACAGGTCGTGCGCCTGGCTGTAGTCGGTGCTGCCGTCGTAGAGCTCCCAGACGTCGTCGTCGAACGCGATGGCCGACCCGCCGACCATGTCCCACGGCGTGCGGTGCTTGGTGACCGCGCTCCACCCCTTGTGGTAGATCCCCCGGTTGCCGAACATCTCGAAGTACTGGAGGTCGTGGCGCTCGGGCGCGTCTGCGTCGTCGAACGCGTAGAGCATGCTCGTGCCCTCCATGGGTGACTGGAGCACGCCGTTGACCTGGGTGGGCTCGGGCAGGCCCGCGGCCTCGAGGATCGTGGGGGCCACGTCGATGCAGTGCGTGAACTGCGAGCGCAGCCCGCCGGAGTCCGTGATGCGCCGGGGCCAGTGCACGACGGTCCCGTTGCGCGTCCCTCCCCAGTGCGAGGCGACCTGCTTGGTCCACTGGAAGGGGGTGTCCATGGCCCAGGCCCAACCCACGGCGTAGTGGTTGTACGACGACGGCGAGCCGAGCTCGGCCAGCTTGGACGCCATGAACTCGGGTGTCTCGAGCGCCGCCATGCCGTTGAAGTTCGCCATCTCGTTGAACGCGCCGTTGATCGTGCCCTCGGCCGAGGCGCCGTTGTCCCCGATCACGTAGTAGATGAGGGTGTCGTCGAGCACCCCCAGGTCCTCGATCGCGTCGACGACCCGGCCCACGTGGTGGTCGGCGTGCTCGAGGAAGCCCGCGTACACCTCCATCTCCCGCTCGAGCACGGGCCTGAGGTCGTCCGGCATGTCGTCCCACGCCGGGATCTCGGCGTGGCGCGGCGTGAGCTCGGCCTCGGGCGGGATCACACCGAGCTCCTTCTGACGCGCGAACGTGCGCTCGCGCTGGACGTCCCAGCCGTCCGCGAACCGGCCCGCGTACCGGTCGGCCCACTCCTGCGGGACGTGGTGCGGGGCGTGCGTCGCGCCCGGGGCGAAGTAGGCGAAGAAGGGCTTGTCCGGCATGAGCGCCTTCTGCGTCCGGATCCAGCTGATCGCCCGGTCGGCGAGGTCCTCGGTCAGGTGGTACCCCTCCTCGGCGGTCCTCGGGGGTTCGACGGGCGTCGTGCCCTCGTAGAGCGCCGGCTCCCACTGGTTGTTCTCGCCGCCGATGAAGCCGTAGAACGTCTCGAACCCTCCGCCGACGGACGGCCAGGCATCGAACGGCCCCATGGGCGAGGACTGCCAGACCGGGACCTCGTGGCACTTGCCGAACTGCGCCGTCGAGTAGCCGTTGAGCTTGAGCGTCATCGCGAGCGGCGCCTTGGTGTTGGGCTTGAGCGAGCTGTTCCCGGGCGCCGACGTCGCGGTCTCGGTGATGCTGCCCATGCCGACCGAGTGGTGGTTTCTCCCGCTGAGCATCGCGGCCCGGGTGGGGGCGCACAGCGCCGTGGTGTGGAAGCGGTTGAACGTCAGCCCGCCGGCCGCCAGCCGCTCCGCAGTCGGAGTGTGGCACGGCCCCCCGAACGCGCTCGACGCACCGAAGCCCACGTCGTCGAGCAGGACGATCAGCACGTTCGGTGCGCCCTCGGGCGGGCGCAGCGGCTCGATCGGCGGGTAGGACGTGTCGGGGTCCTTGGCGTCGTACGTCGTCAATCCCGGCCGGGGGCGGTCCGGGATGGGCAGCATGGTGCGGGCGTGCTGGTCGGGACGCATGAGAGCTCCGCTCGGTCGGGCACGAGGACACGGATGCGTCCCACGGTAGGAACCGGCGCTCGCACGCGCATCCCCCAGACCGCGTGATCACCGGCGCCACGGGTGCTGCCCGCCCACCCCCCACGGGTCGGTTCCGTCGGAGATCCAGTCCGGAGGACACGCAGCAGACGTCCGGCGCTGCGACGACCCGCGCCCTATGGTGTGAAGGTGAGCGACGAGCAGGGGACGGCGCGTGCGGACGAGGAGCTCGACGGGCTGCTCCTCGAGGCCAAGTTCAGCGTGCCCCGGCGGCACGCGCCGGTCGTGAGCCGGGCCGACCTGATCGACGCGACCCGCGCGAGCGGACGGCGCGTGGTCGGGGTCACGGCGCCCCCCGGCTACGGGAAGTCGACCCTGCTGGCCGAGTGGGCCGAGCGTGACCCTCGTCCCGTCGCGTGGGTCACGCTCGACCGGCTCGACGACGACCCGGCGAGACTGCTCGTCGTGCTCGCCTCGGCCTTCGCGCGCCTGGGTGCGGGGCGCCCCGACCTCGTGGCGGACATGGTCGGAGCCGACACCTCGCTCCTGGGCCGAGCCGCCCCGCGCCTGGCGTCGGCCCTGCGCTCGAGCCCCGAGCCGTTCGTCCTGGCGCTCGACGACCTGCACGAGGTGCGGTCGGCGGCCTGCCACGACGTGCTGGGCATCGTGCTCGCGGGGATCCCCGAGGGGTCCCAGCTGGTCGCGGCGAGCCGGGACGAGCAACCCCACCTCGCGCGCCTGCGCGCGGCCGGCGAGTCGGTCGAGATCGACGCGCAGGACCTGGCCCTCGACGTCTCCGGCACCGAGCAGGTCTTCGCCGCCTCGCAGGTCCGGGTCACGCACGAGATCGCGACCACCGTGACCGAGCGGACCGAGGGCTGGCCCGTCGGCGTGTACCTCGCCTCGCTCGTAGCCGCCGGAGACGGCTCCGGCCCCGAGACCGTGACCGGCACGGACCGCTACGTCGCGGACTACCTCCAGCGCGAGTCGTTCCGCCGGCTGTCCGCCGAGACCCAGCTGTTCCTGCGACGGACCGCGGTGCTCGACGAGCTCAGCGCACCGCTGTGCGACGCACTGCTCGGCGTCCGCTCCTCGACCCGGATCCTGCGCGCGATCGAGGCCTCGCACCTCTTCCTCGTCCCGGTCGACCGGCACAGGCAGTGGTTCCGCTACCACGCGCTGTTCCGCGAGTTCCTCCTCGACGAGCTCCTCGCGACCGAGCCCGAGCTCGCCGACGACCTGCGGACGCGGGCAGCCGACTGGTACGAGGAGAACGGCTCGCCCGAGCGCGCGATCGAGATGCTGCTCGCGACTCCCGAGATCGAGCGGACCTCCCGGCTCGTCGCACGCGTCGTGATGCCCCACGTCCAGGCCGGACGGGTCACGACGATCGACCGGTGGCTGGCCGCGCTCGGCGACGAGTCGATCACGAAGTACCCGCCGCTCGCGGTGCTCGCGGGCCTCGTCGCCGTGCACGAGGGGCACGCGGCCACGGCCGAGCGGTGGGGGGCCGTGGCAGACACCTCCTCGTTCGACGGCAAGCCGGTCGACGGGACGGCCTCGTTCGAGTCGGCCCGCGCCATGTTCCGGGCGCTGCGCTGCCCGGACGGCCCCGAGCAGATGCTCGACGACGTCGGGACCGCCCTCGACTCCGAACCGGCGTGGAGCACGTGGCGGGACACGGTGTTCATGCTGCGCGGCGACGCCCTGCGCCTGGTCGGTGACGACGACGCGGCGACCGAGTACCTGGAGCGCGCCACCGAGGCGGCCGGAGAGCTCGATCATGCGAGCACGCTCGTGCTCGCCGAGGCGCAGCTCGCGCAGCTCGACATGGATCACGACCGGTGGGCGCGCGCAGGCGACCGGGTCCGCAGGCTCCTCGACGCGATCGACGCACGCCGCATGCACGACTACCCGACGAGCGGCCTCGGGTTCGCGCTGGCCGCACGCTACCGCCACCATGCCGGCGACCTCGCGGGCACGCGCGCGCTGCTCACCCGGGCGATGCGTGCTCGCACGTTCAGCACGTACGCGTTCCCGACGCTCGCGGTCCGCACCCGCCTCCAGCTCGCCCGGACGAGCTGGGCGACGTCGGACGCCTCGACCGTCAACCACCTCCTGCGGGAGATCGACGACGTGCTGCTGCGTCGCCCAGCGCTCGGAGTGCTCGCCGAGGAGGCGGTCGAGCTGCGCACGGCGTTCGACGCCGCCTCGCGTACGGCGGCCCTGCCGACGTCGAGCACTCCCCTCACCCCTGCCGAGCTGCGCCTCCTGCCGTACCTGCAGACCCACCTGACGATCCGCGAGATCGGAGAGCGGCTCTTCGTGTCCCGGAACACGGCCAGCTCGGAGATCGGGTCGATCTATCGCAAGCTCGGGGTCTCGAGCCGGAGCGACGCCGTGCGCACGGCGATCGGCATGGGACTGCTGGGCGCCTGACCGCTCACCCGGGTTCTCTCACGTCGAACGGGTCGAACCCGAGCGCGAGGGCGAGCTTGGGGGCTGCCGCCACGACGCTCGGCAGCCCGACGATCGGGATGGTCGCCGACAGGACGTCGACGATCTCGGCGGTGGTCGCCCCTGCGTTCACGGCGTCGTCGACCTCGCTGCCGTAGGTCGGCTCGGCTCCGCCGACCGCGACGAGTGCCGCCAGGCGGACGAGGGCGAGGGTCTTGGGGTCGAGCATCACCTCCTCGGCCTCCAGGTCTTCCTCGAGCCGTGCGTCGTTGGCGGCGAAGCGCCGTAGTCGGTCGGTGTAGTCCACGTCGTGCCCTTCGATCCTGTCGCCGGGTCCTGTCCCCCCATTGCCGCACGCCGGCCGACCGCCGCGCATCACCACGATCACATGATTCGCCGGGACGTCGGGTGTGCGGTCCCTGACCCGAACTTCATGCGGTCTGCATGACGACCACCACGCTCCTGCGGAGCAGTCTGGTCCCAGGCAGGGCGGTGTGCGCGCCCCGTGCAACCGGGCCCAGCCCCCGAAGGAAAGGACGACCGACCCATGACACAGGAGCCGACCGACCTGCAGGAGTCGGGACCCATCGACTACCTGATCGTCGAGTTCCCGTCGGAGGCCATGACCGGCGAGGCGTTCCCCCTGCTCGTCGACCTGGTCGACCGAGGGATCGTCAGGGTGCTCGACCTGCTCGTGCTCCGCAAGGAGGACGACGGGACCGTGACCGGCCTCGAGCTCGACGAGCTCGCCGACGGCACGACCGGGCTCGAGATCTTCGCAGGGGCCGTGTCCGGTCTCCTGGGCCACGAGGACCTGGCCGAGGCGGCGGAGGCCGTCGAGCCTGGCCGGACAGCCGCCGTGCTCGTCTACGAGAACGTCTGGGCCGCCCCTTTCGCGACCGCACTACGGCGAGGCGGCGCCCAGCTCGTGGCCGGGGGGCGCATCCCTGTGCAGGCCGTGCTCGCCGCGCTCGAGGCCGACGAATCCACCGACTGATCCCGGACCGACCTAGGAGGCCCACACCATGCCCGGACTCATCCGAGGAGTCGCACGCACCGCCGTCGTGGCCGGGACGGCGACCGCCGTCTCCAACCGCGTCTCGCGACGACAGGCGGGGCGCTGGGCGTCCCAGGAAGCCCCGCCACCGCAGCAGCCGGCACCCCAGCCGACCTACGCCCCCGCGCCGCCGGCACCCGCACCGGCGCCGGTCGACATGGACGCCCGGATCGCGCAGCTCACCCAGCTCGCCGCTCTGCGCGACCAGGGCATCCTGAGCCCCGCAGAGTTCGAGGCCCAGAAGTCTCAGATCCTTGCCGGTTGACCGGCACCCGTACGAGGAGGACGTCGCATGGACAGCTTCATGGACTGGTTCTGGTTGATGATCTGGTGGTTCTTCTTCTTCATGTACCTCATGATCCTGTTCAGGATCCTGGCCGACCTCTTCCGGGACCACGAGCTCAGCGGCTGGTGGAAGGCGCTGTGGATCGTCGCGCTGGTCCTCGTCCCGTTCCTCACGGCGCTGATCTACATCATCGCCAGAGGGCGCGGCATGGCCGAACGGCAGATGCAGGACGTCTCGCAGGCCAAGGCCCAGACCGACGCGTACATCCGGGGGGTCGCGAAGTCCGAGTCCTCCGCGGCGACCCAGATCAGCGACGCCAAGGCCCTGCTCGACGCCGGCGTGATCGACGAGAACGAGTTCGCCACGCTCAAGGCCAAGGCACTCGCCTAGTCGGACGAGCGCGCACAGGATCGACGTGACCGACCACGGGAGCCCCAGCCCCCGTGGTCGGTCCACGCCTGGGGCCATCAACCCGTCGACCGGTCCGGGCGGCCCGGCCGCACCGGGCGGCCCCGCCGCTGCGGTCCACCGGCACCTCGAACTCGTCGCGGCTGTCCTGCTCGCGATCGCGACTGTCATGACGGCCTGGTCCGCGTTCCAGAGCGCGCAGTGGGGTGGTGAGATGGCGACGTCGTACAGCGCGGCCGGTGCCGCACGCACCGAGAGCAACCGCGCCTCGACGCTCGCGGGGCAGCAGACCATCATCGACGTCCAGCTCTTCACCGACTGGCTGAGCGCGCTCGACGAGGAGCAGGGACGTGTGGGCCCGGCTCCCGGCTACGTCCCCGACCCCGCGACGTACTCGGGGTTCCTCTACGCACGGTTCCGCGAGGAGTTCGAGCCCGCGGTCCAGGCGTGGGTCGCACTGGACCCGTCGACCAACGCCGACGCGCCGCCCAGCCCGTTCGCGATGGACGAGTACGTGCTCTCCGCGACCCAGGAGTCGCAGCGGCTCGAGAAGAAGGCCGACGCTGCCGCCGCGCGGGCGCACCACGCCAACGGGGTCAAGGACAACTACGTGCTCGCCACGGTGCTGTGCGCGTCGGTGCTGTTCTTCGGCGGCATCGGGGCGAAGCTCTCGTCACCGCGGCTGCGCCTCGCGATGGTCGGGATCGGCGGTGTCGCGCTCCTCGCGACGCTGGGCGTCCTGATCTCCTACCCGGTGCAGGTGTGAGGCCGTGAACATCCTGATCGCGGCTCTCGTCACGTTCGGCGCCACGGCCGTGACGGTCACGGCCATGCTGCTCGTGCGCGCGCGGGCACCCGAGGGCAGCCGCTTCCGCGACGGGGACCGCGCCTCGGGCGTGTTCGGGGTCCTCGCCACGGGCTTCTCGGTGCTCCTGGGCTTCATCATCTTCCTGGCCTTCGAGTCCTACGACGAGGCGCGCAGCGGCGCCGAGGAGGAGGCGCAGGTCGTCGCGCAGCAGATCCAGACGGCGCAGTTCCTTCCCGCTGACGCCGGGGCCGAGCTGTCGGGCCAGCTCGTCTGCTACGCGCGCTCGGTCGCGACGACCGAGTGGGAGGCCATGGCCGACGCGCGGCTCGGCGACGCCGTCAACCCCTGGGGCGTCGAGATGTTCCGCACCATCCGCGGGGTCGAGCCCGCCTCGGACACCGAGCAGTCGGCCTACGACCGGTGGATGGACCAGACCGCCGACCGGGAGCAGGCGCGCCAGGCCCGCGTGCACGGCGCCGAGGGACTGATCCCGCTCCCCCTGTGGCTCGTCCTGTTCGCCATCTCCGCGACGATCTTCGTGTTCATGCTCTTCTTCGCCGACTCGGCCGAGGGCGCCGTCACGCAGTCGGTGCTCATGGGCAGCGTCACGCTCGTCATCTCGCTCATGCTCTGCCTGCTCGTCTTCTTCGACCATCCGCACGGGCACCAGGTCGGCAAGCTGCAACCCGTCGCGATGGAGCGCACGCTCGTCCTCGTCGAGACCCAGCTCGACGCGGTCGGCATCTCCGTGACCCCGCCGTGCGACGAGGACGGCCGCGCGCAGTAGGCGCGAGGGTGGCCGGGTGTGGGAGCGTGCGACGAGCCCACGCCGACGCCACGGACCACGTCGACCGGGCCACCGGCTCGACGAGGAGCGGGACGCTCAGTCCTCGCCGTAGAACACGCGCTCCATGACGGCACGCGCCCGCCGGGCCGTGCGCAGGTAGCGATCCTCGAGCTCGGCCCCCGACTCCTCACCGATCACGCGCGCCAGGCCCGCGAGCGCCCGGACCTCGTGCGGCAGGACGTCGGCCGAGGGGCCCCCGGTGCGCCCGGACCAGAGCACGAGCGCGCTGCGCAACCGCGACGCGAGGTGCCACGACTCCCCCAGGGTCGCGGCGTCGTCGGGCGTGACGATGCCCGCGTCCGCGGCCGCCTCGAGGGCGTCGACCGTCGACGTCGTCCGCAGGCCCGGGACCTCGTGCGCGTGCTGGAGCTGGAGGAGCTGGACGGTCCACTCGACGTCGGAGACCCCGCCGCGGCCCAGCTTGAGGTGGCGCGACGGATCGACGCCGCGGGGCAGCCGCTCGGCCTCGACGCGCGCCTTGATGCGCCGGAGCTCGCGCTCCGTCGCGGGCTCGACCCCGCCCGCCGGGTAGCGCACGGGGTCGACGAGCCCGACGAAGCGCTCGCCGAGCCCCGGGTCTCCTGCGACGGGCCGTGCGCGCAGCAGGGCCTGGCTCTCCCACGCGGCCGACCAGCGGTCGTAGTACTCGGCGTAGGACTCGAACGAGCGCACGAGCGGGCCGTTGCGGCCCTCGGGGCGCAGGTCGGCGTCCACGGGCAGCCCCGGCTCGGGTCCCATGTCCCCGAGCAGCGAGCGCAGACGGGTCGCGACGAGGAGCGCGAACGCCTGGGCGTCGCGGTCGGCGGCCCCCTCGACGGGCTCGTACACGAAGAGCACGTCGGCGTCCGAGCCGTAGCCCATCTCCCGGCCACCCAGGCGTCCCATCGCGACGACCTGCAGGCGGGCGGGATCGTCGGCAGGGCCCGCGATCCCGAGCTCCTGGCGCGCCACGAACTGCGCGACCCGCAGTCCGCCCACGAGCAGCAGGTCAGCGGCGTCGGAGATCGCGCGCGCCGCGTCGACCGCGTCCACGACGCCCAGGATCTCCGCGGCCCCCGTGCGTGCGAGCTCGCGACGGCGCACCGCCCGCAGGGCCTTGGCCGCAGGACCGGCCACGTCGGCACGGGTCAGGATCGCGTCGGCCTCGACCGCCAGCCGGGCCGCTCCGCGCGGGGCCAGCTCGGCGTCGTCCGCGAGCCAGGCGACGGACTCGGGCGAGCGCGAGAGGGCGTCGGCCATGTAGCGCGAGCTCGACAGGAGCGTCGCGAGACGGTGCGCGGCCGACCCCGAGTCGCGCAGCAGCTTGAGGTACCAGTGGGTCGAGCCGAGCTCCTCGGACAGCGTGCGGAAGTTCAGGAGCCCCGCGTCGGGGTCCGCGCCCTCGGCGAACCAGCCGAGCATCACGGGCAGGAGCTGACGCTGGATCGCCGCGCGGCGGCTCACGCCCTCGGTCAGCGCGACGACGTGGCGCATGGCACCCGCGGGGTCGCGGTAGCCGATCGCCTGGAAGCGCGCCTTGGCCGCCTCCGGTGCGAGGCTCGCCTCCTCGGTCGAGAGCTGCGCGGTCGCCGGGAGCAGCGGCCGGTAGAACAGCTCCTCGTGCAGCGCGCGCACCTCGCGGCGCGTCGCGCGCCACCGTTCCATGAGCCCTTCGGCGCCCTCGGAGCGCATGCCCACCGACCGGGCCAGACGGCGCAGGTCGTCCTCCCCGGTCGGGATGAGGTGGGTGCGGCGCAGGCGGAAGAGCTGGATGCGATGCTCGAGCGAGCGCAGGAACCGGTAGCAGGCGGCCAGGCGGGCGGCGTGCTCGCGGCCGACGTAGCCACCCGCCGCCAGCGCGGCGAGCGCCGTGAGGGTGCTGGGGCTGCGGATCGAGTCGTCGGCCCGGCCGTGCACGAGCTGCAGGAGCTGGACCGTGAACTCGACGTCGCGCAGTCCCCCCTTGCCGAGCTTGAGCTGGCGGTCCGCCTCGGCGGCCGGCACGTGGTCCTCGACCCGGCGGCGCATGGCCTGGGAGTCCTCGACGAAGTTCTCCCGCGCCACGGCCGTCCACACGAACGGGTTGATCGCGTCGTGGTAGGCCGCCGCGAGCTCGGCGTCCCCCGCGACCAGCCGCGCCTTGAGCAACGCCTGGAACTCCCAGGTCTTGGCCCAGCGCTCGTAGTACGCGAGGTGGCTCGCGAGGCTCCGCACGAGCGGCCCGTTCTTGCCCTCGGGGCGCAGCGCGGCGTCGACGGGCCACAACGGCGGTTCCGAGGACGTGCCCGAGCAGACCCGGGCGAGCCCCGTCGCGAGGCGTGCCCCGACGCTCGTGGCGTAGGCCTCGTCGTACCCGTCGGCGGGCTCGGCGACGTAGATCACGTCGACGTCGGACACGTAGTTGAGCTCGCGCCCCCCGCACTTGCCCATGCCCATGACCGCGAGCCGGACGCCCCCGCCGTGGTCGTCGAGCTCGGAGCGGGCGACCGCGAGCGCGGCCTCGAGCGCGGCCGCAGCCAGGTCCGCGAGCGCCGCGGCCACGGCGGGCATCGCGGTCAGGGGGTCGAGCGCGGTGAGGTCGGTCGCCGCGATCCGCAGGATGCGCGCACGGTAGGCCCGGCGCATCGCGTCGGTGGCCGCACCGACGGGGACGGCCGCGACCGGCTGCCCCGCGTCGGGCTCCGCGTCCACGGCGCGCAGCAGCTCGGCGCGCACGGCCTCCGCAGGCACCCCGGTCCCCGGCGTCGGGTCGGCGACGACGTGCAGCAGCTCGGGGTGGGAGACCAGGTCGTCGCCGAGCGCGACCGAGGCGCCGAGCACCGCCAGGAGGCGGTCACGACCGGTCGGGACGGGGCCGTGCGGTGCCGTTGCACCCTCCGTGGAGCCCGCGGGACCGGGACCGAGGTCGCCGGCACCCTCGCCGGCCGCATCCCCCGCGTCCGCCGACCGCTCGTCGGCGGCGGCCTCGCCCGCCGCCGCGCCCGAGAGCACGTCCCTGAGCAGCGTGCACGACGCCTCGTCCCCGGCCACCGCGGACGACAGCCGGGCGAGCTGGAGCAGCGCAAGGTCAGGGTCCGCGGTCGCGCCGACCGCGGCGAGCAGCTCCTCGGACAGAGGCCCGAGGACCCCCACGAGGTCCTTGTCGTCGAGCAGCGACAACGAGCGGGTGACGTCGGCGAACCCGAGCCTGCGCAGGCGCGAGGTCGGGGTGGTGCGCCGCGACCCCGCGGGCGCGCCGAAGCTGCTGAGGGGAGCGCCGCCGTCGGGCCCCGGGGTCATCGCGACCACCAAGGCCCGACGGGCCCGCGCGAGGACGGGCTCACAGGACCTGCAGGAACCGCTTCAGCTCGAACGGCGTGACCTGCGAGCGGTACGCGTCCCACTCCTGGCGCTTGTTGCGCAGCACGAAGTCGAACACGTGCTCGCCCAGGGTCTCGGCGACGAGCTCGGACGTCTCCATGATCTGGATCGCGGCGTCGAGCGACTGCGGCAGCGGCTTGATCCCGAGCGCACGGCGCTCGGAGTCCGTCAGCTCCCACACGTCGTCCTCGGTCTCCTCGGGGAGCTCGTAGCCCTCCTCGATGCCCTTGAGGCCCGCCGCGAGGATGACCGCGTACGCGAGGTACGGGTTGGTCGCGGAGTCCAGCGCGCGGTACTCGATGCGGCTCGAGTTGCCCTTGCCCGGCTTGTACATGGGCACGCGCACGAGCGCCGAGCGGTTGTTGTGGCCCCAGCAGACGTAGCTCGGGGCCTCCGACCCGCCCCACAGGCGCTTGTACGAGTTGACGTACTGGTTGGTGATCGCGGTGATCTCCGCGGCGTGGACCAGCAGGCCCGCGATGAACGAGCGCGCCGTCTTGGACAGCTCGAACTGCGCACCGGGCTCGTGGAACGCGTTGCGGTCGCCCTCGAACAGCGACAGGTGCGTGTGCATGCCCGAACCCGGCTGGTCGGCCATGGGCTTCGGCATGAACGACGCGAAGACCCCCTGCTCGAGCGCGACCTCCTTGACGACCGTGCGGAACGTCATGAGGTTGTCGGCCGTGGTCAGGGCGTCGGCGTAGCGCAGGTCGATCTCGTTCTGGCCGGGGCCGGCCTCGTGGTGGGAGAACTCCACCGAGATGCCCATCGACTCGAGCATCGTGATCGCCGCGCGACGGAAGTCGTGCGTCGATCCGCGGGCCAGGTGGTCGAAGTACCCGCCCTGGTCGACCGGGACGAGCGGCGACGAGGCGTCGGCCGGGTGGTTGAAGAGGTAGAACTCGACCTCGGGGTGCGTGTAGAACGTGAAGCCCTTGTCGCTCGCCTTGGCCAGCGCACGCTTGAGCACGTTGCGCGAGTCCGCGAGCGAGGGCTCGCCGTCGGGCGTGAGGATGTCGCAGAACATCCTGGCCGTCCCGTGGCGGTCGCCGCGCCACGGCAGCACCTGGAACGTGGTCGGGTCGGGGCGCGCGATCATGTCCGCCTCGTACACGCGCGTGAGGCCCTCGATCGAGCTGCCGTCGAAGCCGATGCCCTCCGAGAAGGCCGACTCGAGCTCGGCGGGCGCGATCGCGACCGACTTGAGCATCCCCAGCACGTCGGTGAACCAGAGACGGATGAAGCGGATGTCGCGCTCCTCGACCGTGCGGAGCACGAACTCCTGCTGCCTGTCCATGGCTACATCCTGCCTGATGAGTGTGTCGAGCGGGTTACGACGCGTCCTGACGGCGCGACGTGTCGCCAGCGTGCCACGGCCGCGCGCCGAACGGTACCGATGGGCACCTGACCGGCGGGTTCGCATAGGCTGGCGAGCATGGCAGAACTGCGCATCGCCCTCGCACAGATCGACACGTGCGTCGGAGCGATCGACCAGAACACGGCGAAGATCCTCGAGTGGACCCGGCGCGCGGCGGGCGAGGGCGCCCACGTCGTCGCGTTCCCCGAGATGACGCTCACGGGCTACCCGATCGAGGACCTGGCGCTGCGCGCCTCGTTCCGTCGCGCCGCATGGGCCGCAGCGGCCGACGTCGCCGCGCAGCTCGAGCGCGAGGGCCTGGGCGGCGTCACGGTCGTCCTGGGCACCGTGGGGACCGCCGGGACGCCGGACACGCCCGAGCGCGCGGCCTCGGGGGCGCCGGCCGACCTGCCGACCAACCGCGCGGTCGTCATCCAGCACGGCGAGGTCCTCGCCGCCTACGACAAGCACCACCTGCCGAACTACGGCGTGTTCGACGAGTTCCGCATCTTCGCGCCCGGGACCGAGCCGCTCGTCGTCGAGATCGAGGGCCGCGCGGTCGGCATCGTCATCTGCGAGGACATCTGGCAGGACGGCGGGCCGATCACCACGCTGGGCGGTCTCGACGAGGCCGGCCACGGGATCGACCTGCTGCTCGTGCTCAACGGCTCTCCGTATGAGGAGGGCAAGGGGCACGTCCGCACGGACCTTGCCGCGCGCCGCGCCGCGGAGGTCGACGCCCCCGTCGCGTACGTCAACATGGTCGGCGGGCAGGACGACCTGGTGTTCGACGGCGGGTCGTTCGTCGTGGGCCCGGACGGCTCGGTGCTCACGTCCTCGCCGCAGTTCGTCGAGGACCTGCTGGTCTGGGACCTGCCCGCGCGGACGTCCTCCGCCGACCTGACGGGCACCGCGCCGGCGACCGTCTACCCCACGGGGCGCATCGCTGCCCCGCTGCACCCCGACGAGGAGGTGTACCGGGCCTGCGTCACGGGCCTGGCCGGGTACGTCCGCAAGAACGGCTTCCGGTCGATCGTCCTGGGCCTGTCCGGCGGGATCGACTCGGCGCTCTCCGCGACCCTCGCGGCCGACGCGATCGGCGGGCAGAACGTCGTGGGCGTCTCGATGCCCTCGTCGTACTCGTCAGAGCACAGCAAGGACGACGCCGCCGACCTCGCCAAGCGCCTCGGCGCCGACTACCGGGTGCAGCCCATCGCGCCCATGGTCGAGGCCTTCCAGGGCGAGCTCGCGCTCGAGGGCGTCGCCGAGGAGAACCTCCAGGCGCGCGTGCGCGGCGTTGTCCTCATGGCGATCTCGAACCGCGAGGGCCACCTCGTCATCGCGCCGGGCAACAAGTCCGAGCTCGCGGTGGGCTACGCGACCATCTACGACGCGGGCAGCATCGGCGGCTACGCGCCGCTCAAGGACGTCGACAAGTCGCGCGTGTGGGCCCTCGCGCGCTGGCGCAACGACGCCGCGCTCGACGCGGGCGAGATCCCCCCGATCCCCGAGTCCTCGATCACCAAGCCGCCGTCGGCCGAGCTGCGACCCGGCCAGACCGACCAGGACTCGCTGCCGCCCTATGACCTGCTCGACGAGGTCCTCGACGCGTACATCGAGCACGCCGAGGGGCGCGCCGAGCTGCTCGCACGCGGGTTCGACCCCGAGGTCGTGGACAAGGTCGTGACCCTCGTGGACCGCGCCGAGTGGAAGCGGCGCCAGTACCCGCTCGGTCCCAAGGTCACCTCGCTCGCGTTCGGCCGCGACCGCCGCCTGCCCGTCACGTCCCGCTGGCGCGAGCCGGCCGAGTAGTCGGGCTCACCGCCAGGGCCGCACGCCCCACCTGCTTCCCGAACGACCGGCCCACCGACCACCGGCGGGCCGCACGACCTGGAGAGACGAGAGCATGTCCGCACACACCCAGCCCGGCCAGACTCCGGCCACGCCCGTCAAGCGCTTCCGCGTCCACCACCTCGCGGAGGCCAAGGCGCGGCACGAGAAGCTCACGATGCTCACCGCGTACGACGCGGTGACCGCCCGCATCTTCGACGAGGCGGGCATCGACATGCTCCTCGTCGGCGACTCGATCGGGAACACCATGCACGGGCACCGGACCACGCTGCCCGTCACGGTCGACGACATGATCCCCGCCGCGCGCGGCGTCGCACGGGCCGCGCAGCGTGCGCTCGTGATCGTGGACCTGCCGTTCGGCTCGTACGAGGCCGGGCCGGAGCAGGCCCTCGCGACGAGCGTGCGCATCATGAAGGAGACCGGCGCGCACGCGGTCAAGCTCGAGGGCGGGCGTCGCTCGGCCGCGCAGATCCGGGCGCTGACCGACGCGGGCATCCCCGTCGTCGCGCACCTGGGATTCACGCCGCAGTCGGAGAACATCCTGGGCGGGCCGCGCGTGCAGGGCCGCGGGGACGACGCCGCCGAGCGCCTGTGCGAGGACGCCGTCGCCGTGACCGACGCGGGCGCGGTCGCCGTGGTCCTCGAGATGGTCCCGGTCGAGGTCGCGGCCCGCGTGACGGAGATCGTGCGCATCCCGACCATCGGGATCGGCGCGGGTCCCGAGTGCGACGGCCAGGTCCTCGTCTGGACGGACCTCGCCGGGATGACCGAGTGGTCGCCGCGCTTCGCCAAGCGGTTCGCGGAGATCGGTGCGGCCCTGGGCCGGGCCGCGCAGGACTACGCGGAAGAGGTCAAGGGCGGCACGTTCCCGGACGCGGCGCACAGCTTCGAGAAGTAGCCCCTCCCCGCCCGACGGCGTCGCTCCCCAGGGTGCACTGGTGCGCCCGGGGTGCGTGGCGCCGTCGGGCGTCGCCGTGCCCGGGCCTCTTGCCTCGGGGCGGGGACGCTCGCCGGCCTGCGGTTGCTCCGGGGAGAGGGGGCTACCCCGCCCAGGCGACCACGCCTGCGGCGATCGCGTCGGCGTAGCGCTGGCGTCCCTCCTCGGAGGACGCCAGCGCTGCCTCGTCCGGGTTGCGCATCTCGGCGAGCTCGAGCAGCACCGCGGGGCGCGCGGCGAGGTTGAGCGTCGCGAGGTCGCCGCGCCGCGAGATCGCGCCGGCGACGCTGCCCGACGGCGTGAAGCCGGCGGATGCCAGGGCTCCGACCATGGCCGTCGCGAGACGCTCGCTCGACGCCGCGTCGTCGGCCCGCGGCGGGCCGTCGATCTCGACGACCGGCGGCGGGTCCGCGACGATGACGAAGAACCCCTTCGCCGCGCAGTCGTCGCTGCCGTTGGCGTGGACCGAGACGAGCACGTCCGCCCCCACCGCCTGGGCGAAGCCTCCCCGGACGTCGACGCACGGCCCGACCCCTTCGTCGTCCACGCGCGTCACGACGACCCGTGCACCGAGGTCCTCGAGCGCCGTGGTGGCCCGCGAGGCGACGTCCCACGTGAACGCGTGCTCGGGGTAGCCCGCGTCGGTCGACGTGCCGACCGTGTTGCAGGCCTTTGCGCCCCCTCGGCCGTCCGGCACGAGCGCACCGGCCTGGTCCGGGTGCTGGGCGTTCGCGCCGTTGTGCCCCGGGTCGAGCGCGACCGTCAGCCCGGTCAGCGGGAGCGACGCAGGGTCCGGTGGGGACGATTTGCCGGAGCCGGCGACGTCTGCGAAGCCGGGCGCGTCGTCGGCGTCGGCCGCACCCGAGGTGAGCTCCGTCGTCGGGCTCGGGGAGGGCGCCGGGCGCTCGTCGCCCGCGCCGCTGCCGAACGCGAGCCAGGACACCCATCCCACCGCGAGGCCCGCGAGCAGCACCGCGAGCGCCACGGTCCACCGGCCCGCCCGACCGGCAGGATCCGTCACTTGTCGCGCTCGCGCTCCCGTTCCTCCTCGTCCCAGGCCTCGGAGCGGGCACGGGCCAGCTCGAGCGCCTGGGCCGCGGCCTCACGCGTCGGGTACGGGCCCATGCGCGAGGACCACGTCGACTGCGGGCCCTTCGAGACCTCCCCCGTGCGCGTGTCGAAGTAGTACTGGTCCTCGGAGACCGGGTCGCCGTCGTCGGAGAATCGTTCCTTCGTCATAGGACGATCCTGCCTCACCCGCGCGCACGGCGTCGGCCGTACGCACCGGGCCACGGGCACTCCGTAGACTGGCGGCATGCCCGATTCCTCCGTCCTGACCGCCCCACGCGGACCGTTGGTCCCGGGGTCGGTCTCTCCCCTGCGCGTCGTGCCACGCTCGATCGCACGGCCCGAGTACGTGGGGCAGCCCGGCCCGCAGCCCTTCACGGGCGACGACGTCGTGGACCCCGAGACCCTCGACCGGATCCGGGTCGCGAGCCGCATCGCGGCCCAGGCGCTCGCCGAGGTCGGGATGCACGTCGCCCCCGGTGTGAGCACCGACGAGCTCGACCGGATCGGGCACGAGTTCCTCCTGGACCACGGCGCCTACCCGTCGACGCTCGGCTACCGCGGCTTCCCCAAGTCGCTGTGCACCTCGCTCAACGAGGTCGTGTGCCACGGGATCCCGGACTCGACCGAGATGGTCGAGGGCGACATCGTCAACGTCGACATCACCGCGTTCATCGGCGGCGTGCACGGCGACAACAACGCCACGTTCGCGGTCGGTGAGATCAGCGAGGAGGCCGCGCTGCTCGTGCAGCGCACGCGCGAGTCGCTCGACCGGGCCATCAAGGCCGTGCGACCCGGGCGCGAGGTCAACGTCCTGGGCCGCGTGATCGAGAAGTACGCGCACCGGTTCGGCTACGGCGTGGTGCGCGAGTACACGGGCCACGGCGTCGGCGAGTCGTTCCACTCAGGGCTCGTGATCCCGCACTACGACGCGGCCCCCGACCACGACACGGTCATGGAGCCGGGCATGGTCTTCACGATCGAGCCCATGCTGACGCTCGGCGGCCCCGAGTGGCGCATGTGGGACGACGGGTGGACCGTAGTCACCGCGGACAGGTCGCTGACCGCGCAGTTCGAGCACACCCTGGTCGTCACCGAAGACGGAGCGGAGATCCTGACCCTGCCATGAGCAAGCACTCACACCACCACCACGGGCTGGCCTTCGGGATCGACGTCGGCGGCAGCGGCATCAAGGGCGCACCGGTCGACCTCACCACGGGCGAGTTCGCCCAGGAGCGTCACCGCATCCCGACGCCGCAGCCCTCCACGCCCGAGGCCGTCGCCAAGGTCATCGCCGAGCTCGTCGACGAGTACGACCTGCCGCACGACGTCCCGATCGGCGTGGCCTTCCCCGGCCCCATCCACCACGGCGTGATCGGGTTCATCGCGAACCTCGACAAGTCCTGGAAGGGCGTCGACCTGCCCGCGCTGATCAAGAAGGAGACCGGGCGGCACGTCGTCGCGGTCAACGACGCGGACGCCGCGGGGATCGGCGAGGTCCGCTACGGCGCGGCCAAGGACACCAAGGGCGTGGTCCTGCTCGCGACCCTGGGCACGGGCATCGGCAGCGCCCTGGTCGTCGACGGGATCCTCGTGCCCAACACCGAGCTGGGCCACCTCGAGATCGACGGGTTCGACGCCGAGTCACGGGCCGCGGAGTCGGCGCGCGGCCGGGAGGACCTCTCGTGGGAGGAGTGGGCCGCTCGGCTCCAGCGCTACTTCGAGGTCGTCGAGATGCTCTTCTCGCCCGACCTGATCGTGGTCGGCGGCGGGATCTCCAAGCACCACGAAAACTTCCTGCCGCTGCTGCACCTCAAGGCGCCCATCATCCCGGCCGAGCTGCGCAACGCCGCGGGCATCGTGGGCGCGGCCGCGCTGGCAGCCGAGGGAGCCGGGCTGGCCTGATCGGCGGTCGGCCTGACGGCAGGCCGACCCGGCCGACTTGTCCGGCCGCGCTCGGACGGGTGCGCCCGGCGCTTGTTCGGGCCGGACACCGACGGACGTGGTCCGTCCCGCTCCGCCGGGCGTGGTCCGGCCCGCCGCGAGGTGGGTCAGACCGCGCTCTGGTGCTGTGGTTCGTCGTGCTCGACATGGTGCGTCGGCAGCCCCGGGAAGATGTCGATCACGCCCAGCATCTCCAGGACGTCCGTGACGACCGTCGGAGGGTTGCGCAGGCTGACCTGCAGTCCCTCCTCGCTGCCGATCGTGTAGAACTGCACGAGGAACGCGATGCCCGTGGAGTCCATGAACGTCACCTTCGAGGTGTCGATCACGACGGGCACGTCCCGGTCCAGTGCGTTCGCCAGTGCCGCGCTCGCCTCGCTGCGCAGCGCCACGTCGATCTCGCCCCACATGTCCACGACACTCGATTCCGGCTGCTCGAGGAGAGTGATACCGCCGGTGGTCGTCGTCTTGCTCGGAGTCATGAGTCCAGAGCCCCCGCTCGTCGTGTTCTCGGCACCCGACGTCTAGAGCGCCGTCAACAGAGCCAGGGTACCCCCAAGTGGCACCGGCATGACAGCATTCTGGGGAGCGCTTTACCTGGGACGCCGTCGGCGTGCGTTTTTGGGCGAATCCTCCTCCTGGTCGTCTTCGCCGCTCTTGACCTGCTCTGGCCCGGTGCCACGTGCCGAGCAAGTGCTGCGGGGTCGTCGTACGGTCGAGAGACCTGTTCATCGAGACCTCGAGAGGTGATCCTGTGCCCAGGCGAGACCCCGGTCCTTCGGTCAAGGACAAGGAGCTGTACGAGACCCTGCGCGACGAGGGGAACTCCAAGGAGAAGTCCGCGCGCATCGCCAACGCCGCGGCGGCGTCGTCCCGCAGCGCGGTCGGAAAGAAGGGTGGGTCGTCGCCCGCCTACGAGGAATGGACCGTGGGCGAGCTGCGCACGAGGGCTCGCGAGATCGGGATCGAGGGCCGCTCGACCATGCGCAAGAGCGAGCTCGTGTCGGCTCTCCGGAACCACTGACGAGTCCGGGATGGACACGGGCGGCGGGGGTGGCCGGGGGCCCGCGAGCGATCGGGCTGGCGGCCCGGGGGCCGGCGGCCCAGATCCCCGGCACTCGCGGTCGTCCGGGAACGACGTGGCCGGCGCTGCCGACTCGCGCCACGAGTCGGCCGAGGAGCGCGCCGACCGCAACTGGGCCGAGCTCCTGCAGGAGCTGCGCGTCACGCAGATGGGCGTGCAGATCCTCACGGGCTTCCTGCTGACCCTGCCGTTCCAGCAGCGGTTCGGCGAGCTCGACCACACCCAGCGCACGATCTACCTGTGCCTCGTGGTGCTCTCGGTGCTCGCGACCGGACTGCTCGTCGCGCCCGTGTCGTTGCACCGCCTGCTGTTCCGCAAGCACCTCAAGATGCGGCTCGTGACGTCGGCCGACCGGTTGGCGCGCGTGGGGCTCGTGGTGCTCGCGCTCGTCGTGGCCGGGACCGTGCTGCTGATCTTCGACGTGGTCGTGGGGCCGGCCGCCGCGGTGATCGCGGCCGTGGGGGCGCTCGTGCTGTTCGCGCTGCTCTGGGTGGCGCTGCCGCTCGAGCTCATGCGGCGAGCGCGGTCAGCCGACAGGTGACGGGTGACGGGTGACGGCTCAGACGCGGTGGTCGTAGACCGCCTCGACCGCCTCGTAGGGCGCCTCGCCGGGTACCAGGTTGAGCATGGTCATGCGTCCGCCACCGCCCTCGACCGGAGCGACGAAGATCTGCCAGCCCCAGTCCGGCCCCTCCGGTGCGGCATAGCTCCCGGTCAGCCGGACGACGCCGTCCTCGCCGACCGTGCCGGCGAACAGCATCCAGGCGGGCGACGAGTGCCACGAGTCGAGCCAGACCGCGGAGACCCCCTCTGGTCCGGAGCCGCCGCTCAGAAGGAGCAGCCCCTCCTGGGGAGCGTCGCCGTCGGACCACGTGTAGGCGAGCGAGACGTACTCACGCGCCGTGACCGTCACGGACGCCGTGGCGTCCGACGCGACGAACTCGTCGGTGGGCAGGAGCCGCTGACGGTGGACGCCCTGCCACTGCCCCAGCACCGGGGCCAAGCACTCGACGATCCTCATCCAGCCAGCGTACGCAGGGGGCGGTGCGGGCGACAGGGCCAGAGACGTTCTCCTGTCATGCCCTCCCTGTACGGTCCGACCCATGGAAATCAACTGGGACTTGCTGATCAAGGTGCTGGCAGTACTGCCGGTCCTCATACCTCTCATTCTCGCGGCGATCCGCGAGGACCCTGAGGACCAGAAGATCGAACGAGACGTTGATCTCATCGCGAAATTGCCAGATTCCGCTGCAAGGGCGGCACTTCTGAAGCGACTCGACACAAGGATCCGAGAGCAGGACTCCGCGCCAGCCCGATCTCGGAACATTCCATCCCTCGCGGGTGCGATTCTTGGAACCCTTGGACTGACCTGGGCTGCGGCCGCACTGCTCTCCATTGGAGCGTGGTGGGCATACCTTGCGATCGCGCCGGTCGTGATCTTGCTCAGCGTACTCGTCTACGGAATCTTCGAGAGTTCTCAGAAGGTCCCCCGTGACGAGAAGGGAAAGCGTCTTGTTACCTAGGGCGCAGGGACGTGCCATGGACAACTGCGCCCCAACAAATCGACGGGCAACTTCTTGGACCATGGCGTAAGTCAGCGAGGTGACGGCGGATGAGTCGGTCGGTACGCCGGGTTCTGTCCCCGCGCGCGGTTGCCCCCGCACGGGTGACGGCCATCCATCTACGACGTACGTTGCCGCACGCCTCCAGCGGTCTACCCGGAAGCTCGGGCGAGCAGCCCTCGAACGCTTCCTGTCTGACCTTGCTCCAGGTGGGGTTTACCTAGCCGGACCAGTCACCTGGCCCGCTGGTGGTCTCTTACACCACCGTTTCACCCTTACCGCCCACGGCCGAGGCCGTGGGAGGCGGTCTGTTCTCTGTGGCACTGTCCCGCGGGTCACCCCGGGTGGGCGTTACCCACCACCTTGCCCTGTGGAGCCCGGACGTTCCTCGGCGGTGCCACGAGGGCACCGACGCGGCCGTCTGACCGACTCATCCGCTCCCGCAGCCTACACGTCCACGCGGTAGCCCAGCGCGAGCTCGTCGCCGCTCCTGCCGCGGATCCCCCAGCTCTCGGGCGGGCTCTCGAGGATGACGACCTCGAGGTCGTCCGCCGCCAGCCCCAGGAAGGGCGCGACGTCGTCGAACATCGCGGCGATGAGCGCCCGCTTGGCCTCGCGCGAGCGACCCGTGAAGCACACGACCTCGACGACGAGGTAGGCGTCGCTGCGCTGCGGCGCGATCAGGTCGCCGTCCTCCATGAGCAGGAAGCGGTGGAACCGCTTCTCCTCGGGCAGCCCCCAGGCGCCGACGACCGCCCGGTGGATCGCGTCGGAGATGTCCTCGCGCTTCATCTCCCAGACCGTGCGGGTGCCGTAGACCTTGACCTGAACCATGCGGCACAACCTAGTGCCGGGGCGAGCGGTCCGCCACGGGTGACCATCGCCACGCCCCGCCGCGGTCCGTGGCCGTCCGCGACCGCCCTAGAGTGGCGGTGTGCTTCTGCTCCTGCCGCCCTCCGAGGGAAAGTCCGTGCCCGACGACGGAGCTCCCGTCGATCTCTCGGCCCTCAGCTCGCCGTCGCTCACCCGGCACCGCAAGGCCGTGCTCCGCGCGCTCGTCGCCGCGAGCAAGCGGCGCGACGCGCTCGGCGTGCTGGGCGTGAGCAGCGGGCTGGCCGACGAGGTCGCGCGCAACGTGTCGCTGCCCACCGCGCCCGCGGCTCCGGCCGCACGGGTGTACAGCGGCGTCCTGTACGCCGCGGCCGGCCTGGCCGACCTGCCGCCCGCCGCGGCGGCGCGGGCCGAGGAGTCGGTACGGATCGTCTCGGCACTGTGGGGCGCGGTCTCCCCCGCCGACCGCATCCCCGCCTACCGGTTGTCGATGGGGACCAGGCTTCCGCCCCTCGGCGCGCTGGCTCCGACCTGGCGCCCGCACCTCGCCGGGGCGCTCGACGCGCGGGCTGCGGGAGACGTCGTGATCGACTGCCGGTCGGCGCCGTACGCGGCTGCGTGGAAGGTGCCCGCGGACGCCGAGCACGTCGCCGTCCGGGTGCTGCGCGAGCTCGACGGCCGGCGCAGCGTCGTCTCGCACAACGCCAAGCACACGCGCGGCGTCCTCACGGGGCACCTGCTGACCCGTGCCGAGCCCGTGCACTCGGGCGAGGAGTTGCTCAAGGCCGCGTACGAGCTGGTCGGGACGGAGCTGCTCGACGCGACCCTGCTTCCTGGGGCGCGCGGCGCCTCGACGCTGGAGCTCGTGGTCTCCTGAGCTGTTCTGCGGCGCGAGCTGCCCTGCGGCACGCGAGCGGTCGCCGCTTCCCTCACCGACTGTTCGCCGAGTCCGGGTGTTCGAGGCGTGCGGGTGCCGAGAACGAGGTTCCGCGCGGTCGAGCACGAGGTTGAGAACGCTGAGGACCTCAGAACGACCGCAACCTCGTGCTCGGCACCGTGCGGGAGCGGGGCGCTGCGGGACGGCCTAGGGCTCGCTCGGGCACCCGACCACGGTGAGCTCGGTCGCGCCGTCGGCCCACAGCCGCAGGATGCTGACCGATCCCGGCGGCACCCGGAAGCCGGCCCACCGCGAGGGCGGCGCCTCGATCGCGCGGCCGATCGCGGCACGCACCTGCACCGCATGCCCCACCACGACCACGGTCCGGCCCGTGCCGCGGGCCAGCAGGTCCTGCAGACCGGCCCAGACCCGGTCGCCGACGTCCGCCATGGACTCCCCGCCCGGCGCGACCTCGGTGCCCGATGCGAGCCACCTCGCCGGATGCCCGTCCCACCGCTCGGCGATCTGCGGGGCGGTCAGTCCCTCCCACTCACCGAAGTGGACCTCGGCGAAGCGGTCGTCGGACCCGACGTGCAACCCGAGACGGCGCCCGACGGCCCGCGCGGTCTCCTGCGCACGCACCATGGGCGAGGCGACGATCGCTGTCGGTCGGGGCAGGTCGGTCCAGCGGTCGCGACCGATGCGGTAGACCAGGTCGGCGGCCTGCGCGGCCTGCACCCGGCCCCGCGCGGTCAGCGACGGGCCCGGGACCGAGGAACCCGAGTAGGCGCCGGCGACCGTGAGCGGGGTCTGACCGTGGCGGACCAGGACGACGGTGAGCGGCTCGGCGCCGTCGAACCGTGCGCGGGCCCCGGAAGGGCGTGACGGCGTGTCGAACGCCGCGGCGTCGTCGGTGGCCGGACGGGCAGAGTCCGTGGCCGGACGGGCAGAGCTGTCGACCGCACCTGAGGTCTCTTCGGCGCGTCGTCCCTGGTCCTCGCCCCTGCTCTGGTCGTCGTGCGCTTCGCCGACGGCGGGGTCCGGGTAGTCGCGCGCGATCTGGCCGCCCGTGTCCATGGCCTCGTTGGCAAGCTTGTCGGCTGCGGAGTTGTCGGCGCGCGGCACCCACTCGTACGAGACCTGGGACGGCGGGAGGACGAGCGCGGCCTCGGCAGCGAGGCGTCGCATGTCGTCGTGCTTGATCTTCCAGCGGCCCGACATCTGCTCGACGACGAGCTTGGAGTCCATGCGCACGAGCACGCGGGCCTCGGGGTCGATGCCCCGCGCTGCCTCGAGCCCCGCGACGAGTCCCGAGTACTCGGCGACGTTGTTCGAGACGACGCCGAGGTAGCGCGCACGCTCGGCCAGCACTGTTCCCGTCGTGGCGTCCCGGACGAGCGCGCCGTAGCCCGCCGGTCCGGGGTTCCCGCGCGACCCGCCGTCCGCCTCGACGATCAACGACCTACCCATGCTGTTCCTCCACGTCTCGCCTCGTCCATCCGGCCCCGGATCGCTCGGCCGCCTCTGCGTGCTCGGCCGCCTCGGTCAGCGAAGGCCGGGGCTTCGCGCGCCCGGCCGCCGCGGCCGGACCGTGTAGCGGCGCCGAGGTGTGCCACCCGGCCACCTCAGTGTTCCTGGTGCTGGTCGTGGCGTCGAACAGGGGCGATGCGGGCGTGTCTCGTCGAGGTCAGTCGAGCGGGTCGGTGACCAGGCGCGAGCGTGCCTCGTAGATGGTCAGGGGTGGGGCCGTGGCGGTGGTGTGCGCGGTGCCCGTGATGGGGGTCCAGCTCGAGGTGCCGGTGATCTGGAAGCGTCCTTCCCAGGTGGTGCCGAGGGTGATGGTGGCGGTGCCCTCGTCCGAGTAGGTGTGGAAGACGCTCTGGTCGGGGTAGGGGGCGCCGGGGTCGGTGGTCTGGGTCGGGGTGGTGCCGTCGTCGTAGTCCCAGGTGTACGTCGCGGGCGTGGCCTCGATCGTGACCGGGATGCCGAGCAGCGTCGTGGCGAACGTCTGCGGGGTGGGGCTGGTGTAGGTGATGGTCTCGATGTTGACCAGCGTCCAGCCGTCCGGAGGCTGAACCGTGACGGGCGACGGGGCGATCGTCAGGCGTTGGAACTCGACCTCGGCCAACGGTGCGAGGTCGACCGCGGTCAGGCAGTCGCCGTCGTTGAGCAGGGTCCAACCGGTCAGGCCGCTGATGGTTCCGTCCGGGTTGTTGGTCCAGGTCTGCACGAAGACTGGCTCCAGTGCGATCTCACCCTCGGGGCACGAGACCTGGAACTCCCCCTCGACGTCACCGTCTGCACAGGACCCGATCTGGCCCTTGGTCGTGGTGAGGTCCGCGTTGTGGCACAACGCGGCGGGCATCCGCCGGTACTCGGAGGAGGCGGGGGTACCGTCGGAGTTCTTCGGACGATGGGCGGAACCGTCTGCGGAGACGTCGGTGGCGACGATGTCAACCGAATCGTTCTTTGCCTTACCGTCGAAGTCGATCGATCCCGTTGACACCATCGCGGCCAGCGCCCCCAGCACAGCAGCGCTCGTTAGCACAGTCACGAGACCGGCATGTCTGAAGAGACCGTAAGAACACGCCAGAGCGTGCCGTCGTGAAGGACTTCGACGCGATATGGCTTGGACTGCGAAGCTTGACGATCCACCTCGAGGCCAGAACTGTTGATGAGCACCGCATCGCTGATGGCGACATTGACGTCCAGCGGATAGCCACCGACAAGGTCGTCCAGCGGGTAGCCCTTGATAACTACGGCATCAATTTCTCCGCCTCGGTACGTATCACCATCATTAGCGATCTCCTGAGCCTGATCTCGGACCGATGTGCAGAATCCACACAGTTCCGCGAACGTCATCGCTTCCCACTCCTCGAGGTCCCCCGTCGCCATCACGTACGGGTAGAGCTCCAAGAAGTAGGTCGCCGCGGCCGCCGCCCCCACCTCGTCCGTGCGGTCCATGTCCGCCGGTCGCTCGGGCTTGACCGGGCCGGTCGGAACAGGCGTCGGCGTGGACGTGGGGCTCGGAGCCTCGCTCACGACCGACGGTGTCTTCTCCACCTCCGGCGCAGGCGTCGAGCAGCCGCCCAGGACCACGCCGATCCCGACCACCAGCGCCACCGCGCCCAACGACCACGACCGCCCCCAGTCACCGCGCTCGTGTCGACGCCCAGCGCCCGACACACCTCTGCGCGCATGCGCGGCAGCCCTGTGCAACCCCTGCGAACCCATCCCTGCCCCCTCGGTAGGTACCGGCACAGGGCCACACCGCCCCCTACCTCCCCAGGAACCTAACGGGTCAAACCGCCACACCACCACCCCCCGTCCCAGGCTGTGGACAACTAGGCTTCACGACCTCGGGCAGCACCGACCCCGACGATCGGCTGCCACCGCCGGGCGGCCGCAACTGACCCGAGGCCACCGCCCGCCCATCCCGCAAGCCCCCCTCACCGCGACCATGCGGTTGACGTCCCACGAGCATGCGTTTGCCGTCGCTCTGAGCCCGAAACTCGACGGCAACCGCATGCTCGGCACCACGGGCGACGTCAACCCACCGAACACGACGTTGCGCGCATACGAGCACGAGGTTGCGGTCGTGAATTCCGTCAGAACGACCGCAACCTCGTGCTCGGCACCGGAACCCCCGGACACAGCACGACCCCGCCCCACGAGGGACGGGGTCGTGTCGACCGTTCCGACCGCAAGACCGGCCAGCACGACCGGCCCGCAGAACCAGCAGCACCAGCAGGTCCCGTGAGCAGAACCAGCAGCACCGGCAGGTCCCGTCAGCTCCACCCAGCGGCAGCGCCAGCAGTATCAGCAGCGCCTCAGGCGTCGAGACGCACCAGGATGCGCGAGCACTCCTCGCAGCGCGCGACCTGGTCGGGGCTCTTGGCCTTGATGATCTCGACGTCGGACGGGTTGAGCTCGAGGCGGCACCCCTCGCACCGGCGCCCGCTGAGCACGGCAGCCCCCAGGCCGCCGAGCTGTGCGCGGAGCCGGTCGTAGAGCGTGACGAGCCCGGTGTCGAGCCCCTCGACGGCCTGGGCGCGCGCGGCGGTCACGGTCGCGACCTCGGCGTCGATCTGCGCGAGCTCGGCGTCGCGCTCGACCACGACGGCGGCCTTCGCGGCGAGCAGCTCGTCGTTCGCGGCGTCGAGCTTGGCGAGCGCGTCCTCGTGCGCCTCGAGGCGCTCCATGACACCGAGCTCGACCTCCTCGAGGACCTCCTGGCGGCGGGCGAGCGAGGCGAGCTCCCCCACGAGCGCCTGGGCGTCCTTGGCGCCGACCTGGCCCGAGTCGAGGCGGGTCTGGTCGCGGGCGGCACGCGTGCGGACCTGCTCCACGTCACCCTCTGCCTTGGTGAGCTCGCGCTTGAGGTCGCTCACGGCCGTGCGGGAGGCGACGAGCGAGGTGCTCAGGTCGGAGATCTGCGCGTCGAGCTCCGCGATGCGGGCGATCGAGGGCAGCGAGGTGCGCTTGTGCGCGAGCTGCTGCAGGCGGGTGTCGAGCGCCTGGACCTCCAGCAGTCGTCGCTGGTCCTCGGGGGGTGCAGTGGTCACAGGGTGCGTTCCTTTCGATGCAGTTGTGGGGCGCCGTCTCAGGCGCGGGGCGCGGAGCCGATCCGGGCGGTCCAGGGGTCGGTCCGTCGGACGCTCACGCGGGTCTCCACCGTACCCGCATCTGCAAGCCGTTCCGTCAGGTCGGCGGCGGCGTAGCGCAGCCAGGGCCACTCGCTCGCGAAGTGCGCGACGTCCACCAGGAACGGACCGCCCGCCGCGCCGCCCTCGAACTCGGCGCGCTCGCGCAGCTCGGACGCCGGGTGGTGGCGCAGGTCCGCGGTGACGTACACGTCGGCCCCCGCGCTGCGGACGGCGTCGAACAGCGAGTCGCCCGAGCCCCCGACGACAGCCACGGTGCTCACGGCCGCGTCCAGGTCGCCCGCGACGCGCACGCCCTGCTCGGTCGCGGGCAGTGCGGCGGCGACGCGCTGTGCGAAGGCGCGCAACGTCGTCGGCTCCTCGAGGCGTCCCACGCGACCGATGCCGGTCTCGACGGGGTACGCGCCGCCGTCGGGCGCAGAGGGCGCCGGGACGAGCGGCGACCGGTCCACCAGACCGATCGCGTCCGCGAGCGCGTCCGCGACCCCGCGCGGCGCGGCGTCGGCGTTGGTGTGCGCGACGTACAGCCCGACCCCGGCCCGCACCAGCCGGTGCACGAGCGAGCCCTTGAACGTGGTCGCCGCGATCGAGTGCACGGGCCGCAGGAAGAGCGGGTGGTGGGTCACGATCAGGTCCGCGCCCCACTCGATCGCCTCGTCGGCGACCGTCGCGACGGGGTCCACCGCGAAGAGGATCTTGCGGACCGGCTGGGCAGGGTCGCCCGTCACGAGCCCGACGGCGTCCCACCCCTCGGCGGTCGACGGCAGGTAGAGCGCCTCGAGGGTCCGGACGACGTGGGCGAGCGTGGGATGTGCGGTCACGGGCACCAGGCTATCGGCCGCACGCCGTCGGACGGCTGTCACGAATCCTCCTGGGAGCGCTCCCTAGGTGTGTCCGGCAGGGGAGCCGGACCTCGCGACGACGCCCCGGCGTCCACCGGCACCGGACAGACCCGTGCCCACGGTGCGCACCGCACCGCATGTCACCCGCACCTCCCGTACCGGCGAGCGCCGGGTTCACCAGGCCGTCCAACGACGACAGTCCTGCCCGCAGCGCCGCCCAGACCACGGGCGCCCGACGTCGACGTCCCGCGCCCGAGGAGAGAACCGATGATCAGGAAGACCAAGAGCATCAGACGGCCGCGCACCACGCGCGGACCGCAGCGGACCGGCACGATCGGGGTCGCGCTCGCCCTCGTCGGCGCGCTCGCGCTGGGCGCGACCCCCGCCCAGGCGCACGACGACCGGCACGGCCACGGCGGAGGCGGAGGCGGCCTGCCGACCCCCGGCACCCCGCAGACCCTCGCGACCGGGCTCCTCGGCCCGCTCTCGCTGGGTGTGGGCGACGACGGCTCGTTATACGCCTCGCAGAACTTCGGCGGCTCCGTCACCGAGGTGAACCGCCGTGGGCAGCAGAACGTCTACGCGGCCGCCGTCCCCGGCTCGGAGATCAGCGCTGTCTCGACCGACGGGCGCCGCGTCCTGTTCACCGAGGGCACCCCCGACGGGTCGAGCGTGCTCCTCCAGGAGCGCGACAAGCGTGGGAAGATCCGCACGGTCGCCGACATCGGCGCGCACGAGCAGGCCACCAACCCCGACGGCGGCGTGATCTACGGCTTCCGCGACCTCGCGCCCGACTGCGCGGCCCAGGTGCCGCCCGAGGTCGGCGGCGCGAGCCACCACGGCGAGGTCTACTCGCACCCGTACGCCTCCACGACGATCGACGGCACGACCTACGTCGCCGACGCCGGGGCGAACGCCATCTGGTCGGTCGACCGGCGCGGGACGGTCCGCACCGTCGCGGTCCTGCCCGCCCAGCCGCTCGCGGTGACCGCAGAGGTCGCCGCGGCGACCGGGATGCCCGAGTGCACGATCGGCCACACGTACTACAACGAGCCGGTCCCGACCGACGTCGAGCGCGGCCCCGACGGACGCCTGTTCGTCTCGCTCCTGCCCGGCGGGCCCGAGGACCCCTCGCTCGGAGCCCGTGGAGCGGTCTACACCGTGAGCCAGCGCGGGAAGGTCTCCTTCTACGCCGGTGGTCTGCTCACGGCGACCAACCTCGCGGTCTCGCCGCGCGGCGACGTGTACGTGGCCGAGCTCTTCGCGAGCCGCATCTCGGTGATCCGCAAGGGCACCACGACCCCCGTGCCGTTCGCCGAGGTCGTCATGCCCGGCGCGCTCGAGTGGACCTCGTCCGCGCTGTACGTGACCTCGGACGTGCTCGCCGGCCTGCCGACCGGACCCGAGGAGCCCGGCGAACCGGGCGGGGCGAGCATGCTCTCGCCGACCGACTCCGCGAGGCACCGCCCCACGCCCACGCCGACCCCCGAGCCGGTCCCGGGCGGGACGCTCGTCAAGATCCCGCTCAAGGGCGGGCGGTAGCGCGATCCGTCACGACGGGCGCCGGTCGCAGGGATCCTCCTGCGGCCGGCGCCCACCGCCATGTCACCTACCCCGGGCCGGTCAGCCACCGGCCGGGGCACGGACCGCGGCGCCGCCTTCTGGGACGTCCTACGGTGGAGGGATGAGCCAGCACTACGTGCGCTCCTCGCCGACCGGTCCCCTGGCGTCCGCGGTCGGTTCGATGCTGGGCTACGAGATCGCCGACGACGCCCCGTCGGTCCACCGCGGACTGCCCTCCCCCTGGCTGACGCTCGTCATCAGCCTCGACGGGCCGGTCCCGACGGCGACCGGCCCCGGCGCGGACGCACCGCTGCACCGCTTCGAGTCGCTCGTCGGCGGCCTGCACACCACTCCCGCCTACATCCATCAGCCTGCGCACCAGGCCGGCGTCCAGCTCGCGCTCGACCCGCTCGCCGCCCGCACGCTGCTCGGGGTGCCCGCCGGAGAGCTCGGCATCGTCACGGACGCCGACGACGTGCTCGGGCGCGCCTCGCGCGCGCTCCGGGAACGGCTCGGCGAGGCCGGCTCGTGGGCCGAGCGGCTGGCCCTCGTGGAGGATGCCCTGCGGCGCGCGGCGGCCTCCCGGCGTCCTGCGCTCGGCCCGGTGCGGGCCGAGATCGCCGAGGCCTGGCAGCTCATGGTGCGTCGGGGCGGGCGGGTCCGGGTGCCCGAGGTCGCCGCGCACGTGTGGCTCAGCACCCGCCAGCTCTCGTCGCTGTTCACGGCCGAGCTCGGCCTGAGCCCGGGAGCCGCCTGCCGCCTGGTCCGCTTCGACGCTGCCCGGGACGCCGTCCGCGCGAGGTCCCTGGCGCCGTCGGGCCCGAACCTCACGGCGATCGCCGTGCGCACCGGCTACGCCGACCACTCCCACCTGGTGCGGGACTTCCACGCGTTCGCGGGCCTGAGCCCCACGGCGTGGTTGGTCGAGGAACGCGCAAACATCCAAGCCGGGGGCGGTGCCCCGCGCGCAGGATGAAGGCATGGACACCGACAGAACACCTCAGGCACAGGTCTGGCCCACGCTCCAGGCGCACGACGCGCCCGCGCTGATCGATTTCCTCGTCGACGTCGTGGGCTTCCGGCGCAACACCGTCATGACCGACGAGGACGGGCGGGTCGCGCACGCGCAGCTCGACTGGCCACCCGGCGGGGGGATCATGCTGGGGTCTCACAAGCCCGACGGCGAGTGGTCCCGTCAGCCCGGCACGTTCGGGGGGTACGTGGTCGCCGGGGACTCCGGGAGCGGCGTCGGGGTCGAGGAGATCGAGGACCGGGCGACGCGCGCCGGGGCCACGATCCTCGCCCCGCTCCGTGAGACCGACTACGGCAGCCGCGAGCTGGTCCTCGCCGACCCCGAGGGCAACCTCTGGTCCATCGGGACGTACCGCGGCGAACCGCGCGCCGACCTCTGACCGGTCGTCCGCCAGGTCCTGGGACGTCCGAGAGCGCCCGCCGCCTACTTGGCCTGCGAGTAGTCGTCGACGATCGCGACCGTCAGCGGGAAGTCGACCGGGAAGTCGCCGAAGAGCAGCTTCCCGGCCTCGGTGCCCGCGGCCCGGATCTCGTCCGCGACCTGCTCGGCGAGCTCGGCAGGGGCATGCACGATGATCTCGTCGTGCAGGAAGAAGACCATGTGCGGCTGCTCGGTGAAGGGAGCCGGAGCCCGGCCCGGGGTCCGGGCCTGCGGCATCGCGGCGAGCCGTCCCCGCAGCGAGGCCATCCAGCACAGCGCCCACTCCGCTGCGGTTCCCTGCACGACGAAGTTCCGGGTGAAGCGGCCCCAGGCGCGGGTCTGGCTGCGGGCGCGGGACTGGGCGTCGCTCGACGCGGACTCGTCGTACGCGCTGCCCTGCGTCTCCTCCCAGCCCGACCCCGGCGGGGGCGAGCTCCGCCCCAGGCGCGTGGTCACGATCTCGCCGCGCTCGCCCGCGCGCGCGGCCTGCTCGACGAGCTCCAGGGCCCGGGGGAACGCCTTGGCCAGGCGCGGCAGCATGAGTCCGCTCTCCCCCGTGGTGCCCCCGTACATGGCGCCGAGCATCCCGATCTTGGCCTGCGCGCGCGTCTCCACCGCGCCCGCGTCGACGATGCCCTGGTACATGTCGCCGCCGCGCCCGGCCTCTGCCATGACGAGGTCTCCCGAGAGCCCCGCGAGGACGCGGGGCTCGAGCTGAGCCGCGTCGGCCACGACGAGCTTCCAGCCCGGGTCCGCGACCACGGCCGACCTGACCTGGTGCGGGAGCTGGAGCGCTCCCCCGCCGTTCGCGGCCCAGCGCCCCGTGACGACTCCCCCGACGACGTACTCGGGCCGGAACCTCCCGCCGCGCACCCAGGTGTCGAGCCAGTTCCAGCCGTTGGCCGTGAGCAGGCGGCTGAGCTTCTTGTACTCGAGCAACGGGGCCACGACCGGGTGGTCCACCCGTTCGAGGTCCCACTTGCGGGTCGACTTCACGCCCACCCCGGCGTACTCGAGGGCCTTGAGGAGCTCGGGTCCCGAGTCGGGGTTGAGGGCCGGCGCGTCGAGCGCGGTCCGGACCTGCTCGGCGAGCGCCTCGAGGCGGGCCGGGCGCAGGCCCAGCGGCGGACGTGTCCCCAGGACTCCCGTGAGCATCGCGTCGTGGAGGTCCTCACGCCACGGCAGCCCGGCATGGCTCATCTCGGCGGCGACCAGGGCGCCCGCGGACTCCGCGGCGAGCAGCAGCCGCAGCCGCCCCGCGCCCGACGACGTCGCGACGGCCTCGAGCTGTCTGTGCAGCTCCCCGACCGGGTCGGGTGGGGAGACGGCGCGCCGGTCGCCGAGGTCGAAGAGCGCGTCGGGGCGGTCGAGCCCCGGGACGGGGGCGGTGGGCACGGGGTGCATCTGGTCCCACGCGTCGCGCGGCGCCCGTGCGAGCGGCGTGCCGACCGTGAGCGTCGAGCGGCGCAGGATCGCGCGGGACAGCCGCAGGTCATGCGCGCGCTCGATCCGTCGGCCCGCTGCGAGGGCTGCCGGGTACCAGAGGTTGGTGTCGTCCCAGACCCAGCGGGTCACCGGGGCCGGGGAAGGCTCGCCGCTCCGACCGTTCGGCTCGCGCGCGAGCAGCCCCGGCCAGGGCGCGTGGGTGCGCGGCGGGCCGAGAGGCTCGCCGCGGGCGTCGAGGTCCTGGACGTCGACGAGGCCCGGGTCGGCGGGCGACGTGCGGAGCGGGACCGAGTACACGACGCAGAGTCTGCCGTGCGGGTCTGACACTCCTCGTCGCACCGTCCGCGGGCCCCGTCGCTCGCCCGGGCCGACGAGCGCACCCCTGACCCGGGTCCGTCATCCCGTGAGCGCGAGCGCCCGCCCGAGCACGAACCGTGCCCGCAGCACGTTCTCCGTCGTGGGGTCGGCGAGCAGGTCCGTGAGGGACCGTCCGACGGTCGCCATCCCGAGGTCCCCCGCGAGACGCTGACGGGCGGTGAGCGCCTCGTGCTGCCATCCCGTGAGGCGGCGACGGCCCGTCGCCCCGAGCGAGTCGACGACCTCGAGCGCGGGTTGGCAGACGCGCACCACGGGCCCCCGGTCGACCGGCTCCGCGACGTGCGTGGTCGACCCCTTGCGCAGCGCGGCGATCCGCGCCGTGAGGCGACGCATCGCGGTCCAGCCCGGCGCGGTGCGGTACACGGGCGACATCGAGGGTGAGAAGAGCTCGATCCCCCCGGTGCCGTCGCGCAGGAAGATGCCTACCGGCTCGTCCGCTCCCCCGCCCGGCTCGCGCTCGACGAGGACCGCGACCACCGGTCGGCGCGACGCCACGACCGACAGCAGCGCCTCGACGCTCCGTTCCTGGTCGACCGCGACGCGCAGGACCTGCGTGCCGCCGTCGGCCGCCGTGACGGGCCAGGTGACCTCGCGCCGCACCTCCTCGACCCCGATCGCTCCCGTCTCGCGCACCATGACCAGGCGCACCCGGCGGGCCGCGCGACCGAAGCCCACCGTCCCGGTCGTCGCCGAGTCCCGGAGCCGGTCGGCGACGGTGCGCAGCTCCTCGACGTCGAACCTCCCGTCGCCCACGCGACGCGTGCGCGAGGAGACGCTCAGGGTCCCGTCGGGGCGGGTCTCAGGGGCGTCGAGCGTGAACGGTCCTGCGCAGACGCTCGCGACCGAGGACCCCCACAGCATCGGCAGTTCCACGTCCCGGCGGAAGGCCGGGTCTGCCCCCGAGGGGCGTGCGGCCGTCGCCGTGCGCACCACGCCGTGCTCCTGGTCCCAGGCCGTGAGGGTCATGCCGCGCGCCCCGCTCGCTGCCCGCCACCACCGCACCCCGAGCGGCACGAGGCGTCCGGGGCGTTCCTCGCCCTCGTCGTCCGCCGCGCCGCGGGCGCGCCGGGCCGGGGCGCCGACCAGGTCCGGCAGGGCCCCGGCAGGGGCGTCGCGGAGCGCGGCCGCGAGCGCCCAGGCCTCGGCGAGCGCGCCCAGCGCGTCGGCCTCGGTCACGTCGTCGTCGCGCGATGCGAGGCCGTCGACGAGCCCTGCGGCGACGAGCAGGAGCCGGTGGAGGAGGAGCAGGCCCACGAGCCGGGCACGTCCGGCCGCGCCACGCAGCGTGTCGGCGGCATCGGCCCCGAGGTGGGACAGTCCGGCATCGACCACGTGCCCGACGACGGCGCTCGCCTCCTCGATCCCCGCCCGCTGGGCGGTGGTCAGCTCGCCCGAGCGCTCGACCTCGATCTCGTGGGGCCACGACCACGAGCGTCCCTCGCGGGCGAAGGCCCGGACGACCGCCTCGAGCCGGGCGGCGGCCTGGTCGGCGGCGGTCGACTTCCCTGCGACGACCATGCCGCCGTAACCCGCGGGGGCGACGAACACGACGACGTTCGACGGCCCGGCCGGTACCGTGGCACGGCCCTCGGGCGCGGGGTCACCGGTGGCCGGGCGGGCCAGGCCGGCGATCGGCCACGAGATCGTGAGCCGTGCGCCGTCGACCGCGAGGTCGCACGCCTCGGTGATGCCGTTCCCCTCCGCCGCGACTCCGGCGAGGAGCGCGCTCGGCAGACGCTCGACGACCCGGCGCACGGCCACCTTGCCCGCAGCCCGGCACACCTCGGCCGGGCTCAGGGAGAGGAGAGCAGCCAGAGGGCTGGCAGCCTCGTCAGTCGTGGCAGGTCCGGGGCCGGGGCCCGTGGGGTCGCCACCACCGCCGTCCGTTCCACCGTCCGTCGCCGCAGCCCCAGGACCGGCGTCGTCCACGCCGGGTTCAGGCGTCGAGCCCGCCGGGTGCTCGCGAGCCCAGAGGCACGCGGCCACGACGTGCTGGCACACGCCCGCCGTCGGGCACGAGCACGACGCCGCGACCGGACCCTTCGGCCCGAGCCGGACCACCGCGGACCCGCAGGCGACCACGACCTCGTCCGGGGACTCGGACGCGAGCGACACCTCGCCCCCGACGAGGTCCTTGCGGGCGCGCCGCAGGAGGCCCGCGTTGCCGAGCGCGATCAGCGCTGCGTCGTCGTACCCCGCGAACACGGCCAACCACGCGGGCGTCATACGAGCACCTCCCCGAGCCACTCGGCGAACCGCTCGGGCGTGAGCGCGGCGACGTGCATGCCGCTCTCGGCCAGACGACGCGCCGTGCCCTGGTCGTAGACAGGCTCGGCGGACTCGTCGAGCGCCGCGAGGCCGAGCAGCCGGACGCCCGACTCCGCGAGCCGCCGGACCGACGCGAGGAGCTGGGCCACCGACCCGCCCTCCTCGAAGTCGCTCACGAGCACCACGACCGTGCGGCTCGGGTTCGTCACCTGCTGCTCGGCGTAGCGCATGGCCTTGGCGATGTCGGTGCCCCCTCCGAGCTGGGCCGTGAGCAGGACCGCGACCGGGTCGTGCACGAGGTGCGACAGGTCGACGACGCTGGTGTCGAACACCGCGAGCCGCACCGAGATCCCGGGCAGGGCCGACATGATCCCCGCGCAGACCGCACTGTAGAGCAGCGAGGCCGCCATGGAGCCCGACTGGTCGACGAGCAGCACGACCTCCCACGTCAGGGTCCGTCGCGCCCTCGACACGAACCGCACGTCCTGGACGATCAACCGGCCGGACTCGGGGTCGTAGCGCGAGAGGTTGGCCTGCAGCGTGCGCTTGCCGTCGAAGTTCTGGCTGACCTTGTGCATCGAGCGGCGCGACCGGTCCTTGCGGCCGCTCAGGGCGGTCGCGAACTGGGGGCGCAGGCGTCGCACGATGTCCTCGACCACGCGAGCGATCACGGTGCGGAGCCCGGCCGCGGCGCGATCGTCGAGCCGGCCACGGACCTGCAGCAGCGCGGTCGCGAGCTCACGGCTGGGCTCGAGGGCCTCGGCGGCCGCTGGGTCGGCGAGCAGCTCCGTGAGCCGGTAGCGGCTGACCGCGTCGACCTGCATGCGCTCGAACGTCTCGCGCGGGAAGAGCGTGCGTGCCTGGCCGAGCCAGTCGAGCGCCTTGAGCGCCGAGGGGTCGAGGCTCCCTCCGCCGCCGCGAGCGCCCGGCTGCTTGCCCAGACGGTGACCACGCTCGACGTACTCACGGTCGTAGAGGTACTGCAGTGCGCGCTCGATCCCTGCGTCGCCCGGCCCCTGCTGGAGCTCCTGGGCGGCGTAGCGGCCCAGGACGAGCCGCCAGCGACGAGCGGCCTCCTGGTCGGTCACCTGGCTGGTCGCCGCGCCTCCCGCACGATCGGTCACGGGAGCGAGGGCGCCTCGGCCCAGGTGGGCGTCGGCATCGCGGCCGAGCTGCGGGTCGGTCACGGGTGGTTCTCCTGGAGGTCGTGGCGGTCGCCCTGGTCGTCGAGCACCTGGTCGGCGGGCGAGCCGGTGGGGCCGAAAGGGCCGTCGAGGCCTGCTGCACCCGCCGCGGCCGGTGCTCCGACGGGCTCGCGGCGCGTCCCGCCGCCCCAGGCACCGAGGCCGTCGCGGTCGAGCATCGCGGTGAGCTCGCGCTCGAGCGCGAGGCCCACCTCGAGGTCCCGCTCGGTCGCCGTCAGGTGCACGTCGATCCGCTCGGCGCGCGTACCGGTGCGATCGGCCACCTGCTGGGCGAGGTGGTGCGTCTCGGCGGGCTTGAGCCACGTGAAGGCGCGGCGCAGGTCCGGCAGGACGGCCAGGAACGCCGGCTCGTCGAGGTCGCGCAGCCCGGCGTGGACCGCGTCGAACAGCTCGGGGGTGTGCAGCAGGAGGTCGGGGGCCGCGCGCAGCAGCCCGCCGAGGAAGCGGACCGCGGCGACCGGGTCCGCGCCGGGACTGAGCTGGGCGCGGACCTCGGCGACCAGGACGTCGTCGCCGAGCGAGTCGTCGACCGACGCGAGCGCGACGAGCGCTCCCCGCACCCCGGGCGCCGTCGCGCGATCCTCGCGCAGGCGGGTCAGCTCGCGGCGCACGGGCACGGGGCCGCCTGCCCCGGGACGGGTCGGCGCACCGCCTGCCGCGGACGAGGCCGGTGCGCCGCCCGCCTCGGGCGCGTCCGCGAGAGGCCGCGCGACGCCGTCGGGCACGGTGCTGAGCGCACCCGCACGGTGCACCTCGCGCAGGAGGTCGCGCAGCGAGACGAGCGTCCCGACGGCCGCAGGCTCCGCGTCCGCGTCGACCTTCCCGAGGCCGGGGACCAGGTAGGCGGCCGTCGCCAGACCGTGGTCCACCAGGTCGAGCAGCTCGGGCGCGTGCCCGTCCAGGCCGAGCTCGACGCGCGCGTCCCACAGGTCGACGAGGCGGTGCAGCCCGCCCACGACCGACTCGAGCGACGGGTCGACGTCGAGCGTCGACCGCAGCAGCGCGACGAGCCGGTCGAGATGGTCGGTGAGGCCCAGGACGACGGCCTGCGCCACGAGTCGCGCGACCCCGAGGGCCGAGCGGCCGGTCGTCGCGAGCTCGTGCTCGAGCCGGTGCAGACGGTGCACCGCGACGGCCTCGAGCGTCGCGCCGTGGTGCGAGAGCTCGACCAGGGAGGCCTCGACGAGCGGCGTCCAGGCGTACTCCCACTCCTCGACCAGCAGGCCGAGGCCGCGACCCGAGACGTGGTCGGGACCCGAGACCCGGTGCGCGAAACCGCTCCCCACGAAGTCCATGAGGGCCAGGAACGCCCGGCGTTCGCGGTGCCGGGGCGTGCGCCGCGCGTCGAGCCTCGTGCGGCGCGGCGTCGAGTCGGTCACGACGAGCCGCAGCGCCTCGGCCCGCTCCCGGGCGCGCTGGACGAGCGGGGGCGACGCGAGACCCGGCGGGACCTCACCCAGTGCCCGACCTCCGAACACCTCGGCGACCGCCTGCCCCAGGGGACGCCCCAGGCCCAGGTCGAGCCCGCCGTCGTCCTTGACGAAGCACGAGGTGAGGGCGTCGAGCAGGTCGGTGCGCCCCGGCCACGGTCGCTCGCGCAGGTCCGCGAGACGACGCGCCTGCTCGGCCGCCGACGCGACCTCGGCGAAGCTCACCTGCGCGCCACGGGTCGTGGCGGCGGCCGCGACGTCGACGAGCAGCGCGGTGCTGAGCGCCGCAGGCCCGGCGGGGTCGCGATGGGCGGCCCAGAGGCGCTCGTAGTAGCCGGGCGAGGGCATGCCGGCCCCGTACCCTCGCAGGCCGTCGAGCCGTTCGTGGTCGTAGCGGATCAGCCAGGCGTCGGCCGCAGCCGGGTCGCCGTAGCCGCCCGCCGGCCGCCGGTCCACGACCGCCCCGCCCTCGGGCGCCCCGGTGAGGGCCTCGACGAGCGCGAGCGTGTGGAACGCGCCGGTCACGACGACCACGGGCCCCTCGACCCGCGCCCGGTGCTCGGCGACGCGGGCGGACATGAGGGCCTCGCGCGCGAGCGACCCGTCGGCGTCGAGCACCTCCTCCTCGTAGTCCAGGCGCGCGAGCGCGGCCCACGCGAAGACGTCGTCGAAGAGCTCGCGCCAGTCCGTGAGCTGCTCGCGCGTGCGCGCCTCGAACAGGTGGTCCCACACCTCGTCGTGGTCGCGGCACCCGAGCCGCTCCGCGATGGCCGCGACCGTCCGCGAGTGCGCGAGGTTCCGCTCGGACTGCAGGGTCCGGGCGAACGCGTCGTCCTCGGCATCGCCTGGTGCGTCGGGCGCGCCCGACGCGCCCGGCGCGACGGACGCCTCGCGCGCGGCCCAGGACCGGTCGACGAACGCGACCTCGGCTCCCAGCCGGTCGGCCGTGCGCAGCGCGACCCACTCGGGCGAGAACTCGGCGAGGGGGTAGAACCCCGCCCCCTTGCCGTCGGTCCCGAGGCTCAGCACGGCGACGGGCGGGCGCGTGCGGGGGTCGAGCAGCACGGGCAGGAGCCGGCCGTACTCCTCGGGCCCTTCGACGAGCACGACGGCGGGGCGGACCTCGTCGAGGAGCGCCTCGACCGCGAGCACGCAGGCCGGGCTGTGGTGCCGCACCGGGGCGAGGTAGATGCCCTCGGCACGCAGCTGCTCGACGCCGGCGACCGCACGCTGCATCCGCTCGGGTGCGAGCCCCCAGGCCGCCCGCACCGGCCCGGGTGCTACTGCCACAGGGACTCCGCCGCCGAGAGGAACGACTTCCAGCGCGGGTCGCGCCGCGCCCGCTCGCGCACGACGTTGTCGACGTAGTGCCGCAGCCGACGGGCGTCCTCCTCGTCGCCCTTCGAGGCCACGCCCGCGAGCTGGCGTGCGACCTCGGCAGGGGTCACGGTGCCGTCGCCGAGGTACCGGGCCTCGAGCGAGGCCGCGACCGCGACGTTGACGGCCTCGGCCGTCGACATCACGGTCTCGGGCCGCTTGACGGGTGCTCCGTTGCTCGTGGCGCCGGTCCGCAGGTCCTGGAACGCCGTGACGAGCACGTCCAGGACGTCGCGCGAGAGCGGAGGGCGGTCGGCGGGCGCACCGAGCTCGGCGGTCAGCTGCGCCTCGATGAGGTCGATCTCGAACTGGCGGTCCGTCAGCGGCTTGATGGTCTCGAAGTTGAACCGTCGCTTGAGCGCGGCCGACATCTCGTGGACGCCCCGGTCCTTGAGGTTCGCGGTCGCGAGCACGTTGAACCCCGGCCGGGCCGAGACCCTCGCCTCGCTCCCGAGCTCGGGGATCATGAGCTGCTTCTCGGAGAGGATCGAGACCAGGGTGTCCTGGATCTCCGGGGCGCAGCGCGTGATCTCCTCGAACCGGACGATCTTCCCGGCGCTCATGGCCTGCTGGACGGCCGACGGCACGAGCGAGCGCTCGCTGGGCCCCTCGGCGATGAGCAGCGCGTAGTTCCACGAGTACCGGATGTGGTCCTCCGTGGTGCCGGCCGTGCCCTGGACCGTGAGGTTCGACGTGCCGCTCACCGCGGCGGCGAGCAGCTCGGACAGCATCGACTTCGCGGTGCCGGGCTCGCCCACGAGCATGAGGCCCTGGCGTCCCAGCAGGGACACGACAGCACGGTCCACGAGCGGGTCGTCGCCGTAGAACTTCCGGCGCACCCCGAGCTCGGCGTCGCCCACGACGAAGGCGCGCACGGCCCGCGGGCTGAGCCGCCAGCCGGGCGGCAGCTCTGCGCCACGCGCCCGGTCGGCCGCTTCGAGGGCCGCGAGCTCGTGCGCGAACCGCACCTCGGCGGGCGGGCGGATCTCCTGCGCCGCCTCGCGGTCGAGGACCGGGGGCGTGCCGCTCGGTGCGGCGGTCGGTGTGGTCACCATGCGCTCTTCTTCTCCCACTCGGCGTCGAAGCTGCCGGCGGCAGCGACGGTCAGGTAGTCGCGGTAGGACTCCGCGACCAGGACGGGCGGCAGGTCCGCCAGGCGCGCCTCGGCGCTCTGGCCGTAGGCCCGCGTCGTGCGCCGGAAGACCAGCTGGGTGAGGGCCGCGGGGATGTTCTCCTCGGGCAGGAACGCGCCCGTGAACTCGATGATCGCGGTGATCCCGACGCTCGGGTACGCCTTCTCGTAGCCCGAGAACCATCCGCCGTCCTCTGCTTGGCTGCGCGAGTACCCGAGCTTGGTCGCCCGGCCGCGCACCGTGAAGCTGTCGGTGAGCCAGCCCTTGCGGTCCGCGATCGACGTCGCCTTCTGGTCGGTGACGGGGACCGCGACCGCGAGCTGGTCGAACAGCGGCTTGATCTCGTAGTCGGCGAGGTGCTCACGCCAGCGACCGGCCTGGTCCTCGCCGAGGAGCACGCCGTGCGCGACCGACACCGTCGCGCCGTCGGCGAGGGTCACGTCCTCGTCGTCGACGTCGATCAGCACTCCCCCGTCGCCCGGGCGGAACGCTCGCTGGTCGGGGCCGGGGTTCTCGAGCCAGACGAGACCGGCCGCGAGCCGCGACATGATCGGGTGCCCCAGCACGAACTCCTGCCAGTCGGCGGCGGGCCACTCACGTCCGGTGCACATGGCCTCGTACAGCCGCTGGGTCTGCAGCGCGACGACGGCCTTGAGCTCCTTGCGGCTCGCGGAGAGCTGCGACTTGGCGGCCTTGACCTGCTCGGCGTCGTCGTCCACCCGTGCCGCGGGCAGGGCCTTGACGACCTTGCCCGCCTCGTTGGTGAGCTCGAGCGTGAACGTGGGCGTGATGCGTCCCGTGTACTCGCGCGCCCCGAGGTGCAGGTGCAGGATCCCGTCGTCCTCGAAGCCCGCGGTCTGCACCGTGCGGTCCGCGAGCTCCTCGGCGGACCAGCCCCGCCGCTCGGCCAGGTCCTGGGCGAGCGCCTGGGCGGTCGCCTGCACGGTCGCCTGCCGGTGGCGGCGCGCGACCGACAGCAGGAGCTGGATGGCCGCCGGGTCTCCGTTGGCCGCGAGCGCACGGACGAGCGCCTCGATCTGCGCGCGTCGGGTGATGTGCGCCTTGAGGTACTGCTGGGCGGCACGGGACAGGTCCGTACCCGGCATGCCGACGGTCAGGGCGAGCAGCCCCTTGTCGCTGATGGCCGACCCCAGGTAGTTGGCCTGGTGCTCGCGGAACGCGTCCTGGTGGTGCTGGTCGACCGTCCTGGACGCCTCGGCCTCGTAGTACTGCGGGTGCTGCTTGTACCAGTGCTGGTAGCGGTCGTAGCGCTGCTGGGCCTCGCGGTCGGCATAGGCGCGGCTCTCCTCCGCGGAGGGGCCCCGCGTGTCCTGACCGATCCACGCGTCGAGCACGAACCGGCCGAGCGCCGCGCGGCTCTGTTCGTCGAGCAGCGAGACGTAGCGGGCGATCAGGCCGAGCCCGCTGGGGTCCTTGAGCTTGACCGCGAGCACGACCCACCACCGCACGACCTCGGCCGGCACCGGCTGGGCGTCCGCGGCCCACCGCAGCTGCGGCAGCCCGTCCACGGGGAACCAGGCCATGCTCGCAGGAGCCTTGCCCTTGAGCCCCTTGGTGGCCTCGGCGAGCAGGGTCGTGGGAGCGATCTCTTTGGAGATGTCGTCGCCGAGCGCCTCGAGCGCACCGAGGAGCGCCGCTCGGGCCACCTCGCGGCGTTCCTTGGCGAGCGCGGCACGCAGCGCCGGGATCGCGGCCGGGTCGCCCAGGCGCTGGAGCCAGACGGCGGCCGTGACCCGGATCTCTGTCTTGCCGTCACGCAGCCCCTGCTCGGCGAGGTCTCGCGCACCGGCGTGCGACTCGAGCACCTTCTGCGCGGCGACGCGGTGCGTCTTGCCCTCTCCGAGCGCCAGCTCGGCCAGGCGTGGGAGGTAGCGGTTCGGGAGCGTGGGGAAGCCGCCGAGGATCGTGAGCGCGACCTCGAGCCGCTCGGAGCGGCTGTAGCTGTCCACCTTGGTCGGGGGACGCAGGCCGAGGTGGGTCTCGAGCGCTGCCGGGTGCTCGGCGTAGTAGGGCCACAGGTGCTCGGGCGCGAAGGTCTCCCGGGCGAACCAGGAGTCGAACACGAGCTCCGCGACGGCGACCTCGGAGTCCTGGACGCCCGCGCGCTCGACGCCGTCGGCCAGGATCCGCACGTCCATCGCGAGGTCGGCCGTGGCGTTGAGCTGGTACCAGGGGTACCGCTGCCGGCCCCCGCCGTGCGAGCGTGCGAAGCGGATGTCGTGGAGCATGGTCAGGCCCTCGAGGCGGTTGCGGATCGCGGGGGCCCGGAGCTCGACGAGCACCGTGCGCGGGGGCACCTTGGTCAGGGCGCCGGAGAGGTACTGCGCGACCTGACGGAGGTGGTCGTCGGTGATGGCCGACAGGTCCTTGACCGCGCCCCGGGCGTGCGTGAGGCGCCAGCCCTGGGCCTCCGCCTTGGGCAGGGCCTCGAGGTCCTCGAGCTCCTTGCGGGCCGCGGCGAGGCGACGGTCGACCGCGTCGCGCGCCGAGCGCACGAACGGCTCCCCGAGCTCGGCGTCGGGCAGGGGCGTGAAGGGAGGGAGGACGAGGGGCTCGTCGGCGACCACGGTCTCGACATCGAGGGCCGTGGCCCGCTCGAGCGCGTTCGAGAGCAGCGTCCCCCGTGCCCCGCGGCCGTCGGCGGCGTGCGCGCGCCGCAGCGCGTCGATGCCGCCCTCGACGCCCACCAGGTGGGTCACGAGGCCCCCGAGGCGGCCCGCGGGCATCGTGGTGAGCAGCGGCTCGAGGAGCTCGACCTGACGCGCCGCGGGCAGGGCCGCGAGGTTGCCTGCGGCCTCCTCGCGCACCGACTTCGCGCTGTCCGTCGCGAGCTGGGCGACGAGCCCGACGAACTCGTCACGCGCCGCGGGCTGGGCGCGCAGGAACTGGAGGAGCTCGACCTTGCCGGTCGCGCGCAGCAGCGGAGCGAGAGAGACGACCTCGGCGTGATGGGCGACCAGGTAGTCCTCGACGCCGGGCTGCGCCGCGAACACCGCGAGGGGGTCGCCGTAGTAGTCGGCCGTGACAGGACGGTCGAAGATCGCCGCCACGACGGCGGCCGGGATGCTCGCCTCGGCGACGCCGCCGTCGCGCAGGATCGCGACCAGCAGCTCGGGGGTCCATGCGCTGCGGATACCGGGCTTGCCCCCCTTGCCCCGGGTGCGACGGTCGCCGCACGTCTTGGCGACGTCGGTCAGCAGGGCCGCGAACCAGGCAGGAAGCCGGTCCGAGGCGCGCGAGACGTCGGGCGAGACGGCCGCGAGGAGCCGTCCGAGCCGGACGAGCGCGTCGATCGCGACGGGTTCGGTGAGCGTGTAGAGGTTGCCGCGAGCCGTCGTGCTCTTGTCCACGTTCCAGCCGGGCACGTGCTCCTTGATGGCCTTGTCCTGGGCCTGGCTCGTGTAGGTCCACACGCCCAGCGTCGCGGGCCGGTTGAGCAGACGGTCCGTCGAGTCGTCGCCACGCTGCGAGAGCTCGGTCACGAGCTCCGGTCCCTCACCGGTGTGGACGTAGGCGACGGCACGGGCCGCGAGACCCGGGGTGTCCGCGTCCAGGATCTTCAGTCCGTCGATCAGCCGAGCGGAAGGCTTCGTGTGCCGCGCATCTTGTGCTCGGTCGACCCCGAGCGACGTCCCGCCGCCCTCGACCGCACCGTCGTGGTCTCCCTGGAGCCAACCCTTGATCTTCTCGAACACGTGTCCCCGCCGTCTCGTCCAGGCCGCCGGACCGGGTCCGGAGGCCGCCGCGCTCCGTCGGCGCGGCGTCGGACGTCACAGTAGGAGAAGCCACCGACACGCACCGTTGCTGTCAGTGGAGAACGGACGCGGCAGCCGGCTCGCCGGTGTCCCGGGACCGGCGGTACCCGTCGGCGGCACGCTCGCCGCTCGACCGCGGGAGCTCCCATGGCACTGCGGGTCGAGGGCGCACGGCGCGGGAGGGCGCGTCAGGCCGAGGAAGGGGACCGCGACAGATCGGCCTGGATCTCGCGGATGGTCGTGGCGAGCACTCCTGACGCCAGCAACCCGGAACCCAGCGGTCCGGACGCGTCCTCCCCGAGCGCGGGCAGGCGCGCCAGGGCGGCGCGGACGTCCGTGGTCAGGTGAGCCAGCTGCCAGCGGACCTCTTCACGGCGGCCGGCTTCCTGGTCGGGCGCGGCGAGGGCAGCGGCCTTCGCCGCATAGGCGGCCGCTCCGAGAGCATGTGCCCCCATGTGCGCGACCCCCGAGGCCTGGCCGGCCGCCCGCGCGGCCAAGTGCACGCGCGCTTGGTGTCCACGAACGACCTTCGCGTTGAGTGCGAACGTTAGATCTCCGACTCCAGGCCTCAGGGCTCCTCGGGCTCGTCGCCGTCAAGTGCTGAGCCTTCAATGGCTTCCAGACTTGCTTGGAGGTCAATCGCATGTTTGCCAATGAAGCGAATGCGCTGATCCGTCCCCGCCAGGCTCACGTCGACACTGATGCTCTTCTGTGTACCCACCTCCTGCGTCAACAGATCGTCGCGTAGATCGCCGGGCGTCGTCGAGATCGCATGCCGGTACTTCGCAGCACATGTCGGGCACAGCGCGAGCCGATTCTCCCGTAGGTCTCGTCGCGCTTCTCGGACAAACTGCACGGCCTCGAAGTAGTCCTCGTCATTGATCCTGAACGGCATGGCTGTCGAGCAGATCTGACAAACCATCACTCCGTCGGCGTTCGTGTAGTGGCGGCGGAGGTATCCGCGCGCCGCGCTGACGTGTCCAGGTTCCTGCACGTAGACGGACCGCACGCGATCCTCGTACCTGCGAGGGGATCCGGCAGCAGCGCCCTCCGCCGCTCGTCCGGCTCGCCGTTCAGGTGCCAGCGAGGCGCCCTCCGGGAGCTTGAGCCGTGCCTCCAGTTGTTCTAGGAGCTCGGCGAACCGTGTGGGACTGCACTTGCGAAGCTCTCCCAATCGCTCCAGTTCTTCGGAAGAGTCGAAGCCCAACCTTCTCGCGGTATCGTCAGCCTCGGCTCGTGCAGTCTCGTCGGCAACAGCCTTTCGGCCAAAGCCAGACCGCGAGAGCAGAGGCGCATCGGCAGGTACTGCGAGAGTCTCGTCGAGGTCAGCCAGCGTCATGTCCTCAGGAAGAGCGCGGTTCCCGTACCGATCGAGCACCCATGGGACCGTCGTGAGCTTCTGCACCAGCTGGGAGTTCATCTGGTGCAATTTCCGCGACGCATTGGACTGGTAGAACGCGACGGCACGGCTCGAGGGCGCACCGGCTACCACGTTCCAGAGCGCGCGAAGGAGTGATTCGTCGTCGGTGGCGACGATGGCGTCGAAATCGACGATGGTCCAGTCGCTGTTCACTTTCAGGTGCGACTCGTTACGGTCCCACGTCCAGACAAACTCCACGTTGCTCTTCGCAGTGACGCTGGTGATCTCGACCGAGTCCTTAGCGCCGAGAGTTCGGGCGAGGCTGGCGATATCCCAGGGCCATCGGAAATACTCATCAGAGAGACGGTGCGGACGAACCCTCCCCGCAAACGCGTCTGACTCGTACAGGGCACCGAGTCCTATCGAGTCGTAGGGTTCGTCGAGATATATTCGAGCTGGCGCCCGCCAGGCGACATTACCCTCCTCGTCTATCGCCCGGAGGATCGGGCGCTTTGAATAGGTGCCGATCGAAACGGCCTTCTCGTCAAGGAGCCGTGCAAGTTCGGCAAGGTCATTGACGTGATCTTCGAGGGCGGTCTCAGCGGGATTGTCGTACGTGGCGAGGCGTGCGTCCAGGCGAGCCGCGGCGTTCCATTCTTTAGTCCCAGCGTGCGAGAAGAAGTGGCGAAGAGCAAGGTTGTCCTGCCTCTCCGCCTTAGTCTCGCCGTCGCCGAACGCGACAAGCGTGTCGAGAACGAGGCCGTCTGTCACAAGCCCGGGATCTGTCGGAAGGAAGGCCTGGTCACCCGGGACATGCTGGACGCCGCCTCCAAGGCGTACGCGAACGATCGGGGCCAAGTCGAGGCTATCAGGAAAGCGATCGAGCGGGTCATGGCTCTGCTCTGCAACGCGCCCGAGTGCAGCATAGAAAGATCTCAGCCACAGGTCGTCCTTGCCGGAGATCCACTCCCCCCAGGTACGCATATCACTATGGTCAGCTTCGTCGATGACTTCGTCCGCCTCGTCGCCCCAGGAAGCGAACTCACCGATGATCGAATTGACACGTTCAAAGACGTCCGCCAACTCGCTCCCTGCGAAGCCGATCGCATCAAGTGAATCGAGGAAGGCTCCCGGACGCCCCGACAGTTCCGGCAGCCAGCCTGCGGACGGATTGCCATCGACTCCAACCGAAATCTCGCGTAGCACGTCGACGTCCTTAGGCGTCAGCGTCGCGCGAAGAGCACTCACGGACCTGATGAGAGTCTTCGATGGCCTGTACCCAACTCCCCCGACCGCCGGCGTCAACGGGTTCGTCTTGAACGCGCCAATCACTCGGTCACGCACCACGCGGTACCGCTCCTCGAGCACATCCTTGTGGTTCGGCAGGGCGGACAGAAGGCCGTCGTCGACAAGACCCGCATCACACAGGGCGGGCATCGCGTCAGAGACGAGTTGCGCGATACCTGCGACGAGCCGATCGTTCCCCTTATCGTCCCGGACGCTGTCGCGCGCGACCGTCGACGCGAACGGTGCATGGATGTGGAACCTGAGCCCGGACGTCTCCTTGACGGCCGGAAAGTAGATGAATACCTGGCCATCCGTCGGCCGCACGACAAACTCAGACTGGGGCGTTCTGCGCTTCCGCGGAGAGCCGGTTGAATTTGGCTCGCTGGATCCACTCGATGAAGAGGCATCCGATCGCTTCTCGAGCGCGAAGGCGGCCGCGATTTGGAAGGTCTTGTCGTCGATAGCGACGTCCCCGGTGATGCGGTACCAGTAGTTCGGTCCGTCGTCCTCGTGTGCGCTCTCGATCGCGACGACATGGTCATCCACGTCTCGACGCTCGAGCAACCTCTCGTCGCCGTCCGGGAAGTAGCAAGCGATCCCTTTGATCGTGTTCAGGAAGAGCAATGTTGAGCGTGCGACGTCTCGGAGTGCGCTCGCCACCTCTGCGACGGCACGTTCGGCGGGCTTGTCAGGGCGGTCGAACGGGAACCAGAACCTGGTCATCCCTGGTCGCGCCTCCGACTTCACGCGTTCCGGTACGAAGAGGTCGACGATTTCGAAGGAGTGCTCGCCCGAGTGGATGACGGGTCTCTGCGTGTATGCAAAGACAGACTTGAAGCCAACTCCGAACTTGCCGATACTCGTCGCGTCGTCGGCCTTCGTCGACTTGCCGATCCCCGTAATAGAGACGATGTCTGCAAGAGCGAACAGTCGCGTACCGTCATGCTCGACGCGCAGGCCATCGGACCTGAGATCGAACGTCACCTCTCGCGCACCAGCGTCTTCGGCGTTCTGCAGAAGTTCGTAGATGAAGTGGGCATTGTCGGGGTAGAGATCCGCGAGGAGGTCTCTGAAGCCGCCCTCCCAGCCGTTCGCCCGCAACCCGTCGACACCCTTGCGTCGCAGCGGAGCCAGATCCTCGAAGGACTCGATGGTGGCCTCGTCGCGAAAGGTCATTGCGCCACCACCTCCAGTAGCACGTTGGCGAGGTGGCGTGCGGTCAGCTCGGCTCGTCCGGCCGCCTGTCTTTGGCCATCCAGCAAGCGATCAAACGCCGCTTCGGCCGCCCGGAGCTCACCCGCTTTCATCGAAGCAATGTCTGCGTGCGTCGTGGCGTCGAGCTGGCGCCGGATCGCATCAAGCCGTCTGCGCTTTTGGGCGGTGAGTGCGGCAAAGCGGCGCTCGACGGTTGCCGCCTGAACGTCGCGGTGCCCGGTACGGGCCTCGGCCCACAGTGCCGCGTGGCGCTGATCCAGTGCCAAGGAGTCCGACATCGCAAGCAACGGTGAACTATCGCGGTCGTGCGCAGCCGCAAGTAGCGCTGACGCGGAGTCTTCGACGTCGCGATTGCTGGAGACGAATCGCAGGGTGAGTGCGTCCCGCGAGCCGAACCGGGTCCACGCATAGATGCCGACCGGGTAGCACCCAGGTGCGACAAGATCTGAGACGACCCTGAGCCCGGCGTGAACGGGATCCGCTTGCTGCGCCGTCCTGGCCGCGACGCGTACGAGCGGGTGTGTCGGCCCGAGCAGCTCCGTAGCTTCGTCGTCCTCGGCAAGGGTGGGGTCGGTTGTCATGCTGAGAACGACCTTTCCGCCACGTAGTCGCCTTTTGAGCCGATGGGCGACCTCGCCGTATGAGTCGAGGTCGTCGACGATCCGTGCCACGCTCTCAGCGCCGAGCGGTACACGAGCGACGCGGCCCGATCTCAGCGCGATGCTCCGTCCAGGTTGAAGGGTCTCGAAGTAGGCCTTGACAAGGTTCGCGACCTTCGTGTCTTCCAGCCAGGCACTCGATGCCTCGGCGACGTTGTCCTCGAACGACCTCCCGGTGAAACCGAGAAGGTCTGCCCGCTGATCCTCGAGCCGCTGCTCTTCCTCGATTCGGGCGATCTCGTTGTCGGCGAGTTGCTTGAGGGCGGCCACACGCTCGTGCGGAGCCATCGTCAGGTTCGTCGCGATGTCTACGACCGCGTTCGTGACATCACCCAGGATCTTCTCGCTGCCACCGAGAGCGTGGTGAAACACGCCGATCCGCGACAGGCAGCGCCAGTAGATCTCCGCCTCGATCGTGCCGCGAGTGAGCAGGTTGATGATGGCGACGGTCTCACTGGCCTGGCCGCGGCGATCGATGCGGCCAATGCGCTGCTCGATCCTCATCGGATTCCAGGGGATGTCGTAGTTCACCAAGGTGTTGCAGAACTGGTAGTCAAGGCCCTCAGTTCCGACTTCGGAGCACAGCATCACGTCGAACGCGTCCGGGTCCGTCTGGGGAAGCTTGAAGCGCCGGCGGATCGACTTGCGGTCGTCGTCCGGCACGCCACCATGCATGACTCCGACGCGTAGACCCCATTCGTCGCATCTGCGCTCGAGGTACTCGATCGTGTGGCGGAACGTGCTGAAGACCAGGACCTTGTTGTTCGCACCAGCCTTGTCATCGACGATTCGTCGCAGCAGGTCCACCTTGGGGTCGGGTGCGCCGTCTAGGCGCTGCGCCATGCTCTGAATCGCCCGGGCCTCGGCCCGAAACGCGTCGACTTGTTCCGGCGCAAGAGTCAAGTCTTCATTCTCGCCAGACATCTCTGCACCCCGCAGCCTGTTCTCGAACAGGTCCTCGATCATCGGTGCCAGCCCGGTGATCGAGCTCGCAGCCTGGCGGTAGAGGGTGGACATCAGGAACTTCACCGGAATCCCCCGCGCCCGGGTGACCGCGATCTTCTCCCCTAGGATTGTCACGGCGTCGTAAACGTCCTGCTGGGCGTCGGTGAAGTCGACCTCGTGGGCAGCCGGCTTGCGCGTTGTGAATTCACCGATGTCTCGACGCCGCGTCCGTGTGACGATCTCGGAGAAGGTGTTGAGCTCTTCGATACCTCGGATGACACGAACTCGGACGCGGTCGTCGTCAGGGTCGCCAGTGAGATGCCCACGGAGCTGAGCGGTCCGTGGGTCGAGTGCCATGACAGTTCGTCCCCACTCGGTCTCCAGGGCTTGGCCGAGACACTCCGCGACCGCGGCCTGCCACCCTTCGGTAGCGGAGCGCGCCGCCTGCGAAGCGTTGTACAGGTGCTCGTTAGGTTCCAGCATCACCTGGTAGTCGGACCAGTCGAGCACGAGGTCATCTCGCAGCAGATTGACGAGGGTGAACAGGTCCTGGCTGTGGGTCTGGATCGGCGTGGCAGAGAGCATGAGGACGGCGTCCGCGGCATCGACGAACCGCTGGACACACTGATACGCCTTCGTCTCACGGTTCCTGATGTGGTGGGCCTCGTCGATGATCACGAGATCGAACTTGAGCTCACCTGCCAAGGAATCGAGGCTGGCGACCCTCGTCCTGGACTTTGGTCGCTGACCCGTGAGCAGAGTCTCGTCCAGGAGGGAATACGGAAGGATGGCTTTGCGGTAGCGCGTCGGCCACACTCCCTCGCGGAGCGTCTCCTCAAGACACCACCGAAGCGTCCTGCTATCGAGATGAGCAAAATCCTCATCGAAACGCTTGAGCTCGTTGCGCCACTTGTCATCGACGACGAGCGGGCGCGGGCAGATCACGAGCACCGACTCTGCCTTCTTCCGCGCTTGGAGCTCCTTCAAGACCAGGCATGCCTCGATCGTCTTGCCGACACCGACGTCGTCGGCGACGAGGATCCTGGGACGATCGGACTGGACGAGCTTGAGCACGGGCCGGTACTGGTAGGGCTCGAAGTCCACGCGCCCAGCGTTGCGTGTGTGCAGATAGTCGCTGTTTTTGTCGAGAAGCAGGGCTGCTGTCAGGCTCGCGTGCAGGCCGGCAGAAGAGACCTGGATCGGCTCGGCCCCGGTAGGGACACCTTCAACCTGAGACGCGAAGTACGGGTTCACCGTCCCGTCGTGGAACACCCCATAGCGAGTCTCCGCACCTACGACGTCAATCGACACGACAGCGCCGCTCACCTCGGGGCGCCCAGTCAGCCGCACCACGGTTCCGGGCGCGATCGGTTCAGACATGCCTACTCCCTCGCAGATTCCACACCAACCTAGGCCATGCGCACAGGGCAAGCATTCCATCCCCTGAGCCTCAGGTTTACCGGATTTGGGCACCGACTGGGTGATTTCGTTCGCGCTGCCACCTGTGCGGTTCGGTGCGGCGGGTTGATCCCCAGGGGCGGCTTCGATTCCAGGTCGCGCCCGTCCACAGTCTCAGCGGTGCCCACCGCGCATGGCCAGCGACCTTCGTACTGTGGCTTTTGTGAATGCAAGCCGCTATGACGACGTTCCGTGTTCCGAAGCACCAGGACACGTCGGCCACCTGGGGACACGCCTACCCTTCCTTGCCGAGGGCGGACTAGGCACCGAGGGCGTGTTCGTGGGGCAGTACCTGAACTCGGGTCGTCGTACGTCCACGACCCTGTGGGTGCTCACTAGCGCGAACTGATCACCGCGCAGAACGTCGCCGGTACCAGCCCGCGGCCGCGACGCGAGCAGACGAGGAGTCGATCAGGCCAACCTCCACCGCCGCCTTGAACACGCCAGAGAGGAGTCTGTTGCTCGTCTTGCTGCGCCCGGCCTCAAGGTCTCCGACTCCACGCTTCTTGGTCATCGTCGTCACTTCCTTCCACGAGAAGGTGCGCGAGCAGAACCGCCACCCCCGCGCGGGCTCTACCGGGAGTAGGCAATGCCGGATGGTGGCATCTGGGTCCAGCACAGTCCACGAAACTGGCCAGTCAACGTACGAGTGTGGGAACGCGCCCCTGATGGTGGGCCCGGAGGGACTCGAACCCCCGACATCCACGGTGTAAGCGTGGCGCTCTAACCAACTGAGCTACAGGCCCCAGAACAGCGGTGCACAGCCTACCGGGTCGCCGGCCGTGCCTCGCACATCAGCCGCAGATCGGGCATCGCCCGCCCGACGACGCACGGCCACCGCAGGCCGGTAACGCCGGCGTACCCGTCGAACCCGGTCCGTGGGACCGGTCGCCCGTCGCACCCGGTCGTTCGTCCCACCGGTCACGCGACGCACCGGTCACCCGACGCGCGAACGGGCGCACCGCGGCTCAGGGCCGCGGCACGCCCGTCGAGGGGGGTGCGCGTCAGAGCTCCGCGAGCGCCGCCTGGTACCCCGCGAGGTCCCGGCGCTGCCCGCGCGGGTTCACGACGGACCACCGGACGACGCCGTCCGCGTCGATCAGGAAGCTGCCGCGGATCGCGAGGCCGCGTTCGTCGTCGAACACCCCGTACTGCCGCGAGACCTCGCCGTGCGGCCAGAAGTCGGACAGGAGCCCGAACGTGTAGCCCTCCTGCGCGGCCCAGGCCTTGAGCGAGAACACGGGGTCGCACGAGATCGCGAAGAGCGTGACGCCCGCAGTCTCGAAGTCCTCGATGTTGTCGCGGAGCTCGCACAGCTCGCTCGTGCACGTCCCCGAGAAGGCGAACGGCACGAACACGAGCAGGACGGGGCCGCCGCGCAGGTCCGAGAGACGGACCGGGGTGCCGTGCGTGTCGGTCAGCGTGAAGTCCGGGGCGACGTCGCCGGTCCGGACCGTGAGCTCGGGCGCCTCAGCGCCCACGGCCACGCGTCCCGAGCTTCGTCGCGGACCAGTCCGGCGCGATCGCGAACGTGCTGGTCGCGTGCAGGCCGGCCGTCGTCGCGGCCTCCTGGAGGTCGTTGTGGCCCACGTGGCCGTCGCGGCCCGCCTTGGGCGTGAAGATCCAGATGAGGCCACCGTCGTCGAGCACGGTCTGGACGTCCACGAGCATGTCGGCCAGGTCGCCGTCGTCCTCGCGCCACCAGACGACGACACCGTCGGTCACGTCGCCGTAGTCCTCGTCCACCAGCTCGGAGCCGACGAGCTCCTCGATCTCGGCGCGCAGGTCGTCGTCGACGTCCTCGCCCCAACCGAACTCCTGCACCACATGGCCAGAGAGGAACCCCAGGCGTCCTGCACCCTGGGGGTCCGTCGTCGCTCCCACTTGTGTCTCTTTCCCTTCTTCGTACTGCTTGATGATCAGTGCCCTGCTTGGCAAAGGTAGCCCACGGCACTCCCGCATGCCTCAGCAGGACGGGCGTTTCGTGCGGCGTGTCCACCAGCGCAGAAGCCCAGTGTTGCGGGGAACCGCACTCGGCACAACGTCAGAGCGCGCGCGAACGTGCCTCGACCGACCGGGCCGGGCTCCGCCGTCGGGCCCACGAGGGGCTCCCGGAGCACCGCCGCACCCCGCTCGATCCCCTCCTCCGCACCGTCTGCACCCGACCCACACCCTCCTGTGTCGTGAGGATCACGCTCCCTTGACCCCCTTGTGGTGTGACTTCCGGGCTGCGGGGTAACAGAATGGTTCGACCACCCGAGAGTGTGGAGGGCACAGTCGCCACCAGCGACTGCTCTCGCTGCGCAGGAGTGGCTGGAGGAGAGCGGGCACGGTGTACCGCGCCGTGATTCAATCCGAATACCGCTCCGAACGAGATATGAGGTTGCTGGTGGCTTCGTTTGACGAGACAGGACCGCTGATCAACGGTCTGCTCAGCCAAGTACCGGACATCGACCCCGCTGAGACGAGCGAGTGGGTCGAGTCCCTGGACGGACTGATCGACGACCGTGGCGGCCCTCGCGCGCGCTACGTCCTGCTCAACATGCTCAAGCGAGCACGCGAGCGCAACGTCGCGATCCCCACGTCCATCAACACGCCCTACGTCAACACCATCGGTGTGCACGAGGAGCCGTACTTCCCCGGCGACGAGGCCATGGAGCGTCGTTACCGCAGCTGGAACCGCTGGAACGCGGCCGTCATGGTCACGCGCGCCCAGCGCCCCGGGATCGGGGTCGGTGGACACATCTCGTCCTACGCGTCGGTCGCGACGCTGTACGAGGTGGGCCTGAACCACTTCTTCCGCGGCAAGGACCACCCGGGCGGCGGTGACCAGGTCTACTTCCAGGGTCACGCGAGCCCCGGCGTCTACGCCCGCGCGTTCCTCGAGGGTCGCCTCTCGGCCGACCAGCTCGACGGGTTCCGCCAGGAGAAGTCGCACGCGGGCGGCGGCCTGCCGTCCTACCCGCACCCGCGCCTCATGCCGGACTTCTGGGAGTTCCCCACGGTCTCGATGGGCCTCGGCCCGGCCTCGGCCATCTACCAGGCGTGGACCAACCGCTACCTGCACAACCGCGGCATCAAGGACACGAGCCAGCAGAACGTCTGGGCCTTCCTCGGTGACGGCGAGATGGACGAGCCGGAGAGCCGCGGCATGCTGCAGCTCGCCGCGCAGCAGGGCCTGGACAACCTGAACTTCGTGGTCAACTGCAACCTGCAGCGCCTCGACGGCCCGGTCCGCGGCAACGGCAAGATCATCCAGGAGCTCGAGGCGCAGTTCCGCGGCGCCGGCTGGAACGTCATCAAGGTCATCTGGGGCCGCGAGTGGGACACCCTGCTCAACGCCGACAAGGACCGTGCGCTCGTCAACCTGATGAACGTCACGCCCGACGGCGACTACCAGACCTACCGTGCGGAGAGCGGCGCGTTCATCCGCGAGCACTTCTTCGGGCGCGACCCGCGCACCAAGCAGCTCGTCGAGAACATGTCGGACGACGACATCTGGGCCCTCAAGCGTGGCGGCCACGACTACCGCAAGCTCTACGCGGCGTACGCGGCGGCTACCGCCCACACGGGCCAGCCCACGGTCATCCTGGCCCACACGGTCAAGGGCTACGGCCTGGGCTCGGGCTTCGCGGGGCGCAACTCGACGCACCAGATGAAGAAGGTCGGCCTGGCCGACCTCAAGACGCTGCGCGACTCGCTGCGCATCCCGATCACGGACGAGGAGCTCGACGCCAACCCGTACGAGCCCCCGTACTACCACCCGGGTGCCGACGCGCCGGAGATCCAGTACATGCAGCAGCGTCGCAACCAGCTGGGCGGCTACGTGCCGGAGCGTCGCTCCGCGCCGGCCCCCGTCACGCTGCCGGGCGACAAGACGTACGAGATCCTCAAGAAGGGCTCGGGCAACCAGGAGATCGCCTCCACCATGGCGTTCGTCCGTCTGCTCAAGGACCTCATCAAGGACAAGGAGATCGGCAAGCGCATCGTGCCGATCATCCCGGACGAGGCCCGGACCTTCGGTCTGGACTCGATCTTCCCGTCCGCGAAGATCTTCAACACGCAGGGCCAGAACTACCTCGCCGTGGACCGCGAGCTCATGCTGAGCTACAAGGAGTCCGAGGCCGGGCAGATCATGCACACCGGCATCAACGAGGCCGGTTCCGCGGCCGCGTTCCAGTCGGTCGGCACCTCGTACGCCACGCAGGGCGAGGTGATGATCCCGTTCTACATCTTCTACTCGATGTTCGGGTTCCAGCGCACGGGCGACCAGTTCTGGGCCGCCGGCGACCAGCTGACCCGCGGGTTCATCATCGGCGCGACGGCCGGGCGCACGACGCTCACCGGTGAGGGCCTCCAGCACGCGGACGGCCACTCGCCGCTGCTGGCCGGCACCAACTCGGCGATCGTCCAGTACGACCCGGTCTACGGCTACGAGATCCGCCACATCGTGCGCGACGGCATCGAGCGCATGTACGGCGACGGCTCGGACGGGCGCGACCAGAACGTCATGTACTACGTGACGGTCTACAACGAGCCCATGCAGCAGCCGGTCGAGCCGGAGGACGTCGACGTCGAGGGCATCCTGCGCGGCATCCACCGCATCAAGGTCTCCGAGGCGTCGGGACCCAAGGCGCAGATCCTCGCCTCGGGCGTGGGCGTGCCGTGGGCCCTGGAGGCGCAGGAGCTCCTCGAGCAGGACTGGGGCGTCTCCGCGGACGTCTGGAGCGTCACGAGCTGGAACGAGCTGCGCCGCGACGGCCTGGCCGCCGAGCAGGACGCGTTCCTCAACCCGGCCGCCACGCCGCGCGTGCCGTACCTGACGGCCAAGCTGCAGGGTGCCGAGGGCCCGTTCGTCGCGACGAGCGACTACGACCACCTGGTCCCCGACCAGGTGCGCCAGTGGGTCCCGGGCGACTACGCGGTGCTCGGTGCGGACGGCTTCGGCTTCTCCGACACCCGCGCCGCGGCCCGTCGTCACTTCAAGATCGACGGTCCCTCGGTCGTGGTCCGCGTGCTCCAGCAGCTCGCGAAGCAGGGCAAGGTCCCGGCCGAGGCCTCGGCCCAGGCGATCGAGAAGTACCGTCTGATGGACGTCACGGCCGGTACGTCCGGCAACGCGGGCGGCGACTCCTGATCGCTCCTGCCCCGCGCCCGGCGCCGGTCTGACCGGCACCAGGACCGCAGTGCCCGACGGCGCCGCTCACCTCGCGAGAGGTGGCGGCGCCGTCGGTGCGTCCGGAGGTGGGAGACGCCTGGGCGCGCCGCACGCCGGGGGCGCAGGGCGCCCGGCCGACGCGACGTCGTCGGGCCTAGGTGCCCGAGCGGTGCTGCTCGGCGTGCGCGATCGCGAGCGTGAGCTCGTGCCGGATCGGGGCGACGACCGCCGCGTCCGGGTACAGCGCGAGGGCCTCGAGGTGGTGCTTGGCCTCGAAGATGCGGTCCGCGTCGATCGCGGCCAGGACGAGCTGGCGCCCGGCCTCGGGCGTGTGCTCGCGCGCTCGCCAGTGCCCCACCCCCAGGCCCAGGGCCTCGACCGGCAGGTGCGCCTCGCGCAGGATCTCCATGCTCTCGGCGAGCGCGAGCCCCGACGGGTCGCGCTCGGCCGCGGTCGCGAACCGCCGCAGCGCCGCCTCCTGGTCGTCCTCGAGCGAGAGCCGGCCCAGCTCCACGAGCGGGTACCAGCCGCGCGGGTGCCCCGCGAGCTCCTCCGCGAGGGCCCAGACCGCGAGGTCCGCGGCCTGCTGCTTCTCGCTCTCGTCCGCGGGGGCCGCGAGCGGGTCCGCGGACACGTGGGACTCGGCCGCCCGCCGCCGGACGATCTCGGCGAGCGCCTGGAAGGCCCGCTCGTCGTTGGGGTCGTCGACGAGCATGGCGCGCAGCGCGTCCTCGTGCACGGTGTCTCCTCGCCTGTCGGCGCTGGTGGGGCGACGAGCACCCACGGTCGACGCCGAGGACTGGCGTCGCATGAGCTGTCGTAGTCGGGGCATCAGTGCCATGGATCGACCCTAGCGGCTCCCGTCCGCCTCGCCGCGTGAGGACCGCATGTCATGGTTCCCCGTTTTGTGGACTCCCCACAACCACGCCGTATGCTCGGGGCGTGCCGATCACGGGGAACTCCGACAACCTGCAGCGACTTCGCGACGGCAGCGGGCTGCTCGCCGCGGCCGCCCTCCGACGCCTCGACGAGGACCTCCCCTGGTACCGCGCGCTGCCTGCCGACGACCGCTCGTACGTGGGGCTGGTCGCGCAGTCGGGCATCACGGCGTTCGTGACCTGGTACGCCAACCCGGCCTCTCCCCCGCACGGCGTGAGCGAGATCTTCGCGGCCGCCCCCTCCGAGCTCACCCGGTCCATCTCGCTCCAGCACACGCTGCAGCTCGTGCGGATCGTGGTCGAGGTCGTCGAGGCGTACTCCGACCAGCTCGCGATCCCCGGCGGCGAGCGCGACCTGCGCGAGGCCGTGCTGCGCTACTCGCGCGAGGTCGCGTTCTCGGCCGCGGAGGTCTACGCGCGCGCCGCAGAGGTCCGCGGCGCGTGGGACGCGCGCCTCGAGGCGCTCATCGTCGACGCGCTCATCCGCGGCGACGGCGACGACTCGCTGCGCTCGCGCGTCTCGGCGCTCGGCTGGGGCGGCCACGGGTCGGTCCTGGTCATGGTGGGCACCGCGACCGCGCCGCTCGACGAGCTGCGCACGGCCGAGCTGCGGCGCGCGACGCGCCGTGCCGCGGGCGACGCGCTCGTGGGCATCCACGGCGACCGCCTGGTCCTCGTCCTGGGCGGTGAGGGCGACCTGCAGGCCGCGGCGGCCTCGCTGCTCCCCCGCTTCGGCCCGGGCCCCGTGGTGATCGGCCCCACGGTCCCCTCGCTCGACGACGCCGCGCGCTCGGCGCAGGCCGCGCTCGCGGGCCTGGCCGCGGCCCCCGCCTGGCCCCAGGCCCCGCGGCCCGTGCTGGCCGACGACCTGCTGCCCGAGCGCGTCCTGACGGGCGACACCACGGCCCGCCGCACCCTGGTGGTCCAGGCGTACCGCCCCCTGCTCGAGAGCACGGGCGCGATCCTCGAAACGCTGTCCGCCTACCTGGGCACCGGACGCTCGCTCGAGGCCGCCTCGCGCAGCCTGTACGTGCACCCCAACACCGTCCGCTACCGCCTGCGCAAGGTCGCCGAGATCACGGGCTGGGACCCGCTCGACGCGCGCGAGTCGTTCGTGCTGCAGATCGCGCTCGCGCTCGGCCAGCTCTCGGGCGACCCGGCGGGGCGCTGAACCGCGCACCTCTGGTGCGGGGCGGCGCCGTCGGCGACGCCGCCATCCCGCGCCTCTTGTAGGTTCGGCACAAACGGCCCGGACAAGGTTGGTGCGGGTCGTGACGTCCCGGCGGCGTGCCGGGTTGGCACAGTTGACGAGTGCTAGCCGTCTTGTGCCCTGGACAGGGCTCCCAGTCCCCCGGAATGCTCGCCCCCTGGCTCGAGCTGCCCGGGGTCCCCGCGCAGCTCGACGCGTTCTCCGCCGCGTCCGGCCTCGACCTGCGTGCCCACGGCACCGAGTCGGACGCCGACACCATCCGTGACACCGCGGTGGCCCAACCGCTCATCGTGTCGGCCTCGCTGATCGCTCTGCGCGCGATCCTCGACGGCCGCGACACGTGCGAGGTCGTCGACGTGACCGCGGGCCACTCGGTCGGCGAGTTCGCAGCCGCAGCCGTCGCGGGCGTGTTCGAGGACGCCGCCGCGGTGGGCCTCGTGACGGCCCGCGCCCGCTTCATGGCCGAGGCAGCCGCCGCGACGCCCACCGGTATGGCCGCGGTCGTGGGCGGCGACGCCGAGGAGGTCCTCGCCGCGATCGAGGCCGCGGGCCTGTGGCCCGCGAACGTCAACGGCGGCGGGCAGGTCGTGGCCGCGGGCTCGCTCGAGGGCATCACGACGCTCGGGGCCAACCCGCCGGCCAAGGCCCGGGTCATCCCGCTCCAGGTCGCGGGCGCGTTCCACACGCCCTTCATGCAGTCCGCGCTCGACGCGTTCGCCCCGGTCGCCGCGGGCTGGGACGCGACGGACCCGCGCCTGCCCTTCCTCTCGAACGCCGACGGCGCCTCGTACGCGAGCGTCTCGGGTGCGGAGTCCGGTGGCTTGTTCGGCCTCGAGCAGGACGTGCTCTCGCGCCTCACGGCCCAGATCGCGGCCCCGGTCCGCTGGGACCTCTGCCAGGAGACGCTCGCGTCGCTCGGTGTGACCGCGATCCTCGAGCTCGCGCCGGGCGGGGTCCTCACGGGCCTCGCGCGCCGCACGCTCCCAGGAGTCGAGACGGTCGCGGTCAAGTCGACCGCGGACATCGACAAGGCTCGTGACCTCATTGCGCGCCACAGCGACGCGGCCGGCTCCTCGGCCGCCGGCGAGACTCCGCCCGCCGACGGGGCCACCGCGTGAGCGCGCTGACGATCCGCCAGGCTGCGGGCGCCGAGTACTCGCGCGTCCTGGGCATCGGCGGGGTCCGCGGCGAGAACGTCGTCTCGAACGACGACCTCGCGGGACCGATCGACTCCTCGGACGAGTGGATCCGCCAGCGCACGGGCATCGTCACGCGCCGACGTGCGGGCGCCGACGTCGACGTCGTCGACCTCGCGGAGGGCGCTGCGCGCAAGGCGATCGCCGCGGCGGGCCTGACCGGCGGCGACGTCGACGCGGTCCTGTTCGCGACCACGACCTACTTCCACCAGACGCCCTCGGCCGCCGCGGTGCTCGCGGACCGGCTCGGCGCCACCCCGGCGGCCGCGTACGACCTCTCGGCGGCCTGCGCCGGGTACACGTACGGGATCGCCCAGGCGGACGCCCTGGTGCGGTCGGGCGCGGCGCAGCACGTCCTCGTGGTCGGCGCGGAGAAGATGAGCGACTTCGTCGACCCGACCGACCGCACCATCTCGTTCCTGCTCGGTGACGGCGCGGGCGCCGCGGTGGTCGGCCCGTCCGACACCCCCGGCATCGGCCCCACGATCTGGGGGTCGGACGGCGGCAAGGCCCCGGCGATCCGACAGACGCACGCATGGTCGGACCTGCGCGAGAACCCCGAGCTCGGCTGGCCGACGCTGCGCCAGGACGGGCAGACGGTCTTCAAGTGGGCCGCCTTCCAGATGGCCCCGGTCGCCGAGAAGGCGCTCGCCGCCGCAGGCGTCACCGCGCAGGACGTCCAGGCGTTCATCCCTCACCAGGCCAACATGCGCATCATCGACCAGATGATCAAGCAGCTCGGCCTGCCGGAGTCGGTGGCCGTCGCGCGCGACATCGCGGAGACCGGCAACACGTCGGCCGCCTCGATCCCGCTCGCGACCGACCGGCTCCTGTCCGAGGGCCTGGCGACGTCGGGCGACCTCGCGCTGCAGATCGGCTTCGGCGCGGGCCTCGTCTACGCGGCGCAGGTGATCGTCCTCCCGTAGGGGAGAATCATCCTGTCTGTCCCCGGTCCGCGTCCGCGCGGGGCACGGGACGGGCACGTACGACCTTTCCACAGTTCCACTGCAGGTTCCCGGTGCCGGACGGCCCCGGCACCCATCACAAGGAGAAACCCATGGCTTACACCGAGCAGGAAGTCCTCGCTGGTCTCGCGGAGATCGTCAGCGAAGAGACCGGCCTCCCCACGGACGCCGTCCTCGCCGAGAAGTCCTTCACGGACGACCTCGACATCGACTCGCTGTCGATGATGACGATCGTGACGCACGCCGAGGACAAGTTCGGCGTCCGCATCCCCGACGAGGAGGTCAAGAACCTCTCGACCGTCGGCGACGCAGTGTCCTTCATCACGGGCGCACAGGCCTGACCAGCTGCTCGACAGCTGATCGGCGCCGGGCCCTCGCGGCCCAGCCGGTGCGGGCCGGCGGTCGACGACCGCCGGCCTGCCCGCCCCCCTTCCTCCCCCTCACTCACCTGGAGCTGCCATGACCTCCGTCCGTGAAGTCGTCGTCACCGGTCTCGGTGCCACCACGCCGCTCGGCGGGGACGTGGCCTCCACCTGGGCCGCGGCGCTCGCCGGGCAGTCCGGCGCACGCACCCTCGAGAACGACTGGGCCGAGCGCTACGAGATCCCCGTCACGTTCGCCGCGCAGATCAAGGTCAAGCCCGAGGACGTCCTCGCGCGCCCCGAGATCAAGCGCATGGACCCGTCCACGCAGTACGCGATGATCGCGACGCGCGAGGCCTGGGCCGACGCCGGCAGCCCGGAGATCGACGGCGACCGCCTCGGCGCGGTCGTCTCGTCGGGCATCGGCGGCATCTGGACCACGCTCGACGGCTGGGACACGCTCAAGGAGCGCGGCGCGCGGCGCATGCTGCCCATGACCGTGCCCATGCTCATGCCGAACTCGGCCGTGGCCTACGTCTCGCTCGAGATCGGCGCCCGTGCCGGTGCGCACGCGCTCGTCTCGGCCTGCGCCTCGGGCGCCGAGGCCATCGGGTACGGCGTCGACATGATCCGTGCCGGTCGCGCGGACATCGTCGTGGCCGGCGGCACCGAGGCCACGATCCACCCCATGCCCATCGCCGCGTTCGCGGCCTCGCGCACCCTGTCGCTGCGCAACGACGACCCGCAGGGCGCCTCGCGGCCCTACGACGTCGACCGCGACGGGTTCGTGATCGGCGAGGGCGCGGGCATCGTGGTCCTCGAGAGCGCCGAGCACGCAGCGGCCCGCGGTGCGCGCGTGTACGCCCGCATCGGCGGCGTGGGCCTGTCCTCGGACGCGTACCACATCACCTCCCCGGACCCGGAGGGTCGCGGGCAGGTCGCCGCGATGACCCGTGCCCTCGGGGAGGCCGGTGCGCAGGCGCGCGACGTCGTGCACGTCAACGCCCACGCGACCTCGACCAAGGTCGGCGACCTCACCGAGACGCGCTCGATCCGTACGGTCCTGGGCGACGACGCGGACCACGTCCTGCTCTCGGCCACCAAGTCGATGACCGGGCACCTGCTCGGCGGCGCAGGCGCCCTGGAGACCATCTTCACGGTCAAGGCCGTGCACGAGCGCCTGGCTCCCCCGACCATCAACGTCGCCCAGCCCGACCCCGAGCTCCAGGTCCCCCTGGTGCGCGACGTCCCGGCCGAGCTGCCCGCAGGCGACATCGCCGCGATCAACAACTCGTTCGGGTTCGGCGGCCACAACGTCGCCCTCGTGGTGACGAACGCCTGACCCACGTCGTCGGCGCAGTCCTCCTGCGCCCCGATGCATCGACGCCCGGTGGGCGCGAGGACCTTCGCCCTCGCCCCCACCGGGCGTCCGTGCGTCCGGGGTGTGCGCGCAGGGCTTCCTTGAATCGTTAGGACTGGTTAGTATTCTGCGCAACGCGGTCGCCAGGGCCGTCCTCGACGTGGAGGTACACGGGTGAGCACCGCACGCTCCCGCACGGTCGTGCAGCGCGCGACCATGGTCGTCGTCCTGGCGGTGGTCTCGTTCCACATGCTCTCGACGTTCCTGTACGCCGCGCCCAGCTCGTCCCTCAGCCAGGAGGCCGCGCCCGTCACGACCGCGCACATGCGGCCCCTGTTCGGGCAGAACTGGCAGATCTTCGCCCCGGACCCGCAGTCGGTCGACCTGCGCGTCTGGGTGCGTGCCTCGACCCGCGACACCCAGGGCACCGAGTCGGTGACCGAGTGGGTCAACCTCGGCGACGTCTTCAACGAGCAGGTGCGGCACCAGATCCTGCCCACGCGCACGTGGCGCATCCCCGTGAGCGTCAACCGCTTCTACACCTCGGCCTACGGCGCGCTCGTGGGGCAGCAGCAGGCCGTGGTCCAGTCGGACCACGTCGCCTCCACGGAGGGCGGCCAGGGACGCCAGGACCTCACCAAGGCACTCCTGGGCACAGGAGCGAGCGTGAGCGGCATCGACTCGTACCTGCTCGCCGAGGACGCCCTGTACCTGTTCGGCACGCAGGCTGCACTCGACCTGTGGCCGGACACCGAGCTCGTCGCGATCCAGATGAGCACCTCGACGCAGGGCGTCGTCCCGTTCGAGCAACGCCTCGTCCCGGGTGTGCAACGACCCGAGGAGCAGTTCACCCGGCTCGGCTGGCGCGACCCGTCGCCCGTCACCCCCGAGGCCCGTGCAGGCTTCAGCAGCGTCTTCGGAGGGTGGGTCTCATGAGCGGGCTGGTGACGAGCGCGACCACCTGGCTCCGCACGACGTACGCGGCCGGTGAGTCCTGGATGCTCGACTCGCGCAAGGCCTCCTACGGGACGGCCGTGCTGCGCATCGGCTTCGGCCTGATCCTGGTCGTCCAGCTCGTGGCGGGCTGGGGCGACCGGAGCCTGGCGTGGGGAGCCGGGCGCAGCTTCGCCCAGGGGCGCGTCGACGTCGACGAGTTCCCGGCCTTCCTCGACCTGTTCTTCAACGGTTCCGCGCCGGCGTGGGCGTTCGACCTCCAGTACCTGGCGCTCGTCGCGCTCTCGGTGCTGCTGGTCCTGGGCTGGCGCTCGCGGATCGTGATCCCGGTGCTGCTCGTGCTGTACATCGCGCTGTTCCGGACCAACCCGTTCATCGGCGACGGCGGCATCCAGCTCATGCGGATGGTGCTCGTGTACATGCTCTTCGCGGACACGTCGGGCAGGTGGTCCCTCGATGCCCGACGGCGCCGCGCGGCCCAGGCGTCCGGCACGCCCTCGCGGTTCGCGTCGTGGGCCTGGCTGGGGACACTGCTGCACAACGGCGCGGTCCTCCTCATCGCCTTCCAGATCTTCGTCGTCTACGTCGCCTCCGCGATGTACAAGATCCAGGGCGGCATGTGGCAGCACGGCACGGCGATCTACTACGTGTTCCAGCTCGACGAGTTCTCGACGTGGCCGCAGGTCACCGAGCTGATCGGCCGCTCCGGGGTGCTGGTCGCGATCCTGAGCTACAGCGCGGTGTTCGTGCAGCTCTTCTTCCCGTTCCTGCTGCTGCGACGCCCCACCCGCATCCTGGCCCTGATCGCCATCACGGGCATGCACCTGGGGATCGGGGTGCTCATGGGGCTCATGTACTTCTCGATGACCATGATCGCGATCGACGCGATCTTCATCCGTGACGTGACCTACGAGGGGGTGCAGCGCCGTCTGGCCCCCGTCCTCCGACGCACGTGGGACGGCATCCGACGACGTCCCACCGTCCCGCCCGCGGCCCCGGAGGAGCTGGCCGCCGACGGACCGGACCCTGCTCGTGAGGCCACGCCCCGGGAGGACGGGGACCTCGTTCCCGCGGGGGCCGCTGCCCCTTCCAGCCCGATGGCAGGGGACGTCGAGGGCTCCGGCGCACCGGAGCGGGATGCAGCGATGCCCGCCGGTTCCTAGTAGCCGGCGGGCATCGGGCGACCGTGGTCGCTGGGGTCGGTGAAGCGGGTCAGCCCACCCGGTGGAGCCATCGCACGTTGGATCCCTCGCCCGCGTAGCGGAAGGGCTCGAGCTCGTCGTCCCACGCCTTGCCCAGCGCGAGGTGAAGGGCCTCGCGCATGGCCCGGTTGTCGTGCGAGACCTCGAGCGCCGCACGGACCCGGTCCTCGGGGATCACGACGTTGCCGTGCACGTCGGTCACCGCGTGGAAGATGCCCAGGTCAGGGGTGTGCGACCAGCGGGCGCCGTCGGCACCGTGGCTCGCGTCCTCGGTGACCTCGTAGCGCAGGTGCGACCAGCCGCGCAGCGCCGAGGCCAGGCGCGCGCCCGTGCCCTGCGCGCCCTGCCAGGCGTACTCCGCCCGGTACAGGTCGCGCGCAGCAGGCTGCTCGGTCCAGTCCAGCGTGACGCGCACGCCAAGAACGTTCCCGGCAGCCCACTCCAGGTGCGGGCTCAGCGCCCGGGGCGCCGAGTGCACGAAAAGAACACCGCGTGTGATGGCACCAGTCATGTCGTCCTCCCTAGGTCGAGGTTTCGTCTTCCCCAACGTCCTCACCCAGGGTGAATCATCATGCAGGGTCGTCCAGCGGTATACCAGGCATATCTTGCCCGAGACCTCGGCGGATCGCGAGGGGAGAACTCCCCATCGCAGATTTCACCCGCTCCGGGTAGGACCGCGCGCGGTCCGCACCGGCTGCGCATACGCCGCCGCGATCCCCGGCCGCAGGGGTTCCCAGGGGCCGGGGATCGCGTGACATTGCGTCAGAGCTGCGCGCGCATCTCGCGCATGGCCTTCTTGCGGACCGCCTTGTCCAGACGGTCGAGGTAGAGCATGCCGTCCAGGTGGTCGGTCTCGTGCTGCAGGCAGCGCGCCATGAGGCCGGTGCCCTCGACCGTGATCTCGTTGCCGTCGAGGTCCATGCCCACGACACGTGCGTACCAGGCGCGTCGCGTCGGGTACCACAGGCCCGGGACCGAGAGGCAGCCCTCGTCGCCGTCCTGGATCTCGTCGGAGAGCTCGACGATCTTCGGGTTGAGGACGTAGCCGATCTCGTCCTCGATGTTCCAGGAGAAGGCGCGCAGGTTCACGCCGATCTGGTTGGCGGCGAGGCCCGCGCGGCCTTCGTAGTCGACGGTCTCGACGAGGTCGGCGACCAGCGAGCGGACCCGGTCGTCCACGGTGGTGATCTCGTCGCACGGGGTGCGGAGGACGGGGTCCGGAATCACGCGGATCTCTCTCATCGCCATGGGCGTCATTGTTTCATGACGCCCGTGCCGGTCTCACATCCGCGCGTACCGAGCACGCGCGAACGAGTACACCCCGTACGCCGCGAAGCCGACGCCCGTCGCGGTCAGGAGGAACGCGCCGAACGGCTGCGCGCCGATCGTCCGCAGCGCGGTGTCGAGACCGCTCGCCTTCTCGGGGTCCGCAGTGGCCGCCGCAGTGACGACGAGCACCCCCAGGACGGCCAGGGCGATGCCCTTGGCGATGTAGCCGACCCGTCCCAGGACGACGACGGCGTTGCCGACCTGCCCCTTCGCGTTGCCCTCGAGGTCGCGCAGGAACCACTTCTTCCAGCCCTTGACCACGTGGTAGACACCCGCTGCGGCGATGCCGACACCCACCACCCCGACGAGCACCCGCCCGGCGCCGTTGGCCAGGAGCGAGGCCGTGAGGCTGTCCTGACCGCCGCCGGAGCCCGAGCCGCTGACGACCTGGAAGGTCAGCACCCCGAGCGCGAGGTAGATCACGGCCTTGCCGACCGACTTGGCCCGGAAGGTCGCCTGGTCCTTCGCGTCACCGCTCGTCCCGGCGACGGCCTCGAGAACCTGCCAGACCCCGAGGGCTGCGAACGCGACGACGGCGAACCACAGGACGAACGCTCCCCCGGTCGTGCTCGCGACCTCCTGGAGGGCGCCGGTCTGGTCGGCCTCTCCGCCGCCCGATCCCGTCGCGATCCTGACCGCGATGACCCCGATCATGATGTGGAGCAGGCCGCTGACCGCGTACCCGGCCCGGGCGAGTGCCCGCAGCCCCTTGCTCTGCTGAAGCCGCTGGGCGGTCCCTGACGTCGTGCGGTTCGAGCCGGTGCTCATGGTGCATCTCCTTCAGGTCGTCGGACGTGGCATCGTGTCACGACCGGCCGTCACTCGCCCGCTGAACGGGACGATCCGGGCGTCAGGGAGGTATGGGGCGCTTCGGTCTCGATCGGTCGTGCGCGACCCTCTGGAGGCGCGCGGAGGGGTGCCGGTGCCCGGGGCCGGTCCTGTCCGGGTCGGTCGGTCCGGGACCGAGCACGAGGTTGCGACCGTTCTGGCGGCGAAAGCGACCGCAACCTCGTGCTCGACCGCACGCAAGGTCGTTCTCGGCAGGGTCCGGCCGAGGCAGGGGCCCGTCGAGTCAGCGCCCCGTCGCCTCCAGGTAGTCGCGCAGCACCACGGCCTGGTTGTCCTGCTCGTCCTTGGCCCCGTACAGCAGCGTCACGACGGGGTGCTCGGCCACGATCGCGCGCAGCTCCTCGACTGCCGGGTTCTCGTCGAGCTCGGCACGGTAGCACACGACGAACTCGTCGAACAGGGAGCGGTCGTGGTGGAACCATGTCCGGAGCTCGTTCGAGGGCGCGACCTCCTTGAGCCACCGGTCGACGTGCGCTCGCTCCTTGCTCACACCGCGCGGCCAGAGGCGGTCGACCAGGACGCGGTACCCGTCGTCGGGCGTGGCGGCGTCGTAGACGCGTCGGATGCGGAGGGGCATGCCTCCATGGAACGACGGGTGCGGTCTCTACGCACGACGACGGCGCGGTCCACACCAGGCCCCTCGGCGACGGATCTGCCGCCCGAGCCGACCACCGCCGTCGCGTGGCATCGAAGGGCAACCGCACACGCGGTCGACCTTGCCGCCACGCGCACCCGTCAGTCGCGCGGTCGGTGGCCCGTGGCGGCCTCGTACAGGTCGGGGTCCACGTCGAGGTAGTCGGCCGCGTGGGCCCGCACGACCCGGAACCCGGCGGCGCTCAGCACCCGGACCATCGACGCTCCGGCCGGAGCGTTCGTCGTGTGCACGACGACGATCCCGACCGCGACGGGCGACACTGTCGCCGCCCTCATCGACCGCGTCGCCAGGACGTTCGGGCAGGTCGTCGCCGCCACGATCGTCGCAGGCATCGCCTGGGGCGACATCCGCTGGGCAGACCTCCTCGTCCAGGCCACCGTAGCCGCACTCGGCACGCTCCTCATCGACCTGACCAGCACCCTCCCCGAAGTCCCCAACGACGTCCCAGCCCCGCTCGAGCGCGCCCACCACGTCACCGTCCGTCTCACGAGCCAGGGCGGGACGATCTCCTACACCGAGCAGCGCGACGACGGCTGGCACTGCGGCGTCCAGCTCGACGGCTCCGACCTCGTCACGATGTACCGCACGAACGACCTCACCTGATTCTCAACATGACGAAGCCCCGCCTTCGCTCCCTTCTGGGAGCAAGGCGGGGCACTCCGTCGTAGCCAGTGGGGCTACTCTTCCCCCGTGACCTCCTCGACTCTTGCAGATCTCCTTCGTGACTCTGAAACGCGCGGCTGGGCGGTGGCCGAGCCCAAAGGACCACATTTCATGGTGAAGCACCAGCTCACCAGTGAGGCCGAACTACTTGGGTGGAGACCTATTGAGAATCGACGTGGAGAGGACCCGGTCGCGATCCTGAAGCCCCAGACTCAGAAGGAGGCGCACCCTGCATCAATCAGTGCCGAGGTTGGCCTAGGGCAACAGCCCCTTCATACCGACGGGGCCCACCTGCGCAAGGTGCCGGACTATGTCTTGTTGTGGTCCATGAATGTGAGCACTACGCCAACCCGTGTCTGGGACGCCACGAAGTCCATCGAGCCTGCAGACCGCGACGGGATTTTCTCGGTCACATCTGGCGGTGAGACATGGCTGACCCCAGCTTGGGATGGGGGGCTGCGATTCGATCCAGTTTGCATGAATCCCCTGGATGCTTTTGCTCGAAGACTTGCTGTCATGCTTGAGAATCCGCCAGATGGTGCCGTAGATGAGATCGCCTGGAACACGGCGGGGAAAGTTCTTCTGATCCGGAACCGGCGGGTCCTGCACGGTCGAGCGGCGATAACTGATGGTGACACCGGCCGACGAATCGGGCGAGTCGCTTACCACGTCGGAGGAGCACGATGAGCGCGTTCGATGCTGACGCATTCTGGGTAAAGGCGCGACTCTTCGTGAACCGCGCTATGGAGCCGGGCGACGAACGAAGCCAGGACGAACGTCGGCTCTGGGCGGCGCTCGCCCTCGAGCTCCTTGCAAAATGGGCACTCGCGGAAACTTCACCGACGCTCGTCGCCGATCCGGTCAATGCTGGCGGCGACCAGTTGCTGAAGGCGCTAGGACTCAAGGAGGGTGGACCTTCCGTCACCGTGAGTGCGTCGACTGCATTCAAGCGTTGCCAGTCCATCTACCGCCCGTTCAGCGAACAGGATGCGTCCAAGTTCTCCAAGGCACGCAACGACTATCTGCACGGCGCGGAGTTCGCACTTGTTGGCCCTCCGGACAACGCATGGTGGTCAAGGTACTGGTCTCTCATTCATGTCTTGCTCACAGCACACGAGCGCCCTATCGACGACTTCGTCGGATCGGCACGCGTTGCAGAAGTAGAGGAACACCTCGCCCGTAACGCGATGCGCACTAAGCACCAGTTCGAGGCAGCCGTTGAAGCGGCACGCCGCAACTTGGCCCGCTTCGAGGCGGGGCAGATGACGGCGATCGAAACGCAACGCTGGGCGTTGCTGAGCGATCGCAGAGCGTGGCTTTCGTATAGCGACCAGGCGACTTGTCCAGCTTGCGGAGCCCTGGGCACAGTCGAATCTGACGATGCACTGGATCGGAATGTCAGTTACGAATACGACGACGGCTACGCCACGGTTGATGTGACGTTCGTGCCAGACCACTTTAGTTGCCCGAAATGTCACCTTCTGCTCGACGATCACGAACTCATCACAGAGGCCGGACTAGATGAGGAGCACGTGGTTCCTTCCGACGAGGATCCATACGACGAGGGTGAGTACGGGAACGACTGACGGGCGCAGGTGCCGCGAGCCCTTGCATCGCACCGACTGGCTGGCGATCACTAGTGCCCGCGGCATCCCGCCCATGCGCAGATCCAGAAGGTAGCCCTGGACCTGATCCCGGTCACCGTCAGAATCGCGTGGGAGTGCGACGGGCTCGAACTCGTCGACGCCGTCGCGCCGGCCGGGCCTCACGCCTGTTCCTGGCGACCATGTTCTATCGCCGCTCGCACGATCGGGGCGTCTGGTTCGGCCCGCCCTACGTCCGCCAGAGTTTGCCGCTAGCCTGGGCCGCACCTACCGAAGAGAGGCGGCCCAGTAGTGGCTGAGACGGCAGCACGCGCATGGATCGACTCGGGCTGGGGGTACGAGGTGAGAAGTCGAGATCAGCTTCTCAGGACGGTCGGTCGCGTCTCAACTCTTCGCAACGGTCGGATCTACGCGTGGAGAGGGCAGAGTCGAGCTCGCTACGACCTCTCATCGTCTCTCTACCGTCACCTCGCGAAGTCGGGCCCTGTAGACGAGGAGCGAATGCGAGAGACAGAGAAGAGGATCATCCGCGAGGCACGACGCTTTGGGCTTGGTCGTGATCTCGGGGCGTCGAACTCGGACGCTCATCTACTCGCCAGCCTGCAGCACCACGGCGTGCCCACCAGACTCCTGGACGTCACGTCGAATCCGTTCACCGCCCTCTGGTTCGCGACTCGTCGCCCGAAGGCCGGCCAGAACAGCGCCGGCGTTCTGTTTGCCATCGACGTCACCGAGATGCCATGGGCGCATACCTTCGCCCATGACGCAATAACATACGCCCAGGCGGCCGAGCCCCTGAGTGCTCAATTCACTCTTCTGCTCATGAAGTCGTTCGCAGAACGACAGCCGTTCCGGCTCTATCCCGCCATCCCGGACGACCGCATGCGCGCGCAGGAAGGGTACTTCATCGGTAGCCCAATGCCCGATGCACCGCAAGTCCCGCGCGTTCCCGACTTAGATCTCGCGGCAGGGAGTCCGCCAGGCGCCGACGCCCTTCTTCGCCTCGCTGAAGACTCCGATCGCGGAGTAGGGCGCCCTGCGCGCCTGCCCTTCCTTGCGCTCGTCATTCCTCCCAAGGTCAAGGCTGCGATGGATGACCCCCTCACCGGCACATTCAACCGTCGGCGCCGCGTCCTCTTTCCGGATGTCGACGGATTTCGTGATGCGTTCAATTACGAGGAACTGGATCTCAAGTCGCCCGGACCCTCCTACCGCTTTGAGGTGTACGACCGCTAGCGGCCGGCCCGTGGCCTCTGCTTCTCGTTCATCGCTTGGTTGGCCTTGCCCACTGTGGACTGGGCGATGCGGCAGGTCCGGCACCGGCGCCGGGCCCCAGCGTCGGACGGGAAGCGGTAGGTGTTCTCGGGCGGGTACTCATGCCCCTGGGGGCGGTGGGTCGTGGCAGCCTGTCTGTCGCCTCCGGACGAGCGCTCGGTGCGGCCCGTGCGCAGGCGCCGCTGGTAGTGCATCTTGCACACGTCCTGCCGGCCGGACCGCGGACGCTCGCACCCCTCGACGCTGCACGGCGCAGGTGCTCGCGGTGTGCGCAACGGGGCGGTCTGCTCGAACCGCTTGAACACCGCGGCCGCCTGCTCGTCGTCGAGGATCCACGGGCCCGACGTCGGCCGCTCTCAACTCTGCTCCGCGATCCACGACCACACACTCGGCGCGACACCCCGGCCTCGCGCGCGAGCTCACGAATCGTCCATCCCCCTGCCATGCCGGGAACCTACCCGTGCGGAGCCTCGATCCCCCGTCGCCCGGTCACTCTGGTAAAACTCGACGCTATCCCCTAGCGTTCGGACATGAGCAGACGATGGCGAATCACCGGGATTTCGACAGCAGCGGGCGGCCTTCAGTGGGAGTATCTCGACGGTGACGCGGAGATCGCACGGAGGGTGATCTCGATCCTCGAGGACAAGCGGATGCTGTGGGAGGACTTCGCATACGAGGTCCCAAACCACGTGCTGGAATCGGCGAGCCAAGCTCGAGACGACCTCACCGAACAAATCAGCACCAAAGGCATCTCTCCCGAACTTGCCAGTCTGCTGAAGGAGATCCGCAAACTGCTGGCGAACTTTATGACGACTGCGCCACTCCAAGACAACGGCTTCGCGGTCCTGAGGCCGGAGCCGTTCTTCGTTGCGCTCGGCGGGCTTCGAGCAGCGGTTGGCGAACGGCTAGCACTGCTGACCTCACGGTACAAACTCGACGTCGACGACGATCTCCGGAGCATCATCCCCGATACAGGGGCCTGGTTCTTCGAAGCGTTTGATGCGTAGCTCGGCACAAGAGATGGCAACCGGTCGAGTCGCACGACCGTGCCCGAGCCGCCTGCATCGGCCGGTGGTCCCGATCCTCCCGCTTACGCGGGATAGGTCTCCTCCACGAGCTCGAACCGCTCGCTAGCTGCGCGGACCTCGCGGACGATCTCGCAGACCCGCGTCCGTCCGAGCCCGAGGTCGCGGGCGATCTCCCGACCGGACGCCCCCTCGCGGACACGGCGCTCGATGTCCGGACAGACGGCCTCGACGGACACGGACGACCGTGCCGAGCGGACGGACACCGTCCGGGTGTCCGCATCGCTGTCCACCCGTCCGTCCGCCACGTAGGCGCTCGCGGCCATGACGGTCAGCTCGTCGACGACTTCGACCTCCGGGCCGGCCTGCTCGATCTACTCGAGCACGACGAACGGGTCCGGCATCCGCCCGTCCGCGTCCGTGTCGCTGTCCGTCCGGCTGTTCGCGTCCGTCTGCCTGTCCGGCTCGACGGCGCTCGCGGCCACGAGGGCCAGGCGTCCGATCATGATGCGTGCTGCGGTGTGCGAGGTGACTTGGGTCCCGATCGGGAAGAACGCGACGAGGCCAGCCCCGGCGATGCCTTCCCAGCCGCACGGGCCGGACGACCAGGCGTACGCCGCGTTGGCGGACGCGGACACGAGCGTCCAGAACGTAACCCACGTCCAGGCCCACGGTGTCGACTCGCTGCGGGCGAAGTGGATGAACGCCGCGAGGATGAAGTCGATCTGAGCTGCGTCGATCGAGACTGGGATGAGCCATGCGCGCCCGGGCCGGACTACCGCCCAGGGCGCGACGGCGGACAGGCCGTCGAAGCTGAGCAGGAACGACGTCGCGGCCAGGAGCCCAGTCAGGGACGCCGCGACGACGAGCACGGCGAGGTGGTCGGGGTTGATGCGTGCGGGGCTGTGTGCGGTCGTCTGGGCGGTTATGACGGGCCTCTCGGTGTCGGGGCGGCGCGGGAGAGTCTGGGCGGCTGCGGTGGCGCTCATGCTGCGATCCGGCGGTGTGCGGCGGCACGTACTGCGGCGATGGTCTCGGGGCTGGCGGGACGTGCGGTGGCGTGGGCGTCGTGCTCGGCCAGGAGTCGCTGCACGGCGGAGGGCCCGCGCTCGGCGACAGGGGTGACGGTGACGGGCTGCGGCGGGGTGCTGGTGGCGAGCGCGGCGAGGCGGTAGCGGAGCAGGCCGGGACCGCGGGCTCCGGTGAAGTCCTGGGTGCGCAGCTCGTGGCCGAGCGTCTCGCGGGTCCAGCCTGCGGTACGCAGCGAGGCGGCGTGTGCGCGGGTTGCGGTGGCCGTCAGGCCGATCGCCAGGGGGTGGGAGCGGATCTCCTCCACCAACCCGACAACGTCGTCGTCCTGGCCCTGGTTGGTGGGATGGGGAGAGGGATAGGTCAGGGGATCGGGGTCGTCTGCCGACACGATCTCGTCGCGAGGCGACACCCTTTCGTCGTGAGGCGACACGACCGGCGGCGTGCTCGTGCTCGTCGTCGTGGGGACCGGCATCGTCGCGGCGACCTCGTCGGGGATCGTCAGGGCGTACCTGGTGGCCACACCGGTGCTGCCCGGGGTCGTGACCTTGAGCCACCCGGCCGCGGCCAGCCGGCGCAGGGCGCCCGTCGTCGACGTGCGCTTGAGGGAGGTCCGCTGACGCAGGCGCTCGGGGCTCACCCAGACGCGCAGGGTGCCGCTCGAGGCGTGGTCGGCGTAGGTGAGCGCGACGAGCTTCTCGGTCGCGGTGAGGTCCGATGCCCAGATCGCGTCGCGCCAGGCGTACATGCGCCGCGCGGAGTCGATGGGGTGGTGCGCCGTGCCCGGCAACGATGCCGTAGGCAGGCTGATAACGTGTGCGTCAGCCATGGGAGAGCCCTAACTCTTCAGTGGTGAGGCCCCGGCTGAGTGTTCCACCACTCGTCGGGGCCGTTCTATGTCGTTGTGGGCGTCACTGTAGCGCAGATTCCCGCCGTTTACGCCAGAGCCCCGGCCCTCTTCGGAGGGTCGGGGCTCTGCGCGTATGGTTGCTGCATTTTTGCTGCACGACTGAACACGCATCAGTCAAGACCTGGCAAAACCCGCAGGTCACAGGGGTAGGGCAGGTGGGGCTTGAACCCACGACCGGCGGATTATGAGTCCGATGCTCTGACCGACTGAGCTACTGCCCCTCGGCGGACAAGCGTACCGGCAGGTGCGCGCCCGTCGGGCAGCAGGGCAGTACCGTGTCTGACATGGCTCTGTTCGCCCGTAGCTCCCTGCCCGACGACGCCCGCAGGTCCCTGCGCCTCGCCCCCAAGGACGCGGTGCTCGCTGCGGCGCAGCTCGTCGACGGCTCGTGGGCCGCGGCGACGCGCACGGTCCTGGCCACGACGGGTGAGGACGGCTCGTCCCGCCCCTGGTGCGACGTGGACCGCGCAGGCTACGACCCGGTCACCGCGTCGATCACGGTCGAGTGGGTCGACGGCGCCGCTCCCCTGGTCCTGCGTCTCGCCGACTCGCGGCGCACCACGCTGGCACAGACCGTCCGGGAGCGCGTGCAGTCTTCGGTCGTGCTCGCGGAGGTGGTCGCTCTCGGGGCCGGCCGGTCGGCCAAGGTCGCGGTCCGCCGCGACACCGACGGCTCGCTCTTCTCGCAGGTCGTCGCCGAGGCCGGGGTGGACCTCGACGACCCGCGGACACGGGCTGCGATCGACGCCGCGGAGGACCGGGTCCGCTCGATGTCCGGACTACCCCTCTGATGCTGATAGAGTTTTCTCCGGTCGCCCAACCGGTGCAAAACGGTGGGTGAGCGGTCCCGCGTAGCTCAGCTGGCAGAGCATCCGACTGTTAATCGGACGGTCGTAGGTTCAAGTCCTACCGCGGGAGCACGACGAGAGGCCCCTGATCTGCGGAGACGCAGGTCAGGGGCCTTTGTCATCCCTCGGGTCACCTCGAGCCGGCGAGAGGTGTGACCTTCATCTCAACGGGCTGAGCGGCTGTGCGCCACGACCTACCTGGGCCGGGACGAGGCCTCCTCCGGTACCTGCTCCCTCGACACGGCGCGGCATCACGGCGACCCGGAACGCGAGGTAGCGGTCGACGTTGGCGACCGCCCGGTAGAGGCCGACCAGGAAGGTCGCCAGTCCGGACAGGGCCACGAGACCACCGAGGACCAGGAGCGCAGCCACCCCCGAGGCGTCAGGCGACCCGCCGTAGGACGATGCGCCGTACGTCGCGGCCCCGTCGAGCGCGAGGGCTACGACGACGAGGAGCTGAGCGAGAGCCAGGGCGGACACCCCGCCCACGATCAGAGGGGCACTGCGGGCAAGGGTGGGTACCGCGACGACACGTGACATGAACGGTCTCCTCGGAGAGAGCCTGGAGCGACGGGGGTCCTCCCCGCGGTGGTGCCGGCCGGCACCCACCATCCTCACCCGGTCGAGGCGGCTCTCGGCCGCTGTCCACAGCACCTTGTGCGGGTCGATCGCACCGCGGACGGACGGAGGGCGGCACGCGTCACCCTCGACGACCGGGCGCGTCACCCTCGTCGACCGCGCGCACGCCACGTCCTCAGGCGCCTTCGCGCAGCTCTCGACGTTCCCGCTCGACGGCCAGGAGCTCGGCGAACGCCGCACCGTAGGCATCCTGGTCCCCCGCAGGGTCCAGGCGCTGGAGGCGGCTCTTGGCGTCCGCGACGCGCCGTGTGAGGCCCAGGTCGACGAACGCCTTGATGACACCCTTGACGTACCCCTGGATGACGTTCTCGCGGTCCTCGGGCAGCGGGGCGACGGCCAGCTGGTTGACGATGCCGCGCACCGTCTCCGGGGACTGCTCGATCACGGCCTCGACCCACTGCCCTGCCGGGTGCGCGGCCGCTCCGGCCATGCCGCCCGCGGCCCGGATCGCGTCGTGCACGGCTCGCCACGCGGGCGTCGCGAAGGCCGACTCGGAGAACGCGTCGAACTCCTCGGCGGGCACGAACTGGGGGTACTGGAGCGCGACGACGAGCGCCTGCCGCTCGAGACGGGCCACGGGGTCGCGCGGGTCCGGCGGAGAGAAGACCGGGCCCGACGGCGCGGCCGGAGCTGCGTCGTCGGGCGAGGGGGAAGGCGGGCGGACCGGGGCCGGCAGCGTCTGCGGGACCCCCGCCTTGCCCGCCGCCGCGACCGCGCGGCGCACCGACTCCGAGTCCATGCCGATCCAGCCCGCGAGCATGCGCGCATACTCGGGCCGCAGGGCCGTGTCGCGGATGCCCGCGACGACCGGGGCCGCGGCGCGCAGCGCGGCCACGCGCCCCTCGGCGGTGTCCAGGTCGAACGTGTCGAGCGTGGTGCGGATGACGAACTCGAACAGGGGCTGGCGGCCCTCGACGAGCGCGCGGACACCCTCCGGGCCGTGCGCCATGCGCAGCTCGCACGGGTCCATGCCGCTCGGCTCGACCGCGACGAACGTCTGCGCGTAGAAGCGCTGGTCCTCGCCGAACGCGCGGACCGCGGCCTTCTGGCCCGCCGCGTCGCCGTCGAACGTGAAGACGATCTCTCCCCCGAGCGACGCGCCCGACGCGAGCTGGAGCCCGCCGCCCGCGGTCGTGTCACCCAGGAGGCGGCGCACGATGCGCGCGTGGTCCGAGCCGAACGCCGTGCCGCACGTCGCGACGGCCGTCGTGATGCCCGACAGGTGCGCGGCCATGACGTCGGTGTACCCCTCGACGACCACGACGCGCTTGTTCTTGGCGATCTCCCGCTTCGCGAGGTCGATCCCGTAGAGCACCTGGGACTTCTTGTAGAGCGTGGTCTCCGGGGTGTTGAGGTACTTGGGGCCCTGGTCCTCGTCGAAGAGCTTGCGCGCACCGAACCCGATGGTCTCGCCCGTCACGTCGCGGATGGGCCACACGAGACGTCCGCGGAAGCGGTCGTAGATGCCACGCTGGCCCTGGCTCATGAGGCCCGACGCGATCAGCTCCGCCTCGGTGAAGCCGCGCCCGCGCAGGTGGCGCAGCAGCGCGTCCCAGCCCGTCGGCGCGAACCCGACACCGAAGCGCTCGGCGTCCGACCGGTCGAAGCTGCGCTCGGCCAGGAACGTGCGCGCGACCGTGGCGCCCGGAGCGAAGAGCTGCTCGGAGAAGAACTGCGAGGCCACGCGGTGCGCCTCGAGCAGGCGCTGTCGCTTGCCGGGCTCCTCGGTGCGGCGCGGGCCGCCGCCCTCCTCGTACCGCAGCTGGATGCCCACGCGGTCCGCGAGGTACTCGACGGCCTCCGTGAACGTCATGCCGTCGATCTTCTGGACGAACGAGATGACGTCGCCGCCCTCGTTGCAGCCGAAGCAGTGCCAGCGCCCCACCTGGGGGCGGACGTGGAAGGACGGGGAGCGCTCGTCGTGGAAGGGGCACAGGCCCTTGAGCGAGCCGACACCGGCCGGCTTGAGCGTCACGTGCGAGGACACGATCTCGTCGATCCTCGCGCGTTCGCGCACCGCATCGACGTCCTCGCGTCGGATCAGACCTGCCACGTACCCGAGTGTAGGTGCCGCCGGTGACGTCTCGCGCCGGGCCCCGTCCGATCAGCCATCAGCCGCGCCCACCGACCGCTCGGGTGACCTCAGGAGGACACGAGCTCGAGCAGCCTGGCCCGGGATTCCGCGCACCGCCGCGCGTACGCCCCGGGGGTGTGACCGGTCACGGAGACGAAGTCCACAGCCAGGTGCGCCTGGTCGTAGTAGCCCACGTCGACCGCGAGCGCCGACAGGTCCTGGCCGGGGTCCTGGGCGAGCCGCTCGGCCGCGAGGTGGACGCGATGGCGTTGCAGGACCCACTTGGGCCCGACGCCCAGCCGCTCGCCGAGCAGCCGCTGGAGGCTGCGCGTGCTCGTGCCCGCGACCCGGGCGAGGTCCGCGACGCGCGCTCGGGGTCCCAGGTCGCCCGAGGTCGCGGCGTCCAGCACGCGCGAGACCTGCGCGAGGTGCTGGTCCGGGGCGAGCCGCTCTCGCACGAGCCCCGCGAGGACGCGGACCGCGTCCTCGTCCTCGCCGCGCTCGGCGAGCGCGAGGGCGCGCTCCCCCGCCTCGTCCGCACCGGCGCCCAGCACGCCCGACGCCGGCACGGACGTCCCGCGCGGGACGTTCAGCGCGCCCGGACGCAGCTTGGCGGCCACGACGACGCCCGTCCCGACGAGGGTGCGGTCGAAGAGCCCCTCGGGGATGCCGTGGGCCGCGAACCCGCTGGGCTCTGCCACGAGGTTGACGCACGGGTGCGGGATGACGGTCTGCGTGAAGGACTCGCCCGCCGGCAGGTCCCACCGCACGAGCCAGAACCAGTCGACGCGGTCGGCGAGGTCCGCGGGAGCCGGGAACCGTCCGAGGGCGAACGCTCGGCGCGCGGCGACGGGGTCCACCACGCCGTAGGTGGTGGACGGGACGCCGGAGACCCCGGGGACGCTGCCGCGTTCGTGTCGCATTCCTCCAAGACTGCCACCGCGCACCGACAGACGATGGGGACATCAGCACCCGAGCACTGGAGGAACCATGGACATGTCCGCCCTGCACCCCAACCTGGCCGTCAGCGACGCCCGCGCGGCGATCGACTTCTACACCGCGGCGTTCGGCGCCGAGGTCGACGACGTGATCACGGCAGGGGACGCGATCATCCATTCCGACCTGCGCCTGCCCACGACGTCCGGGTTCTCGACGTTCACCGTCGCGCAGGAGTTCCCGGGGGCCGGCTCCGCGGCACCGGATCCCGAGGGCCCGACGCCCGTGTCGTTCACGGTGCCCGTCCCCGACACGGACGCGGCCTACGCCCGCGCGATCGCCGCGGGGGCGACGAGCACGGCCGAGCCCGCCGACTGGTTCGAGGGCTTCCGCCAGGCCGCGGTGCGCTGTCCGTTCGGGCACCGGTGGTACTTCGTGACGGTCGCGGGCTCGGTCACGCCCGAGGACGTGCAGCGGGCCAGCGACGCGTGGATGAGCGAGCAGCCGACCGGCTGAGCGCTCGCCCGTCCGCCCCGCCAGGGACGGTCGACCAGGCCCGGCCGACCAGGCCCGCCCGCCCGGCACGGGCGGTAACGTCCTGCCCATGACGAGCACCGAGCACCCCGGGAGCATCCGCATCTGGGGTGCTCCGTCGTTCACCGAGGAGCCCGCGGTGCCCTACCGGGCGCCCGAGGGGCGGTTCGTCGCCGACCCGTGGAGCCTCGCGACCAACGTGTTCGAGCCCGGCCACGCGCGCGAGTGGCCCGACGAGGTGCACTACGAGCACGAGCTCGTCTGGGGCGAGGGCGGGCCGCTCGACGTCGAGGCCACGGGCCGGCGGTGGCTGGTCCCGCCGAGCCTCGGCATCTGGTTGCCCGCCGGGACGCGCCACAAGGTCCGGGCCGACCCCGACGTGACCGTCTACGCGACCTACCTGAATCCCGACCAGGTCGCGCCGCGGTGGGAGAGCGTCGTGGGGGTACCGGTCAGCGCCCTGCTGCGCGAGCTGCTCCTGCACGACACCACGGCCGTCATGCCGGACACCAGCCGGCACAGCCTGCAGGCGCTCGCGATCGAGCAGATGCTGCCCCTGCCCGTGGCGAGCATCGAGCTGCGCATGCCGCGCGACGTGGACCTGCTGCACGTCGCCGAGCGGCTGCTCGCGTCCCCCGGCGACGGCCGGTCGCTCGACGCCTGGGCGTCCGACGTGGGCATGAGCCCGCGTTCCTTCATGCGGCGGTTCGTCGCCGAGACGGGGTTGTCCTTCGCCCAGTGGCGCATCCTCGCCCGGACGGGGGCCGCCCTGGTGCTGCTCGCCGAGGGCCGCTCGGTCCGCGAGGTCGCACGGACCGTCGGGTACTCGAGCCCGAGCACGTTCGTCACGGTCTTCCGTCGCACCACGGGCATGTCGCCTGCGGCCTACGCCCGCCTGCTCGGGGCCCCTGGCCACTGACCCTGGCGGGAAATCGGTCCGTGCTGGCAGGATTTCTCGATCCGGCCCGGGTTAGCCTCACCTTTGTTCCGCCAACTAAGGCTAGGCTCATCTAACTACCGAGCGCCTCGCATCGCGAGACGCTCGACGGAGGACCTCTTCATGACCCCGACCAGCTCCCGCCGACGGACCACGCCGCGGCACCTCCTGGGCGCCGTCGCCTCGCTCGTGACGCTCGCCGCGCTCGCGGCCTGCTCGACGGGTGGCACCGACTCCGCCACGTCCGCCCCCGCGGGGGGTGGCGACGTCGCCGCGACCCGCCTCGCCGAGGCCGACGCGTTCCCGGTCTCGATCGACCACGCCTACGGGTCGACGACGATCGAGAAGGAACCCCAGCGGGTCGTCACGATCGGCTGGAGCAGCCAGGACGCCGTCGTCGCGTTCGGCAAGGTCCCCGTGGGCATCGAGAAGTTCACGGGCCCCGGCATCGAGGACGACATCCTGCCGTGGCTCACCGAGACGTTCGAGGGCGCGACCCCCGAGCTCCTCACGTCCAACCCCGACGTCCCGTTCGAGCAGATCGCTGCGCTGCGCCCCGACGTGATCATCGCGGTCTACTCGGGGATCACGGACACGGCCTACGAGCGCCTCACGGAGATCGCGCCCACGGTCGCGTTCCCCGGCTCGGCGTGGGAGACGTCGTGGCAGGACCAGACGACCATGATCGGTGCGGCCCTCGGACAGCCTGCCCGTGCGGACGAGCTCGTCGAGGGCGTCGGGACCACGGTCGCCGAGACCGCCGCGGCCCACCCCGAGCTCCAGGGCAAGACCATCACGTACGCCATGAACGGCGAGGGCGGCGTCATCGTCTTCTGCCCCTCGGACCCGCGCATCGAGCTGCTGACGCAGATCGGGCTCGAGCCCTCCCCCGGCACGCTCGCGGTCTGCGGCGCCGAGGACGCCTCGTCGGTCTCGGTCAGCTCGGAGCTGATCCCCACGCTCGACGCCGACGCGTTCATCCTCATCGACGTCGACGAGACGGTCTACGACACCCTCCTGGGCAACCCGCTGTTCGCCGCGCTGCCCTCGGTCGTCGACGGCCGGGTCGTGCGGGTCGTGGGCATGGACTACGCCATGGCCACGTCCGCGCCCACGGTCCTGAGCATCCCCTACGCGCTCGACGAGTTCGTCGCGCAGCTCACCACGACGCTGGGCTGACCAGCGGCACGACGGCGGCCCGCACCCTCCGGGGCGCGGGCCGCGGTCGTGCGGTGGATCAGCGCGGCGACACCCACCGGTCGTGCAGCTGGTAGGCGCTGACGTCGGTGAGCGACGCGACCTGGTCGACGACCACGCGGAGGCGAGCGGCGTCGTCGGGCGCCTCGAGCCAGTCCGCCGCGAAAGGCGCCTCGAGCGCGTCGGGCGCCTTGTCGCTGAAGACCTCGACCAGGTCCGCGAGGACCTGGCGCTGCTGGTGGTGCAGCGGCTCCAGCTCGCGCGGGGCCATGACGTACGCCACGGCCATGCCCTTGAGCACCAGGATCTCCGCGGACGTCGTCGAGGGGACCACGAGGCGGGCCGAGTAGCGCGTGAGCAGCCCGTCGCCGTACTCCTCGCGCGTCGCGGCCTGGGCCGACCCGCTGAAGCGCCCGATGAGCTGGCTCGTCGAGTCCTTGAGCGCCGCGAGCGCCCGGCGCGACCCGTCGAAGCCGCGCATCAGGTGACCGGTCGCCTCGAGACGGGAGATCGCGGCGTCGAGCTCGGCCTCGTCGTAGGCGTCGCCGTACCAGGCGCGCACCGCGGCCACGACGCGCCCGCGCTCGTCGGGGTCGGCCAGGACCGCGAGGTCGAGCTTGCCGCCCACGATCGCGTCCTCGACGTCGTGCACCGAGTAGGAGATGTCGTCGGCCAGGTCCATGACCTGGGCCTCCATGCACTTGACGTGCTCGGGGGCCCCCTCGCGCAGCCACGTGTAGACGGGCACGTCGTCGGGGTAGACGCCGAACTTGTGGGTCGTGGTCCCGTCGGGGCGCCGCGGCCCCTCGCCCCGGCGCCACGGGTACTTGACGCTCGCGTCGAGGCTCGCGCGGGTCAGGTTGAGCCCGACGGGCGTGCCGTCCGCCGCGAAGACCTTGGGCTCGAGGCGGGTCAGCAGGCGCAGGGTCTGGGCGTTGCCCTCGAACCCGCCGTGCTGGGCCATGATCTCCGCGAGCGCCCGCTCGCCGTTGTGCCCGAACGGCGGGTGCCCCAGGTCGTGGGCCAGGCACGCGGTGTCGACGACGTCGGGGTCGCAGCCCAGGGCGCGGCCCATCTCCCGGCCCACCTGGGCGACCTCGAGGCTGTGCGTGAGACGCGTGCGCACGAAGTCGTCCGACCCCGGGCCCAGGACCTGGGTCTTGGCGCCGAGCCGGCGCAGCGCCGAGGAGTGCACGACGCGCGCCCGGTCGCGCTCGAAGGGCGTGCGGGACTTGCTCTTGGGCGGCTCGGGGACCCAGCGCTCGACGTCGGCGGCCGAGTACCCGAGGGCGTTTCCTGGCGTGGTGTGCGGCACGGGTCCCACCCTATCGAGGCGCACGGCGCGCGGTGGCGCGCCGCCCCCGCGCCACCACCGCGCCGAGAAGTGCGTAGGTGCCCCTGATCGCCGCGGACCAGGGGCATCTGCTCACTTCTCGTCGAAGACCACGTGTGCGTAACGGCTCAGCCGATCCGCCACACCCCGACGCCCGGTCCGTCCCCGGCCAGGTCGAGCCCCTCGGCGGTGACCTCGAGACCGAGCTCGCCGTACAGGCGCTCGGGCTCGGTGCCCGTGAGCAGGTGCCGCGGCAGCCGCGCCCCGGCCCACGCGTCGCGCGCGACGACGACGAGCACGCGCTCGTCGGTCGTCTCGCGCAGGTACGCCACGGCGTCGTCGTCGACCAGGAGCCAGCGCAGACCGCCCTCGCGCAGGGCGCGGCTCGCGCGGCGCATCGCGACGAGCCGCCGGTAGACCTCGAAGGTGTCGCTGTCCCAGCGCTCCGAGCGGCCCCACGGCATGGGCACGCGCGCGTGCTCGCCGTTGGTGCCCGTCAGGCCCACCTCGTCGCCCGCGAACATCACGGGCGTGCCGGGGTAGGTCAGCAGGAGCGTCGCGGCGACCTCGACCATCTCGGCCGACCCCACGATCGAGCGCAGGCGCGGTGTGTCGTGCGAGCCGAGCATGTTCCACTGGCGCGACGTGACGGCCCACGGCAGCACGGCGTCGAAGTCGCGCATGGTCTCGACCATGCTGCGCCCGCCCCGCCGCGGGGTCGTGACGGGCAGCCCGAGGAACGGGACGCTCGAGTCGTGCGGGGCGAGCCACGTCCAGACGGGACGCGTGAACGCCGAGTAGTTCATGTTGGCGTGCCAGCCGTCGCCAGCCAGGTCGAGCGACGCGTCGTGGAAGTGCTCGCTGACCAGGACCGAGTCCGGGTTGACCTCGGTCATGGTCGCCCGGATGCGGCGCGCGATCTCGAGCGTGCGGTCCTCGTCGGCGTAGCGGCCCGTCATGTTGGCGACGTCGATGCGCCAGCCGTCGAGCGAGAAGGGCTCGCCCAGGTACCGCCCGACGACGGAGCCCGGCCCGTCGATCATCCTCGCCCCGAGCGTGGGCGAGCCGTAGTTGAGCTTGGGCAGCGACGCGTGCTCGAGCCAGCCCACGTAGCCGGGCTCGCCCGGCGTCCAGTAGAACCAGTCGCGCTCGGCGCTCGACGCGTCGGCGTGCGCACGTTCGAACCACTCGTGGCCCGCGCCCGTGTGGTTGGTCGTCAGGTCGCCGAGCAGCCGCATGCCGCGTGCGTGCACGGCGCGCGAGAGCGAGGCGTAGGCCTCGTCGCCGCCCAGGAGCGGGTCGACGTGGTCGAACGTGCTCGCGTCGTAGCGGTGGTTGGAGCGCCCGGGGAAGACCGGGGTCAGGTAGACCGTCCCCACCCCGAGGGCCTGGAGGTGGTCGAGGTGCTCCTCGATGCCCCGCAGGTCTCCGCCGTAGTACTGCGTCCCCACGCCGGGGCCACCCGCGAGGGGCTCGTCGTCCCAGTCCGCGGGCTGGCCCCAGTCCGGGACCGGCCGGTCGTCGGCCTCGGCCGAGCGCGCGAACCGGTCCGGGAAGACCTGGTAGACGACGCCGTCGCCCATCCAGGACGGCGCGGGCGGGTGGACCGTGAGGCGGAAGTCCGCGGCGTCGGGCACGTCGCGGTCGAAGACCCCGCGCCCGTTGAGCCACTGGTACCCGCCCGGGTGGTCCAGGAAGAAGCGGTAGCTCGTGACCGGGTTGTGGACCAGGACGTCGGCGACGTACCAGGACTCGTGCTCGTCCTCGCGCTCGAGCCGTGCCTGCGACAGGCGGGGCTCGCCGTCGCGGACCGTCCGCAGCCACACGGACCGGACCTGGGCGGCGGGACCGCCCGGCACCCGGGGCACGCGGACCCGGACGAGGACCACGTCCCCGAGGGCGGGCGTGCCCCCGTGGACGTAGACCTCGGAGCCGTCGTGGTGCGCGGCCAGGGCGACCACCTCGCGGGGCGAGGCGGCCGACCCGGCGGACGTGACGTCGTCGGGCAGGGAGGTGCTCATGCTCAGCCCTTGACCGAACCGGCCGTCAGACCGCCCACGATGTACTTCTGCAGGTAGAGGAACAGCGCCAGCACCGGCAGCGCCGAGACCACGGCGCCGGCCGTGAACAGGCCCCAGTTCGCCTCGCGCAGCGACGAGACCCAGCCGTACAGGCCCACCGCGAGCGTCCAGTTGGACTCCGACGTCAGCACGATGCGGGCGATGATGAACTCGCCGTACGTGCTGATGAAGGACAGCAGCGCGACCACCGCGAGGATCGGGGCGACCAGGCGCAGGATGATCGTCCAGTAGATCTGCGCGTGCGTGGCGCCGTCGAGCTTGGCCGCCTCGTCGAGCTCGCGCGGGACCGTGTTGAAGAACCCGTACATGAGGAACGTGTTCACGCCCAGCGCGCCACCGAGGTAGACGCAGATCAGCGACAGCTTGCTGTCCAGGCCCAGGGCCGGGACCACGTCGCCGAGGCTCAGCAGCAGCAGGAAGATCGCGATGAACGCGAGCATCTGCGGGAACATCTGGATGATGAGCAGCGACGTCAGGCCGGCGCGACGCCCCGAGAAGCGGAAGCGCGAGAACGCGTAGGCCGCCGCGGCCCCCATGAGGACCGTGCCGATCGAGGTCACCACGGCGATCACGAGCGTGTTGAGCATCCACGTCCAGAACAGCGACTCGCTCAGCTGCGCGTAGTTCGCGGTGCTCACGTCGCTGAAGAGCGTGTTCGAGCCGGTCAGCGTGCCGTTCTCCGAGAGCGAGGCCGACAGGACGTAGACCAGCGGGAACGCCGCGAACACGACCGCGACGACGCCCACGAGGTGGCGCCAGCCGAGCTCGCTGAACCAGCGGCCGGGCTTCATGCGCTGACGGCCGACACCCGAGCCGGACGGGGTGCCCGACGAGCTGCCCGAGGACGAGCCGACGGAAGGGGAGACAGAGGTGGTCGCCATGTCAGTTGATCTCCTCGAACTTGCGGGTGCTCCGGAAGGCCAGGGCCGAGATGGTGCCGACGATCACGAAGATGACGATCGACAGCGCGCTCGCGAGCCCGAAGTTCTTGGGGGCCGAGCCGTCGACGCCGGAGATCTGGTAGACCATCGAGATCAGGATGTCCGTGTGGCCGAGCGGCACCGAGGCGTCCGCGAACCGTGGACCACCCCCGGTGAGCATGTAGATGAGCGTGAAGTTGTTGAAGTTGAACGCGAACGACGAGATCAGCAGCGGCGCCGTCGAGATGAGCAGCAGCGGCAGCGTGACCGAGCGCCACGTGCGCCAGCGCCCGGCGCCGTCGATCTTCGCGGCCTCCATGACGTCCGACGGCAGCGACTGGAGCGCGCCCGTGCAGATGAGGAACATGTACGGGAAGCCCAGCCACAGGTTCACGAACAGGACCGAGAGCTTCGCGAGGACCGGGTCCGTGAGCCACGGGATCTCCGCTCCCCCGAAGATGACCTCGTTGATGAAGCCGAACCGTGTGTTGAGCAGGCCCGACCACAGCAGGGCCGCGAGGAACCCTGGGATCGCGTACGGCAGGATCATGAGCACGCGGTAGATCTTGCGACCGCGCATGCGGACGTCGTTGAACGTGATCGCGAGGAACAGGCCGAGCAGGAACGTGGTCGCCACGGACCCGATCGCGAAGACGAACGTCCAGGCGAGGATCTTGACGAACGGCTGCGCGTAGCGCCCGTCCGAGAACGCGGTGACGAAGTTGTCGAACCCGACCGCGACGCGCCAGCCCACGGCCAGGGTCGAGCCGTCCTCGGCCTCGAACTGCCCGTCGTCGTTGGGCGTGTAGACGGTCCCGGTGGTCGTGTCCGTCATGGTGTCGCTCGCGGCGTCCCACTCGAGCGTCGAGGTGTAGACGTAGCCCGTCATGGCGTCGGGCGTGCGGATCGACCCGTCCTCGGGGTCGTCCGACACAGGCACCCGGAGGTTCGTGACCTCCTCCTGGCGCTCGAGCACCTGGCCGCGCTCGAGGACGTCGTAGCCCGGGACCTCGGCAGCGCGGCCGCCCACGACCTCGGCGCCGTCGACCACCGTGAGGGGCTGCTCGGCCGTGCCGACCTCGACGTCCCCGTCCGGGGTGACGATCGCGAAGGCGAGCTCGTCGCCGTCCACGAGGACCGTGAGCGGCGCGGACTCGGAGCCCTCGACGCGGCGCTCGTTCTGCACGAGCAGCGCCTCGACCGCCTGGTCCTTGGTCGTGTTGTGGCCCGTGCCGTAGTTGGTGAAGGCGATGTAGCCCGTGTAGGCCACGACGAAGATCTGGTAGGCCAGCAGGAACAGCAGGCCCGGCAGGATGTACTTGAGCGGCAGCGCCCGCTTGGAGAAGTAGACCCAGTTGGCGGCGACGAGCATGGCCAGCATCGCCGCGAGGATCCCGTACGACTCCGCGCTCCACGCGGACCAGACCACGTACACGCCGAGCGCGTCGATGACGGCCATGAGGGCGAGCTTGACGAAGAACCCCGGGCTGTAGTTCCGGGCGTGCGAACCGTCACGGTCCCGACGGGGGCGCTGTGCGCGGGGCCCCTGGGGCGGCCCGGAGTCCTCCGGAGCGCCGACTTCGCTGTCGGTGGGCGTGATCTGTGGGGCGGACATCGAGCCTCCGTAGTCGTGCGACACGGGGGTACGGCCCGCGTCATGGGGCTGGCGCAGCACCGCTGGTGCGGTCCGCGCCGACGGCTCGTGGCCGTGGCGCCAGGCGCCACGGCCACGAGGTCAGGTGATCAGGAACCGATCGCTGCCTGGATGTCGGCGATCATCTTGTCCCAGGTGGGGATCGGGTCTGCGCCAGCGACGATGGCGGCCTCGGTCACGCCCCAGAAGCTCCACACGGAAGCCATCTCGGGGATCGAGGGCATCGGGACGGCGTCGGCACCGACGGCGCGGAAGCCCGCGATGATCGGGTCCTCGGCAGCGGCCTTGTCAGCCGAGACGGTGAGCGCCGGCGAACGGTTGCCCGCCTTGTACAGGGCCGTCTGGGCTTCCTCGGTCGAGAGGAAGTTGACGAGGAAGTCGTTGGCGACGAGAGCGTTCTCGCTCTGGTTGCTCAGGTAGAAGCCCTGCACGCCCACGAACGGCTGGGCGGGCTGGCCACCGGCGCTGGGGACCGGGTCGATCGAGAGGTCCAGGCCCTCGAAGGACTCGATCATCCACGGGCCACCGACGATGAAGGGCGACTCGCCGTTCTTGAAGGCCTCGACCGCGATGTCGTACGTCGTGTCCTGGCTGAGGTTGCCCGCGGCACCCTGTGCGCCGAGCCACGTCGCGAACGCCTGGCCCTCGGGGCCGCCCATGGCGAGCTCGGAGGTGTAGGAGCCGTCAGCGTTCTGCGAGAACACCGGGGCGCCGAACGACGTCTGGAAGGGGTAGTGCGTGTACGGGTCGCCCTTGGCGCCGTCCGACTGGACGAGGATCGGGAACTTGGTCCCGGCGGCCTGTCCGGCGGCGATGGCCTCGTCCCACGTGGCGGGGGCCGCGGGGGCGAGCGCGGTGTTGCGGATGAGCGCGATGTTCTCGATCGCGTAGGGCAGGCCGTAGACCTGGCCGTCCTGCGTGAAGGCCTCGATCGAGACCTTCTCGAACTCGGACGCCTTGTCGCCGAGCTCGAGGGGGGCGACGACACCGTTGGTGGTGAACTCGCCGAGCCAGTCGTGCGCGCCGACCGTGATGTCGGGGCCCTTGCCGGTCGGGACCTGCGCGAGGAAGTCCGCGCGGATGTCGTCGAAGTTCTTGAGGACGACCTCGACCTTGGTGCCGTTCTCGGCCTCGAAGGCCTTCGCGGCGTCGGTGACCGCGGCCTGGCGGGTCTCGTCGACCCAGACCGTCAGCGCACCGGTCGAGCCGGTCGAATCGCCGGACCCCGAGGTGGTCTCGTCGTCTCCGCTGCCGCCGCCGGAGCAGGCAGTGAGCGCCAGCGTGGTGCTGAGCGCTGCGGCTAGAAGGATGCTCCGTCGCATCTGAGTCACTCCAAGCATTCGAGATGTCAGCCAAGGGTGGCGAACCTGCCCTCCTTGGCCCTGATGTGGACGACCGTACGACGTCGGGTAGCCATCGTGCAAGCGCTTGCGGTAACTTTCATGCAACGCTTTACACACAACGGCGAAACAAGCTCGTCGCACACAGTCGCCTGTCCAGAACCATCCGACCGGCGAGCAACCAGGACGAGGAGGTCCGGTGTCACCTACACTGCCCCACGTGCGTACCCGTCTCACAGATCTCGCCGAACAAGCCGGCGTCAGTACTGCGACGGTCTCGCGCGTCCTGAACGGGAAGGCCGGTGTCGCCAGCGAGACGCGCCAAGCAGTGCTCGCTGCGCTGGACCTCCTCGGCTACGAACGTCCCGAGAAGCTCCGCAACCGGTCCGCAGGCCTGGTCGGCCTGATCGTCCCGGAGCTGACGAACCCCGTCTTCCCCGCGTTCGCGCAGATCATCGAGTCGCTGCTCTCCGAGCACGGGTACACCCCTCTACTGTGCACGCAGTCCCCGGGGGGCACCACCGAGGACGAGTACGTCGAGATGCTCCTCGACCACGCGGTCGACGGCATCGTCTTCATCTCGGGCCTGCACGCGGACACGCAGGCGAGCCACGACCGCTACGAGCGCCTGCGCAGCCGCGGGATGCCCATCGTCCTGGTCAACGGCTACGCACCAGGCGTGGACGCCCCGTTCGTCTCGCCCGACGACGTCGCGAGCGTCGAGCTCTCGGTGCGCCATCTCGAGTCGCTCGGCCACCGAAAGATCGGTCTCGCGATCGGCCCCGGCCGGTTCGTGCCGGCACAGCGCAAGCTCGCCGGCTTCGCCGACGCGCTCGTGCGCCACGGGCTGGTCTCGGACGTGGCCGAGGCGCAGGAGCACATCGTGGTGACCCTCTTCACGGTCGAGGGCGGTCAGGCCGCGGCCGGCGAGCTCATCGACTCGGGGCACACCGCGATCGTGTGCGGCTCGGACCTCATGGCGCTCGGTGCCATCCGTGCGGCCCGCGCTCGCGGCCTGCGCGTCCCCGAGGACGTGTCAGTCGTCGGCTACGACGACTCGCCCCTCATCGCCTTCACCGACCCTCCGCTGACGACGGTGCGCCAGCCCGTGTCCGCGATGGGCCAGGCGGCGATCAGCGCCCTGCTCACCGAGATCTCCGGCGACAGGGCCCCGCGGTCCGAGCTGCTGTTCCAGCCCGAGCTCATCGTGCGCGGGTCGACGGGCGCGGCACCGGGCCCCCGACTCGACAACCCCTAGCCGCAAGCGCTTACACTCGGACGACGGCTCGTCGGGCCCGCCTCCTTCATCGGTCGCGCCCACGATCCCCGTACCGGTGATCCTCCGGGCCACGACGCCCGGTTTCCCGCACGGACCGCCTCGCCGCACCAGGCGCCCCGGACCGTCGGCCACCGTCCCCAGAACGCGCTCCACCACGCCACACCCCGCACACAGTGAGGACCTGTACTCCATGTCTCGTATCGATTCGATCCCGGCGGCCGAGGTCGACTCCGCACCTGCACTGACCGCCACCCAGCTCGTCCACGCGGCCCACGAGGGCCCGGGCGAGTGGTGGCGCGACGCGGTCATCTACCAGGTGTACCCGCGCTCCTTCGCCGACGGGAACGGCGACGGGATCGGCGACCTGCCCGGCGTGACCGCCCGCCTGCCGCACCTCAAGGCACTGGGGATCGACGCCGTCTGGCTCTCGCCGTTCTACCGCTCGCCCCAGAAGGACGCCGGCTACGACGTCTCCGACTACCGCGACGTGGACCCGCTGTTCGGCACGCTCGCCGACTTCGACGAGATGCTCGCCGCGGCGCACGCGATGGGCATCCGCGTCATCGTCGACGTCGTCCCGAACCACACCTCCGACCAGCACGCCTGGTTCCAGGAGGCGCTCGCAGCGCCCGAGGGCTCGCCCGAGCGCGCTCGCTACCTGTTCCGTGAGGGCAAGGGCGAGAACGGCGAGCTGCCCCCGAACAACTGGCAGTCGATCTTCGGCGGCCCGGCCTGGACGCGCGTGACCGCGGGCCCCGGCGCGCACGTCGTGACCGGCGCCGAGGGCGAGGTGGCAGGTCAGTGGTACCTGCACATGTTCGACTCGACCCAGCCGGACCTCGACTGGACCAACCCCGAGGTCCGCACCGAGTTCGAGGACGTCCTGCGCTTCTGGCTCGACAAGGGCGTCGACGGCTTCCGCATCGACGTCGCGCACGGCATGGTCAAGCAGGACGGGCTGCCCGACTGGGACGGCTCGGTCTCGATGGTCGAGGGCACCGACGCCGGCGCTCCCGAGGACGGTTCCACGGGCGCGGGCAACTCCGGCCCCATGTTCGACCAGGAGGGCGTGCACGACATCTACCGCGCCTGGCACAAGGTCCTGGCCGAGTACGACGGCGACCGCGCCCTCGTGGCCGAGGCCTGGGTCGAGCCGCTCTCGCGCCTGGCCCGCTACGTGCGCCCCGACGAGATGCACCAGGCCTTCAACTTCTCGTTCCTGACCACGGCCTGGGACGCCGCTCCGCTGCGGGCCGTCGTCGCCGCCTCGCTGCACGCCTCCGACGAGGTCGGCGCGCCCACCACCTGGGTGCTGTCCAACCACGACGTCGTGCGCCACCCCTCGCGCCTGGGCCTGGCCGAGCCCGGCCTGCGCCCCAACGGGATCTTCGCGCACGAGCCCCAGCCCGACGAGGAGCTCGGCCTGCGCCGGGCCCGCTCTGCGAGCCTGCTCATGCTCGGCCTGCCGGGCAGCTCCTACCTCTACCAGGGCGAGGAGCTCGGGCTGCCCGAGCACACGTCGCTGCCGAACGAGGTCCGCGAGGACCCCGCGTTCTTCCGCACCGAGGGTGCCGAGGCGGGCCGCGACGGCTGCCGCGTGCCGCTCCCCTGGTCCGCCGAGGCCCCCGGGCTCGGGTTCGGGGCCACGGACAAGACCTGGCTCCCCCAGCCCGAGTCGTACAAGGCCCTCGCGGCCGACGCGCAGTACGGCGTGGCCGGCTCGACGTTCGAGATGTACAAGGCCGCGCTCGAGATCCGCAAGGCGGAGAACCTCGGTGCGGGCTCGCTCGCCTGGGTCGACGCCTACGCGGACTCCACCGACGTCATCGCGTTCCGCAACGGCGACGTGGTGGTCCTGGCGAACCTGGGCTCCGAGCCCGTCGTCCTGCCGCACGGCGCGCAGGTGCTCGTCGAGAGCGGACCCACGTTCTCCGACCGCAGCGCCGACCCGCAGGTGCGCGTGCCCTCCGACACCACGGTGTGGTTCCGCGCGTGACCTTGTAGCCCGTCGGGCCGCGCGAGCAGCCCGACGAGCCCACGACCGCCCCCGGGAGCACGAGCACCCGGTACGCGACGACGGCCCGGTGCCGGAGGAGATCCTCCGGCACCGGGCCGTCGTCGTCGGGCGTGCAGCGTCCTGCGGGCCTCAGCCCCCCGAGACGCTCAGCTCCGCCTCGCGCAGCTTCTCCTCGAACTCCTCGGAGAGCTCGCGCGAGTCGAGCCAGCCGTAGGGCAGGTGCGGCTTCTTGGGCGAGCCCGCGCGGCCGCGCTGCCCCTCGGCCGCCTCGCCCGGGTAGGGCTGGTCGAGGTCGAGCGCGTCGAGCTTGCCGCGCAGCTCCTCGAGGGTCGAGACCATGGCGAGGCCCTGCCGGGCCTCGCCACCCACCGCGTACCCCTTGAGGTACCAGGCCATGTGCTTGCGCAGGTCGCGCATGCCCTTGCCCTCGTCGCCGCCGAAGTACTCGATCATGAGCTCGCCGTGACGGTAGATGGTCTCGGCGACCTCGCGCAGGCCGGGGGTCACGCGCACGTCCGAGCCGGAGAAGGCCGCGGCCAGGTCGGCGAAGAGCCACGGACGCCCCTGGCACCCGCGCCCGACGACGACGCCGTCGCAGCCCGTCTCCCGCACCATGCGCACGGCGTCCTCTGCCGACCAGATGTCTCCGTTGCCGAGGACCGGGATCTCGGTCACGGTCTCCTTGAGGCGCGCGATGGCCGACCAGTCCGCGGTGCCGCTGTAGTAGTCGGCGGCGGTCCGCGCGTGCAGCGCGACGGCCGCGACGCCCTCTGCCTGGGCGATGAGCCCGGCCTCGAGGTACGTCAGGTGGTCCTCGTCGATGCCCTTGCGCATCTTGATGGTGACGGGCACGCCGTACGGCTCGGCGGCCTTGACCGCAGCCCGGACGATCGAGGTGAACAGGTCCCGCTTCCACGGCAGCGCCGAGCCGCCGCCCTTGCGGGTCACCTTGGGCACGGGGCAGCCGAAGTTCAGGTCGACGTGGTCCGCCCGGTCCTCGCCCGCGATGATCTTGACCGCGGCGCCGACCGTGGCCGGGTCGACGCCGTAGACCTGGGCCGAGCGCGTCGCCTCGTCCTCCTCGAACGTGACGATCCGCAGCGACTCCTCGTTGCGCTCGACGAGCGCCCGGCTGGTCACCATCTCCGCGACGTACAGGCCGGCGCCGTGCTCGCGGCACAGCCGACGGAAGGCCGCGTTGGTCACGCCCGCCATGGGGGCGAGGACCACGGGGGTGTCGACGACGTGGGGCCCGATCCGCAGGGGCGGCAGCACGTGTCCGGTTGCGGGCGCCGGGGTCTCGGGCGCGCGCGAGGCGTCGGAAAGGGTGGGGAGGGTCACCGGGCCATTCTCCCACCATCCCCCCAGCAGGCGAAAAAGGGCCGCCGTCCACGGGTGGACGGCGGCCCTTCGCTGCCCCGCGGGGCGGACGCGCTAGGCGCCGAGGAGGCGCGCTGCCAGGTAGGCGGTCACCTGGTCGAGCGCGACGCGCTCCTGCTCCATGGAGTCGCGGTGACGGATCGTCACGGCCTGGTCCTCGAGCGTGTCGAAATCGACCGTGATGCAGAACGGCGTGCCGATCTCGTCCTGGCGGCGATAGCGACGACCGATCGCGCCCGCGTCGTCGAAGTCGACGTTCCAGTACTTGCGGAGCTCGGCCGCGAGGTCGCGCGCCTTGGGCGAGAGCTGCTCGTTGCGGCTCAGCGGCAGCACGGCGGCCTTGACGGGCGCGAGGCGCGGGTCGAGGCGGAGCACCGTACGGACGTCGGTGCCGCCCTTCGCGTTGGGCGCCTCCTCCTCGTGGTACGACTCGACGAGGAACGCCATGAGCGAGCGCGTCAGGCCCGCGGCGGGCTCGATCACGTACGGCACGTACTTCTCGTTCGTGACGGGGTCACGGTAGGTGAGGTCCTTGCCGGAGTGCTCCGAGTGCGTCTTGAGGTCGAAGTCGGTGCGGTTCGCGACGCCCTCGAGCTCGCCCCACTCGGACCCCTTGAAGCCGAAGCGGTACTCGATGTCGACCGTGCGGGTCGAGTAGTGCGACAGCTTCTCCTTCGGGTGCTCGTAGAGACGCAGGTTGTCGCGCGAGATGCCGAGGTCGACGTACCAGCTGGTGCGCAGGTCGATCCAGTACTGGTGCCACTCCTCGTCCGTCCCGGGCTCGACGAAGAACTCCATCTCCATCTGCTCGAACTCGCGCGTGCGGAAGATGAAGTTCCCGGGCGTGATCTCGTTGCGGAACGACTTGCCGATCTGGCCGATGCCGAACGGCGGCTTCTTGCGTGCCGCGCCCACGACGTTCTGGAAGTTCACGAAGATGCCCTGCGCGGTCTCGGGGCGCAGGTAGTGCATCCCGGACTCGTCCTCGACGGGGCCGAGGTAGGTCTTGAGCATCATGTTGAAGTCGCGGGGCTCGGTCCACTGACCACGGGTGCCGCAGTTGGGGCAGGCGATCTCGGCGAGGCCGCCCTCGGGGGCGCGGCCCTTCTTCTCCTCGAACTCCTCGATCATCTGGTCCTCGCGGAACCGCTTGTGGCACGAGAGGCACTCGGTGAGCGGGTCGGTGAAGACGCCGACGTGGCCCGAGGCGACCCAGACCTCGCGCGGGAGGATCACGGAGGAGTCGAGGCCCACCACGTCGTCACGGCTCGTGACCATGGTGCGCCACCACTGCTTCTTGATGTTCTCCTTGAGCTCGGTGCCCAGGGGCCCGTAGTCCCATGCGGAGCGGGTACCGCCGTAGATCTCGCCCGAGGGGAAGACGAACCCGCGCCGCTTGGCGAGGGAGACGACGGCATCGAGTCGAGAAGGCGCAGTGGCCACGGGCGATCACTCCAGGAAATCGTGTGTACCCCGCACGTGGCTTCGTGCGGGACGGTGCAGGACAGGCGCCCCGGTCGCCGCGTCGAGGCGGTCGAGGTCCGTGGGCGCCAACGTCCCAGGCTACTCGGTCTTTCCTGGCGAGGTGAGCCCGGGGTGGGCCGCAGGCCCGACGGCGCAGGCGCCGTCGGACGGTCGCGTCCCCCTGGGCGCGGTGTCACCCAGGCCACACCCACCCTTGTTGACATCCGTTATCAATATCAACGACGATGGGGACATGCCCCTCCTCTCTCGATCGCACCGTGCCGCCCTCGTCAGCTCCGTCGCCCTCGCGACCACGCTCACCCTGGCGGCCTGCGGCTCCGGGGGGACGTCGGGCGGCGGCGGGTCGGGCGGCGACGCCGCGGGAGACACCGTGCAGGTGCTCGCGTCGTTCTACCCCCTGCAGTTCGTCGCCGAGCGCGTGGGCGGGGACCGCGTCGAGGTCTCCAACCTCACCCCGCCCGCGGCCGAGCCCCACGACCTCGAGCTCTCGCCCGCCCAGGCCCGCACGGTCGGCACGGCCGACCTCGTCGTCTACCAGTCCGGCTTCCAGGCGGCCGTCGACGAGGCCGTCGAGGGTCGTCAGCCGGCGCACGTCGTCGACGCGTCCGAGGCCGCAGGCCTCGAGGAGCACCCGGGCGAGTCGGGCACGGGTGCGAGCACGACGGGCACCGAGGACGCGCACGACGACCACGCGGACGACGGAGACGCCGACGACGGGCACGACCACTCGTCGCACGGCGGCCTCGACCCCCACTTCTGGCTCGACCCCACGCGCCTGGTCCCGGTCGCCGAGCAGGTCGCTGCCGAGCTCACCGCGATCGACCCCGACGGCGCCGACGAGTACGCGGCCAACCTGGCCGAGCTCACGGCCGACCTGACCGCGCTCGACACCGAGTACAGCGAGGGGCTCGCGAGCTGCGCGAGCCCCTACCTCGTGACCTCGCACGAGGCGTTCGGGTACCTCGCCGAGCGCTACGGCCTGGAGCAGATCGGCATCACCGGGATCGACCCCGAGGCCGAGCCCTCCCCTGCACGCCTGCGCGAGGTCGCGGACGTCATCCGTGACCACGGCATCACGACGATCTTCTTCGAGACCCTCACGAGCCCCAAGGTGACCCAGACCCTCGCGCAGGACGTCGGCGTGCAGGCCGCGGTCCTCGACCCCCTCGAGGGCCTGAGCGACACCGGCAGCGACTACCTTGACGTCATGCGGAACAACCTGGAGGCGCTGCGCACCGGCCTGACCTGCGCATGAGCACCTCACCCCTGAACCCACCGGCGATCGAGGCCACCGGGATCCACGTGACCCTCGGCAACAGCGACATCCTGCGCGGCGTCGACCTCACGGTCGAGCGCGGCGAGGTCGTCGCGCTGCTCGGCGCGAACGGCTCGGGCAAGTCCACGCTCGTGAAGTCCCTCGTCGGCATCGTGCCGCTCGCGGCGGGCCACGTGCGGCTCCTGGGCGCGGACCTGGGCCCCCTGGTCCCGTGGGCGCAGCTCGGCTACGTCCCCCAGCGCGTCTCCGCACAGGCGGGCGTGCCCTCGACGGCCGAGGAGGTCGTCGCGTCGGGCCTGCTCCACGGGCGCCGCATCCGGCTGCCTCGTGGCTGGCGCGCGACGGCCCGCGAGGCCCTCGACCGCGTCGGCCTCGCCGACCGCGCGCAGAGCGCGGTGCACGAGCTCTCGGGGGGCCAGCAGCAGCGCGTCCTCATCGCCCGGGCCCTCGCGCGCGACCCGCGGCTGCTCATCCTCGACGAGCCCGTCGCGGGTGTGGACCAGCCCAGCCAGGAGGCGTTCGCCGCGACGCTGACCGAGCTCACGCGCGACGGCATGACGGTCCTGGTCGTCCTGCACGAGCTGGGCGCGCTCGCGCCGCTCATCCAGCGCTGCGTGGTCCTGCGCCACGGCCTGGTCGTCCACGACGGCACCCCGCCCCAGGTCACGTCGGCGCACGCCGGGCCGGACCACGAGCACCTGCACCCGCACGGCGACGACCCCGAGCGCAGCGCCTCGCCCGGTTCGGACATGGGCCTGACCGACGCCCCGCTCACGCGCCACTCCCCCGCCCCCGCCCGTATCGACCGTGGAGCCGCCTCGTGAACGCCCTGGACGAGCTCGTCGGGATGCTCTCCGACCCCTTCATGCAGCGCGCCCTGATCGCGGCCGTGCTCGTGGGGGTCACCGCACCCGTCATGGGGACCTACCTCGTGCAGCGCAAGCTGTCGCTGCTCGGCGACGGGATCGGGCACGTCGCCCTGACCGGTGTCGCGCTCGGCTGGCTGGTGGGCGGCGCCATGGGTGTGGTCCCCAACGACGCGCTCGCGATCCCCGGCGCCGTGGTCGCGGCCGTGATCGGCTCGGTGATCATCGAGCTCGTGCGCGAGCGCGGGCGCACGAGCGGAGACGTCGCCCTGGCCCTGATGTTCTACGGCGGGATCGCGGGCGGCGTGCTGCTCATCGGGGTCGCCGGCGGCAGCTCGGGCAACCTCATGCAGTACCTGTTCGGCTCGATCTCGAGCGTCTCGCCCACCGACCTGTGGCTCACGCTGTTCCTGGGCGTGCTCATCCTCGCGGTCGGCATGGGCCTGCGGGCGGCCCTGTTCGCGGTGAGCTACGACGAGGAGTTCTCGCGCGCGTCGGGCCTGCCCGTCCGGGCGCTCAACATCGCGATCGCGGTCATCGCGGCTCTGACCGTGACCGTGGCCATGCGCGTCGTGGGTCTGCTGCTCGTCAGCGCGCTCATGATCGTGCCCGTCGCGATCGCCCAGCTCGTGACCATCTCGTTCCGCCGGACCATGGCGCTGGCCATGGTCATCGGCGTCGTGGTCTGCGTGGTCGGGCTCTCCGTCACGTACTGGCAGACTCTGTCCCCGGGGGCCACGATCGTCGTCCTGGCGATCGCCCTCTACGCGGTCGTGGCGATCCTGCGGCCAGTGCTCGTGCGGCGCAGGCCGCGCACGTCGCACGACCCGCACCCCGACATCCCCGACGACGTCCACGTGGAAGGTGGCGAGCGATGCAGCGCATGACCCGGCAGCGGGCGGCGGTCTCCGAGGCTCTCGAGGACCTGCCCGACTTCCGCAGCGCGCAACAGCTCCACGAGCTGCTGCGCGCCCGCGGCGATGCGGTGGGTCTGGCGACGGTCTACCGCACCCTGCAGACCCTGGCGGAGGGCGGGCACGTCGACGTCCTGCGCACCGAGGACGGCGAGAGCCTGTACCGCAAGTGCGAGCGCAGCGAGCACCACCACCACCTGGTGTGCCGCGCGTGCGGCACGGCGGTCGAGATCGACGGCCCGACCGTCGAGACCTGGGCCTCGCAGGTCGGCGCGGCCCACGGCTTCACGGACATCCAGCACACGATCGAGCTCTTCGGTACCTGCGCGGCGTGCCGGGCGAAGCAGGACGCATGAGCGCGGTGTCCGCGCTCGCGGGCGCGCTCTCCGTCCCGACGGCGTCGCTCGCCTCCTCAGGCCCCGTCACCTCGGTCGTCTCGGCGGCCGGTGACGAGTCGTCCGGGATCTTCTCGATCGACGGCGTGCCGTACTGGATCATCTACGCCGCAGCGTTCGCGATCGTGTTCGTCCGCGCTCAGGCGACCTACTGGGCCGGTCGCGGTGTGGCCCGGGGCACGGTCAACACGTCGTGGTCGCGACGGCTCGAGAGCGAGCGCGCCCAGCGAGCGATCTCGACGATCAACACGTGGGGACCCATCGCCGTCACGCTGTCCTTCTTCACCGTGGGCGTGCAGACCGTCATCAACCTGACGGCCGGCTACACGCGCATGAAGTTCTCGCGCTACCTCGCGGCGCTGCTGCCCGGCTGCGCCATCTGGGCCGCGATCTGGACGACGATCGGGATCGCGGCGTTCAACACGGCCGTGCTGCTCGCGGCTCGCAGCCCCGTCGGGCTGGCCGTGATCGTGCTCCTCGTCGTCGGGCTCGTGGCGTGGATCGTCGTCGCCTCGCGGCGCCGTCGCCGCGCCCGCGCCCTCGCGTCGGACGCCGCGGACGGGACGAGCGGCTCGCCCGAGGGCGACGCCATCGCGACGGACGACCAGCCAGGGGCGGACGGGGCGGCGCGTTCGCGGCCGGCCGGTGCCAACCCGTTCGGCGACGTGGCGGACCTGCTGCTCGACGCACAGGACGACCCGCAGGACCACGCGCGTGGCACGCGCGGTCCGGACTCGACGCCCTCGCAGGCCCACCGCCCGCGCGACTGACGAGGTACCGGCGCGACCGCTCCCCGGGGACAGCGCGTCGGCGGCCGGTTCGGCCGTGTCCTCGGACGCGGCCTCGTCGGTCGTCCGCGAGGTACGTGACCGTCCGCCGTCCGCTGCGTACGCGACCACCCGCCACGACGCGGCCGACGGTCACGCCCCCGCCGTCAGGAGATCTCGGTAGCCGTCTCGTCGGGCTCGCCCAGGCAGAACTGGTTGCCCTGCGGGTCGGTCAGCACCGACCACCGGTAGCCCGGGATCGTGTGCTCTGCCACGAGGCCCGCACCGTCGGCGACGAGGCGCTCGACCTCGGCCGCCCGGTCCGGCGCGGACAGGTCCAGGTGGATCTTGTTCTTGCCGGGCGTCGGGTCGTCGACCTTCTGGAATCCGAGCACGGGCCCCTGGCCGTCGCCCGCAGGCACGACCTCGAGGAACCAGCCGTCCGCCTCGTCGACGAGGCGACCGCCCGTCTGCCGTGCCCACCACTGCGCCAACGGGCGAGGGTCGGTCGAGTCCACCGTGACCATGCCGATCGAAAGAGTCATACCGGGCAGGCTAGCGAAGGGCACCGACACGCGCAGGACGACGCCCCCGCCGTGCGGGAGGGACCCGTCGGGGGGAGGGTCGGACCCCTCCCCCCGACGGGAGACCTCGACCCAGGCCTCAGGGGAGGTCGGCCGACTTGTCGATCGCCCCGCCGTAGCGCCGGTCACGGCTCGCGTACTCCTCGACCGCGCGCCACAGGCTGCGTCGGTCCACGTCCGGCCAGTGCTCGGGCAGGAAGACCATCTCCGCGTACGCGGCCTGCCAGATCATGAAGTTGGACGTGCGCTGCTCGCCCGAGGACCGCAGGAACAGGTCCACGTCCGGCAGGTCCGGCTCGTCGAGGTACTTGGCGACGGTCTTCTCGGTGACCTTCTTGGGGTCCAGCCGACCGGCCGCGACCTCCTGCGCGATCGCCTGCGCCGCGTCCGCGATCTCGGCGCGGCCGCCGTAGTTCACGCACATCGTCAGGGTGCAGGTGTCGTTGCCCGCGGTGAGCCGCTCGGCGTCCTCGAGCTCCTTGATGACCGAGCCCCACAGGCGCGGGCGGCGACCCGCCCAGCGCATCCGCACGCCCCAGCTGCTCATCTCGTCGCGCCGACGACGGATCACGTCGCGGTTGAACTGCATGAGGAAGCGCACCTCCTCGGGTGAGCGCTTCCAGTTCTCGGTCGAGAACGCGTAGGCCGAGACGTGCGTGACGCCGATCTCGATCGCGCCCGCCACGACGTCGAGCAACGCGGCCTCGCCGGCCTTGTGCCCTTCCGTGCGCGGCAGCCCGCGCTCGTTGGCCCACCGGCCGTTGCCGTCCATGACGATCGCCACGTGGTTGGGCACGAACCGCGCCGGGATCCTGGGCGCGACGGCCCCCGACGGATGAGGCGGGGGCGGCTGGATCGGTCGGGCCATCAGGCCTCTCCTCCGGCCCGCGGAGTGACCGCTCCGTCTCGTTCCACCATCCGCAGTGATCGCAACGTTCTCTCCAGGTGATATTGGCTGTAGGCGGCCACGAGGCCGCTGGCTTCCTTGCGGTGGCGCGCGTCGGACGCGTCCGCCACGTCCCACTCGCCCGCGAGCAGCGCGGCGAGCAGCGAGAAGGTCTCGGGGGCGGGAGCTGTGGACCCCGGGGGCCGGCAGCGACCGCACACGGCTCCGCCGAGCGCCACCGCGAACGAGCGGTGCGGCCCTGGCTCGCCGCAGCGCGAGCAGTCCGTGAAGCTGGGTGCCCACCCCGCGACCGCGAAGGCGCGCAGCAGGTAGGAGTCCAGGACCAGGCCGGGGGCGTGGGCGTTGACCGCGAGAGAGCGGACGGCCCCCGCGAGCAGCCAGAACTGCTGCACCGCGGGCTCCTTCTCGGCCTCGACCAGGCGGTCGGCCGTCTCCAGCATCGCGGTCCCCGCGGTGTAGAGGCCGTAGTCCTCGCAGATCGCCCGGGCGTAGGGCCCCACGGTCTCCGCCTGCGTCACGACGTCGAGGCTGCGCCCCACGTGGAGCTGCACGTCGACGAACATGAAGGGCTCGAGCCGTGCTCCGAAGCGCGACGACGTGCGCCGCACCCCCTTGCCCACGGCCCGGACCTTGCCGTTCTCCCGCGTCAGCAGGGTGACGATGCGGTCGGCTTCGCCCAGCTTCTGGGTGCGGAGCACGATCGCTTCGTCTCGGTAGAGGACCACTCCCCTATTGTCCGCCATGCCACCCACGTCCCGGTGCACGCGCACCGCCTCGTGGGCCTACGTGCACAGGTCCCTCACGGGCCCGTGCCCGTGGGGGTGGAGCTCGTGCGCGCCGCGCCAGGCGTGTCGCGCACGAGCTCCGCCCCCACCGGAGGCCGGCAGGCTGCGAGGTCAGACCGCGACGCGCTCTGCGCGGTTGACGGCCGAGACGATCGCCTTGAGCGAGGCCGTCGTGATCGACGGGTCGATGCCGACGCCCCACAGCACCTCGTCGCCCACCTGGCACTCGACGTAGGCCGCGGCGTTGGCGTCGCCGCCCTCCGACAGCGCGTGCTCGGCGTAGTCCAGGACCCGTACCTCGACCCCGACGTGCGCGATCGCGTCGACGAACGCCGCGACCGGCCCGTTGCCCGAGCCGTCGAGCGTCAGCTCGTCACCGCGGTCCAGGACGTCGACGGCCAGGGTGTCCGGGCCGTCCTCGGTCGACGACGCCCGGGTGCCGCGCAGCTTCAGGCGGCCCCAGGGCTCGAGCCCCGAGTCCGGGTCGACCGGCAGGTACTCGTCCGAGAAGATCCGCCAGATGTCGTCGCCCGTGACCTCCTGGCCACCCGCGTCGGTGAACGCCTGGACGACGCGCGAGAACTCGATCTGCAGCCGGCGCGGCAGGTCCAGGTGCCGCTCCGACTTGAGCAGGTAGGAGATGCCGCCCTTGCCCGACTGCGAGTTGACCCGGATCACGGCCTCGTACGAGCGCCCGACGTCCTTGGGGTCGATCGGCAGGTACGGCACGCCCCAGACCAGGTCGTCGACGCCCTTGCCCGCGGCCTCGGCCTGCGCGGCCATGGCGTCCAGGCCCTTCTTGATCGCGTCCTGGTGCGAGCCGGAGAACGCCGTGAACACCAGGTCACCCGCGTACGGGTGACGCTCGTGGACCGCGATCTGGTTGCAGTACTCGACCGTGCGGCGCACGCGGTCCATGTCGGTGAAGTCGATCTGCGGGTCGATCCCCTGGCTGAACAGGTTCATGCCCAGCGTCACCAGGCAGACGTTGCCCGTGCGCTCCCCGTTGCCGAACAGGCAGCCCTCGATGCGGTCCGCTCCGGCCTGGTAGCCCAGCTCGGCCGCCGCGACGGCCGTGCCGCGGTCGTTGTGCGGGTGCAGCGACAGGACCACGTTCTCGCGGTGCGCGAGGTGGCGGTTCATCCACTCGATCGAGTCGGCGTAGACGTTGGGGGTGGCCATCTCGACCGTCGCGGGCAGGTTGATGATGACCTTGCGGTCCGCCGTCGGCTCGAAGACCTCGATGACCTCGTTGCAGATCCGCACCGCGAACTCGAGCTCGGTGCCCGTGTACGACTCGGGCGAGTACTCGTAGAAGACAGCCGTCTCGGGGATGGTCTCCTCGAACTTGCGGCAGAGCTTGGCGCCCTCCACCGCGATGTCGACGATGCCGTCCTCGTCGGTGCGGAACACGACGTCGCGCTGCAGGCGCGACGTCGAGTTGTACAGGTGCACGATCGCCTGCTTGGCGCCGCGCAGCGACTCGTACGTGCGGGCGATCAGGTGCTCGCGCGACTGGGTCAGGACCTGGATCACGACGTCGTCCGGGATGTGCCCGTCCTCGATGAGCAGGCGCACGAAGTCGAAGTCCGTCTGGGAGGCCGACGGGAAGCCGACCTCGATCTCCTTGTAGCCCATCTCGACGAGCAGCTGGAACATCTTCAGCTTGCGCTCGGCGTTCATGGGCTCGATCAGTGCCTGGTTGCCGTCCCGCAGGTCGACCGCGCACCAGCGCGGGGCCTTCTCGATGCGCTTGTCCGGCCACGTCCGGTCCGGCAGCGACACGTCGAACTGCTGGTGGAACGGCTCGTACTTGTGCACGGGCATGCCGGACGGCTGCTGTGCGGAGCGGGGGCTGGTCTGGGGGGTCTGCGCCGTGGTGCTCATCATGTCCTTCGCGATCTCTTCGTCGGTGCTGTTCAGCCGGCACACCAACCACCGCGACGAGGTTGCGGCCTAGAGGGCCTCGTCGCGGCAACGAAGGAGGAGCAGCTGCGTCAGGTGCACGTTGTCACCATACCCCCGTCCGGGGCCATGCTCAGGGACGTCCCGCAGGATGACATGCGAGAGGCGGGCCCGACGCGTCGCGTGAGCGACGTCGTCGGGCCCGCCTCAACGGGTCGCCGGGGTCAGCGTCCGCGCGAGCGCAGCGCGGCGTCGACCGCGGGGTCCCCGAGGTTGCCGAGCCACTCGAGCAGCGCCGGGTACGTCGACGGGTTCGCCGCGACCTGGGGCCGCAGGTGCGGCGCCTCCTGGACGATCTGCGCGAGGACCTCGAGCGGCGTCGACGGGTCGAGCGCCTGCGCCGCGCTGAAGCCGACCGGCTGCGGGTCCTGGTAGGCCGGCAGGACCGCGGTCTCCCCGGCCGCCTGGGCCGCGTAGCCCGGACGGGCCGCGTAGCCAGAGCGCTCCTGGACGGCCGGCTGCACGGGGCGCGCGGACTGGACGCCCTGTGCAGGCAGCACCTGGGTCGGCTGGTACTGCTCGACCGGGCGCGCAGGCTGCTGCTGGGGCTGGGCCGGGCTGTACGGCTGCTGGCTCGGCTGCGCAGGACGGTACTGCTCCTGCGCGACCGGCTGCGTGGGCTGCTGTGCCGGCTGCGCCGGACGGTGCGGCTCCTGCGCGACCGGCTGGGCCGGCTGGGCCGGCTGCTGAGCCGGGGCCGGGCTGTACGGCTGAGGGCTCGGCTGGTAGGGCGCCCGCGCGCCGGGCTGCGCCGAGGTCGGTCGCGACACGGGGGCCGCCGGGTCCTGCTCGCGGGCGCCCGCGGCCGGACCGTAGCCGTCAGGACCGGTCGCATAGCTCCCGCTGCCGTACGGGCCGGCGACAGGCTCCTGGGCGGGCTGGGGGCGCACGGGGCGAGGCGCGGGCGGCTGCCACACGTAGGCGCTCGGTGCCGCGTCGGCCCCGACGACGGACGTCGGACGGTTCTCGGCGAAGTGCGTGCGGACCTCCGCGGGCACCGTGAGCGCGAACGCCGTGATGGCAGGCAGGCCGAAAGCCAGCAGCAGCAGGTCGGTCCCGACACCGATCCCCAGGCCGGACTGGTTCGCGACGACGATGAGGAGCACGATGCCGAGGACCGCCACGACTCCCGCGCCGCCCAGCGCGAGCGTCCTGCCCGACACGGCGTCCCGGGCGAGAGCACGACGAGCGACGAGGCTCACGCCCACCATGAGGAGGCCGAGCACGAGCGCGAGGATCACGACGACCCCGCTCAGCCCGGCGGCGAGCCACAGGATCGCCTGGAGCGTCAGCACCGCCGCGACGACGAGGACCAGGTCCAGGGTGTCGACCGCCACGGCGACCCACGTCGCGACGGGGGACGCGGACGCCGTGCTGCGGGCGACCGCGGGCGAGGCGGCGACCGCTGCGGCCGCCGGGATCAGCAGCAGGCCGAACTGGCCGCCGCGCAGGCTCTCGTAGCTCACGAGGAAGCTGCCCGTGTTGAGGACGTAGAGCACCACGAGCGCGATCCCGAGGCCGACGAGCACCAGGCGCCAGGACTCCTGCTTGCGCAGGATCCCCCACACGGGCAGCCCGACGAGCCCGACCGCGAGCGCGGCGACGACCAGACGCGCGAAGATCCCGACGACGCCGAGGCCGAGCGTCAGGCTGAACACGAACGCGACGACCGCACCCACGACCGCGAGCGCGCCGATCCCGATCAGGACCTTGACCCAGGTCTGGGACACGGCCCGGTCCTGGTCGACCGGGCCGAGCTCCGCCTGGCGCGGCTGCGCGGCCAGCACGGCCCCGGCGAGACCGAGCGCGAGACCCGTGCCGAGTCCGCCCCACCCGTTGCCGGCCGTGCCGTTCACCAGGTCCAGGACGACGTAGACGGCGACCAGCAGCCCGTAGGGCGCGTTCGCCAGGAGCCGGACCCTGCGGGTCGTGTGCACCGTCCACGTCGTGGGCAGGACCCCCGTCCGCGCCAGGTACGGCAGGGCGAGCGAGAGCAGGGAGAGGACCGAGACGAGGATGACCTCGACCTTGTCCGAGGCTCGGTTCGCGAAGTCCCACGGCATGGTCAACGAGACGAACAGCAGGAGCGCCGCGACGCCGTCGCGCACGTAGTCGCTCACCGGGATCCCGGCGAAGGGGTTCGCCGGCGCGGAAGGTGACGTGGTGGCCGGCGCGGACGCCTTCTCCTCGGGCTGCTCGGACGGCTTGGCGGACGACGTGGCCGCAGGGTCCGCCGACGACGCCGGGGCGCTGCCGGGAGCCGACTCGTCGGACGTCCGAGCCGTGGCCCGGGCGAGCGGCCCGGTCCCCCCGGTCGGTTCCTGCTGATCGGGGCCGGGCCCCGGGTCGGTCTCGTTGGTCATCGTGCTCTCCCTACAGGTCGCCCCGGCCTCGGGATCGGTCGAGCACCGGATTCAGGCCATGACGGCCCCGTCAGTTTCTACCGGTTGATCACCGATGGCTCAAGTCTCCCACCAGGAGACCGGCCGACCCCTCAACCGATCCGGACCACTTCCGTGTCCGTGACCGCGAAGAGCTGTCCCTGCGCCGAGACGACTTCTCGGTACGTGGGATCCAGGACGTCTCGCCACTCGAGACCGCCGTCGAACAGGTTGAGCGAGACGAGCTCGGACGTCCCCACGTCCGGGTCGTCCCGGCGTCCCGTGATCGTGCTCGTCAGGAGCAGGGAGTCGCCGTCGGTGAAGGCCCGGTGGACCTCGCTCGGCAGCCAGCGCCGCCAGAGGTCTCGACCCGTGCGGGTCTCGATCGCGATCAGCCGGGAGCCCGACTCGACGACCAGGACGTCGTCGGTCTGGAGCCAGATCATCTCTGGCCACTCCTCCCGGTGCCACAGGCGGCGCCCCGAGAGTGCGTCGTACCCCGTGAACCCGGGTGACCGGACGACCAGGACGTGCGGCACCGTCCCGTCGGTCACCGCCGGGACGAACGGCTCGCCCGGCAGGACGTACCGCTCGCTGCCGTCCGCGTCGAGCACGTGCACCTCCTCGACCTGGCCCGAGCGGGGGTCGAGCGCTGCCCGGACGCGCAGGTCGCCCGGCAGGGGTCCGCCGGCGGCCCAGCCTCCGGGCACGGACCGGGGCCGCGCATAGCCGGTCGCGTACTCTCCGGACGCGTCGAAGGTCTCGCGCAGGTCCGGCGCCCGGACGTGGAGCAGCCCGCGCAGGCCGTGGAGCGCGATCGTCCCCGCGTCCCGGTCGCCCTCCCGGGTCGTCGAGCCGACGGCGTCGACCGGATAGCCCGCCGCGTGCAGGACACGCGTCCGCACGAGCGCCCCGTCGAGGGCCTCCTCCCAGCTCACGACCGCACGGTCGCCGTCCCGTCGGGCCGTCGCCACGAGCCCGCCGGCGAGGGGGGCGGCCGCGTCGGTCGTCCCCGCGAGCACACGGGTCCCCACGACCTGGCCTGCCGGGTCGAGGACGGTCACGACGAACGTGGCGCGCGAGGTCGACGGCTCGGAGGCGTCGACCGGGCCGTCTCCGGCGCCCGACGGCTCCCCTGCCGGCGCCGGGTCGACCTCCGTCACGCACACGAGGGGCGATCCCACGCTCCCCGGGTCGAGCAGGTCGGGGCCGCACACGCTCGCACCCTGGGGCAACGAGGCCGACCACAGCGGCTCGCCCGTCGCGACGTCGAGGCCCTGCAGGACGCCGTCGGCCTCGAGCACGACCTGCCCCTCCACGGCCGCGGGCCACCCTCCGTCGGTCGGCGCCCGCCAGACGACGTCGGGATCGGGGGCGACCGACCACAGACCGCCCGGCTGGGTCGCGACGAGTCCGGCCCGATGACGGTCGGAGAGACCCCCGACGACGAAGGACGCGCCCGTGCCCGCCACGGCCACGGCCACGGCGGCGACGACCAGGGCACGCACCGGGACCCGGCGGGCACGGGAGGGCAGTGCGGACCCGTCCGGCGCTGACGCACCGGCCGAGCCCGCCGAACCCACGGTGCTGCTGGAGACGCCGGTGCCGGGCGTGTCCGTGCCCGCACGGCCGCCACGTCGCGGGCTCGGGTTCCCCGGGCGGCCTCGATCCGGTTCCGGCGGCGACCCGTCCCTGCCCCCTCCCGCGGCGGCCCGCCCCCCAGGTGCCGGCCCCCAGGCCGCGTCGAAGTCGTCGTCGAGCTCGGCCACTTCGACCAGCTCGACGGCGTGGGCGGAGTGCTCACGACGGCGTGGGGCCACCCTTTCCACGGTAGCCCCGATCCGACGGGATGGAGCCGCCGAGCGTCGGCCTCCTCTCAGCCCAGTCCCAGGAGCCCGCCCTCGTCGGTCACGAGCACGAGCCGGCCCCCGGCACTGAACGTCCAGGTCGAGAGCTCCGGGACGTCGGTCGCCCAGAGCACCTGGCCCGACTCGACCGAGATCGCCGTGACCCGCGTCGCACCGGTCCCGCTCTGCCCGACCAGGTAGAGGTCCGTGCCGTCGGTGAAGGACTGGCCGTACGGCAGGGCTCCTTCGGCCTCCCAGACCCGCTCGCCGGTGGCCAGGTCGGCCCCCCACAGTCGCCCGGCGCCCGACAGGACGCCGACGTCCCCGACCTGTGCGACCGCACGGTCGAGAGGCCCCTCGCCCGTCCAGAGGGTCTGCCCGGTCCGGCGGTCGAGAGCCGAGAAGACGGGTCGGGCGATCGTCCCGGCCGCGTCCATCACGTCGCCCCCGTCCGAGACGAACAGGGGGGCGTCCACCGACCCGTCGGTCACGTCGAACGGCACGACGTTCCCCTCGACGCTGAACGACTCGCGGCCGTCAGGGGCGAAGACCGTCCAGGTCCCGTCGCCTTCCATCGAGACCCTGCCTCCGTCGGGGAGCGTCGAGTCCCACGACCCTGCCGCACGCCTGCCGACGGAGGCGCCGTCCGCATCGAGCGTCACGCTGAGGCCGGTCGCCTCGACACGGAGCCCGTCGCCGTCGGGCCACCCCTGGAGATAGCGCGCGCTCACCGCGCTCTCCTCGCGGTCGGGGAGCAGCTCTCGGGTCCACCGCACCTCCCCCGTGGCCAGGTCCTCGAGCGTCACCACGACCTGGCCTCCCGCACCCCACGCGAACGTGGCCAGGCCGTCCGTGAACGCGACGGTCGCCGCGGTGGTCTCCCCGTCGACGGCCCGCGAGGTGACCACCTCACCGGTCGCCGGGTCGATGACCTCGACGCCGCGCAGGTGCGCCTCCTCGGAGGTCTCGCCGAAGATGGTCACGGGGCGGAAGTCGGACGTCGTGCAGACGACGGGGCCCCGGTCCCAGCGCGGGCCGCTGCCGCTGCAGCTCGTCTGGTCCCCGCTGCGGGACGCGCTCGCCGCCGGCACCGACGACTCCGCCACCCTCCACAGACGCTTCCCCGTGACCGGGTCGTACCCCGCCACGGGATCCCCTGGGACGACGAGCACCCCGTCCACCAGGATCGGCTGGCTCCACCGGCCCAGGTCCGGGGCGTTCCCGCCCGCGACGGGGTCGATGCGCCAGAGCACCGCGACGTCCGCGCCCAGGCTCCGGACACCGCCCGGCGACGCCAGGACCCGCTCGATGCGTGCGGCCTCGTTCCGTTCTCCGACCACGAGCCCGCCCACGACGAGCACGAGCACGGCGGCGACAGCAGCTCCCAGCAGCCCACGGGCCCTGCGCGACAGGCGCCGACCGGGCCGTGTTCCTCCGGACGACCCGCCCGACACCGGACCGCGGCCCGCGGCCACGAGGTGAGCTCCGTCGTCGGGCACCTCACCGTGAGCCGGTGCGGTGCCCTGCACCCCCGGGCCCGGCAGGACCCGGGCAGGCTCGTCGAGGTCGTCCTCGACCTCCTCGAGCGCGAACGAACGCATCCGCCCCTCGGCCCCGTCGCGCGCGCGTCGTCCCATGCCTCGACCCTAGGCGCCCGACGCGTCCGGCGTCAGATACCCAGCTGGTAGACGCCCCAGTACGCGAGCGTGACGAGCAGGATCGTGGAGCCGGCGACCGTGGCCCACAGCGTCGTGCGCGCACCCACGCCCGTCGCCGGACGCACCACGACCCCGCCACCCTCGGGAGAGGCCAGGACCGCCTTGCGCGCCTGGCGCAGGTCCGACAACCTGTTGATGATGAACGCGGCCGCGACGACCGTCGCCAGACCGAGCAGACGCACCGCGATCCACCCACCCTGCACGACCCACGAGTCCGTCTTGTAGTCGAGCGCGAGCCGCGCGACCGCGACCAGGTACACGACCAGTCCCGCCATCGTCGCGACCGACCCCACGGCCAGCCCCACGAGCGGCCACCGCAACCCCGGAGCGAGACGACCGGCAGGGTGCGGGGTGCGCCGGACCCTGCGCACCACCCCCGTCACCAGCCACACCAGGGGGCCCACCACGAGCAGCACCCCGCCCACGATCACGAACCCGATGACGATGTCGCCGTTGCCGTACCAGCGCGGGTTCGGCACGGCCGAGGCCAGGTAGAGCTGGTTCGGCTGCCCGCCCGCGACCGTCGGCGGCGCGCCCGCGGTCCCCGGCAGACCCTGCACCCAGGCGCTGACGTCCCGCGGGAACTCGGGGACCATGACGTCGTCGATCTTGATGCCGTGGTTGGCGCCCTCGTAGAAGCGGACCGTGACGTCGTGGTTCCCGTTGGCCCCGGCGTCGGCGATGATGCGCAGCGCACCCTGCTCGACGGGCATCGACGGGTCGGCCGTGCCGTACGCCACGAGCGTCGGCACCGAGAGCCGCGCGAGGTAGGGCGTGACGTCGAAGTCCGCGTACTCGAAGCCCCCTCCGGGCATCTCCATGCCGACCGCCCGCGGGATCGCCCGGAAGACCCCCTGCGGCACCCCCGTGTTGCGCAGGTACGAGTCCACCGCGAACCCCGCCTGCTGGCGCGGCGGCACGACCGGGGCCGAGACCAGGACCACGAACGAGACGTCCTGGTCCTGGTCCGCGAGCACGGGCGCGACCCAGGTGCCCTCCGACTCGGCGTACAGCCCCACCCGCTCGGGGTCGACCGACGGCCTGGCGCGCAGCAGGTCGACCGAGCGCTCGTAGTCGTCGGCCATGTCGACGTAGTCCCGGTGCCGCGTCGTGTACGTGTCGAGCCGCTTGGACGGCACGAGCGTGACCACGCCCGCGCTCGCCAGGTCGGTCGCGACGTCGACGAACGCCTCGTCGGCCGAGCCCGTGCCCGCGCCGTGGAGGAAGACCACCCCGGGCAGGCCCTCGGGAGCGTCGAGGGGCTCGCGCACGATCCCGTCGACGCTCGTCCCGTCGAGCTGGACGACCACAGGGGTCTCCTGCACGGCGTAGGTCCCGACCGGCTGGACGTCGGGCCCCTGCCCGCCGATCGTCGTGTCGGGCGTCGAGGGCTCGAGGTGGTCGGTCACGGGCACGGGATCCCACTGGGGTCCCGTGACCGCACCGACCAGGGCGAGGCCGATCGCGAGGGCGGCGCTCGTGGCGGCGGTCCGGAAGATCACGTCAGGATCGTATCGAGGTGGGCTGGGGTCCCGCCTGCGTTCGAGGAAAGAGGCGGGACGTCCCGAGGGCGGACCGGGGGCCCACCCTAGAAGCCGAGCCTGCGCAGCTGCTTGGGGTCGCGCTGCCAGTCCTTGGCGACCTTGACGTGCAGGTCCAGGTAGACGCGCGCGCCGAGCAGCGCCTCGATCCCCTTGCGCGCCTCGGTGCCGACGTGCCGCAGCCGCGACCCGCCGCGCCCGATGATGATGGCCTTCTGGCTGTCGCGCTCGACGAACAGGTTGACGCGCACGTCCAGGAGCGGGGGCTTGCCCGTCGCCGGGTTGCCCGAGCCCTCGCGCGGCAGGATCTCGTCGACCACGACCGCGAGGCTGTGCGGCAGCTCGTCGCGCACGCCCTCGAGCGCGGCCTCGCGCACCAGCTCGGCGACCATGACGGCCTCGGGCTCGTCGGTCAGCTCACCACCGGGGTAGAGCTCTGGGCCCTTCGGCAGGTGCTTGACGAGGACCTGCTCGAGGACCTCGACCTGGAAGCCGTCCACGGCCGAGACCGGGACGATGTCCTGCCACTCGCCCAGCTGGTCGACCGCCAGCAGGTGCTTGGTCAGCGTCTCGCGGTCCACGAGGTCCGCCTTGGTCACGACCGCGACGACCGGGGTGGGTCGCCGGCCCTTCATCAGGTCGGCGAGCTGCGCCGCGATGTACTTGTCGCCCGGGCCGACCTTCTGGTCCGCGGGCAGGCAGAAGGCGATCACGTCGACCTGCGCGAGCGTCTCGCGGACCAGGTCGTTGAGCCGCTCGCCGAGGAGCGTGCGCGGGCGGTGCAGCCCGGGCGTGTCCACGAGGATGAGCTGGGCGTCGGGACGGTGCACGATGCCGCGGATCGTGTGCCGGGTCGTCTGCGGGCGCCCGGAGGTGATCGCGACCTTCTGCCCGACCAGTGCGTTCGTCAGCGTGGACTTGCCCGCGTTGGGTCGTCCGACGAAGCACGCGAAGCCGGACTTGTGCTCGGGTGCTGCTGGGTCGTTCTGGGTCACCGGTGTGCTTCTCTCTCGTTCGTCTGGCCCGCGCGGCGCGGGTCCTCGCTCGTCCTCCCGGCGCGCTCTGCACGCTCGGGGTGTGTCTGGTGGTCGCGCTCGGAGCGCTCCCGGTGGTCGTGGCGCTCCTGGCGGTCGGTACGGCCCGACGGCGTCTCGTCCGCCCCGTCCGTCTCGTGCTCCGGGGCGACGGCGCGCACGAGGACCGTCGCGAGCTGCTTGCGTCGTCCCTCGACCCGTTCGCCGATCATGTGCACGCCCTGCGCCTCGGCGACCGATCCCGGGAGCGGGACCTTGCCCAGCGCCTTGGCGAGCAGGCCGCCCACGGTGTCGACGTCGTCGTCCTCGATGTCGAGGTCGAACAGCTCGCCGAGCTCGTCGAGCGGCAGCCGCGCCGGGATGCGGAACTCCCCGTCGCCCAGGTCCTCGATCTCGGGACCGGACTTGTCGTGCTCGTCGGTCAGCTCGCCCACGATCTCCTCGAGCGCGTCCTCGATCGTCACGAGCCCCGCGACCCCGCCGTACTCGTCGACGACCATCGCGATGTGCGAGGCCGAGGCCTGCATCTCGCGCAGCAGGTCGTCGACGGGCTTGGACTCGGGCACGAAGATCGCGGGCCGGGCGACGTCCGCCACGCGCCGCGAGCCGGCCTCGGGCGAGGCGTTGACGACCTTGACGACGTCCTTGAAGTAGACGACTCCCACGAGGTCGTCGACCGACGTGCCCGTGACGGGCAGGCGCGAGAACCCCGAGCGCAGGAACAGCGACAGCGCCTTGGACAGCGGGGTGGTGGCCGGGGTCGTGATCATGTCGGTCCGAGGGACCATGACCTCACGGGTCAGGGTGTCGCCCAGCTCGAAGACGGAGCGGATCATCTCGCGCTCCTCCTCCTCGATGATCTCGGACTCGTTCACGCGGTCCACCATGTCGCGCAGCTCGCGCTCGTGCGGGCCGTCCGAGTCCTCCTTCGAGCCCGTGACGCGCGCGACCCAGCCCGTGAGCACGACCGCGGGCGCGAGCACGCCCGAGAGCAGGAGCAGGACCTGCACGGGGTGCCGGCGCCCCAGCGCGCGGGGCGCGATGCGCGCGAACACGAGCGCCACGACGACCGCGAAGACCAGCGCCGCGAGCAGCGCCTGCCACCAGTCGTCGAGCCACACCGAGACCAGGAGCGTGACGCAGGCGGCGGCCACCATCTCCGCGACGACCCGCAGGAACGCGAGCGCGGCCGCGGTGTGCGGAGGGTCCTCGGTCAGGGACTGGACGCGTCGCGCGCGGGCGACGCGCGGCGGGACCGGGCCTCCGGCCCCGCCCCCGGACGCACCAGCGGTCCCCGTGCCGGCCTCGGCCTCCGCGAGCGCCTCGGCGACCGCGGCTCGCGTGACCCGCATGACCGCGCTCTCGCCCGCGCCGAGCGCGCCCGCGAGGACCACGCAGAGCACGGCCAGGACGAGGAGCAGCGCGACGGGGACCTCGGTCATCGGCTGGCGAGGAAGGTCAGCAGGAGCTTGCGCTGGAGCGCGAACATCTCCTTCTCCTCCTCGGGCTCGGCGTGGTCGTACCCGAGCAGGTGGAGGATCCCGTGCGTGGTGAGCAGGAGCATCTCCTCCGCGGTGGAGTGGCCGGCCGTGACGGCCTGCTGGGCCGCGACCTCGGGGCACAGGACGATGTCGCCCAGCTCGCCGGCCGGGGTCACGTCGCCGTCGCGACCCGGACGCAGCTCGTCCATGGGGAACGACAGGACGTCCGTGGGTCCGGGCTCGTCCATCCACCGCACGTGGAGCTCGGTCATGACGTCGGTCTCGACGAAGCGGATGCCGAGCTCGCTCTGCGGGTGCACGTGCATGGCGTCCAGGACGTAGCGCGCCAGCGCCGCGAACTCGGCCTCGTCGACCTCGTAGCCGGACTCGTTGTTGATCTCGACGCTCATCAGCGTGCCCCTTGCTCTCGTTGGTCTCGTGGTCTGCCCTGGCGGGAGGTGCCTCCGCGCGCCGAGCCGTGCTGGTGGTTGCCGCCGTCGCGTGCGGGCCGTGCGCTGCTCACGTCCCAGCGGGCGTAGGCGTCGATGATCTCGCTCACGAGGCGGTGGCGGACGACGTCCGTCGACGTGAGCCGGCAGAACTCGACGTCGTCGACCCCGGTCAGGACGTCCTCGATGACGCGCAGCCCCGAGGTGGTGCCCCCTGGCAGGTCGACCTGCGTCACGTCGCCCGTGATGACCATCTTGGAGCCGAAACCGAGGCGCGTGAGGAACATCTTCATCTGCTCGGTCGAGGTGTTCTGCGCCTCGTCGAGGATGATGAACGCGTCGTTCAGCGTCCGGCCACGCATGTAGGCCAACGGGGCCACCTCGATGGTGCCCGCCTCGATGAGCTTGGGGATCGACTCGGGGTCGATCATGTCGTGCAGCGCGTCGTACAGCGGGCGCAGGTACGGGTCGATCTTCTCCGAGAGCGAGCCCGGCAGGAACCCGAGCCGCTCGCCCGCCTCGACCGCGGGGCGAGTCAGGACGATCCGGCTGACCTGCTTGGCCTGCAGCGCCTGGACGGCCTTGGCCATCGCGAGGTAGGTCTTGCCCGTCCCCGCAGGACCGATCCCGAAGGTCACGGTGCTCGCGTCGATCGCGTCGACGTAGCGCTTCTGACCGACCGTCTTGGGACGGATAGTCCGACCGCGGTTCGAGAGGATGTTGAACGTCAGGACCTCGGCAGGCCGCGACGCCGTCGCGGCCGTGAGCATCGCGATCGAGCGCGTGACGACGTCGGCCGAGAGCTGCGTGCCCGACTCGACGACCTCGACGAGCTCGTCGAGCAGCCGCGAGGCGAGCGCCACGTCGCCGACCGGCCCCTTGACCACGATCTCGTTGCCCCGCGCGTGGACGTCGACCGAGGGGAACCCGGCCTCGACCGCACGCAGGACCGAGTCACCGCTGCCGAGCAGGGCCGCCATGGAGACGTGGGACGGGACGACGATCCGGTGCTCGACCCGTGTGCTGGGGTGCTGGGCGCCCGGCGCCCCCCGGTCGTCCGTGCCGTTCGTCTGCTCGGAGCGCGCGCGCCCCGGGTCGCGGGAGGAGCCTCCGGGGCCGGGCGTCGACGAGCCGTGCGGCAAGGGTGGTGTCGAGGATGGCATGAGCCGGCTTGCGCCGAGGCACTCCTTCTGCAGGTCGGGGAGATTTCGTGGTGCATCCATGGTAACGAGCGCAGGGCGACGGGTCAGGGCGAATTACGCCCTGAGCGGGTGTGTCCTGCGCCCGGCACCCTCCGCGGGTCGTGACGAGGTCAGGCCGGGGTCCAGCCCAGCTCCTTGCCGCCGATCACGTGTCCGTGGACGTGGAAGACGCTCTGGCCTGCGCGCGGGCCCGAGTTGAAGATGAGCCGGAACTGGCCGTCGGCCTGCTCGCTCGCCACGGCGTCCGCGAGCGCGACGACGCCCGAGAGCAGCTCGGGGTCCGCGGCCGCGAGCTGCGCGATGTCGCCGTGGTGCGCCCGTGGCACCACGAGGACGTGCAGCGGGGCCTGGGGGTTGATGTCCTTGAAGGCGACCGCCTGGTCCGTCGAGGCGACGACCGTCGCGGGGATCTCCCCCGCGACGATCTTGCAGAACAGGCAGTCCGGGTCGGTGGGCCGGGAGGTGTCGTTGCTCGTCATGTCGGCAGGCTACCCCCGGTCGCCGGGCCACAGCCCGGCGACTGCACGCTCCGGAGCGCGTCCGCTCACGCGGGCGTCCCGTCCCAGCGGCCGAGCCGCTGGACGAGCAGCGCGATCGCGACGGGTCCGGCGGTCGACGTGCGCAGCACGTGCGGCCCGAGCCGCGCGGTCAGCGCGCCGGCCTCGGTGAGGGCCTCGACCTCGCGGTCGGAGATGCCGCCCTCCGGCCCGACGACGACGAGCACCTCGGGCGCCCGGCCCGCCAGGGACTCGTGCTCGGACGCGGGGACGGGCAGGGTCACCTCGGCGAGCGGGGCGCTCGCCTCCTCGTGCAGGACGATCACCGCGCCGCCCGACGCGACGACCTCACGCGTGCGCTCGACGAGCCCGCGCGTGTCGATCGCGACGTCGACGCGGGGCAGGCGCGCACGGCGGGCCTGCTTGGTCGCTGCGCGCACGGTCGCGAGCCAGCGGGCCCGCGACTTGGCGGCACGGTCCCCTCGCCACACGACGATCGAGCGCTCGGCCTGCCACGGGACGACGGCGTCGGCCCCGACCTCGGTCGCGGCCTCGATCGCCATCTCGTCCCGGTCGCCCTTGGCGAGGGCCTGGACGAGGGTCACGACGACGTCGGGCGCCGGCTCCTGCACGACCTCCTCGACACGCAGGCTGACCTGGGCGGCCTCGACGAGCTCGATGACGCACCGCAGCCGCAGCCCGTCGCCGTCGACGACGTCGACGTGCTCACCGACCCCGCGTCGCTGGACGACGCCCGCGTGGCGCCCCTCGGCGCCGTCGAGCACGTAGAGCGAGCCCGCAGGGTACCCGGCGAGGCCGCTCGCGGTCGCACCGTCCGACGAGCCGCCCGCCTCGGCGAGGAAGACCGGTGCGCTCATGCCTCAGCGCCCCGAGAGCTTGTCGCGCAGACGGGAGAAGACCCCCGGGTGCGCGGCCGACAGACGCGGGTCCGGGCGCTCCTCGCCGCGGGCCTTGGCGAGCGAGCGCAGCAGCTCCTGCTGCTCGTCGTCGAGGCCCGTGGGCACCTGGACCTCGACGTGCACGTTGAGGTCACCGCGGCCACCCGTGTGCAGGTGCCCGACACCGAGGTTCTTGAGCGTGACGATCTGGCCGGGCTGCGTGCCGGGGCGCAGGTCGATCTCCTGCGGTCCGTCGAGCGTCTCGAGCTCGAGGACCGTGCCGAGCGCGGCAGCGGTCATGGGGACCTGGAGCGTGCAGTGCAGGTCGTCGCCGCGGCGCACGAAGATCTCGTGGTTGCGCTCGCGGATCTCGACGTACAGGTCGCCCGCGGGGCCGCCGGCCGGGCCGACCTCGCCCTGGGACGTGAGCTTGATGCGCGTGCCGGTGTCGACGCCCGCGGGAACGTTCACGGTCAGGGTGCGGCGGCTGCGCACGCGCCCCTCGCCCGCACACTCGGCGCACGGCTCGGGGATGACGGTGCCGAAGCCCTGGCACGCGGCGCACGGGGCGGTCGTCATGACCTGGCCGAGGAACGAGCGGGCCACGCGCTGGACCGTGCCGCGCCCGTTGCAGACGTCACAGGTGCGCGGCGAGGTGCCGGGGCGACAGCACGAGCCGCTGCACGTCCCGCAGACCACCGCGGTGTCCACCTGGAGCTCGCGGCGCGCCCCGAAGGTCGCCTCCGAGAGGTCGATGTCGAGCCGGACCAGGGAGTCCTGGCCACGGCGGGCGCGCGGGATGGGGCCGGACTGCGCCTGTCCCCCGCCGAAGAACGTCTCGAAGATGTCCTGGAAGCCGAAGCCCCCGCCCATGCCGCCACCGGCGGCGGACGGGTCCGAACCGAGGTCGTACTGCTGGCGCTTGTCCGGGTTGGACAGGACCTCGTACGCGCGGGACACGTCCTTGAACTTGTCCTCGGCGGCCTCGCCCGCGACGTCAGGGTGCAGCTCACGGGCCAGCTTGCGGTAGGCCTTCTTGATCTGGTCCTGGCTCGCGTCCCGGGGCACGCCCAGGATCTCGTAGTAGTCGCTCACAGGTCACTCTCTACTAGCGCACGCCGACGGTGGATCGGCGACTTCCGACAACGCCCCGCGGCACGTACCTGGCCCGAGGGCCCGGTCGCCGCGCCCGGTGGCGCAAGAACCATGCTCATGCAGTCAGGACGCGCGACAGGTACCGCGCCACGGCGCGGACCGAGGCGATCGTCCCTGGATAGTCCATGCGGGTCGGTCCGATCGAACCGATCAGCGCGACCGAGTCGCCCTCGTTACCGTATCCGCTCGTCACGACCGAGGTCTCCGCGAGGCCCTCGAGCTGCGTCTCGTGACCGATCCGCACGCTCACCCCGGACTCCGCGGCCATCTCGGTCAACAACCCGAGCAGCACGACTTGTTCCTCGAGCGCCTCGAGGACCGGCCGCAGCGCGTGCTCGAACCGCATCCCGACCCGGGCCAGGTTCGCGGTGCCGGCCAGCACGATGCGCTCCTCGGACTCCTCCGAGAGGGTCTCCTCGACCAGCAGCGCGAGCGAGCGGGCCAGGTCCTGGTGCTCGGGACGGAACTGCTCGGCGACCTCGGCGAAGCCCTGCCCGAGCTCGGCGAGACGCTTGCCCGCGGCGACCGCGTTGAGCCGCGAGCGCAGCTCGGCGAGCGTCGCCTCGTCCGGGCCCGCGGCGACCTCGAGGGTGCGCTGCTCGACGCGGCCCGTGTCCGTGATGATCACCACGAGCAGGCGGCGGTCACCGACCGGCACGAGCTCGAGGTGACGCAGCCCGGAGCGGCGCAGCGACGGGTACTGGACCACGGCGACCTGCCCCGTGAGCTGGGCGAGGAGACGCCCGGCACGCGCCACGACGTCGTCGAGGTCGACCGCCTCCGACAGGAAGGTCTCGATCGCGCGACGCTCGGGCGACGACAGAGGCTTGACCGTCGAGAGCCTGTCCACGAACAGGCGGTAGCCCTTGTCCGTGGGGATGCGCCCGGCCGACGTGTGCGGCTGGGCGATGTAGCCGTCCTCCTCGAGGGCGGCCATGTCGTTGCGGATCGTGGCCGGGGACACGCCCAGGCGGTGCCGCTCGGCGAGGACCCGCGACCCCACCGGTTCCCTGGTGAGGACGTAGTCCTCGACGATCGCACGCAGCACATCGAGCCGTCGTTCCTCGCTCATGTCCACCTCCTGCCGATCGTCGCGCGTTCGCACTCTCTACCGTCGAGTGCTAATTCTACGCGGTCGCGGGAGACCGACGGGCGCCGTGCACATCCTCCTCACGGGGTCTGCGGGAAGGGTCCCCACCGGGGGGCGTGCCGCACCCGACCACACCACGCACGCTCCGCCGTCGGGCCTGGTGCGTTCGCCCGGCAGCACCGCGCGGCGCACGACGTGCCCAGCCCGACGGCGGAGCTCACGTCGCGGACGGCACCTTGCCCTCGGGAGCGCCCTGCTGGTGGCGCGCCCGCAGGTCCACGACCGCGACCACGAGCGAGACCGCGACCAGCGCGACCGTGATGAGCATCGCGGTGCTCGCGGCGACGGCGCCCGTCGCGCCGCCCGCCTTGAGCGAGTAGTACGTCGAGAGGACCACCGCGATGCCCATGGCCGAGCCCACGCGCTGCCCGAGCTGGAGCATGCTCCCCGCGACCCCCGCGAGCTCGACCGGCACCCGTGCGAGGGTCAGCGTCTGGTTCGGGGAGATGACGGTGCCGCTCCCGATCCCCGCGACCATCATGGTCAGGGCGATGGCCCACCCTCCGGCCGAGACGTCGTCGCCCGTCACGCGGATCGCGAGGATCACGCCTGCGAGCCCCACGAGCACCACGACCAGCCCGGCCACCACGAGCGGACGCCCCCAGCGCGCGACGCCGCGCCCCGCGAGCCACGACGCGACGCCCGACGCGATCGCGAACGGCATGCCGATGAGCCCCGCGTGCAGGGGCGTGAAGTGAAGGTCGTTCTGCAGGTAGAGCGTCGCGACGAGGAAGATCCCCGTGAAGCCCGCGAAGTAGGTGATCCCCAGCAGCGTGCCGTTGCGGAACGAGGTGAGCGACAGGACCCGCGGGTCCAGGACGGGGGCGCCCGTGGTGCGCTGGTAGCGCCGTTCCCACACCACGGCCGCGGCCACCGCGGCCGCCCCGACCGCGAGCCACCACCAGCGCCCCGGGTCGTCGTCCTGGCCCGACGTCGTGACGAACGGGAGCATGACCGCGACCGTCGCGACCGCGATGAGGACCAGGCCCACGGGGTCGAGCTTGCGCGGCCCGGGCTTGCGCTGCGTCGCGGGCAGGAAACGGATCGCGAGCGGCAGGACGACCGCGATGATCGGGACGTTGATCCCGAAGATCCACCGCCATCCGTTCTCCTCGCCCGCGACCTGGAGGATCAACCCGCCGAGAAGAGGCCCGAGGGCCGTCGAGACGCCGATCGTCGCGCCGAACATGCCGAACGCCTTGCCGCGCTCGTACCCGGAGAACATCTGCTGGATGAGCCCGATGACCTGCGGGTTCAGCATGCCCGCGCTCGCCCCCTGCAGGAGCCGCGCGATCGCGAGCCACTCGTCGCTCTGCGCCAGGCCCGCCGCGAGGCTCGTGAGCGCGAAGCCCACGAGCCCGACGATGAACAGCGTGCGGCGCCCGCCCGCGTCACCCAGGCGACCCGCGGGGACGAGCGCGAGACCGAACGCCAGCGTGTAGCCCGCGACGATGAGCTGCAGCTCGGTGGGGCCCGCGTCGAGCGCCTTCTCGATCGACGGGAGCGCGACGTTGACGATCGACACGTCGAGCATGGTGATGAAGCCGACCGCGAGACACAGCCCCAGGACGCGCCATCGCTGGGGGTCGGGCGCGGCCTGACCGCTCGAAGTGCTCACCGGCCAGTCGTACCACGGGCGGCGCCGCGGCACCCGGCGAGCCGTGCGGCGGTTCACGGGTCGCCGCGCGCCCCTTCCGGGCGGGGGGCCGACCACCGCCTAGGGTGAGTCGGGTGAGCTTCGATCGCTACGGTGCCGACGTCCTGTCCAGCGCGACCCCCGCCCCGGTCCCCCACCGCAGGCGCCCCGTCTCGCGTCCGCAGCCCGCCAAGCGCGGCCTCGTCGTCGAGGACGTCGAGACCGGCTGGGTCGGCGCGGTGGTACGGGTCGAGAAGTCGGGCGGCATGCACATCGTCGTCCTCGAGGACCGTGCGGGACGGACACGCACCTTCCCCCTGGGCCCCGGCTTCTGGGTCGACGGCGAGCCCGTCGAGCTGACGGCACCCGTGACCTCGCGAGCCCCCGCCGCGCCCACGCGCACCGCGTCGGGCTCGCGCGCGGTCGCCGACGTCCGCGCCCGCGTCGCCCGCGGTTCGCGCATCTGGGTCGAGGGCAAGCACGACGCCGAGCTCGTCGAGAAGGTCTGGGGCGACGACCTGCGCATCGAGGGCGTCGTGGTCGAGCTCCTCGACGGCGTGGACAACCTCGCGGAAGCTCTCAAGGACTTCAGCCCGACGGCGGAGCGCAAGGTGGGCGTGCTGGTCGACCACCTGGTCCCGGGCAGCAAGGAGACGCGCCTGGTCGCCGAGGCGCTGCGAGGCGTGCGCCCCGGCACGGTCAAGGTGCTGGGCCACCCCTACGTGGACGTGTGGCAGGCCGTGCGCCCCGAGCGCGTCGGCCTGACCACCTGGCCCGTGATCGAGCGCGGTACCGAGTGGAAGCGCGGGATCCTGCGCGAGCTCGGGTGGCCCGCGGCCGAGCAGGCCGACGTCGCCCGGGGCTGGCAGCGCATCCTCGGCACCGTGCGGACCTACGCCGACCTCGAGCCGTCCCTGCTGGGCCGGGTCGAGGAGCTCATCGACTTCGTGACGGTCGACTGAGCTACTTCACGATCCGCACGTCGACCGGGTAGCTGGTCGCCTGGCCCTTGCCGACGGCCTGGAAGTTCAGGACGCCGAACACGAGCGACGTGACCCACACGCCGAAGATCACGAGGCCCTCGAGGAGGCCGGGGAGCACGAGGTTCGCACCGACCAGCACGATCGCCACGAGGATCTGGAAGTTGAGGGCCTTCTTGGCCTCGCCGTCCACGACGTAGCTGCGCTCACGGAAGACCAGCCAGATCACGAGGGGCGCGAGGAAGCCGAGGATGCCGCCCAGGAGGTGCGACAGGCTGGCCCACGTCTTGGTGTCCGCCGGCGAGAGGGGCTGGGCCGGTCCCGGCTGGCCCTGCGGCGGGTACTGCCCGAACTGTCCGGTCGGCGGGTACTGCCCCTGCTGTCCCGGCTGCTGGCCGGCGGACGGCCCGTAGCCGCCGGGCTGACCGGGATAGCCGTTCTGGCCCGGATGTCCCTGGGGGCCGGGGGCGCCGCCCTGGTCGGCCGGCGGGACGTACTGCCCGTAGTCCGGAACCTGGTCGGAGGAGTGCTGGTCGCTCATCGTGGCCTCTCTGCGGTCGAACCGGACCCTTCGTGACGGACCGGGCGCCTCACGCTAGCCGGTCGCGATCGCCCGGGGCCACCCTGCCCGGGGGCTGGGCGCACCGGTCCCGCCCACGACCTCGCCCGACATGGCGCCGGGCCCCGGCGCCGCTCCACGAGAGCGGCACCGGGGCCCGGTGACCTTGGTCTGCTGTTCCGGTCAGACCGGCTGCTCGCCGATCAGACGGCGGTAGGCGTAGGCCACCGCGATGTAGGACAGCGGGAGCGTGACCAGCAGTCCGATCAGGCACACGAGGAAGCCCACGATGTTGATACCGAGGAGCGCGAGGAGCAGCAGGAAGACCGACCCGAAGTTCTTCGCGACGAGGGACCAGCTCGACTTGATCGCGGTGATCGCGTCCTGCTGCTTGTCGAGCGTGAAGTAGTAGACGAAGGCCGAGAAGATGCCGACCGCGATCCCGGGCAGGATGCACAGGAAGTAGCCGATGATCGACATCACCGCGACGAAGAACGCGGCCAGCAGGACGTTGCCCACGTTCGCGATCCGGAAGAAGGCAGCGACGTCGGGCTTGCGCCCCTGCGTCTCGTCGAGCGCCCCGCGCGAGTAGAACGCCGCGATCAGGTAGCTGATGATCACCCCGACGATCGTCAGCAGGATGCCGAGGAAGCTCAACCCGAACGACGCGAACATGCCGCTGTCACCGTAGTTGTCGGACGTGTAGTCGCCGAGTCGGTCGAACCCGCCGGAGAGCCAGCTGAAGAGCGTGTTGATCAGCAGGAAGATCAGCATCGCCAGGACCCACGGCCAGGGGTTCGCCCAGAACTTCTTCCAGCCGAAGCCGATCGCGTCACCGACCGCGAACGGCGCGGCGCCCGCGTAGGCGGGCTGCCCCGGAGGCGGGTACGCGCCACCGGGAGGTGGGTACCCACCCCCTGCCGGCGGGTAGCCGCCACCCGGGGGCGGATAGCCACCTCCGCCGGGAGGCGGAGCGACCGGAGGCTGACCTCCGGCTGGTGCGCCGTAGGGCGGTGCGGCCGGGGACGGGGTCGGTGCCCCGTAGGGGGGCGGGGCGACGGGCGGTGCTGTCGGGGGCGTGACCGGCGGTGCGGTCGGCGGCGTGGGCTGTGCGGGCGGGGTCACCGGAGGCGTGACGGGCTGCACGGGCTCGGAGGGAGGCGGCGCGGCGTCCGGGTCGGGCGTGCTCGCGTACGGGTTCTGCGGCGTGGGCTCGTTCTCTTCCGGCGGCGGCCCGCCTGCGGTGTTGTCGCTCATCGGGATCCCTCGGTCGTCGGGGTGCGGCAAGCCACACTGTGAACAGACTGTGACGATCGAACATTTCACAGATCGCTATCAACGATGACGCTTCGGGACGTTTCCCGCCACAGGAGCGCCGGGTGACGTCGAGGGCCAGGGGCGCCGGCACCTGTATGGCCGGGGGGTCCCGAACGCCCACCGCAGGTGACCGGTCCGGACAGCGCGGACCAGGGCCTCGCAGAGCGGAGGACGGTCAGCCGCGGAGCGCGACCGCCTGCGCGAGGCCGGCCGCGACCACGCTCGCGTAGAGCGCGGTCCCCTCCCCGGCCGGGTGCACGCCGTCGGGCCCCAGGAGCGTGGGCTGGGCCGCGATCGCCGCGCTCCAGTCCGCGACGACGACGTTGCCGAACCGCTGGGAGGCCCCGATCATCTCGGCGTTGGCGACAGGCACCCAGGACCTGTCGGCGTACCCCGTCACGAGCACCACGGTGTGGTCCGGTCCGATCGTCGCGAGGACCCGGTCCATCATCGCGGCGTCGACCGTGCTGTTCGTGCCCAGCGAGACCACGACGTAGGGCCGCAGGTTCCCGGCCGCCCGGACCGCGTCCACGAGCCCACCGGCGTCCTTCATCTGCCGGGAGACCGCGCCGTCGATGAGCACCCCGGGCAGTGCAGCCGCGAGCGCCGGTGCGCTCGCGAGGGTGACCGAGTCGCCGATGATCGTGACCTGGTCGCCCGGTGGGGGTCCTGGGACCGCGGCTGGCGCCGCGGGTTCCTGGACCGCCGGGTCCGGAGGCGCGGGCTCCGGGGCCGCTTCGGGGACCGGCGCCTCCTCGACCGCCGCTCCACCCGGCTGCTGCGTCCCCGCCGCCACCTCCTGCCCTGCGAGGATCTGCGACTCGACCGAGGAGACGGCCGGGGCCCGCACGAACCCCGCGACGGCCAGCCCCACGACGAGCACCGACGCCGCGAGCGTGACCCACCCGTGCACGGGCAGCGGGTTCCGCCCCGCGGCACCCCGCCGGGCCCACGCGACGACCGTGCGGACGTAGCCGCCGAGCCCTCGTCCCATGACCGGCCGTTCGACGAAGCGGTAGGACAGGGCCGCTGCGACTACGGTCACGGCCGTCGCGGTCAGAGCGACCCACGGACCGGGGGTCGCGTACAGGCCACCGCCGCCCGCGATCGCGGCGACCAGGACGAGCACGGGCCAGTGCCACAGGTAGAGCCCGTAGGAGCGGGCGCCGATCCAGCCTGCGGGGCCCTTGTCGAGCACCTGGCCCAGCCGAGGGGCGTGCAGGACGAGGTTGACGACCCCGGCGGTGGCCAGCGACACGACGAAGAGCCCGCCTCGGTAGGTCACCGCTGCGTCCCACGGCATCCGGAGCATCGCGAGCACCAGCACGACCGCGCCCACGATCCCCGCACCGAGCACGAACGCCGCGCCGCGCGTGGTCGACGTCCGCGGGGACTCGCGCACGAGCGTCGGGCGCCCGGTCCGCAGGTGCCAGAAGGCCAGGAACGCACCGATCATGAGCCCGAACAGGTGCGTGTCGGTGCCGAAGTAGACCCGGGTGGGGTCCGTACCCGGCACGTACAGCAGCGACATCGCGACGGCGGAGACCACCGCGAGAGCCCCTGCCAGGACCAGGGCCCGGCGCCGGGTGATCCGCAGCGCGAGCACCCCGAGGACCGCGAGCGGCCAGAGCAGGTAGAACTGCTCCTCGACCGCGAGCGACCACAGGTTGGCGAAGAGCTGCGGCGCGAGACCGCCCGAGTACGTGCTGCCCTGCGCGACGTAGACCCAGTTGCTCGTGAAGGTGGCCGCCCCGGCGACCTGCGCGCCGATCCCGACCAGGACGTCGCCGCCCACGAGCCCCGCGACCGCCGTGCTCGTGAGCACGACGAGCGCGAGCGCGGGGAGCAGTCGACGCGCCCTGCGGATCCAGAACCGGCTCAGCGAGAGCGTGCGCCGCTCCCGGAACTCGCGGACCAGGAGCGTCGTGATGAGGAAGCCCGAGAGCACGAAGAAGACGTCGACCCCGACGTACCCGCCCGGCAGCAGCTGCGGCGCGAAGTGGAAGAGCATGACCGAGACGACGGCCAGAGCCCTCAACCCGTCCAGGCCGGCGATCCGCCGGTAGCGGACCGTGGGACGGGCGGGGCGGGAGGGGCGCTCGGGCCTGCGCCCGGCAGGTACTTCACGGCCCGACGGCGGAGCGACGGCCCCGGTGGTCGGGTCCGCGAGCGATCCTGGACCCAGCAGCTCGGTCGGCTGCAGTCGTTGCCACACGTCGACGTGCTCGGTCGACGTCCTGGCCACCCCGGTCTGCACCGAGGCCGACTGTCCGACCATCGTCACCCGTCCGTCAGCTCCCGCACGACCGTGTCTGCCAGCAACCTCCCGCGCAGGGTCAGGACCCCGCGGCCGTGGATCGCCGCCCTGCCGTCGAGGAGGCCTGCCGCGACCATCCCGGCCACGTTGCGCCGGCCCACCTCGGTAAGGACGCTCAGGTCCAGTCCCTCTCGCAGCCGCACCCCCAGCATGACGCGTTCGAGGTGCGCCTCCTCGAGCGTCAGGAGCTCGCGTCCGGCGGCCGGGCTCTTGCCCGCCTCGAGCAGCGCCGCGTACCGCCGCGGGTGCTTCACGTTCCACCATCGCACGCCCTCACGGCCGCCCTGGACAGGCTCGCCCGACGCGTCCGACGAGTCGGTCGTCGACTCCGACGACGTGGTCAGCGTGCCGCTGACGTCCGTACGGTTCGCCGCGCCTCCGATGTACGAGTGGGCCCCTGGGCCGATGCCCCACCAGTCCTCACCACGCCAGTAGGCCAGGTTGTGCCGGCACGCGAAGGCGGGATCCGGGCCGACCGCCGCGCCGACCGCCGCGGCACCGGCGGCACCGGTGGACCGCCGCGCCCAGTTGCTCACCTCGTACCACTCGAGCCCGGCAGCGGTCAGCAGCTCGTCCGCGAGCTCGTACTTCTCGGCCTGGTCGTCCTCGCTCGGCAACGAGATCTCTCCACGGCGGACCTGGGCCGCCATCTTGGTCCCCTGCTCCACGACGAGCGCGTACGCCGAGACGTGGTCGACCCCGGTGGCCAGGGCCGCCTCGAGGCTCGTGCGCCAGTCGTCGAGCGTCTCGCCCGGCGTCCCGTAGATGAGGTCGAGCGACACCGCGAGCCCCGCCTCGCGGGCCCAACGCACCACGTCGGGGATGCGCCGGGGGTCGTGGGTCCGTTCGAGCGTCGCGAGCACGCGCGGCACCGCCGACTGCATCCCGAACGACACCCGTGTGAACCCCGACTCGGCGAGCTGCGCGAGCGACTCGGGGGTCACCGAGTCCGGGTTGGCCTCGGTCGTGACCTCGGCGCCCGGAGCCAGGCCCCACGCGTCGCGCACGCCCGCGAGCATCCGACCGAGGTCGCCGGCGGGGAGCAGCGTCGGCGTGCCACCGCCCACGAACACGGTCGAGACCGGACGCGACGCCAGGCCCGCCTGCTCCATGACGCGCGCCGCGAGCTCGATCTCCCGCAGGGCCGTGTCCGCGTACGAGGCCTGGCTCGCACCGCCGCCCAGCTCGGAGGCCGTGTAGGTGTTGAAGTCGCAGTACCCGCAGCGCACCGTGCAGAACGGCACGTGCAGGTACACCCCGAACGCGCGACCCGCGTGGTCGTCCGACCCGGCCCCGCCGGGACCGGGCCCCACCCACGCAGGGAGAGCGCCGTCGTCGGGCACGGGGATCCCGTCCGGGAGCGCCGGGCTCATGCCCGCACCCCGGACGCCGCAGAGCGCGCGGTCCCCGCGACAGCGAGGACCACGCGCTCACCAGGAGAGCAGCACATCACTTCTTGGACTTGTCCTTCGCGTCCTTGCCGCCGCTGCTGCCCGCGCCGTCGGAGGACAGCGCCGCGATGAACGCGTCCTTGGGGACCTCGACCGTACCGATCGTCTTCATGCGCTTCTTGCCCTCCTTCTGCTTCTCGAGCAGCTTGCGCTTGCGGCTGATGTCGCCGCCGTAGCACTTGGCGAGCACGTCCTTGCGGATCGCGCGGATGGTCTCGCGGGCGATCACGCGCGCGCCCACGGCGGCCTGGATGGGGACCTCGAACTGCTGGCGCGGGATGAGCTCCTTGAGCTTCTCCGTCATCATGACGCCGTACGAGTACGCCTTGTCCTTGTGAACGATCGCGCTGAACGCGTCGACCGTCTGGCCCTGGAGCAGGATGTCGACCTTCACCAGGTCCGCCGCCTGCTCGCCCGAGAGCTCGTAGTCGAGCGACGCGTAGCCGCGCGTCTTGGACTTGAGCTGGTCGAAGAAGTCGAACACGATCTCTGCGAGGGGCAGCGTGTACCGCAGCTCGACGCGGTCCTGCGAGAGGTGGTCCATGCCGCCCAGCACGCCACGCTTGCCCTGGCACAGCTCCATGACCGCACCGATGAACTCGGTGGGGCACAGGATCGTGGCCTTGACGATGGGCTCACGGATCTCGCCGATCTTGCCGCCCGGGAACTCGCTCGGGTTGGTGACCGTGACGACCGAGCGGTCCTCGAGGGTCACCTCGTAGACGACGTTCGGCGCGGTCGAGATGAGCTCGAGGTCGAACTCGCGCTCGAGGCGCTCGCGCACGATCTCGAGGTGCAGCAGGCCCAGGAAGCCCACGCGGAAGCCGAAGCCGAGCGCGACCGAGGTCTCGGGCTCGTAGTTGAGCGCCGCGTCGTTGAGCTTGAGCTTGTCCAGGGCGTCGCGCAGGACCGGGTAGTCCGAACCGTCGATCGGGTACAGGCCCGAGAACACCATGGGCTTGGGGTCGCTGTAACCACCGAGCGCGTCCTCCGCCGGCTTGCCCGCGTTGGTCACGGTGTCACCGACCTTGGACTGGCGCACGTCCTTGACGCCCGTGATGAGGTAGCCGACCTCGCCCACGCCGAGCCCCTTGGTGGGGTGAGGCTCGGGCGCGCTCACGCCGATCTCGAGGAGCTCGTGCGTCGCGCGCGTCGACATCATGACGATCTTCTCGCGCGGGTTCAGGCTGCCGTCGACCACACGGACGTAGGTCACGACACCGCGGTAGGTGTCGTAGACCGAGTCGAAGATCATGGCGCGCGCCGGGGCGTCGGCGTCCCCTTGAGGGGCCGGCACCTCCTGGACGATGCGGTCGAGCAGCTCGGTCACGCCCGTGCCCGTCTTGCCCGAGACCTTCAGGACCGTCGAGGGGTCGACGCCCACGAGACCAGCGATCTCCTCGGCGTACTTCTCGGGCTGCGCGGCCGGCAGGTCGATCTTGTTGAGCACGGGGATGATCGCGAGGTCGTTCTCCATCGCGAGGTAGAGGTTGGCGAGCGTCTGCGCCTCGATGCCCTGCGCGGCGTCCACGAGGAGCACAGCCCCCTCGCACGCGGCGAGCGAGCGCGAGACCTCGTACGTGAAGTCGACGTGCCCGGGCGTGTCGATCATGTTCAGGGCGTAGGGGACGAGCGGCGCCGACGTGTCGTCCGGGTCGTCACCCTCTCGCACGGCCCACGGCATGCGCACGGCCTGCGACTTGATCGTGATGCCGCGCTCGCGCTCGATGTCCATGCGGTCGAGGTACTGCGCACGCATGGCGCGCGCGTCGACGACGCCGGTCAGCTGCAGCATGCGGTCGGCCAGCGTGGACTTGCCGTGGTCGATGTGCGCGATGATGCAGAAGTTGCGCAGCAGCTCGGGCGGCGTCGCCGCGGGCTGGATGCGGGTGCTCAGCTGGGCGCTGGGGATCGGGGACAACGGGGGTGCGCTCCTGTGGTGGGTCAAGACGGGGCGGCGGACGGCGCCCGGACCTGCGGCTCGGTGCTCGACGACGGAGCGTGAGCCGCCGGGTTCTGCTCGGCAGGTCGCTGGTCGCCGCGCGCAGGGTCGGACAGCAACCATCATTGTCCCACGAGCCCGCACCCGGCCCGCACCCGGTGGCCCACGGCGGGCCGCGCGGGCCCGAGCCCGCCCGTGCGCAGGTCGGACCCCCGGCGCGCGACCCGGGGGCCCGGGCCGCGTCCCGGCCCGGCTCCCCCGGGCGGCCCGCGCCGCCAGGTGTCAGGCCGTGCGCGTGATCTCGACCGTGACCTCCAGGTCGCTCGCGGCCGCGCCGGCGTACACGCCCTTGAGCGGTGCCACGTCCTCGTACTCGCGTCCTCGCCCGAGCACCACGTGGTCGAGCCCCGCTCGGCGGCGGTTGGTCGGGTCGTAGCCGCGCCACGCGCCCGTCCACCACTCGATCCAGGCGTGCGACTCCCCCGTGACGGTCTCCCCGACCACCCCGTCCGTGACCGGGTACAGGTAGCCCGAGACGTAGCGGGCCGGGATGCCGACGCTCCGCAGCGCACCTGCGCACAGGTGCGCCATGTCCTGGCACACGCCCTTGCGCGCCAGCCACGCCTCGGCTGCGGGCGTGTGCGCCGTGGTCACCCCCGGGACGTAGTCGAGCCGGTCGCGCAGCGCGAGGCAGATCGCCTCGGCCGCCGACTCGGGGTCGAGCCCCGCGGCGACGTCGAGCGCGAGCGCCGCGACGTCGTCAGGCACCGCGGTGGTCGCACTGTCCGTGAGGTACGCCGCCTGGGCGTCCACGACGTCCTCCCCGCCGAGCTCCTCCCACGTGGCCTGCCCCCCGCCGCCCGGGGGTGGGGCGACCTCGACCGTCGCGGTCGCGACGATCGTCAGTCGGCGGTGGGGCTCGAGGACCTCGAACGCGGTCACCGTCGTGCCCCAGTAGTCGACGTACTCGTGCGACCACGTGGTCGGCTGGACCGCGACGGAGGCGTCGAGCACGTCCTGCGCCGGGCCCGCCGCGGGCGTCATGCGTGCCTCGTTGTACGACGCCGTCACGGGCGCCTCGTAGTCGAACGTCGTCGTGTGGACCACACGCAGGGTGCGCCTGCCGGCGTCCTCGATCGTCTCGGTGCTCACAGCGCCTCTCCTACCCATGTCGTGGCGGCAGCAGACGGGAAGTACCGCTGCTTGATCGCGTCGCTCGCGCGCGAGCAGGCGCGCTGGACGCGCTCCATCGCGGCGGGCAGGTCCTCGAGGACCTCCTCGAGCGGCGCGAACTCGAGGCTCGCACGGACGCTGCCGAGCTCGCGCCGCGCGTCGTCGCTGACCCCGTGCCGCCCCTCTGGCTCGAGCTCGCGCAGGCACGCCTCCGCGCTCTCGAGCGCGCACACGATCGAGCGCGGGAACAGGCGGTCGAGCAGCAGGAAACCCGCGGCCCGCTCGTCCGAGGCGATGCCGCGGTAGACCCGCAGGTACGACTCGTAGGCGCCGCACGAGCGCAGCAGGGTGGTCCACCCCGGCCCCGCGTGCCCCAGACGGGTCTGGGTCGTCACGAGCCGAGCCGTCATGTCCGCCCTCTCGATCGACCGGCCCAGGAGCATGAAGTGCCACGTCGCGTCCCGGCTCGTGGCCGAGTCCATGAGCCCCGCGACGATCGCCGCCCGCTCGCGCACCCACGAGAAGTAGTCGTGCGGACGGGCCAGGCGGATGCTGCCCGAGACCTGGTTGCGGGTCGTGTTGAGGCACTCCCAGAGCTCGGTCGAGATGATCTCGCGCGCACGCCGGGCGTTCTCGCGCGACGCGACGAGCGACCCCGCGATCGACGACGGGTTGAGCTGGTCGTGGGCCAGAACGCGCAGGACGTGGGCCCGGTCCACGAGCCCGGTGCCCGGCTCGACCGGGTGGTCCATGACCGTCAGGAGCGACCGGCAGGCCAGATCCTCCGCGGCCCACGGGTCCTCGCTGAGCATCTGGACGTGCACGTCGAGGATGCGGGCCGTGTCGTCCGCGCGCTCGACGTACCGACCGATCCAGAAGAGGGACTCCGCGATCCGGCTCAGCATGGTCGTTCCCCGTCCGTCGCCACGTGGCCCGGGGCCGGTGCGGCCTCGGGCTCGGGAGGGACCGCGCCCGGGCGGTCGCTCGCCTGCTGCTGCTGTTGCTGCTGGTGCCGGCTCCCCGCGCCCAGGGCCGCGTCCGCGGGGTTGGTCGCGATCGGGACGCCGACCGACGACGCCCCGGACGCCGCGAGCGCCACGGGCGCGACGTCGTCGACCACCTGCCGGGCCCCCTCGCCCAGGACCCACGTGTCCTTGGACCCTCCACCCTGGGAGCTGTTGACGACGAGCTGCCCCTCGGGCAGGGCCACGCGCGTGAGCCCGCCCGGCAGGACCCAGACGTCCGTGCCGTCGTTGACCGCGAACGGGCGCAGGTCCACGTGCCTGGGGCGGAAGCGCCCGTCGACGAAGGTCGGCGCGGTCGAGAGCTGCACCACCGGCTGCGCGACCCACCCGCGAGGGTCTGCCTGGAGCCGCCGACGCATGGCGTCGAGCTCGGCACGAGATGCCGCCGGACCCACGAGGATCCCCTTGCCCCCCGAGCCGTCGACGGGCTTGACGACCAGCTCGTCGAGGCGGTCGAGCACCTCCGCGAGCGCCTCGGGCTCCTGCAGGCGCCATGTGTCGACGTTCGGCAGCAACGGCTCCTCGGCCAGGTAGTAGCGGATGAGGTCCGGGACGTAGGTGTAGACCAGCTTGTCGTCCGCGACCCCGTTGCCCACGGCGTTGGCGAGCGTCACGGTGCCGAGCCGCGCGCACCCGAGCAGCCCCGGGACGCCCAGGATCGAGTCGGCACGGAACTGCACCGGGTCGAGGAAGGCGTCGTCGACCCGTCGGTAGATGACGTCGACGCGGCGGCGGCCCTTGGTGGTGCGCATGTAGACGCGCCCGCCCGCGCAGAACAGGTCGCGCCCCTCGACGAGCTCGACGCCCATGAGCCGGGCGAGCAGCGAGTGCTCGTAGTAGGCCGAGTTGAAGACGCCGGGGGTCAGGACGACGACCGTCGGGTCCGGGACGCCGTCGGGGGCCGCGGCGAGCAGCGCGGCCAGGAGCCGGCGCGGGTAGTCGATCACGCGACGGATGCGCAGGCTCGAGAACAGCTCGGGGAAGGTCTGCACCATGGCCTGCCGGTTGGAGATCACGTAGCTGACCCCGCTCGGGACCCGCACGTTGTCCTCGAGCACCCGGAAGTCGCCCGCCTCGTCGCGGATCAGGTCGATCCCCGAGACGTGCGCGCGCACCCCGTTGGGCGGCTCGATCCCGTACGCGGCCCGGTGGAAGTCGGCCGAGGACAGGATGAGCCGTTGCGGGACCACCCCGTCCCGGACGCAGCGCTGCGGGCCGTAGACGTCCGCGAGGAACGCCTCGAGCGCCCGGACCCGTTGGGCCACCCCCGCGGAGATCCGGTCCCACTCGTCGGCCTCGATGACCCGCGGGACCACGTCGAGCGGGAAAGGGCGCTCCTCGCCCGCGACGTCGAACGTCACGCCCTGCGCGAGGTAGGAGCGGGCCAGGGCCTCCGCCCGCGAGGAGACCTCGGCCGCGGTGAGGCGGGTCATGGTCGTGTGCACACGCTCGAACCGGGGACGCAGCCCGCCGTCCTCGTCGAGCATCTCGTCCCAGGCCCGTGAGCGGGGATAGTCGTCGAAGAGGTCTGCCATGACCGGGACCGTAGTCACGCGGTGTTCCCGTGGCGTGTCCCGCGTGTTACCGGTCGCGTCCGGGTGTGACGGGCGGTCGACGCAGGGGCTGGTCCCCGGCGGTTCGGCCACAGGTGCGGTGGCCGGTGCGTGCCGGGCGGCGGCTTGCCGACGGCCCGTGCAGGCCCGCTCGGGGCGCCGTGCCGGATACGGGTAGATTGCGGGCGTGGCTCAGAACAAGTGGATCTCCCTGCTCACGGACGCGGCCCGCGCGATCCTCGGCGCGCTCGGCGGCTCGTCGCGGTCGGGTGGCTCGGGCACGGGTCGTACGACCTCCGGCCCGACGACGCCGGGCACCCCGCGCGGTGTCGCTCCCCGACCCGGGTCCGGTGCGCCGTCGTCGGGCACGGCCCGCCCCAAGCCTGGACCGCGCACCACCGCGGGAGCCTCGCCAGGGGCCGCGAGCACGCGGCCTGCGGGCCGCAAGCCCGCCCCCGCCCAGACGCGCGGGCCCCAGCCCGGCGCGGGCACCTACCCCGGCGACTACACCGGCCGGGTGCGCGCCGAGTACGCGCCGCAGCTCGACGGCGACCCGGACCCCGGCGAGATCGTGTGGACCTGGGTCCCCTACGAGGAGGACTTCACCCAGGGCAAGGACCGTCCCGTGCTGCTCGTGGGGCGTGACGGCGGCTGGCTGCTCGCGATCATGCTCACGAGCAAGGACCACTCCCGCGACGCCGCGGACGAGGCCCGCTGGGGCCGGCACTGGCTCGACATCGGCTCCGGTCCCTGGGACGCTCAGGGGCGCGACTCCGAGGTGCGCCTCGACCGCGTGATCCGCGTCGACCCCGGCGCCGTGCGCCGCGAAGGGGCCGTCATGGGCCGCTCGACGTTCGACACGATCATCCGCGAGATGGGCAAGGTCTGAGGCTCCGTCCCGGCACGAGACCGTGCGGTCGGGGTCTGCTGGCCCCTGCGCAGGGCGCCGCACGGGGCGCGCGCGGGCGGCGTGAAGGGCGGCGCGGGCCGCACGAAGGGCGGCGTTCCAGCGTTCTGGCTGATCCTGCGGTCGGCTGGTAGTCTTGGTGGTCGCGTGTCCGCCCAGGTCGGCGGGCACAGTTCCAGCTCCTCTCCAAGGGTTCCCCACCCCCAGTCCCGGAGCTGGAATCGCCCTCTACGACCTATTCGATCGCTTCGGCGAACACACCAGAAAGTCCACACGTGGCTAACATCAAGTCTCAGATCAAGCGCATCAAGACGAACGAGAAGGCTCGTCTGCGCAACAAGGCTGTCAAGTCGGAGCTCCGGACGAACGTTCGCCGCGTTCGCGAGGCCGTCGCCGCCGGTGACAAGGAGGCCGCAACCAGCGCCCTCGTCGTCGCGTCGAAGAAGCTCGACAAGGCAGTCTCCAAGGGTGTCATTCACGAGAACCAGGCTGCTAACCGCAAGTCGGCACTCGCGAAGGCCGTCAACGCTCTCTGAGCCTGACACTCCCTTCCACGCGTGACCTTGTGCGCCCCTGATCCACCTCGGGCAGCACGGTGAACGTCGAGAGGCGCTGCTCCCTCCACGGAGCAGCGCCTCTCGTGTGTCCGGGGTTGGCTCTCAGGCTTCCTGAGGCATCCCGTCCAGCCCGGCCCGCAGCAGCACGCCGCTGCCTCCCGTGAACTGGATCGTGTGGAACGACGTGGCGCGCGCCACCTCGTGGAACCCCCACCGGCGGTGGAGCGCGATCGACGCGGCGTTCGTCGCGTTCACGACGTAGCAGACGAACGAGGCGCGACCCGAGACCCAGTCCATGCGTGCCTGGGTCAACGCGGCCCCGACGCCCCGACGGCGGGCCTCCGGGTCGACCGTGATCCCGCGCAGGTAGTGGCCGACCGGAGCGGGGCCGCCGGCGTACTGCCACCAGTGCGTCTTCGCCCACCCCGCCACGGCATCGTCAATCGTCGCGACGACCACGAACCGTCCCGGGTCGGCCATGGCGAGGCGCACCTGGTCGAGGTTTGCGCCGCGCGCCGCGCGGCGTTCGATTCCCGCGATGCTCGCGAGGTCGTCCTCCCCGGCCGGCCTGACCCGGATCGAGCTGCGGCCCGGGGTATCGCCGCCGGCGATGCTCCGGGGCCGGGTCACCGACCGGTGCCGTGCGCTCCCGCGATCACCAGGACCGCGCGCTCGACCGCGAACACCGGGTCGCGTCCGCCGCCCTTGACCTCGGCGTCGGCCTGGGCGACCGCCGTGATCGCCGCCGCGAGGCCTTCAGGGGTCCAGCTCGAGAGGTCTTTGCGGGCCCGGTCGATCTGCCACGGCGCCAGGCCCAGGTCCTTGGCCGACGCCCCTCCCCGCCCGCGCATGGCCGCGACCTTGGCGAGCGTGCGCAGCTTCATCGCGAGCACCGCGACGAGCGGCACCGGGTCCGCGCCGGTCGCCAGCGCGTGGCGCAGCAGGGACACGGCCTCACCAGCCTTGCCCGCCACGGCCGCGTCGGCCACGCGGAAACCGCTCGCCTCAACGCGACCGCCGTAGTACTTGTCGACCGTCGCGGCGCCGATGGTGCCGGTCGTGTCCGCCACGAGCTGGGCGCACGCGCTCGCGAGCTCGCGCAGGTCGTTCCCGAGCGCCTCGACGAGGGCCTTGACGGCCGCTGCGTCGGCACGGCGACCCGCCGCCTTGAACTCGGCTGCGACGAACGAGAGCTTGTCGGCGTCCTTCTTGATGGCCTCGCACGCCACGACCGGCGCGCCGCTCGCCCGGATCGCGTCGAGCATCTTCTTGCCTCGGACGCCGCCGCCGTGCACGATCACGACGGTCGTCTCCGGGTCCGGCGAGGCGACGTAGTCCACCACGTCGGGGATGAGCGCGTCGGCCGCGGCCTCGGCGCCCCGCACGACCACGAACTTGGGCTCACCGAAGAGGGACGGGCTCGCGGCGACCGTCAGCATGCCCGACTGATACGTCACCGCCTCGATCTCTGTCTTCTCCGCCTCCGCATCGCGGGCCCGTGCGAGCTCGAGCAACGAGTCGACGGCACGCTCCGCGAGCAGACCCTCCGGCCCCTGCACCAGCACCACAGGGGCGAGCTCGACCGCGTTCCAGGGGAGCGTCGCGGACGGGCGGGCAGAGGTGCGGGAGGGAGCGGGAGCCATGGGCACAACGATCCCACGGGCCACCCACCGAGGGCACATCGCCGACGCCTGGCGGGGCACGACTCACCAGCGCGCGGCGCCTGGGGGCGGGCCCTCAGCAGCCGACGCCCGGCTCGTCCGTCGCCGTCACCCGTCCTCGCACCCCGCGACCGCGAGCGCCCCGTCGCGCACGACGAGCGCGAAGGTCCCGCATCGGTCCGTGCGGAGGACTGCGGCTCCCACGCCCGCGTAGAGGTCGAGGGCCTCCTGAGTAGGGTGCCCGTACGTGTTCTCACCCGAGCTGACGATCGCGACCGCCGGGCTCAGCGTCGCGGCAAGGCGTGCGGACTGGACGCGCGAGCCGTGGTGCGCGACCTTGACGACGTCGACCGACGGGACGCCCGCGCGGGCTCGCAGCGTCCGGTCGAGCGTCTCCTGTCCCCCAGCCTCCAGGTCGCCGAGCGCCACGAGCGTGAGCCGCGGGGTCACGACACGCAGCGCGATGCTCGCGTCGTTGGCTCCCCCGTCGGCCTCGGCGAGACGGGGACGTCCGTCTCCGGAGGCGCCGGGACCGGGCGTGGAGCCCGCCTGCAGCACCTCCCACGACACGTCGCCGAGCGTGCCGCCCGCACCGGGTTCGGCCACCTCCACGGGAACACCTCGGTCGGCGAGGTCGTCGAGCACCCACTCAGCCTGCTCTGCGGGGTCACCGAGCCCGGTCACGAGCGCTCGTCCCACCTGGCGCCCGTCGAGCACCGCGCCGAGCCCCCCGACGTGGTCGGCATGGAAGTGGGTCAGGACGAGCAGGTCGAGGCGCTCGATCCCCAGGTCGTCGAGGCACCGCCCTGCGGCGTCTCCCGCCGGACCGACGTCGATCATGAGTCCGCGCCCGTCGCCGGTCCGGACCACGAGCCCGTCCCCCTGGCCGACGTCGCACGCGGCCACGGCCCAGTCCGCCGGGACGTCCCGGCCGGCCGGTGCGATCCAGCGGGGCCACGCGATCACCACGCACCCGACCGCTCCCACGGCGACCACGGCCCACGCCGCGACGAGGCGCAGGGTCGCGCGCCGCCGTCGGGCAGCCAACGCCTCCCGGACGCCCGCGCGCACCGCCGTGCGCCACGTGTGCGGCCAGCCGCTCCCCCGGCTCCACGGGACCCGCACGCCCAGCAGGCCCGCCACACGCCGCCAGCACCACACCAGGACCAGCGCCGCGAGGGTCAGCAGGGCGAGCGCCACCGCTCCCAGCGCACTACCCGGCCACGGCACGCGCGCCCCGGGCAGCCCGGTGAAGAACCGGGCGACCGCCGCGATCCACCAGGACGCGAGGCCCGCGGGCCACGCGAGCACGACCCCTCCCAGCGGGAACCAGGGGGCCACGAGCGTGGCGAGCACCCCGAGCACCGTCGCGGGCACGAGCGCGGGCGCCGCGACCAGGTTCGCCGGTACGGCGTACGTCGCGATCGACGGGTCGAGCAGGACCAGGACCGGCGCGCACGCGAGCTGGGCCGTGAGCGGGACCGCGAGCGCGAACGCGGGCCCCTTGCCGATCCACGGCGCGAGACGTCGTGCCACGGGCTGGGTGCCCAGCACGAGGGCGGCGGTCGCGACGCTCGACAGCACGAACCCGTACGAGCGCGCGAGCCACGGGTCGAGCACGAGCAGCACGACGACGACGGCCGCGAGCGCGGGCACAGCGCGCGAGGGACGCCCCAGCCCGATCCCGACCAGCCCGACCACCCCCATGGCCGCGGCACGCAGCACGCTCGGGTCGGGATGGACGAGCAGCACGAACCCCGCCATGACCGCGCCAGTGACCCCGATGCGCACACCGCGCGGCGCCCGGGCCAGCGCGCACAGCGCCGTCACGGTCGCCATGACGATCGCGAAGTGGCCGCCCGAGACCGCGGTGACGTGCGTCAGGCCGGTCGTCCTGAGGGCCGCGTCGAGCTCGTCGTCGATGCGCGAGGTGTCGCCGACCGCGACGCCCGGGAGCAGCGCACGGGCGTCGGCGGGCAGACCGTCCGAGGCCGTCAGCAGGTCCGCGCGGAGCACGCCCACGACGCCCAGCGCCCGGGAGGGCGGCGCGGTCACGACCGGCGGCCCGCTCGCGACGAGGGTGGCCACCGTCCGGTCGCCGGGGCCGGCAGGCAGGAGCCGGCCCGACGCGCGGACCTCGGCCCCGTAGTCGGCCTCGCCCCAGGCGAGGTCGCCCAGCACCCCGATCCGGCCCCCACCCGGCGCGACGACACCTCTCCCCTCGACCGTGGTCAGGTCCAGGGCCGTGCGGACGCTGTCCGACGCGCCCGACCACGGGTTCACGACCACGACGGGCTCCTTGACGACCCGTCCCACGACCTCGACCGTCGCCCCCTGGCCCGCGAGGTCCGCGGCTCCCCCACGCTCCCGCGCGACGAGGTCGGCCGTCCCGCCCAGCAGGACCGCGAGCGCGCACGCCGTCACGAGGACGCACTGACCGAGCCCACGGGGTGGGCGGGCCCGCCGCACGAGCAGCAGCACGCCCATCAGCGCGAGCAGTCCGGCTGCTGCCGCCGCTCCCACGAGGGCCGTCCTGGGCCCTGCCGCGGTGAGCCACCACGCGACTCCCCAGGCCACGAGCGCACCCGGGACCAGCCGCAGGTCGGTGGCCGAGACCTGGCGCGGCGTGGGCACCGGGGCCACGCCCGGAGCGGGGATCGTCGGGGCGCTCGCGGACACAGGGGCGCCTCTGGCCGGGGATCGGTTCCCCACCTCAGACCCGTACCTGGTCGCGCAGCCTCGCGAGCAGCGCGTCGCCGATCCCGCTCACCTCCCCGAGCTCCTCGACGCTCGTGAACCTCCCGTTGGCCTCGCGCCACTCGACGATCCGGGCCGCTAGCACGGGCCCGATCCCCGACAGGGCGTCGAGCGCGGTCTGGTCCGCCGAGTTGAGGTCGACGGGTCCGGCCTCGCTGCCCGGCGCGGTCGCGGGACCGGGCGCCGCAGCGACGACCTCCCCCGGGCGGGGCACGACGATCTGCTCGCCGTCGACGACCTCGCGCGCCAGGTTGACTCCCGCGAGGTCCGCCTCAGCCGTGGCGTCCCCTGCGGCGGCGAGCGCGTCGGCCACGCGTGACCCCTCGGGCACGGTCACGAGCCCGGGAGCACCCACCGCGCCGACCACGTGCACGACGACGTCGCTCGCCCCGGCCGCACCGGTCGCCCCGACGTCGCTCGCCCCGGTCGCACCCGGCCCGGTCGAAGCCCCGTCGTCCGAGGCCCTGGTCTCGCTCGACGCCTGCCCGCCCGGCCCGGCGCCGCCCTCGGAGGCGGCCGCTGGGTCGGCGAGCGTCGCCACAGGGCGCAGGTCGCCATCTCCCCGAAGGGTCCACGCGCCGACACCGACCGCGAGCAGCAGGACCGTGACCGCCGCCACCACGGCCGTCCGCGCGGCCACGGACCAGCGGCGGGGACCGCCGTCGGGCACGTGCTCGAATCCCGCGTGCGACGTCGGGTGGCCGTTCGCCGCGGTGTACGCGGCGGCGACCGCGTCGAGCGCGCCGCGTGTCCCGGCGGGGCCGTCCTGCACGCTCGACGGCTGCGGTCCCCCGTCGTCCAACCCTCGACGTGAGGTCGAGCGTAAGGGGCCGCGTCCCTCCTCACCGGGCCCTCGACCGTCGGTCGAGGGTTCGGTCGCCACGCCCGCCGAGACGCTCCACCACGCCGGTTCCGGCCCGGGGTCCTGCCGCTCCTCCGGCCTCAGGTCCGGGTCGAGAGTCACGGACGAGAAGCTGTCCGCAGGCTCGGCCCCCCGCACCGACGGGGCCGACGCACCCCGGACGGCCGCGGGCCCGGGTGCCGCACCCGGGACGCTCCGCAGCCTTCGCAGCCGGGCCGCGCCGTCCTCGCCCGGCGGCTCGGCGAGCGGGTCAGCAGGCGTCGTGTCGTGCGGGCGGCGCACGCGGGAGAAGGTCACCCCGGCACGCTAGGCGCGTCCGCTCACGCCTCGCGGGGCATCAGGGATCCCCTGTGGAGGAGGGGCCTTCGAACCCGCCTGTGCACGGCCAGACACCGCCCAGAGCCTCAGGTCGCGCGGTCGGCCACGACGATCGCCAGGACTCCCGGCCCCGCGTGCACGCCCACGACCGCGCTCACAGGAGTCACCGCAGCCCGCACCCCGGTTGCGTCGAGCAGCCGCTCGGCGACCTCGGTCGCCGCGGCGTCGTCCCCCAGGAAGTGGACCGCGAGCTCGGGCTCGGCGCGCCGCTCGACCGACTCGACGGCGACGTGCACGAGCCGCTCGACCGCCGCAGCCCGGGTCCGGACCTTCTGGATCACCTCGATCCGACCGTCGCGCACCGCGAGGAGCGGGCGCACGCCCAGCACCGTGCCGAGCGCAGCCGCCGCGGCCCCCAGGCGTCCGCCGCGCCGCAGGTGCTCGAGCGAGTCGACCATGAAGATCGCGCGGCTCGAGTCGGCGACCCCGATCGCCCTCCGGGCCACCTCGTCGATCGTCGCACCGGCCGCCGCGGAGTCGGCCGCGGCCAGCGCCGCGAAACCCAGGCCCATGGCCACGGTCCGGGAGTCCACGACGCGCACCGGGATCGGAGACCGCGTCGCCGCGAGGGCCGCCGCGTGCACGGTGCCCGACAGGTCTCCCGAGAGGTGGATCGAGACGACCGAGCGCGCCCCCGCACGGGCCGCCGCCTCGTAGGCCTGCACCAGGGCGTGCGGCGTCGGCTGGGAGGTCGTGACGCGCTGGCCCGAGCCGATCCTGGCGGCGACGTCGTCGGGTGACACGTCGACGCCCTCGAGGAACGTCTCGTCACCGACCAGCACCTGCAGCGGCACCACGGACAGGGACGGGCGGTCACCCGGGGGAAGGGAGGCGGTCGAGTCCGTGACGACGTGGACGGCCGGAGGCTTGGCAGGACTCATCTTCGGGAGATCCTACGTGGCGTGCCCCTGCGGTCGCACGCGGTCGGCCCGCGAGGGCGTGCGTGCGCCGCGCGCTCACCCCGGCGCCGCCCTAGGATCCGAGACATGCCCGACGACGCAGCCCCCTCCCCCGCAGAGCTCGCCGCCCTGAAGGCCGCCGCCGCACAGGCAGCCGCCGAGGCGGCCGAGGCGAAGGCAGCCGCGGCCCAGGCCGCGCTCGAGGCGGCGCAGGCCGCTGCAGCCTCGTCGGCCCCGGGCGCGCCGGCCGGTGGCGCACCGTCGGGACCCGCCGTCCCGGCCAGGTCCGAGGCCACCGCCGAGGCGAGCGCCGTAGCCGCGGACGCTCCGCCGTCGGGCAGCGACGAAGCCGGCCCCGCTCCGACGGACGCCGCTCCTCCCGCGGACGCTCCGCCGTCGGGCACCTCCCCCGGGCCGCTCGAGGGGTACCCCGCCGAGGTCGCCGCGGGCTACGCCACCAAGGGAGGGACGCTCGCGCTCGGCGCGCTGCTCGAAGCGCCCGACCGGACCCCCGGCGACCCCGTCCCACGCGCCGACGTCCAGGTCGGGTTCGCGCTCGCGATGCTCAACCGGCACGGGCTCGTCGCCGGGGCCACCGGCACGGGCAAGACCAAGACGCTGCAGGGCATGACCGAAGGACTCTCCGACGCCGGGGTGCCGACGTTCGTCGCCGACATCAAGGGCGACCTGTCCGGGCTCGCGGTGCCGGGCGCGAGCGGCGAGAAGATCCTCGAGCGGACCGCGAGCATCGGGCAGGACTGGAAGCCGACCACCTATCCGGTCGAGTTCTACTCGCTCGGCGGGCTCGGCAAGGGCATCCCGATCCGGACGACCGTGAGCGACTTCGGGCCCCTGCTGCTGTCCAAGGTGCTCGGGCTCAACGACACGCAGGAGTCGAGCCTGGGCCTGATCTTCCACTGGGCCGACACGCAGGGCCTCGCGCTGCTCGACCTCAAGGACCTGCAGTCGACCATCGCGTACCTCACCTCGGACGACGGCAAGGCCGAGCTCAAGGGCATCGGCGGGCTGTCCGCGGCCACGGCCGGGGTCATCCTGCGCGAGATCGTGACGCTGCAGGCACAGGGGGCGGACGTGTTCTTCGGCGAGCCCGCGTTCGACACGACCGAGCTCCTGCGCGTCGCGTCCGACGGCCGCGGCACCGTCTCGGCGCTCGAGCTGCCCGCCGTCCAGGACCGGCCCGCGCTCTTCTCGACGTTCCTCATGTGGCTGCTCGCGGACCTGTACCAGGACCTGCCCGAGGTCGGCGACCTCGACAAGCCCAAGCTCGTGTTCTTCTTCGACGAGGCGCACCTGCTCTTCACAGGCGCGTCCAAGGAGTTCCTCCAGCAGGTCGTGCAGACCGTGCGTCTCATCCGTTCCAAGGGCGTGGGCGTGTTCTTCGTGACGCAGAGCCCCAAGGACGTGCCCGCCGACGTCCTGGCCCAGCTCGGCAACCGGGTCCAGCACGCGCTGCGCGCCTTCACGCCCGACGACGCCGCGGCCGTGCGGACGTTCCCCACGTCCCCGTACGACCTGGAACAGCTGCTCCAGTCGCTCGGGACCGGCGAGGCCGTGGTCACGGTGCTGACCGAGAAGGGCGCCCCCACGCCGGTCGCCTGGACCCGGGTCCGGGCGCCCCAGTCGTCCATGGAGCCGGCGCCCGAGACCGTGATCGACGGGATCGTGGCGGGGTCGCCGCTCGCCGCGCGGTACGCCGTGGCGGTCGACAACGAGTCGGCGTACGAGCTGCTCACCGCGCGCATCGCCGCGCAGCACGCCGCGGCCGAGCAGGCGGAGCTCGCCGAGCAGCTCGCCAAGGAGCAGGAGGCCGCCCAGAAGGAGGCCGACAAGGCGGCCAAGAAGCAGGCCGACGAGCTCGAGAAGATGCGCGCCAAGCTCGAACGGGACGCGGCGCGCGCCGGGAGCGGGACGCGGACGAGCACGGCCCGGAAGTCGACCGCGTCGTCGGGGCTCGACAAGTTCCTGGGGTCGATGGCGACGCAGCTCGGCCGGGAGATCACGCGGACGGTGTTCGGGACGCGGCGGCGGTGAGCGCCGGGCTGTCCGGTTGAGTGCGGAGTAGTTGTCGTCGGTCTGCCCAATCGGCAACATCTACTCCGCACTCAGCGACGTGGTTGTCCACAGATTCCTCGGCAGCGCTCCGCGACCGCCTCCATGTCAGCAGCATCGTGTCCGTGGATACTGACGCGTTCCGAACCTCCGACGCCCTTGCCGCGGGCGTGAGCCCTGGTGTTCTCCGTGGCCCGCGCTTCACCACGCCGACCCGCGGGGTCCGCTTGACCGATGCGGCGCCCGACCTGACCAGAGCCTGTCGTGCCCTGTCGCTCGTCCTGTGCCCCGCCACGGCTCTGCACCTGCTAGGGGTCGAGCTTCCCTGGCGCCTCTCCCGCGACCGAAGCATCCACGTCGTGGCCGCCGCACGTCATACCCGCCCGGCGCGCAAAGGTGTGGTCTCGCACTACTGCGGTCAGTCGAACCTGACGACGGTGCTGCATCACGGACTGCTCGTGACGTCGGCCGCCCAGACCTGGCTCCATCTGTCACACCGGCTCACCATCGACGAGCTCGTCGTCCTGGGCGACGCGATGCTCCGGCGCAAGGGAGCGGCCACGAACCTCGCCGACCTGCGCACCCTCACGGACTCGACCCATAAGATGAAGGGGCTGACGAAGGCCCGCGCTGCGCTCGATCTCGTCCAGCCCGGTACGGACTCCAGCATGGAGACCAGGGCCAGGCTCCTGCTGGTCCACGCCGGGCTTCCCTGCCCGGTCGTCAACCGGGCGGCGATCGACGACCAGGGCCGTTTCCTCGCCCTGCCCGACATGTCCTACCCCGAGCGACGCATCGCGATCGAGTACGACGGCGACGTCCACCGCACCGACCCCGCCACCTGGCGGCGCGACGTCGAACGCCGCCAACGCCTCGAGGCCGCAGGCTGGATCATCATCACCGCCACCGCCGACGACGTCCTCCGGCACCCCGAACGGTTCGTCGCCCGCGTCCGGGCAGCCCTCCAGAAACGCTGAGTGCGGAGTAGTTGTCGCAGATCATCTCGATCCACGACAACTGCTCCGCACTCAAGCGACGAACGTCAGGCCGGGACCACGTTCACGAGCTTGGGCGCCCGCACGATCACCGTGCGGATCCCGCGCCCGTCGAGCGTGCGCTGCACGTTCGCGTCCGCCAGGGCCAGCTCGCGCAGCTCGTCGTCCCCGATCGAGGGCGAGACCTCGAGCCGGCTGCGGACCTTGCCCTGGACCTGCACGACGCACGTCACGGTGTCCTCGACCAGGTACTCGTCGAGAGCGACCGGGAAGGGCTCGTGCGCGAGCGACTGCGGGTGACCGAGCCGGGACCACAGCTCCTCCGCGATGTGCGGCGCGATGGGCGCGACCATGAGGATCAGCGGCTCGATCGCCTCGCGGGGCACCCGGTCCAGGCCCGTGAGGTGGTTGTTGAGCGCGATGAGCTTGGCGATCGCCGTGTTGGAGCGCATGTGCTCCATCTCGACGCGCACGTCGGCGATGGTGCGGTGGACCAGGCGCAGGGTCGCGACCTCCGCGGGCTCCTCCGAGACCGTCGTCTCGCCCGAGTCCTCGGACACGACGTTGCGCCACAGCCGCTGCAGGAAGCGCTGCGAGCCGACGACCGCGCGCGTGTCCCAGGGGCGCGACAGGTCGAGCGGTCCCATGGACATCTCGTACACGCGGAACGTGTCGGCGCCGTAGGCCTCGTACATGTCGTCGGGCGTCACGACGTTCTTGAGCGACTTGCCCATCTTCCCGTACTCACGGTTGACGGGCTCGCCCTTCCACAGATACCGGACCTCATCGCCGCTGCTCTCCTCGACGACCTCTTCCGCGGGCACGTACGCGCCACGCGAGTCGGTGTACGCATAGGCCTGCACATAGCCCTGGTTGAAGAGCTTGTGGAACGGCTCGGTGCTGGTCACGTGCCCCAGGTCCAGGAGCACCTTGTGCCAAAAGCGCGCGTAGAGCAGGTGCAGCACGGCGTGCTCGACGCCGCCCACGTACAGGTCGACACCGCCCGCGGGGCCGGCCGTGGCGTTGTGCCCGGGGCCGGTCCAGTACTTCTCGAGCTCGGGCGAGGCCATGTGCTCGGTGTCCGCCGGGTCGAGGTAGCGCAGGTAGTACCAGCACGACCCTGCCCAGTTGGGCATGGTGTTGGTGTCGCGGCGGTAGGTCTTGGGGCCGTCGCCCAGGTCGAGCGTGACGTTGACCCAGTCCTCGTTGCGGCCCAGCGGCGGCTCGGGCGAGGAGTCGGCGTCGTCCGGCTCGTAGGTGCGCGGCGAGTAGTCCGGGACCTCGGGGAGGTTGACGGGCAGCAGCGAGTCCGGCAGCGCGATGGGCTGGTCGTTCTCGTCGTAGACGATGGGGAACGGCTCGCCCCAGTAGCGCTGACGGCTGAAGAGCCAGTCGCGCAGGCGGTAGGTCACGGTGCCGCTGCCGATGCCCTTGGCCTCGAGCCACTCGATCATGGCGCGCTTGGCGTCGGGCACGCTCAGGCCGTCGAGTGAGATCTCGTCGTTGGACGAGTTGACGATCTCGCCGTCGCCGGTCCAGGCGCCCTCGTGGTCCTCGGGGGCCGCGACCGTGCGGACCACGGGCAGCTCGAAGGCCTCGGCGAACGCGTGGTCGCGATCGTCGCCGCCGGGGACCGCCATGATGGCGCCCGTGCCGTAGCCCATGAGGACGTAGTCCGCGGTGAACACGGGGATGAGCACACCGTTGACGGGGTTCACGGCGAGGTGGCCCGTGAACACGCCGGTCTTCTTGCCCGCGTCGGCCTGGCGCTCGACCGCGGTCTTGGCGGCGGCCTCCTTGCGGTAGGCCGCGACGGCGTCGATCGGGGTCGCGTGCCCGCCGGTCCAGACGTCGTGCGTGCCGTCGGGCCACTCGGCCGGGACCTCGTCGAGCAGCGGGTGCTCGGGCGAGACGACCATGAACGTCGCGCCGAACAGGGTGTCGGGGCGCGTCGTGAAGACCTCGACGTCGCCGACGGGGCTGCTCCCGCCGATCGCACCGTCGATCGCGAAGCGCACGGTGGCGCCCTCGCTGCGACCGATCCAGTTGCGCTGCATCGACTTGACCTTCTCCGGCCAGTCGATGAGGTCCAGGTCGTCGGCCAGGCGGTCCGCGTACGCCGTGATGCGCATGTTCCACTGGCGCAGGCTGCGCTGGAAGACGGGGAAGTTGCCGCGCTCGGAGCGACCGTCGGACGTGACCTCCTCGTTCGCGAGCACGGTGCCCAGGCCCGGCGCCCAGTTCACGGGCGACTCGGACACGTAGGCCAGGCGCTGCGGGTCGATCACGGCGCGCTGCGCGACGCGGTCGAGGTCCTCCCAGCGGGTGCCCTCGGGGTGGCCGGGGACGGCACGCGTACCTGCGGCGTACTCGGCCACGAGCTCGGTGATGGGGCGCGCACGGCCCGTGCCGCCGTCGGGACGCTCGGCGTCCTCGTCGTACCAGGCCTCGAAGATCTGCAGGAAGATCCACTGGGTCCAGCGGATGTACTCGGGGTCGATCGTCGCGAACGAGCGGCGCGAGTCGTGCCCCAGGCCGAGCCGGCGCAGCTGGCGCTTCATGTTGGCCATGTTGGCCTCGGTCGTGACGCGCGGGTGCTGGCCGGTCTGCACCGCGAACTGCTCGGCGGGCAGGCCGAACGCGTCGTAGCCCAGCGCGTGCAGCACGTTGTCGCCGCACATGCGTCGGAAGCGTCCGACGACGTCGGTCGCGATGTACCCGAGCGGGTGGCCCACGTGCAGGCCCGCGCCCGAGGGGTACGGGAACATGTCCATGATGAAGTACGGCGAGCGGCCGTCGGCGTGCCTGCCCTCGCCGTCGGTGAGGTGCCCCGAGGGGTTGGCCGCGAAGAACGTGCCGCGCTCCTCCCACGCGTCCTGCCACCGGAGCTCGATGTCCTGCGCGAGGGCGGGCGTGTAGCGGTGGGAGGTCGTCTCGAGCGAGGCCGCGGGGGCGGTGTGCGCGGACTCGGCGGGGTTCTCGGGGGCGGGGTTCTCTGGCGTGCTCACCCCGCGAGTTTACCGTTCGGCGCGGGGGCGCCCGGCAGCGTCGTCGCTGCTGGGCACGGGGTGCTCCGGTCGCCGCCCGCCGGGGTGTGACCGGCCCGACGGCGCAGCGCACCCCGCGCTGCCCGGTCGCTGTCCGTCCGGGTCTCCCGGGCGAGCGGGGGCGGGTCACCGGGCCGGTGGTGCCGGCCACCGGCCCGGTGGGTTCTGGACCTGTCAGGTGCTGCCGAGGGCCGTCCGGCCCCTCCGGCCGCCGATCAGGTGCTCTGGAGGTAGGTGACGATCGTGGGGCCCATCTCCAGGAAGACCCAGGCCACGAGGAGGACGTACATCACGGCGAGCAGGATCCCGCGGTTGTCGACGATCAGCCGCTTCGCGCCCTCGCCGACCGGGAGGTACCCCTCCTGCACGGCGTGCACGACCTGGTACCAGAACAGCGGGATCATCGCGGCCCACACGACCATGCAGAAGGGGCAGAGCACGACGAGCACGTAGAGGCTCGTCCACACGAGGAAGACGATGAGCCCCATCGCGACCGTCGTGACGGCGAGCATCGTGAGCCAGAACCAGCGCGGCAGACGCGCACCGGTCAGCACCACGACGCCGATCGTCATGACCACGGGGAACGCCGCTACCCCGAGGTAGGGGTTGGGGAACCCGAGCAGGGTGCCCTGCCACGACGCCATCGCGGGACCGCAGTCGAGGAACGGGTTGAGCGAGCACGACGCGACGTGGTTCGGGTCGATGAGCTTGAGGTACTTCTCGATCGCGAGCCAGGCGGCGCCGACCAGGCCGATCGCGCCCGCCACCACGAGGACCCACCCGAAGGCTCGGGTCGAGAGGTTCTTGGCGTCGACGTCGGGCAGCTCTGCGGCTGCGTCCGGGCGCTGCGCGCGGGGCGCCGGGGTGCGCCCGGCACGGGAAGGACGGGTGGGGCTCTCGCTCACGAACCGCTCCTGGAGGTCTGCGTGTGCACTTCCGGCACACAGGTGGGCCCAAGGTACCGGCGAACTCTGAGGTTTGGCTGGAGGTCTCGCCGGTCCGTCACCTCAGGACGCGGCGACCGTCTCCTCGACGGGCGCGTCTGCCGGGACCACGTCCTCGCGGACGTGCGCGACGCGCTGGCGACCGAAGGCCACGATGATCGCGAGCCCCACGAGCGTCAGCGCGAGCCCTGTCCAGGCCGGGGCGAGGTAGCCCCAGCCCGCGGCGATCACGAGACCGCCGAGGAACGCCCCGTTGGCGTTGCCCACGTTGAGCGCCGAGTGGCACAGCGCGGCGCCGAGCGAGGGGGCGTCCGGCGAGAGGTCCATGAGGCGGGTCTGGAGCGCGAGCCCCAGGATCTGGGAGGTCACGCCCAGCAGGAACAGCGCCGCGACCGCGGGCACGGGGCTCTGGCCCGTGAGCGCGAACGCGACGAGGGCCGCGGCCGTGGACCCGAACCCGATCCAGACCGTGCGCATGACGTCCTTGTCCGCGAGCCTGCCCCCGACGACCGTCCCGAGCGTCATGCCCAGGCCGAAGATCGCGAGGACCACGGGGACCACGCCGAGCGAGAGCCCGGTGACCTCGGTCATGGTCGGGGCGACGTAGGAGTAGACCGCGAACATGCCGCCGAACCCGATCGCCCCACCCACGAAGCTGATCCAGAGCGCGCCGTTCTTGAGCGCCGCGAGCTCCTGGCCCACGCTCGACCCGGTGTCGCCGGACCCGGCCGGGACCCAGCGCCACAGGGCAAGGAGCGTGATCCCGCCCAGGACGCCGATGAGCACGAACGCCGCGCGCCACCCGAGCACCTGCCCGGCGTAGGTCGAGAGCGGCACGCCCACGACGTTCGCGACGGTCAGCCCCGTCATCATCATGGCGACGGCGTGGCCGCGGCGTCCGGGGCCCGCCACGGCGGCCCCGACGGCCGCCCCGACGCCGAAGAACGCGCCGTGCGGCAGCCCGGCGAAGAACCGGCCCGCGATGAGCCACTCGAGGCTGGGGGCCGCGGCGGACAGCACGTTGCCGAGCGTGTAGGCGAGCATGAGGCCCACGAGGAGCTTCTTGCGCGAGACGCGTGCGGCGAGCACGGTCAGGAGCGGCGCGCCGACCACGACGCCCACGGCGTAGGCCGTGATCGCGTGCCCGGTCAGGGGGATGGAGGCGTCGAACGCGGTCGCGATGTCGGGCAGCAGGCCCATGGTCGCGAACTCGGTGGTGCCGATCGTGAAGCCGCCCACGGCGAGCGCGAGCAGCGCGAGGCCTGCGGTCCGGGTGCTGCGGGGTGCGCCGCCGGTGCGTGCCCGACGGCGGTCCGCGCCCGGGACGGGCGCGTCGGAGCGGGTGTCGGTCGTCCCGGGCAGGCCGGTGCTGTCGACGGTCAAGGCGCCCCCTTCAAGGGTGTCGTTGCAAGGATCGAATCGTTTCGAACGCAGCGCCGGCGCCATCGGCAGCGTGATGCGGGAAGACCGTCAGTCTAGACCGGGGCGGAGTCCGTGGCGAGAGGCGCGGGCACGACCCACACGCGCGACGCCGCCGGCAGTCCCAGGTGGACCGGGCTCGCGTCGCTCCCCCACGTGATCGCCATGGTGCCCGCGTACTCGCGCCGCTCGTGCACGCGGACCTCGGCGTCGAGGCCCAGGCCCAGCTCGGCCAGGTAGCGCAGCACGTCCGGGTCCGAGTCCGAGATCCGCGCCACGACCGCGCACGCCCCCGCGTCGAGCTCCGAGAGCCGGATCGCCGCCGGACGCGGGACGAACCCGGACGCCGTGGGGATCGGGTCGCCGTGCGGGTCGCGCGTGGGATGGCCGAGCAGGGCGTCGATGCGGTCGAGCATCAGGTCCGAGACCGCGTGCTCGAGCACCTCGGCCTCGTCGTGGACCTCGTCCCACGAGTAGCCCAGCTCCGAGACCAGGTACGTCTCGAGGATCCGGTGCCGACGGACCATCGCGACCGCGTGCGATCGCCCGAGGTCCGTGAGCTCGATCGCACCGTAGCGCGCGTGCACCAGGAGCCCCTGCGACGACAGGCGGCGCACGGTCTCCGAGACGGTCGAGGCCCCGACGCCGAGCCGGTCCGCGAGGAGCTTGGTGGTCACCGGCTCGTCGGACCACTCCTGCGCGGACCACACCACCTTGAGGTAGTCCTGGGCGACGGAGGTCAGGTCGAGGGGATGGTCCACGGCGCCCACTCTATTTCACGGCCCTCCCCCAGGGCCGGGAGGACCGAGGTCCGGACGCCGGCGCGCACCCGGCGCCCGCCCCCTCGCCACGCCCCGGCCACCACCTCACCCCGCGACCAGCTCCGCGGGCTCGCGCTCCGCCGTCGGGCCGGAGGACGGCACGACGCGCGGGCGGCGCGCCAGGTGCACCACGTACGCGACCGCGAACACGACGCCCTGCGCCACCACGATCGTCGCGGCGCTCGCGGTGTCGAGGTAGTAGCTCGCGTAGATCCCCACCACGGCGCACCCGACCGCGACGAGCGGCGCGACCACGAGCATGCGCGACATCCGGTCGACCAGGAGGTAGGCCGTCGCGCCCGGCGTGATGACCAGGGCCACCACGAGCACGACCCCGACCGCCTGGAGCGCGACCACCACGGTCAGCGCGAGCGACCCCAGGAGCAGCGCGGACAGCCGCCGCGGCGAGATCCCGACGGCGTGCGCGTGCACGGGGTCGAACGCGAACAGCGTCAGGTCGCGCCGCTTGAGCACGAGCACCACGGTCGTCAGCGCACCCAGGACCACGACCTGCCACAGGTCCGTGTCGGTGATGCCCAGCATGTTGCCGAACAGGATGTGCCCCAGGTCGATCTGGCTCGGGGTCACCGAGATGAGCACGATCCCGATCGCGAAGAGCGTCGTGAAGACCACGCCGATCGCCGCGTCCTCCTTGAGCCGGCTCGTGTCGCGCACGGTCCCGATCAGCGCGACCGCACCGACCCCGAACACGAGCGCCCCGATCGCGAACGGCACCCCCACCACGTACGACAGGACCACACCGGGCAGCACCGCGTGCGAGACCGCGTCGCCCAGCAGCGACCAGCCGATCATGATGAGCCAGCAGCTCAGGAGCGCGCACACGATGCTCGCGACGACCGCGACGAGCAACGCGCGCTGGACGAACTCGTACCCGAGCGGCGCGGCGAGCCAGTCCCCCGCGCTCGCGAGAAGGTCGACGGGGTTCAACGGGCTGCTCCTTCGGACGGGGCGTCGGACAGGTCGGCGACGGCCGAGCCGTGGTCGGCGACACCAGAGGTGGTGGTCCAGGCGACCGAGCTGTCGCTCGCACCTTCGCGGCGCGCCGACGCGAGCGGGTCGATCCCGAACGTGCGCGCGAGGTTCTCGGGGCGCAGCACCACGTCGGGCGGCCCGGTCATGATGATGCGTCGCTGGAGGAGGATCGCGTCGTCCACGAGGTCGGGCAGCGACGCGAGGTCGTGCGTCGAGACGAGCACGGCGCAACCCGCGGCGGCGAGGCTCCGGAGCACCGAGGTGATCTGCGCCTCCGAGACCTTGTCGACCCCGGCGAAGGGCTCGTCGAGCAGCAGCAGCCGCGCGCCCTGCGCGATCGCGCGCGCCACGAAGACGCGCTTGCGCTGCCCGCCCGACAGCCTCCCGATCTGCCGGTGCGCGAGGTCGGCGAGCCCCACGCGGTCCAGGGCGTCGGCCACGGCCCGCCGGTCCTCGGCGCGGGCGCGGCGCGTGGGTCCGAGCCCCCCGTAGCGCCCCATGGTCACGACGTCGCGCACGTCGACCGGGAAGGACCAGTCGACGTCCTCGGACTGCGGGACGTATCCCACGAGCCCGTCCTTGCGCGCCGCGTCGGCGTCTCGGCCGTAGATCCGGACGTCTCCCACCTGGGTGACGCCGCTGCCGCGCGTCATGCCCATGACGGACCGGAAGAGCGTCGACTTGCCCGAGCCGTTGGCCCCGATGAGCCCGGTCACGGTGCCCGGGGCGAGCGAGAGGGCGACGTCCTCGAGGGCCAGCGTCTCGCGGTAGCGGACCGTGAGCCCGCGGACCGCCAGGGCTGCAGGTGCAGAGGGCTCAGCAGGCTCGACCGGTGCAGCGCTCCGGGCCAGGGCCGACCCCGCGTCCGTCCCTGGTGCCACCGCACCGCTCCCGACACCCGCGCTCACGACTCGCCCCGCAGACCCTCGCTGATGACGCGCGCGTCGTAGGCGAGGAGGTCGAGGTAGGTGGGGACGTCGCCGTCGGGCCGGGAGAGCGAGTCGACGTAGAGCGTGCCCGCGTACGTCGCGCCCGTCTCCGCGGCGACCTGGCGCTGCGCGGAGTCCGAGACGGTCGTCTCGCAGAACACCGCGCGCACGCCGTTGTCACGCACGTGGTCGATCACGCCCGCGACCTGCTGGGGCGTGCCCTGCTGGTCGGCGTTGACCGGCCACAGGAACTTCTCGTCGAGCCCGACGTCGCGCGCCAGGTAGGAGAACGCCCCCTCGCACGTCACCAGGACGCGCGACCCCGCGGGCACCTGCTCGACCTCGGCAGCGAGCTCGCGCCCCACGGTCTCGATGCGCTCGGCGTAGTCGGTCGCGTTCGCCCGGTAGTCCGCAGCGTGCGCAGGGTCCGCGACGGCGAACGCCTCACCGATGTTGCGCGCGTAGATCGCGCCGTTGACGGGCGACATCCAGGCGTGCGGGTTGGGCCGCCCGTCGTACGCGCCCGAGGCGATCGAGAGGACGTCGACGCCGTCCGAGACCGTGACGTGGGGCGCGTCGAGGCGTGCGACGAAGGGTTCGAACCACTTCTCGAGCCCGAGCCCGTTGTCGAGGACCAGGTCCGCGCTCGCAGCGCGCCGCAGGTCCGCGGGTGTGGGTTCGTAGCCGTGGATCTCCGCGCCGACCTTGGTGAGCGAGGAGACCTCGACGTGCTCTCCACCGACCTCGCGGGCCATGTCGGCCAGGACGGTGAAGGTCGTCAGGACCTCGAGACGCCCGACGGCGTCGCTCGCCGCCGGATGGTCGGCGGAGGTTCCGGCGGGCTCGCCCGGGGCGGTGTCGGCCGCGCACGCCGCGGCGAGGAGCAGGGCCGTCAGGCCTCCGAGGAGACCTTTCACCCCTGTGCGAAGTTGAAAGTTCGGCATACCGAACTTTAACCACGAACGAGGTGCCGCGTCGAGTCCTCAGGGCGGATCGAACGGGTTCCTCGAACAGGTTCAGGGCGAGGTGGGCGCCGGGGACGGCGCCTCCGGGACACGCTCGAGCTCGAGCAGCATCTCGACCGTCCCCGAGGGCTCGACCGTCACGAACGGCAGCTCGGGCAGGTGCACGCCGTAGTCGACGAAGGTCACGGGGATCGCACCGCTGACCTGGACCCCGTCGCCCGAGCGCCGCGCCTCGAGCGTCACGGTCACGGGCTCGGTCACGTCGCGGATCGTCAGCGTGCCGCGCGCCTGGACCGTGAGGGGCTCGTCGCGCTCCTCGACACCCTCGAGGTCGACCGGCTCGGTGAGGATGAACACCGCGTCGGGGAAGACGTCGGTCTCGAGCAGGCGCCGGAACGCGTCGTCGCGCACCACGCTGCTGCTCGCGATCGACCCGGTCTTGACCGTGATCTCGGCCCGGACGAGCTCGCCGTCCGTCACGACGAGCGTCCCTCCGACCTCGTCGGTCCGGCCGACGACCGTGCCCTTCTCCCCGCTGAGCACCTCGTCCACCCGGTAGCCCGCCTGCGACCCGGCGCCCACGACCCAGGTGCCGTCGGGGTCGAACGGGCCCGGGTCCGGCGTGGCCGTCGGGGAGGCCGTCTCCCCCGGGGTCTGGAGCCCGAGGGGCGGCGGGGCCGTGCCGGCCGAGAGCCGTGCGACCAGGTATGGACCCGCGAGCACGATCACCAGCGCCGCGACGATCGCGGCGAGGATCCATCGGGCACCTCTGCTCATACCGCGTATTCTGCCGCGTCCGCGGTCGGGGTCGGGACCGCGACCGGTCGATTCACCCGCTCCGTCGGAGTCGCGCACGAGCCCCTCACTCCTCCTTCGCGGAGTCGTCCGTGATGGTCGCGGCGGGCGCCCCGTCCGCGCCGTCACCGGTCCCGTCGACGCCGTCACCGGTCCCCGTCCCGTCCGGCGCCTCGGTGCCCTCGCCGGTCCCGTCGAGGACCTCCTCCGGCACCGGCACGGGGAACGCCTCGCGGGCGCCGACCTGCGCGGAGCCGTCGGGGAAGACCTGCACGAGCTGCCAGTCGACGAACTCGCGCAGCACGGGGTCGAAGCGCAGGACGGTCATCTCCGCGACCCCCTTGAGCGGCCCGACGGTCGGCTCCCCCGACTCGGCCCCCGCGGTGCTCGCGTTGACGTACCGGATGCCCAGACCGAACTGCTCGGGCCCGCTGCGGCGGTGCGTGTGCCCCGAGACCTGCAGCGGGACGCAGCCCGTCTCGAGGGCCTCGTTCCCGGCACGCGGCGAGTGCACGAGCAGGAGGTCGATCCCGTCCTTGGCGTCGCACGCGGTCTGCGCGAGCCGCTCGGCCTGCTCGGCGGGGGTCTCGGGACGGGCGGCCTTGGACCCGGCACCGATCCTGGTCTCGAGCGCGTCCCGGTCTCCGAGGATGCGGACCCCGTCGACCTCGATCACGTCGCCGTCGAGGATCTTGACGCCTCGCTTGCGCTCCTGCGCCGAGGTCTCGACGCTGTCGTGGTTCCCGTCCGCGACGACCATCGTGGCGCCGTCCGGGACAGCGGACGTGAACGAGTTCACGCAGAACTGCTCGACGCTCGTGCCGTTCATGGTCGTGTCGCCCGCGTTGAGCACGACGCTCGCCCCGGAGCGCTCGGCCGCGGTGCGGATCAGCGGGGTCATCCCGATGTTGCAGTGCAGGTCGCTCACCACGAGCATCGAGACGAGCTCGTCCTCGGGGGTCGCGGACGGCGACTCGGTCGAGCCGTCCGAGGGGGTCGCGCCTCGACGCGCAGCAGGGCCTTCCGCGCCCTCGGTCACCTGGTCGCCCTCGCTGCCCGACGGCGCCTCGCCCGCAGGGTCCTGGGCCGCACCGTCTGCGCCGGTCGGGTCGTCCGGGCCCACCTGGTCGCCCGCGACGCCGCCGTCGACCCCCTGCTGCCCTTCGGCGGGCGGTTCGGTGGCTGCGTCCCGCGCGGCCTGCTCGTCGGCCTCCCGCTGGGCGGCGGCCTCCTCCTCGAGCACGTCGCGCTCGTCCCACGCGACGCCCAGCGCCGTGTTCGCGCGGGCGTAGAAGGCCTCGTTGTCCTTGTAGGCGTTCATGAGCATGCCGCCGTAGGTGTCGACGACGCCCGCGAGGCGGCCCGTGATCCGGGCTCCCTCGAGCGGGGTGCCCGCGAAGACCGCCGATGCGGGGCGCGAGTCGGTCGTCGACGGTTCCTCGGCCGAGGCGGACAGCGCACCGAAGACGAGCGAGACCACGACGACGCCCGCGGTGATCTCCCAGGTCCTCGGCGCGACCGCCTCGCCGATCTCACGCCGTCGGGCCGCTCCGAGGAGCAGGTAGAACCCCGCGCCCGCGGCCGCGACCACCAGGATCGCGAGGCCCGTCCGCCGCGCGGCGTCGGCCACGAGGCTGCGCGTGACCTGCTCGATCGTGTCCTGCGGCCCGCCGAAGAACTGCAGGTACCCCTGGAGGTCCTGCGTCAGGGCGGCGATGGTCGTCGCCTGGTCGAACGCCGTGAGGTCCGCGGGGATCTCCTCGACCGTGATCCGTGCACCGAGACCCACGGGGAGCGGCGAGTCGATCTCGAGCGTGCCGAGCGGGCCGAGGTCGACCACGACGAGGCTGTCGGTCGTCACCTCGTACCGGGCCTCGTGCGGGCCCAGGCTGAGGTCCGCGGTCGCGGTGGTCACGCCGAACACGACGCACGGGACGAGCAGGGCGACGACGGACAGCGTGTAACGGACCCAGCGGGGCGGGGTGCGACGGGGACGATTCATCACCTCTCACCCTTGCGGATCGGACGCCCGGATGCCAGCGGGCACGCTCGCCGGCATCCGGGTGAATCTCACGCGCGTGCGGAACGCAGGGCCACGAGCGCGATGACCGACGCCACGAGCATGAGCCCGAAGCCGATCCAGGACGTGGTCCCGACGCCGCTGCCGAACGCCTCGTGCGCCGAGGCGAGCAGCGCCTGCGCCTGCTCGGTCGGCAACGTCTGCGCCACCTGCGTGGCGCCGCCGAGCGTCTCGGCGGCCGCCGCCGCGTCCGCGGCGGGCACCCCGTCAGGCACGACGACGTTGCGGTGGTAGGAGGCCGTGAGGATGCTGCCCAGCACCGCCGTGCCGAGCACGGCCCCGACCTCGTACGCGGTCTCCGAGATCGCCGAGGCGGCGCCCGCCTTGTCGGCGGGGACCGCCGAGACGATCAGGTCGTTCGACACGGTCTCCGCGGCGCCGATCCCGATCGCGAGGACCACGAACGCGACCACGAGCCCGGTCAGGGTGCTCGCCCCCGCGGTCAGGGCGACCATCGCGTACCCCGCGGCGGCGAACAGGATCGCGACCGCCACGACGTGGGACGGGCGCACCCTGCGCACGACCCGGACCACCAGGAGGCCCGCGACCACCATCGCGACCAGGCCCGGCAGCAGGGCGTAGCCCGCCTTCATGGGGCTCAGCCCCAGCACGAGCTGCACGTCCTGGGACACGAAGAACAGGAAGCCCACGAGAGAGAAGACCGAGAGCAGGTTGATGACCACGGCCCCCGAGAACTCGCCCTTGCGGAACAGCCGGACGTCGATCATGGGGTCCGGGCGCCCGAGCTGACGGCGCACGAAGACCCAGCCCGCCACGAGGCCGAGCACGAGCGCCCCGAACGCCAGCGCGCTGGGACCGGACTTCGCGAGGGTCTTGATCCCGAGCACGATCGGCGCCATGGTCGCCATGGAGAGCACGATCGAGACCACGTCGACGCGGCCGGGGTTCGAGTCCCTGGACTCGGGCACGAAGACCGGCGCGAGCACGAGGAGCAGCACGAGGACGGGCACCGCCAGCAGGAAGACCGAGCCCCACCAGGCATGCTCGAGCAGGAACCCGCCGGCGATGGGCCCGATCGCGTTGCCCGCGGCGAAGCCCGCGGCCCAGATCGCGATCGCGAGCCGCCGCTCCTCACGGTCGGTGAAGATGTTGCGCAGCAGCGAGAGCGTGGGCGGCATGATCATGGCGCCGAAGAACCCGAGCCCCGCGCGCGAGGCGATGAGCGCCTCGGCGCTCGGAGCGTAGGCCGCGACGACGGAGAGCAGAGCGAACCCGACCGCGCCGACGAGCAGGAGCCTGCGCCGGCCGATCCTGTCCGCGAACGAGCCCATCGAGACGAGCAGGCCCGCGAGCACGAGCGGGTAGATGTCGATCATCCACAGCAGCTGGGTCCCCGTGGGGCGCAGCGCCTCGGAGATCTGCGGCAGCGCGAACGTCAGCACCGTGTTGTCGATCGAGACGAGCAGCACGGGGAGCATGAGCACGGCGAGCGCGACCCACCGGCGCCTGCGGGTCAGGGGCGTGCCACCGGTAGGGGTCGTGGGGTCCTGCGGTGCGCCGACGGGGCCGTTCGGGTCCCGGGGCGTCCGGTTGTCCTGGACGAGAGTCACGGGAGCGTCCTTTCACGTACGAGGACGGCTGGGGCGGCGCTGTGGCGCCGGACTGCCAACCGTCCAGACGGTATAGTAACCGTCCGGTCGGTACACTTTCAAGATGCCGCCGCCCCCCGCCGCTCGCGCCAAGGTCCTCGAGGCCTTCGCCACCCTGCTCGTGACCCAGGGAGAGCGCGCGACCACGCTCGACGCGGTCGCCGCCGAGGCCGGCGTGTCCAAGGGCGGCCTGCTCTACCACTTCGGGTCCAAGGTCGCGCTGGCCGAGGGGCTCATGGAGCACCTGCGAGACCTCACGGCGGCCGACGTCGACGCCATGCGCACAGCCCCCGCAGGCCCGGTGGACTACTTCATCCGCACGTCGGCCGACTCCGACAGCGACTTCGAGCTCGTCTACGTCGCGGTCTCGCGGCTCGCTCAGGGCAGCTACCCGCAGGCACGCGCCGCGCTCGACGACGCGCACGACGCCTGGGCCGGGGCCGTGCTCGAGGTCGTCGGCGACCCTGTGCTGACCCGCGCGATCATGCTCATCGGCGACGGCCTCTACGCCCAGGCGAGCGAGCACTTCGCGAGCGGCGCCTCGCCCGCGAACGCGGCGACACCCCAGGGCGGGTCGATCGACGACCTGCTCGCCCTGATCGACCAGATGATCGCGCTGCGCGCACAGCGCGCCTGAGGACGCCGGGCCCGGCCGGCCACAGGCAGGCGGCGCGTCGCCGTCGGGCAGGGCGCTCCTTCGTCGCCGGACATGCGAGAGGCGCCGTTCGCCCCCAGTGGCAACCGGCGCCTCTCCCTCCCGCACACCTCTATGCGGTACCCCCGCCCTGCGAGCAGCGCGGGGGATTCCCTCGTGCCTCGCCCGGGGCTCCCACGGTCCGTAGCGTGGTGCGTCCGGTACGACGACGGTCAGGGGGCCCGAGGGCCCACGAGCCAGTCTCCACTGTCTCGGCCCTGACCGCCAGGGTGACACGAGGCCGGAGGTCGGTTCGCACCGACCTCCGAGCAGCGGCAAGGCGTCCGGGGACGCCGTCGGTCGAGCCTCGGCCCGCCCGACGGCATCCCCGTCCCCCTCGTCAGGTCAGCCGACCCCGCCGTACGCGACGGTCCGGTCGACGCTCACCTTCTTCCCGTCCACGGTCCTGGTCACGGTGACCGTGACCTCACCCGCGGGGATCGTCGCGGCCCGAGCGTTGAAGCTCTGGCTCGCACTCTTGCCCGGCAGCACGCCGACGAACGTCTTGGTGCCGAAGGGCGTCGTGACGGCGACGTCGACCGGGACGTCCTCCTCGTTGACGGCGCGCACCGACAGGAGCACCGAGGCGCCGCTGCGCTTGGCCGAGGCCTCGGCCGAGAAGGCGATCTCCGGGGCAGGCTCGGCGCACGTGAACCTCGCGTCGCCCCACACGCCGTGCGCGCCGTTGATGGCGCCCGGGCTCGTGGGGTCGACGACCAGGTCGATGTACTGGGCCCCCGTGACGTCGACCGAGACCTGCTCGGTCGGGAAGCCCGCCTGGAACGTGGTGCCCTGGTACCGGTTGGCGCCGTCGACGTCCACCTTGAAGATCACCGACCCCTTGAAGGGGTCCTCGAGCCCGACGTCCGCGGTGAACGCCGTGCACTGCCCGCCGAGGTAGTACGTGACCTTCGACGCCGCGTGGACGCCCAGCCCCTTGGTGTAGGTCTTCTTGAGCTCGGGCGTCGTGTTGATGACGAGCGGCTTGTCCGGAGAGGAGGCCGAGTCCTTGTTGGCGACGTCCTTGCCGATCACGCCGTAGCCGTTGGTCGCCGACGTCCACGTGAGGTCGGAGGCCCAGACCGTCCCCTGCGGTGCCTCCGGCAGCCCGAGCGTGGCGACCTTCATCGCGAACAGCTTGGCGTTGGTCTGCACCGGGAACGTGACGGACCGCAGCTCCTTGGCCGGGTTGAGGATCACGGTGTCGGAGTAGACCTGGTACTTGTACGTCGGGTACTCGTACCCCGCCGGGTTGTTCTTGTTGTTGCGGCCCTGGCTCGCGACCGCGACGCTCGACCCGTTCAGACCGCCCTGGAGCAGCCAGTTCGGGAAGAAGAACGACTGCTTGGACGTGGTGCCGTCCGCGTAGGTGATGGTCACCTCGGGAGTGACGCCAGCCCCGGCGGACGCCGAGCCGAGGAACGCGAGGTGCGTCCCCTTGCCCGAGAGCGCGACCGTCTGACCGTCGAGGGCCATCGAGTTGGCGACGCCCGGCGCTGCCGCGGGCCACGTGTACTCGATGGTGTCCTCGCCGCTCGTCACGGTCAGGGGTTCGCCCCACGTGGCCCCGGCGGCCGCGAGCGCGTCCTCCGAGAACGAGGCTCCCCCGCCGTCGAAGTTGCCGGCGTCCTTGGTCGCGAGCGACGTGACGGACACGTGGTTGAAGGCTGCCGCCAGGGTGCCGTAGGCGACGTAGAGCTGGTTGGCCCCCGCCACCGTGCGCTCGTCGCCCGCCGCGTCGCGGTAGGTCGCACGCGCACCCACGGTCTGCTGCCCGGCCGCGGACCCCGCGGCCGGCGAGACCACCACGCGGGCCGTCACGCTCGCCCCCGGCGCGACCGAGGCCGCCGTCGTCCCGGTGCTGCTCACGAGCGTCCAGCCCTGAGGGAGGACGGGTTCGATCACCAGGTCGGTCTTGGCCTTGGTGCCGGTGTTGGTGAAGGTGAGCTCCGCCGTCGTCTCCTGCCCCTGGAAGACCTGGGCCGCGAGGCCCACGGTCACCGAGGCACGGCCCGCGTCGGAGTCCTTGCCGCCGACCGCGCTGGTCCCGGCCAGGACGACGGTCGCCGAGGCGTCGGACGAGATCGCGCCGAGCTTGACGCGGACCACACCACCCGGTGCCGACGCGTCGTAGAACCATCCCGTCGTGGCGGACTCGAGGGCCGCCGCGTCGGCGACCTGCGTGAGCGCCGCTCCCCCGACCGTGACACCCGAGGGCGCCGAGCCGGTGTGGACGTCGAGCAGGTACGGGCGCGCCGCAGCCTTGCCCGCGTAGTCCCCGACCCGCTCGCCGACCGTGACCGTCACGTCACCACCGTCCTGCTCGGGGGCCGAGACCGTGAGCTCCTGGGACGACGTCGCGTCGTCCTTGTAGGCACGCGTGAGCTTGTCGTCCTCGTACAGCGTGAAGCTCTCGTCGCCCTGGGGGTAGACGTCGAGCGTGATCGCCGAGTCCTCGGGCACGAGCGACGCGTTGCGCGCCACCAGGCCCTGCGGGACGACCGCACCCGCCCGCACGAACACGGGCAGCGTGTCGAGCGGGGCGCTGTACCCGTTGAGCACGCGACCGCCGTCGAGCACGTCGCCCGTCCAGTAGTCGACCCAACGCCCCTCGGGCAGGTATATCCCGTTGCGGATCTCCGAGTCGGAGAACACGGGCGCGACGAGGAAGTCCTCGCCGAGCAGGAACTCGTTGTTCGCCTCGGCCCCGTAGGACATGGGGTCCTGCGGGTACTCGAGCGCGAGCGAGCGCATCATGGGCGTGCCCGTCTCGTGGGACCCGGCCGCGAGCGTGTAGATGTAGGGCATGAGCCTCTGCCGCAGCTGGAGGTACTTGCGGTTGATCTCGGTGGCCTCGTCGCCGTAGAGCCACGGGCGCTTGTCGACCGACGCCCAGCCGCTCATCGAGTACAGGGCCGGCGCGAAGGCCTTCCACTGCAGGTCGCGCACGTAGGACTTCGTGGACCCACCGAAGATCCCGTCGACGTCGCCCGTGCTGAACGCGAGCCCCGAGTTCCCGGCCCCCGTGAGCGCCGAGATCTGCCAGCGCACCGCGTCGAGGTTGCCCGAGTGGTCACCCGTCCACTGCATGCCGCACCGCTGCGACCCCGCCCATCCCTCGACCATGAGGGACGTGCCGCGCGCGTCCGAGTAGTCCTCGAAACCCTTGTAGGCGGACTCGCAGCCCGTCAGCGCCATGCGGTAGCCGTTGCCGACCCACGCGACGTCGAGCTTGCGCATGCGCACGCCCGCCTCGCCGACCTCGTACTCCTGGTTCGTGAGCGACCGCTGGGTCCACAGGCCCGTGACCAGGTCCGAGTCCTCGGCGATCTGGGCGACCGTCTCCGGCAGGTCCTGGTACTCGCAGCCGTAGCCGTCGTTGACGAGCATCCAGCCCGCCGGCATGTCGTTCTCCTTGAAGCGCGCGGCCGTGATCGCCGCCTGCGGCGTCTTCTGCTTGATCCCCTCCGGGTCGCCGAAGCCCGACGACGAGTACGTGGGGTTGGAGCGGTTGTAGCAGTCGGCGTCCCCGTACTCGAGGGCGTAGACGGGCGGCATGAGGGGGCGGCCCGTGAGCTGGGTGTACCCGTCGAGCGCACCCTTGTAGTCGCCGACGAAGTAGTAGGCGTCGAAGCGCCGCTCCTCGTGGGTCGTCGTGGCCTCGTCCGTGAAGGCGTAGGTCCCTCGGGCGAACGTGTTGCGCAGCGCTCCGTAGCCGTTCGACGTCATGTAGTACGGCACCGCGTTGGGGTAGCCGTCGTCGTCCCAGTCGAAGTTCCGCGCGATGTTGATGGTCGCGCCCGTGTGGATCGAGCGGCCGTTCTGCATGCCGCCGCCGAGGAACTGCTCGTCCGACGCCGTGCGCAGGTGCTGGGTCGCGGACGAGGCACCGAACGAGAGGGGCGCCGACTCGTCCCAGACCACCGAGCCGTCGGCACGCACGAGCGTCATGCGGCCCGTGGTCTTGTCGATCTTCAGGGTGACCTTCGCGGTCGCGAGCGTGATGGTCGCGCCTTCGGTCACGGTCGGCGTGGCGCCTGCGAACTCGTCGAGCCCGACGACGATGTTCGCCGTGCGCGTCGCGTCGCCCTGGGGCGTGTTCGCCGGGTCGGAGAACGTCCCCGAGGGGTCGGCCTCGACGCGCAGCGTCTCGTCGTCGAGGAACGTCACACGGTAGGCGCCGGTGCCCGCCGTGAGAGTCACCTTGTTGCCGACGGCCGTGACCTGGGTGATCGCCCCGAGCGGCTTGCCCGCCGCATCCACGGGGACCTCGGGGGTCACGGGCTTGGGGGCGGCGGCGGCTGCCGCGAGCGAGGTCGCTGCCGGCGCGGCGGGTGCCGCGCCGGCAGGGACGGAGACGAGGCCTGTGCCCACGAGCGCCAGTGCGGCGATCGAGGCAGCGAGGACTCGGGATGAAGGCGGTGCGCCGCGACGGGGGGTCGCGGGGCGGCGCTGTACGACCGGTTTCATTGAGCTCCCTTGCCTAATGACTGGTTGTGCGTGTTTTAGCCTTGAACCACGCACTAAGAATCAGTCACCTCGACGCCGGAGGCAAGAGATACGGAAGTACTAGCGCAGATGTACAACTTTCAACCAGGCCTCGGCGAGGAGGTCGTGGCCCGCGGGCGTGGGGTGGACACCGTCGTACGCCCACGCCTGGGGACCCAGCCCGCTCGTCGCGACGGCCTGGGCGAAGGGCCCGTCGGTCGCCACGAGCGGCAGGCCGTAGGCCCCGGCGAGCCGGCGCACGACCTGGATCTTCGGGTCGAGGTCCTCGCGCCAGCCCCACTGCTCCGGGCGCACGGGCACCAGGAACGGCTCGACCAGGACGAGCGCCGCCTGCGGAGCACCGGCGAGCGTGCGGTCGAGCAGGTCGCGATACCCGGCCTCGAAGTCCTCGGCACTCGTCTCGTCGCCCGCGTCGTAGCGGCGCCACGTGTCGTTGATGCCGATCTTGATCGAGACGAGGTCGGGCTCCAGCGCGAGGACGTCCTGGTCCCAGCGCGCCTGGAGGTCGACCACCCGGTGGCCACCCACCCCCCGGTTCAGGACAGTGACGCCGCGACGCCCGCACACACCCGCGACACGGGCCGCATAGCCGTGCCCCAGGCCGAACTCCCCCTCGGCGAGGCGACCCGCGTCGGTGATCGAGTCACCGATCAGCACGACCCGCGAGCCCGGGCCGAGCGACGGGCCGCTCACACGACACCGCCCCGCACGCCCTGGGACTCCTGGGCACCGGCGGCCGTTGCCGCGGCGACGCGCCCCTCCTCGACCGTCGAGGCCATCTGCGTGAGCGCGTCCCGGAGGGGCGCGTAGTGCGCGACGACGGCGTCGCGGTAGGCCTCGGCGTCCCCGGCCTCGGCAGCGCGGAGCATGGCCCCGTGCGCCTTGGCCGTGAGGTCGATCTGGTCGGGGGCCGGCAGGCCGAGCTTGGGCGAGACGACCTGGTGCACGTCCCAGAAGGCGGTGCCGAGCTGGGCCACCAGGAAGTTGTCGAGGTGGGCGAGCAGGTGCGAGTGGAACGCGCGGTCCTCCTCGAAGAAGTCCTCACCCGCGCGCGCCTTGCGCTCCATCTCCGCGACGAGCCGCTCGAGCTCGGGGTTCCTGCTCCCGGCCATCTCCGTGACGATCTGCTCGGCCATCGAGATGTCGAGCGCCTGGCGGACCTCGACGACCTCGCGCAGCGCCGAGAAGTCGTCCCCCGGGATCAGGACCCCGCGGAAGACGAGCCCCTCGACCAGCGGCTTGAGCGAGAGCTGCCCCACGTACGTGCCGTACCCGTGCCGCACCTCGACGATGTCGAGCGCCGCGAGCGTCCGGATCGCCTCCCGGACGTTCGACCGGCTGACGCCGAGCAGCGAGCACAGCTCGGCCTCGGTGGGCAGCAGGTCACCGGGCCGCAGGTGGGCCCGCAGGATGTACTCCTTGATCTGCTCCGTCGTCGTCGGGGGACGAACCCCCTGTCGAGCGAATCCCCCATGATCCACGGGATCGGTAGCTGTCATGCGCCTTGACCTCCTCAGGAATTGCCTCTACCGTTCAACCCTACCAGCGTCAGACATCAGACGTCCTATATCTGGAGAGTTCATGGCTACCTCGATGGCGAATAGCACGAACGCGACCGACACCTCTCGCCGCAGCTTCCTCAAGCTCGCCGGCGTGATCGGCGCAGGAGCGGTCCTGGCGAGCGCGGTCGCCGCCTGTGGCGGACCCGCGTCCACCTCGGCCGACCCGCAGACCACCCCCGCCGGCAGCGGGGCCAAGCCCAACCTCGACGGCACGATCGAGGCCGGCATCTCGTACGCCCTGTCCACGGGCTTCGACCCCATGACGACGTCGGGCGCCGTGACCATGGCCGCCAACTGGCACGTCCTCGAGGGGCTCGTCGAGCTCGACCCCGCAGCCCGCACGCCCTACGCCGCGCTCGGCAAGGAGCTGCCCAAGAAGATCGACGAGACCACCTGGGAGGTCACGCTCCGCGACGGGGCCACCTTCCACGACGGCTCCCCCGTCACGACCGACGACGTCGTCTTCAGCTTCAACCGCGTCCTCGACCCGGCGAACGCCTCGCTCTACTCCCAGTTCCTGCCGTTCCTCGCCTCGGTCACGGCAAAGGACGACAAGACGGTCACGTTCACGCTCAACTACCCGTTCGGGCTGTTCGTCGACCGCGTCTCGGTCGTCAAGATCGTCCCGAAGGCCATCGTCGAGGCCGACCCCAAGGCGTACGACTCGCTGCCCGTCGGCACCGGCCCGTACAAGCTCACGAGCGCCACGGTCGACGACAAGATCACGTTCGAGCGCTTCGACGCGTACAACGGTTCGCGCCCGGCGCTCGCCAAGGCCATGACCTGGAACCTGCTCTCCGACGCGGCCGCCCGCGTGACCGCGGTCGAGTCGGGTCGCGTCCAGTCGATCGAGGACGTGCCCTACCTCGACGTCGAGCGCCTCTCCAACGCCGTCACGGTCGAGTCGGTCCAGTCGTTCGGCCTGCTCTTCATGATGTTCGACTGCACCAAGGCGCCGTTCACGGACAAGCGCGTGCGCCAGGCGTTCTTCCACGCGCTCGACATGGACAAGATCATCAGCACGGGCCTGCTGGGCAACGCGACCGCGGCCACGAGCTTCCTGCACAAGGAGCACCCGTCCTACGTCGAGGCCGGCACGGTCTACACGTACGACCCGGCCAAGGCCAAGAAGCTCCTGACCGACGCCGGCGTGAGCGACCTGTCGATCACCCTCCTGACGACCGACACGAGCTGGGTCAAGGACGTCGCCCCGCTCATCAAGGAGGACCTCGACGCGGTCGGGATCTCCACGACGCTCGACATCGGCCAGTCCGGCGGCCAGTACAAGAAGGTCGACGACGGCCAGCTCGAGGTCATGGTCGCCCCGGGCGACCCGTCGGTCTTCGGCAACGACCCCGACCTCCTCCTGCGCTGGTGGTACTCGGGCTCGGTGTGGCCGGTCAAGCGCTACCGCTGGGCCAGCACGCCCGAGTTCGCCGAGGTCACGCGCCTGCTCGACGCGGGCGCTGCCGAGCAGGACGCGACCGAGCAGAAGAAGACCTGGGGCGAGATCTACGACATCCTCTCGGACGAGGTCCCGCTCTACCCGCTGCTGCACCGCAAGCTCCCCACGGCCTGGGAGGACTCCGCGCTCACCGGGTTCAAGCCCATCCCCGTCACGGGCCTGTCCTTCCTGGACGTCTCCCGCACCGCCTGACGTCCCCGTGTTCCGGGTGGCGGCGGCGCCCCTCCCTGCGCCGCCGCCACCCACCCCGACCCCGAGGAGTACCGCGTGACCGCGCTCCTACGACTGACCGGACGACGTCTGCTCGCCCTGCCCGTCATGATCCTGGGCATCACCCTGCTCGTCTTCGTCGTCATGCAGTTCGCGCCCAGCGACCAGGCGACCAACGCCCTCGGCGAGTCCGCCACGGACGCGGCCAAGGAGGCCTACCGCGCGGCGAACGGTCTGAACGACCCGATGCTCGTGCAGTACGGCAACTTCCTCGCCGGCCTCGTGCGCGGCGACATGGGCATGACCGTGCCGCCCTCCCAGCCCGTGAGCGAGCTCATCTCGAACGCGTTCCCGCTCACCCTCCAGCTGACCTTCATGGGGCTGGCGATCGCCGTCGTGCTGGCCCTGGTGCTCGGCGTGAGCGCCGCGCTCTACCGCGACCGGTGGCCCGACCAGGTCATCCGCGTCCTGTCGATCGCGGGCGTCGCGACGCCGTCCTTCTGGCTCGCGATCCTCCTCATCCAGCAGTTCTCGCTGCGCCTCGACTGGTTTCCCTCGGGCGGCTACACGAACCCCGCGGACGACTTCGGGATGTTCCTCGCCTCGATGTTCCTGCCCGCGCTCTCCCTCGCGATCCCCGTCGCAGCGTCGCTGACCCGCGTGGTCCGCACCGCCATGGTCGAGGAGCTCGACCGCGACTACGTGCGCACCGCGATCGGCTCGGGCCTGCCCCGCGGCGTCGTCGTGGGACGCAACGTCCTGCGCAACGCGCTCATCACGCCCATCACGGTGCTGGGCCTGCGCGTCGGCTACCTCATGGGTGGCGCGGTGATCATCGAGGTCATCTTCGACCTGCCCGGGATGGGCAAGCTCATCCTCAACGGCGTGACCGCGAGCGACACGGCCCTGGTGCAGGGAGTGACGCTGACCGTAGCCCTGACCTTCGTGGTCGTCAACATCCTGGTCGACCTCCTCTATCTCGTCGTCAACCCTCGAATCCGGACGGTGTGACATGCGTCGGAAGCTGACAGAACGACTGTCCCGCCCGGGTCTGCGCCTCGCCGCTCTCCCCCTGGGCTCCAAGATCGCCCTGGCGTTCGTGCTCCTGGTCGCGCTCCTGGCGATCTTCGCCCCGCTCGTCGCGGCCTACGACCCGCTGCAGTCGGGCACCCCGGCCCAGCCGCCCTCGGGCGAGCACTGGTTCGGCACGGACCGCACGGGTCGCGACATCTTCTCGCGCATCGTCTACGGTGCTCGCTACTCGCTCGTGATCGGCCTGGGGGCCACTGCCGTGGCCCTGGTCGCCGGTGCGATCCTCGGCTCGGTCGCCGCGACGGCCCACAAGGCCGTGAGCGAGACGCTCATGCGCATCCTCGACATCATCATGGCCTTCCCGGGCATCGCCCTGGCCGTGGTCTTCGTGGCCGTGTGGGGCAAGTCCCTGCCGGTCCTCATCTTCACGATCGCGTTCCTCTACACCCCGCAGATCGCCCGCATCGTCCGCGCCAACGTCCTGAGCCAGTTCGGCGAGGACTACGTGTCGGCCGAGAAGGTCATCGGAGCGCGGACGTCGTTGATCCTGATGAAGCACGTGGCCCGCAACTGCATCGCCCCGATCATGGTGTTCGCGACCGTCCTGGTCGCCGACGCGATCGTGTTCGAGGCGAGCCTGTCGTTCATCGGCGCGGGCGTGCAGGACCCCGAGCCCTCGTGGGGCAACGTCATCGCCTACGGGCGCAACCTGCTGCTCAACGGCGGCTGGTGGGCGACGTTCTTCCCGGGCATGGCGATCCTCCTGACGGTCCTCTCGCTCAACGTCCTGTCCGAGGGCCTGACGGACGCGATGGTCCGCCCCGCGGCCCGCAAGCCGGCCGAGGCTCGTGCCGCGGCCGCTGCGTCCGAGGACGCCGCGCACGCCACGGACCCGCTCACGGAGCCCGACGCCGACGCTCCCCTCGAGTACTCGGGTGCGGCCGACCTGCGCGAGCCTCGCGTGCTCGACGAGCTGGTCGCGGACACCTCGGTCATCCCCGACCCGCAGCTCGCGGTCGCGGCGGCCGCCGCCCAGCGCGAGGCCCTCGCGGTCCAGCTCGAACGCCTGCGGGTGGCCGAGCGCGAGCGCTCCGACCGCCTGGTCTACACGGGCGACGCCGCTCCCCTGCTCGAGGTCAAGAACCTCTCGATCCGGTTCCCCGAACGGCACGGCGACGTGGCGGTCGTGGACGACATCAGCTTCGCGGTGCGCCCCGGGGAGACCATGGCGCTCGTGGGCGAATCGGGCTGCGGCAAGTCGCTCACGAGCCTCGCGGTCATGGGCCTGCTGCCCGCGTCCGCGCAGGTCACGGGCGAGATCCTGCTCGACGGCGTGGACCTGCTCACGGCGACCCCGGCCCGCCGGAACGCTCTGCGCGGCCACGAGATGGCCATGGTCTACCAGGACGCGCTCAGCTCGCTCAACCCGTCGATGCTGATCCGCACCCAGATGGCGCAGCTCGTCAAGCGTGGCGGGACGCGCACCGCGGTCGAGCTCCTCGAGCTCGTGGGCCTCGACGCCCAGCGCACGCTCAAGAGCTACCCGCACGAGCTCTCGGGCGGCCAGCGCCAGCGCGTGCTCATCGCGATGGCACTGACCCGCGACCCACGCCTGGTCGTGGCCGACGAGCCGACCACGGCCCTCGACGTCACGGTCCAGAAGCAGGTCGTGGACCTGCTCAACGAGCTGCGCGACGAGCTCGGGTTCGCCATGGTCTTCGTGAGCCACGACCTGGCGCTCGTCGCCTCGCTCGCGCACCGCGTGACGGTCATGTACGCGGGCCAGGTCGTCGAGTCGGCCCCCGTGCCGAGCCTGCTCATGAACCCCCAGCACGAGTACACGCGGGGTCTCCTCGGGGCGGTCCTGTCGATCGAGTCGGGCGCCGAGCGCCTGCACCAGATCCCCGGCACGGTCCCGTCCCCGCGCGACTTCGCGACGGGCGACCGGTTCGCGCCTCGGTCCTCTCGACCGCAGGACGCGTTCGTGCCCCGGCCCCCGCTGCGCACGCTGCCGGGGACCGACCACCGCTATGCGAGCCACACGGAGTCGACCGAGAGCGGTCTCCTCGTCCAGGAAGGTGCCCGATGAGCGACGACACGCCCGTGCTCGAGCTGAAGGACGTGCACGTGGTGCACAAGGCCCGCACCGGCAAGCTCTTCCGCCCGGACCGCGTCCACGCGGTCGCCGGGGTGGACATGGCCGTGCGGCGCGGCGAGACCATCGGGATCGTGGGTGAGTCGGGCTGCGGAAAGTCGACGCTCGCGAAGGTCATGGTGGGCCTCCAGGCCCCCACGAGCGGCGACGTGGTGTTCAACGGCCGCAGCGTGCTCAAGCGCAACGCCCGCACCCGCAAGGAGTTCGGGCGCGCGATCTCGATCGTGTTCCAGGACCCGTCGACGGCCCTCAACGGCCGCATGCTGGTGCGCGACATCCTGCGCGACCCGCTCGACGTGCACGGGATCGGCTCGCCGCGCGACCGCGAGAAGCGCGTGTCCGAGCTGCTCGACCTCGTGGGTCTTCCCCAGTCGGCCCTCGACGTGCTGCCGAGCCAGGTCTCGGGCGGCCAGCGCCAGCGCGTGGCGATCGCCCGCGCCCTGGCGCTCGACCCGGACGTGATCGTCGCGGACGAGCCCACGTCGGCGCTCGACGTCTCGGTGCGGGCCCAGGTGCTCAACCTGCTGACCGACCTCAAGGCGCGCCTGAACCTCGGGCTCGTGTTCATCTCGCACGACATCCAGACCGTCCGGTACGTCTCGGACCGCATCGCGGTCATGTACTTCGGGAAGGTCGTCGAGGAGGGCACGGCCGAGGAGGTCTTCGACCACCCGACGAACGACTACACCCGGACCCTGCTCGGCGCCGCGCCGACGCTGCTCTGACGGTCCCCCCCTCATCCACCCGGTGCCGGGCGGTCGTCCCGCCCGGCACCACCGCACCATCCTTGGAGTCCGCTGTGCCCACCCCGACCACGCCCACCTTCTCCGGCGTCATCCCTCCCGTCGTCACGCCTCTCACGGCGGACGGCGAGCTCGACCGCGCATCGTTCGAGCGCGTCATCACCAGCCAGCTCGACGCGGGCGTGCACGGCCTGTTCGTGCTCGGCTCGTCCGGTGAGGTCGCCTATCTCGACGACGCCCGTCGCTCCCAGGTCATGGAGGCCGCCGTCGAGATCACGGCCGGCCGCGTCCCCGTCATGGCGGGCGTGATCGACCTGACGACGCACCGCGTCGCGGACCAGGTCCGGCGCGCGGTCGACGCGGGCGTCGACGCGGTCGTCGCGACCGCCCCGCTGTACATCCGCACGAACGACGACGAGATCGAGCGTCACTTCCGCGGCGTGGCCGCGGCGAGCGACCTGCCGTTGTTCGCGTACGACGTCCCGGTGTGCGTGCACTCGAAGCTCGACCTGGGCATGCTGGTGCGACTGGGCACCGAGGGCGTCATCGCGGGCGTCAAGGACTCGAGCGGCGACGACGTCGGCTTCCGCCGCCTGGTCGCGGCGAACCGTGCCGCCGGCAGCCCGCTGCGCCTGTTCACGGGTCACGAGGTCGTGGTCGACGGCATGCTGCTGCTCGGCGCCGACGGCGTGGTCCCCGGCCTCGGCAACGTCGACCCCGCGGGCTACGTGCGCCTGTGGGATGCGGCGCAGGCCGGCGACTGGACCGCGGCGCGCGACGAGCAGGACCGGCTCGCGGCCCTCTTCGAGATCGTCTTCCAGCCTCGCGGCTACAGCGGCGGCGCGAGCGGCCTGGGCGCGTTCAAGACCTCGCTCCAGCTCCTCGGCCTGATCGAGTCCAACGTCATGACGACGCCGGCCCCCGCCCTGGAGGGCGAGGTCGTCGACCAGATCAAGGTGATCCTCGCGGAGGCCGGGCTGCTGTGACGAGCTCCCCGATCAGCCACCGCACCGCCGTCGGGATCGACCTGGGCGGCACCAAGATCGCCGCCGGGCTCGTGCGCGACGACGGCACGGTCCTCGCCCGGGCCGGGGTCCCCACCCCGGCCCGGGAGGGGGCGGCCGCGATCCTCGACGCGGTCGCGCGCCTGGTCGGCCTCGTCCTGCCCGACGGCGCCGACGCGCCCGGGTCATCCGGCTCGCCCGACCTCCTGGTCGGGGTGGGCATCGGCTCGGCCGGGGTGATCGACTCGGGCCGCGGGACCGTGGTCTCGGCGACCGACGCCCTCACGGGCTGGGCCGGGACCGACCTCGCGGGCGGGGTCGCGGCGCGGCTCGCGGCCTCCGGCAGCCTCGCGGCGCGCCTGCCCGTGCTCGCCGAGAACGACGTGCACGCCCACGCGCTGGGCGAGCACTGGCTCGGCGCGTGCGCGGGGACGCGCACCGCGCTCGTGGTCGCCGCGGGCACGGGGGTCGGCGCGACGCTCCTGCTCGACGGCTCGCCCCAGCACGGCGCCCGGCACGTCGCGGGCCACCTGGGGCACCTTCCCGCGGCCGAGGCCGCAGGGCTCGCGTGCACGTGCTCACGCACGGGCCACCTCGAGGCCGTCGGGTCCGGTCCCGCGCTGCACGCGCTCTACCTGCGGCTCGGCGGCGACCCTGCGCACACGACGGCACGGGCCGTGTGCGAGGTCGCCGACGTCGACACGACCGCGCGGCACGCGGTCGTCGTCGCGGCGACCGCGCTCGGTCGCACGGTCGGCGGCGTCGCGAACATGCTCGACCCGGAGGTCGTCGTGGTCAGCGGCGGGCTCGCCGGGGCCGGGGCGCTCTGGTGGGACACCATGAGCGCCGCGCTCGCCTCCGAGCTCATGCCTCCGCTCGTAGGTCTGCCCGTGGTCCCGGCCGTGCTCGGCGGGGACGCCGCGGTCCTCGGTGCCGCCCGGCTCGCGCTCGCCGCGCACGACCGGACCCCTGGCGGTGCCACCGCCCTCCCGCACGACCCCGAGGTCGGCCTCGACCTCGTCACCGCTGTCCCGTCCGCCCCCTCGGCTCCCCGGAGGAACTCGTGACCGACCGCTCGTCGACGCCGCCCGGCGCCCCCGCCCAGGACCCCTTGATCGCCCTGCGCGGCGGGCTGGTCGTCTCGTGCCAGGCCTACCCGGGCGAGGCCATGCGCGACCCGCGCACCATGACCCAGGTCGCGCTCGCCGCGGTCGAGGGTGGTGCGGCGGGCATCCGCGTCCAGGGCATCGCCGACATCGAGCACGTCACGCGTGCGTTCGCGGAGCGCAGGATCACGGTGCCCGTCACGGGGCTGTGGAAGGACGGGTCCGACGGCGTCTTCATCACCCCGACCCTGCGCCACGCGGTCGCGGTCGCCGAGGCCGGCGCGACGATCGTCGCGATCGACGGGACCCGCCGCCCGCGTCCCGACCGCCTGAGCCTCGCGGGCACGGTCGCCGGGCTGCGCGAGCACACGTCCGCCCTCGTCATGGCCGACTGCGGGAGCCTCGACGACGCGCTCGCGGCCCTCGACGCCGGGGTCGACGTGGTCGGCACCACGTTGTCGGGGTACACGGGCGAACGTCCCCGCACCGACGGGCCCGACCTCGAGCTGCTCGCCGAGCTCGTCGACCGCCTCGACCTGCCCGTGATCGCCGAGGGCCGCGTCCACTCGCCCGCCCAGGCCCGGTCCGCTCTCGACGCGGGCGCGTGGGCGGTCGTCGTGGGGACCGCGATCACGCACCCCACGAGCGTCACGGGATGGTTCGTCGACGCGCTGACGCGCTGACGCGCTGACGCCCCCGCTCCTCCCGCCCGAACCCGCCCCGTCCTGGGTCGTCCGCACCGCCGCCGACGCCCCGGGCCCAGACCGGACGCCCTCACCAGCACCACGGGTCGCGACGACCACGACGGTCCCGCACCCTCCCGCCCGACGCACGCTCCGCCGTCGGGCACCTCGCACCAGGAGCACCACAGACCGGACCCCCGCACCCGACTCGGTGCCGAGGCGGAGGTCCGCGCCGTGCTCGCCCCGCGCCCCGGGGCAGGCACGGCACCCGCAGGACCGCACCGTGCACCAAGAGCTCTGACCCGACGAAGCCAGGAGTATCTGATGCCACTGCACCCTTCCACCCCAGCGCCCCCGCCCGACCCGCGCTCACCGGCGTGCGCCCGCCGCCGCGGGTCGCGCACGGCCCTCGCGGCCGGGCTGTCCCTGCTCCTCGTGGCCCCGGCCGCGAGCGCCCAGGCGTTCGACCCGTTCCCTCCCGCCGCGACCGACGGGCCGGGGACGTTCTCCGAGCAGACCCTCGCGGTCGGCGGCACGGGGGGCTACGCGAACTACCGCATCCCCGCCCTCACCACGACGAACGACGGCACGATCCTCGCCTCGTACGACGGGCGCCCGTTCAACGCGGGCGACGCCCCGCAGCCCAACTCGATCCTGCAGCGCGTGAGCCGTGACGGTGGCGCGACCTGGGAGCCCACGACCGTCGTGGCCGCGGGGTACGGGACGAACTCTTCCCCCGACAAGTACGGGTTCTCGGACCCCAGCTACGTCGTGGACCGCGAGACCGGCACCATCTTCAACTTCCACGTGAAGTCCTTCGACCAGGGCTTCGGCGGGTCGGCCACGGGCATCGACCCGACCAACCGCCAGATCCTGCACGCCGCGGTCAGCGTCTCCGAGGACGGGGGCGAGACCTGGGAGGGGCGCGTCATCACCGAGGGCGCCAAGGACCCTTCGTGGGCCGGCATCTTCGCGGCCTCGGGCGAGGGCATCCAGCTGCGCTACGGCGAGCACGCCGGACGCCTGGTCCAGCAGTTCACGGCCCGCACGGGCGGGACCTACAAGGCCTACAGCGTCTACTCCGACGACCACGGCGCCACGTGGCAGCACGGCGAGGCCTTCGGCACGGGCATGGACGAGAACAAGTCGGTCGAGCTCTCCGACGGGCGCGTCATGATGAACTCGCGCGACTCGGCCGGCAGCAAGTACCGCAAGATCGCGTTCTCGAGCGACGGCGGGCACACCTACGGCCCCGTCACGCTCGACCGCCAGCTCCCCGACCCGACCAACAACGCGTCGATCTCGCGACTGTACCCCGACGCCCCCGAGGGCTCGGCCGAGGCGAAGATGCTGCTGTTCAGCAACTCCAACAGCACCACGGGCCGCGAGAACGTGACCGTACGTCTCTCGTGCGACGACGGTGCGACCTGGCCGGGCTTCCGGGTCGTCAACCCCGGGTCGGGCGCCTACTCGACGCTCTCGCCGCTCGGCAACGGGCGCTTCGGGCTCCTGTACGAGACGCAGGGCATGAACGCCATCTCGTTCGCGAGCTTCGACCAGGCGTGGCTGAACGCGACGTGCGCCTCGACCGTCGTGCCGGACACGACCGTCGCGACGGGCGCCACGGTCCAGGTCCCCGTCCGCGTCACCAACCAGAACCAGGCGCCGCTGGCCGCCTCGCGCCTGACGATCGACGCCCCCGTGGGCTGGAGCGCGACGACGGTCGACGTGCCGGCGCTCGCGGTCGGCGAGACCGCCACGGTGCAGGTCGCGCTCACGGCGTCCGCGACCGCTGCGGCGACCACGGCTGCCAACCCCGTCCGTGTCCAGAGCGTCCTGACCGCGGCCGACGGCACGCAGGCGCGTGCGTACGGCTACGTGACCGTGACCGGCGGCCCCGCGGGGGGAGCCGTGACCTCGCTCGCGGTGTTCGGGAAGTACACGACCGACCGTGACGTCGCGGCCCAGCCGTACACGGTCGGCGAGCGCGTCCCCTACTCGTTCCGCGTCTACAACACCGGGACCACGGCCTACCGCTCGACCGCGACGGGCAACCTGACGAACCTCTCCCCGGGCTGCAACTGGAGCAGCCTGCCCGCGGGCGGCACCTACCTGTGCGCGCTCGCGTACCGCGTGGTGACGGCAGGCGACCTCGCGGACGGCTTCTTCGTCCCCGAGACCCGCTGGTACATGAACGCGGACCAGGCCTCGTCGGTCTCTCTCACGGGCGAGCCCGTCGACCTGGTCGACCGCCGCCCCTCGCTCGCGGTGACGGTCGGCGAGCCCACGGTCGAGGACACCGACGGGACCGGCTCGGTGAACGCGGGCGACGTCGTGGTCAACCAGGTCACGGTGCGCAACACCGGCAACGTGCGGCTGACGGGCGTCGGGGCCACGGGCCTGTGCACGCTGCCCGAGCTCGCGGCAGGAGCCGAGGCCTCGTGCGGCACGGTGCGACGCACCCTCACCGCGGCGGACGTCGCGGCAGGCTCGCTCGCGGGCCGGACCGTCACGGTGGATGCCGCGAACGGCGACCTCGCCGTGACCGGACGGGTCGACGTGGCGCCCTACGAGCTGCCCACGACTCCCGTCTCCCCCGTGGCCGTGGACGTCACCGCGAGCGCCCAGTGCGTGGCGGGCAAGGTCCAGCTCACGGGCCGCGCGGTCAACGCCGGGGACGAGGCGGTGGACGTCACGATCCGCACGAGCGCGGGCTCCAAGTCGTTCGCGGGCGTGGACGCCGGCCGCAGCGCGTCGCAGCGGTTCGCGACCCGTTCCGCCTCGGTCGCGGCCGGCGAGGTCGCGTTCGACGTCATGGCCGGTGGGTCGACGGCGACGCTCGTCGCACCCTACGACGCGACGTCGTGCTGATCGGCGGCTGATCCGCGACTGGCCCACCTCGGGGTGCGGCGCCCTGCCTGGCGCCGCACCCGCACCACAGACCTCGGCCCTCGTCCCCATGCCGGCGGGGACGAGGGCCGAGCCTCGCGCGGCACTGTCGCTAGGAGAGCACCACGACGACGACGGCGCACTAGCTCCCTGCGAACGCAGCCCGCAGCGCGGGCATCTCGAGCTTGATCATCTGCATCATGACGCCCATCATCCGCGCCACGGCCTCCTGGTCGTCGGACTGAGCGAGCTCCTCGAACTCGACCGGCACGACCTGCCACGACAGCCCATAGCGGTCCTTGAGCCAGCCGCACTGCGACTCGGTGCCGCCGCCCGAGAGCAGGGCGTCCCAGTAGCGGTCGACCTCCGCCTCGTCCTCGCAGCGCACGATGAACGAGACGGCCTCGCTGAACGGGAACAGGTGGCCGGGGCCGCCGTTGATGAGGTTGAAGGGCTGCCCCTGCAACGTGAAGTCGATGGTGACGAGTGTGCCGTCGGGCATCCTCAGGGAGTCACCGACGGAGCTGTCGGGGAACACCGAGGTGTAGAAGGCCACGGCCTCCTCGAGTCCTCCGTTGAACCACAGGCTCGGGACGATCGGTCTCATCGCACTCCTCCTCCCGCGCGGCGCGCGGTGCGTCGCGCTCTTCAGGTTCGACCGGCAGGGACCGGCGAACTCATCGGTCGGCGCACCCGGTCAGGCGCGGCGGCGCGGCGGGCGCGTCAGGCGGCGGTCCGCAGGAACGTCCGCAGGGCCTCGACCACGAGCAGGTGGTCGTCGCGCTGGGCCAGGCCGGACACGGTCACGACGCCGATCACCCCGACGCCCTCGACCCGCAGCGGGAAGGCCCCGCCGTGGGCCGCGTACTCCTGGAGCGACAGCTCGTGCTGCGCCGTGAACGTCGTCCCCTTGGCCTTGGCGCGCAGCCCCATGAGGTACGACGACGCGCCGAACCGCTCGACCACGCGCACCTTGCGCTGGACCCAGGAGTCGTTGTCGGGCGTGGTGCCCTCGGTCGCGGCGTGGAAGACCTGCTGCGGCCCGCGGCGCACGTCGATCGTGATCGGCAGGGACCGCTCCGCGGCGAGCTCGACGAGCAGGCAGCCGAGCCGCCACGCGTCGTCGTGCGTGAAGCGCGTGAGCACGAGGTCGCGTTCGTGCTGCTCGGCCTCGGCGACGAGGCGGGCGAGGTCGGGGTTCTCGGGCTGGTCGTGAGTCATGGCGTCAGCCTGGCACGCCGGGGCTCGTCACGCCGAGGCCTTCTTGCGCGTCGTCTTCTTCGCGGGTTCCTTCGTCGAGGCGGGCGCCTTGGTCGAGGCGGCCTTGCCGCCCGAGGCGCGCGACGCCGTCGGGCGCTCGCTCTTCTTCTTCGTGGTGCCCGACGACGCAGCCTCCTTCGCTGGCACCTCACCCTTGGCGTCACCCGACTTCTTGCCGCGCGAGCTCTCGACGCTGCGGCGCAGCGCCTCCATCAGGTCGATGACCTCGGCGCCGTCGCCGCCCTTCTCCTCCTGCTCGCCGAAGGTCTCTTCGGTGCTGAACGTGTCCCCTGCTTCGATCTTGGCCTCGATGAGCTGGCGGAGCTGGGCCTGGTAGTCGTCCTGGTACTCCTCGGGCGTGAAGTCGGCCGCGAACGACTCGACGAGCTGCGACGACATCGCGAGCTCCTTGGCGCTGACCTTCGCGGGCTCGTCGAGCGTCGGGAACGCGGCCTCGCGCACCTCGTCGGCCCACAGCAGCGTCTGCAGCACCAGCACGTCGTCGCGCACGCGCAACGCCGCGAGCCGCGTGCGCTGACGCAGCGCGAACTTCACGATCGCCGTGCGGTCGGTCTCCTCGAGCGTGCGGCGCAGCAGCACGTAGGCCTTGTTCGAGGACGAGTCCGGCTCGAGGTAGTAGCTGCGGTCCAGGAGCATGGGGTCGATCTGGTCGGTGGGCACGAACTCGACGACCTCGACCTCGCGACTCCGCTCGGCGGGCAGCGACCCCAGGTCCTCGGCCGTGAGCACGACCGTGCGCTCGCCGTCGTCGTACGCCTTGTCGATGTGCTCGTACGCCACGACCTCGCCGCAGACCTCGCACCGTCGCTGGTAGCGGATCCGACCGCCGTCCTTGTCGTGCACCTGGTGCAGCGGCACGTCGTGGTCCTCGGTCGCCGAGTACACCTTGATCGGCACGTTGACGAGACCGAACGTGATGGCACCCTTCCAGATGGCCCTCATGTCTCCATGGTGCGCCCGGGCGCGGGGGCTGGCGAGTCGTCAGACCATCTGGAGCCGGTGGTGCGGGCCCACGGGCAGCTCGACCCCGATCACGTCGCCGACCGTCTCGCCCCTGTGGGCGGCGCTCGGCATCATGGGCGCATGGTCGGCACCAGGTACGAGTTCGAGGCGGAGCTGTGGCGCTGGACCGCGCGCAGCGAGAAGTGGGTCTTCGCGTCGCTGCCCGACGACGTCAGCGACGAGATCGCCGACTCCCCGCTGCCCCCGGCAGGGTTCGGGTCGGTCAAGGTCGAGGCCACGATCGGCAGGACGCGCTGGTCCACGTCGATCTTCCCGGACGCCGGGCGCAGGACGTTCGTGCTGCCTGTCAAGGCCGCGGTGCGTCGCGCGGAGGACGTCGACGTCGGGGACACCGTGCGGATCGCGGTCGAGACGCTGATCTAGCCCGCAACCCCTGAGGCTCCGGCGGTGTCCTCGGAACCGGGAGCGTCCGTGGCGCCTTGTCCTCCCGGGGTGCCCCGCAGGTAGGAGTCGAGCAGGTCCCACGAGGGCGCGAAGGGGCTGGCCCCCTTGCCCTCGGGGTGCTCGGTCGCGGTGTCGCGCGAGTGCTGGAGCACCTCGTCGTGCAGTCGCTCCATCTTCTCGTCGAGCGCGGAGGCCGCGAGCGAGGCCTCCTTGAGCTCGTCGAGCAGGCGCTGCGGGACGGCCTTGTCGTACTTGTAGTAGATCTTGTGCTCGAGGCTGGCCCAGAAGTCCATGGCGATGGTGCGGATCTGGATCTCGACGACCACGGGCTGCACGCGGTCGGACAGGAACACGGGCACCTCGACAATCAGGTGCAGGCTCTTGTACCCGTTGCCCTTGGGGTGGGAGATGTAGTCGCGCTCCTCGAGCACCACGAGGTCCTGCTGCGCCGCGATCATGTCGCGGACCTTGTAGATGTCGGACACGAAGCTGCACGTGACGCGCACGCCCGCGATGTCGAAGATCTCGGCGCGCAGGGCCTCGATCGTCAGGTCCACGCCCTTGCGCCGCGCCTTGGCGAGCAGCGACTCGGGCGACTTGAGGCGCGAGGACACGTGCTCGATCGGGTTGTACTCGTGGGCGTAGGCGAACTCGTCGCGCAGGATGGTGATCTTGGTCATCACCTCGTCCATGCCGAACCGGTACGTCATCATCAGCCGCGTGAAGTGCTCCCGCAGGGCCCGTAGCTCTGCCCCGACCTGGGGTTCACCGCTCATGAGTTCCTCGCTGCTCGTGCTGACACCGACCATCTACCGTCGCACACCGCGCACCCCCGGAGGGACCACGTCCGCCCTCGCCCCCGGGCCGTCTCACGTCGTGGCGGGGGGCGAGCGGCGGGGCACTGCCCGGTCGCGGGCCCAACGACCCAGTTCTCCGGGACCTACGTCCTGACCTGCCGGAACACTGTTGACGCTGTGTCAATAGCGGTCCTAGCGTCGGTGTCATCAGCTCGGGAAGGAGCCCCAGATGACCGACGCCACGAGGCCCAGACGCCGACGTTCGGCGCCCGAGGTGCGGGCCGAGGAGATCGTCCTCGCGGCGCGCGACCTCTTCGCCGAGCAGGGCATCGCCCACACCTCGACCAAGGACGTCGCCGAGCGGGCGGGCGTCGCGCGAGGGCTCGTCTACTACTACTTCCCCGACAAGGACGCGCTCGTCGACGCGGTGCTCGAGGGGTACGTCGCCGAGTTCGTCGAGGCCGTGCACGCGTGGGACGCGGCCCGCGAGCCGGGCAACATCGACAAGGCGCTCGTCGACTGCGTCGCGATGTTCCGCACCCACCTGCGGTCGGTCGACCCGCTGCGCGACGACCTGCAGCGCGCCGAGCACACGGGGCTGTACAACCGGTTCCTCGACCGCGCCGTGCGCGCGGTCGTCGAGTGCGTCGAGGCCACCACGGTCGAGGCCTACGCGGCCCGGCACCAGGTCCGCATCGAGCACGTGCCCGAGACGTTCTACGTCCTGGTCTACGGCCTCGTGGGCCTGGCCCGGAACTGTCCCGAGGTCGACGACGCGGTGCTCGTGACGATCGTGCGGCAGGCACTGCACCTCGAGGGGGCGCGGGCCGATTCCGAGTGACGCGACAGCACGGACCACACCGGTGCGCCAGGGTCCGCGCCCGTCCACCTGGCGCACCTCCCCCACCCGCCGGGACGACACCTGCCGTCCCGCCGTCCTGAGAAAGGGAGCGACGTGTTCCTGTTCGACTCCATCCCCTGGCAAGCCGCCGTCATGTGGTTCGTGGTGCTCGCGGCCCTCGTCGGCCTCAACGAGCTGGTCCGCTGGTCCAAGGCCGCCGCGATCGGGATCTTCATCGTCCTGCCGGTCCTGCTGACGATCTTCGTGTGGCCGCACACCGCGGGCGCCGGGTCGTCAACCGGCACCTGGTTCCACTGGGTCAAGGTGTACTCGGCCCTCGCGGGTTGCATCGGCTTCATGCTCATCCGCTACAACCCCCGCATCGCGGCCATGAAGTACGCGTTGCTGTTCCCGCCGGCGATCCTGGGCCTCAACATCCTCGAGGCCGTGATCCGCGACTTCCAGGTCTCCGGCATGCACGGCATGGTCGACGGCGTCTTCATGGTCGGCGGCTCGTGGAACATCATGAACGGCGTCGCGGGCATCCTGAACCTGCTGACGATCTGCGGCTGGGCCGGCATCTACATCACCCGCGACCGCTTCAAGGACATGGTCTGGCCCGACATGATGTGGTTCTGGATCATCGCGTACGACCTGTGGAACTTCGCGTACGTCTACAACTGCGTGGGCGACCACGCGTTCTACGCGGGCGCGGCGCTGCTCATCAGCTGCACCATCCCGGCGTTCTTCCTGCGCAAGGGCGCCTGGCTCCAGCACCGCGCTCACACGCTCGCGTTCTGGATGATGTTCACGATGGCCGTGCCGACGTTCGTGTCGGACTCGTCGTTCGCGGTCGACTCGTCGCACAACCCGACGGCGCTGTTCGTCGTGAGCCTGGTCTCGCTCCTCGCGAACGTCGCGGTCGCGGTCTACCAGGTCAAGGTCATCGTGACCAGGCGGCGCAACCCGCTGCGCGACGAGCTGTTCACCGACCACCGGTCGTACCAGGAGCTCGCCAAGGACCGTCCCGCCCCGAGCCCCGTGGCGGCGACAGCGGGCAGCGCGGCGACGGCCTGAGGTCCTCGGGCCACGAAGCACAGAGGGACCTCCTGCCGCGGCCGGAGGTCCCTTCGTGCGCGGTGGGTCTACCGCTCGCGGTGCTGCGGCCCGCTGGTCGCGTCCTCGAGGGGCCCGACGGCGTCGCTCGCCTCGTCCTCGTCGGTCACCAGGAGCTGGCCCTCGGCCAGGGACTCCGCGGCGATCTCGTGCTCGACCGAGGTCGCGAGCGGCTTCTCGTGGACGAAGCACAGGGCGATCGCCGCGATGATCGCGAGCGGCACCATGTAGAGGAAGAGCGGCACGAGCGCCTCGTTGTAGGACTCGATCACGAGGGCGCGCACGCCGTCGGGCAGGGACTGGACCAGGTCCGGGGTGAGCGAGCCTGTCCCTCCCGCCGAGCCCGTGCCCTGCGGGAACTTCTCCGCGATGAGCGTGGTCAGGCGCGAGATGAAGACGCTGCCGACCACGGCCGAGCCCAGCGTGGCGCCGACCTGACGGAAGTAGTTGTTGGCTGCGGTCGCGGTGCCGACCTCGCGCAGGGGGAACGAGTTCTGCACGATCAGCGTGAGGATCTGCATGCTGCTGCCCAGCCCGATCCCGATCACCCCGAGGAACACGCAGATCATGGGGGTCGGGGTGTCGGCCTTGACGGTCGAGAGCAGGGCCAGGCCCACACCCAGGATCAGCGACCCGACGATCGGGAGGACCTTGTACTTCCCGGTCCGCGAGACCATCTGCCCCGTGACGACCGAGGTGACGAGCAGGGACCCCATCATGGGGATCATGAGCAGGCCCGCGACGGTCGCGCTCGCGCCGGTCGCCATCTGCAGGTACGTCGGCATGTAGCCGATCGCGCCGAACATCGCGATCCCGGTCGCGAGGGCCGCGATGGTCGTGACCGTGAAGTTGCGGTCGGCGAACAGGTGCAGCGGGATGATCGGCTCGTCGGCACGCTTCTCGACGAGCACGAACGCCACGGCGGCCACGACGGCCAGCGCGATGAGCCCGAGGATCGTCGCCGAGCCCCACGCGTACTGCGAGCCGCCCCAGGTCCCGACCAGCACGATCGCCGTGGTGGCCACGGCCATGAGGGCCATGCCGAAGTAGTCGTGGCGCACGCGCTCGGGGCCACGCTGCTTCTTGGGCAGGTGCAGCAGGAAGATCGCGGCGAGCGCTGCGAGGATGCCCAGCGGGATGTTGATCCAGAACACCCAGCGCCAGCCCGGCCCCTCGGTGAACCATCCGCCGAGCAGCGGGCCGGCGACCGAGGAGACCGCGAAGACGGCGCCCATGATCCCCATGTACCTGCCGCGCTCGCGTGCGGGGATGACGTCGGCGATCGCGGCCTGCGACAGGATCATGAGACCTCCGCCGCCCAGGCCCTGGACCGTGCGGCCCACGATCAGCATGTTCATGTCGCCCGCGACGGCGCCGATCACCGAGCCCGCCATGAACAGCAGGATCGCGGTGATCAAGAGGGGCTTGCGCCCCAGGACGTCGGAGATCTTGCCGTAGATCGGCATGGTGATGGTCGAGGCGAGGATGAAGGCCGTGATGACCCAGCTCATGTGCTCGACGCCGTTGAGCTCGCCCACGATCGTCGGCAGCGCGCTCGAGAGCACGGTCTGGTTGAGGGACGCGAGCAGCATGGTGACCATGAGGCCCATGAAGAGCAGGACGATCCCGCGGTCCTTCTGCGCGACCTGTGCTGCGGGCGCTGCCTGGCCGGGCGCGGTGGGAGCCGCGCCTCGCGTGGGTGCCGGCGTGCTGCCGGCTCGGGTGGGGTTGGTCATAGCGTGGCCTCGAAGACCTCTCGGAAGATGGTGATCGCTTCGCTGATCTCGGCTTCGGCGTCGGCGTCGCTCAGGGCGGCTCCGGGGTCGCGCGAGTACGCGAAGCGCATGATGGTGCCGGCGAGCATGAGGAGCGCTCGCGCGGTGTCGGGGCTGTCGGGCAGGCCCAGCGACGCGAGCTCGCTGAACCCCGTCCCGTCCTCGGCCCGGTCCGACAGCAGGTCGTTGACGAGCCCCTCGACCTGGGAGACGTAGCCCATGGCGTGCCGCCGCAGCTCGGGGTGCTCCCGCACGAGCGCCTTGCGCTCGGCGAACGGCACGCCGGGGTGCAGCGTGGACCGCAGGATCGAGAGCAGGAACCGCACGACCCGCTCGAACGCGGGCCCCTCGGTCTCCGCCCGGAAGGCTGCGAGCGCCTCGTCGGAGACGCGCGGGGGCACGAGCCCCAGGATCGCCTCTTCCTTGGTCGCGAAGTAGTTGAAGAACGTCCGCTGCGAGACACCCGCCGTGGCGGCGATCTCCTCGACGGTCGCGTGCTGGAGCCCCTTCTCACGGACCAGCGCGGCGGCTGCCTGATGGATCGTGAGCCAGGTCTCGGCGCGCTTGCGGTCGCGGAGGGACGTCGGGGCGTTGTGCATTACTGCACTATATGCAGCACTGCAATGATTGCACAACTGCACCTTTGCGCAGCGGGGCCTGCTGAGTGCGGAGCGGCTGTCGCCCGACGGACAGATCGACGACAGCCACCCCGCGCTCAGGCGCGTCGTCGCCGCGCTCGCCGGCTCCGGTTCACATCCCCATTCCGCCGTCCACGGGAAGGCCCGCGCCGTTGACGAACCGTGCCGCGTCCGACGCGAGGAACACGACGGCGTCCGCCATGTCCTCGACCGTCCCCAGGCGTCCTGAAGGAGTCAGGTCGACCACGGCGCCGACCGCCTCCTCGGCCGAGCCGTACAGCCCCAGGGCCGCCATGTCGTTCGCGAGGCCCGCACCCATCGCGGTCGGTACGAGGCCGGGGTAGACGCAGTTGACCCGGACGCCGTAGCCGAGCTTCCCGCTCTCCATCGCGGCGACCCGCGTGAGGCGGTCGACCGCGGACTTGGTGGCCGAGTAGACGGAGATGCCGGGGAACGCGATCGTGGCCGCGACCGAGGAGACGTTCACGATCGCGCCGCCGGACCCCGCCGCCCCACCCGGGCGCATCGCCCGCAGGCCGTGCTTGATCCCGAGCGTGGTGCCGAGGACGTTCACCTCGAGCATCCGCCGGACGTCGTCGGGATCGACCTCGGTGAGCAGACCGGAGATCTCGATGCCCGCGTTGTTCACCAGGATGTCGAGGCCACCCAGGGCATCGACCGTCGCGGCGATCGCCCGTTCCCAGTCCGGCTCCGCCGTGACGTCGAGGCGGGTGAACGCATGGTGCTGGCCCCCGCCTGACGGCAGTCCGGCCGCGACCTGCGCCCCGCTGTCCTGCAGGTCTGCGATCACGACGCTCGCGCCCGCCGCCGCGAGCGCGCGGGCCATCCCTTCGCCGAGGCCCTGGGCCCCGCCGGTGACGAGGGCCCGGCGCCCGGTGAGGTCGAACACGGTCATGGCGTCTCCTGTGGTGTCGGCAGGGCGGCCGGGACAGGGAGGACGAGCCGCCCGCGGGCCGCTCACCGCCGCCGAGACGGCCGAGAAGTGGTGCGGGTCACATGCTCGTCGAGTCCCCGGTGCCCGTCAATCGCTCGCTTCCCGCCCACCGACCGAAGCCCTCACCGAGCGCGACCACCCGCCCCGGGCAACCATGGACCCATGGCCTCCTCGACGGCGGCGCAGACCGTGAGCGTCGGCGGTCATCGCCTCAAGCTCACCAACCTGGACAAGGTCCTGTACCCCGCCACGGGCACGACCAAGGGCGAGGTCCTGGCCTACCTCGCGGCGGTCGCCGACGTCCTGCTCCCCCACGCCTCGAACAGGCCGGCGACGCGCAAACGCTGGCCCAACGGTGTCGAGGGGCCCGTGTTCTTCCAGAAGAACCTCGACGCGGGAACCCCCACGTGGGTCCGGCGCCGCACGATCCAGCACAAGCACAGCACCAACGCGTACCCGCTCGTCAACGACCTCGCGACCCTCACGTGGCTCGGGCAGATCGCCGCCCTGGAGATCCACGTGCCGCAGTGGCAGTTCGGCCGGACCGGGGTCCAGAAGAACCCCGACCGCCTGGTCCTCGACCTCGACCCCGGCGAGGGTGCGGGCCTGCCCGAGTGCGCCGAGGTCGCCCGCCTGGCCCGTGACGTGCTGCGCGGCATGGGCCTGAACCCCCTACCCGTGACGAGCGGCTCCAAGGGCATCCACCTGTACGCGGCGCTCGACGGGCACCAGACCACCGACGAGGTCAGCGCGGTCGCGCACGAGCTCGCCCGCTACCTCGAGGCCGAGCACCCGGACCTCGTCGTGAGCGACATGAAGAAGGCGCTGCGCGGCGGCAAGGTGCTCGTCGACTGGAGCCAGAACAACGGCAACAAGACCACCATCGCGCCCTACTCGCTGCGGGGCCGCGCCCACCCCACGGTCGCGGCACCGCGCACGTGGGACGAGCTCGACGACCCCGACCTCGCGCACCTCGACAAGGACGAGGTCGTCGAGCGGGTGCGGACGATCGGCGACCCGCTCGCGGCCCTCACCGCGGGCCACCTGGCCTCGCTCGAACCCACGCCCGAGCGCATGGCGACGTTCGCGCGCAAGGGGGCGACGCCGTCGGGCAGCACGCGCGGGAGGAGCGGCGAGGCCGAGCAAGGCGGCGAGGCCGACGCCGCTCCCCGGCGCGACCGCCTCGAGACCTACCGCGCCAAACGCGACGCCTCCCGGACCCCCGAGCCCGTCCCGGGCACCGCAGAGCCGGCCGACGGGTCGCCAGGGGGCAACAGCTTCGTCATCCAGGAGCATCACGCACGCCGCCTGCACTGGGACTTCCGCCTGGAGCACGACGGCGTGCTCGTGAGCTGGGCCCTCCCGCGCGGCGAGCCGACCGACACGAAGCAGAACCACCTCGCGGTCCAGACCGAGGACCACCCGCTCGCGTACGGCTCGTTCGAAGGGACGATCCCCGCGGGCGAGTACGGGGGCGGGGAGGTGACCATCTGGGACGCGGGCACGTACGAGCTCGAGAAGTGGCGCGACGACGAGGAGGTCATCGTCACGCTGCACGGCGAGCAGCACGGCACGCGGAGGCTCGCGCTCATCCACACGGGAGGTCATCAGGAGCGCGGCTCGTCGGGCAGTGCGGGCAGAGCCGAGGAGAACAGCTGGCTCATCCACCTCATGGCCCCGCGCGACGAGGCGCACCCCCCGAAGCGAGCGGGGCACGGCAGCGCGACACTCCGCCCCGCGGAGCCCGACGACGAGCCCGCCGGTCCCGCCCTGCCCCGCCCCATGCTCGCGACCGCCGGGACGGTCGAGACGCTGACCGCCGAGGGCGACCCCGACGACTGGGCCTACGAGATGAAGTGGGACGGGTTCCGCGTGATCGCGCAGGTCACGGGCGCGGCCGACGACGCCACGGTCCGCCTCGTGAGCCGCAGCGGCAAGGACATGACCCTGACCTACCCCGAGCTCCAGGACCTCGCGGCCCGCGTCCCTGCCGCGGACCTGCCCGTGGTCCTGGACGGCGAGATCGTGGCGCTCGACGCGCGCGGGCGGCCGAGCTTCCGCCGCCTGCAGCAGCGCGCGAACCTCACCAAGGCGGGTGACGTCGCGGCGGCCCGCGCCAAGGTCGGGGTCGAGCTCATGCTGTTCGACGCCCTGTCCGTCCGAGGGCGCTCGCTCGTCAGGCGAACGTACGACGAGCGGCGCGAGATCCTCGAGGACCTGGTCGACGGGTCGGGGATCGTGCACGTGCCGCCCGCGTTCGACGGCGACCTCGCGGGGGCCGTCGCGACGAGCAGGCAGCTCGGCCTCGAGGGTGTGGTCGCCAAGCGGCGCACGAGCACCTACACGGCAGGGCGGCGCTCGCGGAGCTGGATCAAGGTCAAGCACTCGCACACCCAGGAGGTCGTGGTGATCGGCTGGCGTCCGGGGCACGGGGACAGGTCGCACCTCGTGGGCTCGTTGCTGCTCGCGGTGCCCGACGACGAGGGGCTGCGCTACGTGGGCCGCGTCGGGTCGGGTTTCACCGAGAAGGACCGGCGCGACCTCGTGACCCGGCTCGGCCGGATCGAACGGGTCACGAACCCTGCTCTCGACGTGCCGGCCGCGGACGCCTCGGACGCCCGCTGGGTCACGCCGCACCTGGTCGGCGAGGTCGACTACGCGGACTGGACGAGCGCCCCCGAGGGCGACGGCAAGCTGCGGCACGCGGTCTGGCGCGGCTGGCGCCCGGACAAGTCGCCCGAGGACGTGCGCCGGGAGGGCTGAGCCCTCAGTCCTGCGGTGCGTCCCGTCGCGCGACCCCGCCGCGCTGGGCGAGCCGCGCGCGCGCCGCGTCGCGGCTGGTCCGCAGGTGCCCGACGGCGAGCCGCGCCGCCTCCTGCCCGTCGCCCGCGCGGATCGCAGCCAGGAGCGCACGGTGCTCGTCGACCATCTCCTGGAGGTCGACGTGCTGCCCGAGCAACCAGCGCAGCCGGCTCGCGGTGATCGCGCCGATCTCGTCGAGCAGGGGGCTCGCGGCCGTGGTCGCGACGAGCTCGTGGAAGTCGGCGCCTGCCCGGTGGGCGGCCGTCGCGTCGCCCTCCCGCGCGGCGCGCTCCTCACGGTCGAGCGCGGCCTCGAGCTCGACGAGACGCTCGGGGGTCCTGCGCTCGGCCGCGAGGCGGAACGTCAGGGTCTCGATCGCGGAGCGCACCTCGATGAGGTCCTCGACGTCGGCTTCGGTGAAGGTACGCACGACCGCCCAGGTGCGGGGGCGCGGGGTCACGAGCCCCTCGGCGATGAGCGTCTTGAGCGCGTCGCGCACCGGGACGCGGCTCACGCCGAGCTCGGTCGCGAGGTCGCGCTCGACGAGCTTGTCCCCCGGGGCCCGCTCGCCGTCGATGATCTGCTCGCGCACGATCCGGGCGACGCGCTCGGCCTCGGGCTCGAACTGCTCCGCTGGGCTCATCCCACCATTCTTCCCGGTCAGCCTCTCCAAAAATGGTATACCGTTTGAGCGCAGGCTGCTCCGGGGGGTGGGCCGGCCTGCGATCGCCGAGCACCGCCCGAGGAAGGACCTCTCATGCCCCCGTTCTCCACCACGCCGCAGGTCGCCGTGTCCGTGCTGCGCAACGTCCGCCCCTGGGGCGGCGACGCCGTCGACCTCCACGTCGCGGACGGGCGCATCACCCAGGTGACGCCCCACGTCCCGGCCGCCGAGGCGCCGTCGGGCAGCACGACCGCCGTCCCGGGTGAGGTCGACGGGCGCGGCCTCCTCGCCCTGCCCGGGTTCGTCAACGCGCACGCGCACGTCGACAAGAGCTGGTGGGGCAAGCCCTGGGTCAGCTACGGCGGCGAGGCCACCACGCAGGGGCGCATCGCGCACGAGCGCGAGCACCGCGACGAGCTCGGCATCCCCGGCGTCGACGTCACGGTCGCGGTCCTGCGCGAGTTCCTGCGCCACGGCACGACGGCGATCCGCACCCACGTCGACGTCGACCTGGGCCTCGGGCTGCGCGGCATCGACGTGGTCCGTGAGTCGCTGTTCGTGCTGGGCGGCGCGGTCGACGCCGAGATCGTCGCGTTCCCCCAGGACGGCGTCCTGCGCCGGCCCGGCGTGCTCGAGCTGCTCGACGCCGCGGCTGCCGCGGGGGCCGAGCACATCGGCGGTCTCGACCCCGCCTCGATCGACCGCGACCCCGTGACCCAGCTCGACGGGCTGTTCGAGATCGCCGAGCGGCGCGGCGTGGGGGTCGACGTCCACCTGCACGACGGCGGCGAGCTGGGCGCGTTCCAGATCGAGCTCATGATCGACCGCACGATCCGCGCCGGGCTCCAGGGCAAGGTCAACGTGGCGCACGGCTTCGCCGTCGGGCAGCTGCCCGCGACCCGCATGGCCGACCTCGTCGAGGCCATGGGCGACGCGGGCATCAGCATGACGACCGTCGCCCCGATCGGCGCCACCCCGCTCCCGCTGGACCTGCTGCGCGAGCACGGCGTGCGCGTGGGCCTGGGCACCGACGGCATCCGCGACCTGTGGGCCCCCTACGGGACGGGCGACCTGCTCGCGCTCACCACGCGCCTGGCCCAGCTCGCACGCTTCCGCTACGACGAGGACCTGGTCCGCGCGGCCCGGCTCGCGACGAGCGACGCGGGCTTCTTCGTGGGCCACGACGTCCACGACCTGGTCGTCGGGTCGCGGGCCGACGTCGTGCTGGTCGACGCCGAGAACACCCAGGACGCCGTGGTCCGCGCGCCGGCCCGTGCGCTCGTCGTCGCGGCCGGCCAGGTCGTGGCCCGCGACGGCGAGGTGCTGGTCTGACGCGTCCGCCGAGATAGAGGGCTCGCGTCGAGGTGGAGGGCTGCGACCCTCTACCTCGACGCATCCCCTCTGTCTCGGCGCCAGGGGCTCCGAGGAGCACCGATGAGTTCTCCGGGGGTGCCCGGTCTACACCGACGACACCCTGTCCTCGCCGACCGGAGCAGCACCCGGCGGCACGTCCGAAGGAGAACGTCATGGCCGGAACCCAGATCTTCGTCAACCTGCCCGTGGCAGACCTCGAGAAGTCCAAGGCGTTCTACACGCAGCTCGGCTTCTCGATCAACGAGCAGTTCACCGACGAGAACGCGTCGTGCGTGGTCATCAGCGACACGATCTACGTGATGCTCCTGACCCACGAGTTCTTCCGCCGGTTCACGCCCAAGGCGATCGTCGACGCGCAGGGCGCGACCGAGGCGATCAACGCGATCAGCGCCGAGTCCCGCACCGGTGTCGACGACCTCGCCGACCGCGCGCTCGCCGCGGGAGGGGCGCAGACCAACCCGCCGCAGGACGAGGGCTTCATGTACTCGCGCAGCTTCTCGGACCTCGACGGCCACCTGTGGGAGGTCATGTACATGGACCCCAGCGCGATTCAGGGCTGACCTGCCGGGACGCGACGGGCGGCGGAGTCGGGGAATGCCTCGGCGCCGTCGCCCGTTGCCGCCTGCATGCGAGCCATCACCTACTCCCGCTTCGGCGGAGCCGACTTCCTCGAGCTCAGCGAGCTCCCCACGCCCAAGGTCGGACCGGACACCGTCCTGGTCCGGGTCAAGGCCACGAGCGTGAACCCCGTGGACTGGAAGGTCCGCGAGGGCTACCTCGACGCGATCATGGACACCACGTTCCCCGTGGTGCCGGGCTGGGACGTCGCGGGCGTCGTCGAGCGCGTCGGCCTGGACACGCCCGAGCTCTCGGTCGGCGACGAGGTGTTCGGCTACGTCCGCAAGGACGTGGTCTCCGGAGGCACCACGGCCGAGCTCGTCGCGGCCCCGGTCCGCACGCTGGCCCGCAAGCCCGCGTCCTGGACGTGGGAGCAGGCCGCGGGCGCGCCGCTCGCCGGGCTCACGGCCCTGCAGACGATCGACCGCGCCGGGGTGACGAGCGGCCAGACCGTGCTCGTGCACGCGGCCGCGGGCGGCGTCGGGTCGATGGCCGTCCAGATCGCGGTCGCGCGCGGGGCGCGCGTGATCGGCACCGCGTCCGAGCGCAACCACGAGTACCTGCGGTCGCTGGGCGCCGAGCCCGTGACGTACGGCGACGGCCTCGCCGAGCGCGTACGTTCCCTCGCGCCCGACGGCGTGGACGTCGTCCTCGACTACATCGGCGGCGAGGCCCTGGCCACCACGCCCGACGTCCTGCGCGAGGGCGGGACGGTCGCCTCGGTCGTCGACGCCGCGGCCCGCGACGAGCTCGGCGGACACTACGTCTGGGTCCGGCCCGACGTCGAGGGGCTCACCGAGCTGGCCCGCCTCGCGGACGCCGGACAGCTCACGGTCGACGTCGCCGAGGTCTACGACCTGGCCGACGCCGCGAAGGCCCACGAGGCGAGCCGGACCGGGCACGTGCGCGGCAAGGTCGTCATCACGGTCTGAGCCGCCCGGCCGCTGAGTGCGGAGCTCTTGTGCGACTCGCCGGGCGTGTCGCACAAGAACTCCGCACTCAACCGCGAAGGTGTCCGGGTGAAGCACCACGAGACCGGCGCGCCTGACGACGAAACTGCGGACGGTCCCGACGACGTCGATCACCCCAGAGCGCCCCTCGACGCGCATTCCGCGCACCGGATCGCGCTCCGCTATCGCGAGTGGTCCCTCCTCGACCGAGGCGGACGCGCTGGACGGCTCGAGGCAGACCGCCGCATCGAGGACTCGGAGGAGGTCAGCCAGCGGGTCCTTTACGACCTCGATCCCCTGCCGCTGCTCGACGCCCTGGTCGCACTGGGTGTCGAGACCGACGACGACGGGGCCTTCCTCGACCGGGTCAGCACGGGCGCCGTCGAGGACGTCCTGAACCACCGCGCCGACCTGCACCAGCAGATCGCGGCCAGGTGCCGCACCGATCCCCGCTGGTCCCACGCCGTGCGCGGGGCCTCGATCGACGACGAGCTCGCGTCTCGGCTACCGTCACCGCTCCCGGACCTCTTCCCCGTCCCTCCCCCGCAAGTGCTGGGCACCGGCGACCGACGGCGTCGGAACGGCCGCAGGCCGTCCCTCCGGCAGGACCGCACCGGCCGACGCGGGGGCCGCACGGTTTGACCGTAGCGCGGCCGTGCTGCACCGTGAAGCCCATGCCCGCCACCGTCCCCGCCCTCGTCGCAGCCGACTCCGCACGCCTGCGGACCCGCGCCGCACGGCACGCCCGCTCGCTCCCGCTCGCCGCAGCAGGGGTCGCGACCCTGGTGATCACGGGGCTGAGCCTGCTCGCGGGCGACTGGCTGTGGCTCATGGTGCTCGTGCCGGTCGCGGCGTTCCTGCTGACCTTCCTGGCGGCGTTCGTCCTGCGACTTCCTACCGGGGTAGGGGTCGGGAGCGACGGGTACGGGATCGCGATCGTCCTGAGTGCCGTGATCGCCTTCCTGCTCCCCTCGATCAGTTTCTGGATCGGCGTGCCGTCGATCCTGGGGATGGGGCTCGCCGTCCTGGGGCTGCGGGCCTCGGACCGCTTCCTGTGGCTCGCAGGCATCGCGACGATGGCGGTGTCCTTCGTGCTCACCGCGACGGGTGACGCCCTGTTCGACCCGTCCGCCCCCACAGCGGTCGGCGGTCTCGCCCTCGGCCTGGCCCTCCTCGTGGTCGCGGGCCTCGCGCTCCGCGGCGAGCGGCAGACCCTCGCGAGCGGCGGCGACGCGCTGAGCATCGGCGACCCCGCGACCGACAACCTGCGCGTGCTCGCGGTGCTCGGGGACGCCGACGAGGCCGACCAGCCCGCGCTCGCCCGCCTCACGGGCGTCGAGGAGCGCAACCTCGCGGCACGCCTGCACGACCTCACCGAGGCCGGACTGGTCCATGCCCGGATCACCAAGAACCGGAACTGGGCGCAGATCACGCGCGAGGGCCGCGAGGAGCTGCGGACCCGGCGCGAGGCGCTGCGCGGCGTCGCGGAGCACCGCAAGGCCTGAGCCCCACCTACGGCGGACGGCGGCGCCCGGGCCGCGCTCCACCGTCGGGCCCCTTCTGCGCCGGTGCGACCCGCTCGTCCGGCGCGTCCGCGCCGCCGGTGGCAGGCTGACCCCATGAGGGAGTTCACCGCACAGGACTTCGCCGCGCGCATCGACCGCGCCGCTGCCCAGGCCCGCGACGCCGGCCTCGCCGGGGTGCTCGTCACCCCCGGCCCGGACATGACGTACTTCACGGGGTACACGCCCACGGCCATGACCGAGCGCATCACGCTGCTCGTGGTGCCGGCCGAGGGCGAGGCGTCGATCGTGGTGCCCGTCCTGGAACGGCCGGACCTGGACCGCGCGGCCGGCGCCGCAGCCCTGCACGTCACCCCGTGGACCGACGGCGTCGACGAGTACGCGGTCACGGCCGGCCTGCTCGACGCCGCGGGGCGCTACGCGATCTCCGACTCGGCCTGGGCCATGCACCTGCTGGGTCTCCAGCGCACGCTGCCGGGCTCGTCGTACTCCGCGATGACGCAGGCCCTGCCCATGCTGCGCGCGGTCAAGGGGCCCGACGAGATCGAACGGCTCGCGTCCGCGGGAGCGGCGAACGACGCGACGTTCGCGGACATCGTCGAGATCCGGTTCAGCGGACGCCGAGAGCTCGACGTCGCCGCGGACCTCGCGGGCTTCCTGCGCGATCACGGGCACTCGCAGGTCGACTTCACGGTCGTCGGCTCGGGGCCCAACGGTGCCAACCCGCACCACGAGGCGGGCGACCGGGTCATCCAGGAGGGCGACATGGTCGTGCTCGACTTCGGCGGCCTCAAGGACGGCTACGGCTCGGACATGACGCGCATGGTGCACGTCGGGGGCGACGTCACGGACCAGCAGCGCGAGGTCTTCGAGATCGTCCGGGCCGCGCAGCAGGCCGGCGTCGAGGCCGTCCGCCCGGGGGCGACGTGCCAGGACGTCGACCGCGCAGCGCGCGCCGTCATCACCGAGGCCGGGTACGGCGAGCAGTTCATCCACCGCACGGGCCACGGGATCGGCCTGACGACGCACGAGCCGCCGTACATGATCGAGGGCGAGGAGCAGCCGATCGTCTCCGGCATGTGCTTCTCGGTCGAGCCGGGGATCTACCTCCCGGGGAACTTCGGGGTGCGCATCGAGGACATCGTGGTCGCGTTCGGCGACGACGTGCCCGACGGCGCCCGCCGCCTCAACAACGCGCCGCACGAGCTGCACGTGGTCGAGTAGGCCGGACTGCGTCTCAGGTGGCCGGAGCGTCGGCGACGCCGCCCGCGGCCACGACCTGCTCGTTGCGGATGCCTACCCAGCTCACGAGACCGCCCGCGACGAGCAGCGCGGCCGTGACGATCAGTGCCCGGTGGAACCCGGCGACGTCGAGCACGGGACCGATCACGATCCCCGCGCACGCGATGACCACGAGGCCCGCGATGCGCGACACCGCGTTGTTGACGGCTGAGCCGATGCCCGCGTCCGCCGCAGGGATGGAGCCGAGGATCGCGGCTGTCAGGGGCGCCACCGTGATCGCGAGTCCCAGGCCGAACAGCAGGATCCCGGGGAGGAGCTGCGTGAAGTAGCGCGCCTCGGCGGTCGTCGTGAGCATGAGCAGGTAACCGCAGCCCGCGATCAGCGGGCCCACGGTCATGAACAGGCGCGGCCCGTACCGGCCCGCGAGCGCCCCGAAGCGCGAGGACAGGAACAGCATGAGGAGCGTCACGGGCAGCAGGGCCAGGCCCGCGAGGGTCGCGCTGTACCCGGCGACCTGCTGGACGAACAGGGTCACGGCGAACCCGCCGAACGCGAGCGCCCCGTAGATCGCGGCCGTCGCGACGTTGCCCGCCGCGAAGTTGCGCACCGAGAACAAGGACAGCGGGAGCATGGGGTCGGGGGCGCGTCGCTCCCAGCCGAGGAACGCCACGAGCGCCACGATCCCGACGACGAGCGGCACCCAAACGACGGGGCTGGCCCACCCGAACCGCCCGTGCTCGATGAGCGCGAAGACGGGCCCGGCGAGCCCGACGGCCGCGAGCACCGCGCCGCGCACGTCGATCCGCCGCCCGGTCGCGGTGTCTCCCTCCTCCAGTCCGCGCAGGATCCACAGGGTCACGGCCACGGGCAGCAGGTTGATGCCGAACACCCAGCGCCACGAGAGCGTGTCGACGAGCACACCTCCGAGCAGCGGGCCCGCGATCATCGCGGTGCCCGTCCAGGCCGTCCAGGTCCCGATCGCCTTGGCCTGCGCCGCGCCGCTGAACGCCGAGATGATCATCGCGAGCGAGCTCGGCACGAGCAGTGCGCCCGCGACGCCCTGGAGCCCGCGCGCGATCACGAGGACGACTCCGGTGGGCGCGAGCGCGCACAGCACCGAGGTGACCGCGAACCCGACGAGCCCCCACCACATGACGCGGCGGCGGCCGTGGACGTCGGACAGGGAGCCGGCCACGAGGATGAGCGAACCGAGCGTGATGAGGTACGCGTCGACGACCCACTGCTGGAGGGCGAGCCCTCCGAGCGCTCCCCCGGCCAGCTCGTCCGCGATCGCGGGCAGCGCGACGTTGACCACCGTCCCGTCGAGGAAGGACACGAACGAGGCGAGGATCGCGACGAGCAGCACGCGGCGTTGAGCGGGCGTCACGCCTCCACGCTAGCCCCGCCGTCGAACCTCCACCGGGTCGCGGTGTAGTCCTCGCCGCGCCCGTACGCGTGGACGGTGACGGGGCGCACCTGGAAGACGAACGCTTCCCCGGCAGCATGCTCGTCGGAGGGCGTGCCCTCCGAGGGCGCCTCGCTGTCCCAGAACGCCCCGTCACGCACCTCGAAACGCCAGTCGTACTTGCACGCCCAGCGGTCGGCCAGGCGTCGGAGCACATGGTCCTCCGTGAGGCGTCGAGCGGCTCCGGCGAGCACGACGTCGAGCCCCTCGTTCATGAGGTTGGTGCCGGTGGTCAGCACGCACCAGGGGTTCTCCTCGAGGTTGCGCGCCTTGCGCTCGGTACGGCCCGTGCAGAAGTGGAGCGCACCGTCGGCCCAGACGGTGATGAGCGGCGTGACGTGGGGGCGCCCGTCGGGGCGGACCGTGGACAGCCAGAAGATCTCGGCGGTCTGGAGCACGGTCAGGGCGTCCGCCCAGGAGGTGGGGGCGGCGCCCGAGGACGAGAAGTCGGTCATCAGCTCTCCGACGGGACCGTCGTCGGGCGACTCCGCGGGGGCGGGCTGGACAGGTTCTACGACCATGGGAGGTCCTCCGTCTCTCGGGTGGCTCCGTCGCCACACCGTCCTCCTTCGACCGGCGCGGGGCCCCGAACTCATCGGCGGGTTCCGCAGGTCATCACCGCCGAGACCAGGACGAGGACGGCGAGCGGGAGGACGACCGACCACGGCGGCACGACGTGCCACACCTGCGCAAGGGCAGCAACGGTCGCCGCGGCCCCGAGCCCGGTGCCGAGGGCGACGGCCGCACGGTGCACCCCCGTCCGGGCGGTCCGGAAGACACGGTTCGCCACCGCTCCGAGCACGCTCGCGACGACCGCCGCAGCCGCCCCCGTGAGCGCCCCGAGGAACATCGACCACGTGGCCCAGGCCGGGTCGGTCAGCCCGAAGGCCAAGCCGGCCACAGCCCCGACCAGAGGACCCGCCGCGAGCGTAGCCACCGGTCGGTACCAGGCCTCGGGCGTTGCTCGGCCGGCCTGGTCGACCGCGGTCGGAGTCTTCGGGTCGTCGACGCGCATGGCTGCCATCCTGCACTGAGGACACCGTGGGCACGAGCAGCGGCCGCGTAACGGTCGGGCCCGAGTGACGGAACTCACGCGTTGGGGGCGACGGACGTCCCGGGGCCGCGGCGACGAACCGTCACGCCGGTCTCGCTCGACGGAGCACCGGCGCCGCTCCCCACGATCGCCGTGTCGTGCTCGTCCGGGAGTGCCGTGGCTCGTCCATCACCGTCGGCCCCCTCCACCACGAACCCTCCGTCGGCGAGCAGGTCGAGGTCCGCCTGCGCCGCCTGCCCCTCGCTCGTGAGGTAGTCACCCAGGAAGATCGAGCTCACGATCTCCAGCGCGAGCGGCTGGAGCGTGCGCAGGTGCACCTCGCGGCCGGCCGCGAGCCGGAGCTCGGCAGCGGGGCACACGAACCGCAGCATCGCGAGGATGCGCAGGCACCGCTGGGGCGTGAGGTCCCAGGTTCCCGCGAGCGGGGTGCCCTCGAACGGCACGAGGAAGTTGACCGGGACGGAGTCCGCGCCGAGGGCGCGCAGCGCGAGGGCCACGTCGACCAGGTCCTCGTCGCTCCCGCCCATGCCCGCGATGAGCCCCGAGCAGGGCGAGAGCCCCGCTCCCCGCGCCCGCTCGACGGTCTCGACGCGGTCGGCGTACTCGTGCGTCGTGCAGATGTCGGCGTATGTCGCCTCGGACGTGTTGAGGTTGTGGTTGTAGGCGTCGGCGCCTGCCGCGGCCAACCGCTCGGCCTGCCCGTCGCGCAGCAGCCCGAGGCACGCGCAGACCTCGACGTCGGGGTGCTCGCTCTTGATGCCGTCGACCATCGCGGTCACGCGCGTCACGTCGCGTTCGCTCGGCCCGCGTCCGCTCGCGACGAGGCAGACGCGACGCGCTCCGCCCGCGATCCCGGCCCGGGCCGCCGCGAGCGCGTCCTCGGTGCTCAGCCACGAGTACTTCAGGACCTGGGCCGTCGAGCCGAGGCGCTGCGAGCAGTACGTGCAGTCCTCGGGGCACAGCCCCGACTTCAGGTTGACCAGGTAGTTGAGGCGCACGCGTCGGCCGAACCGGTGACGACGGACCCGACCGGCGGCGGCCACGAGGTCGAGCAGGTCGTCGTCGGTCGTCCGCAGGACCGCGAGCGCCTGGGCGCGGGTCGGCGACTCGTCGCGCAGGCCCTGCGCGACGAGCACGTCGAACAGTGCGCGGGCATCGTGAGGATCGTCGTGGTCCGGCGCGAGGCGGTCGGTGTGGAGAGCGGGGAGCGGGTTCACGACCCACGATCCTTCTCGCCCGGACTCTCCTTCTCCCCGGCCGACCTCCACAAGGCGACCGGCCGCTCGTTGGGCGGGACCGCAGCGGGTGGTGGGCTTCCTCCAAGAACCCGGCCCACGGGTTGGCGCCGGCCCATCTCTCGACACCATACCTAGAGGTAGGTATGGTGTCGGCATGAGCGATCCCGACCTTCCCCGCCGCGAACGCCTGGTCCGCGCGGCACGCGACCTCTACTGGGCCCAGGGGGTCGAGGGCACGAGCCCGCGCCAGGTCCTGGAGGTGAGCGGCGTGGGGCAGGGCAGCCTCTACCACCACTTCCCTACCAAGCACGACCTCTCGCTCGCCGCGATCAGCGCGACGACGCAGGAGGCGCTGGCCTCGGTCGAGGGGGACCTCACCGACACCGACCGCCCGCCCGTGGAACGGCTCGTGGCCTATCTCGAACGGCCGCGACCGGCGCTCGCCGGGTGCAAGGTGGGGCGTCTGACGAGCGACCGGTCGGTCATGGCGGACGAGGAGCTGCGCTCGCCGGTCCACGCCTACTTCGCGGGGCTGGTCGCGCGGGTCCAGGAGGTCTTCGAGGAGACCGGCCTGCCCGACGACGTCGCTCACGACCGCGCGTACGCGGCGGTCGCGATCGTCCAGGGCGGGTACGTGCTCGCGCGCGCCCTCGACGACCCGGCGGCCCTGACCGCAGCGGTCGAGGGATTCGTGTCGATGCTCGAACCGGTACTCGAGACCGGCACCGCGGTGACCCGATGAGCGACCGGTCGCAGAACCTCGCAGGAGCGGGACACGGCCAGGCCCGGACGGCCGGTCGGACCGAGGGCCCCGGGGGCGCGGGCGGCAGCACCGAACCCGCGCCTGCGACCTTCCGCGAGCGACTGCGCGCCCTGCCGACGTTCGGCCCCGGGCTACCGACGCTCGACCCGGCCACGGCGCCGCCGGACCCCGCGACGCTGTTCCTGGAGTGGATCGGGCAGGCGATCGACGCCGGGGTACCTCTCCCCCATGCCATGACGCTGTCCACCGCGGGGGCCTCAGCTCGGGTGACGGCGCGCACCGTGATCCTCAAGGACGTCGACGCGTCGGGCTGGTGGTTCGCGACCAGCTCGTCGAGCCCCAAGGGCCACGACCTCGCGGAGAACCCGAACGCCGCCCTCACATTCCTGTGGCCCGCGCTCGGGCGTCAGGTCAGGATCGTCGGGCCCGCGCTCCCGGCCGACGCCTCGACGAGCGCGGCGGACTTCCTCGCCCGCTCGGACGGTTCGCGTGCCGCGGCCCTCGTGGGCCACCAGAGCGAGGACCTCACGTCGCGGCAGAAGTACTGGGACGCCTTCGCGGGCACGCTCGCGGCGGTGCAGGAGGACCCCACGGTCCTCGCACCCGCCTGGACCGCGTACGCGCTGGCGCCCACGTCGGTCGAGTTCTGGCAGGCGTCGGACGACCGCGGACAGACCCGGCTGCGCTACCGCGCGGCCGGACGCCACTGGGAGAAGGGGCTGCTCTGGCCATGACAGGGACCACGCAGGACACGACCGCACCGCACGCCGTCGACCCGGCACGCACGGGCCCGCTCGACGCCCCACCGGCAACGGGCCGCGAGGACCTCCCGGCAGTCCGGCGTGACGCGGCAGCCGCGCTGCGCGCGGTCATCGAGGCCGCCCACGACCTCGACGACGACTCGCTCGGGTCCCCGAGCTCCCTCGACGGGTGGACGGTCGGGCACGTGCTGTCGCACGTGGCCATGGTCGGCGAGGCGCTCGCCCGGCAGGCCGAGCTCGCCGCCCAGGGCGAGACCGCCGAGGTCTACGAGGGCGGGGCCGAGGGGCGTGCGGCGGGCATCGAGGCGGGCGCGCACCGCACCCGGGACGAGCACGTCGACGCACTCACCGCGACAGGCACGAGGCTCGAGGCCGCGTGGTCCCTCACGGACAGCACGGGGTGGGACGCCCCGGTGACCTACCGCGAGGGGACCGTCGCCGACGTCCTCGACTGCTGGTGGCGCGAGGTCCGCATCCACGCGACCGACCTCGGCGAGGTCAGCGCCGCCCAGCGCCTCACGCCGTCGCAGACGTGGGAGCTCGCGTTCACGGACCACCTGCTCGACTTCCTGAGCCCGCGCCTGCCCGGCCCCGTGGTCGCGGTGCGCCACGAGGACGGGGCGCGCTCCGTCGTCGGGCCCGAGGGCGTGCGGCCCGCCGCCGAGGACGCGGGCGACGACGACCTCACCACCGTGACCGGCAGCGCGGCGGACGTCGCCGCGTGGCTCGCGGGACGCGCGACGGCCACCGACCCGACGGCGCACCGGCACGGCGAGACCGTCGACCTTCCGGCGCTCGGTCCGTGGCCGTCGGGCGTCCCCGTCCGGCGCTAGGTGCGACTCACGCCCGGACCAGGACCGTCCCGTCCTCGACCGCGACCTCGAAGGTCCGCAGCGCCTCGGGCTCCTTGCCGCTCGGGTCGAGGCACTCGCCCGTCGTCAGGTCCCACACCTGCTTGTACATGGGGGACGTGATGGTCGGTGTCTCGCCCACCGAGCCCACGATCCCGCGCGAGAGCACGTTCGCCCCCGAGTACGGGTCACGCTGCTGGACCGCGAGCACGCGGTCGTCCGCCAGGCGGTAGACCGCGACCTGGGTCCCCTCGACGAGCGCAGCGACACCGCGCTCGGGGACGAGCCGCTCGAAGGGGCAGACCGTGGTCCATGCCGTCGCGCTCACTTGCGAACCTCCACCGTGCGGGCGATCACCGGGTTGTTGTCCGAGGGCTCGCCCGGGCGGGCCGGGCGCACCTGCCCGCGCACGCCCACGTAGGCGAGGTCGGGGTCGTGCTGGTCAGGGGCGTTGACGAACGACACGAACCGCGACAGGCGGTCCGGGTCGTCGAGTGTCTGGGCCCACTCGTCGACGTACGACTCGACGTGATGCGCGATCTCGGCCTCGAGGTCGGCCGCGATGCCGAGCGAGTCCTCGACCAGGACCTTGCGCAGCTCGACGATCCCGCCCGGGAAGTCCGCGACCCAGGGAGCCGTCCGCTGCAACCGGTCCGCGGTCCGCACGTAGTACGCGAGGAACCGGTCGATCACGGCCACGAGCCGTTCGTCGTCGAGGTCCTCCGCGAGGAGCTCGGCGTGCCGCGGGGTGAAGCCGCCGTTGCCGCCCACGTACACGTTCCAGCCCTTCTCGGTCGCGATCACGCCGACGTCCTTGCCGCGGGCCTCGGCGCACTCGCGTGCACACCCCGAGACGCCGACCTTGAACTTGTGCGGCGAGCGCAGCCCGCGGTACCGCAGCTCGAGGCGGACGGCCATGCCCACCGAGTCCTGGACCCCGAACCGGCACCACGAGGAACCGACGCACGACTTCACGGCCCGCAGCGACTTGCCGTAGGCCTGGCCCGACTCCATGCCGGCGTCGACCAGGCGGCGCCAGATCTCGGGGAGCTGGTCGATCCGCGCCCCGAACAGCCCGATGCGCTGGGCTCCCGTGACACGCGTGTAGAGCCCGAAGTCCTTCGCGACCTGCCCGATCACGATGAGGTTCTCGGGGGTGATCTCCCCGGCCGGGACACGCGGCACCACCGAGTAGGTGCCGTCCTTCTGCAGGTTGGCGAGCGCCCGGTCGTTGGTGTCCTGCAGCGCGGCCTGCTCGCCGTCGAGGATGTACCCGCCCCACAACGACGCGAGGATCGAGGCCACGACGGGCTTGCAGACCACGCAGCCGCGACCCGTGCCGTGCGCCGCGACGATCTGGGTGAAGGTCCGCAACCCGTCCTGGCGCACGAGGGCGAACAGCTCGGCGCGCGACATCGAGAAGTGCTCGCACATGGCCTTCGACACCGTCACGCCGCTGGCCTCGAGCGCGGTGTTGACGATCTTGGTGAGCACCGGCACGCACGACCCGCACACCGTCCCGGCCTTGGTGCAGGCCTTGACCTCGCCCACGCTCGTGCAGCCGTGCTCGGTCACCGCCCCCCGGACCGTCCCGGCCGTGACGTTCGCGCACGAGCAGACCACGACGTCGTCGGGCAGGTCGCCCCCGATCGCCGGTGCCCCGCCCTCCGGGGCGAGGAACGCCGACGGGTCCGCGCCCAGCGAGCGCCCCAGCATGGGGCGCAATGACGCGTACAGCGCCGCGTCCCCCACGAAGACCCCGCCCAGCAGCGTGCGCGCGTCGTCCGAGACGACGAGCTTGCGATACGTGCGGGCGACGGGGTCCGCGAACGTGACCTCGAGCGCTCCGGGAGTCAGCCCGAACACGTCGCCGAAGCTCGCAGCCTCGATGTCCACGCCCTTGAGCTTGGTCCCCTCGGGGGCCGGGGAGTACGTGGCGCTGCCGCCCAGCAGCCGGTCCACCACGACGTCGGCCATGGCGTTGCCCGGCGCGACCAGGCCCACGCACTGGTCCTCGAACGACGCGCACTCGCCCGCGGCCCACACGGTCGGGTCCGAGGTGTGGCACGCCGCACCCACGACGACGCCGCCGCGCTCGCCGATCGCCAGGCCCGCCTCGCGCGCCACGCGGTCACGCGGCCGGATGCCCGTCGAGAAGATCACGACGTCGGCCGGGATGCGCGACCCGTCGGAGAGGTCCATGGTCCCCACGGCACCGTCGCCCGCGGCCGTGAGCCCCGTCGCGCCCGTCGACGTCCGCACGTCGATACCGCGGTCCGTCACGAGCACGCGCAGCGCCTCGCCTCCCGCGTCGTCGAGCTGGACGCTCATGAGCCGGTCGGCGAACTCCACGACCGTCGCGTACGTGCCGAGCCCCTGGAGCGCGGCCGCGGCCTCGAGCCCCAGCACGCCTCCCCCGACCACGACGCCGTGCAGCGTGCGCCCCAGCCGCTCGGTGCGCAGCTCGACGTACTCGCGCAGCGCCTGGACGTCGGCCATGGTCCGGTAGCTGAAGACCCCCGGCAGGTCCGTGCCCTCGGTCCGCGGCGTCCACGCCCACGAGCCGGTCGCCAGGACCAGGTGGTCGTACGCGAGGACCCGGCCCGACCGCGTGGTGACGGTCTGCGCCTCGCGGTCCACGGCCGCGACCGCGTCGCCCGTGACCAGCTCGGTGCGCGGGTCCTCCCAGACGGCAGGGTCCATCGTGAGGTCGTCGGCCGAGCGGCCGCCGAAGAACTCGGACAGGTGGACGCGGTCGTAGGGGGCACGGTCCTCGTCGCCGACGACGGACACCCGCCACTCCCCCTCGGGCGAGCGTGCGATCATCTGGCTCACGAATCGGTGGGCGACCATGCCGGCGCCGACCACCACGACGCGACCGGGGGTGGGAGTGCTCATCTGGGGGGCCTCACAGGACGTTGGGGTGTGACGTGGAGCGACGTGACGAGTCGAGGCCGACCGGGGCGAGATCTGCCTCGCGCACCATCCTCGTCCATAGATACGAGGGATCCTGGTCAAAACTGCTGATCAGCGCGTCGTGAGGACCTTCGAGGGGCTGTCGAGGGACCTTGGTCCCGAGAAAGTGTGACCCACGACCGTGACGGACCGCACACCATGTGCACTCCTTCACAAGCGTAAAATCGAGCGCGTGGCGACTAAGAAGACAACGGGTCAGAACACCATCGACGTAGCCCTCATCGGCGGCGGCATCATGAGTGCGACCCTCGGCGCCCTCCTGAAGCTCCTCGAGCCCTCGTGGACCATCAAGGTCTTCGAGCGCCTTGACGCGGTAGCCCAGGAGTCCTCCAACCCGTGGAACAACGCTGGCACCGGCCACGCCGCGCTCTGCGAGCTGAACTACACCCCCGAGAAGGCCGACGGCACCGTCGAGATCTCCAAGGCGGTCGCGATCAACGAGCAGTTCGAGGTGTCGCGCGAGTTCTGGCACCACCTGCTCACCGGCGGCCACCTGCCAGAGCCCGCGAGCTTCATCAGCCACACCCCGCACATGACGTTCGTGCGCGGCGCGGCCAACGTGGACTACCTCAAGCGCCGCTTCACCGCGCTGAGCGCCCACCCGCTGTTCAGCGAGATGGAGTTCACCGACGACCCTGCGGTCATCGCGCAGTGGGCCCCTCTCCTGGTCCTCGACCGGGACAGCGACGAGGCCGTCGCGGCGACCCGCGCGACGAGCGGCACCGACGTCGACTTCGGCGCCCTGACCTCCCAGCTCTTCGCCTACCTCACGGCCAACGGCGTCGAGCTGAACCTCCAGCACGAGGTCAACCGGCTCAAGAAGCGCAAGGACGGCACCTGGGACGTCACCGTCAAGGACGTGTCCTGGAACGCCAAGGCCGCCCCGCGCACCGTCAACGCGCGCTTCGTGTTCGTCGGTGCGGGCGGTGGCGCGCTGCCGCTCCTGCAGAAGGCGGGCATCAAGGAGGCCAAGGGCTACGGCGGCTTCCCCATCAGCGGTGAGTTCCTGCGGACGGACGACCCGGAGCTCGTCGCGCAGCACCAGGCCAAGGTCTACGGCAAGGCCGACGTCGGCTCGCCGCCCATGTCCGTCCCGCACCTCGACACCCGCGTGGTCGACGGCAAGACGTACCTGATGTTCGGCCCGTACGCCGGGTTCAGCCCCAAGTACCTCAAGAAGGGCTCGCTGCTGGACCTGTTCACCTCGCTGCGGACCCACAACATCGGGTCGATGCTCGGTGCGGGCCTCAAGAACATCGACCTCACCCAGTACCTGGTGGGCCAGCTCCTCGCGAGCCCCGAGTCCAAGTTCACGGCGCTCCAGGGCTTCATGCCCACCGCGCACCCCAAGGACTGGGAGAAGATCACCGCGGGCCAGCGCGTCCAGGTCATCAAGAAGGACCCCAAGAAGGGCGGCGTGCTCGAGTTCGGCACCGAGGTCATCGCGGCTGCAGACGGCTCGATCGCCGGCCTCCTGGGCGCCTCGCCGGGCGCCTCGACCGCGGTCCCCGCGATGATCGACCTGCTCGAGCGCTGCTTCCCGCAGCAGTTCGCCGCCTGGCGTCCCGAGCTCGCGACCATGATCCCGAGCCTCGGCCAGGCCCAGTGGGAGGCGACCGAGCTCGACTCGCTCTCCGCTGCCGCCGGCCCCTCGGAGGAGGCGGTCGGCGCCCGCTGACCCCGCTCCGCAGAACGCACCGACGCCCCGGTCTCCACACGGAGACCGGGGCGTCGTGCTGTGCGGCGCCGTACCGTCCGATCGCTCGTAGCCCGGGCGTCGCTACCGCCGCGCACCGACCAGGTCGACCTGCCGACGCGGGTCCCCCCGACCGGCCGGCGGCAGGGTCCATCCGTCGTTCGTCCCGGCGGGGAACCGGCCTCCTGCCGGCGGGCGCCGCAGCGCCATCACCACGAGCGGCGCCACGAGCGCCGCGATCACGACCAGTCTCATCACGAGCTCCAGGATGTCCATGCCTCCACCCTGGTCCGGCCGCGCGGCGTGCACGAGTGGCAGGAGGGACAGGTATCGACAAGATCCTGCCAGCGGCGTAGCGTCGAAGGATGTTGCGCACCGTGGCGGCCGTCGTGGCCGACGGACTGGCCCCGTTCGAGTTCGGCGTCGTGTGCGAGGTCTTCGGCCTCGACCGCACGGACGACGGGGTACCCCTGGTCGACTTCCGCGTCTGCGGCCCGGTCGCGGGAGTCCCTGTCCGCACGAGCATGGGCGCCTCGCTGATCCCCGACCACGGCCTCGACGCGCTCGAGGACGCGGACCTCATCGCGATCCCCGCGCTCCTCATCCGCGACGAGTACCCGCAGGAGATCATCAACGCCCTGCGCGCGGCCCACGCCCGCGGCGCGGTCCTGCTGAGCGTCTGCTCGGGCTCGTTCCTCCTCGCCGAGGCGGGGCTCGTCGACGGACGCCGCATCACGACGCACTGGCGCCACGCCGACGAGCTCACGGCCCGCTTCCCGCAGGTCGAGGTGGACCCGGACGTCCTGTTCGTGGACGACGGCGACATCATCACGAGCGCGGGCACGGCCGCGGGGATCGACGCGTGCCTGCACATCGTGCGCAAGGAGTTCGGCAGCGCGGCGGCCAACGCGATCGCGCGCCGCATGGTCGTCCCTCCCCAGCGCGACGGCGGCCAGCGCCAGTACATCGACCGCCCCGTGCCGCAGTGCGAGGAGCAGAGCATCCGCGAGGTGCTCGCCTGGATGGACGAGCACCTCGACGAGCCCCAGACCGTCGAGGACCTCGCGCGCCGCGCCCACCTGTCGACGCGCACGTTCGCGCGGACGTTCGTCGCCGAGACCGGCACGACCCCCATGCAGTGGCTCGCGACCCAGCGCGTGCACCACGCGCGGACGCTGCTCGAGGAGTCGGGCCTCGACCTCGAGGAGATCGCGCGCCTGAGCGGGTTCGGGTCGGCTGCGCTGCTGCGCCACCACTTCCGGCGCGCGGTCGGCGTCCCGCCGACCGACTACCGCCAGACGTTCCGCCACGCGTCCTGAGTCGCGCCCGGGTGAGGTGACCGGCCGGGCGCGCGGCGCCGTCGGGCACGGTTCTCCACGTTGCACGACGGCGGCACGCGCCTAGGGTCGAGAGGGTCCGGTCCCGTACGATGTGAGGCGCGCTCCATGACCATCCCCACGACCCTGCTGTCCTCGGGCCACCCCATGCCGCTCCTGGGCCTGGGCACCTGGCCGCTCGACGACCACGCCTCGGCGCGGGCGGTCGAGAGCGCGATGGGCCTCGGCTACCGGCTCGTGGACACCGCGTCCCGCTACGAGAACGAGGTCGGGGTGGGGCAGGGCCTCGCCGCGTCGGGCGTTGACCGCGCCGAGCTGTTCGTCACGACCAAGCTCCGCGGGGCGGACCAGGGGTACGACGCGACCCGCGACGCTCTGCACGCGAGCCTCGACCGGCTGGGGCTCGACTACGTCGACCTCTACCTGATCCACTGGCCCCTCCCCCGCCTCGACCGGTACGTCGAGTCCTACCGCGCGATGATCGACCTCGCCGCAGAGGGCCTGGTCCGCAGCATCGGCGTCTCGAACTTCCGCGAGCACCACCTGGACCGGCTGATCGCGGAGACGAGCCACGTCCCGGCAGTGAACCAGATCCAGCTCTCGCCCGCGCTCGCACGCACCGACCTGCGCCGCTACCTCACCGACCGCGGCATCACGGTCGAGGGCTGGAGCCCGCTCGGGCAGGAGGAAGGCGTGCTGACCGAACCTGTGATCCAGGAGATCGCCGCCGCCCACGGACGCTCGCCCGGCCAGGTCGTGCTGCGCTGGCACGTCCAGCAGGGCATCGTCACGATCCCCAAGTCCGCGAGCCCCGAGCGCCAGCGCTCCAACGCCGAGATCTTCGACTTCGCCCTCACCGAGGACGACATGGCCCGGATCGCGGGCCTCGACCGCGGCGAGGACGCCGCGCGCGACTCCGACGAGCACGAGGAGTTCTGATGAGCGACCTGCCGACCGTCACCGTGCTGGGCACCGGGACCATGGGCACGGGCGTGGCGCACTCGCTGCTGCGCGAGGGCTTCGACGTCACGGTGTGGAACCGCACCGGGTCGCGCGCCGCGCCGCTCGCCGACGCCGGAGCACGCGTGGCACCGACCGCGGCGCAGGCGGCCCACGGTGCCGACGTCGTGCTCAGCATCCTGTTCGACACGGCCGCGGTTCTCGACGTCCTCGATGCCGCGGGCCCCTCGGTCGGCACCGGAGCGGTATGGGTCCAGGCGTCGACGATCGGGCGCGAGGGGACAGCCCTCGTGGTCGAGCGCGCGCGACAGCTCGGCGTGACCCTGGTCGAGGCCAACCTGCTCGGCACCAGGCAGCCCGCCGAGGAAGGGAAGCTCACGGTGCTCGCAGCGGGCGACCCCGACGTCCTGGCCGGCGTCGCCCCCGTGCTCGACGCGATCTCGGCCAAGGTCGTGATCGCGGGCACCGAGGTGGGGCAGGGCACCGCCCTCAAGCTCGCGTGCAACGCCTGGCTCGCGACGATCACGGCCGGCACGGCACAGTCGATCGCCCTGGCCCGCGCCGAGGGGATCGACCCGCACCTGTTCCTGGACGCCATCGCGGGCGGCGCGTCCGACTCCCCCTACGCCCACCTCAAGGGAGCCGAGATGATCGCGGGCGAGTTCGCCCCGCAGTTCGCGCTCGACGGGCTCCGCAAGGACATCGGCCTCATCTCGGAGGCCGCGGCCCAGGCGCACCTGGACCCCGCGCTGCTCGACGCGCTGACCGACCTCTACGGCAGCGCGGCCGCGCGCGGGCACGGCCGCGACGACATCGCGGCCGTGTACACGGCGTTCGGCACGGCCCGCGCGCCGTCGCCGGCTCGCGGCTGACCTGCACGCCGGCGGCACCTCCGGGCACGCAGGCCGGGACCCCGACGAGATGTCAGCAGGCCGGGCCGTCTGCGTCGACTGCGCGGCGCGGCGCCGCGCCGCGCCTGCGCCCGCGCCAAGACGTCGCAGGTCAGGCCGCGGCGCGTCCGTGACGCCAGTACCCGATGAAGTCGACGTGCGCCTTGGGGACCCCGCGGTCGTTCACGAGGTGACGGCGCGCCCCCGTGACGAGGCTCGACTCACCGACCACGTAGGCGTAGACGTCGCCGGACGGAAGGTCCGCCCGCTTCAGCACGTCCAGCGCGAGCCGCCCGGGGACCGCGTGCGGGTCGGACCCGTGCTCGTCGCGCGCGACCCACCGGAGCTCCACCCCGGCCGGGACGCGGAACTCCTGGGCGTCGGCCGCGTGCGGGAGCTCGACGATCGCGACCCCGCGCGCGTCGTCGGGCAGCGAGGCGCAGATGCCCGCGACCGCGGGCAGGCCCGTCTCGTCCGCGACCAGGAGCGTCCAGCCGTGCGGGACGCGCGGGTTGTAGCCGACCCCCTGGTCGAGGATGCCCACGGGATGACCGGCGCTCGCTCCGAGCGCGAACGCCGACGCCGGCCCGCCGTCCTCGTGCGCGACGAAGTCGATGTCGATCTCACGATCCGCCGGGCGCGCGTCCCGGACCGTGTAGTTGCGGACCCACGGCCGCCGCGCCCTGGGCGTCGCGAGGTACTGCACGTACCAGAGCCCCGAGGTGGCGGTCGGCAGTCGTAGCGACTCCTGCTCGTCCCGGGGCAGGAAGAGGCGGAACCACTGGTCGAACCCCATGGGTGAGAAGTGCTCGACGCCCTCGCCCCCGACCGTGACCCGCACGATCGACGGACTCACCCGCTGCGAGGCGACCACCTCCGCGGCGATGACCTGCACGACGGACGGCTTGACCATCTGGAACCCGGCCACGACACTCCTCTGCTCGGAAAGAAGGCCAGGCTAACCTAACTGCCGACCGGTCGTCACCGTCGTCCACGAGCGCGGCACAGGCCGGCACGGCCCTCGCTTCCCGGCCCGCGACACGCCCGAGCAGGCGTCCCGACTGGGCTGCGCGACGTCGTTGTTCCCGTACGGACTCGGCCAGGTCAGCACCGGACCTTCGTCCTTTCTCCACGCCGATGCCGACGCCACACGTAGACTCGGGCCATCTGTACAACGGGCATCTCGCTCACCCCGCGGCTGGGAAGTCGACCCCCAGCCCTGTGAGGGACGCATGACCGACGCAGCCGTTCTCCCCGGATTCCGCCCCACCAAGCCCCGCACGGGCGACGGGACCAGCATCACCAGCACCTACACGGACCTGTCCAAGCGCGTCCGTGAGGCCGGGCTCCTCGAGCGGACGCACGGGTACTACGGCTGGGTCGCGGCGATCCTCACGGTCGCACTGGGCGGGGCCGTGGCCGGCTTCGTCCTCCTGGGCGACTCGTGGTTCCAGCTCCTGATCGCGGGCGCCCTGGGCCTGATCCTCACGCAGTTCGCGTTCCTGTCGCACGAGGCAGCGCACCGCACGATCCTGACCTCGGGCCCCGCGAACGACCGTGTGGGGCGGTTCCTGGCCAACGGCGTGGTCGGCATCAGCTACTCGTGGTGGATGAACAAGCACACCCGCCACCACGCGAACCCGAACCGCGTGGGCAAGGACCCGGACATCGAGACGGACACCATCTCGTTCCTCGAGGAGAGCGCGGCCGAGCAGAAGGGCTTCCTCGCCCTCATCACGCGCCACCAGGGCTGGCTGTTCTTCCCGCTGCTCACGCTCGAGGGCATCAACCTGCACATGATCTCGATCCGGTCGCTGCTCTCCTCGGCCAAGAGCCGCGCACGGACCATGGAGCTCGTGACGATCGCGCTGCGCCTCACGCTCTACGTGGGCGTCGTCTTCTGGTTCCTGCCGCTCGGCATGGCGTTCGCGTTCCTCGGTGTACAGCTCGCGGTGTTCGGTGTGTACATGGGTGCGTCGTTCGCCCCCAACCACAAGGGCATGGCGATCATCCCCGCGGACAGCAAGCTCGACTTCCTGTCCAAGCAGGTCCTGACCTCGCGCAACATCACGGGCGGACGCGTCATGAACGTCCTCATGGGCGGGCTCAACTACCAGATCGAGCACCACCTGTTCCCGAGCATGCCCCGCCCGCACCTCGCCAAGGCCCGCCTCATGGTCCGTGAGCACTGCGCCCGCCTCGGCATGCCGTACACCGAGACCAACCTGCTCGCGTCCTACGCGATCGTGGTCCGCTACCTCAACCAGGTGGGCCTCGCGGCGCGCGACCCGTTCGACTGCCCCCTGTTCAACCAGCTCCGCAAGGTCTGAGCGCTCGCGGGGGCCGGCCCCGCACCGGTCAGAGGGGACGGACGGGCTGACGCAGCACCGTCCGCAGCTTCTCGGGGGCCGTCCGGCGCACGTCGCTGAGATAGACCTCGTGGTGCGGCCCGTTGAACGTCAACCCGTGCTCGGGCAGGTACTCGTCGTGCAGCCGCGCGAGCGTGGGCGCCTCGTCGTCGTACGACCCCACGTGCAGGACCTGCACGCAGTCGCCCTCGTCGTACGCGGCGAACCGCACGCGATCGAGCGCCGGCAACCCCTTCTTACGACGCGTCGTCTCGGCCACGTCCGCGACGAACGCGTCGTCGAGCCAGCCGGGCTGCAGGACCATGAGCGTCCAGCTCCACGCGTCCTTGTCGCGGCGCACGAACGCCGCGGGGTCCTCGGCGGTCCACAGGCCTTCGAGCGGCCCGACGACGTAGTCCCTGCCCAGGTCCTTCTTGCTCGCGAACTTCACGGCGTACGCGAGCGAGAAAAGCGCCTCGACCGCCTCAGCGTAGGCCGGGGCCGAGTTGGGGTCGCCCTCGCCGTCGATCTGCAGGTAGGTCAAGGGCGGCACGACGACCCGGACGAACTCACGGGGCGGCGCGTAGAGCTCGCGGTACTCCTTGCGCAGATCGACCTTGTCCATGGGGTCCTCCAACGGACGTCGTGGTGGCTCATCGGTGCGTGGGTCGGCATCGGGTGCTCGAGGTCGGCGTCACGCACGGCCCCGGGTCGGCACCATGCTCCACCCGGCCCTCGCTCCGGGCCACCCGACGGCGAACGGCTCGCTCCGCCGTCGGGCGGGCGGACGACGAGGAGGCGGGCCCGTCGCCCTGCCTGACGACCGACCCACCTCCTCGCTCCCCTCACCTCACGCGGGTCGCTCCACCCGCGCCGGGCCTCAGAGCGCCTGGATGATGTTCTCCACCTGGTCCTTGGCGTCTCCGAAGAGCATCGCGGTGTTGTCCTTGAAGAACAGCGGGTTCTGGACCCCCGCGTACCCCGTGGCCATCGACCGCTTGAACACGACGACCTGCTTGGCCTTCCAGACCTCGAGCACGGGCATGCCCGCGATGGGCGAGCCCGGGTCGTCGAGCGCTGCCGGGTTGACCGTGTCGTTGGCCCCGATGACCAGCACGACGTCGGTGTCCGGCAGGTCACCGTTGATCTCGTCCATCTCGAGGACGATGTCGTAGGGCACCTTGGCCTCGGCGAGCAGCACGTTCATGTGCCCCGGCAGACGCCCCGCGACGGGGTGCACGCCGAACCGGACGTCGACCCCTCGCTCGCGCAGCCGCCGCACCAGGTCCGCGACAGGGTACTGCGCCTTGGCGACGGCCATGCCGTAGCCGGGCGTGACCACGACCGAGCGGGCGTGCTTGAGCAGGTCCGCGACCTCGGCCGCCTGGATCTCGTGGTGCTCACCGTAGTCCTGGTCGGACGCCACGACCGTGCCGCCCTCGGCCCCGAACCCGCCCAGGATCACGCTGATGAACGAGCGGTTCATGGCCTTGCACATGATGTAGCTGAGGATCGCACCCGAGGAACCCACCAGTGCTCCCGTGATGATGAGCAGGTCGTTGCTGAGCATGAAGCCCGCCGCGGCCGCGGCCCACCCGGAGTACGAGTTGAGCATCGAGACGACGACCGGCATGTCGCCGCCGCCGATCGAGGCCACCAGGTGCCAGCCGAGCGCGAGGGCCACCACGGTCATGAGGACGAGCGGCACCAGTCCGTGGCCCGCGATGAACCAGGCCATGAGGCCGCCCGAGGCGACGAGCGCCCCGAGGTTCCACCAGTTGCGCCCCGGCAGCATGAGCGGGTTCGACCGGATGCGCGCCGACAGCTTGAGGTAGGCCACGATCGAGCCCGTGAACGTCACGGCGCCGATGAGCACCCCGAGGAAGACCTCGACCAGGTGCACCACGTCGCCCTGCTCGGTCAGGTACGAGTTGAAACCGACGAGGACCGCAGCGAGGCCCACGAAGCTGTGCAGGAGCGCGATCATCTCCGGCATCTGCGTCATCTCGACGCTGCGCGCACGCCACGTCCCGACGACCGCGCCGATCACGAACACCATGCAGATGAGCAGCAGCGTCACCATCACGGGACGCTCGCTGTCCTGCAGCGCGAGCGCGACCGTGGCCACGAGGGCGAGCCCCATGCCCGTCATGCCGAGCAGGCTGCCGCGACGGGCCGTCTCCTGCTTGGACAGGCCCGCGAGGCTGAGGATGAACAGGACGGCTGCGATGACGTAAGCAGCCTGGACCAGGGAGGTCAGCACGGGTCAGGCCTCCTTCCGGAACATGCCGATCATGCGGTAGGCCACGAGGAACCCACCGAAGATGTTGACGGAGGCCAGGGCGGCCGCGACGAAGGCGATCGTGGTGACCACCCAGCTCGAGTCGCCGATCTGCAGGAGCGCGCCGACCAGGATGATCCCGGAGATCGCGTTCGTCTGGGCCATGAGAGGGGTGTGCAGCGAGTGGCTCACGTTGGAGATGACGTAGTAGCCCACGACCACCGCGAGGGCGAACACGGTGAAGTGCCCCACGAACGCCGGGGGCGAGAACGTGATGGCCAGCGCGGCCAGGACAGCGGCCAGGGCGTACCCGACCGCCCGGCGGGTGCCGCGCCGTCGGGCGTCGTCCAACGCGGTCGCCGCGTCGAGCGCGGCCTGGGCCTCGTCGACCACGGGCGCTGGCGGGGCCGCGGGGGCCGCGGCCGAGACGGCGACCGGGGGCGGCGGCCACAGGACCTCGCCCGCGCGCGCGACCGTCATGCCGCGCAGCACCTCGTCGTCCAGGTCGAGCACGACCTGTCCGTTGCCGCCCGGGGTCAGGAGCTTGAGCAGGTTGACGATGTTCGTCCCGACGAGCTGCGACGTGTGCTTGGGCATGCGGCTCGTGAGGTCGGTGTAGCCCAGGATCACGACGCCGTTGTCCGTCACGACGCGCTCCCCCGGCACCGTGAGCTCGCAGTTCCCGCCGCCCGAGGCCGCGAGGTCCACGATCACGCTGCCGGGCCGCATCGCCGCGACCATCTCGGCGCTGAGGGTGCGCGGCGCGCGGCCCCGCACGAGCGCCGTGGTGATGACGATGTCGGCGCGCGCGCTCTCCGCCGCGTACATCTCCGCGGTGAGGCGCTCCTGCTCGGCCGTCAGCGCACTCGCGTAGCCGTCGGTGCTGACCTCCTGGCGCGCGCCCTCGGCCTGGACGAACTCGGCGCCCATCGACTCGATCTGCTCACCGACCTCGGGCCGCACGTCGAACGCACGCACCTGCGCACCGAGGCTCGCGGCCGTGCCGATCGCCGCGAGACCCGCGACGCCGGCGCCGATCACGAACACGGTCGCGGGCGCCGTCTTGCCCGCCGCGGTGACCTGGCCGGCGAACATGCCGCCGTACTCCTCCGCGGACTCGACCACGGCGCGGTACCCCGCGACGTTCGACATCGCGCTGAGCACGTCGAGCGACTGGGCGCGCGAGATGCGGGGCACGGCGTCGAGAGCCAGGGCCGTGACGCCGTGGTCCGCGAGCTGCTGGACGAGCGCCTCGTTCGAGCCGGGGGCCAGCATCGCGATCAGGGTCGCATCCTCCGGCAGCGACGCGACCTGCTCGGCCGACGGGCTGTTGACGGCCGTGACGACATCGGCTCCCCACGCCTGCGCCGCGTCGCCCAGGCTCGCGCCCGCCTCCACGTACGCCTCGTCGGGGTAGCTCGCGCGCTTACCGGCGCCGCGCTCGACCACGACGTCGTACCCCAGGCCCACGAGCTGGGCCACGGTCCGGGGCGTCGCGGCGACGAGCCGCTCGCCGGGACGGGTCTCTCTGGGCACGCCGATGCGCATGCTGACCTCCTTGCTCGGATGGCTGCACGGTATCGGTACGGCAAAGGATCTGCCGCAAAGCACGCATCGTGGACGGATGTCGTCCATGCGATTGAAGGTCCGGGACGCGAGGCGGGTGGCCCCGCGCCCGCTACTCCTGCCCGACGGCGTCAATCACCTGGCGTGGTCTGTGCGCCCTTGGCTACGGTCGCCGCATGAGCAGATCTGGCCCGCCCGACGCACGCGGGCGACTCGTCGACTCCCCGTTCGACCACCGTGTCACGGCGTCTGGCTCCGTCCACGCCTACCGCGGGGGTCGGCTGGTCGCGACGATCTCCGGTGCCCGGGCCGACCGGCTGATCGCTGCACTGGAGACCGCTGACGAGGACCGGACGCAGCACCTGCTGGCACGGGCCACCGGGAACTACCGTCGAGGGAACGAGCGGCGGTGACCCCTTCCTCCTCATCGTCGGACCACGTCCGGCTGGTCGTCGACCCGCACGCTCACCGCGTCCACACCGTCATCGTGCACGCTCCTCAGACTGGCCAGCACCCTCAGCCCCCGCCCCCGTCGGCCAAGGACCCAGGCCGGGATCGGAGTACAGGCAGGGCAGCGGCCGGTCTGCCGTCACGGCCAGCTCCAACGACTCCTCGACACTCGACCCGAGCTCCCAGATCCACCCCATCCCGGCGGCGACCACTCTTCCCCGAGATTCGACGAACACACTGGAATGGCTGAGCCACTCGCCGATCGGGAAGTACCGTCCGCCGAGGACACTCTCCAGCTCCGTGGCCAGTGCACGTTGGCCGAGGCCGGCCCCGAACGGGTCGAAGCTGTACGGCTCGTCGTTCATGAAGTTCGGCCCAGCCCGGTTGACGGGTTCGATCGACAGCCCCCAGCCTCCGGAGGACCTCCTCGGCTATCGGGTGCACCCGATAGCCCTCGCCCTCCAGCGGGCCCACCCATCGATCGACGTCGACAGCCCGTCCGGGGCTCCACCCGGATGCGGCGAGAGCCCGACACGTCGTCTCGCTCAGCGCATCGAAACGAACGAGCGACAAGTGCCCGTCTCCCGCGTCTTCAGACATGGGTTGCAAGGCTAGCGGCCATACGACTGGACTCCCGCTGCCTCGACACTGCGGCACTGACGCCGTGCCTCGACGCCGGCACAAGGGCATCGACGTGCCTTCGCCGAAGGCTCCGTCCTGCCGGGGAGCGAGCAGGCACCACCTGTACAGGTACAGAGTCCACGGTCCAGTCGGGCTGAACTCGCAGGGCGGATCAAGACTCCGACAAGAAGTGATGGCTGGAGCAGAGACCAACGGCGCATACAGAACCAGGAGAGTCCGTGAGCGGGCACCATCTCCCCTAACTCCTCTCGATAGAGCCCCGAGATCACGCCTTCTTCACTATCGACCGTTCCGACATCCGCCCACTTCAGGAGTTCTGCCCGGACAGGTGCCTGCTCAACGCGGACCGGCAGAGGCACCGGCCGACACCAGTTACCACGGAACCGCAAGTAGATGGAGAAAACGGTGCAGATTCTGAAACGCCGCTCCTCGGCTCGCGCGGACTAAGATCACTGCATCTCCGTGAGTACGATCCAGAGCTGTGACGATTCCTCCGCATCGTCCCCATACACGTCAACGGTGTTTCGCTCTCTCGCAACGGGTAGACGAAGGTCGACAGCCCCATCTGGATCATAGATGGCTAGGCTTGCACCTGGAAGGACGAGGTCTCCGGTGTACATCCGGCCAACCCCCTCGGGTACGTACGGGCCTTCTACGCACGCAATACTCACCATTCCGCCCACTGCCGGTTGGATCGATATGTAGAGAGAATCCGGACCGGCGTGAAGTGGCTGCACGCTCGGATCCCAATCACTGTGCGCATCGGTGCTAGCGGGCGCAGACACGACCACGAGCCCAAAAGTAAACCTGGCCACACAAGCTCCATAGAGTCGATCCATCACCAGGTCCACATCAGCGCGCTGGAAAATCATATTATTCCCTCAGATCCCATTGACAATTCTAGCCCGCTGACGAGAATATGCACCACCATGCGGAAACCCGCGAGTTTCTGGACTCCTAGAGGCTTCCCATCCGAAGCGGCTTCGGCCCTCGCGCGACCAGATTCACGCCCAAAGCCCCGAGCCCTTCCCCCACCAAAGTGGTCTCACGCTCTCCGCGCTGGCGCCGGCAGACGAGGACCGGGCGCAGCACCCTCATGCTCGGGCGACCGGGACCTGCCGTCGGCGAACGAGCGGCAGAAACCTGAGCCCCGGCACCGCAGCAGCGTAACGCCCCCGGCCACGAGAAGGCTGAGCACGACCTCGTCGTGCCTGTGCGAAGAGCGCTGCCACGGACGAGTCGAGGCGCAGCACGAGTCCCCGACACAGGCGGACGCGTGTCCGGCTTGTCCAGGGGCTAGCAGCCTCACCATGAATTGCGCACACCCCCTGCCTCGTCATATATGACGAAAGCGGGGTCATCAACCAGAGTCTCAGTGATTGCCACCATCGAAGAAAGGTCCGGATCTCGCCCTGAAGCCGTCCAGGATACAATCACGTTGGGACGGGCACGGTCAACGAAGAGAGTCTTGGCCACGCCGTCGGCGTACCAGTTTAAGAGATCCTCCCACAGATCAATCTCCACATAGAGACGGCCGTCACCATTACCGACGTAGAAATCCAACTTCTCACGACTCGGATTTCGCAGGTTGAAGAGTTCCCACTTGCTGCACATCTCACTGACAAAGCTGGCGTCTACCAGCCTTCGTGGGCGCGAGCTCACGGCAATTACCATCAACTGATACATCGATTTATGTCGCGTCTTCTTACCGCACTAGCGTGGCATACGAGGCCCTGCGGGTTGTGAGGTCTTCGACATCCCCACCAAGCCCGCCGGCCTTCCCACGTGACGACCGGAACGAGCGCCAACGTCATGACAGGGTACACCTAGTCGGCTTGCATGCCCACTAACACTGCGAGCGCCTCCGAGCGACGCTCATCCAAGGCCGTCGCCTCGAGACGAATCAGGGCTGAGGTCCGAGGAGACGCTCCTAGCTCGGAGATGAGCACATTCAGGGAAGATCGGACCGCCCAGTCCACCCACTCCCCGTGGCCGACTTCTGCCATGACCAGATCCTCCTCCCTCTCAAACTCACGTGGCGTAATAGCAACAATCACGCAAGGCGACCCATCCGCGCGTTCATTCACCAGCACCTGAGCGACGCGTCTCGCAGGGTCGGCACCGCAACACTCACCCCGACATGAGAGTATTCACCAGGAGCCACATCGCACGCGCTCGCAGTTTCAGCGAGCCCTCCAGGTTGGAACCCAAATGGGAACAATGGGTCGAGCGCCGGGCGAACTTGCTGGAATCGCCTGGCACCGCCACTCGCAATCGCGAACTCCGATATCCCCCCGTTCCCTGATTGGGCGGACTCAGCAACTGAGAACCTGCCGCCACATCGTCGGAGATGCTCGTCAGTGTCGGCGCTTCGTGGTCGACTCGATCAGCGCAACCGCGAGCCAGTGTCCACCCAGTCGCGCCATGTGAAGTGCCGATCCACCAGGTGCAAGGGACGAGGCGAGTGGATCGGCGCCCCGAGCGAGCAGGTAGGCCGTGACGTTGACCTGTAGCGGCTCTCCGCTTTGAACATGTCCGTCCAGCTCGACGTCGATCGCATGCTGCAGCAGCGTCAGGCCACCTTCGATCTCCTCGACGTCGACTCCACCGTCCAACAGGTCTCGAAGGCGGAGAAGGTCCCCGTGCTCGACCGCCTCATGCGCCGGTGTCATCCTGCACCCCCCTGTTCACTCTCGTGTCACACCGCACGCGGCCGTCGCCAACGCACGATGCATCCACGCCTAACCGGCCAGATCGTGATCGCCGAAGTCAGTGTGGCAGGTCAGTCTCTCCCTTTTCGACGACGCCGACAGCAACGACTCGGACGATTGACCCCGATCGAGTACGAGACCATCATGACCACTCAGGTAGCACTCGCCGCCTGAGAACCACTGTCACCTATCCGTGCAGCAGACCCAACTTTGCCGGAGCCCTGACACGACCCCGCCCGACGCCATCTTGCAGTTTGCGCCCACACGCAGCAGCCCGAGATCGACCCCCATCGTGCGGACGTGAGGATCCGGGCCTTCAATCAGGACCTCGAGTACCGCGAGCGGAATAGTCTAGTTCGAGAATTCATCATTCCGAGAGGAAGACAACAAAGAAGTCCAGGTCATCGCGACGCAGAACGTCCTCCTCAACAAGACCGCTCAACACTTCTCGCACACCAGAATCCACTTTCCACATTGCACCCAGCAGCTCTTCGGGGTTGCCTAGGGCCGCACCGATTGTCACAGTATCCAGCAATGGCAACTGCACCTCCAAAACAATTTCTTTCGACTCGCGCCCATAACCCTCCAGGTACCACATCAGATCTTGCACGTCCGCCCGGGAACTGCTGGCTTCGTCTCTTCGCCCGTAAGCGGGTCGAACTCGCACATGTGGTGCCCTCTCTTGTTGTACTTCTCAACCGTTCCATGCTGGGAATCCCACTCGAGGATGAACTTCTCCCAGGTCCAGCGCTTTCTCAATCCGCCACCCCCGGTGATCGGCGTCATCGGCGACGCCCTTCGCGCACCCGGGAAACCAGGCAGGTCCTTTGGCGCCGGGACGTAGCCCGTGTTGTGGACGAGAACATCGTCGGCAACCAACATGGTAGGTGTGCCAGTCGGCGACTGTCAGGTTGTATGCAGACTCCAGTCGGGCCGAAGCAAGATCGAGCTCACGCGTGACGGTGAGAACACCACTTCCCGCGTCGAGCACGCCCTCGCCCAAGTCGAGGTCCTGCGGCCCCTCCCATCGCCCCTCTGCCGCCGACCAAAACGGATGATCCTCGGTTGTTACAATCTGCTGACCGTTAATCTCAAATTCGAACAGGACGTCCTGATGGACCCAGACACGAGTTACGGTCTTGGCACCTCGTTCGCCCGATTCAAGATTCGTTGCAACAACTTTGTCTCCAACCTGAATCTCAGAGATTTGCTTACGGCTGCCATCACCCATTAGAACCAAGGTTGCACCCGCAAACGAACACTGACCTGCTGCATCATCGATGGAACTAGATCCTGCCGGCAGATCGTCCGAGTTTGATCTTGCAGTTGTCCTGTTCACAACGCTCGGCTTTGACACTCCGGTCGACGCATTTGCGGTCTCGGAAGGGCGCGTGGCGGTCGGGCGGGGTATGGCTGCCACGATGGGCTTGATCCGCGCAACTGCCATTGACATTGTTGACCGCAGACCCGAAACAACGGTTCGCGCCGAGGACGCGACTGCCTGACCTCCCTTTGACAGGCTCGCCCGGACCGCTGACGCAGCCCCTTGCACCTCACGGTTCGCCACCGGTGCAAGCCACTTGGAGGCGGCCGCACCGATGCCGAAGCCCATTAGCCCAACTGCCCCACCAAGGGCGGTCTCGGTCGCGAACGACTTCCACGAGAACGGCTTCCCCGATGACGACTGGCGGATCGTGTTCGTGATCGCTCCGGCCAACGCCCCGCCGGCCACCGCACACGCCACCGACCCCCAGCCGACCGTGAGCGCAGCACACCCGACCCCCACGACGGTGCCCACGACACCGCCGATGATCTCGGCCTTGTTCTTGCTGACCCACTTCCCCGCCGCCGAGTTCTTGACCTTCGACCACGCGCCCTTCCAGGACAGCAGCCCCGTCGGGTCCGACCACGTCACCGGGTTGTTGTTGGCGTACGTGTACGCCGACCACTGCTGCGGGTCGCCCAGGTCCATCACCGGGTCGACCGAGACGAACCGGCCCAGCCCCGAGTCGTAGTACCTTGCCCCCACGCTCGTCAGCCCCGTGGTGTCCTCGACCTTGCCCAGGAACCCGCGGTCCCCGGGTGTGTCCAGCACCTCACCACGACGACCGCCGAAGAGGTCGGCGAAGTTGCGCGTCAGCGTGTACTTCGTGTTGTGCACCACGGCGAGCGCCGTCCCGTGCACGTCGTTGACCAGGCTCGAGACCCCGCCCAGGCCCCTGCCGTCACGCACGGCGACCGTGTGCCCCCCGAACCCGTAGTACCGGGTTGCGGTCGTCGTGCCCGCCGACGAGCCGGCCGTGTGGTGCGTCAGCTCCTGCCCGCCAGGCAGGTACAGCGTCGTTCCCGACGCGTCCTTGCGGACGATCCGCTCGCCGTCGGCCGAGTAGGCGAACGACGCCTCACCGGCGGCCAACTGGTTCTCGCCGGCGCCTCCGGTACCGGACGTGACGACCTGGGCAAGACGCCCCTCACCGTCCCATCCGCGCACCTGGGTGCCCGTGCCGAACAGACGGTTGACGGTGTTGCCCGCGGCGTCGTAGACGTACGACGCCGCGGTCGACGCACCGCCCGCCGTCGTGGTCGCGACACCCGTCAGGGCGTGGACCCCGGCGTCGGGGTCGTCCTTCGCGGAGAGGATGTTCCCCGCGACGTCGTACCCGTAGCGCACGTCCAGCTCAGTGCCATTGACCCGCTCACGGTCACGGCCGATCCGCACCAGGCGGTGCGTCGCCTGCTGGTACTCGTAGGAGACGACCGTCCCGAACGTGTTGCCCAGGTCGAGGACCGACTTCTCGCCGAACGCGGTGTACCGCGCGTCGGCGACCTAGGCACCCCAGCCGAACCCGGACCCCATCCACTCGGGCATCCCCTGCTGGCCGTACCTGGTCGTGATCTCCTCCGCGCCGAGACCACCCGCCGCAGGCAGGGTCACCGTCTCCGGGTAGCCACCCGCGGTGTACGAGTAGGCGGTCGTGAACGACGACGTCGTGCCGGCCGCGCCCCCGAGCACCGAGGCCGGGACCGTGACCGTCTGGCCAGAGGGCCGGTAGGCGACGTCGTATCCCGTGACCGCGGTCGTGTACTGCGCACCGTCGAGGACCCGCGTCGAGGATGTGGCCAGGGCCGAGCAGATGAGGGAGCGGCGATCATGACCTACGTCACACCTGCTCCGTCGCAGGGCGAACCTCGTCGCTCGAGAACGACGAAGGCCGCCTCCCGTGAGGGAGACGGCCTTCGTGTCGGGTGGAGCTGAGGGGACTCGAACCCCTGACCCCCTGCATGCCATGCAGGTGCGCTACCAGCTGCGCCACAGCCCCGAGAACCATTGCTGGTCCCGCACTTCCTTGAGGTTTTCCCCCTCGGAAGCATCGCTAGTTTATGCCGAAGTCGGCTGGAAAATCCAATCGGGTCCAGAGCTCCACTCGTCGAGCGAGAAGTCGGCTCCGACGTTGTGCGCGACGAGCCTCCACGAGGGGTACGCGTTCGCTCCCGAGCGCTGCAGCTGGGACCAGTGGACGTTGTTCAGTCCCGAGATCCCCCGCCAGCCCGTCGGGTCCAGACCGAGCATGGCCGTGATCGCCAACGTGATGGCCGCACCGTGCGAGACGACGACGAGCGTGTCCTTCTCGCCCAGTGCGTCGGCGTGCTCGGTGACGGCCGCGACCATGCGCGCCGCGACGTCGGCCCGCGACTCGGCGCCCGCACGAGCGGGCTCCTCGCCACGGCGCCACGCCGCGTACTCGTCGGGCCAGCGCTCGGAGAGCTCCTCGCCCGTCATGCCCTCCCACTCGCCGAACCCGCGCTCGCGCAGACGCTCGTCGAGAGAGACGGGCATGCCCGTCGCCTTCCCGTAGTACCCGGCCGTCTCGGCCGCACGCGTCAGGTCCGACGCGACGACGAGCGTCGGGGAGTGCGCGGCCGCGAGCGATCGCGCCCCCTGCTCGGCCTGCCAGTGCCCGACGGCGTCCAGCGGGATGTCGACCTGCCCCTGGAGGCGCATGGCCGCGTTGTACTCGGTGCGCCCGTGGCGCAGGAAGACGACGGTGCGCGCGCTCACGCCTGCGTGTCCTCCGCGAGGTAGATGGCGCCGTCGTCCGAGGCGTCGGCACCCTCGGTGCTCGATGACCCGTCTCCGCCACGCGCGTCCTCGGGCAGCTCGATGACCGGGCAGTCCTTCCACAGGCGCTCGAGCGCGTAGTAGACCCGGTCCTCGGCGTGCTGGACGTGCACGACGATGTCGCCGAAGTCCAGCAGGACCCAACGGGCCTCCGCCTTGCCCTCGCGACGGATCGGCTTGACGCCGACCTTGTGCAGCTCTTCCTCGACCGCGTCCACGATCGCGGACACCTGCCGCTCGCTCGTTCCCGAGGCGATGAGGAAGACGTCCGTGAGCACGAGCTGCTCACTGACGTCCAGGGCGATGATCTCTTCGGCCTTGCGGTCCGATGCGGCGCGAGCCGCAATCACCGCAAGCTCGACAGCGCGTTCCGTTGCAGTCACGACTCTCCGTTGTGTGTTCCGAGGCCTGTCAGGAGGACAGGCCGACGTGTGGGTGGGTGGCACTGGCCACGATCTCGCCGGGGATGGCGGCTGCGGCCTCTGCAGAGCTGCCCTTGAGGAGCATCTGCCAGATCAGCAGGCCGAGCACGAACGCGACGGCGATCAGGATCAGGTAGTGGAGCCAGGTGTAGGCGTGGCCCGGGGGACGTTCGTCGATGTCCTGCTCGTCGTCCATCGCGCGCCGTGCGGGCGTCGCCGGGCGAGCACCACCAGCGACGGGGAAGAGGGAATCGACCGGCTCGTCGCGCACCGCGGCGCCCGGTGCACCGAACGGCGAACCGGCCGCGGGACCGGTCTCCCACGGCAGTACCGGGGGCGCCTCGCTCGCTGGCGCCTGCGGCGGGACCGGCGGGGGTGCCGCAGGTGCGGTCGCCTGCTGCCAGGGCAGCGTCGGCTGCGCAGGCGCGGGCGTCGCCGCAGCTCGCGGCGTCTCCGAGGGCTGGATCCGCGAGGACACGGACTCTCGGGCAGGGGTGGCCGTCTGGGACGGCGGGAACGGCGACGGGACGGGGGCTGCCTGCGTCGCGGGCGGTGCGGCCTGGGGAGCCGGGGTGGGCCGCGAGGCCGGGGCCTCGAACGGGGACGGCGCGGTCGACGGCGCCCGCATGCTCTGACGGACCGGGGGTGTCATCCCTGCCGGCGGTGCCTGGTTCGGTCGGATCGCGACGTGCTCGACGGTCTCCTGGATCGGCGTGAGCCGGCCCGTCTGGTCGACTCCTCGCATGCCGCCCGTCATGGAGGGCGGACGCACGACCGGCGCCTGACTCGGGAAGCCGTCGCCCGCCGTCGGGCCGACCGGCTCACGCATCGAGCGGCGCGAGGGCGGCGGTCCTGCCGGCGCGACCGGGGCCTCCGGCGCGGGAGCGGGTGCCGGCGGCGGGAACCCACCCGAGGCGGGCGGGGCGGAGGCGGCGGCCTGCTCGGCTGCGGCGGCCTCGCGCTCGCGGATCTCTCGGCGCGTCAAGGGACGGACGGGCTGCATGCTGCCCCCGTGCTGATCACTCATGGTGCTGACCTCTATACAGACCGTGCTTCGCGATGTACTGGACGACACCGTCCGGTACCAGATACCAGACCGGCTGGCCGGCCTCCGCCCGCTGCCGACAGTCCGTCGACGAGATGGCGAGCGCGGGGATCTCCAGCGTGGAGACGACCCCCGGCGGCAGTCCCTCGACGCTGAGCTGATGACCCGGACGGGAGACCGCCACGAAGTGTGCCATCTTCCACAGGTCGTCGGCATCCTTCCAGGTCAGCATCTGCTCGATCGCGTCCGCTCCCGAGATGAAGAAGAGGTCCGCGTCCGGGCGCTGCGCGCGCAGGTCGCGCAGCGTGTCGACCGTGTAGGTGAGCCCCGGTCGGTCGACGTCCACCCGGCTGACCGTGAACCGTGGGTTCGAGGCCGTCGCGATGACCGTCATCAGGTAGCGGTGCTCGGGAGCCGTGACCTTCTGGTGCTGCTTGAAGCTGGGCTTGCCCGTGGGGACGAAGACGACCTCGTCGAGACCGAAACGGGCTGCTGCCTCGCTCGCCGCGACGAGGTGGCCGTGGTGGATGGGGTCGAACGTGCCACCCATCACCCCGAGCCGGGGCCTGCTCGAGGTCATGTCCGACGGGTCCACCAGCGACCGGGTCAGTGGCGGGTACCGACGCTACGGAAGGCGTAGGTCACGAGGAGGAGACCGATGAGCACGCCGAACCCGACGATGCCGAACCCGATCGGCGGGATCGGAAGGTGGGTGACGGCCTCGGCGTTCTCCTGGGCAACCTGTGCGGCAGCAGCGAGCACGATGTCCTCCTACTAGTTCTGGTACGTGGTGCGTGGATCAGTGGATGACCGGCGCCGGGCGCCGATCGTCGTCCAGTCTCTCACGGTCGTGCTGGACGCAGGGCAGCCTGTGATCAGGGACGCACGTGGCCGTCGCCGTGGACGACCCACTTGGTCGTCGTGAGCTCGGCCAGGCCCATGGGCCCGCGCGCGTGCAGCTTCTGGGTCGAGATCCCGATCTCCGCGCCGAGTCCGAACTGGGCCCCGTCGGTGAAACGGGTCGAGGCGTTGACCATGATCGCGGCCGAGTCGAGCTCGGCGACGAAGCGCTCGGACGAGGCCAGGTCGCGCGTGACGATGGCCTCGGTGTGCCCCGACGTCCAGGTGCGGATGTGCTCGAGCGCGGCGTCGAGGTCCGGGACGACACGCACCGCGATCTCCGGCGCGAGGTACTCGCGCGCCCAGTCGTCGTCGGTCGCAGCGAGGACCTCGACACCCGCGGGAGCGAGCTCCGCGGTGCGCGCGTCGCCGTGCAGCACGACCCCGGCCCCGTCGAGCGCGGCGAGCGCCGAGGGCAGGAACTCGGGGGCCGCGTCGGCGTGGACCAGCAGCGTCTCGGCGGCGTTGCAGACCCCGACGCGCTGCGTCTTGGAGTTGAGCAGGATCGCGAGCGCGCTCGCCTGGTCCGCCGAGGCGTCCACGTAGACGTGGCAGTTGCCGACGCCCGTCTCGATCACGGGGACGGTCGACTCGCGCACGACCGTCTGGATGAGGTCTGCTCCCCCGCGCGGCACCAGCACGTCGACCAGACCGCGCGCGTGCATGAGCGCGACGGCGCCCGGACGCCCGTGCCGGTCGATGGACTGGACGAGGTCTGCGGGCAGCCCCTGGGCCCCGAGCGCACGCCCGAGCACGTCGACGATGACCTCGTTCGAGGCCGCCGCGGCCGAGCCGCCGCGCAGGATCACGGCGTTGCCGCTCTTGAGCGCGAGGCCCGCCGCGTCCACGGTCACGTTGGGGCGCGCCTCGTAGATCATCCCGACGACGCCCATGGGCACGCGGACCTGTCGCAGGCGCAGGCCGTTGGGCAGGGTCGAGCCCCGCACGACCTCGCCGACCGGGTCCGGCAACGACGCGAGGTCGCGCAGCGCGTCGGCGATCGCGGCGATCCGCTCGGGGGTCAGCGCGAGGCGGTCGAGGAGACCGGCGGACGTGCCGTTCTCGCGTCCACGCTCGAGGTCCTGCGCATTGGCCGTGACGATCTCCTCGGTCGCCTCGACCAGCGCGTCGGCCAGCGCGAGCAGCGCGGCGTCCTTGGTCGCGCGCGTGGCGGTCGCGAGCGTGCGCGAGGCCGTCTTGGCGCGGCGCGCCGTCGCCTCGACGGCCTCCGCGACCGTGGGGGCCGGGGTGCCGGGCGCCTGCGGGGCACCTGTGGCGGTGGTCGCGGTCTGGTCGAGGTCCGAGTCGGGGATCAGCGCGGTCATGCGACGAGCCTACGTCGCACGAGCCGAGCCTGTCTGCGGCGTCCGGGGACTGAGGCGGTCATCCCCCGAGCAGCTCCATCTGGGGGTGCCGCTGGCCACGGACCTCGCTGCGCGGCCACAGCGCACCGATGGACTCGACCTCGTCCGCGCTCAGGTCCACGAGCGCCGCAGCCACGTTCTGCTCGAGGTAGGCGGTGCGCTTGGTGCCCGGGATCGGGACGACGTGCTCCCCCTGGGCGAGGACCCACGCGAGGGCGAGCTGCGCCGTCGTGACCCCACGCCCTGCGGCGACCTCCTCGAGCCGGGCGACGAGCGCCCGGTTGTGCGCGAAGTCCTCGCCGCGGTAGCGCGCGTGGGAGCGACGGACGTCGTCGGCGGCGAAGCCCTCGGTCAGGTCGACCGTCCCCGTGAGGATGCCGCGCCCCAGCGGTGAGAACGGCACGAACCCGATCCCGAGCTCGGTCAGGGCGGGCAGCACCTCGTCCTCGGGGTCGCGCGTCCAGAGCGAGTACTCGCTCTGGACCGCCGTCACCGGGTGCACGGCGTGCGCGCGCCGGACCGTCTCGGCCGAGGCCTCCGAGAGGCCGACGTGGAGCACCTTGCCCGCGGTGACCAGCTCGGCGAGCGCCCCGACCGTGTCCTCGACAGGGACCTGGGGATCGACGCGGTGCAGGTAGTAGAGGTCGAGCCGGTCCGTGCCGAGACGGCCCAGGCTCGCGTCGATCGCGCGGCGAACGTAGGCAGGGCGACCGTCGACGGGGCGCCCGTCCGGGTGACCCCCGGCCGGGGGCAGGCCCAGCTTGGACGCGATGACGACGCGGTCCCGTTCCGGCCCGAGGACCCGTCCGAGCAGTTCCTCGTTGCGACCGTGCCCGTACACGTCGGCCGTGTCGAACAACGTGACACCGGCGTCCAGGGCTGCACGCAGGGTGTCGGTGGCCTCGCGCTCGTCGGCCGGCCCGTAGGCGTCCGTGACGGACATGCCGCCGAAGCCGATCGCGGAGACCGTGAGCGGACCGGCGGGCGCGGCGCCGCCGAGGGTGCGGGTGGGAAGACTCATGCGCGCATGCGATCACCCCGAGGGCCGGAGGACAAGGCCTGCGCCCGTTCTTCCCACCGTTCGAGAACTGGTGTCGACCGAGAGGCTCACGCAGGCTGCAGCGCGGCCTCGGCTGCGGGGCTCCCGGCTCGGGCTCGACGGCGGCGCGCCAGCACGTCGTCGAGCACCGAGCACACCGTGGCCGCCACGGCGAGGAGCGCGGTCACGACGACCGCGCCCGCGAGCGCCGCATCGTGCCCTGCCGGGCTCGCGGCGGCGCCGACGAACGCGCCGGTCATCGCGGCGATGCACACGGTCGCGGAGAGCCGCTGGGAGACCTGGAGCATCCCGGCCGCGACGCCGTGCTGCCCGGTCGGCGCCTGGTCGAGCGTGAGGGCCTGGTTGGTCGAGATGCTCAGGCCGCCCGTCACCCCGGTGAGCACCTGCCCGACGACGAGGCTCGCCACCACGAACCGGTCCGGCAGGAGCAGCACCGCCAGGAGGAGCGCGACGGCGACCGGGATCTTGGCCCCGACCGCGGCGGTGACCCCCGCACGGCCGAAGCGTCGCACGAGCCGCCACGAGAGGTGGGCCGCGACGACCGACGCCAGGGCGCCAGGGGTCGTGGCGAGCCCGGCCTGGAGCGGGGTGAGCCCAGCCCCCTCCTGGAGATAGATCATGAGGACCGCCGAGAACCCGAGCGCCGAGCCGAACGTGAACGTCGCCACGAGACAGCCGAGCGCGAAGCCCGGCGCCCGGAGCAGCTCGGGCGACAGGACCGGGGTCCGCCCCGAGCGGGAGTAGCGGCGCTCCCACCACACGAGGGTCGTCGCGCCCACCACGGCGGCCGCACCCCACGACGCCCGTCCCGCGACCGAACCGGGCAGGACGAACGGCACGAGGAGCCCGAGCGCCGTCACCGAGAGGAGCGCGAGGCCCACCGGGTCGATCCCGGGCGCCGACCTGAGCGGACGGCCGGCGCCCGGCACGAAGCGTGCGCACAGCGCCGCGGCCGCGAGCGCGAACGGGAGGGTCAGGACCAGGGAGATCCGCCAGCCCGCTGGACCTGCCGCGGCGAGCACGACCCCACCGACGAGCGGGGCGATCACGGCGGCGAACGCGCCCGTCGAGGCGTAGGAACCCAGGCTGCGCGCTCGCGCGGGGCCGTCGAAGTGGTCCTGGAGCAGCCCGATGACCTGCGGGTTGGCCATGCCTGCCCCCACTCCCTGGACCAGTCGCGCGACGACGAGCACGTCGGCGTCCTGCGCGCTCGCCCCGACGAGGCTCGTCAGGGCGAACAGCACGAGACCGGCCACGAGGAACCACGGGCGTCCGTAACGGTCGCCCAGTCTCCCCGCCGGGACGAGCGCGAGCCCGAACGTCAACGAGTACCCCGCGAGGATCCACTGGAGCTGGACCGTGCTCGCCCCGAGCCCGTCGCGCAGAGCAGGCGCGGCGACCGTGAGCACCGCGGAGTCGAGGAGCGTCGCGAATCCCGTGACGAGGCACACGACCAGGACGCGGGTCTGGAGCGGTGTGCGGGTGGGGACGACGGGAACGAGCCGTCTCGACATGGTGTGCTCTGCTCCGTGGTGGTCGTCGGCCCGCCGACCGCGGGACCGTGGTTCGGACGACGGTCGGGACGCGCCCGGTGGGACCGCCCCGGACGGAGCGGTCCCACCGGGACCCGGGATGCTAGTCGGCGTCCTTCCAGGTGCTGACGAGCGAGTCGAGCCGGGAGTCGGCACCGAACGTGAGCCCGTGCACGGTCGGCTGGGTGCCGATCACGCTCGTGAGCTCGTGCACCGGGATCTGGTAGTACTGGCTCGCGAGGCGCTCCTGGGCCTGCGCCAGGATCTCCGCGCGCTCGGCCGGGTCGCCGGCGGCCAGCTGGGCCTGGAGCAGAGCCTCGAGCTCAGGGTCGGTGATGCGCGGGTAGTTCGTCGCACCGGTCGAGAAGGCCGTCCGCAGGATGTCCCCGTCGGCACGGGACTGGTTGTGCCAGGCGAAGTCGTAGTCCCCGCCCTGCTGGCGCTCGAGGAACTCCGGCACGGTCCCGCCTTCGAGGGTGATCTCGATGCCGACCGCCTTGAGCTGCTGCTGGAGGAGCTCGAGCGAGGTCTGGTTCGGGCCGAAGTTCGTGATCCACGCGACCTTGAGGGACAGCTTCTGCCCGTCCTTCTCGCGGACGCCGTCGGAGCCGACCGTCCACCCGGCCTGGTCCAGGAGCTTCTCGGCCTTGGCGCGGTCGAACGCGAAGTACGAGCTCTGGTCGGCCCAGCCGGGTGTGGTGCTCGCGAGGACGCTCGTCGCGACCGCGAAGCTCCCGTTGAGCGACGTGTCCCTGATCTCCTCGGCATCGATCGCGAAGGAGATCGCCTCGCGCACCTCGACGTCCGAGACGATGGGGCGCGAGTTGTTGAAGTAGACGCCGAACACGTTGCCCGGGTTGGCGCGGCTGATGACCGGGAAGTCGCTGATCTCGAGCGTCTCGATGTCCGTCGGCTGGATCCCTCCGGCGACGTCGACCTGGTCGGAGGTCAGGCTGCCGGTGCGCACACCCGCCTCGGGGACCACCTGGAACGTGACCTGCTCGAGGTGCGGGGCACCGTCGTTGCCCAGCGCGGAAGGTGCCCAGGCGTACTCGGCGCGCTGCGCCAGGACCGTCTCGACGTCCTTGGTGTACGACTCGAGGACGAACGGACCGGTGCCGACGACCCCTTCTCCCGTCGCCCGGTCGTCGAACGGGATCGCGACCGTCGACGCGGCGACGATCCCCAGGGCGGGCGACGCCGTCGAGCTGGGGAAGGCCGCGTTGGGCGTCGCGAAGTCGACCTCGACGGTGTCGTCGTCGATCACGTTCGTCCCTTCGTAGCCCACGAAAGAGCTGAGCGCGCCGCTCTTCGCCCCTGCCGCCACGATGTCGTCGAAGGTCCCCTTGACCTCGGCCGCCGTCAGGGGCGTGCCGTCGGAGAACGTGACGTCGTCACGCAGCTCGAACGTGAAGGTCGTGGCGTCCGCGTTGGCGCTCCAGCTCGTCGCGAGCCACGGTTCGAGCTCGTTCGTGTCCGGGTTCTGGTAGAGCAACGAGTCCACGATCTGCCGGGTGACGTAGAGGGTGTCGTTGCCCGACCCCGTGCCGGAGGGGTTGAGCGAGATCGGGTCGTTCCCGATCGCGAAGGTGAGCTCACCTCCGTCGACCGGGCTCGAGGTCGAGGCCGAGACGTCGTCCGCGGCCGAGCCGGTCCCGGTCCCCCCACCGCACGCGGTCAGGGCAAGGGTGGCGGCGACGGACGTCGCGAGGGCGGTTCCTCCCCGTCGGATACGTGCGTTCATGATTCTCCTTCGTCGTGGACCGAGGTCCGGTGGTGGGTGGTGCGGAAAGCTTCGGTCAGCCCTGGTGGAGCGCTCGGGCGCCCGGGATCGCGTCGAGCAGGTTGCGGGTGTAGTCGTGCTGGGGCGAGCGGAAGACCTCGTCGACCAGCCCGGTCTCGACGACCCGTCCTCGGTGCATGACCGCGACCGTGTGCGCGATCTCCCGGACGACCGCGAGGTCGTGCGAGATGAACAGGTAGCTGAGACCGAGCGACTCCTGGAGCCCGGAAAGCAGCCCGAGGATCTGGGACTGCACCTGGACGTCGAGGGCCGAGACGGGCTCGTCGAGCACGAGGAGCTCAGGGTTGATCGCGAGAGCCCGTGCGATCGCGACCCGCTGGCGCTGCCCGCCCGAGAGCTCGGACGGCTTGCGGTCCAGCGCCGAGGCCGGCAGGGCGACGACGTCGAGCAGCTCGAGCGCGCGCGAGCGCCGCTCGTGCCTCGTACCCAGGCCGTACGCGGCGAGCGGGTCGGTCACGACCTCGCCCACCGACAGCCGGGGGTTGAGCGAGGCGAACGGGTTCTGGTGCACGAGCTGGACCCGGCGCCGGAGGTCGCGCAGACGTGCCCCACGCACCTCGGTCACGTCGGCCCCGTCGAACGTCACGGACCCGCTCGTGACGTCGGTCAGCCGCAGCGCGAGCCGCACGGTCGTCGACTTCCCGGAGCCGGACTCCCCCACGAGGGCGAACGTGTGGCCGCGCGGGATCCGGAAGCTCACGTCGTCGACGGCACGATGGGTGCCGCCCCCGGCGGCGCGCGGGAGGGGGAAGTCCTTGACCAGGTGCCGGGCCACCAGGACGTCCTGCCCGGTCGGGTCCGCCGGTCCGTCGTCGGCCGCCCGTGCGACGAACGGGTCCCCCGCGCGCCCGGCGAACGTCCGTTCGCTCACGGCACGGGGCAAGGGTGTTGCTGTCCGACGCAGCTCGCCGTGCGCGTTGAGGCTCGGAGCCGAGGCGAGGAGTGCTCGTGTGTAGGGGTGCTCAGGGTGCTCGAGCACCTCGCGCGGGGTGCCGACCTCGACGACCCGCCCCTCCGACATGACGACGATCCGGTCTGCCCGGTCCGCTGCCACGCCGAGGTCGTGGGTCACCAGGAGGACGCTCGTCGCGGTCCGTCGGGTCAGTGCCGCGAGGTGGTCGAGGATCTGTCGCTGGACCGTCACGTCGAGCGCGCTCGTGGGTTCGTCGGCGATCAGCAGCGCGGGTTCCGCGATGATCGCGATCGCGATGAGGACGCGCTGGCGCATGCCGCCCGAGAGCTCGTGCGGGTACTGCTGCGCGCGGACCTCGGGGTCCTCGAGGCCCGCGGCCCCGAGCGCCTCGACGGCCTGCGCCCTGGCAGACCTGCGGTCGGCCAGACCGTGGACGAGCAGCACCTCTGCCACCTGGTGGCCGATGCGCTTGACCGGGTCGAGCGAGACCGTGGGGTCCTGCGGGACGAGCCCGATCTGCCGGCCGCGGAACGATCTCAACGCCGCGGGCGAGGCGGTCGCCAGGTCGGTTCCCTGGAAGACGATGCGGCCGTGCGTGACCGCCGCGGACGACGCGAGGAGCTGGACGATCGCGTGCGCGGTCGTGGACTTCCCCGACCCGGACTCGCCGACGACCGCCACGGTCTCGCCGGGGAGCACGTCGAACGAGACGTCCTGGACGGCCGCGACCGTCCCGCGGCGCGTGCGGTACTCGACCGCCAGGCTGTCGATGCGCAGCAGCGGTGCGCTCCGGTCCGTGCTCATCGGTTCCGCCGTCCTTCGGTGTCGAGGGCTCGCGAGATGCGGTTGGCCGAGAGGACCGTCAGCACGATCGCGAGCCCGGGGAGGGTCGTGAGCCACCAGGCGTTGCGCAGGAAGTCACGTCCGGTCGAGACGAGCTGACCCCACTCGGGGGCAGGCGGCGGCGCCCCGTAGCCCAGGAAGCTGAGGGACGAGACCGCCAGGATCGCGGTGCCGAGCTCGAGGGTCGCGAGGACCACGACGGGCCCGGCCGAGTTCGGCAGGACGTGCCGCAGCAGCACGCGGTGCCAGCGGTTCCCCGACGCCTGCGCGGCCTCGACGAACACCGAGCTGCGGACGCGCACGACCTCGGACCGCATGATGCGGGCGACGCTCGCGACGCTCGCGAGCCCCACCGCGATCGCGACGTTCACGGTGCCGAACCCGAGGACCGTGACGAGCGCGAGCGAGAGCAGCAGGCTCGGGATCGCGAGCAGGACGTCGGCGACCCGCATGACGGCGTCGTCGACCCAGGAGCCGAAGAACCCCGCGAGCAGGCCCAGCGTCGAGCCGACGACGAGCCCGAGGCCGACCGCGATGAGCGAGGCCTGGAGCGTGAGCGCCGTGCCGTGGACCACCCGGGAGTAGAGGTCGCGGCCGAGCTGGTCGGTCCCGAACCAGTGCTCGGCCGACGGCGGCTGGAGCTTGTCGGCCGGCACCCCGGTCAGCGGGTCGGAGTGCGCGAGCAGCGTCGGGGCGAAGGCAGCCACCAGGACGACGACGATCCAGACCACGGCCGCGAGCAGCCCGGGCCGCCGGACCACGAAGCCCAGGCCCGCCACGAGGCTCGCGAGTCCACGGACGCGGCCGGGCGGCAGGTCCGCGGACGAGGGCCGCTGGAGGCCGGGCGTGGTGCCGTCGACGGCATCGGCCTCCGGCAGGACGCTCTGCTCGTGCGGGGCGAGGGCGGTGTCGGTCATGCTGCACCTCCGTGAAGGACGGCGACCTCGGGGGTCGACGATCTGGTGGGTACGGTCTGGTCCTCGGGGGTGGCGGCCCCTCCCCCGGGCGTCGCCCCAGGCGTGGTCGCGCCTCGGCGACGTCCCGTCACCACGCGGGGATCGAGCAACGGGTAGGCCAGGTCGACGAGCAGGTTGGACACGACGAACACGACGGCGGCGAAGATCACGATGCCCTGCACGACCGGGATGTCCTGGGTCTGCACCGCGGACGCGGTCACGCGGCCGAGTCCCGGTCGGGAGAACACCGTCTCGGTGACGACCGTGCCGGAGAGCAGCTGCCCGACGATCAGGCCGGTCATCGTCAGCGCGGGCAGCGCGGCGTTGCGCAGGGCGTGCGAGAAGAACACCCTCGGGCGCCCGGCTCCCTTGGCCCACACCGCGTCGATGTAGGGCTCGCGCAACGTGGTGGCCAGGCTCTTGGACAACAGCTGGGCGATCGTCGCCCCCGTGGGCACGGCGAGCGTGATCGCGGGCAGGACGATCGAGGCGAACCCCTTGTTCCCCATCGCGGGGAAGATCGGCAGCGTGAAGGAGAACCACTGGATGAGCAGGAGGCCGAACCAGAAGGCGGGGATCGCGACCCCGAGCGGCGGCAGCCCGAGGAGCAGCTGCCCGAGACCGCGGAACCGGGTGTAGGTGGCCGCGACGGCCAGCCCTCCGCCGAGCACCACCGCGAGCAGCAGACCGGCCGCGGCGATCTGCACGGTCGGTGGGATCGCCTCGACGATGAGGTCCGCGGCGGGGCGCCCCGTGCTGATCGACTGGCCGAGGTCGCCACGGAAGAGCCCAGCGAGCTGCGAGAAGTACTGGACCACGAGCGGGCGGTCGAGGCCGTGCTCTGCCCTGAGCGCATCGAGCTGCTCGGGGGTGATGTCGTTGGCGTCTGCCCCGGCCATGAGCTGGGCCGGGTCGCCAGGCAGGGCGTAGAGCACGATGAAGGACACCGTGTAGGCGGCCCAGAGCACGCCGACCGCCTGGGCCAGTCGCGTCGCGAGATAGCGTCCCATGGTGGTTCTCCTCCTCCGTCAGGCGCCGACGGCGACGGCGGCGGCGGTCCGCTCGACGAGCGGCGATCCCGGCACGGTCGAGCCGGCCGTTCCCGCACGGTCCGTGGCCGGCGCCCAGCCGAGGGCCGGGGCGACGAGCGTCGCGACGTCGTGCAGGATCTGCTCGTACTCCTCGTCGCTGAGCTCGTAGGGCAGCTCGAGGCGCAGCTCGCTGACCTCGCCCACGACGGCGTCCGCCACGAGCCGCTCGAGGATCTCCTCGCTGGGCCCCACGAGATCGGGCGCGAAGAGCGTCCGGCGCTCGCCCTGCGGGGCGAGGGTCCGGGCTCGGCGCGACTCCTCGAAGGCTCGGTAGCGTCGGCGCGACGAGGCGTCGGCGCTGTCGGTCGGCACGATGACCCGCCCGAGCGCGACCCGCGTGGGCCGCCCGTCGCCGCGCCCCGCGCGGTAGGCGGCGAGGTTCGCGAGCTGGGCGGTGACGAAGTCGTCCGACTCCTCGCCTGCCACGATGTTGCCGGTCAGGAGGTTGAGCCCGTTGCGCGCGGCCCACTCGGTCGACCGGCGCGAGCCGGCGCCGTACCAGAGGCGGTCGACGAGCCCCGGGCTGTGCGGCTGCAGCCGGGGCCGCTGGACGTTCCCGGGCGAGTGCACCACGGTGTCCTCGTCGCCGATGAAACCGCCCGACAGGTTGGCCGCGAGCCGCTCGATGCGTGCGTGCGAGAAGTCGTGGGACTCCCAGTCCCCGTCGAAGACCAGGTCACCGATCAGGTCGGCGTGCGGCGGACGGCCCGCGCTCAGGCCCACCTGGAGGCGCCCCTGCGCGAGGACGTCGGCGGTCGAGAGGTCCTCCCCGAGGCGGAACGGGCTCTCGTACCCGATCGGGATGACGCCGGTCCCCAGCTCGATCGTGCTCGTGCGCTGGGACGCCGCTGCGAGGAAGACGGTCGCCGACGAGATCCCGTGCTCGAGGTGCCGCTGGCGGACCCACGCTCCGTCGAACCCCCAGGCCTCGGCGCGCTCGAACAGCCGCAGCGTCGCCTCGAGACCGCTGGCGGGGTCGTCGTCCGGGAAGTTCCCGGGGGTGAGGAAGGCCAGCGAGGAGATCGCCGGGGTGCTCTGGCTCACGATGGTGCGTCCTTCGGTCGGACGACGTGCGGGTCCCGCCCGTCCCCGGGCACGCCACAGGAACCCGTGGACGGGGGTCGTTCGTCACGTCGTGTGCTTACCGCGACCTGTCGGCGCGGTCAGGTCCTGCCCGGAGCACCCCGTCACATCGAAGGGTTGCTGGCCAGCGAGCCGGGTCTTGGCGCTGGCGCTCTTCACCTGCCGCACAGGAAAGCCTCCCGGCGCCGTGCAGTCAAGGAGTGAGAGCGGCGTCCCACTCCATGAGACAACGCAAACGAGAGACGGGGCCCGGAGACCGTTCCAGGTCTCCGGGCCCCGTCGTGGGACCGAGCGCTGCGGCGCGCTGCAGTGCGCCGCGAGCCGCCCTCAGGACGCCTTGCGCCTGCGCCCCACGAGCACCAGGTCGTCGCGGTGCACGACCTCGCGGTCGTAGCCCTCGCCGAGCTTGTCGCGCAGCTCGTGCGTCGAGCGACCGAGGAGGTCGGGGATGTCGGTCGAGTCGAAGGCCACGAGGCCGCGCGCGATCACGCGCCCGTCGGGCGCGACGAGCTCGACGGGGTCGCCCGCGTCGAAGTCGCCCGTGACCCCGACCACGCCCGCGGGCAGCAGCGAGGCCCTCCCGCCCAGGACCGCGGTCACGGCCCCCTCGTCGAGCTCGAGGCGCCCCCGCGTGCGCGCGGCGTGCGCGAGCCACAGGCGTCGGCGCGTGGTGCGCTTGCCCGTCACGGCGAACCAGGTCCCGACCTCGCGCCCGGCGAGCGCGCCCTCGGCGTTCGCGGCCTTGGTCAGCACGACCGGGATGCCCGAGCCGGTCGCGATGCGCACGGATTCGAGCTTGGTGAGCATGCCGCCCGTCCCGACCGAGCTGCCGCGCCCCGTGACCTCGATGCCCTCGAGGTCGAGCGGCGAGCGGACCTCGCGGATGCGCTGGGTGCCGGGGCGCGAGGGCGGGCCGTCGTAGAGCCCGTCGACGTCGGTCAGCAGCACCATGACGTCGGCGCGGACCAGGTGCGAGACGAGCGCCGCGAGGCGGTCGTTGTCGCCGAAGCGGATCTCGTCGGTCGCGACCGCGTCGTTCTCGTTGACGACGGGCACGACGCCCAGGTCGAGGAGCCGCTCGAGCGAGCGCTGCGCGTTGCGGTAGTGCCCGCGGCGGATGGTGTCCTCGGCCGTGAGGAGGACCTGCCCCACGCGGATGCCGTACTCGGCGAACGCCTGGGCGTACCGGGCGACCAGGAGGCCCTGGCCCACCGAGGCCGCGGCCTGGGCCGTGGCGAGGTCGCGTGGTCGGGCGCTGAGGCCGAGCGGACCGATCCCCGCCGCGATCGCCCCGGACGTCACGAGCACGACCTGCCCGCCCGCGGCGTGCCGCGCGGCGATGACGTCGACGAGCGCGTGCAGGGCCGGGACGCTGAGGTGCCCGTCCGGTCCGGTGAGCGAGGAGGAGCCGATCTTGACGACGACCCGGTGGGCCGTGGCGACCTGGGAGCGTGCGGAGAGCGCATTCACCGGGACATCATCGCGCGCCGGGCGCCCGGGCGCGGAGTCATGTCACCGTGTGACACCCCGGGGTGAGACGGCATGGACCCCGCCGCGCCGTGGTGTCAGAACTGCACCGGCGCATGGCCCGGTGCACTTCTGACAGCTTCTCCAGCGTGAGCCCGCCCGACGACGTCGCCCACCTCCCGCTCCCGTCCCACCCGGGCGGTGGTCGTCGCTCGACCGGTACGCCACAGGGCGGGCACGACCCGAGGGGCCGTACCCGCCCTGCGGGCGGACGTCGTGGGCGACAGCACCGGCGCGGGAGTCGGAGGTCGGGGCACCCGACCGCTCGGCCCGTCGCTGCGGCACCGTGTCCGGAGGTCAGTCCTTCTCGGGGTCCGTCCAGTGACCGGACTCGCGCTCGGTCCAGAGCTCTGCGCGGGCCTCGGCCTTGGCGTCCATGCGCTCGTTGTACTCGCGACGCTTGTCGTTGCGCGTGGGGCGCGAGTGGTCGTCGAAGCGCAGGTCGGTGCCGCGGGGTCCGCCGAGGTGCTCGGAGCCGGTGATGAGCGTGGGCTCCCAGTCGAAGACCACGGCGTTCTTCTCGGACCCGATCCGCACCTCGTCGCCGGCGACCGCCCCGGCCTTGAAGAGCTTCTCCTCGACGCCCAGGCGGGCGAGACGGTCCGCGAGGTAGCCGACGGCCTCCTCGTTCGCGAAGTCGGTCTGACGGACCCAGCGCTCGGGCTTGGCACCGCGGACCTCGAAGTAGAACGTGCCGTCGCCCGCGTTCTTGTGGGTGACCGTGAACCCGGCGTCGTCGACGGCCTTGGGGCGCAGGATCGTGCGCACCGGAGCGGGCGCGGGGGTCTCGCGGCGCGCCGTGTCGACGAGCCCGGCGAGCGCGTAGGTCAGCTGGCGCAGGCCCTCGTGGCTCGCTGCCGAGATCTCGAAGACCTGCAGGCCGCGGGCCTCGAGGTCGGGGCGGACCAGGTCGGCGAGCTCGCGCGCCTCGGGCACGTCGATCTTGTTGAGCACGACGAGGCGCGGGCGCTCGTTGAGCGGGAGCCCGCCCACGACGCCCGAACCGTCGAGGTCGCCCGAGTAGGCGGCCAGCTCGGCCTCGAGGGCCTCGAGGTCCGAGATGGGGTCGCGGCCCGGCTCGAGCGTCGCGCAGTCGAGCACGTGCACGATCACGGCCGTGCGCTCGATGTGTCGCAGGAACTCGAGCCCGAGCCCCTTGCCCTCGCTCGCACCGGGGATGAGGCCCGGGACGTCGGCGACCGTGAAGCGCACGTCGCCGGCCTGGACCACGCCGAGGTTCGGGACGAGGGTCGTGAACGGGTAGTCGGCGATCTTGGGTCGTGCGGCCGAGATCGCGGCGACGAGCGAGGACTTGCCCGCGCTCGGGAAGCCGACGAGCGCGACGTCCGCGATCGACTTGAGCTCGAGGACGAAGTCGACCTCCTCGCCGGGCTCGCCCAGGAGAGCGAAGCCCGGGGCCTTGCGGCGAGGGGAGGCGAGGCCGTGGTTGCCCAGGCCGCCGCGGCCACCGGCGGCGGCGACGTACTCGGCCCCCTCGCCGATGAGGTCGGCCAGCACGTTCCCCTGACGGTCCTTGACCACGGTGCCGTCGGGCACGCGCAGGATCAGGTCCTCACCGTTGGCACCTTCCCGGTAGTCGCCCTTGCCCTGGGTCCCGGACGCGGCGTGCCGGTGCGGCGAGTGGTGGAACTCGAGGAGCGTCGTGGTCTGCGTGTCGACGACGATCCGCACGCTCCCACCGTCCCCACCCTTGCCGCCGTCGGGGCCGGCGAGCGGCTTGAACTTCTCCCGACGGATGGAGGCGCAGCCGTTTCCGCCGTCACCGCCGGAGGCGTGCAGAACGACGCGGTCGACGAACGTGGCCATGGAAAGGGTCCTCTCGAGCGGGGGGAAGAACACCAGGAGGGGCGCACCGCGTCGGTGCGCCCCTCCTGTCAAGCATGTGCAGCGTCGTGGATCAGGCCTCGGCAGAGACGATGTCGACGACCTTGCGGCCACGGCGCGTACCGAACTGGACGGCGCCGGCGGTCAGGGCGAACAGCGTGTCGTCGCCACCGCGACCGACGTTGTTGCCCGGGTGGAAGTGGGTGCCGCGCTGGCGGACGATGATCTCGCCGGCGCTGACGACCTGGCCACCGAAGCGCTTCACGCCGAGGCGCTGGGCGTTGGAGTCACGACCGTTGCGCGAGGAGCTCGCGCCCTTCTTGTGTGCCATGTCGAACCTGCTTTCGTGCTGGAAGAAGAGGGGGTGGGATCACCTGCGGCGGCTCTCACGAGCCACCGAGGGAAGTCACTTGATGCCGGTGACCTTGAGGCGGGTCAGCTGCTGACGGTGACCCTGGCGCTTGCGGTAGCCGGTCTTGTTCTTGTACTTGAGGATCGTGATCTTCGGGCCCTTTTCGTCCCGGACGACCTCAGCAGTGACCTTGACCTTCGCGAGCGCCGCAGCGTCGTGGGTCACCTTCTCCCCGTCCACCAGCAGGATCGCAGGAAGCTCGACGGACTGTCCGGCACCAGCCGACAGACGGTCGACGACGACGATATCGCCGACGGACACCTTCTCCTGGCGGCCACCGGCCTTGACGATCGCGTACACCACGTTGTTGCTCATCTCTTCTAGTCTTGGCGTGCTCGCCATGTCTGGCCGTCTTGGCAGGACTCAACACACCTGTGCGTGCGAGTGCGACCTGTCCATGGGCACACGGGACCAGTGCGCACCGAGCGCACCGACGTTCAAGATTACGGAATCCCAGGCGCAGGGTCAAATAGCCGCACCCGGGCCCGCCGGTCAAGTCGGCACGCCCGGGCGCGGCGATCGGCCCCCCGTTCGAGGACCGGGTTCAGTCGAGGACGAACGTGACCTCGAGCGCCACCTGCCAGGCCACGATCTTCCCGTCCCTGACCTCGACCTTCTGCTCCTTGACCCACGCGCCCGTGAGGTTGCGCAGGGTCTCGCTCGCCCGCTCGATCCCGGTCTTGACCGCGTCGTCGAAGCTCACGTCGGACCGTGCACTGATCTGGGTGATGCGCGCTACCGAGCCGCTCATGACGTCCTCCGTCATCGTCGGGCGGACGCCTCGTCGCGCCCGCGCTCCCCTCCACGATCCTCCGCGCCCCCGCGGGTCGCCAGCGCAGCGGCCGGATCGCCCGCCGGTGTGCGAGCCCGACCGCCCGAGGCCGGGCGGGACGGGGCCGCCGACGAGCGCGTCGGCACCGGTCCTCACCCGAGCCGCGTCGCGAGCCCCGCCACGATCACGTCAACCCCGAACACGAACCGCTCCTCGAACGCCGCCGCATGCGAGCGGTCGAGCTCGCGCCGGTCGACGGCCTGCTCCTCCACGACGAAGCCCAGGACGAAGGCGAGCAGCGTCCCCCAGGCACGTGCGGCGTCGTCGGGCCCGAACCCTGCCGCCGTGAGGATGCCCATGGGCACCTCGACCGCGCCGCGCAGCGACTCGTCGGTGACGAAGGTCCCGCTGAAGACCCGCGCCCCGTCGCGGTGCGAGAGCAGCATCTCGCGCAGGGCGGTCGCGGACTCGCGCACGCACTCCTGCCAGGGCGCCCCCGCAGCCACCGCCTCGTCCCAGGCCGCGCCCTCGACGAGGTCGCGCAGCATGGTGGCCGCCATCTCGTCGAGCAGGTCACGCTTGCCCGCGAAGTGCCAGTAGAGCGCGGGCGCCTTGACGTCGAGGTCCTGGGCGAGCCGGCGCAGCGTCAGCCCGTCGAGGCCGACCTCGTCGAGCAGCGCGAGCGCCGCCCGCACCACCCGTTGCCGGTCGAGCCGCTCGGCCACCGCTCCACCTCCTCGCACGCCCGGCACGTCCGGACCACCACACCTTGACACCTTAACGATGTTCAGCAACTCTAACGCTGTTAGATTGAACGACGTTAAGGAGACTCTGATGCGCGTCCTGCTCGTGATCGACCACCCCTACGAGGGCAGCTACAGCCGGGCGCTCGCCGCGGCCGCGATCCGCGGGGCCACGACGGCCGGGCACGAGGTCGACGTGATCGACCTCGACCTCGACGACTTCGATCCCGTGGTCCGGCGCGCGGACCTGGGCGCATGGCGCGAGGGACGGACCGTGGACCCACGGGCCGCGGAGTACCAGGAGCGGCTGGCCGCGGCCGACCACCTCGTCCTCGTCCACCCGGTCTGGTGGGAGGTCATGCCCGCGCGCCTCAAGGGCTTCTTCGACAAGGTCCTCGTGCCCGGGTTCGCCTACACAGAGAACCGGGTCGGGGCGCTCCAGGGCCTGCTCGGGCTCTCGGGGGTCACGCTCGTGACGACCATGACGACCCCCGGCCCGCTCTACCGCACGTGGTTCGGCGCGCCGGTCCAACGGGTCGTCGCCCGCGGGGTCTTCGGCCAGCTCGGCGTGCGGCGGGTCCGGTGGGTCAACCACGCGCGCGTCGCCCAGGTCTCGCCGGCGCGACGCGAGCGCTGGCTCCGGCGCCTCGAGCGCCTCGCCGCGGAGCTCCCCGAGCCGTCGGGAGCCGTCCGCGACCGCGCGGCCCGGCGCCGCCGCGACCTGGACGCGCAGGAGGCCGCGCGGCACGCCCTGCCGAGCCCGACGCCCGTCGGGCCCGCGGCCTGAGCGCCTGACCCCGGGACGACGAAGGACCCCGGCCGGAGCCGGGGTCCTTCGTCGAGCTGCGTGCGCCGGAGCGTCAGGCGTCCGCCTGACCGTTCGACCCGGCGGCCTGCGCCTGGGCGATCTGGGCGCGGACGTCGTCCATGTCGAGGCCCTTGACCGCCTCGACGACCTGCTCGAGAGCGGGTGCGGGGAGCGCGCCGGGCTGCGAGAAGACGAGCACGCCCTCGCGGAACGCCATGAGTGTCGGGATCGAGGTGATGTTCGCCGCGGCCGCGAGGCCCTGCTCGGCCTCGGTGTCGATCTTGCCGTGCACGACGTCCGGGTGGGTCTCCGAGGAGGCCTCGAACACCGGGGCGAACTGGCGGCACGGGCCGCACCACGACGCCCAGAAGTCCACCAGGACGATGTCGTTGTCCTTGATGGTCTGCTCGAACGTGGCGCCGGTGAGTTCCTGGGTTGCCATGAAGGTCCTTCCTGAGGGGTTCACCAGGTGCAGCAACCTGCCGCGGCCGGGTATTCCCGGCGCGGCGGGCGGGAGTCCGCGCGTGCTGCCGGCTCGGACCTTCCCCGTCAGCCCTGCCTGCACGGCCGTGAGCGAGGTCACGTCTAGGCTGTGGCGCGTGGAACGCCTCAGGCCGCGCACGATCGCGGGATACGCCATCGGTTCGGTCGGCACGGGTGGGTTCGGCACGCTGCCCGGCCTCATGCTCCTGTACTACCTGACCGACGCGCTCGCCGTCCCGGCCGCGGTCGCGGGCCTGGTCGTCACCGGCGCCAAGGTCTGGGACGTCGTGATCGACCCGTTCATCGGGTACGGCAGCGACCGCGACCTAGTGCGCACCGGGTCCAGGCGGCGCTTCATGACGATCGGCGCGGTCGCGATCCCGGTGTTCTTCGCGCTGACGTTCGCCGTGCCGGCGGGGGCCTCGACCGTGGCCGCCTCGATCTGGGTGCTGGTCGCGTTCCTGCTCGCGGCCACCGCGTTCTCGATGTTCCAGGTCCCCTACATCGCGCTGCCCGCGGAGATCGCCCCGACGTACGACGAGCGCACGCGCCTCATCAGCTGGCGCGTGGCGACGCTCGCGTTCGCGATCCTGCTCTTCGGGGCCGGGGGCCCGGTGCTGCGCGGCGAGACGAGCTCGCTGTCCGGGTACCTGACGCTCGGCGTGGTCGCGGGCCTGGTCATCGGGGCAGGCATGTTCGTCGCGTCGCGCGTGGCCCCGCGGGGCGCACGCGCAGCAGGCCCGACGGCGCCGCTCCCCCCGGGCGCGCAGGCCGCGGCCCCGGCAGCGGCGGTCTCGGCGCTGGGAGCCTTCCGGATCGCGGTCGCCGAGGCGGTCTCGACCCTGCGCCGGAGCCAGCCGTTCCGCGTGCTGCTGACCGCGTTCTTCCTCCAGGCGCTCGCGACGGGCCTCATGCTCGCGGCCGCGAACTACGTGGCGACGTACGTCCTGGAGTCGGACCTCGCGGTGAGCCTGCTGTTCGCGGCGCTCATCGCCCCCGCGCTGCTCGTCATGCCGCTCTGGAACCGGCTCGCGCGCCGCGTCGGCAAGGAGCGCAGCTTCATCCTCGCGAGCGCGCTGTTCGCGCTCGCGACGCTGTGCATGGTGCCCCTCGCGTGGACCCCGGGGGCCTGGGTCTACCTGCCCACGGCCCTCGCGGGCGTCGGCTACGCGGGCATGCAGGCCCTGCCGCTCGCGATGCTCCCCGACGTGATCGCGCACGACGCGCGCACCACACCTGGTGTCGCCGACCGTGGTGGGGCGTTCAGCGGCGTGTGGACCGCGGGCGAGACGACGGGCATGGCGTTCGGCGCCGGCCTGCTGAGCCTCGTGCAGTGGGTCACGGGCTACCAGTCCTCGAGCGCAGGCGTCACGCCCGAGCAGTCCAGCGCCGCGATCGACGGCATCGCGCTCTCGTTCTCGCTGGTCCCGGCGGTTCTTGTCGCGCTGAGCCTCGTCGCCCTCGTACGCTATCGACTGCGCAGGGGCGACATCGACGTGCCCACCGAGGAGTCCGCCGCGCATGAGCGCCCTTGACGACACCCCCCTGCCCGCCCCGCCCGTCCTGAGGACCGAGGGCATCCTCGACCGCCTCGCAGCACTGCGAGCGGCCGACGCCCCCACGCACGGGGGCCGCGTGCTCTCGTACGTCTACGACCCGGACCTGGCCGAGCTCGACGCTCTCGCCGGCGACGCGATCCGCGCGGTCCAGCCGCTCAACGCCCTGGACCCCACGACCTTCTCGTCGGTCGCGGTCATGGAGCGCGAGCTCGTGTCCTTCGCGCGCGACATGCTGCACGGGACGGGCGCGCAGGACGCGAGCGGCGTCGTCGGGACCGTGACGTCCGGCGGGACCGAGAGCTGCCTGCTGGCGGTCAAGACCGCGCGCGACGCGTTCCTCGCCGCCCAGCCGGCACAGGCCGACGGGTCGCCGCGCACCCTCGCGACGCTCGGCTTCGCGCTGCGCGTCGTCGCACCCACGACCGTGCACGCCGCGTTCCACAAGGCCGCGGCCTACCTGGGGCTCGAGCTCGTGCTGGTCCCCGTCGACCCCGCGTCGTGCCGCGCCGACCCGTCCGCCCTGGCCGAGGCCGTGGGCGACGGACGCGACGTCGCGCTCGTCGTGGTCTCGGCGCCCTCCTACCCGCACGGGGTCGTGGACCCTGTCGAGGAGGTCGCGGCGGCCGCGAGCGCCCTGGGCGTGCCGGTCCACGTGGACGCGTGCGTGGGCGGCTGGGTCCTGCCCTTCTGGCCCGACGCCGCAGCCCAGGTCCCGGTCTTCGACTTCCGCGTCCCGGGGGTCACGTCGATCTCGGCCGACATCCACAAGTACGGGTACGCCCCCAAGGGCACCTCGGTCCTCCTGACACGCGACCGCGACCGCCAGCGCCACCAGCTGTTCGCGACGACGCGCTGGCCCGGCTACCCCGTGGTGAACTCGACCATCATGGGCTCCAAGTCGGCGGGGCCGCTCGCTGCGGCCTGGGCCGTGACGCAGGCGCTCGGCGTGCCCGGCTACCAGGCCGTGACGGCCCGCTGCGCGGAGGCCACGTCCGCCCTGCACGAGGTGCTCGGGTCGATCGAGGGCCTGCGGGTCGTCGGGCTCCCGGTGGGGCCGCTCGTGGCGGTCGCGACCGACGAGTCCGTCCCTGCCGGCCGCCGGATCGACCCGCACGTGTGGTCGGACGCGGTGCGCGCGAGCGGGTTCGTGCTCCAGCCCCAGCCGGGCTTCACGCAGCCCGACGGCTCGCGGCTGCCGCACACGACGCACTTCACGGTGACCCCGGTGACGGCGGGCGTCGTCGGCGAGCTGGGAGCCGCGCTCCTCGACGCCGCGGAAGCCGTGCGCGGTGTACCGCGGCCCGACCCCGGGCAGGTCCTGGCCGGGCTGCTCGCGACCCTCGCCCCGGGCGTCGAGCCCGCTGACGCGGTCGCCGCGCTCGGGTCGCTCGACTCGGCCACGGCCTGGGAGCTCGTGCAGCGCACGGTGCTGGGGGGCGCCGACACGCGCGGAGGCGACACGCCCGAGCCCGGCACGGGGCCCATGGCCCCGCTCCTGGCGCTCGTCGAGGCGTTGCCGCCCGCGGTGAGCGAGCGCCTGCTCGTCGAGCTCATCGCCCGGCTCGCCGAGCCCGTTCCCCGGTCGGTCGAGGACTGAGGCCCCCGGGTGGAGGGCGTCGCGGTGCTCGCTCGACGAGACGCCGCAGCGCCCCTCCCGTCGGGGTCCCGTCGCCCGCGGTCCAGCGCACGGACGGGCGCGGGTGGTAGAACAGTCGGGTGACGGACACCGCGGACTTCCCGCCCGACGACTTCTCCCGTGAGCTCCCCCAGCCGGCCGGGTGGCTGAGCGCCGAGGACCTCGCGGCCGCACGGTCGCACCTTCCCCTCGTCTACGTCGACGCCATCCCGGTCCGGGTCGACGACTCGGGCGACGTCGTCGCGGTGGGCCTGCTCCTGCGCGTGACGCCCGAGGGCCAGATGACACGGGCCCTGGTGTCGGGGCGCGTGATGTACCACGAGCGGATCCGCGACGCGCTGCTGCGGCACATCGAGAAGGACCTGGGCCCGGTGGCCCTCCCCCACGTCCCGGCCTCCCCGCAGCCGTTCACGGTCGCCGAGTACCTCCCCACACCCGGCATCACGGGCTACCACGACCCGCGTCAGCACGCGGTCTCGCTCGCGTACGTCGTCCCGGTCTCGGGAGACTGCCAGCCCCAGCAGCAGGCGCTCGAGCTGGCGTGGCTCACGCCAGAGCAGGCGTGCAGCGACCAGGTGCAGCTCGAGATGCACGGCGGGCAGGGCACGCTCCTGCGCCAGGCCATGGCGTACGTCGGCCGGCTCACGTGAGCACGGCGCGGGTCGCCTCGCCGTCGAGCACCGGATGGCGAGGCCTGACGGCTGCCCGCTGGTGGCACGGCGTCGTCGCAGCCATGGCGCTCGTCGGCGTCGTCTGGGAGCTCTTCGGCACGCTCGGGCGCGGGCCGCTCCCGGGCGACACCACCGTGGACCTCGTCGTCCACTTCTTCAGCTACTTCACCATCCTGTCGAACATCCTCGTCGGGGTCACGTGCGCGCTGCTCCTCGTGGACCCGCAGCGCGACGGGAGGGTGTTCCGCGTCGCGCGGCTCGACGCGCTGCTGTGCATCGCCGTGACCGGGATCGTCTACAACACCGTGCTCGCGGGGCTCCACGAGCTGAGCGTCGCCGGCTTCTTCACGAACCTCCTCATGCACCAGGCAGGGCCGTTGCTCGCGGTCGTGGGCTGGCTCGTCGTGGGCCCGCGCCCGCGCATCGACACCGCGACCGTGTGGTGGTCCGTCGTGGCTCCGCTCGCGTGGATCGTCTACATCTTCGTCCAGGGAGCGTTCTCCCGCTGGTACCCCTACCCGTTCATGGACGTCACCCAGATCGGGTACCCGCAGGCGCTGGTCAACACGGGCATCGTGGCCGTGGTCTTCCTGGGGCTCGCGGCCCTCCTGGGCTGGATCGACCGGCGCATGAAGCCGGCACCCGCGCGGGGCTGACGGCCGCGTCCCGTCGGGCTCGCGAGACGTCCTGATCTTCACCCGCTCGGCCCGGACCGCTCGTCTCGCGCGCCTGCCGGAGCGGCCCCCTGGCGGCGGTAGCGTGTCGCCATGTCGAAGACGTCGAAGAAGAAGTCGAAGAAGGACAAGGCCCCGTCCCTGTCCCGTGAGGTCTACGAGGCCGAGCTGTTCCGGCTCCAGGCGGAGCTCGTCAAGCTCCAGCAGTGGACGCAGGCCACGGGCGCTCGGGTCGTGGTGATCTTCGAGGGCCGTGACGCCGCGGGCAAGGGCGGCACGATCAAGCGCATCACGCAGTACCTCAGCCCCCGCGTCGCCCGCATCGCGGCACTGCCCACGCCCACCGAGCGCGAGCGCTCCGAGTGGTACTACCAGCGCTACATCGCCCACCTGCCGGCGGCGGGCGAGATCGTGCTGTTCGACCGCTCCTGGTACAACAGGGCAGGCGTCGAGAAGGTCATGGGCTTCTGCACCCCCCAGGAGTACCAGCGCTTCATGCGCCAGACCCCGGTCTTCGAGCAGATGCTCATCGACGACGGGATCCTGCTGCGCAAGTACTGGTTCTCGGTCTCGGACGCCGAGCAGCTCAAGCGGTTCCGCTCACGCCTGTCCGACCCGGTGCGTCAGTGGAAGCTGAGCCCCATGGACCTCGAGTCGATCCACCGCTGGGAGGACTACTCGCGCGCCAAGGACGAGATGATGGTGCACACCGACGTCCCCGAGAGCCCGTGGTTCGTCGTCGAGTCGGACTCCAAGAAGAACGCCCGGCTCAACATGATCGCCCACCTGCTCTCGACCATCCCGTACGTCGACGTGCCGCACGACAAGGTCGTGCTGCCCGACCGCCCCCAGGCGTCGAGCAGCTACGTGCGCCCGCCGCGCGAGCTGGCGAACTACGTCCCGGACCACGTGGCCCAGCTCCTGGGCGACCCCGAGAACGGGTTCTGAGCGGCGCGCTCTAGAGCTCGAGCGTGGGCCAGTCCGCGAAGTCCTCGCGCATCCTGCGGTCGTGCGTCGCGACGACCACGGCCGCAGGCGTGACGCGCAGCGCCTGGGTGAGCTCGTCGACCAGGTCGATCGAGAGGTGGTTGGTCGGCTCGTCGAGCAGCAGGACGTGCGGCACCGCGAGCAGCGCGCGGGCCAGGTCGAAGCGGCGACGCTGCCCCGCGGACAGCTCGCGCAGCGGGCGGTCCAGGTCTTCCTCGGCCAGCAGCCCGAGGAACGCGACGGGTACCAGGTGGTCCGGGTCGAGCGTTCCGGCCGAGAGCAGGTCGAGCGCCTCCTGCGCGTACTCCTCGAAGCCCGTGCGCTCCTCGGCGCCCGGCGGGAGCGCGGGGCCCTCCTGCGCGACGATCCCGACCCGCACCCCCTCGGCGACGGACCGCGTGCCGCGGTCGAGCCGGACCGTTCCCGCGAGCGCCGCGAGCAGGGTCGACTTGCCCGACCCGTTCGGCCCGGTGATCAGCAGCCGTCCCGACGGCGGGATCGCGATGCGCGTCCCGGGCAGATCGAGCCGGGCACCGGCGGGTGCTGCAGCGGTAGCCGGGACGTCGTCGCCGTCGGGACGGCCGCCGGGCTCGCTCTGACGCTCGCGCTGCCCCGCGTCCACGCGCGGGCTGCGCACCTCGAGCAGCGACAGGTCGGGAGCCCACCCGGGCGACATGGCCAGCAGGTCGGGGAAGCGCAGCTCGAGCGGGGGCACGGGCACCTCGACGGCCTCGGCCTCGAGCTTCTGCACGAGCCGGTCCGCGGCCTTGACGTGGATGCGCGCGTGCGTCGCACGACGGTGCTTCTGGCTCCCCTTGGCGGGTCGCCACTCGTCGGAGAGCCCCTCGTACGACGCGTCGAGGCGCTCGGCGAGCTTCTCGGCACGCTTGCGCTCGGCCCGGTAGCGCTGACGCCACCGGTGCAGGGCCTGGTTCTTGGCGAAGCGGTAGGCGAGGTAGCCCGGCTGCCCGTACAGGACGGGCTTGCCGTCCATCGCGGGGTCGAGGTCGAGGATCTCGGTCGCGACGTCGTCGAGCAGCTGGCGGTCGTGCGTGACCATGACGATCCCGCCGCCCCACGCCACGATCTCGCCCGTGAGGAAGTCGATGCCGCTCGTGTCGAGGTGGTTGGTCGGCTCGTCGAGCAGGAGCAGGTCGCTGCGCTCGGCCAGGCGGCACGCGAGGCGCACGCGGTAGCGCTCGCCGACCGAGAGCGTCAGGAGCTCGCGGTGCGGGTCGCGGCACGCGCCCAGCCGGGACAGCGCGACCTCGACGCGACGGTCGGCGTCCCACACGGCCAGGTGCTCGGCGCGGGCCAGGACGTCCGAGAGCTCGGCGAGGCTGCCGTGCTCGTGGTCGAAGTCGCGCGTCACGGCGTCGAGCTCCGCTCCCACGGCGCGCACGGTCGCGAGGCTGTCGCGGACCAGGTCGCCCACGGTCTGACCGGGCAGCGGGACGAGCTCCTGCTCGACGACGGCGAGCGTGCCCTGGCGACGCACGTCGCCTCCGCTCGGCGGCAGCGTCCCGGCCAGGACGCCCAGGAGCGTCGACTTCCCACTGCCGTTCTCACCGACCACGCCGAGGCGCGTGCCGGGGGCGACGCGCAGGGAGACGCCCGAGAGGACGGGGCGTCCGGGGTAGGAGAAGGAGAGGTCGTCGACAGCCAGGTGCACGGGTCAACCCTAGAGGGAGCAGAAGGGCGAGCGCGCCCTTGCCTCCAGCCTGGCCTTCGTCCCGGCCGTGGACGTGGCCCGCGCAACAGCGGGCAGGGCGCCGCGGGGAGCCAGGAGAGGGTGGTGCTCCGGTAGCGTCGTGGCCATGACCTCGACGCCTGCCACCGCCCCGAACCCGACCCGCCCGACCGTCCGGACGGGCGTCGTCGCCCTGGCCGTCGTGCTCGACGTCGTCGCGGTCCTCGCGTTCGCGGCGGGAGGCCGGGCGACGCACTCCGCGGACAGCCCGCTGACCGCGGTCCTGTCGATCGCCTGGCCGTTCCTCGTGGGCCTCGCGGCGGGCTGGGTCCTGCTGCGCGCGTGGCGCCGGCCGCTCGCGGCCTGGCCGACCGGGGTCGTGCTGTGGGTCACGACGTGGGTCGTGGGGATGGCGCTGCGCTGGGCCACGGGCGAGGGGCTGGCGACCGCGTTCCTCGTGGTGTCGGCAGCGTTCCTGCTCGCGACGCTCGTGGGCTGGCGGCTCGTCGCGCTCCTGGTGGTCACGCTGCGCGGGCGGCGGTAGGGCGGTACGTCTCGCGACCTGGGCCCCCTGCGCGGGCGAAGGTAGCCCGTCTCGTGACCGAGCACCGCTCGATGCCCTGCACCCCCTGGTGCCGAGAACGAGGTGGAGATCGTTCTGCCCGGTCTGGCGGCCGCAACATCGTGGTCGAGCGCACGGAACGTCGTTCTCGACGTGCGGCTCGACGTCCGAGCGAGCGCGACCCGGAGGTCGCGCTCGCTCGGACGCTCGTGGCCGATCCGACCCGTGGCCCGGCGACCGGGGCACCCCGGCGACCGGGGCACCCCTTCGACCGGGGCACCCCGGCGACCAGGCAGGCCGTCGCCAGGCGCAGCTCAGGCGAGCGGCTGGACCTGGACCTCGTCGACGGCCGTCCCCGTGAGCACCGCGACGACCTGCGGCGCGAGAGCGCGGAACGCCTTGCCGCGGTGGCTGATCGCGTTCTTCTCCGCGGCCGACAGCTCGGCGGCCGAGCGGGTCTCGCCGTCGGGGAGCAGGATCGGGTCGTAGCCGAACCCGCCCTCGCCACGCGGGGCGGTCAGGAGCGTGCCACGCATCTCACCGGTGCGCACCCACTCTCCCCCACCCGGCGTCACGAGCGCGGCCGCGCACACGAAGCCCGCGGCCCGGTGCCCGGCGGGAACGTCACCGAGCTGCGCGAGCAGCAGGTCGAGGTTCGCCTGGTCGTCGCCGTGACGACCGGACCAGCGTGCCGAGAAGATCCCCGGCGCCCCGCCCAGGACGTCGACCGCGAGCCCCGAGTCGTCCGCCACGGCGGGCAGGCCCGTCGCCGCAGCCAGCGCTCGAGCCTTGATGAGCGCGTTCTCCGCAAACGTCACGCCGTCCTCGACGGGTTCCGGCGCTCCGACCTCGCCCGCCGAGACCACGGCCTCGGGCGGCAGGTCCAGGCCCGGCTGGGCGGCGAGGATGGCCCGCAGCTCGGCGAGCTTGCCCACGTTGTGGGTCGCGAGCACGAGCCGTGCGCCGGCCGGGACGCTCACGCCGGACGCAGCGCTCACCGCGACGCCTCGTCGAGCGCGAGCTGCTGGATGATCGCGAGCTCGGACGTGCCGTGGAGGGCGAGGTCCAGCAGGACGTCGAGCTCGGTGCGGTTGAACGGCGCGTGCTCGGCCGTGCCCTGCACCTCGACGAAGTCGCCCGAGCCCGTGACCACCACGTTCATGTCGGTGTCCGCGCGCACGTCCTCGACGTAGGGCAGGTCCAGCATGGGCGTGCCGTCGATGATGCCGACGCTCACGGCCGACACCGAGTCCGTGAGGACCTTCTTGCCGCCCTTGATCGCGCCGTGCTTCTTGCCCCAGGTCACGGCGTCCGCGAGCGCGACGTACGCGCCCGTGATGGCCGCGGTGCGCGTGCCGCCGTCGGCCTGCAGGACGTCGCAGTCGAGCACGATCGTGTTCTCGCCGAGCGCCGAGACGTCGATCACGGCACGCAGCGAACGGCCGATGAGGCGCGAGATCTCGTGCGTGCGCCCGCCGATGCGGCCCTTGACGGACTCGCGGTCGCTGCGGGTGCTGGTCGCGCGCGGCAGCATCGAGTACTCGGCCGTGACCCAGCCCTGACCCGAGCCCTTGCGCCAGCGCGGCACGCCCTCGGTGAACGAGGCCGCGCACAGCACGCGCGTGCGGCCGAACTCGACGAGCACGCTGCCCTCGGCGGCGTCGAGCCAGTTCCGGGTGATCGTGACGGGACGGAGCTCGTCGGGCGCGCGGCCGTCCGCGCGGACGGTCTGGGAGGTGGAGGCTGAAGTCATGGAGCCAGCCTATCCGGGCTCAGAGCGTGAAGACCCGGCCCGTCGCGGCGAGGTCGACCGGACCCGCGTAGACCGCGGTGGCCTCGTCGCGCGCGGCCCGCTTGTCGTTCCACGCGGGCAGGTGGGTGAGGACCAGGCGCTTGGCGCCCGCCGCGGTGGCAACCTCGCCCGCCCGCCGTCCCGTGAGGTGGATGCCGCGGTCGACCGCGTCGTCGCGCCCCTCGTGGAACGCGGCCTCTGCCAGGAGCAGGTCGGCGCCACGGGCCAGCTCGACCACGCCGTCGCAGACGTCGGTGTCGCCCGTGTACGCGAGCGTGACCCGCTCCCCCAGGGCCAGGCTCGAGGGCCCGGTCACGCGCACGCCGTAGGCCTCGACCGGGTGGAACACCCGGAACGGCTCGATCTCGAGCGGGCCGACCCTGACGACCTGCCCCGGGACCCACGCCCGGAAGTCGAACTGGGACTCGAGGGACTCCCCCGCCTCCAGGCCGTAGGTCGCCCCGATCCGCTCGGCCGTGTTCGAGGGGCCCCACACGGGCAGCGTGCCCGCCGTGGCCTGGTCGGCGGACCCACCAGGGGCGCCGGAGGCCGCGGCCGCTCCCGTGCCCGAGGCGGCCGCCGCCGCCGTGAGCCGGTCCGGGTGGTACTTGAGGTACACGTACAGCCCGCACACGTCCACGAAGTGGTCGGGGTGCAGGTGGGACAGGCCGATCGCGTCGAGCCGGCGCGGGTCGAGGATCCCCTGGAGCGCACCGAGCGCGCCGTTGCCCATGTCGAGCAGGAGGTTCCACTCCCGCCCGTCCGGGGAGTCCGCGGCAGGCACCTGGACCAGGTAGGAGGACGCAGGAGAGTCGGGACCGGCGAACGAGCCGGAGCAGCCGACGACGACCAGCCGCATCAGACGGCCTCCACGAGCGAGACCTCGGGCCCGAGGAACCGGCGCGCGAGCTGGTCGAACGGCTCGGCGCTCCCGGTCGCGCGGAAGCGGTGCCGCGGCGCGCCCGCCTCGCGCGAGCGCTCCAGGCCGTGCGCGACGAGCGTGCGATAGACGTCCTTCGCGGTCTCCTCGGCGCTCGAGACGAGCGTGACCTCGTCGCCCATGACGTAGGAGATGGCGCCCGCGAGCAGCGGGTAGTGCGTGCAGCCGAGCACCAGGGTGTCGACCCCGGCGGCGCGCACCGGTGCGAGGTACTCGTGCGCGATCTCCAGGACCTCGGGGCCCGAGGTCACCCCGGCCTCGACGAGGCGGACGAACTCCGGGCAGGCCTGCGACGTGAGCCGCAGCCCCGGGGCCACGGCGAACGCGTCGTCGTAGGCGCGCGACTCGATGGTCCCCCGCGTCCCGATCACGCCGATGTTCCCCGTGCGGGTCGCCGCGACCGCGCGGCGCGCCGCGGGCAGGATGACCTCGATCACGGGCATCCCGTAGCGCGCCGTGTACCGCTCGCGCGCGTCGCGCAGCACCGCGGACGACGCCGTGTTGCACGCGATGACGAGCATCTTGACGCCCTCGTCGACCAGCTGGTCCATGATCGAGAGCGCCATGGCCCGCACCGCGGCGAGCGGCTTGGGCCCGTACGGGCTGTTCGCCGTGTCCCCGATGTACAGCAGCGACTCGTTCGGCAGCTGGTCGAGGATCGAGCGGGCGACGGTGAGTCCCCCGACTCCCGAGTCGAAGATGCCGATGGGTGCGTCGTTCACGGGGTCGAGCCTAGTGCCGCCCACCCCGGTTGGACGTCTCCGGCGCCCCGGCACCCCTGTGTCGACCGACACAAGGGGCGCCGGGCACGACGAAGGGCGCCGCACGTGCGTGCGGCGCCCTCCGGTCCTGGCCCCGGGTCTGCCTGTCAGGACGGCGACCCGGGCTGCCTAGACCTTCGCCTTGCCCCGTCCGATCAGCCCCACGACGAGGCTGACGACGAGCACGATGATGCCGAGCCAGATCAGGAACTTCGCTGCTTCGACGGCCACACCGAACACGAGCAGCACGACTCCGACGAGCAGGATGATGAGCCACGTAGGCATGTTGTCCCTCTTTCTCTCGGCCGGGACGCGGACGCCCCGGTTCAACAAGGACAATCCTGGCACCACTTCACCCTCTGCGCATCTTGACAGAAATGTGGCGAGTGACCTACAAGCATGCTACGTCGCGCGGGTCGCTCAGCGGGGCGAGCGGCGGACCTCGGCGAGCATCAGGTCCACGAGCGACTCCTGGAGCCAGCCGGACATGAGGAACACGCTCGCGAGGAACCGTCTGGCGGCGTCGGGAGCGCCCTCGTCCTCCTCCACGTCAGCGGCCTCGCGTGCGAGCACCTCGTCGTGCAGGTCCTCGACCTGGTCGTCGGTGCGCAGCTCGAGGCGCTCCGCCAGGACGACCCGGACGTCGGTGAGGGCCCCCGCGACGCGACGTGCGTCGTCGGGCCGGACGACGAGCGGCGTGAGCGCCTCCGCGTCCTGCGGGTCCCCCGCGAGCAGGAGGTCCGCGAGCAGCAGCAGCCGCTGCGACTTCTCGGCCGCCAGGTCGCCCTGGGTGAACCGGCGGAACTCGGCCGAGACCCCCGCGTCCTCGGGAGCGGCGTCGGGGAGCAGACGGCGGACCGCAGGGTCCGTGGGCGCGCGTACCTCCTCGGGGGGCGCAGAGAGCGGAGCGACGCCCTCGATGGTCGCAGCCTCCGAGGTCGGCGCGGCCTCCTCGCTCGTGGGTCCCGCCTGCTCCTGCAGCAGCTCGACGACGTCACCCACGACGTGCGCGAGGACGAGCCGCTCGGCGGCGCTCAGCTCCGCGACGTAGCCGCGGCGCGCCCGACGGAACGGGCGCACTACTCCCCGCTCCGCTGCATCGTGGCCCACAGCCCGAACTCGTGCATCGCCTGCACGTCCACCTCGACCTTCTCCCGCCCACCGGACGAGACCACCGCCCGGCCCTCGTGGTGCACCTGGAGCATGAGCGTCTTGGCCTTCTGCTGGCTGTACCCGAAGTAGCTCTCGAAGACGTAGCTGACGTAGCTCATGAGATTCACCGGGTCGTTCCACACGAGGGTCACCCAGGTGTCGGCGAGGGAGAGCCCCTCCCGCGTGTCGATCTCCTCGTCGAGGCGAGGCCCCGCTGTCGCCGTTCCAGTCACGACCCCACTCTATGCGGTGCCCCACCACCCGCCGCGCGCCGTCCATGCGCAGGTGGGAGCCCTGAACGCGGGTGCACGGCGCCCCGGCCGGCCCCTGCGTGCGCCCGCTCGTGCGGGCACGCACGCCCCGCGAGCCGCTTCTGCCCTAGGTTGGGCACATGAGTCCCGCAGACAGCCCGGGCACCGGCGCCCCGGCCGCTCACCGTGCCCCGTTCGCCCCCTCCGCCCAGACCTCGCTGCTGACGGACCGCTACGAGCTCACGATGCTCCAGGCCGCGCTCGCCGACGGCACCGCCGAGAGGCACTGCCTCTTCGAGGTCTTCACGCGACGCCTGCCCGCTGGACGCCGCTACGGCGTGCTCGCCGGGACCGGTCGCGTCCTCGAGTCGCTCGCGACGTTCCGGTTCACCGATATCGAGCTCGACTGGCTCCGAGAGGCGGGCGTGGTCGACGACCGCACGCTCGACTACCTCGCGGGCTACCGGTTCACTGGCTCGATCACCGGGTACGCCGAGGGCGACGTGTTCTTCCCGCAGTCCCCCGTCATGGTCGTCGAGGGCACGTTCGCCGAGGCCGTCCTGCTCGAGACGCTCGTGCTCTCGATCCTCAACTACGACTCCGCGGTCGCCTCGGCCGCCTCGCGCATGACGAGCGCAGCCGTCGAGCGCCCCTGCCTCGAGATGGGGTCGCGCCGGGCGAACGAGCACGCGGCCGTCGCGGCGGCCCGCGCGGCGGCCGTCGCCGGCTTCGCGGGGACGTCCAACCTCGAGGCGGGGCGCCGCTACGGGATCGAGACGATCGGCACCGCCGCGCACGCGTTCACGCTCCTGCACGACGACGAGCCCTCGGCCTTCGCGGCCCAGGTCGCCTCCCTGGGGGCGGGGACCACGCTCCTCGTCGACACCTACGACGTGCGCCAGGGCGTCAAGAACGCGATCGCCGCGGCAGGGACCGGGCTCGGGGCCGTCCGCCTCGACTCGGGAGACCTCGGCATCCAGGCCGTCGAGGTCCGCAAGCAGCTCGACGGCCTGGGGGCCCAGAACACCCGGATCACCGTGACCTCCGACCTCGACGAGTACGCGATCGCCGCGCTCGCGGCGGCGCCCGTCGACGCCTACGGCGTGGGCACCTCGCTCGTGACGGGCTCGGGCGCCCCGACCTGCGGCATGGTCTACAAGCTCGTGTCCCGCGCCGACGCCGACGGGATCCTGCAGCCCGTCGCGAAGGCATCGACCGCCAAGACCAGCACGGGCGGTCGCAAGTCCGCGGCCCGCCAGTTCGGCGACGACGGGCGGGCCGTCGCCGAGGTCCTCGTCACCGGGCCCGACGACGTCGTCGCAGCCTGGGAGGCCGACGCCGACGAGGACCTGCGCCCCCTGCACGTCCCGCTCGTCGTCGACGGCGCGGTCGACTCCCGCTGGATCGGCGCGTACGGCGTGCACAACGCGGCGCGGCGCCACGCCGAGGCACGCGCGGAGCTTCCTCGCGGCGCCCGACGCCTGTCCGCGGGCGACCCCGCGCTGCCGACCGTGGTGCGCCGCCTCGACTGACGGGATGCGGCCCGTGCCGCCATGGCGGTCCGAGACTCGTCGGCACCTCGACTCTCGGTCGCTCTCGGCAAGATGGTCGGTCGCCGTCGGCGGGCTCGTCCCTTCCGACGCCAGAGGGCCCGCACGCTCGGTGAGCGTGCGGGCCCTCTGCGGTCGCGGAGCGCGCGCCGCGACGACGACCGCTACTTCTTGCCCACGAACCAGCCGCGGAGCACGGCCACGCGCGCGTCGAGCTGAGCGACCGTCGCGAGCGGGACCTCGGGCCCACCGCACCGACGGCGCAGCTCGGTGTGGACCGTGCCGTGCGGCTGCCCGCTCCGGCGCGCCCACGCGCCGACGAGCTGGGACAGCTCCTTGCGCAGCTCGGCGGCCCGCCGGTGCTCGAGCTCGCTGCGCTCGGCCTCCGAGCTCTTGGCCTTCTTGGTCCGGGCGGTCATCTGGTCGGCCTGGCGCTGACGCAGCAGGCTCGTCACCTGGTCCGCGTCCAGCAGACCGGGCAGCCCCAGGAAGTCCTGCTCCTCGTCCGACCCGACGTCGGCCTCGGTCCCGAACTCTCCCCCGTCGAACAGCACGCGGTCGAACGAGGCCTGCGCCTCGAGCGCCTGGAACGAGCCCTGCATGCCGTCCGTGAGGTCGTCGGACGCCTTGTCCTCCCGGTTCGCGGCTGCCATGAGCGCGTCCTCGGGGTTGTACATGTCCCCCTGCTCCTCGGCCGTGAGCGGGCGGTCGAGCGCATGGTCGCGCTCGAGCTCGAGGCCGTTCGCGAGCGCCAGCAGGTGCGGCACGCTCGGAAGGAAGACCGACGCGGTCTCACCGCGGCGTCGGGCACGCACGAACCGCCCCACCGCCTGGGCGAAGAACAACGGCGTCGCGGTCGAGGTCGCGTACACGCCCACGGCGAGGCGGGGGACGTCGACTCCCTCGGAGACCATGCGGACCGCCACCATCCACCGGGCGTCGCCGTCGGAGAACTCGTCGATCCGCCCGCTCGCGCCCTCGTCGTCGGACAGCACGACCGTGGGCGACTTCCCCGTGATCCGAGCCAGGTGCCCTGCGTAGGCACGTGCGTCGGTCTGGTCGGTCGCGATGACCAGGCCGCCCGCGTCGGGGATCGCCCGACGGACCTCGGTCAGACGCTTGTCCGCGGCGGCCAGGACCGACGGGATCCACTCGCCCTCCGGGTCCAGCGCGGTCCGCCACGCCTGACCCGTCATATCCTTGGTCAACGCCTCGCCCAGACGCGCGCTGACCTCGTCACCGGACTTGGTCCGCCACCGCATCTGCCCCGAGTAGGACAGGAAGATCACCGGGCGCACGACGTGGTCGCGCAGCGCGTCGCCGTAGCCGTAGGTGTAGTCCGCCGAGGAGCGCCGGATCCCGTCGGCCCCTCGTTCGTACGTCACGAACGGGATGGCCGCGGTGTCCGAGCGGAAAGGCGTACCGGTCAGCGCCAGGCGCCTGGTCGCGGGCTCGAAAGCGTCCCGGACCGCCTCTCCCCAGGACAGCGCGTCGCCGCCGTGGTGGACCTCGTCCAAGATGACCAGGGTGCGCTCGGCCTCGGTGCGCGCCGTGTGGAGCGCCGGCTTGGCCGCCACCTGGGCGTACGTCAGAGCGACCCCGTCGTAGCCCGCGCCATGGCGGCCCTGGCTGTTGCGGAAGTTCGGGTCGATCCGGATCCCGACGCGCGCGGCCGCGTCGGCCCACTGGTGCTTGAGGTGCTCGGTGGGCGCGACGACCGTCACGCGCCGGACGACCCCCTGCTCGAGGAGCTCGGTCGCGACGCGCAGCGCGAAGGTCGTCTTGCCCGCGCCAGGGGTCGCGACCGCGAGGAAGTCACGCGGTGCGCGTGCACGATAGGTCTCGAGCGCTTCTGCCTGCCATGCGCGCAGCTTGGAGGCGGTGCCCCACGGGGCACGACGGGGGAACGCGGGCGACAGGTGCGAGGCAGCAGCCGACGAGGCCCCCAGCGGGGCGGAGGGGGGAAGGTTCGAGGACGGGCGAGCGGACGAGTTCGAGAGAGGCTGTCCACTCACTTGCCGGAATCACCCTCGCCGTCCTGCGGGGCGCGAAGGCCGTCGTAGATCTCCTTGCACGTGGGGCAGACCGGGAACTTCTTGGGGTCGCGGCCCGGGACCCAGACCTTGCCGCACAGGGCGATCACGGGCTTGCCGGACAGAGCCGACTGCATGATCTTCTCCTTGCGCACGTAGTGCGCAAAACGCTCGTGATCCCCCGGCTCGACCTCGGCCGTGGTCTCCGTGCGCTCGAGGACGCTCGTCGACGTCCCGCCGTTCGGGTCGCAGTCCGGAACGAGCGGTTCCGGTCCGGCCGGGCTGCCTGCGGCGGGTCCGCTGGTGGGGATGGTCAAGGGTTCGATCATGGTCTCGAGTCTACGTCGGGGAAGAAGAGACCCGCCGACCCAGGTCAGGGGCGTGACCAGGGTCGGCGGGTTGTCCTGCGGCCTCCCCGGAGGGGTGGCCTCGGAGAGCTGGGGTCAGAGCCCCTGCCACTCCGGCTTCGAGAGGAACGTCTGACGGTAGTAGTCGCCGAGCTGCAGGCGCGAGGCCGCGGCGTCGTCCACGAGGACGGTCGCGTGCGGGTGCATCTGCATGATCGTCGCGGGCCACATCGCGGACACCGGGCCCTCGACGAGCTGGTGGACCGCCTCTGCCTTGCCCTTGCCCGAGGCGAGGAGCACGAGGTGCTTGGCCGACATGATGGTCGCCAACCCCTGCGTGAGGCAGTGCTGCGGCACCTGTGCGAGGTCGTCGCCGAAGAAGCGCGCGTTGTCCTCACGCGTCTGGGCCGTCAGCGTCTTGATACGCGTGCGCGAGGCGAGCGAGGATCCCGGCTCGTTGAACGCGATATGCCCGTCGGTGCCGATCCCGAGGATCTGCAGGTCCACGCCCCCTGCGTCGACGATCTTGCGCTCGTAGTCGGCGCACGCGGCGACCAGGTCCTCGGCGTTGCCGTCAGGCCCCTGCACCGCACCGGGGGCGAAGTCGACGCGCGAGGCGATCTCCTTCTCGATCACGTTGCGGTAGCGCTCCGGGTGGTCCTCCGCGATCCCGACGTACTCGTCGAGCATGAAGGCCTTGGCCTGCGCGAACGAGAGCCCCTCCTCGGTGTGGCGCCGGACCAGCTCGTCGTACACCTTCAACGGGCTCGAGCCGGTCGCCAGTCCCACGACCGCGGTCGGGGTCGCGCGGACCAGCTTGTCGATCGCCTCGGCGGCGAGCACCGCGAGCTGATCGGCGGGGGCAATGACAACTTCCATCAGGACACCTTCCTACGGCCGGCGATGGCTGCTCCCACCGCGGCAACGGGCACATCACTCGGAGCCAGAGAGACACGCTTCTCGAGCTCCAGGGAGGACAAGAACGGCGAGGTGCTCGACTGCGCGACGAGCGCGCTGCGCACCACGTCGAGGAGAGGCTGGCCGAGACCGGTGACCCCTCCCCCGAGGACGACGTGCCGGACGTCGACCGTCAGCTCGAGGATGCGGATCGCGCTCGCCACCGCAGCGGCGAACTCGTCCCGGATCCTCAGCGCTTCCGAGTCTCCGGCCGCTGCCGCCTCGAAGAGCTCCGCGGGGGCCGGGCGACCGAACCTCGAGGGCCACCGCGCGCTGAGCGCGGTCCCCGAAGCATAGGTCTCGACGCAGCCCCGTTGGCCGCACGCGCACAACGGACCCTCGGGATTGATGGGGATGTGTCCGATCTCACCAGCAGCCCCGCTCACGCCTCGTCGGAGCTCGCCACCCAGGACGATGCCTGCCGCGAGCCCCGTCCCGAGCGCGAGGAACGCCAGGTCCTGACCGTCCTGCCCCATGGCGTGCGAGGCGCCGAGCGCAGCCACGTTCAGGTCGTTGTCCACGTCCACCGGGATCCCGCCGAACAGGGCCGAGAGCTCGTGGGCGAGCCCGAACGGCTCACCCTCGATCCCGAGGTTCACCGCGTGCATCACCGATCCGCTCTCCGGGTCGACCAGCCCGGGCACGCCCAGGCCGAGACCCGCGAGCGCGGCGGGCGCGAGGCCCGCCGCGTCGGTGAGGGACCTGACGGCCTGGGCTGCGCTCGAGACCACGCCCTGCGGGCCGCGGACGGTCGGCAGCTTGACCGACCCCTCGATCGCTCCGTCCGGTCCGAGCAGGACGCCGAGGACCTTGGTCCCACCGACGTCCAGCCCGACCGAATGGCCGCCCGGTAGTGCGACTGCCTCGCCGAGCGACGAGGTAGCCGTGCTCACCTCACTCACGTCAGCCCTTCACCGCACCTGAGACGAGACCGCCGGTCATCCGCCCCTGGACGATGAGGAAGAAGATGACGACCGGGATAGCGATCAGCACCGAGCCGGCCATCAGGCCACCCCAGTTGGTGGCCTGCGTGGCCTGCTGGAACGTACGCAGCCACAGCGGCAGGGTCATGGACTCCGGTCGCGTCATGATGATCAACGCCATCACGAACTCGTTCCAGGCCTGGATGAACGCGAAGACTCCCGTCGCCACGAGGCCCGGCGCCAGCAAGGGGAACGTGATCCGCCAGAAGGCCTTGGCGCGCGAGCAGCCGTCGATCATGGCCGCCTCCTCGAGCTCGGCCGGCACCCCGGCGACGAACCCGCGCAGCGTCCAGATGGTGAAGGGAAGAACACCCGACAGGTAGACGATGCCCAGGCCGATGATCGAGTTGAGCAGCTGCCACCCGTCGATGATCCGGAAGATCGAGATCATCATGGCCTCGCCCGGGATCATCTGGACCGCGAGGATCGCGATGATGAAGGCCTTGCGGCCCTTGAAGTTGAACCGGGTCACGGCGAGCGAGGCCAGGAAGGCCAGGACCATGGACACGATCAGGACGAAGAACGTGACCATGACCGAGTTGCCCAGGGCGGGCAGGAACGGTGCGCGCTCCTGGTCGAAGATCGCGTTCTTGTAGTTGTCGATCGTGAACGAGGACCCGGGGAAGAACGTCAGGTCCGTGCTGCGGATCATGTTCGTCGGCAGGAAGGACGAGTTGATCATCCAGTAGACCGGGAAGGCCGAGGCCGCGAAGACGATCACGGCGATCACGCTGTAGACGACGTTCGAGACCTTCTTGCGCTGTCCCTCACGGGTCTTGCGCGGGCCGCTCCCCGAGGATCGAGGTGCCGTCGTGGCGGTCCCTGCGACGGTCGGGTTGAGGGTGCTCACAGCTCTTCCTCCTTGACGGTCTGACGCACGTAGTAGTACGAGATCCCCATCATGATGAACACCAGGATCACCGCGATCGCGCTTGCGGTTCCGTAGTGCCCCTGGGCCATGCCCATCTGGTAGATGTACACGCCGATGGTGTTGGTCTTCTCGGCGATGCCGCCGATGCCCTGGAGAACGAAGATCTGGGTGAAGACGCGCAGGTCCCAGATGATCGACAGGATGATGAGGACGACGATGATGCTCCGCACGTAGGGCACCATGATCAGGCGGAAGCGCTGGGCCGGGGTCGCCCCGTCGAGCGAGGCGGCCTCGAGGACCTCACCGGGAACCTGGGTCAGACCGGCGTACATGGTGAACGCCACGAAGGGCACGCTCTGCCAGACGATGATCAGGGCAGCCACGATGTAGAACATCAAGGGGTTGATGAGCCACGAGTGGCCCATCCAGTTGTCTCCGGTGATCTTCGTCAGCACGTTGTTGACCACCCCGTACTGGGTGTCGAAGATCCAGCCCCACACGATCACGGCCGCGAGGGCGGGCATGGCCCAAGCCAGCAGCAGGCCGATCGAGACGAGCAGACGGAAGAACTTGTTGAGGCGCATCATCAGCAGCGCGAGCAGGATGCCGATGGCCATCGTCAGGAACACGCAGACCACCATGAAGGCGAAGCTGCGGGCGAGGACGGTCCAGAAGACCGGATCGGTGAGCGTGTCGGTGTAGTTCTGGAAGCCCACCCATTCGGCAGGGACTCCCATGAGCTGGGCTCGCTCGTACTTCTGGAACGACATGATGAAGAGGTTGACCAACGGGTAACCGACCATGATGGCCAGGACCAGGAGGCTAGGGGCCAGCAAGAGCCAGGGCAGCTTGGATGACCGCTTCTTCGGGGGCTTGAGAGTGTCCTTCAGCTCGACCGCTGGGGACGACTCGAGGGTGGATGAGCTCATTTTCTCACTCCGTCGAGGGCTTGCACGGTTCGAGCAGGACCGTGCGGAGGCAGGTGGTGCGAGGGGGTCCAGTCATGCCGAGGGGTGGGAGCTCCGCGGAACTCCCACCCCTGCGGCATCTGGTCGATGGCCCTCCCTCACGGGAGGGCCATCCGGGATCAGCTGTTGAGCGTCGACTCGATCTGCTCGTCGAGCTTCGTGGCGATCGCCTGGACGTCGCCACCCTGAGCGAGCTGCACGAATGCGTCCTGGAGGTAGCGCTTGGCCTCGACGTCGGCCCACTTCGGGGAAGCCGGGGTCAGCTTGGCAGCAGCTGCGGCAGCGGCGCCCGCCTGCGTGATCTCGTCGTCCGGCAGGAACTTGGCCTGCGAGACCTTGGCCGGGATCAGACCGTTGGTGGCCATGATCTCCTGGTAGCCGTCGCTCAGCATGATCTCGAGCGCGCTCAGCGCGAGCTCCTGGTTCTGGGACTTGGTCGCGATGGCGATGTTCGAGCCACCGGCCATGACCTGAGCGGCCGTGCCGGCCTCCTTGCCCGGCAGGGCGAAGGCGTGCAGGTCGGAGCCATAGGTCGTGGCGCAACCCGGCGCCTCGGCCGTCTCCTCAGCCTTGATGGACCACTGGACCCACGTGGGCGCGGAGAGGAAGCCGATGTTGCCCTCGCAGAAGGGGATCTGCTGGTCGGTCTCCTGACCGTCCTTCGGAGCCTTCGAGGCCGTCAGCATGACGTCCTGGATCTGCTCGAGGCCCTTGATGCCGCCCTCGGAGGAGAAGCCGGCCTCCCACTTGTCGCCCTTCTTCTCGGCGATGAAGCCACCGTTCTCCCAGATGTACGGGAGACCGTTGTACCAGTCCTGGCCAGGCCAGTAGATGCCCGAGCGCGTGTCGGTCGTGAGGGCCTTGCCCTGCGCCACGTAGTCGTCGAGCGTCTCGGGGGCGACGAAGCCGTCGCCGACGATCTGCTGCGAGTAGAAGACTGCACGTGCACCGGAGTAGTACGGGGCTGCGTAGAACTTCTCGTCGTACGTGCCGGCCTCGACGAAGCCGGGGAGCAGGTCGTCGCCGCCGAGCGCCTCGTACTTGTCCGTCAGGTCGGTGAAGAAGCCGGCCGAGGTGAAGGCGGCGGCCTGGGTGTTGCCGACCTCGACGACGTCGGGGCTGTCGGAGCTGGCGAGCGAGGTCGTGAGCTTGTCGACCAGACCCGTCCAGGACTGCTCCTCGATGGTGAGGGTAGAACCGGGGTTCTCCTTCTCGAAGGTCGTCTTGAGGTACTCGCGAGCGTCCGCGGGCGTGTCGGTGCCGACGAGCCAGACGCGGATGTCGCCCGTCTTCGCGGCGTCGCCCGAAGCGCCGTCGCCGGAGCCGGAGTCGCCGGAGCCACAAGCGGTCAGCGCGAGCGCCAGGGTGATCGTCGAAGCCACCGTGGTGGCAACGAGGCGGTTCCTCTTCACTGGGGTACTTCCTCTCGGTAATTCGAAGTGGCGGCGTCGATGACACCACCTGAGGTGATACGGGAGGTACTGCGGTACTGCTACTGGGATTACTGCAGGACCGGGTCAGCCCGACGGCTGTGAGACGAGCTCACGAGACGCCCAGCTGGCCGGACAGGATGAGGACGGCTGCCCCGGCGAGGACGACGTCCTCGTCGAGCGAAGCCATCCGGAGCTCGAGACCGGCGTTGATCGCCGGCATGGTCCGAGCGTTGATGGTGTCGATCGCCGCATCACGGAGAGGACCGTCGAGCAGGTCCGCGGGACCGCTGATGAGGATCTCGCCGAGGTTGAGCGCTGAGACAACAGGAGCGAGGGCGATGCCCAGGAGCCTGCCGACCGACGCCAGGACGGCATCGGAAGCTTCTTTGTCGAGCCCCTCGACGGCACGGCGGAGCGCCGGCACCGAGAGGATGGTCTCGAGGCAGCCCGTGCGCCCGCAGGCGCAGGGCAGTCCGTCGTCGACGACGGTGACGTGCCCCAGCTCGCCGGCCGCGTCGACCGCGCCGCGAACCCTGGACCCGTCGAGCATGATGCCGGCCCCGACCCCCTCACCGACCGTGAGAACCATGAGCCCGGTGCCGTCCGCGCCGCCGAAGGTGAACTCACCGAGCGCGGCGATGTTCGCGTCGTTCGCGACATGGACGGGAAGAGCGAGACTCTCCGCGAGCTGCTCGGCGAGCGGCACGTCGTACCAGCGACGGTTCGGGGCCTCGATGACACGGCCGGCGGTGTCCACCACTCCGGGCGAACCGATGCCCACGCCGAGGACGGGGCGCGTCGCGACGGCGATGAGCCCGCGGCAGAAGCGAGTGAGGAGGTCCACCAGCTCGACGCCGGCACGACCCTCGATCGCGAGGCTCTGGCGGACCACGAAGTCGCCCGTGAGCGACATGACCGCACCGCGCATGAGCGCGTCGTCCGTCAGGTCGACCGAGACGATCTGGTACGCGCTCGTCCGCATCCCGATGAGGATCGCGGGCTTGCCCACGCGCTGTCCGGGGCGGATGCCGAGCTCCTCGACCAGGCCCTCGGCGATGAGCACCGCGACCAGGTCGGAGATGGTCACCCTCGTCAGCGAGGTGGCGCGAGCCAGGTCCGCACGGGAGGTGGGCCCCTCGTGGAACAGGTGCTGGAGGACCAACGACCGGTTGTGCGCACGAGCGTGCTCGGGGAGCACCTTGGAGGTGGGTCGGAGGCCTGTGCTCAGACCCCTCCGTGCTGCTGCACTTCTCGTGACTGCCGTTGTCATGTTTGTTAGTAGACCTCCTTTACTAAGCGCATGTCAACCCGTTCAGCGCGTCGTGTCCAAACCGTTGTACTTCGTTCACACTCCCGCGATATGCGGCAGGATCGTGCGACTCTCCGCCGTCCCTGTGCCCCCGCCCCGTGCCCGTCGCCTCCGGGGCACGGCGTCCGTCGTCGTCGGTCAGCGCCCTGGCGCGCCGCTCTGACGGATCCACCCCCTGGCGCCCGGAAGAGTCACGGAACGCGAGGCGACCACGGCCGCTTCCTCGAGCGCGCGCTCCCACGGCCCCCCGCGGGCGACTCCGGCGGCGAACGCACCGTGCAGCACGTCACCCGCCCCCAGGGTGTCGATGACCTCGTGGACCACCGGGACAGGGACGGTCGACCTGGCGCCCTTGTCGAGCAGCTCGAGCGGCGCCGCCCCGCGCGAGCGCGCGACGAACGACGGGCCGAGCTCCGCGACCGCGTCGAGCACGCGGCCGACGGGCACGTCCGGGACACGGAAGTCCTCCGAGAGCACGACCGCGTCGCACAGCGGAAGGAGATCGGCCGTCCCGTCCTTCCACGACCCGCCGTCGAGGACGACGACATACCCAGCGGCTCGCGCTCGTCGCGCCACCGCCGAGGCGAGCGCCGGGTGGTGCCCGTCGAGAAGCAGGACGTCCCGCTCCCGGTCGCGGACTTCTCCCTCGTCGCGGCCCTTCGGCCGGGGCCCGAACACACGGTCGAGCAGCGACCCGTCCGGCAGGGCCGTCGGCCGGTTCGCCGCGTTCGTGCTCACGACGGCCCGCTCTCCGGTCCCCGCGGTCACGAGCACCGTGGACACCGCCGGGCCGCTCGCTCCGCCCGGCGGGACGGCACCCTCCGCACGGTCGACGGGTTCTACCAGCTCGACCCCCGCGGCAGCGACCTCTGCCCTCACGACGTCCGCGAGCACACCCGAACCCACAGCGGTCACCAGCCGGACGGGGACGCCGAGCGCCGCGGCCGTCGCCGCCGCGTTGGCTGCCGGACCTCCGAAGGTCGCGTTCTGCGAGAGCGCCACGACCTTCGCGTTCGGCCCCGGGAGAGCGTGGACCACCTGGGTCAGGTCGAGGGTCACGAGACCGCAGCAGATGAGCACGCCCCCATCCTTCCCCATCTCTCCGGGAGCAGGACGTCCGGGGAATAAGGCGCCGCTCCATGCGTTTGCATACACATGCAACTTGGCTTCTACACCTTCGGCGACAACGCCCCCGACCCCACCACCGGCGAGCAGATGCCGGTCTCCCAGCGCTTGCGCGACGTCCTCGAGCGGATCCGCGTCGCCGACGAGGTCGGCCTCGACTACGCCGGAATTGGCGAGCACCACCGCTCCGACTACGCGATCTCGTCCCCTGCGACCATGATCTCCGCGGCTCTCGCACAGACCGAGCAGATCACGGTGGGGAGCGCCGTGACGGTCCTCTCGACCGAGGACCCCGTGCGCGTCTACCAGCAGTTCGCGACCATGGACCAGTTCTCGGGCGGCCGCGTCGAGCTGCTCGCAGGGCGCGGCTCGTTCATCGAGTCCTATCCCCTCTACGGCGCGGACCTCGACGACTACGACGCGCTCTACGACGAGAAGATCGTCCTCCTTCGCCTGATCGACGAGGGCAACCCCGTCACGTGGTCGGGCCGATTCCGGCCCGCGCTGGACGAGGCCGTGATCCTCCCCCGGCCGTTCGACAAGCCCGGTCGCGGCGAGCACCTCGACATCGCGATCGCCACGGGCGGCAACCCGCAGTCCTCCGTGCGCGCGGGCGTGCTCGGCCTCCCGATCAACTACGCGATCATCGGCGGCAAGCCCGCCCAGTTCGCGCCCCTCGTGGACCTCTACCGGCGGGCCGCCGCGCAGTCGGGCCACGACGCGGCCTCGCTCGAGGTCTCGGTGTCGACCATGGGCTTCCTCGCCGACGACGGCAAGCAGGCCAGGGACTTCTTCTACCCGTACTACCTGCAGAACATGAAGAAGATCTCGGCCGAGCGCGGCTTCCCGATGCCCAACCGGATCTCCTACGACGCCACCGCAGCACGCGGAGGCGCCTACTTCATCGGGTCGCCCGAGGAGATCGCCGACCGCATCGTCGAGCTGCACGGTGCCCTCGGGCACGACCGTCAGATCTTCCAGATGGACCTCTCCGGAGTTCCGCAGAAGGAGTCTCTGCGGGCGATCGAGCTCCTCGGGACCGAGGTCGCCCCTCGCGTGCGGGCCGCGCTCGGCTAGGTCGACCGGCCCGCTCCACGCAGCCGCGCCTGGCTCCACCGCCGGCAGCGGCCGCCCGACGCCGGATCCTCTCGGATGGGAGCGTTCCCGCAGGTCCGGGGCGTCCCCGGACGTCCCGGACCCGGCACGGCTCGACGTGCGAGGCCCGGTGACGGTGCGGTGACGGCCAGTTCACAACACGGTCACGATCTGCCCGAACCCCCACCCTCCGGGCGAACCCACGCCTAGGGTCGTCGCATGCGCACCTCCTCTCGCACGTCGGGCGTCCTCGGGACCGCTCTCCTGGCCGTCCTGCTGCTCGCCGGCTGCACCGGATCGGGGAGCGACGAGTCCTTCTCGGCCTCCGCGGGCGCCGACAGCGCGGCCGACGTCGCAGCGGAGGCGCCCGCCGAGGCAGCCGGGATCCGGCTCGACGGCGCTGTCGAAGGGGATCTTCGCGAGGTCATCACGACCGGCAGCCTGACCTTGGTCACCGACGAGCCACGCGCGGCCGTGCAGGCGATCGCCGAGCTCGTCGAGTCGTCAGGCGGCCGGGTCGAGAGCCGGTCCGAGCACTCGGCGCAGGACGGCTCCGACGCCTCCGGACAGATCACGGTCCGCGTGCCCGCGGCCCAGGTCACGGCCACGGTCGACGCGCTCGACGGCGTGGGTGAGGTGCAGGACGTCTCGCTCGACGCCGAGGACGTCACGGCGACGGCCATCGACCTCGACGCGCGGGTCCAGGCTCTCGGGACGTCCGTCGCGCGTCTCGAGGCCCTCATGGGGCAGGCGGCGACCACGGCCGACCTCCTGGCCGCGGAGAAGGAGCTCACCGCGCGCCAGGCCGAGCTCGAGAGCCTCCAGTCGCAGCGCGCCTCGCTCACCGACAGGGTGGACATGTCGACCCTCCACGTCCAGGTCGTCGCCGAGGCCCCTGCCGCGACGATCCGGCCCGCCGGGTTCCTGGGAGGTCTGGACCGCGGCTGGAGCGCCCTCCTGAAAACGATCGACGGGCTCGTGGTCGTCCTCGGGGTCCTGCTCCCCTGGATCGCCGTCGCGGCCCTCGTCGCGCTCGTGGTGAGGATCGTCGTCCGACGCACGCGACGCCGTCGGGCAGGGGGGAGCCCCACCGACACCGGACGTGCGCCCCTCTCCGGCCCTGACGCCGGGCCCGGCGACTCACCCCACGAGAGCAAGCCGCTCGTCGAGGCCGGTGACCGCCGTGGATGACGCGTCGAGGCCCGGACAGGGGCCCGTCCGGCTCGAGACGTACCGGCGCAGGATCGGGCGCCTGCACGACGCCGACGGCCCGGTCGGGCACCTCGTCACCCGGGTCTGCACGCACTGGGAGACCGTGGGGCCCCACTCGTTCCCGACGTACGTCAATCCCGAGGAACGCCTCCAGTGGAGGGTCCACTTCGACGACCCGGCGCGCCCGGACACCTTCAGCGACGACCAGGACCGCTGCGTGGACCTCCTGCGCGGGCACGAGACCGACGCCTGGGAGGCCGGACTCCTCGAGCTCGACGAGCAGACGCTGCGCATCGAGTGGCTCGACGGCTCCGACGCCGACGCCGCCTGGGCGGCCAACGGCTGGTAGGGCACGAGCCACGGACACGACGAAGGGGCCGCCCGACGGGCGGCCCCTTCGCAGTGACAACTGGGTGATGCGCCGCCCGAGGGCGACGTGGTGGAGGTGCGGGGAATCGAACCCCGGTCCGGTGACGCAAATCCAGGTCTTCTCCGGGCGCAGTCTGCTGTTGATTTTCTCGGCCCCAGCACTCACACAGACAAGGTGCTGACGGGCTCAGTCATCTAAGAGTCCCTACGCCGCCAATGACGAGCGTCGTAAGCAGTGGCTCTCTAGCTGACGCCAGGAACCGGGGCGAGAGCAACCCCGGGCTGACGGACTTCGAAGACTCGCTCAGGCGGCGAGTGCGAAGTCGGTGCGCTTGGAATCGGCACCTATTGGTTTGCAGACGTCGTTTACGAGATAAGTCTGCATCCTCGGCCCGCTTCTCCTCGAAGCACGACCACCGTCGAAACCGATCACCCCCTGTGCAGTTGTCAATCACCGACCGATTCCACCCGTCCGTCCGCCGAGGCGTCCGTCCGGTGCGTCACCGAGTCAGTGGTACCAGCCTACGGGATCAACACCACCGCGGGCGAACCTATTTCCGTGGCTACTTCTTGCGGCTCAGCGCGTCGACCAGCAGACCACCCGCGATGCCCAGCAGGAACACGTCCTTCGCGAGCCCGATCCCCTGCGGCGTGGGGCGGATCCCGTCCGACTCCGTCATCCCCGGCGTCTTGAGGTACATCGCGACGAGGCCTGCGGAGAAGGCCCCGAGGCCGAGCGCGACCACTCCCGTCGGGACGAAGGGCACGAGCAGCGCGGTACCCAGGGAGATCTCGGTCGTGGACAGCGTCCGGGTGAACTGCACGGGGTCCTGGTCCTCGAGGAACGGGAACGTCCCCGCGGCCATGCCGTGGATCCCCTGTGCGGTCGCCTCGTCGGCGTTCCTCTTGTTGAGCCCGGAGTTGAGGATGAACGCACCCGCGGCGACGCGCGGGATGTACTGACGGAGCTTGACCATGGGGCCTCCTCGGCAGGGTGACGTCGACTACCCTGCGACGCTACGTCGTCGGGCAGGAGGATGCATCCCCACGCGGCGTGTCCCCCGACACGTCCTCACCCGCGTGTCGACCGCCCTCGTGACCCGTCCGGGACACGGCCGTCACCAGCCGCCCACGCCTCCGCCCCCACCGCCGCCGCCACCCGAGAACCCGCCACCGCTCGAGAAGCCGGAGTCCCCCGAGGAGCTGGGCGTCGCGGCCGAGATCGACGTCGTGGCCGCGTCCGAGAAGGCGGTCAGCGACGACCCGAACGACGAGTACCCGACCCAGAACATCCCCGGCCCGTAGCCGGGGCCGACGTACCAGGTGGGTTCCGCCACGGACTGCCCCTGCGCCGCGAGCCGCGCGAAGATCCCGGCCCACCGGTCCGCGACACCGAACACGATCGCGTACGGCAGGTACCGCGAGAACACGTCCTCACCCTCCTCGAAGCGGAGCTGCCCGGTCTCCGCGGTCTCGAGGTAGCGCCGGAAGCCGAGCGTCTGCGTGAGCACCGCGGTCCCCTCGGCAGTGCGGGCGGGCGCCTTCTCGCACAGCACGAGCGCCAGCACTCCGAGCACCGCCACGGGGGCCGCGACGAGGGCCCACGTCGAGCCGAAGACCGCCCCGAGCACCAACGCGAGGACCACTCCTCCCACGAGCAGCACCACGCCCGCGAGGAGCCAGTGGTTGCGCACGGACCTCGGGTTGGCGCGGAACCAGCCCCGTCGCGTGACCTCGGCGTAGAGCTCGGACTGCACGAGGGCCATCGAGGCCGCGAACGTCGTGCGGAGGTCGGAGAGCGTCACGCTCTCGCGCCCCGCGAAGATCTTGTCCAGGAGCGTGCGCTCGAAACCGAGCAGCTCCTCGTCCGGGCCGGCGAGCCGGTCCAGACGCCAGTCGCCGCCCTTGCCCCGCTTGCTCGGCGCCTCGACCTCGACGATCTGCAGGTGCCCGCGGACCGCGAGATCGACGATCGTCGCGGTCACGTCGTGGGGGTCGGCACGTTCGTCGACGAGCGTCCCGATCTCACCGGGCCTGCTCGCGGCCGGTGGCGTGAACTGGACGGCGACGGGAAGCCGACGGTCGCGGGGGCCCACGCGAGCGTCGTCACCCGCCACGGGAACCGTGCCCGGGACCAGCCCCAGGTACTGCTCGTCCCGTCCGCGCTGCCGGACGCGGTGCACCATGAACCACGCGCCACCGCCGAGGATCAGCGCGGTCAGCCCACCGGAGACCGGGGTCACCTCGAACGGACGCTCGCCCGTGGCCTGGGCGCGGTCGACCACGACGGGCTCGGCGCCCTCGAAGGTTCCCGCCGGGTACTCGGCAAGGACCGTGAAGAAGGTCCCGGCCGGCACTCCGGCCTGGGCGAAGGTCGCGACGGTCCCGGCCGCGGAGTGCGCGGTGCACGGGTCGCTCGACCCTCCGGGCCCGGCGAAGCAGCTCGTGCGCGACACGTCCCCGGGGCCGTCGAGGGTCACGCTCGCGTTCTCGATGTCGATCTCGGACGTGTCCGGCAGGACGTTCCAGTAGACCTCGTCCTGGCCCTCCGCGCCGACGCCGGGGTTCACGAGACCGCGCAGCGTGTAGGTGATCGTGTACTGCTCGAGCCCGTCGAACGTCCGGTCGGCGGACCCGACCCGCACCAGGAGGTCTCCCCCACCCTGGTCCTCGACCTCGACGTCGGCCGCTGCCCCCGAGTCGCTCGACGCGCGGACGTCCGAGACCTCGTAACGGCGCAGGTGGTCCGGGTCGCCGTCGATCTCGAACAGCGTGGGGATCACGAGCGTGGGCCCGTGCCCCTCGTCCCCCCGGAAGTCGTAGTCCATGTCGATCGACACACCCATGGTGCCGTCCCGCTCGATCTGGGCCGCGACGTCGTACCGCGTCACTGCGCGGTCCGAGACGTCTGCGGCGGCGACGGGGGCGAGGACCAGGCTGCTCAGCGCGGTCGCGACGGCCGCGAGGCCCAGGAGCCGTGCGCGTGCGGCGGCGCGCGCCCGCATCCCCGGCCCGACGGCGGCACGCGCCGCACGCACCCGGTTCACCGGTTCTGGCGGTGGCGCATGGCGCGCTGTGCCTCACGGTTGTCCTGCTGCTCTCGCAGCGCCTGACGCTTGTCGTACTCCCGCTTGCCCTGCGCGAGGGCGATCTCGACCTTGGCCCGGCCGTCGAGGAAGTAGAGGGCGAGGGGGACGATCGTGTACCCCTTCTCGCGCAGCTTGGCCTCGAGACGCAGGATCTCGTCCTTGTGCAGCAGGAGCTTGCGCTTGCGCCGCGGGGCGTGGTTGTTCCACGTGCCCTGCGAGTACTCCTGGATGTGGACGTTCTCGAGCCACGCCTCACCGCCGTCGACCGCGACGTAACCGTCGAGCAACGACGCCCGGCCCTGCCGCAGCGCCTTGACCTCGGTGCCGCTCAGCACCAGTCCCGCCTCGAGCACGTCCAGGATGAGGTAGTCATGGCGGGCCTTGCGGTTGCTGGCGATGATCTTGCGGCCAGTCTCCTTCGCCATGGGTACGTCGTCCGATCTGCTCGTGCTCTGGGTAGGGGCCCAGGAAGGACCCGCCCGCGCCGTGCGGCGCGACGTCCCAGGCTACGCGAAACCTGCCCCCGACCTGTAGGTGAATACCTCAGAGCATGGTCTGCGGGTCCACCGTGCTGCCGTTGACGTACACCTCGAAGTGCAGGTGGCAGACCTGGCTCGTCCCCGTCGTGCCGGAGTACCCGATGAGGGTCCCTTGCGCGACGCTCTGTCCGGGCGAGACCGCGAAGCGGGACAGGTGGTTGTAGCTCGTCATGAGGTTGGCCCCACCGACCGTGCCGTGGTTGATCATGACCTGGTTGCCGAGCCCCCCGTAGGTGCGGGCGAACAGGACCGTTCCCCCCGCGGCCGCGTAGATCGGGGTACCGCAGTAGGCGCGCAGGTCCGTCCCGGCGTGCAGGCGGTAGACCCCCGGAAGGAAGGGGTGGTGCCGCATCCCGTACTTGGACGTGATGTGCGGGACCGCGGTCGGATAGGCGAGGAACTTGCCGGTCGGTGCGCCGCCGCCACCGCCGCCACCTCCTCCTCCGGAGTTTCCGCCGCCACCTCCTCCACCGCCACCGCCGGTCGCGGGCGGGGGCTGCTTGGCCGCCTCCTCGGCGGCCTTGCGGTCGCGCTCGGTCTGCGCGGCGATGATCCCCTTGAGCTCCGTCGTGAGATCGGCCTGCGCCTTCTCGTTGGCCGCGATCTGCGCGAGCGCCGCCTCCTTGCGCGACTCGATCGTGGCCTGCTTGGCCTGCTGCTCGACGATCAGGCCCTCGATCTCGGCCTTCCGGTCGGCTGCGGCCTTGCGGGCAGCGTCTGCCGCGACGACGTTCTGGTCGGCCTGCACCTTGAGGTCGGCGATGGTCTCGCGGATCGCGGTCAGGCGGGCCTCGCGGTTGCGCGCGATCGACTCGGCCTCCTGCAGGTCCGTCAGGGTACGGGCCTGCGTACGCGCCGCGGTCGAGGACATCGCGTACTGCTCGATGAAGTCGTCGGTGCTCTGCGCGCCCGTGACGATCCCAAGCCCGCTCACCTCGCCCTGCCCTCGATACGCCTGCCGGGCCATCTCGGCGATGCTCGACTTCGCGGTGCTCACCTTGCCCGCGGACTCCTGGATCTCCTCGTTGATGGCCGCTTCCTCGACCTGCGCGTCCTGGAGCCTGACCGCGAGCTGCGCAGCCTCTCGCTGTGTGCGCTCGAGCTCGGCCTCGGCCTGGTCGAGCTCTGCCTGCGCCACGGGGAGACGCGCCTCGATCGTCTGGAGGTCGAGGATCGCCTGCGCGAGCTCGGCGTCGGTGCCCTCGAGCTGCGACTCGAGGCCCTCACGGTCCTGCTGCGCCTGGGACTGACGACGCTCGGCCGCTGCCCGTTGGTCGTCCAGGTCGTCGGCGGTCGCGACGACCGCCGTCCCGAGGAGAAGGATCAGGGCGGTTCCCGCAGCAGCGAGACGTCGGGTCAGCTGGGACATGTCACACCCTCGTGTAGCGGCTGAGCGTGACGACCGAGGAGATGGCCGCCAGGACGAATGCGATCAGGATCAGGAGCGGCGCGATGCGCAGCACGTCCGTCTCGGAGATGTATGCGATCCAGCTGACGGAGCTCTGCAACCAGTCGGTGACCAGGTACTTGACCCCCAGCCAGAGGCCACCGACGGCGAGGAGCGCGCCCGTGACGGCGGCGATGGCCCCCTCCAGGATGAACGGCAGCTGGATGAAGAGCTTGGAGGCCCCGACGAGCTTCATGATCTCGGTCTCGCGCTGCCGGCTCATGGCCGACAACCGGATCGTCGTCGTGATGAGGAGCACCGCGGCGAGCATCATCACGACCGCCAACCCGCCCGACATGAGCGAGGCGCGGTTGAGCGCGAGGAAGAGCGAGTCGAAGATGCGTCGCTGGTCCTCGACGTCCTCGACCCCCGGCCGCCCCGTGACGACGTCGTTGACGACCTCGTAGTTCTCGGGGTTGGTGAGCTTGAGCCGGAACGAGGCCTGCATGTCGTCCACCGTGAGCTGGGTGCCGTTGAACCCGTCGGGGAACCGCTCCTGGAAGGCGGCGAACGCCTCCTCCTTGGTCTCGAAGAACACCGTCTCGACCTCGTCGCCGAGCTCGCCCGCGAACACTCCCTCGAGCGCCTCGATCTGCTCGGGCGACGCCTCGCCCCCGGCACACGTCGGGTTGGGCGAGTCGATCGGGCACAGGAAGACGGAGACCTCGACCCGGTCGTACCAGTCGTCCTTGAGCTTGTCGATCTGGATCTGGAGCAGCGCCGAGGCGCCCACGAAGGTCAGGGACACGAAGGTCACGAGGACGACCGAGATCGTCATCGCCAGGTTGCGACGCAGACCGGACCCGATCTCGGCGAGGATGAACTGAGCGCGCACCGGGCTACCACTCCCCGCGGCTGGAGGACTGGGCTGGTTCAGGTTCGCCGGGCCGCTCGGTGACGTCCTCGCCCGGGGCGACGAGCGTCGTCGTGCGCGGGCCGAGGTGCGATCCCGCCCGCCCCGCGAGGTGACCCGACGGCTCGCGCAGGGCGTCGTCGTCGGACAGCGGTACGCCGGCGCCGTACACGCCGTCCTTCTGGTCCCGGACCACGACCCCCGAGGCGAGCTCGATCACTCGTTGACGCATCTGGTTGACGAACCCCGAGTCGTGCGTCGCCATGACGACGGTGGTCCCCGTGCCGTTGATGCGCGAGAGCAGGTTCATGATCCCCAGCGAGGTGTTCGGGTCCAGGTTCCCGGTCGGCTCGTCGGCGAGCAGGATCGAGGGACGGTTGACGAAGGCTCGCGCGATCGCGACGCGCTGCTGCTCGCCGCCCGAGAGCTCGTGCGGGCGCCGCTTCTCCTTGCCCTGCAGGCCGACCATCTCGAGGACCTCGGGGACGGTCACGGCGATCGTGTGGCGCGGCTTGCCCGTCACCTGCAGCGCGAACGCGACGTTCTCGAAGACGGTCTTGTTCTGGAGCAGGCGGAAGTCCTGGAAGACGACGCCGATCTGTCGACGCAGCGACGGGACCTTCCAGCTCGACAGGGTCGAGAGGTCACGGCCCGCGACGAACACCTTGCCCCGCGTGGGCCGCTCCTCACGCAGCACCAGGCGCAGGCACGTCGACTTCCCGGAGCCGGACGCGCCGACCAGGAAGACGAACTCGCCGCGCTCGATCTCTGCGGACATGTCGTCCAGGGCAGGCCTGGCGCCGCGGGCGTAGACCTTCGAGACGTTCTCAAATCGGATCACAGCTGTTGACCAGTCTCTCGGTGGGGGAAGCGAATTCGTTCGCTGGTCGCCCACGAGAGTAGGCACGCCCCGCAGGGCTGACACCGCTGACACGCCGGGCTCGCCCGGATCGGGCACGGTTCGCGATCGTGGCGGCCCGCGGTGGTCCGGCGCGGGATCAGGTGCTGGGCCCGCCGGGGCCGGGCCGGGGTACTGAGCACGGCCGGGCGGGGCAGGCTTTGGCCGGGCGCCCCGGCCCGGCCCGCCCCCGGCGCGTGGCGTCAGGCCTGCTCGGCGCCCCGTCGCCAGCGGATGCCGGCCTCGATGAAGCCGTCGATGTCCCCGTCGAACACGCCCGAGGTGTTGCCGACCTCGTACTCGGTGCGCAGGTCCTTGACCATCTGGTACGGGTGCAGCACGTAGGAGCGCATCTGGTCGCCCCAGCTCGCCTTGATGTCGCCTGCCATGGCCTTCTTGGCCGCGCTCTCCTCGGCCTGGCGCTGGAGCAGCAGACGTGACTGGAGGACGCGCAGCGCGGCGGCACGGTTCTGGATCTGCGACTTCTCGTTCTGCATCGACACGACGATCCCGGTAGGGATGTGGGTCATGCGCACGGCCGAGTCGGTCGTGTTGACGGACTGGCCGCCCGGGCCCGACGAGCGGAAGACGTCGACCTTGATCTCCGACTCGGGGATCTCGACCGAGTCCGTCTGCTCGATGAGCGGGATGACCTCGACCGCGGCGAACGACGTCTGACGACGCCCCTGGTTGTCGAACGGGGAGATGCGCACCAGGCGGTGCGTGCCGGCCTCGACCGACAGGTTGCCGAACGCGTAGGGGGCCTTGACCTCGAAGGTCGCGGACTTGAGCCCCGCCTCCTCCGCGTAGGACGTGTCGAGGACCTGGGTCGGATAGCCGTGGCGCTCGGCCCAGCGCAGGTACATGCGCATGAGCATCTCTGCGAAGTCGGCCGCGTCCACGCCGCCTGCCCCCGCACGGATCGTCACGACGGCCTCGCGGGCGTCGTACTCGCCCGAGAGGAGGGTCTTGACCTCGAGCGCGCCCAGGTCCTTGCGGATCTGTTCGAGCTCGGAGGCCGCCTCGGCGAGCGTCGCGGCGCTGTCGGCATCGCCGACGTCGGCGTCACTCGCCATCTCGACGAGCGTCTCGAGGTCGTCGATCCGGTCGCCCATGTTCGTGATGCGGTCCAGCTCGGACTGCGTCTGCGAGAGGGCCGTCGTGACCTTCTGGGCGGCGTCAGGGTCGTCCCAGAGGTCGGGAGCCGACGCCTTGTCCGAGAGCTCCGCGATCTGGACGCGCAGCGCGTCCGGGTTGCTCACGGCGCTGATGGTGCCGAGCGTCGTACGGAGGGCGCGGATCTCGTGCGGGAAGTCGATGGTGGCCACGATCGTCTAGGTTACGCGACGCGAGGGCAGGCGTGGCTCGGTGCTCGCCACAGCGGGCACCGAGCGACCCGTCACGTCACGCGCCCGACGACGGAGCGTCGGGTCCGGCGGCGGTGTCGCCGCGGTCCGTGCTCCCGGCCGAGGACGTCGCGGGCGCCGTCGGCGCGGGGGCGGTCGCACCGCCCTGCTCCTGGTCGACGTCTCCTGTCCCGGCCGCCGCGCGACCTTCGGCGCGCGCCTTGGCGAGCAGCGCCTCGAGGCGCTGCTTCTTGCGCTTGCGGTTGTCGCGCAGACCGATCACCAGGACGGCCACCGCGGCGAGGAGGAGGATCTGGACCCACGGGATCGCCCAGGTCGTCACGGTGACCGTGACGGGCTCGAACGGAGCCTCGACCGGGACGTCCACGGCCCCTCCCGTGCTGACGGGCACAGGAGTCACGGTGACCTCGGTCGTCACGGGCCCGACGGGCCAGATCCCCGCCACGGCGAACGCGGTCGAGCGGGAGGTCCCCGGGATCAGCTCCTCGACGCCCTCCGTCCCCCGGTCGACCGTGGTGTCGCCGATGCCGAACGGGCCGGACACGTGCGCCTGCTGCTCGGCCCCGACGCGGAGGTTCCCGTCGTTGGTCACGCCGTACGCGACCCGCACCGAACCAGGGGCGAACGGGTTCCACGACGGCTCGTACGTCGCCTTGACGTCCGTGAGCGCGAGCGAGGGCGTGACCTCCCCGGGCACGCGGAGGTTGACGCGCACGCCGACGCGGCTCTCGACCCCGACGCCGGGACCCGCGGCCGTGGACGCGGACGTGACGGTCGCGACGATGCCGGCCGGGTGGTCGCCCGGGGTCGCATTCTCAGGGACCGTGATGGTGAACGGCACGATCACGGTCTCCCCCGCGGGCACGTCCACGGTCGGCTGGACCTCGAACCACCCGCCCGAGTCCTGAGGTTCCTGGTCCGAGGTACGGATGTCGAACTTGCCCATGGGTGTGAAGATGCCGTCGTTGGTGACCATCGTGAACGTGACCGGTCCGGCCCCGTGGTTCGAGACGGCCACCTGATCCTGGATCTGCTCCCCCGGCTCGGCGACGAAGTCGAAGATCCGACGCTCGTCCGGCCCCTCGGGCGTCGCCGTCGTGACCGAGAAGCGGATCTCCCCGGGATCCTTCTCGTCAGCGTGCGCCGCCCCGAGGCCGCCGGCCAGCGCCAGCAGCAGGGCGCTCAGCCCCAGGACGCTCCTGCGGAGACGGCCCGCACGACGAGAGACCACGGGCCGAGATCCTGCGCCCGACACCTTGTGCACTTCCTTGCTCACCACGACTTCCGATCATCCTCGAACGGTCTACCTGCTCCGGAGACGGTACAGGGCCGACGGAGATCCGCCGGCCCTGTGTCGTCACCGTCCGTGACACTGATCGCGTGAAGCGGTCAGCTCTCCATGAGCGTCAGCGTCAGCGTCGACGCGTACGCACCGGAGGGGGTGCTCTTCGGCACGGTCAGGTTGAGCCCGGCCTTGACGCCGAACGTCTGGCCGTTGGCCTCGGCGGACGAACCGGACGAGACCAGGAGGTCGCCGACCTGGACACCGCCCGTGAGCCAGTCGCCACCGGGACCCTCGGTGTCCGGCACCTCCTGGAGCTCACCGGCGATCGGCTGGCCCGGGGTGACGTTGAAGTCGCCGGGGATCGGGTTGGTCAGCTCGGGGACCCAGCCGAGGTTGGCGGAGTCGATCTCCGGCAGGCCGGCTGCCACGAAGTTGCTCACCTGGCCGCTGACGTTCCAGGCCGCGTCGGCACCCACGTCGTTGCGGTCGTCGGAGACGCTGACGCCGTCGAGGGTGCCCGTGAACTCACGGTTGCCCGCTGCCCAGATGTCGTCGCTGGTGGACTCGTTCAGCGTGACGGACGGGTTGGCGACCGTGAGCGTGAGCGCTCCGACCGGGGTGACCGAGACCTGGATCTGAACGTCCTCGTCCTGGTTCACGTCGGCCGCGGCCGACGACGCCATCGCGATGGTCCCGAGCAGCATCGCGCTGAGCGCTCCGCCAGCGATCCACTGCTTCCTTGCACGTGCATTCATGTAAGTCTCCGTCGTTGGAGGGTGTCGGACCGGATCACCATAGCGGCGAACCGGCGGTTTTGGCAGCCCCCAGTCAAAAGTCGCACCTTTCGTTAAGAAAGTTAACGATCGTGTTAGCGCTAACTCAATCATGTTCACTCGCCCGACACCTTTTTCGTGAGGGGAGGGTCGATCACCAAGCTCGCGCACTGGACTCTGCACGCACGATGATGCCATCAGACCAGAGCTGCGTCACCCAGCTGACGAGAACCGGGCGCGACCGTGCCGCCAGCCGGACGGTCGCCGTGCGCCCGTCGGGCGCGGAGGCTTCGACGATCGTGACGTCGTCCAGCCCTGTCAGCATGGCCGGGTGGGCGACGAGGAACGACCGGACGGACGACTCGACGTCCGCGTCGCTCAGGACCAGAACCGCCCCCTCGACCGGGTCCGCCAGACCCCCCTGGTAGACGGTCTCGGCGGGCATCGCGTCGGCAGCGTCGAGAGCCGAGACGTCGGCCAGGTCGAACAGCCGCTTGCGGTCCAGGTGGACCGCCGTCGCGGAGACGACCACGGCCACCAGGACGAGCGCGAACGCGACGAACATGCTGGTGAGAAGCATGATCTGGCCGCCCTCGCGGTCTCGCTCGTGCGCATGCCCTCGTCCAGGGATGCCCCGGGAGCGCCTCACGACCGCGCCCTCGCGTAGCTGTCGACGGGCGAGGTGTGCACGGCCTGGACCGGGATGGACAACGGGACCCAGGACCCGATCCCCGAGGGGACGAAAGGCAGCCCGACGTCGTATCGCACGACCGCCACGACCTCGCTTCCCGGAGAGAGGCAGGGGTCGCCGGAACAGGAGAGCTCGAGGACGTCCGCGGGCCGCACGTCATCGAAACCCTGGTCGGAGAGCGCCAACGAGGTGGCCACCCCCGCCCGCACCTGCCCCTCGGCCACCGAGTGCGCTGTCACGAACGCGCGGGCGGACTCCTTCGCCGCGCCCTCGACCGCGAAAGTCGCGGCTTGGATCCGGCCGAGTGTCAACGCCAGGTACAGGACCGGGAGAATCAGGACAAGTGCCACACCGAGGAACTCGACCTGCGCGTTCCCTGCGTCGCCGCTCACCCGGTTGACGGGCCGACGGAGAAAATTCACCCGGTCGACATGATCCGGCAGCGAGTGGGAACACCCATCGACGACCTTCACGACCCCGCGCGGGCACCTCTCGTGGACCGGGCGCGCCCGAGATCTCACGGCTCCTCCTCCAGCGCGTGGCCGCTCACCGTCAGTGTCCCGGCCGGACCGAGAAGACCGATCACCGGGAACGGGGCCGTCACGGTCACCTCCACGACCGGCATGCCCCCCAGCTCGACCTCGCGTGCCGTCACGTCCTGCGCGAAGCGCTCTGAGATCGCGGCATCGATCAGCTGCTGCGTGCGTTCGACGCCGTCCGCCGGCGTACGGTCCGCCCGCCCCGCGAGGCGCGCCCCCTCCGCCGCACTGTCGATCACGACCGCGCGCACGTGGAGCGCGAGCACCACCTGCACGACGCCGAGGAGGAGCACGACGACGAGGACCGACACCAGCACGAAGTCGACGACGGCAGATCCGTCCTCTGCTCCTCGCGCCGCCCCCCGGTCGGCGTCCCGGCCCATCTCAGGGACCACTCACGCTGCTGATCGCGTCGCTGAAGGTGGAGGTCAACGCCGGTCCCGCCACAGCCCAGAGCGCGATGACGAGACCTGCCGTCATGAGCGTCACCAGGACCCATCCCGGGACATCACCCCGCTCGGTCCCACCGTGCGAGACACGTCGCACCAGCCTGCTCGTCCAGCCCTTCACCAGCTGCTCCACCGCTGCTCCTTGGTCGTTCTCTTCTGGGATCCTGACCTGGACAGGCGTCCAGGACGAATGTTCATGTCGGTTGCCCGTCAAAGGCCGAGGCCCGCCCGACGGCCGATCGCACGCCACAGCGCACCCGAGGCAGTGCCCTGCCGAAGTGCTCGCACCTCCGGCCCCCACACTCAGAGGCCGATCTGCAGTGTCACGATCGAGGGATAGACCGCGAAGACGACCGTCACCGGAAGGATGAGGAACACCACCGGGATCATCATGAGCACCTCCTTGCGCCCGCCGGACTCCATGAGTCCTCTCCTTCCCGCCTCGCGCACGTCTTGGGCCTGGGCTCGGAGAACCTCCGCGAGAGGCGTTCCTCGCTCGACGGCCACCGCCACCCCCTCGGCGAACCGGGTCAGGCTCGCGAGCGTGGTCCGGTCGGCGAGGTCCTCGAGCGCGCGGGCCAGGGGAACCCCGGACCGGACGGCCGACAGCGTGGCTGCGAGCTCGACGGAGAGCTCGCCGTGCGCGCTGGTGGCGACCCTCTCCATCGCCGCGACCGGCCCTTCTCCGGCTCCGACCGACAGGGCGAGCAGCTCGGCGATCGTCGGGAACTCGCTGAGCATCCGCTCCTCGCGCCGAGCGATCCGGCGCGAGAGCAACTGGTCGCACGACAGCAGCCCACCGACCCCGCAGAGGAGCACCAGCAGGAGGAGCACGACGACCGAGGACCCCCGCGTGGCCGCGAGGAGGAGCGCCACGACCAGTCCACCGGCGAGCCCCACGGCCCCCCAGACGACCTGACGGGCGCGGAACTGGTCCACGCTCTCCTGCGAGCCGGCCCGGTCGAGGCGACGGCGCACCTCGGACCGTGAGGAGCCGAAGCGCTCCAGCAGCCGGCCCGCCGCCGCGATCCTCAGCCCGAGGACACGGTCGACAGTGTGGAGCCTGCTCGCCGACGACGTCTCCGCCAGCAGTCCCGAGGTCGCGCCGTGGAGCCTCAGGTACGGACCGACCCGCTCGTCGAGCCGGACCCGCCGCGCCCTGAGCCGGGAGGCGATCACCAGGACCCCCCACGCGAACAGGGCACCGACCGTCGCCCCGGACCACAGGAGCCCAGAACCGTCCGTCCCGCTCACCGCAGCACCCGCGCTTCCTCGGGCAGGCGACCGATCCTTCGCATCAGCTGGTAGGCCACGAGCGAGCACACCGCGCCTCCCCCGAGGACCGCGACCCCCTGCATGGAGTTGTAGGCCTGCGCGGTCTCGGGCCGGGTCGCCAGCAGGGCGAGGACGACCCAGGGACCGGCCACCGCGAGCCGAGCGCCGCTGACCGTCCACGACTGCCGCGCCTCGAGCTCGCCACGTGTCCTCGCATCCTCGCGCAAGAAGAGGGCGAGCGTACGCAAGAGCCTCCCGAGGTCGGTCCCGCCGACCTCCCTGGTCATGCGCAGCGCCTCGACGATCCGGTCCGCGACCGGGTCTGCGAGCCGCATCTTGAGCGCGTCCAGGCAGTCACCGAACCGGCCGGAGGCCCGAAAGTCCTGGGCGAACTGTGCGAACGGCTCCCTCAGCTCGACAGGACCGCGCTCTCCGAGCTGCCCCACGGCCTCCGGGAGCGAGAGGCCCGCACGCACACCCGACGCCAGGTGGTCGACGGCCTCCGGCCACACGTCCCGCAGGCTCGTCCTTCGACGTCGGGCCCGCGAACGCACGACTGCGACCGGTGCCAGAGCGGCGAACAGCGCGAAGCACGCGGCGATCGGCAGAGCACGCGTCAGGGCGAGCCCGACGACGAGCACGAAGAGCCCTGCCCCCACGCTCCCGGCGACGAGCGCTCGAGGCGAGACACCCGGAAGCCCCGCCTGCACCAGGGCGTCCTGGGTACGGACAGACCAGCCGTCCGCCTCCCGCGGCGCGCGAGGACGCGGCTCCCACCAGGACGACCACAGACAGACGAGCCCCGCGCCCAGCAACAGACCGACCACGACCCCCATGTCAGCCCTGCCCCCCGGCCCGCAGCGACATCAGCTCGGCCAGGTCGACACCCGCCCGCGCGAAGCGGTCCTCGGCCGGCGGGAACCCGTCACCGCGGACCAGTCGGCCGCCGGACCGGTGGAACAGGTCCGAGACCTCGACGACCCCCTGCTCCACGCGCCCCGTCACCCCGACGATCTCGCGGACCTCCCGCCGGCCGTCCGCCGTCACCCCGAGGTGCACGACCACGTCCACGGCGCTCGCGACCGTCGGGACGACGAAGCGGTCCGACACGTTCTCCCCGGCCAGGAGCGGCAGGGTGCACATCTTGGAGATCGCTTCCCGGGCCGAGTTCGCGTGGATCGTGCACATCCCGGGCACACCCGCGTTCAGAGCGATCAGCAGGTCGAAGCTCTCGGCCTCGCGCACCTCCCCGATCACGATGCGGTCCGGGCGCATGCGCAGCGCCTCCTTGACGAGCCGTCGCAGCGGGATCTCGCCCGTCCCCTCGAGGCTGGGCTGGCGGCACTGCATCGAGACGATGTCTCGCACCGCGAGCCGCAGCTCGAACACCTCCTCGCACGTGACGACCCGGTCCTGGGACGGGATCGATCCGGCGAGAGCGTTGAGCATGGTCGTCTTGCCCGCCTGGGTCGCCCCGGCGACGAGGACGTTGAGACCGGCCCGGACCGAGGCGTGCAGGAACGCCGCCGCGTGCGGGGTCAGGGAACCCAGACGCACCAGGTGGTCCAGGTGCGAGGCCCGCACGACGTGCTTGCGGATGTTCACCGCGAAGTGCTCGCGGGTCACGTCCGGGATCACCACGTGGAGCCTCTCCCCGCCGGGCAGCGCGGCGTCGACGAACGGGCTCGAGAGGTCGAGGCGACGGCCGGAGGACTTGAGCATCTGCTCGACGAGGTCGCGGACCTGCGTCGAGGTCAGGATGGTCGAGGTGAGCTCGGCGCTGCCGCCCCGGGCGACGAACACCTTGGCGGGCGAGTTGATCCATATCTCCTCGACCTCCGGGTCGTCGAGGTACTTCTGGAGCGGACCGAGCCCCGCGACCGCGTCGAGGACCGCACGCATCGCGCCCTGCGCGTCGGCGAGCGGTGGCACGACCCCGAGAGCGGTCCGGGAGTCGTAGTCGGCCAGGGCGTCCGCGACGAGGCGGTCGATCCCGTCCTTGTCGCGCACCGGGTCCACTCCCCGCCGACGGATCAGCTCGCGCACCTCGGTCTCGAGGATCGTCACACCGCTGGTGCTCACGTCGTCGTCACGCCCCCCTTGCGTCCCCCTGCACGCCCCCCGCGCAGCCAGCGGCCCCGGTGTCGCGGAGCGGCTGAGCGCCGACACTAGGGCACATCCCCCGGGGCGCGCACGCGCCCTGTGGACGACTGGTCAGGATCGGCAGCATTCCGCGCCTGGGAGCACTCAGCACTGTCCGGGATGTGGTCACCGTCACGTTCGCTCCGGGACCCGGGCGCGCTCGTTCGAGCGTCCAGCCACGTTCGACCTGGCGGCGCCCACCCCCGGCGAACCCGACGCTGCCCCGCCCGGCGACGCCCTCGGCACGCACCGACGCCACCAGGCTTAGGGTCGTGGTCATGTCGACGCCCCACCCCGCAGACCCGAGGCCCCCGCAGCGCACCCAGTCCTCGCCCCACGTCCCGGGCCGCTGGCGCGCGGCCGCGGCAGCCACCGGGCTCCTGCGCGCCGACGGCAGCGTCGCGTCCACGATCTTCGCCGAGATGACGAACCTCGCCGCGCGCACGGGCGCGATCAACCTGGGCCAGGGCTTCCCGGACATCGACGGCCCGCACGCCATCAAGCAGGCCGCGATCCGCGCGATCGAGGACGGGTACAACCAGTACCCGCCGGGCACGGGAGTCCCCGAGCTGCGCCGGGCCGTCGCGGACCACCAGCGACGCCACTACGGCCTGGACCTGGACCCGGACACCGAGGTCCTGGTCACCACGGGGGCCACCGAGGCGCTCGCGGCCACCGTCCTGGCCCTCGCGGGCCCGGGCGACGAGGTCGTGACCCTGGAGCCCTTCTACGACTCCCACGCGGCCGTCATCGCGCTCGCGGGAGCCACGCACGTGACCGTGCCGCTCCACCCGACCCCGGACGGCTTCCGCCTCGACCCCGCCCAGGTGCGTGCCGCCGTCGGGCCGCGGACCCGGCTGGTCCTCGTCAACACGCCGCACAACCCGACCGGGACGGTCCTGACGCGCGCCGAGCTGCAGGTCGTCGCGGACGCGGCCCGCTCCGTGGACGCGATCGTCGTGACCGACGAGGTCTACGAGCACCTCGTGTACGACGACGCCGTGCACGTGCCCGTCGCGACCCTGCCGGGCTTGGCCGAGCGCACGATCACCATCTCGTCGGCGGGCAAGACCTTCTCGTTCACGGGCTGGAAGATCGGCTGGCTGCACGGGCCGGCACACCTCGTGGAGGCCGTGCGGACGGTCAAGCAGTTCCTGACGTACACGTCGGGGGCGCCGTTCCAGCCCGCGATCGCCCAGGCGCTCGCCGACGACGACGCCCCGCGCGCGCTCGCGGCGTCCTTGCGCGACCGGCGGGACCTGCTGTGCGAGGGCCTCGTGGCGGCCGGGTTCGAGGTCGTCGTACCGCGCGGGACGTACTTCGTGGTCGCGGACGGCGCCCCGCTGGGCTTCGACGACGGCGTCGAGCTGTGCCGCCGGCTCCCGGGCCTCGCGGGCGTCGTGGGCGTGCCCGTGAGCGCTTTCTGCCGCGCGCCAGGAACGCCGGGTGACGAGTCGCACGGCCCGACGACGGCCCGCGCCCTCGCCTCACGGGTCCGCTTCACGTTCGTCAAGCGGGAGGACGTGCTCCGTGACGCGGTCGGGCGCCTCGGCGCACTGCGCGAAGGCCGCTAGACGCGAGGCGCGACGACGCGCGTGCGCTCCGAGCGTCCGGCTCGCGTCGTACGGGACGTCAGGACGTCAGCAGACGCCCGGTAGCCGCTCCTCGACCACCGGGGGCGCGACCGGAGGCGCAACCTCTCCCGTGCCGGCACCGGGGTCCGTTCCCGGATCGGTCCCCGCTGCCGGGTCCGTGCCGGCCGCGGGGTCCGTGCCCTGGACCGCGCCGGTGTCCGGCACCACGTCGGTGGGGGCGGGGGTCTCGTGCCCGGGCGGCGGCTCGTCGGCGGCCATGCGGTCCCAGATCGCCTGGGCGTCCTTGGTCCACACGACGCGGTTCTTGTTGGTCGGCGCATCGATGACGGGCAGCTCGGTGAAGACGATCTCGTTCGTGTCGATGTCCTTGAGCGAGAACGCCAGTCCGGCGAGCGAGTCGAGGCCCGCGAGGCTGGGGCTCGCGCTCACGGAGGACAGGACGGCCTTGATCATGCCGTAGAGCTCGGGCGCGTTGGTGATGAGGTTCTTGGACAGGACCTCGCGGAGCATCGAGTCGATGAACGCCTGCTGGCGCGGGATCCGGGAGAGGTCGCTCCCCATCTCGAGGCCCATGCCCGTCCCGTGGCGCGCCCTCAGGTAGCTGATCGCCTGGTCGCCGTTCAAGGTCGTCTGACCCGCCGGCAGGTCGAGCGTCCCGTACCGGGGGTTCTCCTTCATGGGTTCGGGGAGGCACATGGTGACCCCGCCGATCGCGTTGACGACGCCCACGACGCCGTTCATCTTCAGCACGACGTGGTCGGTGATCGTCAGCCCGGTGAGCGACTGCACGGTCGTGATGGTGCAGGCGGCGGCGCCCACCATGTCGTCGTCCTGCCCGGCCCCGATCTGGAACGCCTCGTTGAACATCGTGTCCTTGCGCGGCTTCGAGGTCGACCCGTTCGAGAGGTTGCACGACGGGATGTCGACCAGCGAGTCACGCGGGATGGAGACGACCTCCATGCGCGTGCGGTCACCCGAGACGTGCACCACGAACGTGGTGTCCGACCGCATGCCCTCTTCCTCGCCCGCGATCGCAGCGTTCTCGGCGTCGCGGTAGTCCGTGCCCATCACGAGGATGTTGAGCGCCTTGCCCGCGAACGGGTCGTCCGGGTCACGAGGAGGCTCCGGTGACGCGCCCTCGACGAGGTCGGAGACGTCGCTCACGTCCACCGCGTTCTGGAAGTCGACGTACATCGCGGCCGCGGCCGTGCCGGCGAAGACCAGGCTCCCGGTGGCGACCATTCCGACGATGCGAAGGGCCGTGTGCGAGCGCAGGGAGCGCGCGTGATGAGGGCCGCTCTTCGAGGCGGTCTTCGGGCTGGGCATGGGAAGAGCCTAGAGGCACCAGAAGGGTGCGGCCTTCGTGTCGTGCAAAGGAAGTGTGAAGTGTCCCGTCGACGTGGGGGCGCACGGCGGCCCCACGGCCCGTCAGGTCGGCAGGTGCCAGCCGCCCTTGCGGAAGGCCGGGGTGGCCAGACCGAGCACCAGCAGGGACGCCACCACGGCGCCGAGCATGACCGCGCTCATGGCCACCTCGTCGCCCCCGAGGACGCCCACGAGGGGGCTCACGAGGCCTGCGACACCGGCCTGGAACGCCCCGATGACTGCCGCTGCGGTGCCGGCCCTCTCGCCGTGGCGCGTGAGCGCGAGCGCTGACGCGTTGGCCGGGATGAGCCCCTGGAGCGCGAGCGTGAGCCAGAGCGCCGCGAGAAGACCGATCAGCCCTCCCGCCCCGGTGAGCGCCACGACGAGCAGACCCACGGCGAACACCGACTGCAGGACGAGGGCCGTGCGCAGGATCCGGATGGGCGCGACGCGGCGCACCAGCGAGGCGTTGACCTGGGCGGAGATCACGAGCCCGATCCCGTTCACCGCGAAGAGCGCCGCGAACTGCCCGTGCGTCAGGCCGTAGCCCTCCTGCAGCACGAACGGTGAGCCGACGACGTAGCTCATGAGGACGGCCATGCCGAGCCCGGGCAGCACGGCAAGGGCCAGGAAGTGGCGGTCGCGCAACAGGGTCCCGTACCCACGGAAGACGCTGCCGATCCCGCCGGTCTGGCGCCGCTCGGTCTCGAGCGTCTCGGGCATGAAGCGCAGCACGATCAGGGCCAGGATCACGCCGAGCACCGCGAGGACCCAGAAGACCCAGCGCCACGTCCCGTGCGAGGCGATCAGCGAGCCGAACGTCGGCGCGAGGAGGGGCGCGAGCCCGATCACGAGCATGAGGCGCGACAGGATGCGTGCCGCGTCCGACCCGGTGAACCGGTCGCGGATCACGGCGATCGAGACGACCTGGGCCGAGGCGTTGAAGAAGCCCTGGAGCACGCGCAGCGTGATGAGCCACCCGATCCCGGGCACGACCGCGCACAGGATCGAGGTGACGACGTGCAGCGAGAGCCCGATGATCACGGGCGCACGGCGTCCGTACCGGTCGGAGAGCGGTCCGATCACCAGCTGTCCCACGGCGCCGCCGACGAGCATCCCGGCCAGGGTGAGCTGCGCGAGCGCGGGGCTCGCGTCCAGGTCGGTGGCGACGTCGGGCAGGAGCGGCAGGTACATGTCGACCGTGAAGGCCGGGAGCGTCGCGAGGGCGCCGAGGAGGAGGACCCACTTGACCGTGGAGCGGCCGGACCTGCGGGCCGGGGTGCCGACGGTGCTGCGGACGGCGTCGAGGGGCGGCGCCGTCGGGGCGGAGGCAGGTCCTGCCGGTGGGGTGCTCATGGGAGCCAATCATAACGATTCGATGATTGCCCCGAGCCACCGCCACGAGGCGGTGGCCCTCGCGGCTCCGTGGCGCGGGGCGAGCGCGGCGTCCCGGCCGGACGCCCCAGCGGGTACTGGACGCCTAGGGTCCCGCGAAGAGCCAGGCCGCACCGAGGGGGGCGAGCGCGAGGAGCGGGACGGTCCAGGTGATCAGGGACGAGGCGACCCGTGCACCTCGGTCTGCCGCTTCCCCAGCCCCCTCTCCCGCGACCGGCAGCGGCGAGACGACGGGGTCGTCGAGGGCACCCTGGCGGACCTGGACGACGCTCCAGACCGTGCCCGCGACGAGGGCCAGCGCCCCCGCGGTCGCGACCGGCACCGCCGAGAGGACGAGGACCTCGCTGTCCAGCAGGACGGCACAGACCCCGAGCGATCCCGTCAGCAGCGTGAGGACGAGCCAGGAGACCACCGGCCGGTCGAGGATGTGCCGCAGCACCGTCGAGCTGTGTCGCGCGAAGAGCAGGAGCACGACGCCGAGCGCCACGACCATGAGCAGCATCCCGACCGTGAGGCCGACGGTCGCGCCCGCCGCACCCGTGCGCCACGCGTCGACGGCGGCGCCACCTCCCCACCCGAGCACCAGCATCCCGAGGACCTGACTCCCCACGGGCCCCAGGACCGTCACCATGTCCCACCGCCCTGCGGGCTGCACGGGCAGGTCGAGGCTGCGCGCGTAGGCCACCGGGTCCCCGAACACCTCGGACGCCTTCTCGCCGCTCTCGGCGCAGTGGGACTCGACCTCTGTGAGAGCTGCCCCGAGCACGTCCCCGGGCACGTCGAGCAGGCGCAGCTCGATCACGAAGCCCTCGGCCCACTCCTCCTCGACGTGAGGCGCCAGGCTTCGCTCGATCTCGTAGCGCGCGGCTCTGCGCCTCTCGCGCAGGGGGGATGTCTGAGGGGTGCGGGACATCAGGTCTCCTCGGTCTGTGCTGGTCGGTCGGCGGGCTCGGTGCGGTCCGGTCCGACGACAAGGTCATGGGTGGTCTGCACGAACGCGTCCCACAGCGCGGTGCGCTGTGCGAGCTCGGCGCGGCCCGCCGGGGTCAGGTCGTAGTACTTGCGCCCGGGTCCGCCGTCGCCGGCCCGCCACTCGACGGTCACGAGCCCACCGGCCTCGAGGCGCCCCAGCAGCGGGTAGAGCGTGCCGCCCTTGATCGCGCCGAGCCCGGCGTCGGCGAGGCGCGCCGCGATCGCGTACCCGTAGGTGGGGCCGTCGGCGAGGATGCGCAGCGCGCAGACGTCGAGGACGCCGCGCAGCCACTCGCTGGGCCAGGTGTTCTCGGACATGACTAGATAGTGTCGCGAACTAGTCAGGCTGTCAATCTAGTTGGGTCACCATGCCCGACGGCGCCGCTCGCCCCGCCGACGACACGGCGGCCGAGCGCAGCGTGGGTGGCGCGAGGCATCCTGGGAGGCATGTGCGGACGCTATGCCTCCTTCCGGGACGCCCAGGACCTGGCCGACGAGTTCGCGATCGCCGACCTCGCCGACGACGCGCGCCTCCTGCCGCCCTCCTGGAACGTCGCCCCGACCGACCCCGTACGGATCGTGGTCGAGCGTGCAGCCAAGGACACGGGCGAGGTCCGCCGCTCCCTGCGGGTGGCCCGGTGGGGGCTCGTGCCGAGCTGGGCCAAGGACCCGGGCGTCGGGGCCCGGATGATCAACGCGCGCGCGGAGTCGCTGCTGGACAAGCCCGCGTTCGCCAAGCCGTTCGCGGCCCGCCGCTGCCTGGTGCCCGCCGACGGGTACTACGAGTGGCGCCGCATCGAGACTCCCCCGGCCCCGGGCTCGACCGCCCGCAAGCCCAAGGTCTCCAAGCAGCCCTTCTTCATCCACCCCGAGGGGCCCGCGGTCGCCGCGTTCGCGGGTCTCTACGAGTTCTGGCGCGACCGCACCAAGGCCGACGACGACCCGGACCGCTGGCTCGTGTCGACGACCGTCGTGACGACCGCAGCCACGCCGGCGCTCGCGTCGATCCACGACCGCATGCCGCTGACGCTCGCCCCTGACCTGTGGGACGCGTGGCTCGATCCTGCGGTCGGCAAGGACGAGGCGGCCGGTCTGCTCGTCGCCCCCGAGGTACGCATGACGGCGCAGGAGGTCGCACCGCTGGTCAACAGCGTCGCCAACGACGGGCCCGAGCTGGTCCTCGCGGTCTGAGACCCGGGGCGGCGTTCCGGCGGCCACGGGCGTGCACTGCGACGCGGACCGGTCACCGGTCCGCGCCGCCCTGACCGAAGGGCGGTCAGCCCTTGTACGCCCACTGGAGACGCACGGGCTCGATCACCCCGAGGCCATGGACCTCGCGCTCGGGCTGGGCCGTCAGCGCGAACCGCGAGTCCCGCGACAGGAGCGCGGCCGTCTCGCGGTCGATCAGCACGGTCGCCGGCTCGGCGATCTCGGTGAGCCGCGACGCGAGGTTGACCGACGGGCCGAACACGTCACCGAAGCGCGAGAGCACCCTGCCCCAGACGAGGCTGACCCGGACGGGCGGGACCTCGACCCCCTCGCCGGCCCGCTCGGCCTCCTCGGCGAGACCGAGCGCGACCTTGGCACCCGTCGCGACGTCGTCGGCGACGTACAGGACCGCGTCGCCGATGGTCTTGACGACCCGACCGCCCGCGGCGGTGATGACGTCGCGCGCCCGGGTCTCGAAGAGCTGGACGAACTCGGCGAGCTCGCTCGACCCCAGACCCGCCGTCCGCTTGGTGAACGACACGATGTCGGCGAACCCGACGGCCCGCGGGAGCGGCAGCGCCTGGGAGTCCGTGACGTCGCCCGCGCGCGCGTCGGAGAACTCGACCGTGAAGCGCGCGGCGACGGCCGCGAGCTGTCGTCGCCAGGCGTGGCTCAGCTGGGTCTCCAGCACGGGCGCGAGGTCCGGGAGGCGGTCGAGCACGAGCAGCCGGGCGCTCGTGTCGTCGAGGTCGAACCGCTTGGTCATGTGCTCGACGAGCGCCTCGACCTGCCAGAGCACGAGCCGTTCGGTCGTGTGGCCCATCGACCGGATGAGGGTCGTCAGCGACCGGTCGTCGAACTGCTCGCGCTCGGCGACCGAGTAGATCTGCTCGAGGGCGACCGCGTCGTCCTCGGTGAACATCTGCTCCTGCTCCTCGGTGATCGGGAGCCCGAGCGCCTGCCAGTACGAGCGCACCTGCTTCTCCGTGAGCCCGGCCCGCTCCGCGAGCCCCTCGACCGTGAGGGCACGGGGCCCACCCAGGAGGGCCGCATCGACGTCTGCCTCGACCGTCGCCCGCTCGGGGACACCAGGGCCGTCCGCTCGACTCTCCTCGGCTGCCTTCGTCGTCTCGGTGGTCTCTTCGGCTGCCTCAGGGATGTCGTGCGTCACAGACAGATCCTAGTTCAGCGCGGCCGTGCGCCTCGGCCCGCTCACCCGGCGGGAGCACCGACGGGGCCGCCGACGGGCCCCGAGGAGGCCGTCCCGCCGGTCACCGAGGAGGTCCCCGAGCCGGCCGCGGATCCCGAGCCCACGCGCAGGTGGTGCACGTCGCCGCTGTGCAGCGAACGGACCGTCCCGTCGTCGCCCCGGACGAGCAACGAACCGTCGGGGCCGAACCCGTAGGCCTCACCCGTGACCTGTCCCCCGCCCGTGAGGTCGATGCGCACGTGCGCACCCAGCGTCCCGCTGACCTCGACGCACTCCGCGACGAGGCCCGCGGCCTCGGCGTCCCCGCCCGCGTCCTGCCACCGACCGAGCGTCAGCGCGAACGACTCCTCGAGCGCGGTGAGCAGGACCTCGCGGTCGGTCGTGGCCGCCCCCGCCAGGGCGAGCGACGTGGCCGAGGCGACCGGGAGCTCGCCCTCGCCCTGCAGGACGTTGAGCCCGACGCCCACGATCGCTCCGCCGTCGGGCAGGAGCTCGCACAGGATGCCCGCGACCTTGCGGTACGTCCCCCACCCCTCGATCTCCTCCGCCTCCTCGCCACCGGCAGCGGCGCCCGGCCCCGGGACGAGCACGTCGTTGGGCCACTTGACCACGGCCTCGACGCCCGCGGTCGCGCGCAGGCACCGGACCGTCGCGAGGCCCGCGAGCAGCGGCAGCCAGCTCAGGCTCTCGCGCGGCACGTCGGGGCGGACCAGGAGCGAGCCCGTCAGCGCGGTCCGCGCGGGCGTCTCCCAGGTGCGCCCCGCACGTCCCCGCCCACCGACCTGGTGCTCGGCCACGAGCAGCGCGGGCGCAGGCCAGGCCCGCGGGTCCGCAGCCACGGCCGCGGCCAGCTCGGTGTTGGTCGAGACGGACTCCTCGACGACCTCGAGGCGCTCGAGCGGGCCGTGCGGGACCACGAGCAGGTCCCGCAGGAAGTCGGGGCGCAGCGCGGGGCGGTCGGCAGTCGTCATGCCCCCATCATGCACGGACGCGCCCGGGGGACGGCAGCACCACCCGCACGACGAACCGGCATCCCGCACGACGACGGGCACCGCCTCGCAACGGATTGTGGGAACCCTCCAACGCCGACGCGGACGCCGGTGCGATCCCCCGCACCCGCTTGGTCCCACCCACCAACTAGGCTCGTCTGCGTGAACGAACCTGTCGCCGGCACCACCCCGGCCCCCACCGGTCAGCTCATCGGCACCGCAGCGAAGCTCGCCGACCTCGACCGTCGGCGCGCCGAGGCGTCCGTCGCGCCCGAGGAGACGGCTCGCGCCAAGCAGCACGCCCGGAACAAGAAGACGGCCCGCGAGCGGATCGAGGCCCTGCTCGACGAGGGCAGCTTCGTCGAGCTCGACGCGTTCGCCAAGCACCGCTCGACCAACTTCGGGCTCGAGAAGAAGCGGCTCGCGGGCGACGGCGTGGTCGTGGGGCACGGGACAGTCGACGGCCGTCAGGTGTGCATCTACTCCCAGGACTTCACGGTCTTCGGCGGGAGCCTCGGCGAGGTGCACGGCCAGAAGATCACCAAGGTCCAGGACCTGGCGCTGCGCACGGGCGTACCGCTCATCGGGATCTCCGACGGCGGCGGCGCACGCATCCAGGAGGGCGTCGCGGCCCTGACGCAGTTCGCGGAGATCTTCCGCCGCAACGTCGCGGCCTCGGGCGTCATCCCGCAGATCTCGCTCATCCTCGGCCCGAGCGCGGGCGGGGCCGTGTACTCCCCGGCCCTGACCGACTTCATCGTCATGGCCGACCAGACGTCGAACATGTTCATCACGGGCCCCGACGTGATCCGTGCGGTCACGGGCGAGGACGTGGGCTTCGAGGAGCTCGGCGGGGCGCGCACCCACAACGAGCGCTCGGGCGTCGCGCACTACATGGGCACCGACGAGGACGACGCGATCGACTACGTGCGCCACCTCATCGGCTACCTGCCGCAGAACAACCTCTCGGACGCCCCCGGCTTCCCGCCCGAGGACACCGAGCTCGAGGTCACGGACGAGGACCTCGAGCTCGACACCCTGGTGCCCGACTCGGACTCGCAGCCGTACGACATGCGCACCGTGATCGAGCACGTCCTGGACGACGGCGACTTCCTCGAGGTCCAGCCGCTGTTCGCGAAGAACGTGCTGATCGGGTTCGGGCACGTCGAGGGCCAGTCGGTCGGCGTCGTGGCCAACCAGCCCCTCGCGATGGCCGGGACGCTCGACATCGACGCGGCCGAGAAGGCCGCGCGGTTCGTGCGCACGTGCGACGCGTTCAACATCCCCGTCCTGACGCTCGTGGACGTCCCGGGCTTCCTGCCGGGCGTCGACCAGGAGCACCAGGGCATCATCCGTCGCGGCGCCAAGCTCATCTACGCGTACGCCGAGGCCACGGTCCCGCTCGTCACGCTCATCACCCGCAAGGCGTACGGTGGCGCGTACATCGTCATGGGCTCCAAGCAGCTCGGCGCAGACGTCAACCTCGCGTGGCCCACGGCCCAGATCGCCGTCATGGGCGCGGGCGGCGCGGTCAACATCCTCCAGCGCGGCACCCTCAAGGCCGCGGCGGACGCGGGGCTGGACGTCGACGCCGAGCGGGCCCGCCTGGTCGGGGAGTACGAGGAGGCCATCGTGAACCCCTGGGACGCGGCCGAGCGCGGCTACGTCGACGCGGTGATCCGTCCGTCGGAGACCCGCGTGCAGGTCGTGCGTGCGCTGCGCGCGCTGCGCACCAAGCGTGCGAGCCTGCCCCCCAAGAAGCACGGGAACATCCCGCTGTGACCTCAGCACCGCACGACGACGCGAACCACGAGACGAACCGCGAGGACGACATGCCCGACGAGCACACGAGCGACAGCCACGAGGGCCACGAGGGCCACGACCACCCGGACAACGGTCACGACAGCGTGTCGCACGGCGCCGAGCCGCTCGGCCCGGTCGACGAGGCACCGCTGCACGCCGCGGTCGACGCCCTGGCAGCGGCGCTGCACGACTACATCGGCACCGCGGTCGGCGTGCGCTCCGAGTTCGGCGCGTCCGAGGCCGACGAGGACCCGCGCGTCCTGGCCCTCGAGGCGCGCATCAGCACGCTCAACGCCCAGGTCTACGACGCGCTGCACGGTTCGCTCGGAATGCACCCGGACCTCACGTCGCTCGTGTGGGCCTCGGACGAGGAGCTCGGCGCGGGCGTCGACGCGGACGCGCCCCCGGCCCCGGAGGTCGCCGAGCCCTTCTACCTGGGCTTCGTCGTGGGGCCGGGCTCGACGCCCGACTCCTCGCTCGACTCGGTCATCGACTTCCTCGACAACGCGGGCGAGCAGGTCGTCGCGGCCCTCGCCGAGGCCGGCTTCGACATCCCCGAGTGGGCCGCGTCGCGCGGCGAGGCCGCCGACTTCGAGGGGTACGGGGACGCGGCGGACGACCCGACGGACGGCAACCTGTGAGCGGGACCCCCGAGGCGTCGTCGGGACGTTCGCTGCGCGTGGTGCGCGGCGCTCCCGACGACCTCGAGGTCGCGGCGCTCGTCGCCGGCCTCGCCGCGGCCGCGGCGGCCGCGCACGTGCCCGACGACGAGGCGCCCCTGTCCGAGTGGACCAACCGTGCGCGCGGTCTGCGCGGGACCGGGGCGGGCGCGACGGCCAAGAGCTTCGGTGGCCGCTCGGGTCGGCACAACGCCGACTCCTGGCGGTGGAGCCTGCAGTCATGAGCCAGTCCACGACCGTCCTGGTCGAGCTCGCGGACGGCCCCGGGGCCGTCGAACGTCCGCTCACGGCCGACGGCAGCGGGCCCGCCCTGCCCCCGCTCCCGGCCCGCACCGGCTGGCGCCGGTGGGCGTGGATCGTCCCGACCGTCCCGACGGTCGCGCTCGTCGCCTACCAGCAGCTCGCCCCGTCGCAGGGCTGGCCCCTGCCGGCCGCCGTGCTGGGCGTCCTGACCGTCCTGCTCCTGCTCGTCGCGGTCCTCGCGCTCGCGCGCTACCTCGACGACCGCGACGCGCAGCGCGAGACCCGCGCACGCGACGCCCTGCTGACGGCGGCCGAGCGCACCACGGGCTCGGTGCTCGTCGACGTCACGGCCGGGGTTCCCTCCGGATCCGCACGCGAGCTGCCCGACGGCGCCGCGCACGTGAGCGGTCGGCTCACCTTCTCGGTCGACCACGTCCCCGTCCGGGCACCGTTCACGGTGCCCGTCCCCGCCGGGACGGACGGCCCCCGCTCGGGCGACCCCGTCGCGGTCTGGTACCCCCGGGGCACGGAAGGACGCCCACGCGTCGTCCTCGTGCGCTACCAGCGCGCCTGGGCCGACGACCTGCTCGCGGCGATGCACCCGGAGCGGACCGGCGGCGACGATCCGGACGACACGGGTACCACGCAGTAACCTCTACCGGGTGACCTCACCCACCTCGCCGGCCGAGCCCGGCACCCCCACCGCCCGGACCCCCCGCACGCCCTCGGCGATCGACGCGATCGCCGACGCGTACGTGCTGACGGTCGCCGACCTGAACCCGCTCGCCGCCACGGCCATGGGCCTCACGGGTTACGACCACCGCATGACCGACCTGTCGCCCGCCGGGTACGAGGCCCTCGCGGCCGCGGACCGGGCCGTGCTGGCCGAGCTCGCGGACGTCGAGCCCGTCGACGACGTCGACCGCGTCACGCTCGCCGCGATGCGCGAGCGCATCGGTCTCTCGCTCGAGCTCCACGAGGCCGGCGAGGACCTCTCGCTACTCAACAACATCGCGTCCCCGCTGCAGGAGCTGCGCGACATCTTCGACATGATGCCCACGGGCACGGTCGAGGCCTGGGAGAACGTCGCGGCCCGGCTCGCCGCCCTCCCGGGCGCCATGGACGGGTACATCGCCTCGCTCAGGGCCGGCGCCGCGCGCGGCAACGTCGCAGCGATCCGCCAGGTCCGCGAGGGCGTCAAGCAGGCCCGCGAGCTCGCGGACCCCGAGACGTCGTTCTTCGTCACGTTCGTCCGTGGCGACGAGGCCGCAGCGGTCCTCGACGAGTCCGCCGCATGCTCCCTGGTGCGCAAGGAGCTCGAGATCGGCGCCACCGACGCCGTGGCCGCCTACGGCAGGCTCGCTGCCTTCCTCGAGGACGAGCTCGCCCCGCAGGCCCCCACGGCCGACGGCGTGGGGCGCGAGCGCTACGCCCTCGCGTCGCGCAACTTCCTCGGGGCCGAGGTCGACCTCGAGGAGACCTACCGGTGGGGACTCGAGGAGCTCGCGCGCGTCATCGCCGAGCAGGAGGCCGTCGCCGCCCAGATCGCCGGGCCCGGCGCCACGGTCGAGGAGGCCGTCGCGATCCTCGACGCGGACCCGAGCCGCAAGCTCGACGGCACCGACGCGCTGCGCGCGTGGATGCAGGAGACGTCCGACGCCGCGATCCAGGCGCTCGACGGCGTGCACTTCGACATCCCCACCCCGGTCCTGGACCTCGAGTGCATGATCGCCCCGACCCAGACCGGCGGGATCTACTACACGCCCCCGAGCGACGACTTCTCGCGCCCCGGGCGCATGTGGTGGTCCGTGCCCCCGGGCGTCACCGAGTTCAACACGTGGCGCGAGAAGACGACCGTCTACCACGAGGGCGTCCCGGGCCACCACCTGCAGTGCGGCCAGGCCGTCGCGGCGCGCGACACGCTCAACTCCTGGCGCCGCCTCGCGTGCTGGGTCTCGGGCCACGGCGAGGGCTGGGCCCTGTACGCCGAGCGCCTCATGGCCGACCTGGGCTACCTCGACGACCCGGGCGACCGGCTCGGGATGCTCGACGGCCAGCGCATGCGCGCCGCGCGCGTCGTGCTCGACATCGGTGTGCACCTGGGGCTCGACGCCCCCGAGGAGTGGCGCGGCGACTCCGAGGACCCGCGCTGGGACGCGGACAAGGCCTGGGAGTTCCTCAAGGCCAACGTCAACATGGACGAGTCGTTCGTGCGCTTCGAGCTCAACCGCTACCTCGGGTGGCCGGGGCAGGCCCCGTCCTACAAGGTCGGCCAGCGCCTGTGGGAGCAGACGCGCGACGCGGCCCGTGCGGCTGCGGAGGCCCGCGGCGAGGAGTTCGACGTCAAGGCGTTCCACGAGCGCGCGCTGAACCTCGGCTCGGTCGGCCTCGACGTGCTGCGCGGAGCCCTGCGGTGAACGAGCCCACGAGCCTCCCCGCTCCCCGCCTGCTCCTGGCCTCGCAGTCCCCGGCCAGGCTCGCGACCCTGCGCTCGGCGGGCGTCACGCCCGAGGTCCGGGTCTCCGGACTCGACGAGGACGCGGTCCTCGACGCCGCGACCGCACGGTTCGGTGCGCTCGACCCCGCCGACGCGGTGCTCGTCCTCGCCCAGGCGAAGGCCGAGGAGGTCGCCCAGGTGATCACGCGCGAGGCGCGCGAGCGGGACGAGGCGAGCGACGCCGTCGGGCCCGAGGAGAGCGCACCGATCGTGGTCGGCTGCGACTCGATGCTCGAGCTCGCGGGCGAGGTGTACGGCAAGCCGAAGGACGCCGACGAGGCGACCGCCCGGTGGCGCGCGATGCGTGGCCGGTCCGGCGTGCTGCACACCGGGCACTGGCTCGTCGACCTGCGCGACCCGCAGGACGGCGGAAGCGGGGCGACGCTGGGCGCGACCAGCTCGACCACGATCCACTTCGCCGACGTGACCGACGCCGAGATCGCCGCCTACGTCGCGACGGGCGAGCCCCTCGCGGTCGCCGGCGCGTTCACGGTCGACGGGCTGGGCGGGGCGTTCGTCGAGAGCATCGAGGGCGACCACCACGGCGTGGTCGGCATCAGCCTGCCGCTCGTGCGCGAGCTGCTCGGCGAGATCGACGTGGCCTGGACCGACCTCTGGGCGTGAGCCCCTGACGGCCCGCCTGCTCCGCCGCGCCACGCCCTCGGGTGCGGCGCGGCGGAGCGGGCGGGCCGTCGCTTGTCGAGGCCGCACAACCCAGGCCGACCCCGGGGCGGTTCGTCCCGCCGACCATGGAGGGTTCCTACAAACGACCCCGGTGCGCCTTGGCCTGATCTCCAATCTTGTCCGGTACCGGTGGTCGGAGCGTGAACCGAGGGCGCCCGACGCGTTACCGTGAGCCGTGCCCGTGAACTCAACGAACCCCGCGACCAGCCTGCCCAGACGACTGTCGAAGGTTCTCATCGCCAACCGCGGGGAGATCGCGGTCCGTATCGCCCGCGCCTGCGCCGACGCCTCGATCGCGTCGGTCGCCGTCTACGCGGACTCCGACCGCGAGGCCCTGCACGTCCGCCTCGCCGACGAGGCGTACGCGCTCGACGGCGCACGCGCCGCCGACACCTACCTCGACGTCGCCAAGCTGCTCGACGTCGCACGCCGCGCGGGCGCCGACGCGGTGCACCCGGGCTACGGCTTCCTCGCCGAGAACGCCGGGTTCGCCCAGGCCGTGATCGACGCGGGCCTCGTCTGGATCGGCCCGCCCCCCGCCGCGATCGACGCGCTCGGCGACAAGGTGAGCGCCCGGCACATCGCGCACCGCGCCGGCGCTCCCCTGGTCCCGGGTACCCCGGACCCCGTCGCCGACGCGACCGAGGTCCACGCGTTCGCCGCCGAGCACGGCCTGCCCATCGCGATCAAGGCGGCCTTCGGCGGCGGCGGCCGCGGGCTCAAGGTCGCCCGCACGGTCGACGAGATCGACGAGCTGTTCGACTCCGCGGTCCGCGAGGCCACGGCCGCGTTCGGTCGCGGCGAGTGCTTCGTCGAGCGCTACCTGGACACCCCGCGCCACGTCGAGACCCAGTGCCTGGCCGACGAGCACGGCACGGTCGTGGTCGTCTCGACGCGCGACTGCTCGCTCCAGCGTCGCCACCAGAAGCTCGTCGAGGAGGCCCCCGCGCCGTTCCTGACCGACGAGCAGCAGGCCGAGCTCTACAAGGCGTCCGAGGCGATCCTGCGCGAGGCCGGGTACGTCGGCGCCGGGACCTGCGAGTTCCTCGTGGGCGCCGACGGCACCATCTCGTTCCTCGAGGTCAACACGCGACTGCAGGTCGAGCACCCGGTCTCCGAGGAGGTCACGGGCATCGACCTGGTGCGCGAGCAGCTGCGCATCGCGGCGGGCGAGCCGCTCGGCTACACCCAGGTCGCCACCCGGGGGCACTCGCTCGAGTTCCGCATCAACGGCGAGGACCCGGCCGCGAACTTCCTGCCGGCGCCCGGTCGCATCTCGCGCCTGCACTTCCCCAGCGGCCCGGGCGTACGCGTCGACAGCGGCGTGAGCGAGGGCGACGTCATCTCCGGTGCGTTCGACTCGATGATCGCCAAGGTCATCGTGACCGGCGCGACGCGCCTCGAGGCCGTCCAGCGGGCGCGGCGCGCGCTGCGCGAGATGGTCGTCGAGGGCATCCCGACGGTCGTCCCGTTCCACCGCGCGGTGCTCGACTCCGAGGACTTCGTCCCGACCGACGGCTCGGCGTTCCGCGTGCACACGCGCTGGATCGAGACCACGTTCGCCGACGAGCTGACCAAGCTCGCGCCGGCCACGCCCGCCCAGTCGCCCACCGAGGAGGACGAGGCCCCCGCGACCGAGCGCGTGGTCGTCGAGGTCGGCGGCAAGCGCCTCGAGGTCGTGCTCCCCGCGGGCCTCGGCATGGCGGCGGGCCGCGCCCGCTCGGCCAACGCGGCTCGCCGCCCCGCCCGTCGTTCGACCGCCAAGGCGGGCTCGAGCAACGGCACCACGCTGGCCTCGCCCATGCAGGGCACGATCGTCAAGGTCGCCGTGGCCGAGGGTGCCGTGGTCGCCGAGGGCGACCTCATCGTGGTCCTCGAGGCCATGAAGATGGAGCAGCCTCTCGTCGCGCACCGTGCGGGGCGCATCACGGGCCTGACGGCGGGCGTCGGCGCGAGCGTCAGCTCGGGCACCTCGATCTGCGAGATCACGGACGTGACCGAGGCGTCTGCCTGAGGTTCTTCCACCGAGACGCCGACGGGGTCCGGTCGGCACGCTCCACCGAGCGTGCCGGCCGGACCCCGTCGGCGTCTCCGGCGTCGGACGGTCAGACCGTGGTCGAGGTGTGCGCGTCCGCCGCACGCATGGCCCGGCGCCCCGAGGGAACCAGGGTCGCGACCGCGATCACGACGAACATGAGCGCGCCCGACACGATCAGGAGCGACTCGACCGAGTACCGGTCCGCGAGCGGGCCGAAGATCAGCATGCCGAGCGGCATCGCGAGCGCCATCACGATGCCGACGAACCCGAAGACACGCCCCTGCCGGTCGGGTTCGACCGTCTCCTGCAGGACCGTCATCGAGGTCGTGGCGAAAGCGGGCACGGCGACGCCGAGGAGGAACATGAACGTGAAGAAGACCCACATGTTCGTCGACAGGCCCAGACCGACCGAGAGCACGCCGAACACGAACGTCGCGCCGACGATCATCGCGACCCGGTTCTTGAGCCCGCCCCAGGTGGCGAGCAGCACGCCGCCGACGATCGCGCCGAACGAGAACGCGAGCTCGTTGGCCGTGAGCTTCCAGACCTCCTCGCCGAACGTCCGCACGACCATGAGCGGCGTGAGATAGGACGGGGCCACGATCAGCAGGAACACGATCGCGTAGAGGCCCAGGACCCAGCGCACGAAGGTGTGGCCGCGCAGGTAGCGCAGGCCGCCCACGAGGTCGTCGAAGTACCCGACCTTCTCGCCCGCCGCCAGGTCGGCGCGCAGCACCTTGGTCACGGGGATCAGCGCCAGGAGGCCGATCCCGATCACGGCCGTGACGACGTCGACGAAGAAGATCGCGACGATCGAGGCACTCGCGTAGACGCCTGCCGCGACCGCGGGGGCGAGCAGCGTCATGGCCGACTGGATCGACCCGTTGATGCCGTTGACCCGCATGAGCTTGCTCACCGGGACGAGCTGCGGGAGGAGCGAGGACACCGCGGGCATCTGGATCCCGGCACCGACCGAGCGGATCGCGAGCGCGGCGTAGATGAACCACAGGTCGTCGCTGCCCGAGAGCATGAGCAGCGCGAGGGCGAGGGTCGTGACCGCGATCGAGGCGTCGGCCGCGATGATCAGGAACTTGCGGTTGAGCCGGTCCGCCCAGACCCCGCCGAAGATCGACACGACCGCCTGAGGCAGGAACCCGAAGACGGTCGCGAGCGCCAGGACCGACCCGGACTTGGTCTCGAGCGTCAGGTGCCACATGATCGCGTACTGCACGAGCATCGACCCGAACAGCGAGACGGTCTGCCCACCCAGGAAGATCGTGGCGTCGCGACGCCAGCGCGGCTTGTCGGCCTCGTCGTCGGTCGGCGGCGGGCCGGACGGGCTGGCGGGGTCAGCCTGGTCTGCGGGCTCGGGCTGGCCCGCGGGACCGTAGGGAGCAGCCGCAGGATCGGCGGGCTCAGAAGGGTGGGAGGGACTGGCGTCGGCGCCTGTCGAGGCATCCTCTGCGGTCGGGTCGGACACGATGTTCGGCTCGGGATGACTCACCCGTCCATGGTGCGGGGCGCAGGACCGTGCGTCCACCGTATTCGGGCCCGTCGCCCGTCCGCAGACGGGTCGTCCGGCTCGGACCGCCCCCGGAGTCGCACGGCCGTCTCCCCGCCCGGTTCCCGCTCGCGGCACCGCCGTGGTGGCAGGGTGGGCCCGTGACGTCCGAACCGCCCGCACCGCTCCCCGCCGGGAGCCCCCGCGCCGCCCCTGCCCGGACCGTCGACCTGCTCACGGGACCGGTGCCGTCCCCGGGTCTGGTGCGCGCATCGTCGATCTCGGCCGTGGTCGCGGGCCTGGTCGCGGTCATGGTCTCGTTCGCCGGACCGTCGCTCATCATCCTGCAGGCCGCGCACGACGGCGGGCTCACGACGGCCCAGACGACCTCCTGGCTGTGGGCCGTCTCGATCGGCAGCGGACTGACGGGCGTGGTCCTGAGCCTGCTGACGCGTCAGCCCGTCATCACGGCATGGTCGACGCCCGGCGCCGCCCTGCTGCTCGGCACGCTGGGCGACTTCGCGTTCTCCGACGTCGTGGGCGCCTATCTCGTCGCGGCCGTGGCAGCGCTCGCGCTCGGCGCGAGCGGGGTGTTCGGACGGCTCCTGGCGGCCGTCCCGCCCCAGATCCTCTCGGCGCTGCTCGCGGGGGTCCTGCTCCCGTTCGTCCTGGGGGCGGTCGTGAGCGCAGTCGGCTCGCCCGCGATCGGGGCGAGCGTCGCGGTCGCGTTCGTCGTGGTGCGTCGCCTCGCGCCGCGCTACGCCGTCCTGGCGGCGCTGCTCGCCGGGGTCGTGGCGGCGCTCGTCGCGGGCGACGTCTCGCGCCCGACGACCGCGCTCGCCCTGGCCGTCCCCGAGTGGACCACCCCGACGCTCGACCTGGGCGCGGTCGTCGGGATCTCCGTCCCGCTCCTGCTCGTGACGCTGAGCGCCCAGAACGGCCCGGGCCTGGAGATGCTGCGCGCGAGCGGATACCGCCCGAACAGCCGGCTGCTGGTCGGCGGGACCGCGGCGGCCTGGGCCTTCCTCGCACCGTTCGGCGCGCACGGCATCAACCTGGCCGCGATCACCGCGGGCATCTGCACGGGCCCGGAGGCCCACGAGGACCGCACGCGCCGCTACGTCGCGGGGGTCGCGTGCGGCGTGGGGTACCTGGTCGTGGGGACGTTCGCGGGGAGCCTGGTCGGCCTGTTCCACGCCGTGCCGACGGCCCTGGTCACGACCGTCGCGGGCGTCGCGCTCGTCGGCGCGCTCACGGGCGCCCTCGCGGGGACCTTCGCCCCCGCGGCCTCGACGCCCGGCGCGAGCCCCTCTCCTGCGGCACTCGAGGCGGCCGTGCTGACGCTCGTCGTCACGACCTCGGGGATCGTGGTCGCCCACGTCGGGTCGGCGTTCTGGGGAGTCGTCGTCGGGCTCGTCACCTACGGGGTCCTCACGGTCGGCAGGCGTCGCCGCGCGGCGTGAGGGCCGCGCGGGCGCGGTGCGGGCCCGGGCCGCGTGGCGCCGTCGGGCCGGTCCTTCCTCCTGCCCGACGGCGGAGCCTCCGTTCTCTTCGCAGGTCCCCCTGCGGGGCTGACTGTCCACGACGTGGTCACCGCGGCCGGGCGCTGTCCCGGCGGGCCCGCCGGATGGCAGGGTGGGACCGTGACGATCCCGACCGAGCCCACGCCTCCGACCCCCACGACCGACGCGCCCCGCGCTCCCCGCCATCTCCAGCCCGGGGACGGCTGGGTCGAGTGCACGTGCGGCAGGCGGCACTGGGGGCTCGCGGGAGCCGCGGGCCTGCTCGTCGCGCGCCGGGGCGAGGACGGGCGCGTGAGCCACGTCCTGCTGCAGCACCGGGCGACCTGGAGCGACCAGGGCGGCACGTGGGGCGTGCCCGGTGGCGCGATCCACCCCGACGAGACGCCCGAGCAGGGCGCGCTGCGCGAAGCGCACGAGGAGGCCGGCGTGGACCCCGCACTCGTGACGATCGTCGGCGACCGGGTCCTGGACCACGGGCCGTGGCGATACACGACGGTGCTCGCGGAGGTCGTGCCGGGTGCGCACCTCGAGGCACGAGCGACCGACGCCGAGAGCCTCGAGATCGCGTGGGTCGCGGTCGAGGACGTCACCTCGCTCCCCCTGCTGGACGCGTTCCGGGACGCGTGGCCCGAGCTCGTGGGACGGTTCGCCGAGGTCCTCTGACGACGTCGGCCGCCGCGCGAGGGCCTGGCGCGCGAACGGCCCGTGGTCGCCCCTCGACGTACGAGGACCGGCCACGGGCCGTCCGACGCGTGGTCGCTAGCGGCCCGGCAGGTCGTCCTGGGCGGTCGCGACCTCGGTGGGTGCGGGCTCCTTCGCGGGTCCGTGCGGGACGAGCTTGAGCCCCACGACCGCGGCGATGATGCCCGCGATGAAGACGACCTTGCCGACGGAGGCGGACTCGTCGCCCGTCAGGATCGCGTAGGACACGGTCAGGGCCGCACCGATGCCGACCCACACCGCGTAGGCGGTGCCGATCGGGATGTGCTTGACGGCCCAGCCGAGCCCACCCATGCTGACGGCGAGCGCGACGAAGAAGACGATCGACGGGACGAGGTTCGAGAAGCCGTCGGACTGGCCCAGGGCCGTGGCCCAAACGGCCTCGAAGACGGCGCTGAGGAGCAGGACGATCCACGGCATGTCAGCTCACCACCTTGAGGCCGACCACGGAACCGACGAGCAGGACCAGGAGCAGCCCGCGCAGCCAGGTGAACCGCTCGACGCCGGTGAAGAATCCCCAGACGACCGTGAGCGTGGCGCCGATGCCGACCCACACCGCGTAGGCGGTACCCGTGGGCAGCGAGGTCATCGCCCAGGCGAGACCGACCATGCTCAGCGTCAGGGACAGGGCGAAGACGACCGTCGGTCGCTTGCGCGTGAAGTTCTCCGATGCGGACAGCGCCGTCGCCCAGACGGCCTCCAGCATCCCGGAGAGGACGAGGACAACCCAAGCCATGACAAGTAACCCCTCTGAGTCAGTCTTGTCCGTGCGGGTACTGCTCCCTCGTCCGCGCGTTCCTCGTCGGAGGAACTTGGTACCAGTGTACCAAGAGTGCGCCGCTGCGGCCAGGGAGAGGATCCAGGGTGGTGTGGGACAGGTCACGCGGACTCCGGTTCCCGCACCCGGGCGACGGGAGTACTGTTCTCGCGGAGGAAGGCAAGCCTTACCAAACTAGGACGCGAGTCCCAGGTCGGCCGGGCCCCACCGCTGCGACCACCGGCCGCCCCGGCCTCCGGCTCCCGGGCTCCCCCGCCCCGCGACCCGTCGAAGGACTCCCGTGTTCGCCAACTTCCTCATCGGCCTGCGTGAAGGCCTCGAGGCCGCGCTCGTCGTCAGCATCCTCGTCGCCTACCTGGTCAAGACCGGTCGGCGCGACCTGCTCCCGTACCTCTGGCTCGGGGTCGGCATCGCCGTGGCCGTCTCGATCGGCTTCGGCGCGGCCCTGACGTACGGGCCGCAGGGGCTGACGTTCGAGGCCCAGGAGGCCATCGGCGGCACGCTGTCGATCGTCGCGGTCGGACTCATCACGTGGATGATCTTCTGGATGGGCAAGACCGCCCGGCACCTCAAGACCGACCTGCAGCACAAGCTCGACGACGCAGTGGCGGCCGGGAAGTGGGCCGTGGTCGTCATGGCGCTGCTCGCCGTCGGGCGCGAGGGCCTCGAGACCGCGCTCTTCCTGTGGGCCGGCGCCCAGGCCACGGGCACCACGACCAAGCCGCTGCTCGGAGCCGTGCTCGGGCTGGCCGTGGCCGTCCTGCTCGGCTGGGCCGTCTACAAGGGTGCCGTCAAGCTCAACCTGCGCGTCTTCTTCGCCTGGACCGGCCTGTTCCTGATCGTCGTCGCCGCAGGAGTCCTCTCCTACGGCGTGCACGACCTCCAGGAGGCCGGCATCCTGCCCGGGCTGCACAACCTGGCGTTCGACGTCAGTGCGCAGATCCCGCCCTCGAGCTGGTACGGCACGGTCCTCAAGGGCGTCTTCAACTTCTCCCCCGCGACCACCTGGCTCGAGCTCGCCGCCTGGTGGCTCTACCTCGTCCCCACGCTGTTCTTCTTCGTCCGGACCGTCTGGTTCAGCGCGCCTCGCAGCAGTGCCCCCGCGCAGGCCAGCACCCCGGCAACCATCGTCACGACTCCCGGAGGAAACCGATGACCCGCTCACGGGCCACCCGCGTCGCAGCGCCGCTGCTCGCCGTCGCACTGCTCGTCCCCGCCCTGGCCGCCTGCACGCCCAACGACCCGCCCGCTGCCGGTGCGACCGGTGCCGCGGACGGTTCCGCGAAGCTCACGGTCGACTCCTCGGCCGACGCGTGCACGCTCTCGGCCGCCGAGGCGCCGTCGGGCAACATCGTCTTCAGCGTGACCAACACGGGAGACGACGTGACCGAGTTCTACCTGCTCGCCGAGGACGGCCTGCGGATCGTGTCCGAGGTCGAGAACATCGGCCCGGGCATCAGCCGCGACCTGGTCCTCACGGCCAAGCCCGGCCGGTACGTGACGGCCTGCAAGCCCGGCATGATCGGCGACGGCATCCGCTCCGACTTCACCGTGACCGACTCGGGCAAGGACGTCGAGCCCACGGGCGCGGTCGCCGACCAGATCGCCCTGGCCTCGACCAACTACGTCGCGTACGTCAAGGACCAGACCGAGCAGCTCCTCGAGGGCACCCAGGAGTTCGTGACCGCGTACAAGGCGGGCGACGACGAGGCGGCCAAGGCTCTCTACGCCCCGGTGCGCGTCCACTGGGAGCGCATCGAGCCCGTGGCCGAGTCGTTCGGCGACCTCGACCCCAAGATGGACCTGCGCGAGGCCGACCTCGAAGAGGGCCAGGAGTGGACCGGCTGGCACCTGCTCGAGAAGGACCTGTGGCAGCCCGCGCCCGACGCCAACGGCGGCGAGACCTACGTGGCCCTGACGCCCGAGCAGCGCACGCAGTACGCCGACCAGCTCCTCGCGGACACCCAGGAGCTCTTCGACCGCACGCACGAGGCGTCGTTCGCGGGCGGCATCGACGCGCCCGCGATCGGCAACGGCGCCAAGGGCCTGCTCGACGAGGTCGCGACGGGCAAGGTCACGGGCGAGGAGGAGATCTGGTCGCACACGGACCTGTGGGACTTCCAGGCCAACGTCGACGGCGCCAAGGTCGCCTACGACGGTCTGCGCGACGTGGTCTCGGCCAAGGACGAGAAGCTCGCCACGACGCTCGACGAGCGCTTCCAGGCCCTTCAGGGCCTGCTCGACGAGCAGAAGAAGGGCGACGGGTTCGTGCTCTACACCGACCTCACGCCCGAGCAGGTCAAGGCGCTCTCGCAGGCCGTGGACTCGCTGAGCGAGCCGCTCTCGCAGCTCACCGCCGCCGTGGTGCTCTGAGGACCGACGCACCATGACGACCTCGCCCGACCAGCCCGACGCTGGCTCCTCCGCCCTCGAGGGGCCCGACGCACCCAGTGGGACCGCCGGACCCGGTGACCCCACGCGACCGACCGAGCCGACCCGGGAGGCGCGCCGCATCTCGCGGCGGGCCGTCCTGGGGATGGCCGGCGTCGGGCTGGCCGGTGCGGGGCTCGCCGGGGGCTTCCTCGCGGGGAGCGCCACGGCCTCGGCGCGCGACACCGCGCCGAGCGCGGGCCCCGCCGAGGGGGACGGAGCGTTCGCGTTCCTGGGCGAGCACCAGGCGGGGATCACGACCCCGGTCCAGGACAGCCTGCACTTCGCGACCTGGGACGTCACGACCCAGGACCGCGACGAGGTCGTCGCGCTGCTGCGCGCCTGGACGGCCGCGGCCTCGCGCATGACGCAGGGCCTGCCCGCCGGGGAGTTCGGCCCCATGTCCGGTCCGTACGACGCGCCGCCGGACGACACGGGCGAGGCCGAGGGGCTGCCAGCCTCCGGACTGACGATCACGTTCGGGTTCGGCCCCTCGTTCTTCACGGCCGCCGACGGCTCTGCCCGCTTCGGCCTCGACGGGCGCAAGCCCGACCTCCTCGCCGACCTGCCGCACTTCCCGGGCGACATGCTCGAGGACGCGCGCTGCGGCGGGGACCTCGCCGTCCAGGCGTGCGCTAACGACCCGCAGGTCGCGGTCCACGCGATCCGCAACCTCGCGCGCATCGCGTTCGGGACGGCGTCGGTGCGGTGGAGCCAGCTCGGCTACGGGCGCACGTCGTCGACCACGACCGCTCAGCCCACGCCCCGGAACCTGTTCGGCTTCAAGGACGGCACGGCCAACATCACGTCCGAGGAGTCCTCGGCGATCGACGAGCACGTGTGGGTCGCGCCGGGCGACGGGGCCGACTGGCTCGCGGGCGGCTCGTACCTCGTCGCGCGCCGCATCCGCATGACGATCGAGACGTGGGACCGCGCTCCCCTGCGCGAGCAGGAGACCATCGTGGGGCGGACCAAGGGCTCGGGGGCGCCGCTGTCCGGCGGCGAGGAGCGCACCGAGCCCGACTTCGAGGCCGCGGGCCGCGGGGGTGTCCCGCTCATCGACCCGGCGTCCCACGTGCGCCTCGCGCACCCCACGAGCAACGGCGGCGCGCGCATGCTGCGCCGCGGCTACAACTACACCGACGGCTCGGACGGGCTGGGCCGGCTCGACGCTGGGCTGTTCTTCCTCGCGTACGTGCGCGACCCCGCGACGCAGTACGTGCCCATGCAGAACGCGCTCGCCAAGCACGACCTCATGAGCGAGTACCTGCGGCACACCGGCTCGGGGATCTGGGCCGTCCCGCGCGGGGTCGCCGAGGGGGCCACGCTGGGCGGGGACCAGGGTGCGTTCGTGGGTCAGGAGCTGTTCGCCTGACCCCGCCCGGGCCGGGGCGTCACCCGCGGACCCGGCCCGCCTCCTGGACCGCTGGACGGACCAGCTCGCCGTAGGCCTGGAGCGTCTCGTCGTTCGCGTCGTGCTGGAGGTACAGCGCGAACTGGTCGACGCCGAGCGCCTTGAGCTCGAGCAGCCGCTCGACGTGCCGCTCGGGCGGCCCGACCAGGCAGAAACGGTCCACGATCTCGTCGCTCACGAACGCGGTGTGCGTGTTCCCCGCGCGCCCGTGCTCGTTGTAGTCGTAGTCGACGCGCCCGGCCACGAAGTCGGTCAGGGCACGAGGGATGCGCGGGCCCGCGTCGCCGCCCGGCCCTGCGCCCGTGCTCTCCCCCGCCCCGTAGCGCGCGACGATCTCCGCGACGTGGTTGCCGACCATGCCGCCGAACCAGCGGCACTGGTCGTAGGCGTGGGCGAGCGACCGCCCGCCCGCGCTCCCACCCGTGCCTGTACCTGTGCCCGACGCCGAGTCTCCCGTCACGTACGCGGGTGCGGCCACGCAGATGGTCACCTCGGCCGGGTCGCGGCCGGCCTGCTCCGCGGCCTGGCGCACCGCGTCGATCGACCAGGCCACGATGTCGGGGTCGGCGAGCTGGAGGATGAAGCCGTCCCCGACCTCGCCCGCGAGCGCCAGGGCGCGCGGGCCGTACGCCGCGACCCACACGGGGGTGCGGCTGTCGGGCGCCCAGGGCAGGTGCAGGGTCGTGCCGTGGTACTCGACCGACCGTCCGCCGGCGAGCCCCCGGATGGTCGTGACGGCTGCCCGGAGCTCGGTCAGGGTCACGGGCTTGCCGTTGGTCACCCGGACCGCGGAGTCCCCGCGACCGATCCCGCAGACGGTGCGGTTGCCGAACATGTCGTTGAGGGTCGCGAAGAGCGAGGCGGTCACGGTCACGTCGCGCGTCGCGGGGTTGGTGACCATGGGCCCCACGGTCACGCGATGGGTCGCGGACAGGATCTGCGAGTAGATGACGAACGGCTCCTGCCACAGCAGGTGCGAGTCGAACGTCCACACGTGGCTGAAACCGTGGAGCTCGGCGCGGCGCGCGAGGTCGACCACGCGCCAGGCGGGCGGGTTGGTCTGCAGGACGACGCCCAGGTCGAGGCGCGCGGCGGTGCCTGCCGCGGTCATGGCTGGTTCCCGCCCGTCATCGCAGGTAGGCCGAGGTGCTGCGGCGCAGGTACCGACCGTGCCCGGGGTGCCCGTGATACTCGCCGTCCGAGATCAGGACCGTGCCGCGCGAGATCACGACGTCCACGTGCCCGTCGATCTCGAAGCCCTCCCACGCGGAGTGGTCCATGTTCATGTGGTGGGTCTTGCCGTTGCCGTCCGAGGGGTAGCCGATCGAGGTGTGCCCGGCGGGGTCGTAGACCACGACGTCGGCGTCGGCCCCCGGGGCCAGCACGCCCTTGCGGTCGCCCAGCCCGAACATGCGCGCCGGCGTCGTGCAGCACAGCTCGACCCAGCGCTCGAGCGAGATCTTCCCGTCGACCACGCCCTGGTACACGAGGTCGAGGCGGTGCTCGACGCCGCCGATCCCGTTGGGGATCTTGGAGAAGTCGCCGAGCCCGAGCTCCTTCTGCTCCTTGAAGCAGAACGGGCAGTGGTCGGTGCTCACGACCGACAGGTCACCCGTGCGCAGGTAGCGCCACAGCTCGTCCTGGTGCTCCTCGGCCCGCGAGCGCAGCGGGGTCGAGCAGACCCACTTGGCTCCCTCGAAACCGGGCGCCCCGAGCTGTTCCTCGAGCGAGAGGTACAGGTACTGCGGGCACGTCTCGCCGAACACGTTCCAGCCGTCGTCGCGGGCCCGGGCGAGCGTGGCCACGGCCTGCTTGGCCGACATGTGCACCACGTAGAGCGGGGCGCCCGCGAGCCGCGCGAGCATGATCGCGCGGTGCGTGGCCTCCTCCTCGGTCTCCCAGGGGCGCGTGGTGCCGTGGAAGTAGGGGGCCGTGTCGCCGCGGTCGAGGGCCTGACGCACGAGGACGTCGATCGCGATGCCGTTCTCGGCGTGCATCATGACCATCGAGCCGTTGGTCGCGGCCTTCTGCATGGCCCGCAGGATCTGGCCGTCGTCGCTGTAGAACACCCCGGGGTAGGCCATGAAGAGCTTGAAGCTCGTGATGCCCTCGGCCACGAGCTCGTCCATGGCCTTGAGCGAGTCGTCGTCGACCCCGCCGAGGATCTGGTGGAACCCGTAGTCCACGGCGCAGTTCCCCTCGGCCTTGGCGAACCAGGCGGCGAGCGAGTCCTGGACCCGCTCCCCGGTGCGCTGGACCGCGAAGTCGACGATCGTCGTCGTGCCTCCCCAGGCCGCGGCGCGCGTCCCGGTCTCGAACGTGTCCGAGGCGGCCGTGCCGCCGAACGGCAGCTCCATGTGGGTGTGCGGGTCCACCGCGCCCGGGATCACGTACTTGCCGGTCGCGTCGATCACGGTCTGCGCGACCGAGGCGAGGTCCACGCCGAGCGTCGTGTCGCCCGGGCGCACGAGCGCGGCGACCTGCTCGCCGTCGAGCAGGACGTCGGCGCGCGAGCGCCCCGTGGGCCCGACGACGGTGCCACCCGTGATGAGGGTCAGTGCCATGGTGCGGTCCTCTCGTTCGTCGGTCGGTCTTCTGTGCGGGGGCCGGCTCCGAGCTGACGAAGTGCCTGCTCGGGGCCCTCGGCTCAGGGCGCCGTCAGCGGGCCGTACGCGTCCGGGCGGCGGTCGCGGTAGAACTGCCAGCGGTTGCGGACCTCGGTCAGCAGGTCGAGGTCGAGGTCGCGGACCACGAGCTCCTCCTCGTAGGCGTCTGCCGTCTCCCCCACGAACGCTCCCTCGGGGCTCACGAAGTAGCTCGTGCCGTAGAAGTCGTTCGACCCGAGCTCCTCGAACCCGACCCGGTTGATGGCCCCGACGTAGTACTCGTTGGCCACGGCCGCCGCAGGCTGCTCGAGCTTCCACAGGTAGTTCGACAGGCCGCGGCTCGTGGCGCTCGGGTTGAACACGACGGTCGCCCCGGCCAGGCCCAGGGCCCGCCACCCCTCGGGGAAGTGCCGGTCGTAGCAGATGTAGACCCCGATCCGCCCGACCGCGGTGTCGAAGACGGGGTAGCCGAGGTTCCCGGGGCGGAAGTAGAACTTCTCCCAGAACCCAGGCAGGTGCGGGATGTGGGTCTTGCGGTACTTGCCCAGGTAGCTGCCGTCGGCGTCGATCACGGCAGCGGTGTTGTAGAGGATCCCGGGCTGCTCGAGCTCGTACACGGGCAGGACGATCACGATGCCCAGCTCCCGGGCGAGAGCCGCGAAACGCTCGGTCGTGGGGCCCGGCACCGGCTCGGCGTAGGAGTAGAACGCGGCGTCCTCGACCTGGGGGAAGTAGGGAGCGTTGAACACCTCCTGGAAGCAGATGACCTTCGCCCCCTGGTCCGCGGCCAGACGTGTGAACGTCTCGTGGGCCGCGAGCATGGACTCCTGGTCGCCGGTCCAGCGGACCTGGGTGAGGGCGGCTCGCACGATCATGGGTTCTCCTCGGGTCTGTGTGGCTGCTGGGTCGGCGGGTCTCCTGCGGGTGGCGGTCCGGCTGGTCCGGCCGGGCCCACCGCCTCGGAGGGCGGGTGCGGTCAGGTGGGCGAGGGGTCGACGACGTACCGGTCGGCGACGTCGAGAGCGGCGTCGATCACGTCGAGGCCGTGCTCGAGGTCCTCGACCGACGTCACGAGCGGTGGGGCGAGGTGCAGCCGGTTGACCTGGGGGAAGGGCCAGACGCCGCCCGCCGTCACGGCCGCGACGACCTGCGCCATGGGCGCGTTCTGGGCAGCCGTCCCCTGGAAGGGCACGAAGCGCTCGCGCGTGGCGGGGTCGCGGACGAGCTCGATCGCCCACAGGAACCCGAGCCCGCGCACCTCCCCCACGCTCGGGTGGCGGGCTGCCATGTCACGCAGGCGCGCGCCGATCACCTTCTCGCCCAGCGTGCGGACGCGGTCGAGGATCCCCTGCTCCTCGAAGACCCGGATGCTCGCGACGCCCGGCGCGCACGCGAGCGGGTGCCCCGAGTAGGTCAGGCCGCCGGGGAACGCAGCACGGTCGAAGCTCGCGGCCACGCGCTCGGAGATGATGACGCCGCCGAGCGGCACGTACCCGGAGTTCACTCCCTTGGCGAAGACCACGAGGTCCGGCACCACCCCCCAGCGGTCCACCGCGAACCACTCGCCCACGCGACCGAACCCGACCATGACCTCGTCGGCGACGTACAGGATGCCGTGCTCGTCGCACAGCTCGCGGACGCCCGCGAGGTAGCCGTCGGGCGGGACGAGCACGCCGTTGGTCCCCACGACCGTCTCAAGCAGGATCGCCGCGATCGTCGCGGGGCCCTCGAGCTCGACGACCTCGCGCAGGTGGCGCAGCGCTGCCACGCACTCCTCGGTGTCGTCGGCGGCGCCGAACGCCGAGCGGTAGGTGTAGGGCCCGAAGAAGTGCCGCACGCCCGGGTCCACCTCGTTCGGCCAGCGGCGAGGGTCCCCCGTGGCCGTCACGGCCGTGCCGGTGTTCCCGTGGTACGAGCGGTAGGCCGCCAGGACCTTCTGGCGCCCCGTGTGGCGACGTGCGAGCCGCACGGCGTTCTCGACCGCGTCGGCGCCGCCGTTGGTGAAGAACACGCGGGTCAGCCCGCCGTCGGCGCCTCCTGGCGCGCGCTCGACGACGAGCCGCGCGAGCTCGCTGCGGACAGGGTTCGCGAACGACGGCGCGACCGTCGCGAGACGCCCGGCCTGCTCCTGGATCGCGCCCACGAGCGCGGGGTGCTGGTGCCCGAGGTTGAGGTTGATCAGCTGTGACGCGAAGTCCAGGTAGCGCCGCCCGTCCGTGTCCCAGAACCAGGCCCCCTCGCCGCCCGCGATGGTCACGGGGTGGATCAGCTCCTGGGCCGACCACGAGTAGAAGACGTGGGCGTCCTCGCGGTCGCGCCGCCCCGTGCCCGTCGCCTCGTCCGTCATGCGCCGGTCCTCCGTCCGGTCGTCGGCCCGCTGCCCGCGCTGGGTCGCGCGGCCGCCGCCGATGCCTGTCTCCACCTGCCGTCGCGTGCGGTCACGTGGGGTCACCTGTTCCGGGGGAAGCCGAGGTCGATCGTGCTCGTCGCCGGGTCGGGCCAGCGCGACGTCACGACCTTGGTCCGGGTCGAGAAGTGGATGGCCTCGGGTCCGTAGATGTGCGAGTCCCCGAACAGCGAGCCCTTCCAGCCCCCGAACGAGTAGTAGCCGACGGGCACCGGGATGGGCACGTTGATCCCGATCATCCCGGCCTGCGCCTCGACCTCGAAGCGTCGGGCCGCGCCCCCGTCGCGCGTGAAGATCGCCGCCCCGTTGCCGTAGGGGTTCTCGTTGACGAGGCGCAGCGCGTCGTCGAACGTCCGGACGCGGACGACCGAGAGCACGGGGCCGAACACCTCCTCGCGGTACACGGTGTGCTCGGCCAGCACGTGGTCGACCAGGCTGGGTCGCAGGAAGAACCCGCCGCTCACGTCCACGCCGTCGGCCCCGGGGGCCACGGGCGGCCCCGCGCGTCCGTCCACGACGAGGCTCGCGCCCTCGTCGAGCGCGCTCTGCACGCGCGACGCGACGCGGTCGCGGTGCTCGGCCGTGATGAGCGGCCCCATCTGCGAGGTGGGGTCGTTCCCCGGCCCGACGACGAGCCCCTCCACGCGCGTCCGGATCGCCTCGACCAGCCGGTCGCCGATCTCACCGACCGCGACCACGACCGAGATCGCCATGCACCGTTCTCCCGCGGACCCGTACCCCGCCGAGACCGCAGCGTCCGCCGCGGCGTCGAGCTCGGCGTCGGGCAGGACGACGAGGTGGTTCTTCGCCCCGCCCAGGGCCTGGACCCTCTTGCCGTGGCGCGTGCCCGTCTCGTAGACGTGCCGCGCGACGGGCGTCGAGCCGACGAAGCTGACCGCCGCGACGTCGGGGTGCTCCAGGAGCCGGTCGACCGCGACCCGGTCGCCCTGCACCACGTTGACGACGCCGTCCGGCAGCCCCGCCTGCGCGAGCAGGCGCACGAGCAGCAGGGAGACCGAGGGGTCTCGCTCGCTGGGCTTGAGGACGAACGTGTTGCCGCACGCGATAGCCGTCGGGATCATCCACAGGGGCACCATGGCTGGGAAGTTGAACGGCGTGATGCCTGCCATGACGCCCAGCGGCTGCTTGACCTCGTGGACGTCCACGCCCGTCGCGACCTGCTGGCTGAACCCGCCCTTGAGCAGGTGCGGGATCCCCGCGGCGAACTCGACGTTCTCGAGCGCGCGCGAGACCTCGCCCTCGGCATCGCTCACGACCTTGCCGTGCTCGGCCGAGACCAGGTGCGCGATCTCGTCGCGGTGCGAGCGCAGGAGCTCGTGGAACGCGAAGAGGATCTCGACGCGCCGGGACAGGCCCGTCGAGGCCCAGCCCGGGAAGGCCGCGAGCGCCGCGGCGACGGCCCGGTCGACGTCGTCCACGGAGGCCAGCGCGACGTGCGCCGTGACGTGTCCCGTGGCGGGGTCGTGGACCGGGCCGAACCTCTCGGCCTCTCGCACGGGTCGGCCCCCGACGACGTGGCCGACCACCCCGGCAGGCGGGGCGGGGACGGTGCTCGTCATGCTGGCCTCCCTCCCGGGCGTGGCTCGGTGAGCGGTGGCCCGGGTCGTCGACGACTGCTTCTCAGTGTGGCACGATCGCCCTGTTTCTGTGATCCGGATCACAGTACGGCCGTGGGAGGGGGTGAGCGACCTGTGAACGTCGCGCGTCCCCCGCCGCGGCGTCAGCGGCCCCTAGTACCGTCGGGCCGTGACCGACGACCACCGCACCCGTACCGACCTCCCGGACGACCCGCCGGCCTCGGCCGCTCCCCCTGCCGAGGACACACAGCGGGACGCGCCCTCGACACCCGCGACCCGGGCCGAGCGGCGCGCCGCGCAGCGCGCCGCAGAGCTCGCGGACCTGGCCCGGCGGTCGGACAGCAGGGTGCACCGCGTCCCCACGCACACCGCGGCGATCGGCCAGGTCGCGCCGGCCGCCTCGCCCGACACCGCCCCCACGACCCCACAGGCCGACGCGCGCTTCGCGCCGTCGCCGTCGAACCTGCCGGCACCCCTGCCGGCACCGTCGAGCGTGATGTCCTCGGCGCGGTCCGCACCTTCGGTGGCGTCAGCACCTGTCATGCCAACCGTGCCGACGACCACCCCGGACCCGGCCGACGACACCCCGCACGCCCCGTCGACGGACACCGCCGGAGAAGAGCCCCCCTCCTCGGCAGGCCCATCGACCTCGGGCACCGCACCGCACACGACGCGCCGCCAGATCGCGCACGCCGCACGCCGGGTCGCGAGCCTCGGACGCGGCAACGCGGCGAGGCTGCTGCTCCTCACGGTGGTCACCGCGCTCGCGGTCGAGATGATCCGGGCGAGCGGGCCCCTGCTGGACCACGCGTTCACCTCGGGGGTCGTCACAGCCGCCCTCACGGCACTGGTCACCTACGCCGCGCCGGCCCTCGCGGTGACCATCGTCGCGGCCCGCCTGCCCGTGAACGGTCGCGTCGTCGTCGGTGCCGTCGTCGCGCTCGTGGTGTGGCGCCTGGGCCTGCAAGGACTCGGGATCGCGGCCGCCTCGGGCTCCTGGCTCGGCACGGCCCGCTACGGGCTCGGGCTCGGGGGCGCCGCGCTCGCGGTCGCGACCGTCGTCCTGGTCGCCGGGTTCGCGAGCGGCACCCGGCCTCATCCCTCGACCGAGCCAGACGGCAGCCATGCGGGCCCGCCGCGCCCGGCGAACGGCCGGATGGTCGCGATGGGCATCGGCCTCGGGATCCTCGGCGCGGCCGGGGTCAGCCTGCTGCACGGCACGTGGGACGCGTACTGGCGCACCGACCTGCTCGGCTGGGTCGCGCCGGTCGTCCTCGGCGGCGTCGCAGTGGTCGCGGCCTGGCTCCTGCGTCGCGACCCCGCCACCCCGGGCTCGCGCGGCCTGTGGGTGCTCGGGCCCTACCTCGCGCTGGGCGTCATGGTCTTCGGCAACCCCGCGTTCGTCGCGTCGCAGACCGGCCTCTCGCTGCCCGCGGCCGGTGGAGCGGTCGCCGTCACGGCCCTGGTCGTCGGGCTGCTCCCGCTCTGGGGCGTCGCCGGGACGAGCACACCCGCCGCTCGCGCCCTGGCCTCGACGGGCCGCTGGGTCTCGCTCGTGCTGCTGCCCGCGTTCACCGCGGTGCTGTTCCTGGTGCCCGGGCGCACGCAGGACGTCTCGTCGCCGCTCGGCTGGGCGCTGCTGGTGTGCGTCGTGGGGCTCGCGGCGACCGCGACCGACGCGGTCCGCCACGCCCTGACCCGACCCGCCCACGAGCTCGGGTGGGCGCGCCTCGCCGGGGCGAGCACCGCCGTCGGGCTGGGCCTGATCCTGCCGCTGCTCGTCTACCAGCTCGACTACGACGTCCCCCTGCCCGTGCCCAACGCGACCGTCCCGGTCGCCGTCGCGGTCGTGCTCGCGGTCGCGGGCCTGCGCCGTGCGCGCGGCGGTCCGGCCGACCTCCCCGAGGCAGCCGGCACAGCCGCGGGCGCCGCAGCCGACGCGGCCCACGCGCCCGCACCGGGGCTGCGCATCTCCCTGCCGGTCACCGCGGCCGTCGCGGCCCTAGCCGCCGCCGGTGCGGTGCTCGTCTCGACGAGCGCGACCCCCGTCGCGGTGGCCGACCGCGAGCAGCGCCTCACGGTGCTCGACTGGAACCTGCACTACGGCGTGAGCGCGACGCCGTCGGTCGACCTCGACGAGGTCGTCGCGATCGTCCGCGACTCGGGCGCCCAGGTCGTGACGCTCCAGGAGGTCTCCCGCGGCTGGGTGCTCGGGGGCGGAGTGGACATGGCGTCCTACCTCGCCCGCGAGACGGGGCTGGAGGTCGAGTTCGTGGGTGCGGCCGACCGCCAGTTCGGCAACGCGATCCTGTGGAACCCCGACGTGGTCACGGCGAGCGACGTCGCGCGCCTCGCGCTGCCGCTGGGCGCCGGTCCGCAGAACCGCTCGACCGTCTCGGCCACGTTCACGCCCGTGGACGGCGACACCTCGTGGCCCGACGGCGTCCGGGTGACCTCGGTGCACCTGCAGCACCGCGAGGCGAGCACCCCGACACGCCTCGACCAGCTCGACGCGCTGTTCGCGGCCGAGCCCGTGGCCGGCCCGTACCTGCTCGCGGGAGACCTCAACGCCGAGCCCGGCTGGGAGGAGATCGACCTCGTCGAGTCCCACGGTCTCGTCAGCGGGCAGGACGACGTCGGGAACCCCGGCGACCTGACCTCGCCCGCGGACGCGCCGGCCTACCGGATCGACTGGGTGTTCGGCGCGGGGCTGGAGTTCCAGCGCGTCACGGTGCTCGACGTCGCCTGGTCCGACCACCGCCCGCTCGTCGCCGTGGTCCGGCCGAGCGGCACGGAGCAGGAGTAGGGGCAGACGGGCCGCAGCCGTCACGGCAGCGGCCCGTCCCCGTCGCACGCGACGGCGAGGTGCCCGACGGCGACGCACGCCCTGGGCGTGCGGCGCCGCTCTCGCTGTGGCTCAGTCCTCGCGGTGGTGGAGCATGCGGGCGACCTCGGCGATGGACCCGCTCAGCGACGGGTAGACCGTGAAGGCCTCGGCCACGTCGTCGACCGTGAGGCGGTGCGCGACCGCGAGGGTGATCGGGAAGACGAGCTCGCTGGCCCGCGGCGCCACGACCACGCCGCCGAGCACGACGCCCGCCTCGGGGTGCGCGAACAGCTTGACGAACCCGTCGCGCATGCCGAGCATCTTGGCGCGCGGGTTGCGGGCCAAGGGCAGCGTCGTGGTCACGTACTTGGAGCCCTGCTCCTTGAGCTTCTCCTCGCTGTACCCGACGGTCGCGATCTCGGGGGCCGTGAAGATGTTCGCCGCGACCGTGCGCAGCTTGATGGGACTCACGGCGTCGCCCAGGGCGTGCGACATGGCGACGCGGCCCTGCATCGCGGCGACCGAGGCGAGCGGCAGGATGCCCGTGCAGTCGCCGGCCGCGTAGATGCCGCGCACCGACGTACGCGAGACCTTGTCGACCTGGACGTGGCCGCTCGGCGTGAGGCGCACTCCCGCCTCCTCGAGCCCGATCCCCTGCGTCGAGGGGATGGACCCGACCGCGAGCAGGACGTGGGTGCCCTGGACGACCCGGCCGTCGGCGAGCGTGACCTCGACCCCGTCCTCGGTGCGCACGGCGGCCTCGGCCCGCGAGCGCGACATGACCGTCATGCCCCGCGAGCGGAAGACGCCCTCGATGAGCTCGGCGGCGTCGGCGTCCTCGCCCGGCAGGACGCGGTCGCGGCTCGAGACGAGCACGACGTCCGAGCCCAGGGCGTTGTACGCCCCCGCGAACTCGGCGCCCGTGACGCCCGAGCCGACGACGATCAGGCGCTCGGGGAGCTCCTTGAGGTTGTAGAGCTGGGTCCACGTGAGGATGCGCTCGCCGTCCGGGACGGCGGTCGGCAGCACGCGCGGCGTCGCGCCGAGCGCGAGCAGGATGACGTCCGCGTCGAGCGTGACGGGCGACTCGTCCGCGTCCGCGGGCGTCACCTGCACACGCGTGGGCCCGTCGAGGCGGCCCTCGCCGAGGAGCACACGCACGCCCTCGCGCTCGAGACGCGCGTGGATGTCGGCAGACTGGGCGGCCGCGAGCGCCATGACACGGGTGTTGACGGCGTCGAGGTCCACCATGTGCCGGCGCATGGCCGGGTGCGCCGCCTTGACGGTGTCGACCGGCAGGCGGATGCCGAGGTCTGCCGCGCGGTCCGCGATGGTCATCCAGTCGGCGGTCGCGATGAGGGTCTTGGAGGGGACGACGTCGGTGAGCACCGCGGCTCCCCCGAGCCCCTGGCGCTCGACCACCGTGACGTCCGCGCCGAGCCGACGGGCGACGAGGGCCGCCTCGTAGCCTCCGGGACCACCGCCCACGATCACGATACGGCTGGCCTGCAGGTCACTGTTCTCGTTCGTCACGGGTGCCATTGTGTCAGGAAGTCCGAGGTCACCGTGTCAGCATGCGGACAGATCGGTCACCCGGTCCCCGGGTGGGTCTTCGGCGGGGCGCGAGGCCCAAGAACGGCTAGCCTCGTCCTATGACGACGACCTTGTCTCTCGACGACCCCACCACCGACCCGTTCCTCGTGGCCCGCGCCGCTGCCGACCACATCGCCCACGCCACCGGGATCGAGGGGCACGACGTGGCCCTCGTGCTCGGGTCCGGCTGGGGCGGGGCTGCCGAGCTCCTGGGCGACGTCGTCGCGGAGATCCCCACGAACGAGATCCCCGGCTTCTCCAAGCCTGCCGTCGCCGGGCACGTGGGCACGACCCGCTCGATCCGGATCGAGCGCGCCGACGGCTCGGTCCGCCACGCGCTCGTGCTCGGGTCGCGCACGCACCTGTACGAGGGCAAGGGCGTGCGCCACGTCGTCCACGGCGTGCGGACCGCTGCCGCGACCGGCGCGCAGACCGTCATCCTGACCAACGGCTGCGGTGGCCTGAACCTGGACCACGGGCCGGGCACCCCGGTCCTCATCCGTGACCACATCAACCTCACCGCGACCTCGCCCCTCGAGGGGGCCACGTTCGTCGACCTCACGGACCTGTACTCCCCGCGCCTGCGGGACCTGGCCAGGTCGGTCGACGGCTCGCTGGGCGAGGGCGTCTACGCACAGTTCCCCGGCCCGCACTACGAGACCCCGGCCGAGGTCCGCATGGCCGGGATCCTGGGCGCGGACCTGGTGGGCATGTCGACCACTCTCGAGGCCATCGCCGCACGGCACGCGGGCCTCGAGGTGCTGGGCATCTCGCTCGTGACCAACCTCGCCGCGGGGATCAGCCCCACGCCGCTCTCGCACGGCGAGGTCATCGAGGCCGGCCAGGCTGCCGGTCCCCGGATCAGCTCCCTGCTCGCCCAGATCGCGAAGTTGGTGTGAGATGACGAACCCCGAGCCCCTGGCCAACGAGGTCGACGACCCCGGGTACGAGGCCGGCGCCGGCCACGCGGCCTTCCTCGCGCAGGTCGAGGCCTGGATCGAGGCGGACCCCGAGCCCGCCGACCAGCTCGAGCTGCGCACGCTGCTCGCGGAGGCCGACTCCCCCGACCCGCGCGACCACGAGGTGCGTGCACGGGCCCGCGCCGAGCTCCGCGACCGCTTCTCCGGCACGCTGCAGTTCGGCACGGCGGGCCTGCGCGGCGAGATGGCGGCCGGCCCGAACCGCATGAACCGTGCGGTGGTCATCCGCGCCGCCGCGGGCCTCGCGTCGTTCCTGCGCGACGCTCTGCCCGGCCAGACCCCGCGGGTCGTGATCGGCTACGACGCCCGCCACCACTCGCACACGTTCGCGCAGGACAGCGCCGCGGTCTTCACCGCTGCCGGGGTCGAGGCGTCGATCCTCCCGTCGGCCCTCCCCACGCCTGTGCTCGCCTACGCCGTGCGCCACCTGGGCGCCGACGCGGGCGTCATGGTGACCGCGAGCCACAACCCTCCGCGGGACAACGGCTACAAGGTCTACCTGGGTGGGCGGGTCGTGACCGACTCGGGCCAGGGCGCCCAGATCGTGCCCCCGTACGACGCCGAGATCGCGGCGGCGATCCACCGCGCCCCCGTGGCGGCACAGGTCCCGCGGGCGACCGACGGCTGGACGGTCCTCGGTCGCGACCTGGCGCTCGGCTACGTCGAGTCCGTGGGCCGCCTGTCCGACGGCGCGGCGCGCGACCTGCGCATCGTCGCGACCCCGCTGCACGGCGTGGGCGGGGCGGTCGTCAACCGGGTCCTCGAGAACGCCGGCTTCACCGACGTCATCAGCGTCGCCGAGCAGTTCGAGGCGAACCCCCTGTTCCCGACCGTGGCCTTCCCCAACCCGGAGGAGCCCGGCGCGATCGACCTCGCGTTCGCGTACGCGCAGGACGCCAAGGCGGACCTGGTGATCGCGAACGACCCGGACGCCGACCGGTGCGCGCTGGCCGTCTACGACCCGCGCGTCGGGACCTACCAGGGCGCCGAGACCGCACGCTCGAACGGGTGGCGCATGCTGCACGGCGACGAGGTGGGTTCGCTCCTCGGCGAGGAGATCGGCAAGCGGGCGGCGCGGCTGCGCACCGCCCCCGGGACGCAGTTCTTCGCGAGCTCGATCGTGTCCTCGCGGCTGCTGCGCAAGATCGCCGAGAGCCACGGCCTGGGCTACTCCTCGACGCTCACGGGGTTCAAGTGGATCTCGCGCGTCGACGGCCTGGTCTACGGCTACGAGGAAGCGCTCGGCTACTGCGTGGACCCGCAGAACGTGCGCGACAAGGACGGCATCAGCGCTGCGCTGCTGCTCGCGCAGCTCGCCAACCGGCTCAAGGCCGAGGGGCGCACGCTCGTCGACGCGCTCGACGACCTGGCGCGCACGCACGGCCTGCACGTGACCGACCAGCTCTCGGCCCGGTTCACGGACCTGGACCAGATCACGGCGGCCATGTCGCGGCTGCGCGCAGCCCCTCCCCGGACGCTCGCAGGTTCGGGCGTGAGCGAGGTCGTCGACCTGTCGGACGGTCTCGACGGCCTGCCCCCGACCGACGGCGTGCGGCTGCTGTCCGCGGACGGGACCCGGGTCATCGTGCGCCCCAGCGGTACCGAGCCCAAGGTCAAGTGCTACCTCGAGGTCATCGTCCCGGTCGCACCCGACGCGGGCTACGACGACCTCACGGCCGCCCGCGCGTTCGCACGGACCCGCCTCGACCACGTCCGCCGCGACGTCGCGGCGGCGCTCGGGATCTGACCCGTCCCTCCCGCGCCCTCCTCGGGCCGCCGCGCAGTCCCCGTCCGGGGACGCGCGGCGGCCCGAGGCGTGCGGGCAGAAGTCCGCGGATCAGGACCGCAGCGCGGGCTCCTCGTCGCGCGCCACGGCGGCCTTCCAGTCGGCCTTCTCGGCGCGCCAGCCCTCCTCGGTGCGCCCGCGGCGCCAGTAGCCCGACGCCGAGAGCGACGTCACGGGCACCTGCCGCTCGAGGCGGACGTGGCGGCGCAGCGTCCGTACGAACCCGGCGTCGCCGTGCAGGAACACCTGGGGCGTCCCGGTCAGGAACGTGAGGCTCTCGACGGCCTCGACGAGCGCCTCGCCGGGCGCACGATCGAGGTGCTCGTCGCGGCGCACCCATCGCAGGTCGAGCGCTCCGGGCGAGGTGAGGGGCTGCTGCTCGTCCGCGGAGGCGACCTCGACGACCGCGAGGACGGGCACGCCGTCGGGCACTGCCTCGAGGGCCGCGGCGATCGCGGGGAGGGCGCTCTCGTCGCCCACCAGCAGGTGCCAGTCCGCGGTGCCCGACGGCGCGTAGTCGCCTCCCGGACCGAAGAAGGAGATCGGGTCCCCCACCCGTGCGGCGGACGCCCAGGGGCCTGCGAGCCCCTCGCCGCCGTGCGCGACGAAGTCGATGGCCAGCTCGCGCGCCGCGGGGTCCCACGAGCGGATCGTGTACGTGCGCATCGGGACGCGCCCCTCCGGCCCGGCCGCCTCGGGGAAGAGCAGCTTGACGTAGCGGTCGGTGTACGGGCCGGCGTCGAACCCGTCGAGCCCCTCCCCGCCGAGGACGACGCGGATCATGTGCGGCGTGAGCCGCTCGGTGCGCACCACCACGGCGTGGGTCGCGACGCGCTCGGGCCTGCGGGGGGTGGGGTCGGTCATACGGTCCTCCAGGGTGCGCTCCGCCGGTGATGGCGAAGTGAGGCTAGCCTAACCCTGGACGTGCCGAGGGGTGGCCGCCCGTCCAGGCTCGGCCACCCCTCGGTCGTGACGAACGGGTCAGTAGCCCGACGAACCGCCCTCGGCGGGCTCGATCCCGTCGAAGCCCGCGAGCACTGCCGCGGTCCCGGACAGGCCCAGGCGCGTCGCGCCGTGCTCGATCATCGCGAGAGCGTCGGCGAGCGTGCGCACGCCGCCCGAGGCCTTGACCCCGAGCCGGCCGCCCACGGTCTCCGCCATGATGGACACCGCGTGCGTCGAGGCGCCACCGGCCGGGTGGAAGCCCGTCGAGGTCTTGACGAAGTCGGCACCCGCGGCCTCCGAGGCGCGGCACGCCTCGACGATCTCGTGGTCCGTCAGTGCCGCGGACTCGATGATGACCTTGAGGACCTTGGGGGCCGGGACGGCGGCCCGCACGGCCGCGATGTCCGCCTGGACGTACGCCCAGTCCCCCGCCTTGGCCGCGCCCAGGTCGATGACCATGTCGACCTCGTCCGCGCCGTCCGCGATCGAGCGGGCCGCCTCGGCGGCCTTGACCTCGCTGTGGTGGGTGCCCGACGGGAACCCGCACACGGTCGCGATCTTCAGGCCCTTGCCGTCGAGCGGCAGGACCGAGGGCGAGACGCACACCGAGTAGACGCCGAGCGCCACGCCCTCGTCGACGAGCGCCTCGAAGTCCGCGCGGGTCGCCTCGGGCTTGAGGAGGGTGTGGTCGACGAACTGCGCGAGGGACGCGCGGTCCAGGGGGGACGTGCCTGCGGTGCTCACAACTGTGCTCCTTGGATCTCCTGGTAGCCGGGGAGGATGACGTCGTCGATGAGCGCGCGGCGCTCGTCGTGGTGGATGAAGGCGCTCCACGCGGCCGTGGCCGTCACGTCGTAGAGGTCCTCGAGCGTCCAGCCGGCCTGCTCGACGAGCAGCGTCATCTCGTGGGTCATGGACGTGCGCGACATGAGGCGGTTGTCCGTGTTGAGCGTGACTGCGAAGTCGAGCTCCTTGAGGCGCGTGATGGGGTGCGTCGCGATCGAGCCCGCCGCACCGGTCTGCAGGTTCGAGACGGGGCACAGCTCGAGCGGGATCTGGTGGTCGCGGACCCAGTGGGCGAACTGCCCCAGGGCCGCGGTGCCGTGGCTCTCGTCGAACGAGATGTCCTCGATGAGGCGCACACCGTGGCCCACGCGCGAGGCCTGGCCCAGGTGGACCGCCTCGGCGATCGACGTGACGCCCGACGCCTCGCCCGCGTGGATCGTCACGGGGAAGTTCTCGTCGGCCAGGTACTGCCACACGTCGGGGAAGCGCGAGGGCGGGAAGCCGTCCTCGGCCCCGGCGATGTCGAACCCGACGACGCCGTTGCCCCGGTTGGCGACCGCGAGCTCGGCGATCTCCTGCCAGCGGTCGGCGTGCCGCATCGCGGTCACGAGCTGGCCCACGCGGATGGTGCGCCCCTGGGCCGCGGCGAGGGCAACGCCCTCCTCGAGCCCGGCCTGGACCGCGTCCACGGTGTCCTGCAGGCTCAGGCCGCGCTGCACGTGCTGCTCGGGGGCCCAGCGCTGCTCGGCGTACACGACGCCGTCCGCGGCCAGGTCGAGGACGGACTCGCGGGCGACGCGCGCGAGGGCCTCGGGCGTCTGCATGACGGCGATGGTGTGGTCGAAGGTCTCGAGGTAGCGCACGAGCGAGCCCGAGTCGGCCGACTCGACGAACCAGGTGCCCAGCGCGTCCGGCTCGGTCGCGGGCAGGTCGTGCCCGATCGCGGCGGCCAGCTCGATGATCGTCGCGGGGCGCAGCCCGCCGTCGAGGTGGTCGTGGAGGACGACCTTGGGGAGCGCGGCGATCGCCGCGACGGTCTCGCTCACTGAGGAGGGTGTGGAGGTCATGCGCTCACGCTACCGGGCAGGGGACGGGTGCACCCGACGTCCGCCCCGCCGGGCAGGTCACGGCTGCGTCACGGGCGGTCATGCGGTCTCACGCGCCGTCGTCGCCGACAGCGCCCGGGACGTCCTCATCCTCGTCCCCGCCCTCGCCGACCGGGACCACGGCAGCCTGCTCGACGACGTCGGCCTCGGCGGCCTCACCGTCCAGGTCGGGCCGCGGGGTCCCCGGGGTGTAGTCCTCGGCGTCCTCGGGCGAGGGCGGCGGGTCGCCCTGCGACTCCTCCTCGACCAGGTTCGTGGGGACGTCGTCGGGGGTGACCAGCCCGGCGTCTCGCCAGGCCTCCGCTCCGGGCACGGTGCTCATGGGGGTGCTCCTCTCGCCGTCCCTCCATCGTCACCCGACCCGGCGCGACCCGCCAGCCCGTCCGGCGGGCAGGACCGCCCAGGTCACGTGCGGCCAGCCCCCGAGCGCGCGGCGCACGGCCTTGCTCGGCTCCCCCGCGACGCGGGTGCCCGCCAGGAGGTCCGTGACCCGCACGCGGTGCAGCGCCCCGGACGACGGCTCGTACACCGAGCACCAGCGCCCCCCGTGCGCCGGTGTCCCGTCGTCCCCTCCCGCCTCGGCCTGAGGACCGCTCACCCCGGCCAGGAGCACGACGTGCCGCGGCACCGCGGTGGACCACCCGGTCCCGACGTCGCCGCCGGTGTACAGCGGGACCGGCACGCCCGCGGCCACGGACCGCAGCGCGCTCGCGAGCACCGGGTCCCCTGGCCCGCCGCCCGCGACGATCCGGTGCGTGAAGCGCACGTCCGCGTAGCGGGCGTCGCGTGCTGCCGTCCAGGGCGGCGTCCCGAGCCTGCCGGGCCACGGGAAGGGACCGAGCGCGGCCCGCGTCGTGCGCGCCTTGAGGAGCCGCTGGAGCGCCTGGAACCGGCCCGACGACGTCTCGAGCTCCCGGGCGGTCGCGTCCACCTGGCCCTCGCTCACGACGTGCTCGCAGGCCCCTCGCGAGACGTCCGTCCCGGCGACGAGCCACAACGAGACCACCGGGTCCCCCGCCGCGGCCAGGACGGCCAGGACCGCGGACCCGCACGTCGTCTCGTCGACCTGGACCGCGCGGGCCCGGCCCAGCACGAGCGGTTCGGGGAAGCGCAGGTCCGGGCGCCCCGGGGCCGACCCCTGCCCCTGACCGACCGGCCGCCCGGCCGTCAGGTCGGGGCCGCCCGCGAGGTCACGGCGCTGGTCGGGCGCGACGGAGCGGCGACGCAGCGGGTCGAGCACGTGCTCGCGCTCCCACGGGCGCAGCGACTCGAGCATCGTGACGAGCCGGTCGGAGACCTGCCCGGGATGCCCCGCACGCAGGGCGGCCCGACGGGCCGAGGAGGCTGCGGCGTCGGGCAGGGCATAGCGCCCCGACGGAGGCTGCAGGGGCAACGGACCCCGGCCCGCGCCCGCTGCGCGCAGGACCCGGGTGAGCTGGAGGTCGGCGAGGATCATCCGGACAGCCTGCCATCCTTCGCACACGTCGAGCGCCTCGCTCCGCGCACCGCCACCCTCAGAGCAGCCGGACGAGCGCGCTCGCCGCGCCCAGCAGGCCCAGGACGCCCACGAGCGCGGCGACCCGGACCAGGAAACCCCACGACCTCAGACGGCCGTCCCGGGGCAGACCGCCCGACGGCGGCCGCAGGACCGCGGGCACGAGCGTCGCGACCGCGAGCGTCCCCGCGCACGCCGCGAGGACCGGCTGTCCCGCGCGCAGGCCGGCCACCGCGAGCAGGATCGCGCCGATCACGACCGCGAGGACCGTGCGCTGCCAGGCCAGGGCCGTGCGCTCTGGCTGGAGCCCCGGGTCCCGGGTCGGCGGCGTCACCGCCGCCAGACCTCGGTGACCGCGTACCCGGCCACGAGCAGCGCGAGCACGACGACGCCCGCGACGAGCACGGGCAGACCGGTCGGGGACGGCAGCGGGTCGCCCCGGCGGATCGCGCGCTCGACGCGCTTCCAGGAGAGGAGCGCGTACCCTGCGAACCCGGCCCCCGCGAGGCAGGCCACCGCGGCGATCAGGTCGACGAACCCCGTGAGGTCCGCGAACGACGCGAACGACGTCAGCGCGACACCGCCCGCGACCAGTCCGAGCCCCGTGCGCACCCAGGCCAGCGCGGTGCGCTCGTTGGCCAGGCTGAAGCGGATGTCCGGCTCCTCGCCGACGCCGTAGACCGAACGGGGTCGGCGGTCGTCGGGCGGGGAGGCCTCCGGGTCGCGCGGTGCCGCGCCCCCCGAGGCCTCCCCCTCCGCCGTCATGTCAGGCGAGCCGGTCGAGGATCAGGGCCGGCGTCTCGACGGCCGTGCCCGGGTCCGCGACGGACCAGGCGCCCTCGAGCGCCTCGACCGCCCGGTCGAACCGCTCCGGGGTGTCGGTGTGGAGCGTGAGCAGGTGCTGCCCCTTGGTGACCACGTCGCCCGGCTTGGCGTGGATCTCGATCCCCGCCCCGGCCTGCACCGGGTCCTCCTTGCGGGCACGGCCCGCTCCGAGGCGCCAGGCCGCGACCCCCACGCCGAACGCGTCGAGGTGCGAGAGCACGCCGTCGCGGTCGGCGACCACGTGCTCCTTCTCGCGCGCCACGGGCAGCGGAGCGCGGGCGTCGCCGCCCTGCTCCGCGATCATCTCGCGCCACTTGTCCATGGCCCGGCCGTTCGAGAGCGCGTGCCGCACCTCCTCCTCCGGGACGGGCTTGCCCGCCGCGTCGAGCATCTCGACCGCGAGCGCGACCGTCAGGTCGACGACGTCGCGCGGCCCCCCGCCCGAGAGCACGTCGAGCGTCTCGCGGACCTCGAGCGCGTTGCCTGCCGTCAGCCCCAGCGGGGTCGACATGTCGGTCAGCAGCGCGACCGTCCGGACACCCGCGTCCGTGCCCAGGTCCACCATGGTCCGCGCGAGCTCGCGCGCCTGGTCGATGTCCTTCATGAACGCGCCCGAGCCGACCTTGACGTCCAGGACGAGCGCACCCGTGCCCTCGGCGATCTTCTTGCTCATGATCGAGGACGCGATGAGCGGGATCGCCTCGACCGTGGCCGTGACGTCGCGCAGCGCGTAGAGCTTGCGGTCGGCCGGGGCCAGCCCCGAGCCCGCCTGGCAGATGACGGCGCCCACGTGCTCGAGCTGGTTCATCATCTGCTCGTTCGTCAGCGCGGCGCGCCAGCCGGGGATGGACTCGAGCTTGTCGAGCGTGCCCCCCGTGTGCCCCAGACCGCGCCCCGAGAGCTGCGGCACCGCGACCCCGAAGACCGCGACGAGCGGAGCGAGCGGCAACGTGATCTTGTCCCCCACGCCTCCCGTCGAGTGCTTGTCGGCCGTGGGGCGCGAGAGCGCCGAGAAGTTCATGCGCTCGCCCGAGGCGATCATGGCCGCGGTCCAGCGCCCGATCTCCGTGCGGTCCATGCCGTTGAGCAGGATCGCCATGTTGAGGGCGGCCATCTGCTCCTCGGCCACGACACCGCGCGTGTAGGCGTCGATGACCCAGTCGATCTGCTCGGCCGACAGACGGCCCTTGTCCCGCTTGGTGCGGATGACGTCGACCGCGTCGAACGACTCGGTCTCCTTGTTCGGCAGCGCGCCGGAGGCGCCCACCGGAGTGCTCTGCGTGCTCATGCTCGCTCCACCAGATCTTCAGGCCCGAAAGCGTCGGGCAGCACATCGGTCATGGGCTTGATGCCACGGGTCGTCTCCACGAGCAGCCGGGGCCCGCCGTGCTCCCACAGGAGCTGGCGGCACCGTCCGCACGGCATGAGCACGTTGCCGTGCCCGTCGACGCAGGCGAAGGCCACGAGGCGCCCGCCTCCGCTCCCGATCAGGTCGCTCACGAGCGAGCACTCGGCGCACAGCGTCACGCCGTACGCCGCGTTCTCGATGTTGGCGCCCGTGACCAGCCGGCCGTCGTCGACCAGCGCGGCGGCCCCGACCTTGAACGAGGAGTAGGGCGCGTACGCCTTCTCCATCGCGGCCCGGGCAGCGACCCGCAGGCCCTCCCAGTCGATCGTCGGTGTCTCGTCGCTCATCCGGTCATCCCTTCACGTACGGTTCGCCCGCGGCAGCGGGCCCGCGCACGCGACCGACCAGGCCGGCGACCGCGAAGATCGTCACGACGTAGGGCAGCATGAGCATGAACTGGTTGGGGATCGGGGTCTCGAGGACGCCGAGCACCTGCTGCAGCTTGTCGGCGAACCCGAAGAGCAGCGCGGCGCCCAGGGCCCCCCACGGGCTCCAGCGACCCAGGATCATCGCGGCGAGCGCGATGTAGCCCTTGCCGGCCGTCATCTCCTGGCCGAACGCACCCACGGACCCGATCGTGAAGAACGCACCGCCGAGGCCCGCGACCATGGACCCGAGCAGGACGTTGCCCCACCGGGTGCGGTTGACGTTGATGCCGACCGTGTCCGCGGCCTGGGGGTACTCCCCGACCGATCGGACGCGCAGGCCCCACCGGGTGCGGAAGAGCGCGATGCTGATGACGATGACCGCGACGTAGAGCAGGTACACGATGATCGACTGGCGGAACAGCACCGGGCCGATGATCGGGATCTCGGAGAGCAGCGGGATCGGGAGCGTCGGCAGGCGCGGCGGCGTGTTGAGCGTCGCGGGGTCGTTCTTGAGCACCGAGGAGAACAGGAAGCTCGTCAGGCCCACTGCGAACACGTTGAGCACCACGCCGACGATGATCTGGTTCACGTGGTACTTGACCGTGAACAGCGCGAGCATCGCGCCGATGAGCAGCCCCGCGAGCGGAGCGGCGACCAGACCCACGTACGCGTTGCCCACGACCGAGGCGAGCACGGCGGCGCCGAACGCACCCGTGAGCAGCTGACCCTCGATCGCGATGTTGACGACGCCGGCCCGCTCGTTGAGCAGACCGCCGAGCGCACCGAACGCGAGCGGGACCGCGAGGAGCAGCGAGCCCTGCAGGAGGCTCACGATCGACGTGCTCTTGTCCGCGACGGCCCACACCAGGAACGTCAGGACCCACAGGACGCCGAAGACCGCGAGCACCCAGCGCCCGACCGGCTTGTCCGCGCGGACCCGCAGGGTCGCGTAGCCGGCCAGGAGCAGGCAGAGCACCGAGAGCACGATCGCGGTGGCCCGCGTGGGGAGCTCGACCGGGTCGAACTTGAGGAGGTCGGCCCCCGTGGAGATCCCGAAGGTCGTCACGGAACCTGCCGGCCCCAGGAGGCCGAACAGGACGAACGAGAGCAGGCCGAAGACCCCGAGCGTGATGGGGACCTTCCAGCTGCGGGTCGCCGTCACGGCAGCGACCTGGGTACGCGGTGCGGCCATGGCGGTCATGCGCTGGCTCCCTTCACGACGACGGGGTTCGGGGCGGGCAGCCGGAAGATGGCCCGGACGAGCGGCGGGGCCGCGATGAAGAGCACGACGAGCGACTGGATGACCAGGACGATGTTGATCGACGTACCCGTCGAGGCCTCCATGGCCCGTCCACCCACGTTGAGCCCGGCGTACAGCAGGCCCGCGAAGAAGATGCCGAGCGGCTTGGACCTGCCCAGCAGGGCGACGGTGATCGCGTCGAACCCGATCGAACCGGCGATCCCGCCGGTCAGCGCCTTCTCCGTGCCGAGGATCTGCACGGCGCCCGCGAGGCCCGCGAGGGCACCCGAGACGACCATGACGAGCACGAACGACGACGCCACTCCCATGCCTGCGGTCCGGGCGGCCTGCGGGTTGGAGCCCACCGCGCGGAACCGGAAGCCCCACGTCGAGCGGGACATGAGCCACCAGACGAAGACCGCGGCCAGGATCGCGACCAGGAAGCCCGCGTTGAGGCGGAACTGGTCGCCGAGGAGCAGCGGCAGCTGGGCCGTGTCCTTGACGCCCGGGCTCTTGGGCTGGTTGGACCCCGGTCGGGTGAACGCGCTGGTCGTGAGGAACCACGCGACGAGGTAGAGCGCGACGTAGTTCAGCATGATCGTCACGATCACCTCGTGCGCGCCGGTACGGGCCTTGAGGAATCCGGCGATGCCGGCCCAGAAGCCACCGGCGAGCACGCCGCCGAGCAGCGCGAGCAGCAGGTGCAGGACGGGTGGCAGGTTCCAGGCGAAGCCCACGTAGCCGCCGATCGCAGCCCCCATGAGGACCTGCCCCTGCGCGCCGATGTTGAACAGGCCCGCACGGAAGCCGACGGCCACGCCGAGGGCCGCGATGATGAGCGGCGTCGAGACGGTCATGGTCTCGGTCAGCGAGCGGATGCCGCGGGCGAACGTCGGGGCCTCGTAGTTGTAGACCGCGCCGCGGAACATGGCCGAGTAGGCGTCAGCCACCGCGCTCCAGGCCGCACCGAAGAAGTCGGCGGGCTTGGCGAAGAGGTAGCTCGCGGCAGCCGTCACGTCGGGGTCGGTGACGATGATCAGGAGCCCGCCGATGACGAGCGCCAGGACGAACGCCAGGACGGTGACGCCGAACGGGCCCGTCGTGATCTCCCGGAAGGTCGCAGCCCAGCGGGCGTCGCTCGCGGGCTTCGCCGCGCTCGGCGCCTCGGGGGCCGGCTCCCCCGTCGCCGGAGGGACGGGCTGCTGGTCGGTCACTGGGTTGCTCCCGTCGTGTCGGTCTGGTCGGTCACCTGTGCGGTGGCCTCGTCGTAGGGCACGCCGGCCATCATGAGGCCGAGCACCTCGCGCGACGTCGTGGGCGGGACGAAGCCCACGATGCGCCCGCGGTACATCACGGCGATCCGGTCGGCGAGCTCGACGACCTCGTCGAGCTCGGTCGAGACGATGATCACCGGGGTGCCGTTGTCGCGCTCCTGGACGATGCGGCGGTGCAGGAACTCGATGGACCCCACGTCCACGCCGCGCGTCGGCTGGCTCGCGATGAACAGCTTGAGCGGGCGCGAGAGCTCGCGCGCGAGGACGACCTTCTGCTGGTTGCCGCCCGAGAGCCGGCCGACCTCCTGGCCGGGGCCCTGCGTGCGGATGTCGAACTCGCTGATGCGGTGCTCGGCGTTGCGCCGGATCTCCGGCAGGTTGAGCGCGATGCCCCGCGCGTACGGGGACTTGTCGTAGAGGTCGAGCACGAGGTTCTCCGCGACCGTGAAGTCGAGGACGAGCCCGTCGACCTTGCGGTCCTCGGGCACGAACCCGATCCCGGCGTCGAGGGCCGCGTCGGGCGAGAGCCCGCGCAGCTCCTTGCCGTGGAGCGAGATCGACCCCTCCGCGGAGGGCAGCAGCCCGAGGATGGCCTCGGTGAGCTCGGTCTGCCCGTTGCCCTGCACGCCCGCGACGGCGAGGATCTCGCCCTCTGCGACCGAGAACGAGACGCGGTCCACGACGGCCTGCCCGTTGGGCGCGAGGACCGTGAGGTCCGTGACCACGAAGGTCTCTTCACCGAGCTGCGGGGGTGCCTTGTCGAGACCGAGCGAGACCGAGCGCCCCACCATGAGCGACGCGAGCTCCGTCTCGGAGGCCGACGGCTCGGCCGTGCCGACGACCGCGCCACGACGGATGACCGTGATGACGTCGGCGACGGCCTTGACCTCGCGCAGCTTGTGCGTGATGAAGACGATCGACGTGCCCGAGGCCTTGAGCTGTCGCATGATCTCGATCAGCTCGTCGGTCTCCTGCGGCGTCAGCACCGCGGTGGGCTCGTCGAGGATGAGGACCTTGGCCTCGCGTGCGAGCGCCTTGACGATCTCGACGCGCTGCTGCACCCCGACCGGCAGGTCCTCGACGACGGCGTCCGGGTCCAGGCCGAAGCCGAACCGCGCGGACAGGTCCCGCACCCGGGCACGGGCGGCCTCGAGGTCCAGGAAGCCCCCGGCCTTGACGTCCTCGTGCCCGAGCATGACGTTCTCTGCGACGGTGAACACGGGCACGAGCATGAAGTGCTGGTGCACCATGCCGATCCCGGCGGCGAGCGCGTCGCCCGGTCCCCGGAAGGCGCGCTCCTCGTCGTCGAGCAGGATGGCGCCCGAGTCGGCCTGGTAGAGGCCGAACAGCACGTTCATCAGCGTGCTCTTGCCTGCGCCGTTCTCCCCGAGAAGGGCATGGATCTGCCCCGGTTCGATGACGAGGTCGATGTGGTCGTTGGCGACGAGCGGTCCGAACGACTTGGTGATACCGCGGAGCTCCAGCTTCACGTACGGTCCCTTCGATGCACAGGCAGCCTTGCCTGTGACGTTAGCCCAAGACTGGTCGAGCCGGCCCGGCGAGGATGCCGGGCCGGCTCGACCACGAGGTACAGCGTCAGGTCACGGCGAGCTCGGGGACTCCACGACGATGGTGCCGTCGATGATGTCCTTGCGGAGCTGGTCGATCTCGTCCTTGAGCTCCTGCGGGACCTTGGAGTCGAAGTCGTGGTACGGCGCGATGTCCACGCCGCCGTTCTCGAGCGTGCCCACGTAGGGCTCGTTCGAGAACTCGTCCTCGGAGGCCGCGGTGATGACGTCCTCGACGCCCGCACCGATCTCCTTGAGGACCGAGGTCAGGATCAGGTCGCCCGAGTCGGGGTTGGTCTCGAAGCCGTCGGCGTCGACCCAGATGACCGACACGTCGGTCGCGTCCTTGGCCGCGGCGAGCGTGCCGACACCGACCGGACCGGCGACGGGCATGATGATGTCCGCACCCTGGTCGATGAAGGTCTGCGTGAGCTGCTGGCCCTGGGACTGGTCCTCGAAGCCACCGGCGAACGAGCCGTTCTGCGACTCCTTGTTCCAGCCGAGGGTCTTGACGTCGGTGCCGTGCGTCTCGTTGTAGTTCGCGACGCCGTCGACGAAGCCGTCCATGAAGATCGTCACGGACGGGATCTGCAGACCGCCGTACGTGGCGACCGTGCCCGTCTTGCTCATGCCCGCGGCGAGGTAGCCCGCGAGGAACGAGGCCTGGGCGGTGTCGAAGCTGATGGGCTTGACGTTGTCGAGCTCGATCGTGTTGCCGTCAGCGTCTTGCGCCGTCGAGTCGACGATCGCGAAGTCGACGTCGGCGTTCGCCTGGGCCGCGTCGCCCGTGGCGGTCGCGAGCAGGAAGCCGACCGTGACGATGATGTTGCAGTTCTCGGAGATCAGGTTGTCGATGTTCGGAGCGAAGTTCGACTCCTCCTTCGACTCCGCCGTGGCGGTCTGGATGCCCAGGTTCTTCTCCGCAGCCATGAGGCCGTTGTAGCCCGACTCGTTGAAGGACTTGTCGTCGAACCCGCCAGCGTCGGACACCATGCAGGCCTTGAAGCTCGACTCGGAGCCTCCCGCCGTTCCCGTGCTGCCACCCTCGTCGGGCGCGCTGCCACATGCGGCCAGCGTCAGCGCGGCGACCGCCGCGAGGGCGGTCATCTGCGTTGCTCTCTTCACCATGAGCTCCTGTCGATCTCGTCGATGGCCTCACGGAGATGACCGGGACCCACCCGCGCGCCGTTGCACGGGAAGGTCACGGAGTCCGTCGGCCTGTATGGATCGAACACTAGCCACGTCCAGGAATCGCGGACGTTACTTGCGGGTAACGACGCCGCTTCGTTATGGAAGCGTCATCTGGCGTCTCAGCCGTGGTCGTTCTCGGTCCACGGATCGGACACCTGGTTGTGTCGAGCAACCACGACGCACCCTCGAGAGACGCCGCCACGGCTCCCGGGCGGCCTCCCCCTCAGCCCAGCGCGACGCGCGCGAGCAGCCGGACCCCGGCACCGATCGCCGACTCGTCGACCTGCAGGTCGCCCTGGTGGATGTCGTAGGACCGGCCGCCGGGAGTCCGGGTCCCGAGCCGTGCCATGGCGCCCGGCACCTTGGTCAGGTACCAGGCGAAGTCCTCCCCGCCGAGCGACTGCTCGGTCAGCAGCACCGAGGTCGGCCCGAGCACGTCGCGCGCGGCCGCCTCGAGGGCGCCCGTGCAGTCCTCGGCGTTCTCGACCGGCGGCACGCCGCGCGTGTGGTTCACGGTGACCTCGACCTCGTAGGGCGCGACGACCTGCTCGACCGCGTCGTGGAGCACCTGTCCGGCGAACTCCCAGGCCCGCACGTCGAGGCAGCGCAGCGTCCCCCGGACCGTCCCGGTGCTGGGGATCGCGTTGTGCGCCGACCCCGCGTGCACGGCACCCCACGTGAGGTTGACGCCCGAGCGGGGGTCGAGCCGGCGCCCGAGCACCGCGGGCACCTGGGTGATGACCTGGCCGAGCGCGTAGACGACGTCGCCCGTCAGGTGCGGCCGCGAGGTGTGCCCCCCGGGCGACGTGATGGTCACGGACACCTCGTCCGAGGCCGAGGTGATGGGCCCGATGCGCGTGCCGATCTGCCCCGCGTCGACCTTGGGGTCGCAGTGGACCGCGTAGATCTCGTCGACCCCGTCGAGGCCCCCCTGCGCGATGACGTCGAGCGAGCCGCCGGGCTGGACCTCCTCGGCGGGCTGGAAGATCAGCCGGACGGGGCGGGCGAGCTCACCGCGCTGTGCGAGCTCGGCGAGGACCAGACCGGCCCCGAGCACCACGGTCGTGTGGACGTCGTGGCCGCACGCGTGCGCGACCCCCGGGACGGTCGAGGCCCACGGCAGCTCGCAGCGGTCCTGGAGCGGCAGCGCGTCGATGTCGGCGCGCAGCGCGACCCGGCCGCGCGTCTCGCCGTCGGGACCCTCGGCACCGCCGATGTCGCACACCAGACCGGTGCCCTGCAGCAGGCGCGGCGAGAGCCCGGCCGCGCGCAGGCGGTCGGCGATCAGTGCCGTGGTGCGGGTCTCTGCCCGAGAGACCTCGGGGTGCGCGTGGATGTCGCGCCGGATCGCGACCAGCTCGTCCGCGAGCGACGCCGCGACGGCCGTGACGCGGTCCCCCGCCCCGGTCCGCCCCCCGCCCGAGGGCAGCGACGGGGACCGGTCGTTCTGGGTGCTCTCCTCAGGCGTGCTCACACGCCGAGACTAACGCCGACCCGTGCAGGTGGGGCGGGGGCGGCCACGCACCGGGACGGCGAGAGGCCTGCGCGGGCCGCGCTGCGCCGTCGGGCCGCCAGCGATCTCCCGCCCGCGGCCCGACGGCGCAGCCCGCCCAGGTGCGCGAGCGCACGCCCGCCCCGGGTGCACGGGTGAGGAGAGTCAGAGCAGCTCGTCGAGCCCGCGCTCGCGCACCGCGTCGACCATGGACTTGACCTGCTGCGCACGCGCACGCGTGGTGACCAGGAGCGCGTCGGGCGTGTCGACGACCACGACGTCGTCGAGGCCGAGGATCGTCACGACGCGCTCGCTCGCCGGGACGACGACCGAGCCCGCGCTCTCGAGCCGGACGACCCGACCGGCGTCCCCCAGGACCTTGGAGCCCGACTCGTCCGCAGCGGGCAGCAGGGCGGCGAGCGAGTTGAAGTCACCCACGTCGTCCCAGCCGAAGTTCCCCGGGACCACGGCGACCCCGCCCACGGCCGCGACGGGCTCGGCGACCGCGTGGTCGATCGCGATCTTCTCGAGCCCGGGCCACTCGTCCGCGAGGACCTGGTCCCGCTCGGGCGTGTCCCAGGCCGCGGCGATCCGTCGCAGCCCGTCGTGGAGCTCGGGGCGCTGGTCTGCCAGGTGCCCGAGCAGGACCGAGGTCCGCGTGATGAACATGCCCGCGTTCCAGCGGTACTCCCCCGAGCGCACGTAGCGCTGCGCGGTCAGGGCGTCGGGCTTCTCCGTGAAGCCCTCGGCGTGCAGACCGGTCGGCGCCCCCTCGAGGCCGAGCGGCGCCCCGCTGCGGACGTAGCCGAATGCGGTGGAGGGCCTCGACGCCGCGATGCCGACCGTGACGACGTAGCCCGCCCGCGCGGCCTCCACGCCCTCCCGGACGGCCTGCTCGAACGCCGCCTGTCCCGTGATGACCTGGTCGGCCGCGAACGAGCCGATCACCACGTCGCCGTGACGCTGCTCGAGGACCGCGGCCGCCAGCCCGATGGCCGCCATGGAGTCGCGGGGGGACGGCTCGGCGAGCACCGAGTCCTCGTCGAGCCCCGGCAGCTGCGTCCTGGCCGAGGCCACGTGCTGGCGACCCGTGACCAGGACGATGCCCCCCTCGCCCGTCAGGGGCGCCAGGCGGTCGACCGTGGCCTGGAGCAGCGAGCGCCCGGTACCCGCGAGGTCGAGCAGGAACTTGGGGTTGCCCCGTCGGGACAGAGGCCACAACCGTGTCCCGGCCCCGCCCGCGGGGATCACGGCATAGAAGCCGGGGACGGCCCGGTCGTCCGTGGACGACCCGCCGGGAGCAGGGGCAGGCGCAGGAGTGGTCGACATGCTCGAAGCATAGTGACCACGGGTCGAGACGCCGTCGGGGACGCCTGCGAGACCGGTCCTCGGCAGTTCCCCGAAGCCATGTGGAATGAGTCACAATCCGGGGTGGGCAGGGCGCCTGGAAGCCCCGGCGGTCCGCAACCTGACGCCGATGTCACTATGGTGGAACCCCAGAGACGGATATCGACGGACTCCGGCGAGCCCTGGATCTGCCGCTCCTCCCGACTCCTCGGAGCCTCGAGACGGAGCGGTCGTGAACGGCCACCGGCGGACGACGTCGTCCAGCTCGATATCTCACCCCTGAACTCGCCACAGGAGGCCCCTAAAGTGCCCAGTGCACCTGCTGGCACGCTGTACCGCGGCCGTGAAGGCATGTGGTCGTGGGTCGCGCATCGCGTGACCGGCGTGCTCATCTTCTTCTTCCTCCTCGTGCACGTGCTGGACACAGCGCTGGTACGAGTCTCGCCCGAGGCGTACGACGCCGTGATCGGCACGTACAAGACCGTGATCATGGGACTCGGTGAGGCCGGCCTGGTCGCCGCCATCGTGTTCCACGCCTTCAACGGTGTCCGGATCATCCTCGTGGACTTCTGGGCCAAGGGCCCCAAGTACCAGCGCACCATGCTGTGGGTCGTCGTCGGTCTGTTCGCCGTGACCATGGCGGGCTTCCTGCCCCGCCACCTCATGAACGTCTTCGGAGGTGGGCACTGATGGGCACCACGACCACCAGCTCGCCCCTGGCGGCCCCCCGCGACCCGTACAAGCGCCAGAAGACGACGCGCTCGAACTACGAGCTGTACAGCTGGGTCTTCATGCGCGCCTCGGGCGTCGTGCTGATCGTCCTGATCTTCGGGCACCTCTTCGTCAACCTCATGGTCGGCGAGGGCGTCCACGCGATCGACTTCGGCTTCGTCGCCGGCAAGTGGGCCTCTCCGTTCTGGCAGGTCTGGGACCTCCTGATGCTCTGGCTCGCGATGATCCACGGCACCAACGGTGTCCGCACCATCATCAACGACTACGCCCAGCGCGACGGCACCCGCATGGTCCTCAAGTGGGCCCTGTACCTGGCCTTCGTGATCGTCACCGTGCTCGGCACCCTCGTGGTCTTCACGTTCGACCCGTGCCCGCCGAACGCGCTGGACTACCAGCTCCCGTCGTTCTGCACCGCCTGACGGACCTGCCGGTCGGCGTTCCCCCAGACGCCGCCTGACAGCCCCCGTCCCCCTTCCCACTCGTCACAGGAGGCATCGACACCGATGCAAACCCATCAGTACGACGTCGTCATCGTCGGAGCAGGCGGCGCCGGCATGCGCGCGGCGCTCGAGTCGTCCGGCAAGGTCCGCACGGCGGTCATCTCGAAGCTCTACCCCACCCGGTCCCACACCGGCGCGGCGCAGGGCGGCATGTGCGCCGCCCTCGCGAACGTCGAGGAGGACAACTGGGAGTGGCACACGTTCGACACGGTCAAGGGTGGCGACTACCTCGTCGACCAGGACGCCGCGGAGATCATGGCCAAGGAGGCCATCGACGCGGTCCTCGACCTCGAGCGCATGGGTCTGCCGTTCAACCGCACGCCCGAGGGCAAGATCGACCAGCGTCGCTTCGGCGGTCACACCCGCAACCACGGCGAGGCCGCGGTGCGCCGCTCGTGCTACGCCGCGGACCGCACGGGTCACATGATCCTCCAGACGCTCTACCAGAACTGCGTCAAGCAGGACGTGGAGTTCTTCAACGAGTTCTACGTCCTGGACCTCATCACGGACCACGACCTCGCCGCCGAGGACGTCCCCGACGGCGAGACGGTCAACGCGACCGGCGTCGTCGCGTACGACCTGGCGACCGGCGAGATCCACGTCTTCCAGGCCAAGGCGATCATCTTCGCCACGGGCGGCGCGGGCAAGATCTTCAAGACGACCTCCAACGCGCACACCCTCACGGGTGACGGCATGGCCCTGGCCTACCGCCGCGGCCTGCCGCTCGAGGACATGGAGTTCTTCCAGTTCCACCCGACAGGTCTCGCCGGCCTCGGCATCCTCCTGTCGGAGGCGGCCCGCGGTGAGGGCGGCATCCTGCGCAACGGCGAGGGCGAGCGCTTCATGGAGCGCTACGCACCCACCATCAAGGACCTCGCACCGCGTGACATCGTCGCGCGGTCGATGGCGAACGAGGTCCGCGAGGGACGCGGCGCCGGGCCGGACAAGGACTACGTCCTGCTCGACCTGACGCACCTCGAGCCCGCGCACATCGACGCCAAGCTGCCGGACATCACCGAGTTCGCGCGCACGTACCTCGGCATCGAGCCCTACACCGAGCCCGTGCCCGTCTACCCGACCGCGCACTACGCCATGGGCGGCATCCCGACCAACGTCGGCGGTGAGGTCCTCCGCGACGGTCACAACGTCGTCCGCGGCCTGTACGCGGCCGGCGAGGTCGCGTGCGTCTCGGTGCACGGCTCCAACCGCCTCGGGACCAACTCGCTCCTGGACATCAACGTGTTCGGCAAGCGTGCGGGCCGCCAGGCCGCCGCGTACGCCGCGACCGCCGAGTACCGCGAGCTGCCGGAGAACCCCGCGGCCGCGGTGATCTCCCAGCTCGACGAGATGCGCAACCGCCCCGACGGCGAGCGCGTGGCGGACGTCCGCAAGGCGCTCCAGGAGACCATGGACGCCAACGCGCAGGTGTTCCGCACGGGCGAGTCGCTCAACCAGGCGCTCTCGGACATCCGCACCCTCCAGGACCGCTACCGCAAGGTCTCGGTCCAGGACAAGGGTCGTCTGTTCAACACCGACCTGCTGGAGGCCATCGAGCTCGGCTTCCTCCTCGACATCGCCGAGGTCACGGTCATCGCGGCCATCAACCGCAAGGAGTCGCGCGGCGGTCACTACCGCGAGGACTTCCCGGACCGCGACGACGCCAACTACATGCTCCACACGATGGCCTACCGTCGCCCCACGGCTGCCGGCGACACCGCCGACGGGCACGTGGAGGGATACTTCGACCACGTCGAGGAGTTCGATTCCTACAAGATCGTGCTGGGTTCCAAGCCCGTCACCCAGACCCGGTACGAGCCCATGGAGCGTAAGTACTGATGACTGCCACACTCGAAGCCCCTGCCGGTTCGGAGAAGACCGAGGTCGGCGCCGTGCCCTCCTTCGAGGTCACGATCAAGCTCCGCCGCTACAACCCCGAGTCCGAGCACGGTGAGGACGCGTACTGGGAGGAGTACACGGTCCTGGCCCACGGCACGGACCGCGTGCTCGACGCGCTGCACAAGATCAAGTGGGAGCACGACGGCTCGCTGACCTTCCGTCGCTCGTGCGCCCACGGGATCTGCGGCTCGGACGCGATGCGCATCAACGGTCGCAACCGGCTGGCCTGCAAGACGCTCCTCAAGGACGTCAACCCGGACAAGCCGATCACCGTCGAGCCCATCAAGGGCCTGCCGGTCATCAAGGACCTGGTCGTCGACATGGAGCCGTTCTTCGCCTCCTACCGCGAGATCATGCCGTTCCTCATCACGTCGGGGAACGAGCCGAGCAAGGAGCGCCTGCAGTCTGCCGAGCAGCGCGAGCGCTTCGACGACACCACCAAGTGCATCCTGTGCGCGGCGTGCACGTCCTCGTGCCCCGTGTTCTGGACGGACGGCCAGTACTTCGGCCCGGCCGCGATCGTCAACGCGCACCGCTTCATCTTCGACTCGCGCGACGACGGTGCGACCCAGCGCCTGGAGATCCTCAACGACAAGGAGGGCGTGTGGCGCTGCCGCACGACCTTCAACTGCACCGAGGCGTGCCCCCGTGGCATCGAGATCACCAAGGCGATCCAGGAGGTCAAGCGCGCGATGATCACCCGCGCGTTCTGACGCCCTCCCTGCACTGCCCGACGGCGGTCCCCGGCTCCGGCCGGCGGGCCGCCGTCGTCGTTCGCGGGCTCGAGCAGAGCTGCGGCGCTCAGACCTCGGCGTGCACCCGCGGCGCCCGGCCCCGGCGCACCCCGCGCACCAGAGGGCTCCAGGGATACCCGTAGCCGGCCCCTCGCCGGACCTCCGCGTCCAGCCGCTCCTCCTGCTCGGCCTCGGCCTGCGCGCGCAGCTCGTCGACCGTCGGCTGGGCGGGCGGGTCGGCGATCCAGGCCGCGACCATGAGCAGGATCCGGGTCACGAAGTTCGCGAGGAGCAGGATCGTGACGAACGTCGCGAACGAGCCCAGCAGGGCGTTGCGGGACGAGCTGCCGACGATCACGCTCGTCCCGAGGTAGCGCAGGACCCCGAACGCCGCTGCGGCCGTCATGGCCCCGATGTACAGGTCCTTGCGGGGCGGACGTACTCCCGCCACGAAACGGATGATGAGCAGGACCACGAGCGCGTCGAACACCAGGCCCACGAGGATGCCCCCCACGGGCACCAGGACCGAGGCCAGGACACCATGACCGAAGAGCGTCGCTCCCAGCGTCTGGACGACCACCGTGGCGGCCGCAGAGATGACGACGCTGATCCCCAGCACGGCGAACCCGCCGAGCTCGCGCAGCTTGGACAGGACCGGGTTCTGCCCCACGTTCGTGAGCGAGAACATCGCGCGGGTCGAGGTGCGCAGCGCGGCCATGAACGACACGGCGCTGAAGAGCAGCACGAACACCGCGATGATGCTCGACAGGTCGAACCCACGGTCAAGGATCAGCTGGTCGGGCGAGATGATCCCGTTGCTGCCGTCCCCGGTGTCGATCAGCCCCGGGATCGCCTTGTCGATCTGCGCGAAGATCTCGTCGCGCAGCTCCTCGCGGTTGCCCAGGAAGGCCATGAAGGCCGTGTAGAAGATCGTCAGGCCCGCGAACAGCGAGAACAGCGCCGAGTAGGCCATACCGCCGCAGAGGAGCGCCCCTCGCTGGACCCCGTACTGCGCGAGGGCCCGGGCGGGCCGGGTCGTGTTCCACCAGGCCTGCACCGCCTTGGCCCGGGTCGTGAGCCGAGCCACCAGGCCGGGAGCCTCGTCGTCGGGCGTCGTGGGAGAGGTCATCGCCCGAGCCTAGGAGAGGAAACCTCGACTCACCCGTCCGACAGACCGGAGAGCTCGAAACGGCGAGCCGGACGCCAGACCCCGTCGTCCCCGTGCTCGTAGAGGTGGATGCCCGTGACGTCGAACGAGGCCTCGAACCCTGCCATCTCCTCGAACGCGAGGTCGAGCGCCTCGTCGTCGACCTCGTGGGCGACCGTGACGTGCGGGTGGTAGTTGAACCGGAGCTCCTGGTCCAGCACGCCCGAGCGCACCGCGCCCTCGAGCTCCTCGCACTCCGCGATCCCCTGCGCGACGATCACGAAGACGACGGGCGAGACGGGACGGAACGTCCCGCTGCCGCGCAGGATGACCCGGAACGGCGCAGCCTGCGCGGTCACGCGGTCGAGGTGGGCGTACACGTCCTCGAGGGCCGACTCGTCGACGACCGTCGGGCCGAGCAACGTGATGTGCGGCGGGATGTCCCCGGCGAAGGGGTCGCCGAACGCCGCACGAGCCTCCTGGAGCGCGGGGCCGAACGGCTCGGGGATCTCGATCGCGATGCCGATCCGCACCTGCGACGGACCGCGCTCGGGCAGGTTCATCAGCGGGTCCGACGAGCCGGCAGCAGACCGACGCGGTCGTAGATGCGGTCCAGGGTGGTCTGGGCGAGCCCTCGCGCACGCTCGGCCCCGCGGGCCAGGACCGCGTCGAGCTCGGCCGGGTCGGACAGGTACTCGTTCGCCCGGGCCTGGAACGGCGTGAGGAAGTCGACGACGACCTCGGCCAGGTCCACCTTCAGGTGCCCGTACCCCTTGCCCTCGTAGTCGGCCGCGATCGCCTCGACCGGACGGGAGGTCAGGGCCGAGAAGATGGTCAGCAGGTTGGAGATGCCCGGCTTGCTCGCCGGGTCGTAGCGGATCTCGTTCTCCGAGTCGGTCGCCGCGGAGCGGATGCGCTTGGCGGCGGCCTTGGGGTCCTCGAGCAGCCAGATGACGCCCTTGCCGCCCGACGACGACTTGCTCATCTTGGCGGTGGGTTCCTGCAGGTCGTAGATCTTCGCGACGGCCTTGACGATGTGGGGCTCGGGGACCACGGCGGTGTCCTCGCCGAACCGCGAGTTGAGGCGCTCCGCGAGGTTGCGGGCCAGCTCGAGGTGCTGACGCTGGTCCTCGCCCACGGGCACGAGCGCCGCGTCGTAGAGCAGGATGTCCGCGGCCATCAGGACCGGGTAGGTGAAGAGGCCCACGGTCGTGCCGTCGGTGCCCTGCTTCGCGGACTTGTCCTTGAACTGGGTCATGCGACCCGCCTCGCCGAACCCCGTCTGGCACGACAGCACCCAGGCGAGCTCGGCGTGCTCGGGGACGTGCGACTGGACGAACAACGTCGAGGACTCGGGGTCCACTCCCCCGGCCAGGTACTGCGCCGCGGTGCGCCGCGTACGCTCGCGCAGCTTCGCGGGCTCGGGGTTGACCGTCAGGGCGTGCATGTCCACGACGCAGTAGATCGCGTCATACGACTCCTGCAGCGCGACCCATTGGCTCAGAGCCCCGATGTAGTTGCCCAGCTGGAGCGAATCCTCCGTGGGCTGCATCCCCGAGAAGATGCGTGGACGCCGTTCACCGGGAACCTCGTTGACCATTGCCCCATTCTGACAGGTCGACGTGCCTCGACCGAATCCGGGCTCGTCCGCTGGGACGCCGGGCCCTGCGCTCAGGTCGCCTCGTCGTCGAAGGGGGCCGGGACGCGCACGCCGTCCGCGTCCACGGGCGCGGGGGGCGGCGGCGGGACGGGGGACGCGCTGCGGGGCCGCGAGGACGTGCCCATCAGGTCGTCGTCGTCGAGCAGCGCCTCGCGCACGATCCGTCGCGGATCGTACTGACGAGGGTCCAGCTTGGACCAGTCGACGTCACCCACCTCCGGCCCCAGCTCCTCGTCGACGCGCGACTTGGCGTCCTTGAGGAAGCCGCGGGCGGTGCGGACGAACGCGCCGAGCTGCTCGGCATAGCGGGGCAGTCGCTCGGGACCGATGACGATCACGGCGACGACGAGGAGGACGACGAACTCGGCGCCGTTGATACCGAACACGCGGTCAGACTACTCGCTCGTGGCTTCGTCGAGCACAACGCGGACGTCGCGCTCGGCGTCGCCCGTGCGCACGCGCAGCGTCACGGTGTCTCCGGGGGCCTTCGCGCGGATCGCCACGATGAGCTCGTCGCTCAGGCTCACGGGCCTCCCGTCGATCGCGAGGATGACGTCCCCGGCCTGGATCCCGGCCTCGTCCGCCGGCCCCCCCGCGGTCACGGGCGACTGCCCGCCCTGCGGTTCGGTCGTGACCTGGACACCCTCGCCCTGGTAGCGCGAGTCGAGCAGGACCCCGATCACGGGGTACGTGGCGGTGCCCTTCTCGATCAGCTCCTCGGCCGTCCGCCTGGCCTGGTCGGAGGGGATCGCGAACCCGAGGCCGATGCTGCCCGTCGCGCCCCCCGTCCCGGGCGGCTGCGCGATCGCGGAGTTCACGCCCACGACCTCGCCCGCTCCGTTCACCAGCGGGCCACCCGAGTTCCCCGGGTTGATGGCCGCATCCGTCTGGATCGCGTTGATGAACGCGGTCTCGGCCGAGTCGCCTGCCGCGACGGGACGGTTCAGCGCACTGACGATCCCGGTCGTGACGGTCCCGTTGAGCCCGAGCGGGGCACCGATCGCGACGACGGGGTCCCCCACGACCACGGCGTCCGAGTCGCCCAGCACGAGCGGTGTCAGACCGGCCTCGTCGACCTTGACGACCGCGAGGTCGTAGTCCGCGGTGCGACCGACGATCGTGGCCGGACGCTCGCTGCCGTCCGCGAAGAGCACCGTGACCTTGCCGCCGTCCGCGCCACCGGCGACCACGTGGTTGTTGGTGAGGATGTAGCCGTCCTCACGGATCACGAAGCCCGAGCCCGTCGAGATCCCGTCCGCGCCCTCGACCTGCAGCGACACGACGCTCGGCAGCACGGTCGCCGCGATCGCCGCGACCGAGCCCGCGGGGCGCTCTGCGTCGGGGGCCGTCCCCGCGACCGGGAGCGACGCGCTGACCGGGCGACGCTGGGTGCCGTCGACGATCCGGTCGGCCGCGATGCCACCGACCGCCCCCGCCACGAGGGCGAGCGCAGCGATGCCGGCGACCGCGCCGGCACCGATGCGGCGCCGGGGCTTCTGCGCGGGCGGCGGGGGCGGGGCCCCCCAGGGCTCGACGGGCGTCGTGGAGCCGTGCGGGTCGGCCTCTCCGGGCGGGCTTCCCGCTCCCGGATACGCCGGCTGCGGCGGAGTGGTTCCGTGCTGCGCTGGCCCACCCGGCGTGGCCGTGGCGTGCTGGTACGCGGCGGCGTACGGGTGCTGCCCGGCCGGTGGCTGCGAGGCATATCCGGGAAGGCCGGGACGGGCGACGGGCAGTGCGCCCAGGGGCGCTCCGTACGGGCGCGTGTCGTGCGGACCGGGCGGAGGCACGGGGCCGGGAGCTGCGGGGCGCGCGCCCGGCGCGACGGGGCTCAGGGGTGCGGTCGTCGTGGACCGGAACGCCGACGGCGGAGCGAAGGGGATGGGAGCGGCCGGAGGCTGCGTGGGGGCCGGGCGAGGCACCGGTACCTCCTCGGTGCGCTGCTCTGCCCCGGGCGTGGGCGTCTGCTCCGAAGAGGCGCCGGGCGCCAGGGCCGACGGCTCACCGCCTGGCTCGCGCTCCGACGCGGGAGCGTCCGGTGCCACGACTGCCGTCTGCGCCTCGACCGTCGACCGCCCCGAGGGGCCCTCGGAGGCGTCGGCCTGCGAGGCCGACGCCCGCTCGGGCGACGACGGAGCAGCCTCGACCGTGGCGGGGTCGCTCGCGGTCTCGGGGGCCTGCGAGGGCGATGGCGCGTGAGGCTGCGCAGCGGGCTGCGGCTCGGCGGGGTCCAGCGCTGAGTCGTGTGCGGTCATGGGGTGCCCAAGGCTCCTGTCATGGTCGTCCAGCCCCGGGAGATGCGGGCCGGGACCCCCGCGTCGAAGTCGTGCGCGGGGAACGTCGCCACGAACGAGGCGAGGACGTCCTTGCTCACCTCTGCCACGACGTCGATCACCGTGTCCCCAGCCTGCCACACCAGGTGGGGCGGCTCGTCGGACAGGACGTAGACGGCGCGCCCCTCGAAGCCCTCGGAGCGCGAGAGGCTCGACGTGTCGAGCCGACCGACCTGCTCGCGGACCACGATGGTCCCCTCGGGGCCCGTGAGGTCCACACGGAGCACGTCGCGCTCGGGCCCGACGAGCTGGACCGAGGTGACGTCGAACCCGTCGAGGATCCCCGTCGGGCTCGTCCATCCGTGCTCGGCCATCCAGGCGAGCGCGGTCGAGTCCGCGAGGTCCACGCTGCCGGCACCGTCCCCGGCGCCCGCGGCGTCCGAGACCTCCGGCAGGACGGGGACGAGGGCCACCTCGGTGGCCCCTGCCGCCGTGGCACCGCCGGCCTCTGCCAGCACCGTCAGCGGCGACGCCACGTGCCGGTCCGGCACCACGACGGGACGGTCACCGAGCGTGAAGAGCGCGACGGCCAGCACGGCGACCCCGCTCGATGCCGCGACGAGCACGCGACGCGAGCGGCGTCGTCGGGCATGGGCAGCGATGTCTCCCGTGAGCGCGCAGCTCAGCGCCCCCGCCTCGGGAGCGGGCGCCCACGGGTCGCGCGCCGCCGGCCCCTTGCGCAACGGGTCGCCCTCGGCGTCGGGGATCTGTGCCGAGAGCGCGAGGAGCCGGGAGGTGAGGTCGGTCGTCGGCAGGACGTCCCGCGCGCACGACAGGCGCTTGCGGACCGCACGCGCGACCGCGAGCTCGGCGGCGCACTGGTCACACCCCGCGACGTGCGTCAGCGCCCGCTCACGCGTCGCGGGCGGGAGCTGGTCGTCGGCCAGCGCGCTGATGAGGGTCCCGAGGTGCGTCATGGTCCCCCCGGTGCGGTGCGGGTCCCGAGTGCCGTCAGCTCGTCGACCGCGACGTCCCCGGACGGTGCACCGTCCGTGGCGGCGCGCTCGGACGGGTCACGGTGCGGCAGGGCCGCACGCAGCTGCGAGCGCGCGCGGTGGATGCGCGAACGCACCGTGCCGAGCTTGATGCCCAGGGTGACCGCGATCTCCTCGTAGCTCAGCCCCTCGATGTCGCACAGCACGACCGCCGCCCGGTACTCGGGCGACAGGGCGTCGAGCGCACGCTGGACGTCGTGGTCGAGGTTCGTGTGCTCGTACCCGCGCTCCGGGTGCGTCATCTCCCCCGTGGCCGCGTACTGGGCCGAGTCCTCGCCCATGGCCTCCATGCGGATGCGCTGCTTGCGACGCACCTGGTCCAGGAACAGGTTCGTGGTGATGCGGTGCAGCCACCCCTCGAACGTCCCCGGGGTGTAGCTCGACAGCGACCGGAAGACGCGGATGAACGTCTCCTGGGTCAGGTCCTCGGCGTCGTGCTGGTTCCCGGTCAGGCGGTACGCCAGCCGGTACACGCGCGCGGAGTGCTCCCGCACGATCTGGTCCCACGAGGGGGGCGTCCAGGGCTGGGCACTCACGTCACTGCTCACACGGTCCATTGTCCCCGTACAACGCGGTGCGTCGCGCATCCGTTCCCGACGTCGCACGGACGTGCGCACCACGTCCACGAAACCTCCCCGGGACGTGGGCGCATCCAGCGCCACGGAGCCCGCGGGCCGGTACGATCGCCTCACCTGCACCGCGCAGGACGGCAGCACCGCAGCAGTCCGTCCGGGGTTCCCCGGAGGCGCGCGGTGCCCGAGACCAGGAGGGCCCTATCACCACCGACATCGGCCGGACCAACGCCAAGGCGTCGAGCTGGACCTACTGCGAGGAGTTCGTGCCGGAGGACGACGTCCTCCTGCGCGCTCGCGAGCGTGCCGCCGAGCTGGGTTGCCCCGCCGTCCTGCCAGGCGTGGGAGCAGTGCTCCAGGCCCTCGCGGCCGCCCTGGGCGCCCGCTCGGTCGTCGAGATCGGCACCGGCACGGGAGTCGCGTCGCTCTGGCTCCTGCGCGGGATGCCCGAGGACGGCGTCCTGACGACCATCGACGTCGAGGTCGAGCACCAGCGTGCCGCCAAGGACGCGTTCGCCGAGGCCGGGATCCGCGCCACCAGGACCCGGACCATCCCCGGCCGTGCGAGCGACGTCCTGCCCCGCCTCACCGACGGCGCGTACGACCTGGTCCTCGTCGGCGCCGACCGTCACAGCTACCCCGAGTACGTCGAGCAGGCACTGCGTCTCCTGCGTCCGGGCGGCATCGTCGCGGTCGACGGCGCGCTCGTCGGCGACCGCGTGGCGGACCCTGCCCGGCGCGACGAGATCACCACGATCGTGCGCGAGGTCGGTCGCTCGCTGCGCGCCGACGACCGCGTCCTGCCCGCACTCATCCCGAGCGGCGACGGACTGCTCCTCGGCGTGCGCCGGTAGCGCACCGTCGCCTCCCGCGGCGCTCCGCACGCAGCCGCGCGAGCGTGAGCACGACGAGGGCCCCTCACCCGCCGAACGGGTGAGGGGCCCTCGTCATGTGCCCGGCAGGTCGCCGGTGCCGGCCTCAGCGGAGGTCGGTGAGGTACCGGAGCAGCAGGCGCGCCCCGTACCCCGTCGCCCCCTCGGTGACCTCGTGCCGCGACGACGTCGCCCGTGCCGGGCCGGCGATGTCGAGGTGGACCCAGGGCAGCCCTCCCGTGAACTCCCGCAGGAAGAGCGCAGCCGTGATGGATCCGCCACCCCCGGCCTCGAGCGGCACGTGCCGCAGGTCCGCGACGGTCGATCGCAGCGCGGACGTGTAGTCCTCGACGAGCGGCATGTGCCAGACCCGTTCACCCGTCGCGGCTGCGGCGGCCTCGAGGCCGGTCACGAGCTCGGGAGCGGTCGCGTAGAGCGCCGCGTGGCCCCGCCCGAGCCCGATGCTCGCTGCTCCGGTCAGGGTCGCGACGTCGATCAGCAGGTCCGGCGTGAGCTCGGCGATCGCATAGCCGAGAGCGTCCGCGAGGACCAGTCGCCCCTCGGCGTCGGTGTTCGCGACCTCGACCGTGCGTCCCGAGTAGGTGCGCAGCACGTCCCCGGGACGGTAGGAGTCCGCGCCGAAGTGGTTCTCGGCGAGCGGGAGGACCGCGGTGACCTGGTGCCGCACACCGGCCTCTGCCGCGCCGAGCACCACGGCCAGCGCGACGGCGGCCCCCGCCATGTCCGTCTTCATGGGCACCATGGCCTCGCGCGGCTTGATCGAGAGCCCGCCGGTGTCGTACGTGATGCCCTTGCCGACGAGGACCACGTGCTGCTCGGCGTCCTCCGGCACGTAGGTGACCGTCACGAGCCGGGGAGGGCTCGCCGAGGCAGCACCCACGGCCAGGAGACCGCCGAAACCCTTCGCCGCGAGCTCGCGCGGACCGAGGACCTCGGTCTCGAGGCCGGCGGCACCCGCGAGGTCGGTCGCCTGCTGGGCGAACCAGGCCGGGTCCTTGATGTTGGACGGGGTGTTCGACAGGTCGCGCACGAGCCAGGTCGCGCTCGCCGCGATCCGAGCAGCGAGGATCTGCTGCTCGGCTCCCTCTCCGAGGAGGACGAGCTGTTCGGCGGCCGCGTGCGGGTCCGGGGCGGGCCCGCGCACCTTGCGGCTCGGGGCGAGCCCGCCGAAGCGTGGCGTGCGGTAGGCCGCGAGCAGGTACCCCTCGACGAACGCCGTGACGCCGCTGGGGGTGGCGTCGGCCGTCGCGGCGCTCACGACGCGCTCGAGACCCCGCGTCGCCCCGGCCAGCGCCGCTCCCGCACGCCGGAGCTCGAGGTCGGAGCCTGCGCCGATACCGAGCAGAACGATCGTGGACGGGAGACCCGCCCAGGGCAGCGGGTTGGCCGCTCCGGCGTGCGTGCGCGGCAGGTCGACGGTCGTGACCTCGCCGGCCGCGCCCCGGAAGCTCGAGCCTCCGGAGCGGTCGGCCAGCTCTGCGAGATCGATCCCGTAGCGCGCGGCCGCGTCCACGGTCCCCGCACGCGGCTGCAGCCCGTCCTCCTCCTCGAGAGGAGGGGCCACGGCCACCACGAGGGCCGAGACCGCGTCGTCCGTCAGGAACGGGCAGTCCAGGACGGTCCCCGGCGTCTCGACCACCTCGGGGAGGTGGCGGGGAGCTCCCCCGACAGGAGGAAGGTCCAGGAGCGGCTGTGCGTCGCGCGCGGTCAAGGCGTCTCAGCCCACGACGGCTTGGAGCGCCTCGCCCAGCTCGCTGGCCTCGGTCGCGTTGAGCTCCACCACGAGTCGACCGCCACCCTCGAGCGGGACACGCATGACGATGCCGCGGCCCTCCTTGGTGACCTCGAGCGGGCCATCCCCCGTACGCGGCTTCATCGCAGCCATTGTGGGCTCTCCATTCCGTAGTCCAGTACTGCTGTGGTCGGCGCCCCGGCAGGGTGGCAGCACGTCACCGCGCCGACCGCCCGAGGACGCCCGTGCACCATTCTAGTTCACCCGTGCGACACGCCGTCGCGGCAAATGCGCAGATCGTGACCTGGTTGCCGCTAGGGCGGCCATCCGCTCGGCGGGGTGAGCCTCCACAGGCCCCAGACCCACCAGGCCTGCCCCGCGACGCACGCTGCGACGCACCCCCAGAACCACCACCGCGACCGGGTCCACCCGAGCGTCACGGCTCCGAGCGGGAACGCGAGCAGGAGGAACCGGACCAGGCTCGTCCAGGGCTCGATCACGGCGACGAGGTATCCCAGGTAGGCGAGCGGCCACACCTGGAGCTCAGGGCCGAGCCGGCGCGCGACGGGGCTCAGGCCCACCGCGGCCACGGCGGCCAGGACCGCCACGAGGACCCAGGGGCCGGCGCTGCCGAAGAGCATCTGCGAGACCTGGACCCAGGGCACGAACGGGACGACCGGTCCGGTCCCACGCCAGGCCTCCTGCGTCAGGAAGTAGGCGTCGGGCCGACCGGTCACCAGGCCGCACAGGACCTGCCACACGAGTCCGCTGAGCACCGTGACGACGAGGAGCCCCCCGATGCGGGCGACGTCGCGCCAGGGCACCGCCACAGGACCAGCACCCGGCTCCAGCCCGACCACGCGCCTGGCGCGCCACCACACCCTCCCCCGGACCACCGCGTGCCACGCGACGACCAGGGCGAGCGGCAGCGCGACGGCACGGCTGAAGCCGAGCAGCACGACCACGAGCCCCGCCCACTCGTAGCGGCGCGCCCACACCAGGTACAGCGCGCCGGCGATCAGCAGGAGCGCGAGGGCCTCGGTGTAGGCCACCTGGAGCACGACCGACGAGGGGAAGACGCTCACGAGCGCGACCGTGGCGAGCGGGAGGCCCGGACGGCGCGCCACGGCGAGGCGACCGGCCCGCTCGACCAGGCGGTGGATCACGAGCATCGCCCCGGCGCCGCACAGCAGCGCCACGGTCGGTGCGACGACGTCCCATCCCAGGCCGGTGACCTGCTGCACGGCCCGCACCAGGAAGGGGAAGAGCGGGTAGAACGCCCAGACGTTCTGCTGCACCCGCCCGTCGCCCCCTACGGGCAGCTCGGCGGGGTACCCGTTCTCGGCGATCTGCTGGTACCAGGACGCGTCCCACATCCGCCCCGTCCACGCGGAGTACGACGGCGCCGCGTCGGTCCAGAGGTTGGCCTCCTGCGAGCGCGCGACGACCAGGAGGATCACCGCGGTGACGAGCCGCGCCGCAGCGTAGACCGCGAGCACCTGCACCCACCACGTCCACCGTGCGGGCGCCCGGAGGACTGCCAGGAGCGCGGAGCCCCGCCCGGACCGTGCGGCGTCGCCCCCGGTCGGTGGGGCCGGCGCCCTGGCCCCGGGCCGGGTCGCGCGCTCGTCGCCGGGTCGCTGCACCGCGGCAGGCTCGCTCACGCGAGCCCGCGCAGCGCGACCGCCGGTGGCGCGTCGCCCCGGATCGCGGCCACGGTGTCCAGCGTCCGCCGTGTGGCCGCCACGTCGTGGGCGCGGAAGACCCGGGCGCCGAGCCACGCGGCGACTGCCGTCGCGGCGAGCGTCCCCTCGAGCCGCTCGTCGGCCGGGAGATCGAGCGTCTCGCCCACGAAGTCCTTGCGGGACAGCGCCATGAGCAGCGGGAAGCCGAGACCCGCGAGCGCCTGGGTCCGGCGTACGAGGTGCAGCGAGTGCCACGTGTTCTTGCCGAAGTCGTGCGTCGGGTCGACGAGCACCGAGGCCGCGGGCACCCCGCACGCGACCGCACGCGCGGCAGCCGCGGTGAGGGTCGCGACGACGTCCTGCACGACGGCGTCGCGAGGGTCGTCCGGCCGGGTCGCCGCGCCGTCGTCCTCGTGGGAGCGGTAGGCGACCCGGAACGGGTCCGTCCGCGGCGTGGCGCCGCCCGTGTGGGAGCACACGACCCCGACGCCGAGCTCACCCGCGACCTCGACCAGGCGTGGGTCGTGCCCTGCCCAGGTGTCGTTGATGAGGTCCGCACCGGCCAGCGCCGCCTCGCGCGCGACCTCGGCTCGCCAGGTGTCGACGCTCACGAGGAGGTCGGGGAAGTCGGCCCGCACCCGTTCGACGAAGGGCACGACCCGACGGATCTCCTCGGCCGGTGTGACCTCGGGCCCGGTCCCGGCACGCACTCCCCCGACGTCGACGATCGCCGCGCCCTCGGACCACGCTCGCGCGACGGCCTCGAGCGCGGCGCCGTCGTCGAGCTGTCGCGCGGGCGCGTAGAACGAGTCCGTCGTCCGGTTGACGATCGCCATGACCACGGGGCGCACGGGGCGACCTGGCACGCTCTCGTCGACCCCCACCTCCCGCCCCCGCAGGACGAGCGGAGCGCACTGCGGGGGAACCGGCGCGAGGGGTCCGGTCGAGGACGGGTCGTCGCCGGCCCCCGGGCCTCCCGACGCCGGGGTCGCGGCGCCGGTCACCGGTCGCCGGCAGCCCGCTGCTGGGCCGCCGCGGTCTCCTCGACGGACTCCCGTTCCTCGGCGCGGAGCTCCGCGCCCCGCTCGCACACGTACTCGACGGCCTCGGCCGGGTCGTCGCACAGGTACAGCAGGTCGAGGTCGTGCGCGCTGATCATGCCGCGCCCGGCCACGGTCGTCCGTGCCCAGTCGAGCAGGCCCTGCCAGTACTCGGTGTCCACGAGCGCGATGGGGAACTCGGTGACCTTGTGCGTCTGGACCAGGGTCAGCGCCTCGAAGAGCTCGTCGAACGTGCCGAACCCGCCCGGCAGGACCACGAAGCCCTGCGCGTACTTGACGAACATGGTCTTGCGGGCGAAGAAGTACCGGAAGTTCACGCCGAGGTTGACGTACTTGTTCATGCCCTGCTCGAACGGGAGCTCGATCCCGAGGCCGATCGACAGACCGCCCGCCTCGTTGGCACCCTTGTTCGCGGCCTCCATGATCCCGGGGCCACCACCCGTGATGACCGCGAGGTCGCGCTCGGCGAGGAGTCGGCCGACCTGCTCGGCCAGCGCGTAGTCCGGGTGGTCGGGACTCGTGCGCGCCGATCCGAAGACCGACACCGCCGGGCCGACCTCGGCGAGGGCTCCGAAGCCCTCGACGAACTCGCTCTGGATCCTCATGACCCGCCACGGGTCGCTGTGCACCCAGTCCGCGCTGCCGGCGGTGTCCAGGAGGCGCTGGTCGGTCGTCTGCTGGGGGATCTGCTCGCCCCGCAGCAGCACCGGCCCCTTGCGGTAGCCGGTGCCTGCCTGGGGAACTCCGTCGTCGCTCATGCTCTCGAGCCTAAGCGTTCCCGGGACCCGTGGCGGGGACGATCAGCGGGTGAGCCACGCGTGCAGCGCGTCGTGGCACAGCGCGAGGTGCCCGACCGGGCAGCGCTCGTCGTCCTTGTGCGCGAGCAGCGGGTCGCCGGGGCCGAAGTTCACGGCCGGGACCCCCAGCTCCGCGAAGCGCGCCACGTCGGTCCAGCCGTACTTGGGCGCCGGCCGGCCGCCCGTGAGGCTCAGCACCGTCTCGGCGAAGTCGGCGGCGATCGGGTCGTCGAGCCCGGGGCGCGCACCGGGGGCGGCGTCGGTGACGACCACCTCGAATCCGGAGAAGAGGTCGCGGACGTGCGCCTCGGCGTCGGGCAGCGAGCGCGAGGGCGCGAAGCGGTAGTTGACCGTGACCACGCACTCGTCCGGGATGACGTTCCCCGCGATGCCGCCGCGGATGCCGACCGCGTTCATGCCCTCGCGGTAGACGAGCCCCTCGACCTCGATCGACGCGGGCTCGTAGGCCGCGAGGCGGTCGAGCACGACCGACGCCGAGTGGATCGCGTTGGACCCCATCCACGCCCGCGCCGAGTGCGCCGTGACCCCGGGGACGCGGACCTCGACCCGCAGCGTCCCGTTGCAGCCGCCCTCGATGCCCGCGGCCGTGGGCTCGCCGAGGATCGCGAAGTCGCCCTGGAGGAGCTCGGGGTGGTTGCGGGCCAGGCGTCCCAGACCGTTGAGGTCGGACGCGACCTCCTCGAGGTCGTAGAAGACCCACGTGACGTCCTGGTTGGGCGAGGTCAGCGAGGCCGCGAGCGCGAGCTGGATCGCGACCCCACCCTTCATGTCGACCGTGCCGCGCCCCCAGACCTCGGCCTGGGCACCCTCGCCGACCACGCGGGTGGGCAGGTTCGGCGGGTCGGTGAGCGGGACCGTGTCGATGTGCCCGGCGATCACGACGCGGCGCGAGCGCCCGAGGTGCGTGCGGGCGACGATCGCGTTGCCGTCACGCACGACGTCCAGGTGCGCGAGCGGTCGCAGCGCGGCCTCGACCGCGTCGGCCAGAGCCCGCTCGTCCCCGCTCACGGACGGCACGTCGCACACCGCGCGGAAGAGCGCGGTGAGGTCGCCGTCGAGGTCGAGCCGGATCACCGGTACCGACGACACCGGCGGTGCGGTCTGGTCGGAGGACTGGTCGGGAGTCTCGTCGCTGGTCACACGCAGACCCTACCCGGACAGTTCACCCCCCGGCCTGGAGTGACGGATAGGGTGAAGGCATGACTTCAGCGACTCCCACCGGCGCCGCAACGGGCCCCCGCACCGCCTGGGCCTTCGGCCTCGCCACCGTGACCGACGAGGGCGCCGTCCTCGACGTCTGGTACCCGTCCCCCGTGCTCGGGGAGGCCCCCTCGGACGAGACCGTCCCCGCGTCGCTCGACGCGCTGACCGAGCACGACGAGGCACGCCGCGTGGACGTCGTGGTCGTGCGCACCGTGATCGACCTGGACGCCGCACCGTCGGGCGCGGCGGACGCCTACCTGCGCCTCCACCTGCTCTCGCACCGCCTCGTGGCCCCCCACGGCCTCAACCTCGACGGCGTGTTCGGCGCCCTCGCCAACGTCGTCTGGACCAACCACGGCCCCTGCGCGGTCGAGGGCTTCGAGGAGACGCGCCTGCGCCTGCGCGCCGCGACGGGCCAGCCGGTGCAGGTCCTCGGGGTCGACAAGTTCCCCCGCATGGTCGACTACGTGGTCCCCTCGGGCGTGCGCATCGCCGACGCCGACCGCGTGCGCCTGGGCGCGCACCTCGCCGCGGGCACGACCGTCATGCACGAGGGCTTCGTGAACTTCAACGCCGGCACCCTCGGCACCTCGATGGTCGAGGGCCGCATCTCGGCCGGCGTGGTCGTGGGCGACGGGTCGGACATCGGCGGCGGCGCGTCCATCATGGGCACGCTCTCGGGCGGTGGCCGCGAGATCATCTCGATCGGCCAGCGCTCGCTCCTCGGCGCCAACGCCGGGCTGGGCATCCCGCTCGGCGACGACTGCGTCGTCGAGTCCGGGCTCTACGTGACCGCGGGCACCAAGGTCACCCTCGTGGGACGCAGCGGTCCCGACGGCGGGCCCCTGGTCGTCAAGGCCCGCGACCTGTCGGGCCAGGACAACCTCCTCTTCCGCCGCAACTCCCTCACGGGCGGTGTCGAGGCGGTCTCGCGCACGGGCGTCGGGATCGAGCTCAACGCCGCGCTGCACGCGAACTGACATGTCCTCCGTCTTCGGCGCCCCGGGCCACCAGGGTGCCCCGTCCGCTCCTGGGCAGGAGGGCACGAGCCTCCACGCCCAGGGGCGCGACGTCCGCAGGCGTCGGCACCGCCCGCTGCGCCTCGCCGTCACGGTCGTGACCGTCCTCGCTGTCGCGAGCGCCGGGGTCGTCATCGCGCTCAACCGGCTGACCGACCACACGCCCGTCGCCGAGCGCTGCTCGGCCGAGGCCGACGGGCAGGCCTGGCACCTCTCGCCCGCCCAGGCGGACAACGCCGCCCTGGTCGCCGTCACGACGGTCCGTCGCGGCATGCCCGCACGTGCCGCGACCATCGGCCTCGCGACGGCGCTGCAGGAGTCCCGGCTGCTCAACATCGACTACGGCGACCGCGACTCGATCGGGCTGTTCCAGCAGCGGCCGTCCCAGGGCTGGGGAACCATCGAGCAGATCATGGACCCCGTCTACTCGACCACCGCGTTCTACGACGGCCTCGACACGGTGGACGGCTACGAGGACCTCCCGGTGACGGTCGCGGCCCAGGCCGTGCAGCGTTCCGGCTTCCCCGACGCCTACGCGCAGCACGAGTCCAGGTCGCGCGCATGGGCCTCGGCCTTGACGGGCAACTCCGAGGGCACCCTCTCGTGCGAGCTCGTCGCGGTCGACCCGGCCACGCTCGTGAGCGTCGAGGACTCGAACGAGACGCTGAGGACGCGCGTCGTGCGCGACCTCGGAGACCTGCCGGTCACGGTCGAGGGAGCGAGCACCGTGGTGGACACGACGCCGCTCACGGGAGTCCCGTCAGAGGCCCGCCGGACAGGGTGGGCCGTCGCCCAGTGGGCCGTCGCGAGCGCCGACGCGACGGACGTCGTCCGGGTGGACGTCGGTGACAGCACCTGGACCCGCGAGGACCCCGTGTGGACGCCGTCGAGCGACCTGCCGGCGGACGAGGCCGGCGCTGCTCTCCCGGTCGGTCAGGTGCGGATCACGGTCGCCACGGCCGACGAGGGCTAGCCCTCGCGCATCGCGGCCGTCGCGGCCGAACGGTTGCGCGCGCTCCTGGCGAGCGGCCCGCATACGACGACGGCGCCCCGCACCGAAAGGTGCGGGGCGCCGTCGTCGGTGCTGGTGATCGACGAGGTCAGCGACCGTCGACCGGCAGGTACGGACGCTCGGTCGCGCCCGTGTAGACCTGGCGCGGACGCCCGATCTTGGTCTGCGGGTCCTTCATCATCTCGCGCCACTGCGCGATCCACCCGGGCATGCGCCCCAGGGCGAACAGCGGGGTGAACATGGCCGGCGAGAAACCCATGGCCTTGTAGATCAGGCCGGTGTAGAAGTCGACGTTCGGGTAGAGCTTGCGCTCGATGAAGTAGTCGTCGTTGAGCGCGATCTCCTCGAGACGCAACGCGATGTCGAGCAGCTCGTCCTTCTTGCCGAGGGTCGAGAGCACCGCGTCGGCCTTGGCCTTGACGATCGCTGCGCGCGGGTCGTAGTTCTTGTAGACCCGGTGGCCGAAGCCCATGAGGCGGACGCCGTCCTCCTTGTTCTTCACCTTCTTCATGAAGGTGTCGACGTCGAAGTCGCTGTTCTGGATCTTGTCCAGCATCGACAGGACGGCCTCGTTGGCACCACCGTGCAGCGGGCCCGAGAGCGCGTTGACGCCCGCGGCGACCGACGCGTAGAGGTTCGCGTGGCTCGAGCCCACGACGCGCACGGTCGAGGTCGAGCAGTTCTGCTCGTGGTCCGCGTGCAGGATGAGGAGCTTGTCGAGCGCGTCGACCACGGTCGGGTCGGACTCGTACTTCTCGTAGGGCGTCGCGAACGTCATGCGCAGGAAGTCGTCGACGTACCCGCGCGAGTAGTCCGGGTAGAGCAGCGGCTCGCCCACGGCGCGACGGTGCAGGTAGGACGTGATGGTCCGCGTCTTGGCGAGGAGCAGGACGGTCGCGAGCTCGACCGTCTCGTCGTCGAACGGGTCGAGCGACTCCGGGTAGAACGTCGACAGCGCGTTGATCGCCGACGACAGCACCGCCATGGGGTGCGCGTTGCGGGGGAACGTCCCCATGAACGTGCGGAAGTCCTCGTGCACCAGGGTGTGGCGGTTGACGCGCTCGACGAACGCGTCGAGCGTGGGCCCGTCCGGGAGCTCGCCGTGGATCAGGAGGTAGGCGACCTCGAGGAACGTGGACTTCTCCGCGAGCTGGTCGATCGGGTACCCGCGGTAGCGCAGGATCCCCGCGTCGCCGTCGATGTACGTGATCTCCGACTCGCACGAGGCGGTGTTCATGAACCCGGGGTCCACGGTGACGAGCCCGGTCGACTTGAGCAACGAGGACACGACGATGCCGTCGTTGCCATCGGTCGCTGCGACCACGGGCAGGTCCTGGCTCGATTCGTTGACGACGAGCCGAACGGTCGCCTGCTGGGTGGTGGTCATGTCTTCCTTCCTTGCGCGCTGCCGCTCCCCCTGCGGGTGGCTGCGCGTGTCTTCCGTGGTGTCGCCGCGAGATCGCCACCTGTCCGGCCGAGCCGTCGGTGGCCGAAGTGTCGGACAGCGTTGGCCTGGGTCGACGGTACTCGCTTCACCCACACGTGACCAATCTGGAACGGTCACACAACCGACACTCGCCTGTGATGCGGGTCACAGGCGAGAACGAGGCGCAGTTCGCCCAACAATCGACAGGTGGGTCACACCGCGGTCAACCGGGCCGCCGCCTCGTGCACCCGCTCGTCGCTCGCGGTGAGCGCCACGCGGACGTGACCCGCCGCCGTCGGGCCGTAGAAGGCCCCGGGACCCACGAGGATGCCGAGGTCCGCGAGAGCCCCTACGGTCTGCCAGCAGTCCTGCTCCTCCGCCGCGGCTGCAGGGCGCGACCAGAGGTACAGACCCGCCTGCGACCCGTCGACCTCGAGTCCCGCGTGCCCCAGCGCGGGCAGGAGCACGTCCCGACGTCGCCGGTACACCTCGCGCTGCGCCGCGACGTGCGCGTCGTCCGTGAGGGCCGCGACCATGGCCGCCTGGACCGGGGCCGGCACGATCATGCCCAGGTGCTTGCGCGTCGTGAGCAGGTCGGCGACCACCGCCGGGTCGCCCGCGACGAACGCGGCCCGGTACCCCGCGAGGTTCGACTGCTTGGACAGCGAGTAGGCGGCGAGCAGGCCCTCGTTCGAACCGCCGCTCACGCGCGGGTCCAGGATGCTCGGCACGCCGGAGCTCGCGTACGGCTCCTCCCACGCGAGCTCGGCGTAGCACTCGTCGCTCACGACGACCGCGCCGATCTCCCGGGCGGCCGCGACCACCCGCGCGAGCTCCTCGACCCCGAGGACCTCGCCCGTCGGGTTGCCCGGCGAGTTGACCCAGACCAGACGCACGTCGTCGCGCCCGGCCCAGTCCTCGACCCGGTCGGTCGCGAGCGGGGTCGCTCCGGCGAGCCGGGCACCCACGTCGTACGTGGGGTACGCGGTGGCCGGGTGCACGACGACGTCCCCCGGGCCGAGCCTCAGCAGCGACGGCAGGAGGCCCACGAGCTCCTTGGAACCGACCGTCGGCAGAACGGCGTCCGGGTCCAGCCCGGGCACGCCGCGACGCCGCGCGAACCAGTCGACGACGGCCTCGCGCAGCACGGGCGTGCCGTGCGTGGTCGGGTAGCCGTGCGCGTCACCGGCTGCGGCGAGAGCGTCGCGGACGACGGCGGGGGTCGGGTCGACCGGCGTGCCGATCGAGAGGTCCACGATCCCCCGCGGGTGCTGACGGGCGCGCTCGGCGAACGGCGTGAGCGAGTCCCACGGGTAGGCGAGGCCACCCAGGCTGGCGAATCCCATGGTGTTGTCCGGCCTCCGGGCTCAGGCCTGGGGGGCCAGTGCGGCGATCATCGGGTCGTCCTTCTCGATCATGCCCATCTTCGCCGCACCACCCGGCGACCCCAGGTCATCGAAGAACTCCACGTTCGCCCGGTAGTAGTCGCTCCACTCCGAGGGCACGTCGTCCTCGTAGTAGATCGCCTCCACCGGACACACCGGCTCGCACGCACCACAGTCCACGCACTCGTCAGGATGGATGTACAACGACCGCTTGCCCTCGTAGATGCAGTCCACCGGACACTCCTCGATGCACGCCTTGTCCTTCACGTCCACACAAGGCTGAGCAATCACGTACGTCACGTCGGAGGTCCTTCCACCTTCTGCACAGGGCACTTCCCCCTAGTATCTCTCAGGAGACGGACATCCTGGCCACCCGCCGACCAAGGGAGCGTGACGACTGCTGTGAACCCCTCGCACCGCTTCCCCGCCGTCGACCCCGACTGGGCCGACTGGCCTACGGGCACGCGCGTCGTGCTCCGCCGGCGCCTGAGCGCCGCGGAGTCGCTCGCGACGCGCGACGCGGCGAGCGGCGAGGCCGCGAAGACCGTGACCGACGTGATCGGGATCGTCCTGTCGACCGTGCCCGGCCGGTCCGTGACGGTCCGCACCGACGCCGGCGGATCGCGCGAGGCGGTCGAGGTGACGATCCCCGCCGACCAGCTCGTCGCGGCCAAGCGCATCCCTCCGAGGCCACCCCGCCGGCTGCCCCGCCAACCGGTCGACTGAGCCCGGCGAACGGCCGAGCCCGGCGCCCGGGTTCCGGCCCGGTCCGCTCAGCCCGGCACGACCGCGGCGATCGCGCTCACCTCGATCAGCGCTCCCGGCACCCCGAGCCCCGCGACGCGCGCTGCGGTCACCAGCGGCGGCGCCCCGGAGGTCGCCAGCCGCGGCGCGATCGCACCGTAGGCCGCACCCAGGTCCGCGTCGGCGGCCAGCAGGACCGTCCACTGCACGACGTCGGCGAGCGAGGCCCCCGCTGCCTCGAGCGCGATGCTCACGTTGTCGATCGTCCGGACCGACTGCTCGACGACGTCGTCCGAGACGACTACGCCCGTGTCGTCGACGCCGTTCTGGCCGCCCACGTAGATGGTCGCGGCCCCCGCAGGGACGATCGCGACATGACTGAACGCCGGGCTCACCACGAGCCCGGCCGGCTGCATCCGTGTGATCTCCATGACCTCCACGGTTCCACGGACCCCCGACACCGGCACCCGGGCGGCACCCGAGCGGCACTGGGGTGGGCCCCGGAACCGGGACCGGCTCTCGGCGGCGCAGGGCAACGGCTCCACGGCGGCACCGTGCCGCCGAAGGCCGGGGCCTACCGGTGCAGACCGGGCCTACCGGTGCAGGCCCACGAGCGAGTCCTGCACCGAGACGACGGCCCAGCCCGCGAGGCAGAGCTCGACGAGCTCCGCGAGACCGTCAGGCTCCGCGAGGTCGACCGTCAGCCGCTCCCCCGAGCCGTCTCTCACCGGTACCCCCGACCCGCCCGACGACGGCCCGGCGGCGCCCCGAGGCTGCCAGGTCGCCCGGACGTCGTCGGCCCGATCGAAGAACTCCGACGTCGAGGCGTTGGCCTCGAGCGCCGTCGCGAGCGCCTCCAGGTCCCGTGCCGCGAGACGCAGGGCCGGGGCGATCCACCCCGCGTTCTCGGTGAGCATGGCCTCGGTCCGGCGTGGATCGGTCCGGCCCACCCGGGTCCCGTCCCGGAAGCTGCCCGCCGCGAGCGCCAGCGCGACGTCACGCACCGGGGCCGCCGAGACGAGGTTCAGCAGCTCGATCGCGAACGCGTGCGGGACGTGGCTGACGAGCGCCGCTGCCTCGTCGTGCACCTCGTCCGTCAGGACGTAGGCACTCCCACCCGCGGGTCCCGTCACGAGCGCGAGCAGCGTCACGAGCAGGTCCGCGCGCGTGCGCTCGGTGACCGTGACGGCCCACCGCGCGCCGTCGAGCAGCGACGCCGAGGAAGACCCGAAGCCCGACTGCTCGGTACCCGCCATGGGGTGCGCACCGACGTAGCGCTCTCCCAGCCCGCACGCGTCGAGGACGTCGCGCACCGGCCCCTTGACCGACCCGACGTCCGTGACGAGGGTCGTCGCCGGCACGTGGCGTGCGACCTCGGTGGCCACCGGACGCATGGCCCGCAACGGCACCGCGAGGACCAGGACGTCGGGGGCAGCGCTGCACAGGGCCTCGACGTCCGTCGCCACGAGGATCCCGGCCGTCGCGGCCTCGGCGCGCGTCGCGGGCGAGGAGTCGTACCCCGTGACCTCGATCCCCTGAGCCACGAGCCGCCGGGCCAGGGACCCACCGATGAGCCCCAGGCCCAGGACCGCGACGGTCGGCGGCGTCATGCCCACAGCAGCCCCCGGTCCAGCTCGTCGGCTCCGGCGCCCGCCCCTACCGACCCCACCGGGACGTGGTCGCTCGAGAGCGCCTCGTCGAGCTCGCCACGGGCCGGGAAGACGCCGAGCGTCTTGACCGAGTCCCCCGCGGCCAGCAGGCCCTCGAGGACCTCACGCACCGCCGGTTCCCACGGCGCCGCGTCGGCCGTCAGGACGAACACGTACTTGCCCTCGAGCGCCTTGAGCGGACGCGTGATGAGGCTCGACAGGTTGACCCCGCCCGCCCCGAACGCCTGCGTGATGCGCGCCAGGACCCCCGGTCCCGTCACGAGGGGTGTGAGCGCGAGCATGGTGCGCCACTGTGCAGGCCCCGCGGCCCGCGCCGCCGCGAGCGCGTCGCGCGCACGGTCCCGCCGGACGATCGTGAGGAACCGGGTCCGTGCGCCGTGGAAGTCCTCGACGCCCGCCTCGAGCAGGTCCAGGCCGTAGAGCTCGCCGCAGATGCTCGGACCCAGGGCCACCTGGTGCACGGTCGCGTCCCGGCAGGCCGATGCGTTGGACGCGGCCGGCACCGGCAGCGCCCCCGAGCGTGTCACGAAGCCCTGGCACTGCGCCAGGCCGTGCGGGTGCGCGGTCACCTCGGTCAGGTCGCCGTGGCCCGGCCGGACGAACGCGTCGAACGTGATCTCGAGGACCACCTCGTCGATCGCGACGACGTCCTCGCTGCCCACGATCGCGTCGAGCGACGGGACGACGTAGCCCTCGACCGAGCTCTCGATCGCGACGATCCCCTGGTCGAAGGCCCCCGAGGCGACCCCCGCGTAGACGTCCGTCACGGCCTGGACGGGCACCAGCTCGACGGGCACGTCGGCAGGGCGGTCGGCACGGTCCGAGGTGCCGGGTGATGCCGGGCCCGCAGCGTGCTGCGCCTGGGACCGGACCCACTCCACGGCCGCCTGGTGTGTGAACGTGCCCTCCGGCCCGAGGTAGGCGACCCGGCTCACGAGCCCACGTGCTCCGGCGCCCACTGCGGCACCAGGGCGTCCGGACCGGGCAGGAAGTCACGTCCCGGGAGCACCGCGAGGACGCGGTGCGCGACGTCGCGCACCGCGAGCTCGGTCACGAGCGAGGACAGGACCGACGCGTCGGGGCACGAGAACGACGAGAAGAAGATGTGCGGCCCCGCGAGCGAGCGGTGGCTGCGCAGGTGCTGCATGTCGATCCCGCTCTCCGCGATGACCGACAGCGTCTGCTGGAGCGAGCCGCGGTGGTCGTCGCGCGGACCGAACGCGAACCACACCTGCGCCTGCCCCTCGACGACGGGCGCCGGGCGCCTGGCCTCGACGAGCCCGTACCAGATCGGGGCGCCCGCGCTCAGCTGCTCGCTGCCCGGGATCTCGGCCCACCCGGCGGGGATCTCCGAACGCTCGACGACGAGGGTCCCGTCCCGGCCCGAGAGAGCGATGCGCTCGTCGAGCGCGGTCCGCGACGGGACCAGGCGGGGGTTCGCGCCCAGGGTCCGCAGGACGTGACGGCAGTCGCGCATACCGGCCTCGTCGACGACCACGCTGCCCGTGGCCTGCCCGGGCCGACCCACCCACACCCACTGGGCGGGGACCGCGACGGCCGACGTCACGACCAGGGATGGTGACGCCGCCAGGAGCGCCCGCTCGAGGTCGTGCGACGGCTGTGCAGGGTGCCCGATGTGCATGACTGCCGCCAGGTCGTCGATGCTCGCGACCGTCGCCAGGGTCGACGTCGTGGACCCCAGGTCCAGCAGGTCGTCGGCGCCGGTCCCCGCGGGCAGACCGTCCGCGCCGTGCCACTTCGCGATCTGCGCCGCGAGCCGCGCGTGGGCCCCCGACTCGCGTTCACTACGTCCGAGCATCGAGTGTCTCTGCCTTGCCTCGAGGGGTGGCTGCGCGAGCGCAGCGCCGGTCAGCGTCCGCCGAGCAGTCTAGCCGCGGGGGCACGACCCGGCGGCGGACGCCAGACCCTGTGAGACGGCCTGGATCACGCGCGGAGCCCGACCCTACGTGCGGTGACAGGCGCGGTACGCCCCACGACGGAGCGGGCCGCGGCCCGGTGGCCACGACCCGCTCCGTGATGGTGCCTGGCGCCTCGTCGCCCACCCGACAGCGACCCGCCGACCTCCGGTGCGAGGTCAGCAGGTCAGGGAGCGCAGACGACCTGGTTGTCCGGCTTGTACGTCCACGTGTTCTTCTCGTCCTTGACGACCTTGCCGTCGAGCAGGACCTTGCGAGGCGTCGTGATCGTGAACCCGGGGTTGCCCTTGGGCTGCGGCACGCAGTCGGCGCCCGAGTGGGTCACCGTGGTCGGCTGGACGACGTTGCGCTTCTCGCCCTCGCTCGTCTGCACCTCGTAGTACTTGGTGCTCCAGATCGCGACGTGCAGCTCTCCGCCCCCGACCCACGACTGCATGAGGACGCCGTACGGCGTGTCGTTCTTGAACTTCATGTCGATCGAGCCGACGAAGATGGTCGCCTCGCGCCCTGCCGGGTAGCGGGTGAACCAGTAGCTGTGCTGGCGGTGCTCGACGTCGTCGAGGCCCGCGAAGAACCCGGCGTTGTAGGTCGTGGTCGCCATCTGTGACAGGCCACCACCGATACCGTCGACGTGCTTGCCGTCCTGGACGATCCCGGCAGAGAAGTAGCCCCCCGCCTTGGTGATGGGCGACAGCGTCTCGGTCAGCGAGAACGTCTCGCCCGGCAGCACGAGGGTCCCGTTGACCTTGCTCGCACCCACGCGCAGGTTCTCGGTGCGCTGGGCGTCGTTGGTCAGGGGCGTCGAGAACTCGGAGACCTTCTCCTTGACGCCGAGGGCCTCGAGCGCGGCGACCGACTGTGCGGGGTCCGACTCCACGAGCTCGACGGTCGCCGTCCGCTCGGTGCCCGTCCCCGCGGTCGCGACCGCTGCACTGAGGGCGGCAGGGTCGATCGTCGTCCCGGGTGCGCCGCCCTCGATCACGGGAGCGCCGTCGACGAAGACGAACTTGGCGTCGGCCGCCTCGTTGAGCAGGTCGTCCGTCCCGTCGACGACCGCCTCGAGGAGCGTGGCCCCGTCGAACGTGAGCTGGAGCGAGCCGTCCGCCGCGTTGAAGGCCGCAGCCTCGGCCAGCACGGCCGGGCTCAGCTCGGCGCGCTGTCCGCCCACCTCGACCGTGACCGGTGCGGAGACCAGCGTCGTGGCCTGCGCCAGCGCTGCGTCCGTCTCGGCCTGGGTGATCGCCGGGGCGATCGGGTCGGTGGGCAGCTCGAGCGGCTGCGCGGCCGTGAGCCATGACGACTCGATGATCGCGGTGGCCTCGTCCGCGACGACCTCGGCGCCGTCCTGTGCCGGCGTCGCGGTCGGCTGCCCGTCGGTGAACACGACCGAGCCGTCGACCGGCTCGAGGTTGAGACCCGCCTCGATCTCCGCGACCTGGGCCGCGAGCTTGGTCTTGTCGACCGTGGTGACGGGCAGCTCGTCCTCACCACCGAAGAGCTGCTTCCACAGCTGGACCGGGCTCATGGAGAACGACGTCAGCTCGTCGGCCGTCGCCTGGGCGTCGAACGCGAGACCCGCTGCCGCGGGGTCGAGCGTCGTGGTCGCCTCGCCGGCCTGGAGCGTGACGGGCTCCTTGGCACGTCCCGAGAGCCCCTTCTCGAGGGCTGCCACGGCAGAGGTTCGGTCGAGGCCGCCGACCTCGACACCCGCCACCGTGGTCTCGGGCGGCACCTTGTCCGAGTAGAACCACTGGGCACCCGTGTAGAGACCACCGAGCACGACGACACCGATGCCCGCCCACAGGGCGACCTTGGGCAGTCGGCTCGGAGCCTTGTCACCGGACAGGCCCGCGAGCGGCGAGTCGTCGGCCGGCGGCTCCACGTTCGCCGGGGCAGACGCCCCGACGGGCGTGAACGCCGAGGTGACGGACGTACGCGCAGGAGCGGACGGTGCGGGGGTCGCCGCAGGGCCCGACGTCGCGGCGCTCGTCCACGCGGACGTCGCCGGAGCGAAGGGTGAGGCGGCCGCCTCGGAGGCCGCGGACGCCTCGACCGGGGTGGCGGGCACCTCGGGGACGTCCTGCACGGGCGCGATGACCTGGGTGGCCTGGACGTCCGGGGCCGGGTCGGCGGGCGCGGCCGGCGCCTCGGGCGCTGCGGCGGCGGGCGCTGCGGCGGCGGGCGCGGCGGGCTCTGCGGAAGCGACGGGCGCAGCGGCGGTGGGCGCCGGTGCGGTCTCCACGGGCGGCAGGACCTCCGTCACAGCGCCGGTCGGCGCCTCGGCAGCCACCGCCACCGTGGCAGCGTCCGACTGATCGAACGCGAAGACCCGCGGCGAGTAGGGGACGTCGTCGTCATCGTCGAACGACGGACCACGCGGTGCCGCGGCAGGCGTGGCGGTCGACTCGGGAGCGACGGCCTGCTCGGCAGCGCTCGCCGGCACGGTGGGCTCTACAGCTGCCGGCACGGTGGGCTCTACAGTTGCCGGCTCGGTGGGCTCGGCAGCCGCCGGCTCCGGTTCGATCGGGGCAGGTGCTGCGGCAGGAGTCACGGCCTGGGCGGGAGCCGGGACCTCGGCGTCGGGTGCGGCCTCGTGGGCAGGAACGACCGGCTCGGGCGTCATGGAGTCGGTGGGGACGACCGGCTCGGGCGCCTCGGCCGTGGGGGCTGCTGCCGCTGCGGGAGCGACATCCTCCGAGACAGGCTCGGCGGGAGCGACCGGCTGGGGCGCCGTCGCGGGGACGCGTTCCGCGTCGGAGACGACCGCCGGAGCGTCCGCAACGGCTTCCGCCGTGCCCTCTGCACCGAGCACCTCGGCGGGCTGCTCGTCCGGGGACGCCGTGTCCGCAGCCGATGCTGCCTGGTCCACGAGGACGGTCGGCTCGCTCGACGTCGAGCTCTCGACCGGAGCCGGCTCGTCCGCAGGCTCGACGATCTCCGGACCGGAGCCGGCGGTCTCGGCCTCGGGTGTCTCCGCGTCCGACACGGTCGCGGAGGCCTCGGTCGCCGGGCTCGCCGGAGCGTCGGCAGCACCGGGCACCCCTGCCGGGGCTGCCGCGGACTCAGCGACCGGGGCTCCTGACTCCACTGGAGTCGCAGTCCCGTCGCTCAGGCTCGGGTCGGGCGCGTTCTCACGCTCGGTCGGGTGTCCCATCGACTGTCTCCGTGATGATGTGGGTGCGCGGTCGAGCCGCGACGAAAGTGGGGGGATGCGGGAGCCCGCACGGGGGCAATTCTATGCGTCTGTACCGAAGTGTCCGGTGGTTGTCCGGGGTGAAGATCCCGTGGTGATCTGCGGCTGCGACGACTCGTCGCTCACGCGGGCGACGGCACGCACGGGCCTGTCGCTGAACCAGGACGCCGGTAGGAAGGCGGACACCGCCACGAGCAGCATCCCGCCGTAGACCCACACGAGCCCGACGGTCTGGTTGGGCACGAGCAGGTCACCGCCCGGACCGCGCATCGACAGGACCTGGACGGCGACGACCCATCCGATCGCGAACCCCACGACCCCGGCGTAGCCGGCCCAGGCCCGCGCGAGGGTCCCGGCGGCCAGCACCGCGAGCAGCGCGACGACGACCCCCACGGGAAGGAGGTGGTCGGTCACCACGACTCGGTGCATGACCGTGCCGACGATGCCCACGACGAGGCCCAGGAGCACGCACAGCAGCGCGTGCGTCAGGCGACGGGTTCCGGTCTTCTTCACGACGTCCACGCTACTGGTCCTGTCTGATCATTTCCCGTGAACGTGCGAGAGGCTCCCGCAGACTCCGAGGTCACCGTGTAGAACTCGCGTGAAGGAAGGGCAGCGAGGACGTCGTTGCTCAGCGCGTACCAGCCGAGCGCCTCCGCGGCACCACCCTGGCCCCCCTCCCCCGTCGGGTCCCCGTCGCCGCTGCCCAGCGCGACCCCGACGTGCTGCACCTGGGTCGCGTGCGCACGCAGGGCGCCGACCACGGCACCGAGCACCGGCCCGACCTCGACCTCGACGACCTCCTCGAGACCCGTCTTGGCCACGGGGGGCAGCGGCTCGTCGGGGTTCGGCAGCGTGAGCTCCGGGTGCTCGGCGCGCAGCGTGGCGACGCCGGGCAGGACGGCCAGCTCACGACGAGCTGCTCGCGCGACCTCGGCGGGCACCACCGACTGCCACAGCTCGAGGTCGTGACCGGCCGACGGGTCGACTGCGCGAGCACCGCCCACCCGGACGTCCTCCGGGTCCGACGCTCCGGCGTCGGGCACCACGGAACCCTCCTCCCGGGCGAGCTCGATCGCGCGGACCGTGATCTCGTGCGCCCTCACGTGGTCCGGATGGCCGTAGCCGCCCGACGGCTCGTACGTCACCACGACGCGCGGGCGCCGCTCGCGCAGCACGCGCGCGAGGCGGCGCGCCGCCTCGTCGAGGGGGACGCCGACCAACGCCCCCTCCGGGAGGTCCGCCTCTGCCGCGGCCCGGGCGATGCCCGGCGCGGCCCACGCCATGCCCGAGTCGCGGAAGGCACGCTCACCGACCTGACCCCGTGAGCCGTCGGGCTCGACCTGGTCGAGGAACACGTGGTCGGACACGCCCAGGTTCGCGAGCGCGGCGGCCAGCTCGCCCTCACGGTGCGCCGCGAGGGCCGGACCGTCGCCCTCGAGGTGCGCGAGCTCGGCGCCGATCACCTCGCCCTGCTCGCCGCGCGTGCACGTCACGAGCGTCACGGGCTCGCCCGACGCCGCCCACGTCGCCAGCAGCGCGCCGGTCGCGAGGGTCTCGTCGTCGGGATGGGCGTGCACGGCGAGCAGCCCGCCGCGGGGCCGGACCGGCTCGGTCCTCATGCGCTCTCCAGAGGGGCAGGAAGCGCGGAGCCCGCGCCGCCGGTCACGAGGACCGGCGGCACGGGCTGCACGCTCAGGCGGACGACTGAGCCGACGCTCAGGACTTCTTCGCGCGGGAGAACGCGCGGGCGCGCTCGGTCTGGTCGAGGATGACCTTGCGGATGCGCACGACCTCGGGGGTGACCTCGACGCACTCGTCCTCGCGGGCGAACTCGAGGGACTCCTCGAGCGTCAGGTGCTTCGGAGGGGTGAGGTTCTCGAACGTGTCGCTCGACGCGGCACGCATGTTCGTGAGCTTCTTCTCCTTGGTGATGTTGACGTCCATGTCCTCGTTGCGCGAGTTCTCGCCGACGATCATGCCCTCGTAGACCTCCTGCGTGGGGTCGACGAAGAAGGAGCCACGCTCCTGCAGGTTGATCATCGCGAACGGCGTCACCACACCGGAGCGGTCCGCGACGAGCGAACCGTTGACGCGGGTCTCGATGGGGCCGGCCCACGGCTCGTAGCCCTCGGCGATCGAGGACGCGATGCCCGTGCCGCGCGTGTCCGTGAGGAAGCGCGTGCGGAAGCCGATGAGCCCACGAGCCGGGACGACGAACTCCATGCGGACCCAGCCCGTGCCGTGGTTCGACATGGTCTCCATGCGGCCCTTGCGCTGCGCGAGGAGCTGCGTGACGTTGCCCAGGTACTCCTCGGGCACGTCGATCGTCATGCGCTCCATGGGCTCGTGGCGCTTGCCGTCGACCTGCTTGGTGACGACCTGCGGCTTGCCGACGGTCAGCTCGAAGCCCTCACGACGCATCTGCTCGACGAGGATGGCGAGCGCGAGCTCCCCACGACCCTGGACCTCCCACGCGTCAGGACGCTCGGTCGGCAGGACGCGCAGCGACACGTTGCCGATGAGCTCCTTGTCGAGGCGGTCCTTGACCTGGCGGGCCGTGACCTTGTGGCCCTTGCCGCCCTTGCCCGCGAGCGGGGACGTGTTGATACCGATCGTCATCGAGATCGCCGGGTCGTCGACCGTGATGAGCGGCAGCGGACGCGGGTCGTCGGGGTCCGTGAGGGTCTCACCGATGGTGATCTCCTCGATGCCGGCGACGGCGACGATCTCGCCCGGGCCCGCCGAGTCCGTGGGCACGCGGGTGAGCGCCTTGGTCTCGAGGAGCTCGGTGATCTTGACGTTCTGCATGGTGCCGTCGGCACGGGCCCACGCCACGGTCTGGCCCTTGTGGATGGTGCCGTTGAAGATGCGCAGCAGCGCGAGGCGGCCGAGGAACGGCGACGCGTCGAGGTTGGTGACGTGCGCCTGGAGCGGCGCGCCCTCCTCGTACGTGGGGGCCGGGATCTTGTCGAGGATGACCTTGAACAGGGGCTCGAGGTCCTCGCTGTCCGGGACCGAGCCGTCGGCCGGCTGGACCGTCGAGGCGCGCCCGACCTTGGCCGCGGCGTAGACGACGGGCATGTCGAGGATCGCGTCGAGGTCGAGGTCGGGGACCTCGTCCGCGAGGTCGCTCGCGAGACCGAGCAGCAGGTCGGTCGCCTCGGCGACGACCTCCTCGATGCGCGAGTCGGGACGGTCGGTCTTGTTGACCACGAGGATCACGGGGAGCTTGGCGACGAGCGCCTTGCGCAGCACGAAGCGCGTCTGGGGCAGCGGGCCCTCCGAGGCGTCGACCAGGAGCACGACACCGTCGACCATGGACAGGCCGCGCTCGACCTCACCACCGAAGTCGGCGTGGCCCGGGGTGTCGATCACGTTGATCGTGATGCCGTCGGGCTGACCGGCGGCGATCGCTGCGGGACCGGCATAGTGCACGGCGGTGTTCTTCGCGAGGATCGTGATGCCCTTCTCGCGCTCCAGGTCACCGGAGTCCATGGCCCGCTCGTCGACGTGCGCGTGAGCGCCGAAGGCGCCGGACTGGTGCAGCATCGCGTCGACCAGGGTCGTCTTGCCGTGGTCGACGTGGGCGACGATCGCCACGTTGCGCAGGTCAGAGCGCACAGACATACAGAACTCATTTCGGGAGAGGAGCAAGCGACGGAGGTTTCCGCCCCGGAGTTGGTGGCCAGCAGACGGGCGCCGCCCGCGCAGAGCACGCGCGCGCCGTCGTCCGGGCACGGCTATCTTACCGGGTGCAGGCCAGTGCGTGGAGGGGGTGCTCCGTCACACCCCGCTCCCCTTGCCCGCAGACGCGAGATGCCCGACGACGGCGCGTGCCGTCGTCGGGCATCTCACCCGTGCTGTGCGCGAGACCGGTCAGACCGGCTGCTGCGGGATGCGGTCGCCCTCGAGGTCCTCGCGGTCCTCGTCCTGCGTACGCGCCAGAGCGCCGAGCTCCTTGCGCTCGTCGCGCGCCAGGTCGTTCTTGGACGCGTCGAGCAGGGCGTCACGCACCTCACGACGCCGACGCTGCTCGGCAGGGTCCGGCACCGGCACCGCAGCGAGCAGGCGCTGCGTGTACGGGTCCACGGGCGCGTGGACGATCTGCTCGGTGGTCCCGACCTCGACCAGCTTGCCCTGGTGCATGACCGCGACGTGGTCCGAGAGCATCTCGACGACCGCGAGGTCGTGCGAGATGAACAGGCACGCGAACCCGTGCTCACGCTGCAGGTCCTGGAAGAGGTCCAGCACACGGGCCTGGACCGAGACGTCGAGAGCCGACGTCGGCTCGTCCGCGACCAGCAGCTTGGGCTCGAGCGAGAGCGCGCGGGCGATGCCCACACGCTGGCGCTGGCCGCCCGAGAGCTCGTGCGGATACCTGTTGCGCATGGCCCGGGGCAGCTCGACCTGGTCCAGCAGACGCTCGACCTCGGCGCTCAACGCCTTGCCCTTGATGCCCTTGTGGAGCATGAGGGGCTCGCCGATCGACTCTCCGATGGGCAGGCGCGGGTTCAGGGACGAACCCGGGTCCTGGAAGACGATCCCGACCTCCTTGCGGAGCGGGCGCAGCGCCTTCGGGGAGACCCCGACCATGTTCATGTCGCCGACGCGCAGCGAGCCACCCGTCACGGGCAGCAGCCCGACGACGGCGCGGCCGATGGTCGTCTTGCCCGAGCCGGACTCGCCCACGAGGCCGAGCACCTCGCCCTTGCGGATCGAGAAGCTCACCTGGTCGACGGCACGGAACGCCTTCTGCCGACGGCGGGCCGGGTACTCGATGATCATGTCGGTCGCCTCGAGGACGACGTCCTTGTCCACGACCGGAGCCGTGGCAGGTGCACGGTGCGTCACGGACTCGACGCCGGTCTTCGACGTACCCAGGTGCGGGACGGCGTCCAGCAGACGACGCGTGTACGGGTCCTTCGGCGCGCCGAAGACCTCTGCCGAGGTCCCACGCTCGACGACGTGGCCGTCCTTCATGACCATCATGGTGTCGGCCATGTCCGCCACCACGCCCATGTCGTGCGTGATGAGGATGATCGCGGCGTCCACCCGGTGACGCAGGTCGCGGAGCAGGCGCAGGATCTCCGCCTGGACCGTGACGTCGAGCGCCGTCGTCGGCTCGTCGGCGACCAGGAGCTTGGGGTCGCAGGCGAGGGCCTGGGCGATCATGGCGCGCTGACGCTGACCGCCCGAGAGCTGGTGCGGGTACGCGTCGAAGCGACGCTCGGGCTCGGGGATGTCCACGAGACGGAGCAGCTCGATCGCACGCTTCTTGGCCTCCGAGGGGCCGACCGTGAAGTGCGTGCGGATCGTCTCCACGATCTGGAAGCCGACCGTGTAGACGGGGTTGAGCGCGGTCATGGGCTCCTGGAAGATCATCGAGATCTCCCGCCCACGGATGTTGCGCAGGCCGCCCTGCGTCAGGCCGATGAGCTCGCGGTCGCCCAGCTTGGCACTACCGCGTGCGCGCCCGTTCGAGGGCAGCAGACCCAGCAGGGCGAGCGAGGACTGGGACTTGCCCGAGCCCGACTCGCCCACGATCGCCAGGACCTCGCCCGCGTACAGGTCATAGCTGATGTCGGTCGCCGCCGGGTACCAGACCCCGTCGACGTAGAAGTCCACGCCCAGGTCGCGCACCGAGAGCACGGGGCTCCCCGTGGGCGTGAACTGAGGCACGGAAGATGTGTCGATGGCCACGATGATCAGTGTCCTTCCAGCAGGTGGGAGACCTGGCGCTCGTGGCGCCGCATCTCTGGGAACATGGGGCCATGGGTCCCACGAAGGTCTTCTTCTCGATGTACGGCCGAGTGCTCACCGTGGCGGTGGGCGTGGTCGGTGTGATGCTCTGCGCCGCGATCTGGACGTCCGACGGCGCGGCCGCGGGCCTGCGCACGCTGCCCGGCGCGGCACTGGTGACCTGGGCGGTCGCCATGCTGTTCTGGGCGCCACGCGTCGAGGTGTCCGACGGCGGGATCGACGTCCACAACGTGGTGCGCAGCGTGCACGTCCCGTGGCCCGCGTTCGAGGGCGCCGAGACACGCTGGTCGCTCGAGGTCAGGTACCGCGGCGGCTCCGTGACCGCCTGGGCCGCGCCCCGGTCGAGCGGCAGCGCACGCTGGCTGCGCACCCGCCGTGACGGTACCCAGCGCGGCAGCGGCGCCACGGCTGCCGCGACGGCCGAGACCGTCACGGCAGCCGTGGCCGAGCGCCACGCGGCCCTCGTCGCGGCGGGCTACCTCGATGCCCGCCGCGACGACACGCCCGGCGCCAGCACCCGCTGGAACGTCCGCCAGCTCGCCGTGCTCGGCGCCCTGGTGGTCGCGACGATCGTGGTCACGACCGTCGGAGGGTGACCCGACGCGCCGTGGCGCGCAGGTCACGGGGTGCTCGGTTCCGCAGCGGCACCCGTGCCGTCGGTCGGGCGCGTCGTGGGCAGCGGACGCTCGATGCGGCGCGCACGCGCCATCTTGCGCAACGAGGGGATCCGCTTCTGACGCGGGTCGAACGCGTCGCGCAGACCGTCACCGATGAAGTTCACGCACAGCGCGATCGACACGATGAAGGCACCTGGCCACCAGAAGAGCCAGGGGCGCGAGGCGAACGCCTGCTGGTAGTCGTTGATCAGCAGACCCAGCGAGATGGACGGCGACTTGATGCCGACCCCGAGGTAGCTGAGCGACGTCTCCAGCAGGATCGCCGAGCTCAGCAGCAGCGTCGTGTTGACGATGATGACGCCGACCGCGTTGGGCAGCATGTGCTTGAAGATGATGCGCGTGTTGCTCGCACCGGCGACACGAGCCGCGTCGACGAACTCCCGCTCGCGCAGCGAGAGGAACTCGCCACGCACCAGACGGGCCAGCGGCGGCCAGAGGATCAGACCGAGGAACGCGCCGAACACCGCAGCGTTGTTGCCGCCCGACATCAGACCGAGGACGGCACCCAGGACGATCACGGGCATCGTGATGATGAGGTCCGTGAAACGCATCAGGAGCGAGTCCGTCGTGCCTCGGAAGAACCCGGAGAGCGCGCCGACGACGATGCCCATCACGGTCGCGATGAGGCCCACCGAGAACATGATGATGAGCGACGTCTGCGTGCCGCGCATGACGCGGGCGAAGATGTCACGACCGGCCTCGTCCTGCCCGAAGGGGTGCACCGAGCTCGGGGCGCCCCCGTTGACCAGAGGGTTGGTCGCTCCCTGACCGGACGGGACGAAGTTCCACCAGCCGGTCCACGAACCGAAGCCGACCGAGGTGACCGCGAGGACCGTGATCAGCGCGAGGACGACGACCGAGATGACCGCGCCCTTGTGGCGGAGGAACCGCCGGCGGACGATCTGGTTCTGCGAGAGCCCCTCGACCTCCTTGAGCTCGATCTGGTTCTCGACGTTCGGGTCGAACGTGGAATCTTGAGGAGAAATGGCGTTGCTCATGCGTTCACCCGGATCCGCGGGTCGAGGGCTGCGTAGATCAGATCAGCCACGATGTTGGCGATGATGGCGAGGGCCGCCACGATGACGAGGTACGCCATCACTGGATCGACCTCAGCACCCTGCAAGGAGTCGATGAACAGGGTGCCCATGCCCGGACGGGCGAAGACCTTCTCGGTGATGATCGCGCCACCGAGGAGCGTGATGACGTCGATCGGGACGATCGTCGCGAGCGGGATCAGCGTGTTGCGGAACCCGTGGCGCATGATGACCGTCCGCTCCGGCAGGCCCTTGGCGCGCGCGGTGCGGATGTAGTCCTGGCTCATCACCTCGAGCATGCTCGACCGCGAGTAGCGGGTGTAGCCGGCGAACTGGATGAGGACCAGCGCGATCGTCGGCAGGAGGAGGTGCGTGAAGCTGTCCAGGGTCCCGACCCAGAAGTTGCCCCCGAGGTTCGGGGTGGCGTCTCCGATGGTCGCGAGCGGCCGGCCGTTGATCGCCGGGGCCTTGAGGTAGGCGGGCCAGATCGACATGACCTTGTCCACGAAGATCATGGACGCCACGAGGAACGCCGTGATCGCAGCGCTGCGCGCGGAGATTCCTCGGTCCGGTCCTCCCCAGAGGTAGCCGATGCCGATGCCGACGGCGATCGTCAGGACCGCGAGGCCACCGACGAGAGCCCAGCTGTCGACCGCACGGAGGACGGACCTCAACGGGTAGTAGAGCGCCAGCCCCAGTGCCACGGTCGACAGCGCCGCGCCCAGGGCCCGGCGGTTCTGCAGACCGGCCGTCAGTGCGGTGATCGCGAAGGCGAGCGCCGTACCCGTGATCAGGATGATGACGGGGCCGAGGTTCGGCTGGAGCCACCAGTTGGAGAGCTGGAGGTAGTAGAGCGCGCCGACGGTGACCAGGAAGGCGCTGCCGAACGTGATGAGCCGCTTGCGGGCCGTCCCGCCGAAGGCGAGCATCCAGGCAGTCCCTGCCAGCGCACCGGCGACCGCTATCACGAGCGGACTCAGCGACGGATCCTTGAGGAAGTCGTTGAAGCCGATCGCCCCCCACTGCTTGAGCAGCACGGCGACCCAGAAGGCCGGGAGCGAGTAGAGCACGAAGGACAGGAAGATCGTGATGTAGTCGAACGAGCTGTACTGGCGCAGCGCGCTCACGATGCCGATCATCACGCCGAGGATGATCGCGATGACCGTCGCCGCGGCGACGAGCTGGATCGTGGAGGCGACGGCCCCCTGGAGCAGGCTCGAGACGGGCTGACCGGAACGCCAGCCGACGCCGAAGTCGCCGGTCACGAAGTCACCGAGCCACTTGAAGTAGCGGATCACCGGGTGCGTGTTGAGATCCAGGATCTCGGTACGCTCGGCGATCCTCTGCGCCTTGACCGCGCCGTCCGTCAGCGACTCGAGGTCTTCGAAAGGCCTGATCGACTTGCTCACGAGCAGGTACATGGCGAACGTCGACACGAGCAGGGTTCCCAACCCTGCCAGCAGACGCCGCGAGATGAAAGAGAACATTGGAGGGCATACCTCGCTGAAACTAGGGACCCAGGTTAGGGCCGGGCAAGTCTACGCGCGGGTAGCGCGAGGAGACGTTCAGCCGGCGCGAGGTGAGGGTCATGGTGGACTCCTGCCGCACAACCCACGACGAGGACACCGGTGATCGAATCGACCGGTGCCCTCGTCGTGCGACGCGCCGAGCACGGGCCGGCACCAGGCGTGGGCCTGGTGCCGGCCGGGGGCTTGGCCCCGTGCTCAGGAACGGATGGGCTCGACGCTACGCGCCGAGCTCCCAGTTCCAGAAGCCGTAGAAGATCGTCGGGCTGATGGTGATCGCGTCGACGCCCTTCAGGTTCTCGTTCCAGCCCTGGATCGCGGGGAACTGGAAGATCGTGGTGCCGAAGGCGTCGGCCCACAGGTTCTTCTCGACCTCGAGCTGCAGCGCGAACTGCTCGTCGGGGTCGGTCGAGACCTGGAGCTGGTCGAGCGCAGCGTCGACGGCCGGGTTCGAGTAGAAGCCGTAGTTGTTCAGGCCACGCTCGGGCGAGTAGCGGAAGTTTGCGTCCGACTCGGTGACGGCGGTCGAGGTCGACTGCCACCCGAAGAGCGATGCGTCGTACTCCTGCTGGCCGGTGCCGAGGAGCGTGCCCCACGTCGCGGCCGGACGGCCGGTGTCGACGATCTCGAAGCCGGCCTGCGACGCGGTGTCGGTGATGAGCGCGACCTGGTTCACACGGCGCGCGTTCTCGTTGTTGTACGCGAAGCGGACCTTGACGGGGGTGGTCACGCCGGCCTCGGCGAGCAGCGCCTTGGCCTTCTCGACGTCACCCGCGGGCGGGTAGAAGTTCGAGCCGTTCTCCTCGACCATCTTGTCGTAGTTGGGCGAGCCCGGGATGAGGATCTGCGAGTTGCGGACCTCGGCGTCAGGGTTCAGCGGGACGATCAGGTTGTCGACGATCGTCTGGCGCGGGATGGAGAGGAGGAACGCCTGGCGGACCTTCTTGGCCTTCTCGGCGTCGCCGCCGTAGGTCGCGGGGCTGAAGGGGCCACCGTTCTCGAAGACCAGGTCGACGTGCTCGAACGTGCCCTCGACGCTGTTGTTGGTCTCGATCGCGGGCAGGGCCTCGAGGGCGCTGCGCACGTCTGCCGAGGCCTGCGGGCCGATGAGGTCGACCTCACCGTTCTGCAGCGCCTGGACCTGGGCCATCGGGTCGTCGATGTAGCGGACCGTGATGGTCTCGACCGAGGCCTTGTTCTTGCCCTTGAAGTCAGGGTTCGCCTTGAGCGTCAGGTACTGGTTCTCCTCGTACGCGTCGAGGAGGTAGGCACCGTTCGAGAGCACGAGGGACTTGTCCTCGGGCATCTTGGTCATCTCGAAGCCGGAGTTCCAGAAGGTCGCGATGGGCGAGAGCTTGGCGACGTCGGCGTTCAGGATGGCGTCACGCAGAGCGTCCTTGGCCTCCTGCGGGTCCTGGATGTCGAGCGTCTTCTGAGCGACCACGTGCGCCGGGACGAACTGGTTGGTGAAGTTCAGGGCCCAGTCACCGAAGGGCTTGTCGTACACGAAGGTGATCGACTTGCCGTCTTCGCTGATCTCCGGGACCGCGCTGATGAGCGAGGCGCCGGGGGTCGTGCCGTCGAAGTAGACACCGGCGTCCAGGGCGGCCTGGTTCGTGATGGTGCCCTCCTCGTCGGTCTCGGGCTGGACGTTGTTGAACTTGGCGGAGGTGCCGGCCCACTGGAGCAGGATGTCCGTCGCGTCGAACGCCGTGCCGTCGGACCACTTGGTGTCGTCGGCAACCGTGTACTTGACCGTCAGCGGGTCGTCGGAGACCTTCTCGTACGAACCGAACGAGGTGTCCTCGACCAGGTTGAGGTTCTCGTCGTAGTAGTTGAAGCCCGAGTTCAGCATGTAGCCGATCACGGCGTTCTGCGTCGCGTTGCCGTTCGTCGAGCTGAGGTTGAGCTCGTTGAGCGGTGCTTCCCAGGCCACGGTGACCGCGGACTCCTGGTTGATGCCTGCGTCGTCAGTTTCCGCCTCGTTGGCCGTGCCACCGCATGCGGTCAGCACCAACGCGACCGAGGCCACGGCCGCGGTAACGGCACTTGTGCGCCTGATGTTCAATGTTCCTCCTCAAGGGGATGGCGACTCCCTTGCCTCGAGGACCGCGCGGGTGACCCGCAGGGCGTCCTCGGCGGCGTCGTCAGGGAAGCCCACCATGGTTTGGGGCAACGGTACCGACCAAGATGGGTGACTTCACCCGGTTGCGCCTTTCGGGCAGCCGATCGTTACCGAGTTGATACTGGCCGGTACGGTCCTGTTTCCGTCCGGATACCGGGAGAAACCGGTACGTAACACCCTGGACACGAAGAACGGGCACCTGCCGCGTCTCACGATACGGCGGCGCCCGTCCCACGAACGGGGAGTGTGACCGGCCTCTCGGAGACCTCCGTCACGCAGCCGATCCTCCTGCGACCCGCACGTCGCAGGAGCTTCGCCATAGGCTCCTCGTCGTGACCGTGCCCCCTCCGGCGACAGCCGCCCTCCCCTCCAGGACGCTGCGCACCGCCTCGATCGTCGTCCTCGCCTTCGCGGCCATGTTCCTGCTGTTCGGCCTGAGCATGCTCGGAGCCGCGCTCGGGCCGGGCCTGGAAGCCAGAGAGCTCGTCGCGTCGGGGCGGTCGGGGACCGTGACCGATGCCCGCGTGCACTCCTGGTCCGCGGACCAGCAGATGCACAGCTCGCTGGAGCTCACGTTCACCGGCACCGACGGAGAGCAGCTCGTCGCCGAGACCGACCACCGGCCGGAGTATGTCCGCGGTCGGTCCGTCACCGGGTGGGCCGACGAGTTCCAGGGAAAGGAACAGCTCATCGGCCGGCCTGTCACGTACCTGCTCGGCGACCCGCCGACCGTCGAGCTCACGAGCGAGCTGCCGGCCCTCGCGTCCGGCGGGTGGGGCTTCCCGCACTTCCTGGGACTGGCGTTCGTCGTGATCGGCTGCGGCGCCGCCGTGGGCGGGCTGATCAGCCTGCACCGTGCCCGGCGGCGGATGACGCTCGAACGGTCCTGAGCGCGCCGCGCACGGGGAGGCGGACCAGGTTCTGGTCGGGCCGGACGCACCGAACGGGCTAGAGAACCTTCTTGACCACGCTCGACTTCAGCTGCATCTGCCCGAACCCCGGCACCTTCGCGTCGATGTCGTGGTCACCTACGCCGTCGGAGATCAGCCGGATGCCGCGCACCTTGGTGCCGACCTTGACGACTCCGCCGCCAGCACCCTTGACCTTGAGATCCTTGGCGATCGTGACGTCGTCGCCGTCCTCCAGCGGATTGCCGACGGCATCCTTCACCGCACGTGCGTCTGGCGCGTCGGCGTCGTCGGTCTCCTCGACGCTGCTGGGCGCCCACTCGTGGCCGCACATCGGGCACACCAGCAGCGCGCCGGACTCGTACGAGTAGTCGCTCGCGCACGAGGGGCACGGGGGCAGCTGATCAGACATTGGACCTCCAGGTCGTCGTGTGTCGTGGAATCGGCCTCGAGCCGACTCTCGTTCCTCGTCGAGGCGTGGGTGCGTCGAGCCGGGACTACCGGGCGTCGCGCCGCCGGCGTGCACGCTCGAGCTCGGCGGCATCCGACATCCACGGGCCGTGCTGGTCGAGCCCGGCGCAGCCGCCGCGGACGAAGGCGCTCACCACGGTCCGGTACCCGCTCATCCCGTCGACCAGACCGTACTCGACCCGGTACTCCGGTTCCGCCCCGCCGACACCCTTGCGCACCGTCGTGACCCGGGCGATCGAGTCCGCGTAGAAGTGGAGCTGGATCCCTTCGCCCATCGTCTCGTCCTCGATGGTGAACACCTCGTTGTCCGAGGCCGACCGATCAGCGACGAACTCCCAGAACTCCACGTCGGCAGTGCGTGGGCCACCCTGCTGCCACCGCTTCTCGACCTCCTTGTCGTCCGTGAACGTCAGCCTCGTCCTTCTCGCGCCGGCATGGTCGCCCAGCACCACGGCTTCGTCCTCCACGGGCAGGTCCCGTGTGCGGTCCGCGACCTCCGAGCACATCAGGAAGCTCACGGTGCGTACCGCGTCGTCGACGAGCTCAGGGTGTGCGCCCCGCACCGCGGCCTCGACCGCCTCCGCCACGCGGTCCCACTCGCGCTTGTCCGTGGCGCGCCTTCCCCGTCGCGGGTCGAGGCCGATCCGCATCCCGGAGCTCGCCTGCTCCGCGGTCGCGATCACGCGCATGACCTCGGAGAGCAGCGCAGGGTCGACGGCGTCCGGATGGCGTCGCGGGATCGTCGCACCGTGCAGGTACTGTCCGGTGAACCTCAGGATCGCGGCGTCGAGCGGGCCGAGGACCACCCCACGCCCGGCTCGACGACGGTCCGCCGAGTACGCCTGCGCTCGTCTCCCGTCGGGCGTCTCCGACGCCTCGCGCATCGAAGCGCAGACCTGACCGCGCTCGAGCAGATCGATGTGGGCCCCGTGCGCGACGAGCCGGCTCCTGTCCCACGGGATGCGCTCGAACAGCGCGTCGACGTCGACGGACGGGGAGAGGAGCACAGGGTCCAGGAGCGCGACAGCGACGTCCTCGTCGAGGCGCCCCCGGGTCCCGGCCGCGTCGCACAACGGAAGGACCGCGCTCCACAGCAGCAGGTGTCTCGCCAGGTCCTCGCGGATCACCGCCAGATGGGCTTCCCCGATCGGGAAGGTGAACGTCCGCGGGTCGTGGTTGGCGTCGGCCCCGGCAGCGAGCATCAACCTCAGCTCGCCGTCCTCCCGGATCACGGTCGGGATCCAACCGCTCGCGCGCGTGAAGACGACGTCCCTCATGACCACTTCTCGAGCTCGACGTCGAGGCGTTCGTCGGTACGCACCCAGACCTCCCCTGCGGCGGCCCCGGCCGGGGCATCGACCCGCTGGAGCCCGAGGAACGTGATCAGTCCGAGCAGCTCGGCTCGATCTGCCGGGGCATCGTCGAGAGCGTGCGCATCGAAGAAGACGTAGAACTGGTCGCTCGGGTCGACGATGCCCGAGTCTCCCCAGATCCGAGCGACCTTCTCGATCGCCTCGGCTTCGGTCGTGATCGCCGCGGCGCGGGCGGCACCGCGAGCCTCCGGTGACGCGTCGAGGTCGTCGAGCTCCGGGAGCCACTGGCCGAAGCGGTCCAGGCCGGCATACCCGTTCTCGAAGAACAGCATGGCGCTCGGCAGGTAGCGATGGGGCCCGTCGACCGTGAGGTGCTCGCTCCGGGCCCGTCCCGTCAACTCGCTCCGCGCGATCACACCTCGACCGGGCATGAGCACCAGGCGTTGGCCCGCCGGCTCGTCGTCGACGGTGTAGGTGTCCGACTCTCGACCTCTGAAGAACGCGGAGAACGCGACGTAGGCCTCCTGCGGGTCTTCCACGAAGACCTGGTGGTCGTTGCCGTCGCCTACGCCGAAGACGAACTGCTTCGGTCCGGGGTGGTACGGGCGGGCCATGGCTGTCCTCCGTCGTCGTTCGTGCGGTCCCCACCGCCGTCGTCGAGCCGGCGCCGGGCCGGGCCGGCCTCGGCCGGCGCCGACCCGGCCGGGGCTTCCGAGCGACTACACGTTGAAGCGGAACTCCACGACGTCGCCGTCGACCATGACGTAGTCCTTGCCCTCGATGCGGGCCTTGCCCGCCGCGCGGGCCGCCGCGACCGAGCCGGTCTCGACGAGGTCGTCGAACGAGATGACCTCGGCCTTGATGAAGCCGCGCTCGAAGTCGGTGTGGATGACGCCCGCCGCCTGCGGCGCGGTCCAGCCCTTGCGGATGGTCCAGGCGCGCGACTCCTTGGGCCCGGCGGTCAGGTAGGTCTGCAGGCCGAGCGTGTCGAAGCCGACGCGCGCGAGCTGGTCGAGCCCCGACTCCTCCTGGCCCGTCTCGGCGAGCATCTCGGCCGCTTCCTCGGGCTCGAGCTCGGCGAGCTCGGACTCGAACTTGGCGTCCAGGAAGATCGCCTGGGCCGGCGCGACGAGCGCGCGCAGCTCGTCCTTGCGGGCCTCGTCCACGAGCCCCGCGTCGTCGGTGTTGAAGACGTAGATGAAGGGCTTGGCCGTCATGAGCTGCAGGCTCGCGATCTCGGCCAGGTCCAGGCCCGCGGCAGCGGCGCCCTGGAACAGCGTGATCCCCTGCTCGAGCAGGGACTGGGCCTTCTGCGCGGCCGCGACCAGGACGGGGTCGCCCTTCTTGATCTTGACCTCCTTCTCGAGGCGCGGCAGCGCCTTCTCGAGGGTCTGGAGGTCGGCGAGGATCAGCTCGGTGCTGATGGTCTCGATGTCGTCGGCGGAGTCCGTGGACCCCTCGACGCGGATCACGTCGGGGTCGTCGAACGCACGGGTCACCTGGCAGATCGCGTCCGCCTCACGGATGTTCGCGAGGAACTTGTTGCCGAGTCCCTCGCCCTCGCTCGCACCCTTGACGATGCCCGCGATGTCGACGAACGAGACCGTCGCGGGCAGGATGCGCTCGCTGCCGAAGATCTCCGCGAGCTTGTTCAGCCGGGGGTCCGGGAGGGACACCACACCGACGTTCGGCTCGATCGTCGCGAACGGGTAGTTCGCTGCGAGGACCTGGTTGCGCGTCAGGGCGTTGAAGAGGGTGGACTTGCCGACGTTGGGCAGGCCGACGATGCCGATTGTAAGAGCCACGGGGCCTGAGTCTACGGGAGCGGCGCACCAGCCCGCTCGCGCCCTCGGCGACCCGTAGCCCGACGGCGTCCCTCGCCCGGGTGGGCGCGTGCAGGACGGCACGTGCGCACCCGGGCGAGAGCCGGCGTCGGGCCCGCTACTTGTAGCTCATGACCTGCTGGAGCAGCTCCGGTCCCCGCTGGTCCACCAGACGCCCGCCCCAGCGCATGCCCAGCACCAGGAAGAGCCCGCCGAGACCGATGCCCACGACCAGCGCGAGCCAGCCCCACACCGCGTCGCCCGTCAGGACGTTCGTGAGCGCCAGGCCCGCCGCCGGCAGGGACAGCGCGAGGAGCACGAGCATCGTGATCATCTGGGCGAACATGGTCGCCATCGCGGCCCCCTGGGGCGACTTGAAGGGGCTGTCCCCCGGCTTGGGCACCGGGTAGAGGAGCCGCGCCGAGACCACGCTCGACACGCCGAGCCCCGTCGCGAGCACGCCCAGGCTCAGCCCGACCGTGGCGACCAGGAGGTCCCACCGCCCCGTGAAGGCGACCGAGACGACCGCGAAGACCGTCACGACCGGGACCCCCAGCACGGCGGCCGCGAGCACACGGCCCGCACGGTCCGCGAAGCCAGTGACCCCGGACGAGAGCTGCGTCCAGAACGCGGTGTGGTCGTAGGCGATGTCCGCCGAGATCGCGAACCCGAACGTGAACGCCGTGAGCGGCCCGAGCACGAGCATGAGCTCGCGGAAACCGTCGCCGCCGTCGATCCCCATGCTCGAGCCGACGAACCACAGCAGGACCGGGAGCAGCGGGACGACCGCGATGGACCCCGAGTAGCGCGGGTCGCGGAACCAGTACGTGAGGCATCGCGCTGCGACGGCCCCGACCGGGGTCGCCGGGAAGCGGTCGAACCAGCCCAGGCCCTTGGACTTGCCCGCGCTCGCACCGCCGCGCGGGGCGACGAGCGCCTTGGCGAGCGCACGGTCCCACACGACCCACGCGAGCGCCACGACGACCACGGCGATCGCGAGCCGGGCGAGCGCGAGGCCCCAGGCGCCGTCGGCGACCGCGGACGCGACGGCCCACGGCGCCCCGAACGGCGTCCATCCCAGGACGGCCGCGATGACCGGCAGGACGTCCTGGCCGCGGGCGATCGCCGCGGTCGCCCAGCCGATGAGAGGGCCGGCGAGCATGAGCGGCACGAACGCCGCGATCGACAGGACCTCGCGGTAGCGACGCGAGTCGAGCAGGGGCGCGAGCGCCGTCGTGGTCGCGCGCGAGCCCACGACGCACATCGCGACCGCGAGCAGCCCGCCCACGACCGCGGCGAGCGCCGCGACGGGAGAGCGCCACCACGCGAGCGTCGTGCCGAGCGAGACCAGGAGCGTCACGACGCCCGGGATGCCGACCAGGCCCGCGACCGCGAGGCCTGCGAGGAGCTGACGCTGGGGCACCGCGAACGTCACGAAGCGCTGCGGGTCGAGCGTGGCGTCCACGCCGAACGCGAAGAGCGGCACCACCCACCACGCGATGACCACGACCGAGCCGACGATCGTCACGATCTGCCCCGCGGTCTCCGGGGCCGTGGTACCCAGGACCGCGAGCCCGATCAGCGCCATGGTCGCGATGCCGAGGCCGTAGAGGATCCCGAGGGCCAGGCCGATCGTCTGCCACACGCTCTTCTTGAGCGTGTTGCGCATGAGCGTGAGCTTGAGCCTTACGAGGTGCGCAACCACGACAGCCCCTCCGTGGTGTGACGGCCGCCGACGAGGTCGACGAAGCGGTCCTCGAGGCTCTGGCCCGCGCGGACCTCGTCCACGGTGCCCGCCGCGAGCACGTGCCCGCCCGCGATGACCGCGACGTGGTCGCACATGCGCTGGACCAGGTCCATGACGTGCGAGGAGACGATCACGGTGCCGCCGCTCGCGACGTACCCGTTGAGGATCTCGCGGATGTTGGCCGCGGAGACCGGGTCGACGGCCTCGAACGGCTCGTCGAGCACGAGCAGGCTCGGCGCGTGGATGAGGGCCGAGGCGAGCGCGATCTTCTTGGTCATGCCCGCCGAGTAGTCGACGACGAACGTGTTCGCGTCGGCCGCCAGGCCCAGGGCCTCGAGGAGGTCCGCGGTGCGCTCGGCGACCGTCTGCCGGTCCATGCCGCGCAGCAGGCCCGCGTAGGTGATGAGCTGGGCGCCCGTGAGGCGGTCGAACAGACGCACGCCGTCGGGCAGGATGCCGAGCATGCGCTTGCCCTCGAGCGGGTTGGCCCACAGGTCCAGGCCGTGCACGTGGACCGCGCCGAAGTCGGGGCGCAGCAGACCGGTGGCCATGGACAGCGCGGTCGTCTTGCCCGCGCCGTTGGGGCCGACGAGCCCGTAGAACGATCCGGCCGGGACGTCGAGGTCGATGCCGGCCACGGCGATCTTCTCGCCGAACTTCTTCCACAGCCCGCGCACCGAGAGCGCGGGGGCCGCAGGCCCCTGCGTCGCCGGGGCCGGCGGTGCCGCGGGGGCGAGCACGGGAGCGGTCGGGGCGGACGCCTCGGGGTGTCCGGGAGCGTCGAGCGCTCCCGTCGTCCCAGGGGTCGCGGGTGGGAACTGGTCGCGGGGCTCAGGATCGTGGGCCATACGGACAAACGTAGCGGAGCCGGGCCGCCGCTCCCCCTGTGAAATGTCACTACTTTCGAGGTGGGAGGCTCGTCCGCAGGCCCGACGGCGTCGCTCACCGGTCCTGTCGGTGGCACCTGGCAGAGTGCGGGCATGGACAACGCCTTGCCGTGGTTGATGCTCGTCGTCGGGCTCCTCGTGGGTGCCCTCCTGGGGTGGTTCGCGCGGCGGTCCGCGCCCGACTCGGGACGGGAGGAGATCGGTCGGCTCACAGGCCTGCTGTCCCAGGCGCAGCAGGAGGCCGCGCGCGGCGCCGGGCTCGCCGAGCGCCTCGCGGCCGAGCGCGAAGGGTTCGAGCGCCAGCTCCGCACCGAGCGCGAGGGGTTCGGGCGACACCTCGCGGGCGTCGAGCGAGCAGCGGACGAACGGTTCGACATCGAGCGCGCCAACCACGAACGGGCGATCGAGGAGCTGCGCGCGGGCTCGGAGAAGAGGCTCGGCGAGATCCGCGGCGACCAGGCCCGCCTCGAGGCGCAGTTCGAGGTCCTGGCCCGCAAGGCCCTCGCGACCAGCAGCGAGCAGTTCCTCACCCAGGCCGAGGAGCGCTTCAAGCGCAGCCAGCAGGTCGGCGAGTCCGAGCTGGCCAAGCGTGAGCAGGCCGTCCAGCAGCTCGTCGAACCGCTGAGCAAGGCCCTCGACCAGGTCAAGGCCGAGGTCACGGCCGCCGAGCAGGCCCGTCGGGAGGCGCACGGCACGCTCACGGAGCAGGTGCGCAGCATGCGCCTCGACTCTGAGGCCCTGCGCTCGGAGACGGCCCAGCTCGTCACGGCCCTGCGCTCCTCGCAGGTGCGCGGGGCGTGGGGCGAGCTCCAGCTGCGCCGCGTGGTCGAGGCCGCGGGCATGATCCCGCACGTCGACTTCATGGAGCAGGACCAGGTCAGCACCGACGACGGCGCGCTGCGTCCGGACATGGTGATCAGGCTCGCGGGCGGCAAGAACGTCGTGGTCGACGCCAAGGTCGCGTTCCTCGGCTACCTCGACGCCCAGCAGACCGCCGACCCTCGGGTGCGTGCAGAACGCCTGGCCGCGCACGCCCGCCACTTCCGCAAGCACATCGACGACCTCGCGGGCAAGCGGTACTGGGACCAGTTCAGCCCCGCCCCGGAGTTCGTGGTCATGTTCGTCCCCGCCGAGTCGTTCCTGTCGGCCGCGATCGAGCAGGACCCCTCGATCCTCGAGTACGCGGTCGCCAAGAACGTCATCATCGCCGCCCCCATGACCATGATCGCGCTGCTGCGGACCGTCGCGTACGCCTGGCGCCAGGACGCCCTCGCGGCCAACGCCCAGCAGGTGCTCACGCTCGGCAAGGAGCTGCACGGTCGCCTCGCCGTCATGGGCAGCCACCTGGCCAAGCTGGGACGGTCCATCCAGGGCGCCGCCGAGTCGTACAACAAGACGGTCGCGTCGCTCGAGACCCGTGTCCTCGTCAGCGCCCGTCGGTTCGCCGACCTCAACGTCGTGGACGAGGACCTCGAGACCCCCGCACCGGCCAACCCGCAGCTCAGCGCCGTGAGCGCCCCCGAGCTGCTCGCCTCGGTCAACGAGTCGGTCGTCGCGCTCGACGAGCTGGGCGGCGCCTCGGGAGCGGGTGCGGAACACGGCCCGCGCAGCGACAGCGGGGCCGGCGTCCTCGACGCGGGCATGCTCGGGACGATCAACGGGCCCGGGCGGCACGAGCGCGACCGCGGGGCCGACGCGTCCTGACGCGCAGCGCGACCCGGGGTCGCCGCGAGGCGAGCGTCCCGTGCCGTCGGCCTCCGCATGCCGTGAGCGGCACGTGCGGTGAGCGGCGCAGGATGGGAGGCACTGTGACGGACGCACCCCGGTGAGCGGCGCCGTCGGGCCGGACGACGAAGGCCCGCCCCCGGCATCGGGGGGCGGGCCTTCGTGCGGTTGCTGCGTGCGGCCGGAGCTCCGACGGGTCAGACGGGCTCGACCGAGAGCGACGTCCGGTTCTCGCGGCGCGGGCGCGCAGGCGCGTTGCCCGCGGCCTTGAGGTCCGCGCGCAGCTCCTTGGGGAGGGAGAACATGAGGTCCTCGGTCGCGGTGCGCACCTCCTGCACGTCGCCGTAGCCGCGCTCGGCCAGGTACGCCAGCACGTCGTTGACGAGGATCTCCGGGACCGAGGCCCCCGACGTCACACCGACCGTCGTCACGCCCTCGAGCCAGGACTCGTCCATCTCCTGCGCGCGGTCGATGCGGTACGACGCGTCCGCGCCGGCGCCCAGCGCGACCTCGACCAGTCGCACCGAGTTCGACGAGTTGGCCGAACCGACCACGATCACGAGCTCGCAGTCAGGCGCGAGCTTCTTCACGGCGACCTGACGGTTCTGCGTCGCGTAGCAGATGTCGTCCGACGGCGGGTTCTGGAGCGTCGGGAAACGCTCGCGGAGGCGGTCGACGGTCTCCATGGTCTCGTCGACCGACAGCGTCGTCTGCGAGATCCAGACGACCTTCTCCGGGTCGCGGACCGTGACGTTCGCGGCGTCGTCGGGCGAGTTGACGACCTGGACGTGGTCCGGCGCCTCGCCGGCCGTCCCCTCGACCTCCTCGTGCCCCTCGTGCCCGATCAGCAGGATGTCGTAGTCGTCCGCCGCGAAGCGCACGGCCTCCTTGTGCACCTTGGTGACCAGGGGGCACGTCGCGTCGATCGTCTGGAGGTTGCGCTGGGCGGCCGCCTCGTGGACGGCGGGCGAGACGCCGTGGGCCGAGAACACGACGCGCGCGCCCTCGGGCACCTCGTCGGTCTCGTCGACGAAGACCGCGCCCTTGTCGCTCAGCGACTCGACGACGTACTTGTTGTGGACGATCTCCTTGCGGACGTACACGGGGGCGCCGTAGTGATCGAGCGCCTTCTCGACCGCGATCACGGCGCGGTCGACTCCCGCGCAGTAGCCGCGGGGGGCGGCGAGGAGGACACGCTTACCAGTCGGGGAAGTCACCCCACGAGTCTAGGCGACGGGCCCCCGGGGCCGGGCCGTGCGGGTGGGTCCGCGTGCGGTCCGGGCCAGGTCCTGGCAGCAACTCCACAGGATCCCCACGGGTCGGCGCGCACACGGTGGCCCTGTCAGTCCCATGAGGCAGTCTTGACCCGTGACCGACCGACCCGCCGACACCGCCGACCCCACGAGCCCCGCCCCGCCGCCCGCGCTCCCCGCCCGGGCCCTCGACACGACCGCGGAGAACCCGTGGCCCGTCCGGCTGCTGTCGAGCAAGATCACGGCGTACATCGACAAGATGGCCCCCGTCTGGGTCGAGGGCCAGGTCGTCCAGCTCAACCGTCGTCCCGGCGCCTCGATGGCCTTCCTGACCCTGCGGGACACCGACGCCGACATGTCGCTCCCGGTCGCCGCCCTCGCCAAGGTCTTCGAGGCCGCGAGCACGCCGCTCACCGAGGGCGCGCACGTCGTCGTCCACGCCAAGCCCGTCTTCTGGCCCAAGCGCGGGTCGTTCCAGCTCCAGGCGAACGAGGTGCGCACGGTCGGGATCGGCGAGCTGCTGGCCCGCATCGAGCACCTCAAGCGGGTCCTGGCCGCCGAGGGCCTGTTCGACGCGGCCCGCAAGGTCCCGCTGCCCTTCCTCCCGGCAGTCGTCGGCCTGGTGTGCGGCCGCGAGTCCAAGGCCGAGCACGACGTCGTGGTCAACGCCCGCGCCCGCTGGCCCCAGGTGCGCTTCGAGATCCGCGAGGTCGCGGTCCAGGGCACGGGGGCCGTCGCGCAGGTGAGCGCCGCGATCGCCGAGCTCGACGCGCGCCCCGACGTCGACGTGATCGTGGTCGCGCGCGGCGGCGGCGCGGTCGAGGACCTCCTGCCGTTCAGCAACGAGGCCCTGGTCCGGGCCGCGGCGGCCTGCCGCACCCCGCTCGTGAGCGCGATCGGCCACGAGACCGACACCCCGCTCCTGGACCTCGTCGCCGACTACCGCGCCTCGACCCCCACGGACGCCGCCAAGCGCATCGTGCCGGACGTGGGCGAGGAGCGTGCGCGCGTCCTGCAGGCCCGGTCCCGGATCCGCGCCGCGATCACGCACCAGCTCCAGCGCGAACAGTCCCGTCTGGACAGCGCACGCTCGCGCCCGGTGCTCGCGGCCCCCGAGACCATGATCTCGACGCGCGAGCAGCAGGTCCTCACCGCGAGGGACCGGGCCCGGCGCTCGCTCGACGCGATCCTGCTGCGCGCGCACGGCGAGGTCGACCGGCTCGCTGCCCAGGTGCGCGCCCTGTCCCCCGCCTCGACGCTCGAGCGGGGCTACGCCGTCGTGCACGGACCGGACGGGGCGATCGTCCGCTCCCCCGACGACGTGAGCCCGGGCGACGCGCTGCACGTCCGCCTCGCCCAGGGCGCGATCGACGCCACCGTGCGCTGAGACCGTCCGGCCACCAGCACCACCCCGCCCCACCAGACCAGCCCAGGAAGGCCCACCACCATGACCACCACCCCTCCCCACGCCGACGTCGCAGACCTCACCTACGAGCAGGCCCGCGACGAGCTGGTCCAGGTCGTGTCGCGCCTCGAGGCCGGCGGCGAGCCGCTCGAAGCCTCGCTCGCGCTGTGGGAGCGAGGCGAGGCCCTCGCGGCCCGCTGCCAGGAGTGGCTCGACGGCGCCCGCGAGCGCCTCGCGTCGGCACGCGCTGCAGACGCCCCGTCCGCGACGGGCAGCTCCTCCGAGGCGACCGAGGACGACTGACCGGTACCGCTCAGGCGCTGGCCTTCTGCGCCTGGGCGTCGGCCTGCGCCTGAGCCCGCTCGAGCGAGGCGCGCCGGTCCTCCTCGTTCTCGCGGTCGAGCCGGTCCACCTCGTCCTGGTCGTGCGTGAGGTTCTCGCCCGTCTCGGGGTCGAAGACCATCATCTTGTCGGGGTCGAACCAGAGCTCGGTCGTGTCACCGTCCCGCACGCGCGACGCCGAGTCGAGCGCGACGACGAACTGGGTGCGCAGGCCCTCCCCGTCGAGCTCGCGGTCGAGCTCCTCGAGCTGCTCGGCGACCGACGCGTGCATCTCGAACGGCACGTAGGCGTAGAGCTCGGCGCCGAGCCACTCCGTCACGTCGATCTGCGCGTCGAACGTCCGCCCCCGGTCCTTCTTGGTCGGGTCGACCAAGCGCGCGTCCTCGAAGTGCTCGGGGCGCAGCCCCACGATCACGAGCTCGCGGCCACCGACGGCGCTCACGATCCGCTCGGGCATGTCGAACGTCCCGAACGGCAGCTCCATGCTGTCCCCCGTGACCTGCCCCGGGAGGAAGTTCATGGGCGGCGACCCGATGAACCCGGCGACGAACAGGTTGACGGGCTGCTCGTACAGGGCCCGCGGGCTCGCGAGCTGCTGCAGCTCCCCCTTGCGCAGGACCGCGACACGGTCGCCGAGCGTCATGGCCTCGGTCTGGTCGTGGGTCACGTACACGGTCGTGGTCGCGAGGCGGCGCTGGAGCCGGGCGATCTCGGTGCGCATCTGCCCGCGCAGCTTGGCGTCCAGGTTGGACAGCGGCTCGTCGAACAGGAACGCCTTGGCGTCCCGCACGATCGCGCGCCCCATCGCGACACGCTGTCGTTGCCCACCCGAGAGGTTCGCGGGCTTGCGGTCCAGGTGCTCGCGCAGCTCGAGCAGGTCCGCGGCGTGCTCGACCTTCTCGCGGATCTCGGCGTCGGTGAACTTCCCCCTGGTCAGGCGCAGGGGGAACGCGATGTTCTCCCCGACGGTCAGGTGCGGGTAGAGCGCGTAGTTCTGGAACACCATCGCGAGGTCGCGGTCGCGGGGCGCCTTCTCGTTGACGCGCTGACCGTCGATCATCAGGTCTCCCGAGGTGATGTCCTCGAGGCCGACGATCATGCGCAGCAGCGTCGACTTCCCGCAGCCCGACGGGCCGACGAGGATCACGAACTCGCCGTCGGCGATGTCGATGCTCACCCCGTTCACGGCGGGGAACCCGTCGCCGTACTTCTTGACGATGTCCTTGAGGGTGATCGACGCCATCAGGTCTCTCCTCGGTCGGGGGTCGCGCAGCGAAGGGTTCGGGGGCGGGACGGGGTCTCACGCGGGTGCCCGACGGCGCCGCGCACCGCCGGGAGAGATCGCACCCGCGCGCGGCGCGCCGTCCGCAGGGTGCGGCGACCGCTCGGGGCGAGCGGCGCCGTCGGGCCGGTGGCTCTGCTCATCCCTTGACCGCCCCCTGCGTGAGGCCCGAGACGATCTGGCGCTGGAACAGCACCACGAGGATCACCACGGGGATCGTCACGACCACGGCAGCGGCCGAGATCGCGCCCGTCGGCTCCTCGAAGTACGACGCCCCCGTGAAGAACGCGAGCGCCGCGGGCACCGGACGGGCCGCGCTCGTCGACGTCAAGGAGATGCCGTAGATGAAGTCGTTCCACGCGATGAAGAACGCGATGAGCGCCGTGGTGAACACGCCGGGCGCCGCGAGCGGCACGATGACCTTGCGGAACGCCTGCCAGGGCGTCGCGCCGTCGACCTGCGCGGCCTGCTCGAGCTCCCACGGGATCTGGCGGAAGAACGCCGCGAGCGTCCAGATGGCGATCGGGAGCGTGAGCGACAGGTACGGGATGATGAGCCCGAGCCACGTGTCGTACAACCCGATGTTGCGCCACAGGTTGAACAGCGGTGTGACGATCGAGACCACGGGGAAGATCGACACCCCGAGCGCGGTCGTGAGGATCAGCCGCTTGCCCGGGAAGTCGAGGCGCGCGATCGCGTACGCGGCGAGGGTCGCGAGGACCACCGCGATGGCCGTCGCGATGAGCGAGATGCCCACCGAGTTCCGCAGGGCCGACAGGAAGAGCTCCTGCGCGGACCCGCTCGAGGACAGGATCTGCCCGTAGTTGTCGGTGCTCCACTGCGGGGGCAGGAACGTGCCCGAGTTGATGTCGCTCGGACCCTTGAAGCTCGTCATGAGGATCGAGACGACCGGGAACAGGGCTCCGACGAGGACGACGATCGTGATGACGGCCCACCACACGCGGGCCCGGGTGCTCAGGACGCTGCCCATCATCGCTCCCCTCTCGCGCCGGCCAGATCCACCTTGAAGAGCTTGATCGCGACGAAGCAGATCCCGATCACGCACAGGAACAGCAGGACCGAGATGGCCGAGCCCATGCCGATCTGGAGCTGACCGATCGAGGTCCGGTAGGCCAGCAAGGACAGGACCTCGGTGTTGTTCGCCCCGTTGGTCATGATGAAGACGTTGTCGAAGATGCGGAACGCGTCGAGCGCGCGGAACAGCACGGCGACCATGATGGCGGCCTTCATGTTGGGCACGATCACGCGCGAGAAGCGCTGCCAGGCCGTCGCCCCGTCCACCTTCGCGGCCTCCTCGAGGTCTCCCGGGACCTGGGCGAGGCCCGCGAGCAGCAGGAGCGAGATGAACGGCGTGGTCTTCCAGACCTCGGACGCGATGATGACGAACAGGCTCGTGCCCTGGTGCGCGAACCAGTTGAGGTCGGGGCCGATCCCGGGCACCCAGTCGAACCAGCTGTTGACGTACCCCGAGGTGATGTCGAACGCGTAGAACCACGCGAACGCCGAGACCACCGTGATGATCCCGTAGGGCACCAGGATCGCGGTGCGCAGGAGACCGCGCAGGCGCTTGATCGCGCGGTGCATGACGAGCGCGAGCGCGAAGCCCAGGACGAGCTCGACCACCACGGAGACGACCATGATGAAGAACGTCACCGCGAAGTCGCGCCACCACACGGGGTCGCTGAGGATCACCAGGTAGTTGCCGAGCCCGACGAACGAGCGGTCGTCGGGGGCCGTGAGCTTGTAGTTGAACAGCGAGTCGTAGAAGGCCTGGAGGATCGGGTAGAGCGTCACGGCCAGCATCACGACGAACGCGGGTCCGGCGAGGTACCACCCGAGGCGGGCCTCGGCCCGGGCCCGGTCGCTGCGCGCGGCCCTGGCCTTCTTGTCGGGTCTGCGGTCCGCGCCGGGCGCGGGGTCCGGCGTGGGCCGGGCCGGGTGGGCGCCCCGGGTCTCGGTGCTCACAGGAGTCGCTCCCCTCGCAGGACGGCGGTGATGAAGTCGGTCGACTTCACGGGGGTCCCGTCCTCGGTCACGCTCGACGGCGGGTACCAGGTCTGCTGCAGACCTGTCGAGACCTCGTTGTAGAACGGGGTCTGCGGCCGGGGTGCGGCCTGCTCGAGCGACTGCCGGATCACGTCGTACATGGGATAGGCCTCCTGCACGGCCGGGTCGTCGTAGGCCGTCGTGCTGGCCGCCGGGTTGCCGTCCGACACGAAGTACGCGGCCTGGTTATCGGGGGTCACGATGCACTGCGCGGCCTCGTAGGCGAGGTCGGTGTGGTCGCTGAAGGCCCCGACGCCCAGGCTGATGCCGCCGTAGGGCGGACGCGTGTCCTTGCCCTCGACGGTCTGCGGGTAGAGCGTCCAGCCGATGTCGTCGAGCAGCGACTGGTCGAGCGAGCCCGCCTCGACGCCGCCCTGCGTCGAGGACCAGACGAACGGCCAGTTGACCATGAACGAGCCCTTGTCCCCCTGGAAGAGCGTGAGCGAGGCCGACTCGTCGGCGCTCGGCAGGCCCGGTCCCCCGACGCCCGACGTCCCGATCTCGCCGATGATGCGGGCCGCGTCACGGCCCGCGTCGGTCTCGAGCCCGAGCTTCAGCTCGTCCGCGGGAGCCTCGGGGTTCTCGAGGATCTGACCGCCCGCCGACGCGACGAGGGCGTTGATCCACACGGTCAGCGACTCGGCCTTGGCACCCTGGACCGCGAGGTACTTGTCCTGGGACTGCGCGGCGTCGATGAGCTGGTCCCAGGTCACGGGCTGCGTGAGGTCGAGGCCCGCGGCCTCGGCGACCGACGTGCGGTACCAGAGGAGCTGGGTGTTGGCCCAGAACGGGATCGCGACGAGCTCTCCCTTCCACGTCGAGCCGTCGATCGCGCCCTGCACGACGTCTGTGGTCGCGGCCGTCGCGACGTCCTCCGGCACGGGGGCGAGGAAGCCCGCCTCGGCGAGCTCGGGGATGAACGGCGGGTCGAGGCTCATCAGGTCGATCGACGAGTCCTTCGCGGCGAGGCGCCGCGCGAGCTGCTCGCGCTGGGCGGCGGCGTCACGCGGCAGGAGGGACGTCTCGATCGTGTAGGCGCCCCCCGCCGCCTCGGTGCAGGATGCCGCGATCGCGGCCTGTCCTCCGTTGTCCGGGTTGATGTACCAGGTGAGCACGGGCGGGCCGGAGCCCTCTCCGCTGCTGCACGCGGCGAGCGGCACGACGGTCGCGACAGCGAGTGCCGCGGCGAGTGCCCGGATGCGTCGGTGCACGGTCTCCCCTTCGTCCAACGGGCGCTGCGCCGTGCCCGTTCTCGGTTGGTTCACTCCTCCCAGGGCTACACCGTTCCCGGACGACTCGCCACAGGAGGGACATTCCGATGGGCCGCCGAGCGGTTCCTCGGGTGGCCCGACGGCGCCGCTCGCCCCGCGCGGCCAGGTCGCCGCGTCCACGGCGAGGGTCGGATCGTGAACACCGCCGACGGGACGGGCCCCCGTGAGCGAGCATGGAGGGTGTGACCACGACTGAGACGACCGAGCAGACCCCACCCGTGCTGACCCCCGCCGAGGCCTGGGCCATGCTCCGCGACGGGAACGGGCGCTTCGTCCGCGACGAGATGGAGCACCCCTCGCAGGGTGCCGCCCGCCGGGCGGAGCTCAGCGTCGCGCAGCACCCGCACACCGTGATCTTCGGCTGCGCGGACTCGCGTGTCGCCGCCGAGATCATCTTCGACCAGGGCCTGGGCGACGTGTTCGTCGTGCGGACCGCGGGTCACGTCCTGGACACGACCGTGATCGGCTCGATCGAGTACGGGGTCAACATCCTGGGCACGCCGCTCGTGGTCGTGCTCGGCCACGACAGCTGTGGCGCGATCGCCGCCGCGGCCCACACGCTCGCGACCGGTGAGCAGGCCGACGGGTTCGTCCGTGCGGTCGTGGACCGGGTCATCCCCTCGATCGTCAACATCACGAGCAGCACGGGCAGCCTCGCGACCCTCGACCCGGACACGCTGCGCCGCGAGCACGTGCGCCACACGGTCGACATGCTCCACGGCTACTCGGCGGCCCTGGCTGACGCCGTGGCCGAGGGGCGGCTCGCGATCGTCGGCGTCGAGTACACGCTCGCGGACGGCCGCGCCCGGCTCGTCGAGGTCGTGGGCGACGTCGAGGACACGCCGGACGTCTGAGCGCCCGACTCCCGCACCGGAACCGGCCCGCGCGGGTGACGTGCAGCACGCACCCACCCCGCGGCCGGGTTCGAGATCACCCGCGCTCGTGCGGCACCATTAGCCCCATGACTTCTGCCGACGCTTCCGACTACCGCATCGAGCACGACACCATGGGTGAGGTCCGCGTCCCCGCGGCCGCCCTCTACCGCGCGCAGACGCAGCGCGCCGTGGAGAACTTCCCGCTGTCGGGCACTCCTCTCGAGCGCAGCCACATCGAGGCCCTCGCTCGTGTCAAGAAGGCCGCCGCGCGCGCCAACGCCGAGCTGGGGGTGCTCGACGAGGACGTCGCGGCCGCCATCGTGGCCGCCGCCGACGAGGTCGCCTCGGGCGCCCACGACGCCCACTTCCCGATCGACATCTTCCAGACGGGCTCCGGCACGTCGTCGAACATGAACACCAACGAGGTCCTCGCGACGCTCGCCACGCGCTCGCTGGGCCGCGAGGTCCACCCGAACGACCACGTCAACGCGTCGCAGTCGTCCAACGACGTCTTCCCGACGTCGGTGCACCTGGCCGCGACCGCGGGCGTCGTGCACGACCTGATCCCGGCCCTGACGCACCTCGCGGAGGCCCTCGAGGCCAAGGCGGCCGAGTTCGCGACGGTCGTGAAGTCGGGCCGTACGCACCTCATGGACGCGACCCCGGTCACGCTCGGCCAGGAGTTCGGCGGTTACGCGGCAGCCATGCGCTACGGGATCGAGCGCCTCGAGTCGGCGCTCCCCCGCGCGGCCGAGGTCCCCCTGGGCGGCACCGCGGTCGGCACGGGCATCAACACGCCGGCCGGCTTCCCGCAGCGCGTCATCGCGCTGCTGGTCGAGGACACGGGCCTGCCGCTGACCGAGGCGCGTGACCACTTCGAGGCGCAGAGCTCGCGCGACGGGCTCGTCGAGCTCTCGGGCGCGCTGCGCACCATCGCGGTCTCGATCACCAAGATCTGCAACGACCTGCGCTGGATGGGCTCGGGCCCCAACACGGGCCTGGGCGAGATCTTCATCCCGGACCTGCAGCCCGGCTCGTCGATCATGCCGGGCAAGGTCAACCCGGTCGTCCCCGAGGCCGTCCTCATGATCGCCGCGCGCGTGATCGGCAACGACGCGACCGTGGCCTGGGCCGGGGCTTCGGGGAGCTTCGAGCTCAACGTGCAGATCCCGGTCATCGCGCTGGGCGTGCTCGAGTCGATCCGCCTGCTGTCGAACGCGTCGGTCGTCCTCGCCGACAAGACCGTCACGGGCATCACGGCCAACGTCGAGCGTGCGCGCGCGCTCGCGGAGTCCTCGCCGTCGATCGTCACGCCGCTCAACCGCGTGATCGGCTACGAGGCGGCGGCCAAGGTCGCCAAGCACTCGGTCAAGCAGGGCCTCACGGTCCGCGAGGCAGTGATCGACCTGGGCTTCGTCGAGCGCGGAGAGGTCACCGAGGCGCAGCTCGACACGGCGCTCGACGTCCTGTCGATGACGCGCCCTCCGCAGGCGTGACCCTCCAGAACGACTGAGGCAGCGGCGCCCTCGGGACGCGTGCCTCGGCGAGGACGACGGACGGCGTGGGCCGGGTGCTGGCACCCGGCCCACGCCGTCCGTCGTCGGTCCGTCGTTCGATGCCGATGCCCCGTCCGCGGCCGGGCGCGGCAGGGCCGGGCAGGGCCAGGGCCGGGCAGGGCCGGGCAGGGCCGGGCAGGGCCAGGGCCAGGCCAGGTCGGCTGCAGCCGGGCCTGAGCCACCGGGCCGACCCGACAGGCTCAGTACTCGACCGGGTCCACCCGGCGCAGCACGATCGCGAGCAGCTCGGCGAGGCGCTCGCGCTCGTCGTCGGTGAGCCGGTCGAGCGCGGCACGCTCGCGGTCGAGCTGGGCAGGGAAGAGTTCGTCGACGAGGCGCTCACCCTCCTCGGTGAGCGAGAGCAGCACGCCCCGACGGTCGCGTTCGACGACGGTGCGCTCGACCAGCCCCTCGCGCTGGAGGTGGTCGAGCCGCTTGGTGATCGAGGCACCGGGCGCGCGCGTGATGGTCGTGACCTCGCGTGCTCGCAGAGGCCGCCCCGCGCGCCGCAGGGCCGTGAGCACCTCGAGCTCGGGGCGGGTCAGCGACCGCTGCGCGAGGGCGGCGTCGCTCGCCTCGGCCAGGAGCGCCGCGATACGGGTGATCCGGCCGATCGAGTCGGCGGGCGACACGTCGACGTCGGGCATCTGCTCTGCCCACTGCTCGCGCAGGCGCTCCACGTAGTCCACGGGACCAGCGTAGTGCCCCGGCCCAATTAGTTCACTAGTGAAACATCTGCGAACGAGGCGTATCCTGGACGGGATGCCACTCTCCTCGTCGACCGCCACCGCCATGCCCGCCCACGCCACCACCGAGCAGCACTCACCCGACCAGCACTCCCCAGTCCGCACCGCCGCGCGCGACGTCCTCGACCCCGCACACCTGCGGGCCGCCCTGCGCCTGACCTCGGTCGATGCGACCCTCGCGGCAGCCCTGCGGTGCGGGGCGAGCGTCGCGCTCACGCTCGTCCTCGCCGCGACGAGCGGTCACCAGGACCTCGCGGGCTTCGCGGCCCTCGGCGCCCTGACCTCGCTCTACGGCCGGTTCGACCCGTACCGCCGTCGCGCCGCGCTGCTCGCGCTGGTCGGCACGACCATGATCGGCTCGATCCTGCTCACGACCGCGGTCACGGCCGCGGGCGCCCCGGCCGCGGTGACGCTCGGGATCGTCGCGCTGCTCGCCGGCGGCATGACCGCGCTGTGCCAGCTCCTGCGCACGGGCGCACCCGGCGCCACGATCGTCGTCTTCGCCGCGGGCGCGGGCCTGGCGGGAGCACCCGCGTTCGCCGACCTGGCCCCGCGAGGCCTCGCCGCGCTCCTGGGCGTCGTGGTCGCCTGCGTCGTGTGCCTGGCAGGATTCCTGGTCCGACCGAGCGCTCCGGCACGTCTGGCGGTGCGGCGCGCGACGCTCGCCGCCGAGGCCGCGGCCCTCGCACCCGACGACCGTGGCGCCGTCGGGCGGGCGCAGGACGCCGTGGCCCTCGCCCGGACCGTCCTCGCCGACGACGCCTCGCACGGCCGCACGCGCGCGACCGCGCTGCGGCTCGCCGACGAGCTCTCCGGCGCCGCCGGGACGCCCGCCGACCTCCCCTCACGCCTCTCGTTGCGCGCGACCGCCCGTGCGTCGCTCACGGACGGAGGCTGGGGTCTGCGCGCGGCGCGCGTGACCCTCGCGGCGGCCGCCGCGGCGGGGCTCGCGCAGGTCGCCGGGTTCGGGCACCCGGCCTGGGCCGCGATGGGCGCCACCGCGACGCTCCAGGGCACGACGACGCAGCACGCCGTGGTCCGCGCGCTCCAGCGTGCGCTCGGCACGGTCGCGGGCGCCCTGATCGCGTGGCCGCTGCTCGACGCGCACCTCGGCTTCTGGGCGACCGCGGCGCTCGTCGTCGTGCTCCAGGTCGTGACCGAGATCGTCGTGGGGCGTCACTACGGCCTCGCGATGCTGACCATCACGCCCATGGCCCTGCTCATGACGTCGCTCGGCGGGTCGGGCGAGGGCATCGCGCTGGACCGGGCGCTCGACACCGCGGTCGGCGCCCTCGTCGGCGTGCTCGCCGTGGTGCTGGTCCACGCCCGGCGCCGTCCGGCGGCACCGGGCACGGGAGGTGCCGCGGTCTGACCGCGGGGGCGCAGGCGTGGCCCCCGGTCCGTGAGGACCGAGGGCCACGACGCACCGGGTCCGGCGAGGTCAGACCTCGATGCTCTCCAGCATCTCGGTCACGAGCGCCGCGACGGGCGAGCGCTCGGACCGCGTCAGGGTCACGTGCGCGAACAGCGGGTGGCCCTTGAGCGCCTCGATCACCGCGGCGACGCCGTCGTGCCGACCGACACGCAGGTTGTCGCGCTGGGCCACGTCGTGCGTGAGGACGACCCGGGAGGACTGCCCGATGCGCGAGAGCACGGTCAGCAGGACGTTGCGCTCGAGCGACTGGGCCTCGTCGACGATGACGAACGCGTCGTGGAGCGAGCGCCCGCGGATGTGGGTCAGGGGCAGGACCTCGAGCACGTCGCGGTCCACGACCTCGTCCATGACCTCCTTGGACACGAGCGCGCCCAGGGTGTCGAACACGGCCTGCGCCCACGGGTTCATCTTCTCGGCCTCGGAGCCGGGCAGGTAGCCGAGCTCCTGGCCGCCCACGGCGTACAAGGGGCGGAAGACCATGATCTTGCGGTGCTGCCTCTTCTCGAGCACGGCCTCGAGGCCCGCGCAGAGCGCGAGCGCGGACTTGCCCGTCCCGGCGCGCCCGCCGAGCGACACGATCCCGATCTCCTGGTCGAGCAGCAGATCGATCGCGATGCGCTGCTCGGCCGAGCGCCCGTGCACGCCGAACACGTCCTGGTCCCCGCGGACGAGCTGCACGTGCTTGTCGGCCGTGACGCGACCCAGCGCGGAACCCCGCGGCGAGTGGATCACGAGCCCCGAGTGCACCAGGAGCGGCTCGGCGGCCGCGACCGTGGCGGCGTCGAGAGCTGAGAGCTCGACCGACTCGTGCTCCCACAGGTCGGCCATCTGCTCGTCGCTCACGTCGATCTCGCCCATGCCCGTCCAGCCCGAGTCGATCGCGAGCTCGGCCCGGTACTCCTCGGCCCGCAGCCCCACGGCGGAGGCCTTGACCCGCATGGGCAGGTCCTTGGACACCACGGTCACGTCGCAGCCCTCGCTCGCGAGGTTGGCCGCGACCGACAGGATGCGCGTGTCGTTGTCGCCCAGGCGGAACCCGGCGGGGAGCACGGTGGGGTCCGTGTGGTTGAGCTCGACCCGCAGCGTCCCGCCGACGGCCCCCACGGGCAGCGGGGCGTCTAGGCGGCCGTGCTTGACCCGCAGGTCGTCGAGCATGCGCAGCGCGCTGCGGGCGAAGTACCCGAGCTCGGCGTGGTGCCGCTTGGCCTCGAGCTCCGTGATGACGACGACAGGGAGGACGACGTCGTGCTCGGCGAAGCGCAGCATGGCTCGCGGGTCGGACAGGAGCACGGACGTGTCGATGACGAAGGTACGACGGGCCGCGGAGGTCGCGGGGTCGGGGCTCGTCGGGTCAGGGGACGCGACGCCCGTGACGTCGGGTGCAGCTCCAGAAGCAGAGGCGGTTCGGACCACAGCAGGCTCCCTCCGGCGCGCGGCGCCGTTCTCGCTGGGTGGGGCAGGCGACCGGCCGACGGATGGCCGGTGCCGGCCCTCCTGCGCGGAGCAGAAACTCCATCGGATGGCCTCCCGGAGGACGACGTGTGTCGTCCGTCACGTTCGAAACTACGCCCGTGAAGTTCGGCCGTGTCGACCTGACACGCCGCGCGTCCGAGATGTCACCTGCCGTTCACGCGAGCGGGGCCCGCCCACCCCCTGGGACGGGGTGGGCGAGCCCCGGGTGCCCGACGGCGGCACGTGCGCTCCGCCGTCGGGCACCGTCCGCGAGTGCTCAGTCCGCGTGCGCGACGTGCGTCGCGCGCATGGCGAGCGCCGCGACGAGCCCGATCACCAGGACCGCCGACGTGACGAGCAGCGTCTGCCCGACCGCGACCGAGAAGCCCTGGTGCAGCGCGGTCGTGGCGGCCTCGCGGATCTGCGCCGCGGCCTCGGGCGGGATGCCCGCGGGCAGCTCCATGGCCTGGGCGCCCCCGGTGAACGCCCCGCCGGCCGACGCGAAGCCGTCGACGAACGGCTGACGCAGGTCGGCGGGCAGGCCCGCCGCGGCGTCGCGCGCGGCCGCGGGCAGGGTCGCCGAGAGCCGGCTCGTGAGGGTCGCGACGATCGCGGCCGACCCGATCACGCCGCCCACCTGGCGGAACGTGTTGAAGGCGCCCGCTCCGGCGCCCGCGGTGCGGTGGTCGAGCCCCGAGGTCGCGAGGTTCGCGAGCGGCGAGAACACGGCCCCGGTCCCGATCCCGAACAGGGTCATGGGCGCGACGATGGACAGGGTGCTCGCGTCGGGCGCGACCGCGACGCTCAGCCACACGACCGAGGCGGCGAGCAGCGCGAAGCCCGTCGCCACGACCCACTTGGCCGGGATCCGGTCGGACAACCTGCCCGCGAACGGCGCCACGACGCCGGACACGAGCGATCCCGGCAGGTTGATGAGCGCGGCCTCGATCGGCGAGAGCCCCAGGATCGACTGCAGGAAGATCGTCAGCGGGAAGAAGATCCCGATCATCCCGAACGACACGGCCATGCCGGACACGTTCGCGAGCGAGAAGTTGCGCGAGTGGAACAGCGTGAGCGGCAGCAGGGCGCGGTCGCCTAGGTGCCGCTGCCACAGCACGAACGCCGCGAGCACCAGGACGCCCAGGCCGATGATCGACCAGATGGTGAGAGGTCCCACGACGGTGCCCCAGTGGTAGGTCTCGCCCTCCTGCAGGCCGAACACGAACAGGAACAGGCCCACGATCGAGAGCGCGACGCCGATCATGTCGAAGCTGCGCTTGTTGGTGGGCAGCGACGGCAGGCTCCGCAGCGCCAGGACGAGAGCCACGACGCCCACGGGGATGTTGACGAAGAAGATCCACTCCCAGCCCCAGGTCTCGACGAACACGCCGCCGAGCAGCGGGCCCGCGATGGTCGCGACGCCCGCGACCGCTCCCCACAGACCCATCGCGGCCCCGCGCTGACGCGGTGGGAAGACGCGCGTGATCATCGACATGGTCTGCGGGGTCATGAGCGCCGCGCCGACGCCCTGGACCGCGCGCGCCACGATGAGCATCTCGACCGATCCCGACAGCCCGCACCACAGCGACGAGAGCGTGAAGACCACGAGGCCCAGGACGAACACGGGCTTGGGGCCGAACCGGTCGCCCAGGCGCCCGGCGAGCAGGAGGAGCACCGCGTAGCTGAGCAGGTAGGCGCTGTTGACCCAGCCCACCGCGGTCAGGGTCGTGTCGAACGTGTCGACCAGCGTGGGGACCGCGATGTTCACGATCGTGGTGTCGACCATGATCATGAAGAAGCCCAGGCACAGCGCGGGCAGGATGCTCCACGGGCTGCGCCCGCCGAGGTCGACGAGCGGGGGTCCGGCAGGAGCCGGCGGGCCCACCGGCGCGTCGGCTGGGGAAGGCGGCGTGGCGGGGGCCGTCCGGGTGCCTGCCGTCGGCAGGCTCCCGGAAGAGGGTGGCGTGGTCATGGGTGGTCCTCGGGGCTCGGAGAGGTGCGGGGGTGTGCGAGAAGGCTGCGCGAGCAGCGGCACCGGCGTGACGCCGGCGGCCCGTCAGGGCACGTGATCCGTCGCTGCCGCCTGCGAGCGGGCGGCAGCGAAGTCACGGAAGGACTGCGGGACGGACTCGTCCCAGTCCAGGGCTCCGGAGTCGAGGTCGGCGAGCAGGCCGTCGAGCCAGGCCAGCTCGGACTCGATCCGGTGGATGTCGTACTCGACGTCGAGCAGGAGGCGACGCGGCAGCCCGTGGTGCCGGACGACGTCGTACCTGCTGGTGTAGGAGGCGAGCTCGTCGGCCGTCGCGGCCCGGCGGGCTCGCAGCGCATCGACCGCGCTCTGGTGGCCGATCGCGTGGGCCTGGGACAGCGCGAGCGGGAAGCACGGGTGCTCGCGCCGGGGGTGACCGAGGAGCAGGGCCGTGCGGTCCGCGAACGCGTCCCGCCCGCCCTCCGTCAGGCGGTACGTGGTCCGCTGGGGCCGGTTGCCCTCGCGGTCGGTACCGACCACCTCGACATACCCGTCCGCCGCGAGGCGGTCCATCGCGTGGTAGACCGAGCCCGGCGTGATGCTCGCGAGCCGGTCGTCCCCGCGCTGCTTGAGCGTCTGGTGGACCTGGTAGGGGTGCATGGGCTGCTCGTGGAGGAGCCCGAGCAGGAGGAGCGCGGCGGCGGACAGCTCCTTGCGTGCCATGCGCTCTCCTCCTGACGGCGGTTCGTTCGTTCGTCGCTTGGTTCGGGCGGCCGGGCGGGCCGTGATGGTCGGCGGGGCCGGCCGACCGACGGGCCGGGCGCACGCGCCGAGTGCTCGGACGCGTTCGCTCCCCCAGGAATATTCCCGTCGGAATATACGCCCCTGCGACCGGTGGGTCGAGAGAGAAGCCCCCCACCGTGGGGCACGTCACGCGGCCGGGACGTCGTCCGCCGAGAAAGAGGGCCGGCGTCGAGGTAGAGGGCGCGAACCCTCTACCTCGACGGCCGGCCTCTACCTCGCGCCCCACGGCCCGACGGACACGACAGAGGTGTTCGACTGCTGCCGAGATGTCGACTACTCCCGCCACCGCCCGCGGCACTAGGCTCGGTCAGGCGGGTCGTGCGAGAGGGCCGAGCAGCATCGCTGCAGGTCACGAGCACACCCGACCGCCGCCCACCCAGCGGCGTCGGCGCGGACGCAGGGACGGCCCGCCACCGGAGCAGCATCAGAGCGGGTATCGAGAACGAGCTCGACACGAGGAGACGCATGGACACGGCAGCGGGCACGTCATCGGCACCCGAGCAGGCACGAGGTCCGGTCGGTGAGACGACGGCGGGCGCCCCCCTGCCCGGCTCGATGCCGGGCTCGACAGCCCGCCCGGCGGCCCGCTCGACGGCGGGCGCGGCCTCGCCCCTCTCGCCCCTGGTCCCGCTGCCCGGCGGCACCTACCGGCGGGGATCGACCGAGTTCTACCCCGACGAGGCCCCGGTCCACGAGGTCACGGTCGGCCCGTTCGAGATCGAGCAGCACCCCGTGACCAACGCGCAGTTCGCGGCGTTCGTCGACGCGACCGGCTACGTCACGGTCGCCGAGCGTCCGCTCGACCCGGCCGACTACCCGGGCGTCGCGGCCGAGGACCTCCAGCCGGGTGCGCTCGTCTTCACCCCGACGGCGGGCCCCGTGAACCTCTCCGACTGGCGCCAGTGGTGGCGCTGGCAGCCCGGGGCCCGGTGGAGCGCACCGCACGGCCCGGGCAGCTCGATCACCGGGCGCGAGGACCACCCGGTCGTGCAGGTCTCGTACGAGGACGCCCAGGCCTACGCGGCGTGGGCGGGCAGGTCGCTCCCCACCGAGGCCGAGTGGGAGTACGCGGGACGCGGCGGGCTCGACGGCGCACGGTTCGCCTGGGGCGACGAGTACCAGCCCGACGGCGAGCTCCTCGCGAACCACTGGCAGGGTTCGTTCCCGTACCGCAACACGGGCGCCCGGGGGTGGGTCGGCACGAGCCCCGTGGGGACGTTCCCCGCGAACGGGTTCGGGCTCGACGACATGACCGGCAACGTCTGGGAGTGGACGTCGTCGTTCTACACGCCCAACCACGCGGTCGACGCCCGCACGGCCGAGGAGGTCGCCGCCGCGCGCGACGCGCTCACGATCGAGATGCCCGCGTGCTGCGCGCCGAGCACCGGCGCGGCCATGGCAGCGGCCCACCCCGCCCCGCACGACCCCCTGGGCAGCCGGGCGACGGTCGAGGGGGCCGGGGGCGTGCCGGGCGACTCCTCGGACGCGCTCGCGGCCGCGAGCGCCGAGCCCGGCTCGGCGATCCCCCGCAAGGTCCTCAAGGGCGGGTCGCACCTGTGCGCGCCGGAGTACTGCCTGCGCTACCGGCCTGCGGCTCGTTCTCCCCAGGCGGTCGACACCGCGACGAGCCACATCGGCTTCCGCTGCGTGGTCCGCCCGCCCGTGGCGGTGGCGCCGAGCATGCCGGCCTCGACGCGCAACCTGCTGGGCTGACGCGTGGCCGGGTCCGGAGTCGCGTCGGCCTGCGCGGTGCTGCTGCGCGGGGTGAACGTGGGAGGGGGCCGCAAGGTCCCCTCCGCAGACCTGCGCGCGGTCGCGCAGGACGCGGGGTTCGCGGGCGCGCGCACGCTCCTCAACAGCGGGAACCTCGTCGTCTCGCCGGGGACGTCGGGGGCCTCGGGGCCCGACGACGTCGCGCGCCTCGTGCGCGCGGGGCTCGCCCGGCGCCTGGGGCTGGACGTCGACGTGCTCGCGCTGACGGGCGCGGACCTCGAGCGGGCGGTCGCGGCGAACCCGTTTCCCGAGGCCGCGAGCCAGGACCCGTCGCACCTGCTGCTGACGTTCTACCCTGCGGCACCTGATCCCGAACGGGTCGCCGCCCTGGACCCGCTGAGCTACGGGGTCGAGCACATGGCGTGGTCCGGGCCTGTCAGCTACACCTGGTACCAGGGCGGTGTCGGGACCTCGAGGCTCACGCCCGCGGTGCTGCTGCGGACGGTCGGGCTGTGGGGCACGGCGCGGAACTGGAACACGGTGACCAAGCTCGCCGGGCTGGTCGCCGAGGCGGGCTGACGGCCTCAGGCGCGGCGCTCGACGCCGACCGCCCCCGTGGGGGCAGCCGGGGAAGCCGGTCGCCAGTGCTGGGCGGCCCCGTCGTCCCGTACGACGACCCCGATCGCCGCGAGGTCTGCTCGCAGCGCGCGGACGTGGTCGGTCTTTCCCGCGTCCATCAGGCCGGCCCGTGCCCGCAGGAGCGCGTCGGCGCCCGTGGGAAGCCCCGGGTCGCCGATCTCCCAGCGGCGGTAGGCCGCACGGAAGGGGTCGCCGGTCTCCCGCCAGGGCCACCCGTGGCTCGTGAACGCCGCCCGGACCTTCGCGAGGGGCAGATCCGCGGGCCACCGGCCGACCTCCCGCTCGCCTGCGAGGAGGACGATCTCCTGGTCCTCGACGTACACGTCGGTCACGTCGGACCGCCCGAGGGTCTCGAGGGTGTCCTTGGTCCTGAACCCGGCCCCCGTGGACGTCACGGCGATGCGCCCCATGGTCTCGACCAGGTGCTGGGCGAGGACCGCCCCGAGGAGAGCGCCCACGATCCCGAGCCCGACGACCGTGCACGCCCCCCACCTGTCGGCGAGCGTGTCGACCGAACGGGCGATGCCCTGCCACGGCGCCCACGACAGACCGGCCATCCAGGCCGCGAGCCAGCGCAGGCCGACCCCGGCCACGGCGCCGAGGACCGGGAGGACGACGCGGAGGAACAGCGTGTCGGCGGACGAGCACCCGACGACGGTCTCCTCCGGGGAACGAGGAGGGAGGTCAGGGTCGGGCCGGTCGGAGAGTTTCTCGTACACCTGTCCATGCTCCCGTGGGCGAGGTGTCCGAGACATCCCCCTTTCGGCGGACCTGTCGCCCGCCGAGGTCCACCTTCCGGCGTCCCCGGGCGATCCCACCGTCCTCCTTCAGGACCGTCCGCCGAGAGCCGGCCCAGGCCGACCGAGCCGCTCGACCGGTAAGATGGGAGGCTGGTGTGCCGGGAAGTCTGGTCGGCGTGACGTCGACGACCCCTCAACCGCAGGAGACCTGTGAGCACGCACGAGCAGCACACCCCCACCCCGGACGACTCCCCTCGCACGAGCGACGCGACCCCCGGCCCGGCGACCGCGGACGGTGCGACGAACCTCCCGGCGAGCGCGTCGCCGTCGGGCAGCCAGAACCCCGCCCCCGCTCCCCTGCCGACGACGCGCCCCACCGCTGCGCAGCGCTGGAAGCGCTGGGTCACGCGCGAGACCACGGGCGGTGCGCTCCTCATCGGGGCCGCGATCATCGCGCTCGTGTGGGCCAACTCGCCCTGGCGTGCGGCGTACTTCGACCTGTCCGCGCTGACGTTCGGTCCCGAGGCGCTGCACCTCGACCTGTCGCTGTCCACATGGGCCGCCGACGGGCTGCTGGCCATCTTCTTCTTCGTGGTCGGCGTCGAGCTCAAGCAGGAGTTCGTCTCGGGCTCGCTGCGCAACCCGCGCCAGGCCGGGGTGCCCATGCTCGCGGCCGTGGGCGGCATGGTCGTGCCCGCGATCCTCTACGTCACCGTCGCGCTGTGGGGCGGGGGCGCCGACGCGGTGCACGGCTGGGCCATCCCGACCGCGACCGACATCGCGTTCGCGCTCGCGGTCCTCGCGGTGTTCGGCCGCGGGCTTCCGACCGCGATCCGCACCTTCCTGCTCACGCTCGCCGTGGTCGACGACCTGCTCGCGATCGTCGTCATCGCGGTCTTCTACACCGAGACGCTGCACTGGGCCCCGCTGGGCCTGGCGCTCGTGGGCGTCGCGCTGTTCGCGTTCCTGGTGCGCCGACGCCGGACGCACTGGTGGCTCCTGCTCCCGCTCGCGTTCGTCGTCTGGGCCCTGGTCCACGCGTCCGGGATCCACGCGACCGTCGCGGGCGTGCTCCTGGGCTTCACGGTCCCGGCCGTCGTCCTGTTCGGCGAGAAGTCCTCGCGCACGCACCAGTACGAGCACGTGGTCCGGCCCGTCTCCGCGGGGATCGCGCTGCCGATCTTCGCGTTCTTCGCGGCCGGCGTCTCGCTGGTCGACGGCGGCGGGGTCGGCGAGATGATCGGCCAGCCGGTCGCGATCGGCATCATCGTGGGGCTCGTGGTCGGCAAGGGCATCGGCGTGCTGGGCGTCACGGCGCTCGTGACGAGGCTGACGCCGCTGCGCCTCGCCCCGGGCATCGGGGTGCGCGACCTGCTGCCCGTGGGCCTGCTCGCCGGGATCGGGTTCACGGTCTCGCTGCTCATCGCCGAGCTGTCGTTCCCCGACTCCGAGCACACCGAGTCGGCCAAGGCCGCGGTCCTGCTGGCGTCGGTGATCTCGGCCCTGCTCGCGGCCGCCGCGCTGCGCTGGGACGCCCGGCGCAAGCGCTCGAACGACATGAACGAGGACGGGCTGCCCGACGACGTGTCGACGTACATCGGCGACGCGGCCGACGACGAGCGCTGACCCGCTTCACCCGGCGCCCGGTGGCGCGAAACCCCCAGCCCCGTACGATCGCACCCGTGCAGCCAGACGTCACGCAGAAGCCCGAGAACGCTCCGGACGCCGGGTCGCCCGAGGTCGCCGAGGCCGTCGGCCAGGCCGAGCCTGCCGGGCCGACGGACGAGCCCGGCGCGCGCTCGACCACGCCCGACGGCGAGCCGAGCGCCCGGCCGTCGCGGCGCCGTCGGGCGTGGGCGTGGCTCCAGCACTACGCACGGCGCTTCTCCACGACCGGGCTCGTCCTCGCCCTCCTGTTCTTCTGCTACTCGCTCACGCCCTCGCTCATCCCCCGCGCCTGGTACTACCAGGCGCTCATCACGGGCATGAGCATGGTCGGCGGGTACGGGATCGGGGCGTTCGTCGAGTGGTTCGCCCTCAAGGTGGGGCTGCGGATCCGCTGGAGCCCGCGCGTGAGCCGGATCGCCTGGTGGGTCCTGGGGGCCGCGACGATCGTCCTCGTGCCGCTCTTCCTGGTGCTCGGCGCGCGCTGGCAGCACGAGCTGCGCGCCCTGTTCGGCATGCCCGAGCAGGCGCCGGCCAACGACGTCGCGGTCGTGTTCGTCGCGGTCCTCATCGCGATCGGCGTCCTGCAGCTCGGCCGCGCGCTGCGCCGCGTCGCGCAGTGGGTGAGCCTGCTGGTCGACAACATCATGCCCAAGCCGATCGCCCGCTTCCTGAGCGGGGTGATCGTCGCGGTCGTGGTCGTCCTGCTCTTCAACGGCGTGATCTGGGCCGGGGCGCTGCACATGCTCAACAACGTCTACGCGAGCGCCAACGAGCAGATCGACCCCAAGCTCGCCCCGCCGACCTCGCCCGACCGGTCGGGCTCGCCCGAGTCCGGCTCGTCCTGGGAGTCGCTCGGCGCCGAGGGGCGCCGGTTCGTGGCGCTCGGCCCCACGCAGGCCGAGCTGACCGAGTTCGCGGCGGGCGGCGACGTGATCGACCCGGCAGACGTCCAGGAGCCCATCCGCGTGTACGCGGGCCTCGACCCCGAGGGCGACCTCGACGCGACCGCGCAGCGCGTGGTCGACGAGCTCGACCGCACGAACGCCTGGGACCGCTCGGTCCTGGTCGTGGCCACCACGACCGGCACGGGCTGGGTGGACCCCGGCATGAGCAGCTCGCTCGAGCTCATGCACGGCGGCGACACCGCGATCGCCTCGATGCAGTACTCGTACCTGCCGAGCTGGATCAGCTTCGTCGGTGACCGGAGCACCCCGCCGAACGCGGGCAAGGCGCTCTACGAGGCCGTGTACGAGGCGTGGTCGAAGCAGCCCGAGGACTCGCGTCCCCGGCTCATGGCGTTCGGGATCTCGCTCGGCTCGTTCGGCGCGCAGGGCGCGTTCAGCGGCCTGCAGGACATGACGACCCGCACGGACGGCGCCATGTTCGTGGGCACGCCCAACTTCACGCCCAACTGGACCGACTTCACGACCCACCGCGACGCCGGCTCGCTCGAGTACTCGCCCGTGTACGAGGAGGGCGCACAGGTCCGGTGGGGCACCGAGGTCTCGAGCGCGGCCAACATCTGGTCCGTGCCCGGCACGTGGGAGACCCCGCGCGTCGTGTACGTCCAGCACGCGTCCGACGGCGTCACGTGGTGGTCCCCCACGACGCTGTGGTCCGAGCCCGACTGGATGCGCGAGCCCCGCGGGCCCGACGTGCTCGACGCCGTCGAGTGGCGCCCCGTCGTGACGTTCTGGCAGCTCACGGGCGACCTGTTCGTGGCCGCTGCCTCCGACATCCCCGCGGGTCACGGGCACGTCTACTACCTCGAGTACGCCGACGGCTGGTCGGCGCTCAACGCCCCCGACGGCTGGGACGAGGACGACACCCTGCGCCTCAAGGAGCAGATGCTGACCAAGCAGCCGGCCGCGTCGAGCTCGACGGGCTGAGGCACCCGCTCCCCGCGCCCGACGGCGGCGCGCACCTTCTCGGGGAGGGTGCGCGCCGCCGTCGGCGTTCCTGGGCGAGCGCAGGTCAGGCGCGGGCCCCGCCCGCGCGCGCCGACGGCAGCGCTCCCGCGACCACCAGCGCGACGAGGCCCACGACCGCAGCGAGCCCGAAGGCCACCGAGAACGGGGTCGTCGACGAGACGGTCCCGCCCTGGACCACGGCCCCCGCCAGGAGCGCGGTCGTGACCGGGGCCGCGACAGCCGACCCGACCGTGCGCAGCACCGCGTTGAGCCCCGTGGCGGCCGCGACCTCGTCGGCCGGCGAGAGCATCGTCACGAGCTGTGCGCACACCGCGAACCCGATCCCGTTGCCGAGCCCGAGGAGCGTGAAGAACACCAGGACGGACCACATCTCGCCCGGCCAGACGGCCAGGCCCGCCCCCGCGACGGCCATGACCAGGACGGCCGTGATCGCCAACGACTTGGCGCCGAAGCGGATGCTCAGCGCCGGGGCGACGCGCCCGCCCACGAACACCAGGACCGCGCTGGGGAGCAGCACCAGACCGGTCTGCGTGACCGTGAGTCCCGACCCGGCGCTGGGCTGTGCCTGGAGGATCAGCGGCAGGCTCACGTAGAACACGTAGGGCACGAACCCGAGGGCGAGGGTCAGGACGCTCGTGATCACGAGCGACCGGTTGCGGAACGTGCGCACGTCGACCAGGGGCGCGGGCGACCGCAGCTCGACCAGGACCAGCACGGCCAGGGCGCAGACCGCCGCGAGCCCGACGCCCCAGGTCAGCGGCGACGTCCACCCCCACGACCGGCCCTGGGAGACCGCGAGCAGCAACCCTGCGAGACCTCCCGCGAGCAGGAACGTCCCCGCCCAGTCGGTGCGCGCCGCGCGTCCCGCAGGACGGGCAGGTGTCGCCGGGACCCAGGCGAGGACCATCGCGAGCGCGACGAGGACCAGGGCCGCGGTCGACCAGAAGAGCCAGTGCCACGAGAGGGACTCGACGATCAGACCGCCCAGGACCAGCGCGACGCCCGCCCCGACCCCGACCATCCCGGACAGCCACCCGAGGGCGGTGACCAGGTGCCGCCCGTCGAGCGACCGGCGCGAGATCGCGAGGGCCAGCGGGAAGGTCGCGGTGCTCACGCCCTGGACGACGCGCGCCGCGAGCAGGACGCCCAGGTTCGGCGCGAGGCCCGCGGCCACGGTCGCCGCGGCGAAGACGACGAGCGTGACGACGAGGACCCGACGGTGCCCGTAGCGGTCGCCGAGCGAGCCGACGACAGGGGCGAGCACGGCACCCGCGACGAGGAAGGCCGTGAGGATCCATCCCGTCCCCTGCGGCCCCGACCCGAGGGCCTCGCCCAGCGTCGGGAGGGCCGGCACCAGGAGCGTCTGCATGAGCGAGAAGGCCAGGACCGCGGTCGAGAGGGCAAGGATCACCAGGGCCGGCCTGGCCCGCACTCCCGGGCCGCTCTCTCCGGGCGGGGCCGACGGCGCCGTGGCCGTGCCGGGAAGGGTGGCGGTGGACGTGGGGGCAGGACGGGTCACGGGCACGGCTCTCGGTCGATGGCCGGCGGACCGGCAGCAGATGGAACGGAACGGAATCTCCGTTCCGTTCCAAAGTAGCATCCACGACGGCTACCGTGAAGGCATGCCTCCGGACCCGACCTCGCCGCCGCTCGCCGGTCGCAAGCGCGAAGCCCTCGCCAACGACCGCAACGTGCTGGTCGCAGCGCGCGAGGTCTTCTCCCTCCACGGTCCCGAGGCGAGGATCGCGCAGGTCGCCGAGCGGGCAGGCGTCGGCGTCGGGACGGTCTACCGGCGCTACAGCACCAAGAACGCCCTGGTCCGCGCGCTGCACGTCGCGGCGATCGACGAGCTCGCACAGATCGCGCGCGAGTGCGCCCAGGGGGCCGGCACCACGGAGGTCGCCGCGACGGGTGCCGTCGAGACCTTCCTGCGGCGGCACATCCTCGAGTCGTTCGGCCCGCTCATCATCTCCTCGGGCGAGCACCCGCCCGCGACGCCCGAGGTCGACACCGCGTCCGCCGCGCTGCACGGGGCGCTCGAGGAGCTCCTGGTGGTCGACCGCGCGGCCGGACTCGTGCCGACCACCCTCACCCCGGCGGACCTGATGCTGCTCATCACCCACCTGCGCCCGCCCCTCCCCCTGCCGCGCGCGCAGGCCGACGCCCTCCACCTGCGCTATCTCGGCGTGACGCTCGCCGGGCTCGCGCAGGCCGCCGCGTCAGCGGGTTCCCCGGCGACCGCCGCCTCCGCGGACCTTCCCCCGGGCCCCTCGTGGGAGGACTGGCTCGCGATGTGGAGCGCGCGCGACACCGGGACCACCGCGGGAGACTGAGCCGCGACCCCGTCGACGAACAGCTCGACGGCCGCGTCTCCCCCGGCCGCCACGAGCCGCTCCGGAAGGTCGGCCAGGCCGTCGACCTGCTCGACGTGGCGAACGCCCGGCGGGACGCGCCCGGCGAGGACCGCGAGCGCCACCTCGGCCGCGACCAGCCCGGTGACCCTCCCCTGGCCCGACGCGACGAGCGAGACCTGCGCCGCACGGTCGCCGTCGCGGGCCGTGGCGGCGAGCGCGAACCGGTCGCCGCCCACGTGCACGGCACCGAAGACCGCCGCGAGCGCGCGCCGCCCGCGCGCACCGCGGAACGCACGCAGCACTCCCGAGCGCCGCGCCCCGAACAACGACGCCGTCAGCACGCGCGAGTCGAGCGCGAACCGGGTCGTCACCCGGGGCACGTCGAGCGTGCGGCGCAGGGCGTGCTGGTCGGAGAAGTCGAAGGGGTGGACGGTGCGCCGCCCGAGGGCGGGCAGCAGGACCTGGCGAGGACCGCCGTCGGGCCGTGGTCCGACCAGGCCGTCGACCGTCCAGCGGATCGCGTCCGCGCCGTGCGCCTCGCCCCCGCCGAGGACCACCGCGACGTCTATCTCCTGGGCGCCGCCGACCAGGTCGTGCGCACGCCGGGCGAGCAGGTTCGTGAGCCCAGGTGCGACTCCCACGCTCAGCACGGCCGCGGCGCCCGCCTCGCGGGCGACCTCGTCGAGGACCTCGGTCGCCTCGAGCTGGCCGCGGGACGCCGAGACGTCCACGAGCGACACGCCCCGCGCGAGGCACGCCCGGGCCACCCGGTCGTCGCCCGGTTCGACGGCCAGGACGACGAGGCCCACCCTGTCGAGCGCCGCGTCGAGGGTCGCGGGGTCGGCGAGGTCGACCCGTTCCGCTCGGGGCGAGCCGATCTGGCGCGCCGCCTCCTGCGCCGCGGCGAGGCTGCGCCCGGCGGGCACCACCCGGCCGGGGACGGCCTGGGCGAGCCGTGCGCACACGACCGAGCCCACCGCACCGTAGCCACCGATCACGAGCACGTCCCGTGCATTCACTAGAGTCATGCTCTAGTGAATATCACTGTAGTCTCACTACAGTCAATCGTCCCCGAGGAGTCCCCATGCCGCCCACCCGCGCCGAGAAGGCCCGCGCGACGCGCACCCGCATCCTCGACGCGGCGCACGAGCTCTTCGTCGAGAACGGCTGGACCCGCACCTCGGTCGACGACGTCGCCCGGGCCGCCGGCGTCGCGACGCAGACGATCTACTACACGTTCGGCACCAAGCACGCGCTCTTCAAGGAGCTGCTCGACGCGCGCGTCGCGGGCGACCACGACGACGTCGCGACGCTCGACCGGCCCTGGGTGCACGAGGTGCTGGCCGAACCCGTCCCCGCACGCCACCTCGCCCTGCACGCCGCCGGCGCCCGGGCCGTCCTGGACCGCGTCGCCCCGCTGCTGCGGGTGCTGCGCGACGCCGCGCCCGGCCTGCCCGCCCTGACCGACCTGTGGACCGCGAACCAGGACCAGCGGCGGACCGTCGCCGCGACCCTGACCGCCGCGCTCGCCCGCAAGGCGACGCTCCGGACCAGCACCGAGGCCGCGGCCGACGTGACCCACACGCTGCTCGGCCCCGACACCTACGGGACGCTCGTGCTCGACCTGGGATGGTCCCCCCAGGCGTGGCAGGACTGGGCCGCCGACGCGCTCGCGCGCCAGCTCCTGGCGCCGTCCGACGCGTCGGGCACGGCGGGTCGGTGAGCGCCGCTGCACGACCGCCGCACGGGAGCCGCCGGGCTCTCGGGCCACCGACGCTCCCCTGCTAGGGTCGACCGTATGAGCCACTCGTCGACCGTCATGATGCGCCCCACCCGGGGCCCTTCGTGATGCGCTGACCGCGCTCGTCACCACCCAAGGCCTCGCCGCAGCGAGGCCTTTCGTGTGTCCGGGCCCGGTGCGGTCGAGGCGTCCGTCGAGGCACCCGCCGAGGTGCCGCAGTCCCCGAGAGGACCCTGCGCCATGACCCTCCCGCCCGCACAGCCCACGCCGGCCGGCAGCACCGCACCGCCCGCCGGCCCCACCTTCTACGTCACGACCGCGATCCCCTACGTCAACGGCGACCCGCACCTGGGTCATGCGCTCGAGCTGGTCCAGACCGACGTCCTGGCTCGCCACGCACGCCTGCGCGGGCGGCCGACCCGCTTCCTGACCGGCACCGACGACCACGCCCTCAAGAACGTGAGCGCCGCCCGCGCCGCGGACCGTGAGGTCGGGGGGTTCGTCGCCGAGCGCGTCGAGGACTTCCGCGCCCTGCGCCCTGCGCTGTCGTTGTCCACGGACGACTTCCTGTCGACGTCGTCCGACCCCCGTCACCGGCCGGGCGTCGAGGCTCTGTGGCGTCGCTGCGCCGAGGCCGGCGACTTCTACCGACGCTCCTACGAGGGCCTGTACTGCGCGGGCTGCGAGCAGTTCTACACCCCCGACGAGCTCGACGCGTCGGGCCGCTGTCCGGAGCACGTGCCCCTGCCCGAGCGCGTCGTCGAGGAGAACTGGTTCTTCCGGCTGTCCCGCTACGGCGACCGCATCCGCGAGGAGATCGCGACGGGGCGCGTGCGCATCAACCCGGCCGCCAAGCGCAACGAGGTCCTCGCGTTCGTCGACGCCGGGCTCGAGGACTTCAGCGTCTCGCGGCCAGCAGCCCGTTCGGACGGGTGGGGCGTCCCCGTGCCGGGCGACCCCTCGCAGGTGGTGTACGTGTGGTGGGACGCGCTGACCAACTACGTCACCGCGCTGGGCTACGGCTCGGACCAGGCAGACCCGGGCGCCGCGGACGACTACCGCACCTGGTGGTCCGGCGGCGACGAGCGCGTGCACGTGATCGGCAAGGGCATCACACGTTTCCACGCGGTGTACTGGCTCGCGCTCCTGCTCTCGGCGGGCGAGCCGCTGCCCACCACGATCCACGTGCACGACTACGTCACGGCCGGCGGCGCCAAGCTCGCCAAGTCCGCGGGCACCGCGGTGCACCCCGTCGGGCTCGTGGACGCCTACGGCACCGACGCGCTGCGCTGGTGGTTCGCGCGCGAGGTCCCGCTCCTGGGCGATGCCGAGTTCACGACCGAGCGCCTCGTCGCGCGGCACGACGACGAGCTGGCCCACGGCGTGGGCAACCTGGTCAACCGTACGCTCACGCTCGTGCACCGGTTCCGGGACGGCGTCGTACCCGCGCTCCCCCGCACCCGGGCGAGCGCACCCGACGAGCTGGGCTCCGCCGTCGGGCAGGTCGCCCCTGCCGTGGACGCGGCCCTCGCGGACGCGGACCTGCGGACCGCGACCGGGGCCGTGTGGCGCATCGTCGACGCGGCCAACCGGTACGTCAACGCCGAGAAGCCGTGGGAGCTCGCAGCCCGCGAGCGCGCCGGGGACACGGACGCGGGTGGACGACTGGACGAGGTGCTCGCGCGGCTCGTCGAGGCGTGCCGGGTCGTGGCGGCCGAGCTCTCGCCGTTCGTGCCCGACGGCGCCGCGCGGCTCCGCGAGCAGCTCCTCCCGGTCGCGGCGGCAGGCGGGCAGGGGGTCAGCGACGACCGGGTCGGCAGCCCCGACCCGGTCTTCCCGCGCCTGGGCTGACCCGCTTCCTGCTGGGTGCGGAGTTCTTGCGCGACTCGCCGGGCGGTTCTCGCAAGAACTCCGCACTCAGCAGACGGCTACCGCAGCGCCGGTGCGTGCGCCTCCAGGAACCGGTAGACCTCGGTCTGGTCCACCCCGGGGAACGCCCCCACCGGCATCGCGGCGAGCATGCTCGCGTGGGGGCGCGCGCTGGGCCACGACTGGTCGCCCCAGCGCTCGGTCAGGGCCACGGGCGGTCGCCGGCAGCACGACTCGTCGGGACAGCGCGAGACCGTTCGCTCGCTCGTCTCGCGCCCCCGGAACCACTTGACGTGCGCGAACGGCACGCCCACGCTCACCGAGAACTGGCCGTCGTCGGAGTCCTGGACGCGCGACGTGCACCAGTAGGTGCCGGTCGGGGTGTCGGTGTACTGGCTGAACGGGCTCAACCTGTCCTCGACCGCGAACACCGTGCGCGCGGTCCAGTTGCGGCACACGTACTGGCCCTCGACCGCGCCGAGGGGGTCCGCGGGGAAGCGCACGCCGTCGTTCTCGTAGGCCTTGTGGATGATCCCGGACTCGTGGATCTTCATGAAGTGCACCCCGATGCCCAGGTGCGTCGTGGCGAGGTTCGTGAACCGGTGGGCCGCGGTCTCGTAGGAGACCGAGAACGCGTCGCGCAGGTCCTCGACCGAGATCTCGCGGGCGTCCTTGGCCTCCTTGAGGAGCTTGACCGCGTCCCGCTCGGGCAGCAGCAGCGCGGCCGAGAGGTAGTTGGCCTCGACGCGCTGGCGCAGGAACTCGGCGTAGTCGCGCGGTTCGTGGTGGCCAAGGACGTGCGACGCGAGCGCCTGGAGCAGGGCCGAGCGCGGGTCGCTCGACGCGCGCGTGCCCGTGCTCGGCAGGTACACGCGGTGGTGGCGCAGGTCGATGACCGAGCGGGTCGAGTGCGGCAGGTCGTGCACGTAGTGCAGCGAGAAGCCCAGGTGCGTCGCGAGGTCCGCGGCCACGCGCTGCGACATGGGACCGCGGGCGTGCCCGACGCCGTCGAGCAGCTCGCGCGCGGTGGTCTCGAGCTCGGGGAAGTGGTTGTCCTGGGCTCGCATGGTCGCGCGGAGCTCGGTGTTCGCGCGGCGCGCCTCCTCGGGGGTCGCGGCCCGCTCGGTGTGCAGGCGCTCGAGCTCTCGCTGGAGGCCCACGATGGCCTCGAGCGCGTCGCTCGGGAGCGACTTGCCGACCCGCACCGCGCCCAGCCCGAGCGAGGCGAACAGCGGCCCGCGCTGCGCACGCTCGAGCTCGATCTCGAGGGCCGCCCGGCGCGTGGGCGGCTCGGCCGAGAGCAGGTCCTCGACGCTCGCGCCGAGCGCGCGGGCGATGGCCTGGAGCTGCGAGAACTTGGGTTCGCGTCGCCCGTTCTCGATCACGGACACCTGCGAGGGTGCTCGCCCGATCGCGGCTCCCAGGTCGTCGAGCGTCATGCCCTTCTCGGTGCGCAGGTGCCGGATGCGGCGGCCGATCGTCAGGGCGTCGGCCTCGTCCTCGACGGCCAGCGTGCCGCCGAGGAGGCCGCGGTTCTCGCGGGGCGGCGCAGCGATCTTCTGCGCCGGGCCGGGGTCAGTTGCCATGACTGAGGGTGACACACGTCACTCCTTGCGCACAACAGAAGAACTCGACTTCTTCTACGAAAGAAGTCCTTGTGGACCCCTTGCGCGGCGAAGGAAGGTCGTTCCACGGCCACCGCTCACCCCGAGCGGCGACCGGAACGAGTACCACCGCACGCAACGAAGCTCTGGAGGCACCCCGTGACCACCCCGCCCATCATCAGCCGTCGCTCCGAGAACGAGTACGCCACGCCCCGCCCGGCGTCCGCGGCCTCCCGGACCGAGGCCGTCACGGCCCCCGTCGCATCCTCTGTCAGCTCCCCCGCACGGGCCGGCGACCAGCGCCAGTCCGCGGCCGACCTCGCGCTCTCCTGGTCGACCGACCCTCGCTGGGCCGACGTCCAGCGCGACTACACGGCCGAGGACGTCGTCGCCCTGCGCGGCTCGGTGCGCGAGGAGCGCACCCTGGCCCGTCGCGGCGCCGAGAAGCTGTGGGACCTCATCCACACCGAGGAGTGGGTCGCCGCGCTCGGCGCCATGACCGGCAACCAGGCCGTGCAGCAGGTGCGTGCGGGCCTCAAGGCCATCTACCTCTCCGGCTGGCAGGTCGCGGCCGACGCCAACCTGTCGGGCCAGACCTACCCGGACCAGTCGCTCTACCCCGCGAACTCGGTCCCGGCCGTCGTGCGCCGCATCAACAACGCGCTCCTGCGCGCCGACCAGATCGAGACCGCTGAATCGCCCCTCGGGACGCCCGAACGCGACTGGATCGCCCCCATCGTCGCCGACGCCGAGGCCGGCTTCGGCGGCGCCCTGAACTCCTACGAGCTCATGCACTCGATGATCGAGGCCGGCGCGGCGGGCGTGCACTGGGAGGACCAGCTCGCGTCCGAGAAGAAGTGCGGCCACCTGGGCGGCAAGGTCCTCATCCCGACCTCGCAGCACATCCGCACCCTGAACGCGGCCCGCCTCGCCGCGGACGTCGCGGGCGTCCCGACCGTCATCATCGCCCGCACCGACGCGCTCGCCGCCGACCTCATCACGTCCGACGTCGACCCCCGCGACCAGGAGTTCCTCACGGGCGAGCGCACCGCCGAGGGCTTCTACCGGACGCGTCCGGGCATCGACACGGTCATCTCGCGCGGCCTGGCCTACGCCCCGTACGCCGACCTCATCTGGGTCGAGACGGGCGAGCCGGACCTCGAGCTGGCCCGCCGGTTCGCCGAGACCATCCACGCGCAGTTCCCCGACAAGAAGCTCGCGTACAACTGCTCGCCGTCGTTCAACTGGAAGAAGCACCTCGACGACGCCCAGATCGCGAGCTTCCAGAAGGAGCTCGCCGCGATGGGCTACGCGTTCCAGTTCATCACCCTGGCCGGCTTCCACGCCGTGTCCCACTCCATGTTCGAGCTCGCCCGCGGGTACAACGACCGCGCGATGAGCGCCTACGTCGAGCTGCAGGAGGCCGAGTTCGCCTCCGAGGTCGACGGCTACACGGCCACCCGCCACCAGCGGGAGGTCGGCACCGGCTACTTCGACCGGGTCGCCACGGCTCTCAACCCCGACAGCGCCACCCTCGCGCTCGCCGGGTCCACCGAGACCGCCCAGTTCCACTAAGCCTTGCCCGCCTCGCCGAGGTAGAGGTCTCGCGTCGAGGTAGAGGGCTCCAGCCCTCTACCTCGACCACTCCCCTCTACCTCGCGGCACAGACCATCGGAGCCCGCCATGACCAGCACCCTCACGACCCACTCGTCCGGCCCGACGACGTCACGCACCTCGTCCGACCGGCCCACCTCGTCCGGTCAGCACCCCGGCCACCACCAGGGGCGCGACGACGACGCGCGGCGCGCGACGCCGTCGGGCACCCTGGACGTCACCGGACGCCTGGGCTCGCGCTACCGCGAGATCCTGACCCCCGAAGCCCTGGACTTCCTCACCGCGCTGCACGACCGCTTCCTCGCCGCCCGCCACGGGCTGCTCATGGACCGCCAGCAGCGCCGCCAGGACGTGGCCGACGGGATCGACCCCGACTTCCGCGCCGCGACCCGGCCCGTGCGCGACGACCCGTCGTGGCGCGTCGCCGGCTCGCACGGAGCCCCCGGCCTCAAGGACCGGCGCGTCGAGATCACCGGCCCGACCGATCCCAAGATGGCGATCAACGCCCTCAACTCGAGCGCCAAGGTGTGGCTCGCCGACCAGGAGGACGCGTCGTCGCCCACGTGGCGCAACGTGATCGAGGGCCAGCTCGCGCTGCACGACGCGATCCGCGGCACGCTCGCGTTCACGTCCCCCGAGGGCAGAGAGTACGCGCTGCGCTCGACCGAGCTGACCGACCTGCCGACCATCGTGTTCCGGCCCCGCGGCTGGCACCTGATCGAGAAGCACCTGCGCTACGTCGACCGCGCGGGCGTGGCGGTCTCGGCCTCGGCGTCGCTCGTGGACTTCGGGCTGTACTTCTTCCACAACGCACGCGAGCTCGTCGAGCGCGGCCGCGGACCGTACTTCTACCTGCCCAAGCTCGAGGGCTACCGCGAGGCGCGGGTCTGGAACGACGTGTTCGTGTTCGCGCAGGAGTACCTGGGGATCGAGCAGGGGACGATCCGCGCGACCGTGCTCGTCGAGACCCTGCCCGCCGCGTTCGAGATGGAGGAGATCCTCCACGAGCTGCGCGACCACTGCGCGGGGCTCAACGCGGGCCGCTGGGACTACCTGTTCTCGGTCATCAAGTCGTTCCGCACGCGCGGGGACCAGTACGTCCTGCCCGACCGCTCGCAGGTGCCCATGACCGCCCCGTTCATGCGGGCCTACACCGAGCTCCTCGTCGCGACGTGCCACAGGCGCGGGGCGCACGCGATCGGCGGTATGAGCGCGTTCATCCCCGACCGCCGCCGACCCGACGTGACCGAGAAGGCGTTCGAGCAGGTCCGCGCGGACAAGCGGCGCGAGGCCGGCGACGGGTTCGACGGCACCTGGGTCGCGCACCCCGACCTCATCCCCGCGGCGCGTGCCGAGTTCGACGCCGTGCTGGGCGACCAGCCGCACCAGGTCTCGCGGCTGCGCGACGACGTGAGCGTGGGGCAGCACGAGCTGCTCGACATCGGGTCGGTGCGCCGTGCGGGCGCGACGGTCACCGCGGCCGGGCTGCGGTCCAACGTCTCGGTGGGCGTGCGGTACATCGAGTCCTGGCTGCGCGGCGTGGGCGCCGCGGCGATCGACCACCTCATGGAGGACGCCGCGACGGCCGAGATCTCCCGCTCGCAGGTGTGGCAGTGGATCGCGTCCGGGACCCGCACCGAGAACGGGGTGCCCATCACCCGGGCCCGCGTCGAGGCGCTGCTCGCCGAGGTCGTCGACGACCTGCCCCGCGGGGAGGGCAACCGGGTCGACGAGGCCGCACACGTGTTCCGTGCCGTCGCGCTCGCCGAGGACTTCCCGACGTTCCTGACCATCGGGGCGTACTCGCAGTTCCTGGTCGGGTCGGCCGTGGACGGGCCGCGCGAGGGCTGACCACCTGAGCGCGGGCCGGTGCTTGCGGGGCTGGGGGCTCGGTGGGCCGAGTGCCCACGGGTGCCGAGAACGAGGTTGTGGTCGTTATCGAGGGGATAGCGACCACAACCTCGTTCTCGTGTGCGCGGAACCTCGTGCTCGGCACCACCAGCACCAGGACCCGACCCTGCCCGACCCGACCCGGCCCAGGCCCAGACCCAGACCCAGACGGCAGTCACGCTCGTTCCGGGGCACCACGGGCGCCAGCCTCCGCCGGTCGACCCTCCGACGTCCTGGCCTGCACGGATACCCCTGGCGCGCAGCCGCCCCCAGGTGGGATGATCCGGGCGCGCGGCGCGCGAGCTGCCGAGCGACACCCTTCCCGGACCCGCCGGTCCCGTCGCACCGTGGAGCACCCGTGAGTGACCTGTTCGCCCCGCCCTCGTCCCCGCTCCCCGGGTCCGGAGCCGGCACGCCCGCCGGGCCCGTACCGCCAGCACAGCAACCGCCGACGACGCAGCTACCGCCGACCTCGGCACCGGCACCGCAGCAGCCACCGGCCGCCCTGGTCCCCCCAGCCGCCCCCGCTCCGCCGAGCATCTCCGCCCAGCCTCCGGCGAGCGCGCGGACCACCACCCACCCAGACGTCGCCCCGGGCATCCCCCCGTCGGGCAGCAGCCCGTACCCCGGGCAGGCACCACCCCTCTCGGCCGCACCGGGGGCGCCCAACCCGTACGGTCCCCCGCGCCCGCATACCCCGAGTCACGGAGCCGCGGGCTTCCCGGCGGACGGGACGACCAGGACGCCGGGCCCCTCGCGCGTCCTGGTCGGGGTGCTCGCGGGGGTCGCCGGCCTGCTCATCGGGGGCGTCGGCGCGACCGCGGTGACCCTGGCCGTGGTGGCGGGCAACGAGCTCTTCGCCGACGCTGCGGCCGAGCCGTGGTCTGCCGGTCCGGCCCCCGACGAGGAGGAGGCGTGGGACGGGCACGGCGACGACCAGGTCGCGGGCGAGGACGGCGGGACGTTCGACGACCCGTGGGCGCTCGAGGGCGAGGTGTACACCGACGAGTGGTCGGTCCTGCTCGAGATCCCGCACGAGGCGACCGCCGAGATCCTCGCGCACAACGACGTCAACGTGTCCCCGGCCGACGGCATGGAGTACTGGATCGTCCCGGTCGACGCGATGTACCTCGGGCCGTCGAGCACGGTGACGGCCCACGGGTCGATCGACCTCTGGTTCGTCGACCGGGACGGCAACGAGTACACGGAAGGCTGCGGCGACGTCCCCGACTCCCTCGTCGGCACGGGCCTGATCGGCACCGACGACTCGGCCCAGGGCAACGTCTGTCTCGAGGTCCCCGCAGGGGCGGACGGCCTGTGGGTCCTCGCGGTCGACGACTACATGCCGGTCCACCTGTCCACCGACGTGGCGATCACCGAGTCCTGAGGCACCGCGCTCCTCGAGGGCCGGGCGTCACCACGCGAGCGCGTCGCGCAGCTTGTCCTCGAGCCGTGCCGACAGGGCCAGGTCGTCGCGCACCGCGGTGCGCTCGGCCACGGCGCGGCGCGGGCTGCTCGTGATGATGCCGTCGACGCCGCCACGGAGCTGGGCCCGCATCGCGGCCGGGTCGTTGACCGTCCACACGTAGACGTCGATCCCGGCCGCGCGCGCCTCGGCCCGCACGCGCGTGGTGTCCGACGACTGCTCGATCGCGACGAAGTCGACGGGCAGGACCCCGAGCGGGCCGCGCAGGAACGGGACGACGTACCCGACCGTGATCTCCGGGCCGAGCGCGTGCACCTCGTCAGCCTGCTCGGGGTAGATCGACTGGACCAGGTAGTCGTCCGCGACGCCGTGCGCCCGCAGGAGCGCGACGACGTCCGCGACGAACGTCGTCGTCTCGTGGCCGTGCGCCTTGAGCTCGACCAGGAGCGGCACGTCGAGCTCCTGGGCGCGCTCGACGAACTCCTCGAGCGACGGGATGGTCGCCTCGAACCCGCCCTGGCGGATCGTCGTCGAGGTCAGCTCGTCGAGCGTCATGGTGTGCACGGCGCGGTCGGAGCCCGCGAGGCGCCGCAGGGTCAGGTCGTGGAAGACGACGAGCCCGCCGTCGGCGGCCTGGAGGACGTCGAGCTCGACGTAGTCCGCGCCGAGCGCCGCGGCGGACTCGAGCGACGCGATCGAGTTCTCGACGCCCCCGCCCGGGTCGCCGCGGTGCGCGATCACCGCGCCGGGCTCCTCTCGCGCGAGGGTCGTCATGGCGCGGGTGTTGGCCGCGGTGACCGCGACGAGCACCAGCACGGCCCCCAGCCCGACGGCGGCGCGCACCCCGCGCGGCCGGCTCGCCCAGCCGCTCCCGAGGACGGGCGGCACCTGCCCGGGCGAGGAGATGTCGCCGACGGGAGCTGCGCCGTCGGGCAGCGACTCGCGCCGCTCCCCCGCGACCACGACCACGACCTGCGTGAGCAGCGCGGCGACGAAGCCCACGAGCACGAACCCGACCACCTGCACGACCGTGAGCGTCACGCCCGCGACGACCGGCGCGGCACCGGGCGCGGCCAGGTCGGCGACGCGCGTGGGGACGAGCGCGAGCATCACGATGCCCGCCGCGACCACGACCACGCCGAGCGCGACCACCGCGAACGTGCCCAGGAGGCGCGGCCAGAGCCCGCGCGTCGCCCGCCAGCTCGCGGTCATGGAGCCGGACACCGAGGCGTCGGACGTCAGCAGGAACGCGAGCGTCAGGACCAGCCGCAGGTTGAGGAACAGGACCCCCGCGAGGAACGCGAGGTAGACGTAGACGCCGCCGTCGAACTTGAGGAGCTCCCCGACGACGAACTCCGGGATCGCGATGCCGCGCACCAGGAACGCCGCGGTCCCGAAGTTGCCCACCGGGACGAGCACGAAGAAGTAGCCCACGAACAGCAGGAGCTGGGGGCCGAGGAGCTTGCGGCTCGTGCGCGCGAGGTCGGCGCCCACGGCCCGCACCGAGACAGGCTCGCCCGCGCGCAGCCGGGCGCCGATCGCGAGGAACGCGCCCTGCTGGCACAGGACCACGACCGACGCGACGAGCGCCACGACCAGCAGGAGGAGCACCGCGACCGGGCTCGACAGCACGCGCAGCACGTTGAGGTGCGTGAGCGCGCCGGCGCCCGCGGCCGCGAGCGCCACGTCGAACAGCCACACCATGAGCGGGACCGCGACGAGCGCCGCCGCGCCCTGCAGGAGCAGGACCGCCCCGAGGTACGTCGGCAGGTGCGCGCGGACCGTGCGCGCGGCGGGTCCGAGCAGCGCGGTGCGCTGCGGTCGGTCGCGAGCAGTGCGCCGCGCGGCGTCGTCGTCGGGACGCGGCATGCCCGAGCGGGCCGGGGAAGTGCGGGGGGCGGTCGGACGGGCGGCTGGTGGCACGAGCGAAGCCTACGGTCGCGTGGGAGGGCCGTTCGTACCGCGCACCACCTGCGCGGGCGAGTTCACCCGGGCGACGTGTAGGTGATGCGCGTGGCCGGGAGCCCGGCGGTCGGGACGCCCTGCGCCCGGACCCCGCCGGGGCCGCCCTCGCCCGCGCCCACGACGAGCTCGGCGACGGTCGTGAGGACGATCAGCGGGAGCAGCAGCGGCAGCGCGACGAAGCCGGTCGCGGCCGCGCCGAGCAGGCTCCCGACGGCGCCGGGCACCCACCGTGGACGGGGCCTGTCCGGGGCGGGTCGGCTCTCGACGCCGAGCAGCACGGCCTGGACGAGCAGCGCGGCGGCCGCGCCCCCTGCGACGGTCCCGGCGCCCAGGACCCACGGCGTCCCGGTTCCGGCGGCGTCCAGGCAGAGCGCCGCGAGCCCCGCGACCACGGACAGCAGGAACGTGATCGCGAGACCGAGGTGCCCGAAGAGCCGGACCGCGGCCCACATGAGCAGGCGACGCACGGGGCCCGTCCCCGACTGGCGCAGCGTCGCGCGGAAGAGGTGGTCGGCGTCTCGGCGGGCCGCTCGACGAGCGCTCGCCGGGGCGTCGGACGTGGCGAGCTCCCGCGAGGCCGCGTCGTGCAGGATCGCCGGGAGCGTCTGGCGGCCGTAGCTCGCGATCACGCCCCACAGCGGCATGGGCACCGACGCGAGGTCGGTCACGAGTCCTGCGGGGACGGTCTGCTCGACGCTCGCGCGCCGCCAGACCGGGCCGTCCGCCGTCTGCTCGTCGGCGGGCCGCGAGCTGTGGCCGAACGCGGTGAGGACCTCGAACCACACCTTCCAGCGGCCCGTCACGGGGAGCTGGCGCAGGTCGACCGTCGTGGCTGTGGTCCACCGGTCGGGGTCGTCCGGGAGCGGGGCGAGGAAGGGCACGGCGCTCCCTCAGCCGGCGGGGACGAGCGCCGGGGCGTCGGGCGCGGGCGGCGCCACCTCGTTCGTCACGCCGTACGGCACCAGGACGCTCGCGACCTCGCGCGCCACGGGGTCGAGGTGCCCGCGCTGGTCGTCGAAGAAGATGTGCGGGCGCAGGACGCGCAGCACCCGGCCCTTGTCCGCGCCGCCCAGGAAGAACGCGTCGTTGACCGTGACGCCCCACGAGCGCAGCGTGTTGACGGCCCGCTCGTGCGAGGGCGCGCTGCGGGCCGTGACGATCGAGACGCGCACGCGGGGCCTGTAGCCCGGGTCCTCGGCGACCCGTTGCTCCTCGCGTCGCTGGATGGTGCTCAGCGCGCGCAGGAACGGGAGGATCGGTCCGGCGTGGTGCTCGGTGATCTTGCGCGCGCTCTCGTACTGGTGGAACTGCTCGAGCCCGCCCGACTGGAAGATGCGCTCGGCGCTGTCGTCGGCGAGCACGCCGTCGAAGTCGAACGCCACACGCAGCTCGCCGACCTCGGCGTCGACGGTGCTCTCTTCGGAGATGTCGGCGGTCGCGTCGCCCATCGCGGCCGCCTCGACCGCCGGCTCCACCGCGACCGGTGCGTCGCCCCGGGCGACGCGAGCGCCGGACGTGCGGTGCGCCGTCGGGCCGGACGAGGCGCCCCGCCCGACGGCGGCGCTCCCCAGGACCTGCCCGGCCGGGTGTCCCAGCGTGGTCGCCGTGCGCACGTCGCCCGCGTCGCCCGAGAGGAACAGCGAGATGTTGAGCGCGGGGATGTACGCGTAGGGCGCGACGCCCTGCGTGAAGATCGCCCGGCTGATGGGCAGCCCGTGGGCCGCGACCGAGCTCATGACGCGCAGGCCCGTGGACGGGTCGTTCTTGGACAGGATGAAGACCTCGACCAGCGGGTCGCCCGCGGCGGGAGACAGGTCGTTGAGGCTCAGGAGCCGCTGGACGAACTCGAACGCGACGCCTGGCCGGAGCATGCGGTCGCGGTACCTGTCCTGGTAGGCGCGGTAGGCGTCGATGCCCTGCTCGTCGAAGACGCGCTGGGACGTCGAGAGGTCGAACAGCGCGCTCGAGGCGACGCCGACGACGAGCCGGTGGTCGAGGTCGTAGGGCGGCACGGGGGCTCCTTCGGGACGGGCGGGACCGGCAGGCGGGGCGGGCTGGGCAGGCGGGTGAGCGGGCGTGCGGCGCGTCACGCGGGCTCAGGCCGGCTCGGGCGGGCGGCGCACCTGGTCGTGCGGGTGGCGGCGCGAGTACCGCTTCACGCACTCCTTGCACATCGGCATGGTCGGGAGGCGCTCGGCCTCGCGCGGGGTCATCTCGCCGATGACCTTGGCCCCGCACAGCCCCCGGTCGGGGTGCACGATGTGGCCCCACTCGGACTCCCACCGGTAGCCGAACCGGTAGGGCGGGCGCACCTGGAACTCGCGCACCTGCGGGGCCGAGCGCAGGACCGCGGCCTTGTCGAGCGTCTCCTCGCCGTACCCCTGCGGCTGGCGCTGGCACACGTGACGCACCCGGAACGGCATGGTCGGCGAGTACGCGAGCTGCGTCCCGGGCACGGCCCCCCGGTTCGACGTCAGGAACCAGCGCACCTCGTCCCCCGCGTGGGCGCTACGGACCTCGTCGAGCGCGAAGGCCCGACGACGGCCGTCGTAGCACGGCAGCCACTGGACGTCGGCGCCGCACTGCTCGCAGCGACCGACCCGTACGCCGCTCACGCGAGCGGGCTCGGGGTCTGGACGTGCATGCTGCCTCCGGCGGGTGATCGGTACGGGCGGACCGATGACACCCTACGTCCCGCCCACCACCCCGGCCGTCTACCCCGTGACCGCGAAGAACCCGTGCGCCCCGCGCTCGGCGTCGATCATGGCGTGGGTCACGAACGGGTAGCGCCCCGCCTCGGGGAACGCGAGCTCGACGAAGCCGCCCTGGGCGACCGCGAGCCCCAGCACCTGCGACCCGCCCGCCTCGGCGTTGCCGGGACGCAGCCGGTAGGCGCCCTCGCTGAACACGGTGTCGAACTGGCCGCCGACGACATGGAACGCCGTCCCCCGGTTGGGGCCCGCCGTGAGCACCCACACGCGCACGCGCTCGCCCACCCGGGCCGGGAGCGGCGCCGCGTCGTACTGGTTGGCGTAGCCGTTGAAGGCCACGACGTCGGGATCGCCCGTCGCGAGCCGATCCAGGTCGACCTCGCCACCCTGCGGCCCGAGGTAGTACTCGGACTGGACGAGCAGGTACTCCCGGTCGACCGCGGGCAGGTCAGGAGGGTCGATCACGACCGCGCCGAACATGCCGTTCGCGATGTGCGCCGACATGGGCATGGTCGAGCAGTGGTACATCCACACCCCGGACATGGTCGCCGTGAACGTGTAGGTGAGCTCCTCGCCCGGCGCGATCGTGCGCATGGGCCGGTCGGGGGCGAGCGCCCCGGCGTGGAAGTCGATCGAGTGCCCGATCGTGCCGTCGTTGACCAGCGTGATCTCGAAGCGGTCGCCGACCTTGCCGCGCAGCGTCGGACCGGGGGCCGTGCCGCCGAACGTCCACAACGTCTGCGTCACCCCGGGCGCAACCTCGGTCACGAGCTCGGAGACGGCGAGCCGCACGCGGTGCACGGTCTCGGGGCTCGCGGGCGCGAGCTCGGCCGGACGCGCCACGAAGTCGTCGCCCGGGGCCGCCATGAAGTCCAGGTCCTTCGCGGCGCTCGGGGCGCCCGACGCGTCGCCCGAGCCCACCGGGCCGTGGTCCATGCCCGCCATGCCGTCGTGCCCGGCCTCGCTGTCGCTGCCGGCGCCGGCGCCGGCAGGTTCGGCACCGCCGTCGGCGAGGCTCGTCCCGCCCACAGAACCGCCCACCGGCTCGATCGTCAGCACCATGCCCATCTGCCGGTGGCCCACGATGCTGCACCACCCGTCGACCGTGCGGCCCACGACCCCCACCTCGAACGTCTCGGTCGCCCCCGGGGCGAGCCGCCCGCTCGTCGCGCCCGTGTCGAGCACGAGGTCGTGGACCGTGGAGTCGGTGTTGGTCACGACGAGCACCAGGGTGTCCCCGGCGGGCACCTCGATCGTCGCGGGGAAGAAGCGCATGTCGCGGGCCTCGACCTCGACGGTCGTCGTGCGCCCCGTGGGGACGACGGCGCCCGACGCACCGGCCTCGGTCGGCGAGGCTCCCGTCCCGGTGCCGAGCGCGGCCGGGTCCAGGGCCACGCCGCCCGCGGCGACCAGGAGAAGGACGCTCAGCGCGGCCACGGCCAGCCCCTTGCGACGCGGTCCGGTCACGGCCTCCACGGGAGGTCCCTGGCGGGCGTCTCCGGACCGCGCGCGCAGGTCCTGTCCCAGGGCGTGGGCCGCCGCGACGTCCTCGGCGGTCGGTGGCACGAACGGCGTGCGCCGGGCCCGGCGGTGGACGCGCAGGGCCCCGACGAGCAGCGGGAGGAAGGCCACGAGCGCGCCGAGCGCGGTCAGCGACGCGAGCACGTGCACCAGGCTCGGCGCGGGCAGGACGAAGAGCGCGAGCGCTCCGTCGAACAGCACGACCCGCAGCACGGCCCCGCGTTCGAGCACGGCCGTGGTCGAGCGCACGGCCGCGGGACCGCCGCCCAGGACCACGGGCACCAGGTAGGTCAGCGCCCCGAGCAGGACCTGGGCCGCGAAGCCCGCGACGAGCGGCACGGTCACGATCCCGACGCGTGCGGCCGCCGCCTCCCACGTCCCGCTCAGCGCCAGGACGCCGACCAGCGTCGCGAGCGATCCCACCAGCCAGGCCAGCGCGCAGGCCGCCGACCACGTCGCGAAGGTCGCGGGCGGACGCCGTCGGGCCGCCGTGACCATGGGCCGCACCGAGACACCGATGCCCGCGAGGTACGTCGCCAACCCCACGGCCGCGACGGGCGGCGAGGCCGCCAGGACCGCGGCCACCCCGCCCGCCAGGCCGACCAGCATGAGGGCGAGCGTCGTGCGCGCGGCGCGGGGAGCGTCGTCGGCCATCTTCGTCCGCAGCATGGTCGGCCACAGCGTCATGAGCGTGCCCATGACCGTGAGGCCCACGAAGCCCAGCAGGTTGAAGCCCGCGTGCGCGAGCACGACCCGCCTGTGCCACCCCTCGTCGAGGCCGCGCGCGAGCGTCGCACCGAGCCCCGCCCCGAACGGCAGGAGCCAGGCCGCCGCGACGTAGAAGCCCACGCAGATCGCGAAGCGGGCCGCGAGCGCCTGCCGTGACTGGAGCCACAGGGCCGTGCCGTGGGCCGCGACCGCGACGCCCACGCCGACGGCCCCCACGAGCGTCACGACCCACGTCGCCGTGACCATGCCCGCGACCGTCGCGGCGACCGCGCCGTTGAGCAGCACCAGGCGCGCGACCTGCCAGCGCCGCGAGGCGGGCGTGATCCGGCGGCGCAGGAGCGCGTCGGTGAAGTGCTGGCTCCACACGCAGATCGCGTTGGTCACCGCGCCGAGCAGCAGCAGGTGCACGAGCAGCCAGGGCGACGCGGGGATCCACCGGTGGCCCACGGCGACGACCACGGTCGCCACGAGCCAAGCGACCACGGGGGCGTTGGCGCGCAGGTGCCAGGCGGAGCGGTCGGTCAGGGGCTTGAGCGGAGCGGGCTGGGCGGACAGGTCGAGCTTCACGGAGCGGTCTCCTCGAGCAGGGACGGTGCAGGCCCGACGGCGTCGCGCGGCCGCGACCCGGGCGCGGGCGCGAGGCGCGCGCGGATCCCGACCCCGAGCATGAGCACCACGAACGCGAGCAGCGCGACCACGTTGAGCACTCCCCCGACCTGGTGGGCCACGGGCAGGTCCCGGGCGTCGCCCAGCCCCAGGCGGACCAGCAGGCCCAGGTGCAGGAGGACCGCCGGCCCGTACATCAGGGGCGTGTACGGCAGCCGCACGCGCAGCACCGCGGGCAGGATCACGGGCGCGTGGGCCATGATCATCGAGATCGTGAAGCCTAGGAAGACCGCGTGGATCACGGCGTCGTACCCGGGCCCCGTGACCTGGCGCCCGGCGAGGAGCCAGATCGCTCCGGCGACCGCGAGCCACGCGTACGCCGCGAGCAGGCACGCCGCCATGTAGCGCGCGAGCCCCGTCGATCGGACGGTGCGCCGGGCGACGTCGTGCACCGCGAGCCAGCCGCACAGCACCAGGACGGCCGCACCCAGCAGGGCGTAGCCGGCAGCGGGCCACAGCAGGGTCGCCACGCACCCCACCGCGAGCGCCCAGCAGACCCACAGGATCAGTCCCGCGCCCCGGCCGAGGAACGCGATCCGGGCGAGCTCGAGCCGCTCGCCCGCGATCGTGGTCACGACGAAGCACGCGAGCCACGGCAGCACGTCGGCGACGCCCACGCCGCCGAGCCACAGGAGCGCCCCGCCCGTCGCGAGCAGCGCGCCGACGAGCTGCACGAGGACCGCGTCGTCGTGCTGGCGCCGCCACAGCGGGACGTAGACCAGGCACAGCGCGCCGCAGCCCGCGACGAGGAGCACCTGGCCCACGGCGAGCGGGGCCGGGCTGAGCAGAGCCAGCGCGCCCGCGCCCAGCAGCGCCGGGGCCGCGAAGCCCCACCGCGTGCGCAGCGCGACGGCGCGCTCGAGCGCGATCACCGTGCCGACGAAGCCCAGGACGAGCAGCACGCCGTGGATCTGGGGCAGGCGCTCGGTCGTGAGCGGGGCCGGCAGGCCGAGCAGCAGGAGCGCCGCGTCGAGCCCCGCGAGGAGCGCGAGGCCGGCCGGCAGCACGAAGACGACGCGGCGCATCAGCGGTGCGAGCTGTCGGCGTGGCCGGGGGTGCTGGTGGCCTCGGCCTCCGGCACGGGCCGGTCCGGGGTCCCTTCTGGGGGTCCGTCCGCGGGGCGCAGGTGCAGGCGGCACGCGCCCGGCTCCGCGAAGGGCAGCAGCGACGTCCCCTCGCGAGGAGCCCCCAGCCGCTCGAGCGCCCCCTGCGCCAGGCCGAGGTGCACCGCGCACACGACCTCGGGGTTGCGGTACGCGGCCTCGAGCAGAGGGCAGCGGGTCAGCGCGACCGAGGCCGCGTCGTCGTCGGCCCGAGGGGCGAACCCCAGGCGATCCAGCAGGTCGACGACCTCGTGACGCGCGGCGCTCCCGGCGTCGTCGGCACCTCGGCCGGGTCTCCCCTTCTCGGGGGCCCCTGGACCGTCGCCCGCGCTGCCCAGGTGCCCGACGACGTCGGGTCCCCCGCCGGGCTCCCGGCGTGCGTCCGGCGCGCTCTCCCCGCGCCCTGTGCCACCCCCGCTCGCAGGGTGCGAGGCGCCGTCGGGAACCGTGCCCGGACCCGAGGGGAGCTCGACGTCCCCGACGAGCTCCGCGCCCCAGGCGCGGCCCGCGGCGAGCGCGTCGCCCACGGGGTCGGCGCTCGACCGGGCGATCTGGGCCGCGAGCGCCGACGCCAGGCCCGCGTACTCGGCGGCGCCCGCCGTCGTCGGCGACTCCGTGACCGCGGCGTAGAGCCGGGCCGGACGGCCCCGGCCGTGCGCCGGGGCGCTCTCGCTCGTCGCGAGCCCCGCCTCGACCAGGCCCTCGAGGTGCTCGCGCACGGTGTTGGAGTGCTGATCGAGCGCGGTCGCGACCGAGCTGACCGAGCAGGGCTCGGGCTGGGACGCGAGGACGTCGAGGACCGCGAGCCGGGCCTTCGAGAGCCGCGCCGGGCGGACCGCGCGACGCACGAGCGGCGGGCCGTACCCGGGGCGCGGGGGCGCGGGGTGCTCTGCCCGTCCAGCAGGCTGCGTATTTTCCACGGAATAAAGTGTACTAATGTTTGGCGCGTTGGAGAACCACTCCCACCGCTCCCGGAGGTCTCACGTCATGAGCAGCATCGTCCTGGCCACGTCGGCCGAAGACTCACGCGCCGTCGAGGCCGTCGTCGCCCACCACACCGAGATGAACGGGACCCTCGGGCTGCTCGTCGAGGCGCTGGTCCAGGCCGTCGAGTCCGGCACCGCCACGACCGGCGCCCACCGCCGACTCGTGGACTGGACGCGGACCGACCTGCTGCCGCACGCGCTCGCCGAGGAAGCCGCGATGTACCCCCACGCGCACCGCGACGAGCACGCCCGGCTCCTGGTCGACGCGATGATCGCCGAGCACGGGGTGATCGGCGAGCTGGTCGACGCCCTCGACCGCGCGACCAGCCCCGTCCGCGCCGCAGCCCACGCCCGCGCGCTCGAGGTGCTCTTCGAGACCCACATGACCAAGGAGAACGAGCAGATCCTGCCGCTGCTCGCCCTGTCCTCCGACGTCTCGCTCGCCGGCGTCCTCGACGGGATGCACGAGCTGCTCGGCGGGCACTCCCACGGGGAAGGCGGGGAGGCCGGGGAGGCTGCGGCGGGTGGCGAGCCGGGCGGCGCCTGCGGCTGCGGCGGCGGTGCCGAGGGCTGCGGTGGCGCCTCGGAGGGGGCGACCGCGGCGGCCATGGATGATGCCCCCGCCGAACCCGCAGGCCACTCGTGCGGCTGTGGCGGGCACGACGACGCCGGCAACCTCCCGGTGCTCGACGCCCGCGCGGTGCCGCACGCGATCCGGCACGCGACCATCTTCGGGGCGCTCGAGGGCGTCGCGCCCGGCGCGGGTATGGTGCTCCTCGCCCCGCACGACCCGCTGCCGCTCCTGGCGCAGATCGAGGCCCGCTGGCCGGGCACGTTCACGGTCGACTACCTCGAGCGCGGCCCCGAGACCTGGGCGCTGGCTTTCACGCGCTGACCTCTGCTTGGTTGTCAGAAGCACACCGGGGTATGCCCCCGTGTGCTTCTGACAACTTGGCTGGTCGTGGTGTGCTCCAGGCGGCGCTGCCTGACCGCCACGACTGCCGCGATCCCTCGCCCCCATTTCGCAACCTGCGATCGATCAATGACCAGCTCAGCCGAGCACGAGGTTGCGGTCACCAGGGCGCCCAAAACAGCCGCAACCTCGTGCTCGGCAGCAGAGTCGTGCGAGCAATCCCGTTGACGCCCCGTGATGGGTCGTCGCCAGGGCGGGCGCGCTGGGAAGGCGCGCACAGTGTGCCGAAGTCCGACAATTTCACCCGGACGGATTCTCTCCGGTTCGCGCTCACATGGGACCATTTCGCGAGCCTCCCGACGATGTCGCGATCGAGGCACCCTTCCGCGCGAAAGGCAGTACCCCGCCGATGTCCGATGACGGCATCCTCAAGTCCCTCTGGAACCTGGTTCCCAACTTCGCAGATGCCTTTCGTGGTGACACACATGCACTGATCGTCGTCATCTTCTTCGTGGTGATCGTCGCCATAGCCTTAGGGGCAATCTGGTACACGGTCAGAGCATCTCGTGCAGCCAACAAGGCGCTTGACGCGCTGAACGAACAGCTCGTCGACGTCTCTTCGGAGAATCTGCTGCAGCGACGTAGCGAGCTGCTCGAGCAGGCCGGTGCGGCGGCTCCTGGTGTCGTGGGCGAGCTCTGGCGCGAGTTCGACGAGACGCTCGTCGTCCACCACGACCCCGTGCTGAGACAGGACGCTATCCGCAACACGGTCGAGGCCGACCACTACTTCAGCGCCGAGCGTATTGCGCCGCAGCTCGTCAACAATCGGCTCCTCACCGCAGCTCCAGCAGTGCTCACAGCACTCGGGCTTCTCGGTACCTTCATCGGGCTCGCCACGGGCCTCAACAGCCTCAAGCTTGGCGAGAGCGCCACGGTCGAAGAGATGCGAGCCGGCATCGAAGGTCTCGTGGCTGGAGCCGGCCTTGGCTTCACGGCGTCCGTCTGGGGCGTCCTGGCGAGCCTGGTCGTCAACATCTGGGAGAAGGTCGTCGAGCGGCGCGTCGCCGCTCGGGCCACAGCCTTCCAGGCCCGCATCGACGGCCTCTTCGTGCTGCACTCCCCGGAGCGATCACTGCTCCAGGTCGAGAAGAACACCTCCGAATCCGCGGTCGCCCTCAACGAGCTGCACGAGAAGATCGGCACCCAGCTCCAGGAGGCCGTCGCAGGCATCTCCCAGGAGATGCAGGACGCGTTGACGCGCGCCATCGAGACGTCGATGGCTCCCTCGATGGCTTCGCTCGCCGAGAGCACCGCGACGCAGTCGGCCGAGGTCTTCGAGAAGCTCGTCGACAAGTTCGCCGCCGCGTTCCAGTCGATCGGGACGCGTCAGGCGGAACAGCTGGGCGCGGCCTCCTCGTCGCTGGACGCCACAGTGACCGCCGTCGCCCAACGCGTCGACAGCTCTGTCGCGGGGCTCTCGGACGCTTTCGAGGCGGTCGGGGCCCGCCAGGCCGAGCAGCTCGACGCCGCGACGGCGACGCTGGACACCGCCCTCGGCTCCGTCTCCGACAAGGTCGGTGGCGCGATCGTCCTGCTCAAGGAGAGCGCGGCCGCGCAGTCGACGGCTACGTCCGAGCAGGCCGAGGCCTTCCGCGAACAGCTCACCGAGCTGTCCGAGCTCACGGCGCGCCAGGCCCGCCTGCTGGACGGCTCGCTCACCGCGATCACCCTGGGCCTCGACTCGGCGGCCACGAAGATGGGGACCGCGATCACGTCGCTCGACACGTCGTCGACCACCTTGCAGGGCACCGCACGAACGTTCGCGCAGACGAGCGAACGCTTCGAGTCGTCATTGAACGCGGGCGCCCAGGCGCTCGAAGGGACGGCCGAGGCCCACGCGCAGGCGGCTGCGGCCCTCGGCAACCACACGACCGCGCTCGAGCAGATCAACTCTGCCTCGCTCGACGCGACAGAGCGGCTGACCCAGGCGGCCCGGGCCGCGGCAACGAGCTTCGAGACCATGCAGGTCCACCAGGGCCGTTTCCTGAACGACCTCAAGGCGCAGGTCGACAATCACTCGGCTTCCCTCAGGAACTGGCTCGACGAGTACTCGGACCAGGTCCAGCACCAGACGACCGAGCGCATGAGCGACTGGAACAAGCACACGCACACGTTCTCCTCGCAGATGCTCGAAGCGACCAACGCACTCTCCGAGGTCATCGACGAGATGGGGGTGAAGATCGGTGCGCAGGACGCGGGGAAGAGCTCGCTCTCGTGAGGAGGCGGAGAACCCGTACTGGATCTCCTTCGCAGACCTCATGACGGCTCTCCTGGCCGTCTTCATCCTGGCCGTGGTCGCACTGGTCCTCCAGCTCACGGAGAAGCAGGAGGCCCTGGCCGCCGAGCAGAAGACGGCGCAGGAGCAGCGCAGCCTGTTCTCGGACCAGATCACCTCGCTGCAGCGCGCTGAGGAGGTCCGTTCCGACGTGCTGATCGAGGTGGCCACGACGCTCCAGGCGCAGGGCATCGACGTCATCGTCAGCCAGGACAACTCGGTGCTGAGCATCCCGACGGCCCTTCTGGGCTTCGACTCGGCCTCGTTCGAGATCCGGCCCGAGCACCGGGACGTCGCCCTCGCGATCGGGGCCGCGATCGACGACTCTTTGCGCCACGACGAGCGCTTCCGCTACCTCGACACCGTGTTCGTCGAGGGACACACCGACAACCAGTCGTTCGACGGGCTCGAGGGCACCGGCAACTGGGGGCTCTCCACGTTCCGCGCGATCTCGCTGTGGCGCCTGTGGGAGACCTCGTTGCCCGACGGCGGAGGTCTCGACGACCTGCGCCGAACCGATGGGAGCCCCCTGTTCTCCGTCTCCGGCTACGGCGAGACGCGACCCGCGACCTCCGTCCAGGAGAGCGAGGCCGACCGCGCAGCGAACCGGCGCATCGACGTGCGGTTCACTGTGGTCCGTCCGACGGCGGAGGATCTCGCGGAGATCCTCGAGAGCGCCGACGCGACCGGGCGGGTGCCCTGACGTGGGAACCAGGCCCGAGCTGTTCCTTCCTGGATGGCCCGCCGAGTCCTTCGACTCGTGGGACCGTCTCACGGACCGTGCCCAGCGCCTCACGGCCCGGGCGGGCACAGGCCGACAGTTCGACCTGCTCCTCACCGAGGTCCGCCACCTGATCGACGCCAGGCGGATCGACCTGCTCGCCGCACGCCTTCCCGAACGCCGCTTCGCGCGTGCCGTCGTGACGGTCTGGTCGGAGGACCGCGAACGTGCCCGCGCGTCGATGACCCCGGGCCTCGTGGCGTTGCTCGTCGACTCGCAGGCACCCCGCCCCTCCCGCCTGCTCGTTGCTGCCCTGGCGTCGATGTTCCTGATGCACTTCGATCACCTCGACTCCTGGTCCCCGGGACTGTTCGGGGCCACGAGCACGGCAGTCGAGCGAGCCGTGACGCAGATCCCCGTCCGCAGGACTCGCGCGGCGACGCCGCCCCCACCCCCTCCGCGCCCCACAGGGGCCTCCGTCCCGCCACCACCGCCACCGCCACCGCCACCGCCACCGCCGAGCCCACCCACGAGCCGCGACATCGTCGACGCCTTCCGGTACAACTCCGAGTTCCTCCTCGACCTCGAGGCACCGCGAGCCGTCGCGCAGGGACTCCGAGCCACAGGGATGGCACTCGTGGACTGGCTGCGCCAGATCGGGATCAACGGGCACGTCAACGGCCGGTACGGCATCCGCGTCCGTGAAGCCGTCTTCCTCGAGAAGATCAAGGCGGCCGACCACACGCGGGCCGACGGGCTCGGGTTCCTGGCGGAGCTCACGTCGAAGACCGTCGTGGAGTCCCTGGGCACCGACGGCATGTACTTCGGGCACCAGATCCTGATCGCCATGACCGACAAGCCGGATATCGCTCCGTGCGACGAGTGGCTCGACGCGATCGTGAAGATCGGTGGGGACCCCCGACTCCAGCGACAGGCGCAGTGGCACACATGGTGGCAACCCCTGCCGCAGGCTGCCCGCGACAAGGCTGTCCGGTGGATGAGCGTCGAGGACCTCCGCCTGTTCCTCACCGCCGTGGAGAACCACGGCGTGCTCACCCGCAACGCAGAGCTGCAGCGAATGTTCCCGGCCCGCAAGACCTTCCTGTGGGGGCTCTACGAGAGCGGGCTGGTCCGCGAGTCCCGGATCTTCCTCGGCAGCGGAGCCAGCGCATCGGTCCAGCGCCAGCTCGGCAGGCGACGGACTGACGCTGCTCATCTCACGCAGCGGTCCGACACCGCGATCGTGTTCCTGGACTGCGGCGACTTCCACATCGTGGAGGGCTCCCACAGCTTCAAGCTCTGGATCTACGCGGGCCGCCCCGTCGCCCGGTTGCTCGACCGCTCACGGCGGAGCTACTCGCCCGACGAGCTCATCAAGAGCATCCCGGCGCTCCACGCCCAGCAGCACCCTGCCGGCTGGCGTGCTCACGTCGGTATCACCCACTACCCCACGACGTGGCAGCACGCTGCCCTGAAGTTCCTGATCGAGACCCTCGGCGCGCCGGTCGACCCGCAGCGCGTGCTGATTCCCGAGGACTACTCGACGCTCAAGCACCGTTTCGGACTTCCTGTCCGAGGCGCGACCCTTCTGAGGAGCTGACATGGGCCTGCGTGACCTCCTGCGAGCCCGGCGCATGCGCCCTGACGACACCGAGTCGCCCATGCGGCTGTTCGCGGTGTCGTACGATTCCGACGGCGCCAACTTCGTCACGACGCCCGAGGACCTCGCGCTGCTGCACCGAGGCGAAGGGCAGCGGTCGGCCCAGGAGCAGCACCTGGTCCTCGAGATGCTCGCCGAGCAGGGTGCGGCCTACCTCCTGCCCAACGGCTTCGCGATGCGCTCTGCGGACGTGGCCCGTCTGGGCGACGACGAGGCCGAGGTCCTCGGTCTCCCCCGGCGCCTGCCCGGCACGCTCGAACCGGAGGTCCGCGGCAACACGACGTCCCGCACGTTCTCCGTCACGCTCAGGGCCCGCATCGGGAGCCACCTGGAGCCGTGCCGCCGGAACGGTCCCGTCCTGACGATCGGCACGGCGACCCACTACCGGCTCTCGCCACGCGCGCTCAAGGTGATCTGCGCCGTCGAGCACCACGAGGCGCTGGCCTTCGAGGACCGCACCGAGACGAACAACGTGCGACTCGTCGCCGAGCTCCAGGCCGCCAGGATCCCCCTGCCCGACGACCCGGACCGCGACGAGCCGTTCCCGCTGCCCCTGGGGCACCTCACGAGCTGGTCCACCACGGTCCCGGACCGGGTCGGTCTCCTGGTCGACGAGCAGCACGACGGCTCGTTGCACATCTCTCCCGACCTGGGGCCTGACGTCGACCCGGATCGGTTGGCGAGAAGGTGGCACCAGATCGAGGGCGACCGGCAGGCCGGCGTCCTGCGCATCGACGAACAGCTCGTCCTCCTCGACGAGCAGCGCCTCGCAGGCGTGCGGGACGTGCTGGCCACGCCCCGCATCCCGGCAGAGAGGGCACGGGACTTCCTCACGGCGCCGGGGCAGTTCTTCGACCACGAGCTCGTCGACGTCGAGCTGAACTTCGGTGTCCGAGTCGCGGGTGTGGGCATCATCGTCCCGCAGACCTTCGCCGACGCGAGCGAGTCGGGCATCTCCTGGTTCGGGGACTCGGACGGCGTGCAGCCGGCCAGCATCCTCGCGGGGCTCATCGCCACCCTCCCTCAGCTGGACACGGTCGAGCAGGACGTGCGCGCTGCGCAGGACCAGGGTCGATCCGTCATCGCGGTCGGTGACCAGCTGGTCGACATCAGCGACAGGTCCACGGTCGACAGCGAGCTCGCCACGGCACGTGATCGCCTCCTCGACGAGACCCTCCTGCCTGACCCCGGCGACGACGACCAGACCGACCCGTCGGACCCGGCGACCCCGCGGACCGTTCGGGTGGGTGTCCACGTCGCGGACGTCCAGGACGTGGGCGAAGCGCTCCGGGCCTCCGCGTCGAGCACACCTCCTGGTCGCCCGGTCGACTACGCGAGCCTCCTGCGCTCGCCGTACCCGCACCAGCGCGAGGGCATCGAGTGGATGGTGCGGCTCATGACCGCGTCTCTCCTCAAGCCCGACGGCGACCCCTCACGCGTCCAGGGTGCGATCCTCGCGGACGACATGGGCCTCGGCAAGACCTACATGACGCTCGTCGCGCTGCGCGAGTTCCTCGAGGCGCAGCGCGCACGTGGGGGGATGGTCCGCCCGACGCTCGCGGTCCTCCCGGTCTCGCTGATCGAGAACTGGCAGGCGGAGATCGACGCGACCTTCGCGACGAACCCGTTCGAGGACGTCGTGGTGCTCCAGGGCAAGGGCATCACAGCCTTCCAGGAGCTGGGGCGGGGCAAGGAGACCACGGCGAGCGTCGTGAACCTCGACGACCAGGGCATGCTGCGTGCCGACGCGATCCGCTTCTCGCTGAAGATCGGTCCGGAGCACGGCAGGAGTCGGCTCGACATGCCGGGCCGGCTGGTTCTCGTGACGTACGAGACGCTCGCCTCGTACCAGCTCTCGCTGGCGCAGGTCGACTGGGGTGCGGTCGTGTTCGACGAGGCCCAGACCATCAAGAACCCCGACGCCCTGCGCACCCGGGCCGCCAAGGCGCTCAAGGCGCGGTTCATGCTGCTGGCCACGGGAACCCCGGTCGAGAACAAGATGCTCGACTTCTGGTGCCTCATGGACGCCGCCCAGCCGGGGCTCCTGGGCTCCTGGGCTGAGTTCCGCACACAGTGGGTCTCGCGGATGGAGAAGGCTCCGAGCGAGGAGAAGTCCCGGATCGGGCAGGAGCTGCGTGAGCTCGTGGGCCCGTTCATGCTGCGACGGATCAAGGAGGACCACCTCAGGGACCTCCCTCCCAAGACGGTCTACGGCCCCGAGGGCGGGCCCGCGCAGGTCGCCCGCCCAGATCTCGGCGTCATGATGCCCGTGCCTCAGCGCGACGCGTACGACGCGGTGCTCGAGGGCTACCGGCGCAACGGCCCGGGGGTCCGCGGGGCGGCGCTCGCGACCGTCCAGGCTCTGCGTGGCGTGAGTCTCCACCCGTCGGCGTCGGGGGACGCGCCGCTGTCGAGCGATCCCGCGGGCCTCGACCTGTCCGCGCGCATGCAGGCGGCGGTCCAGGTCATCGACGAGGTGCGGGCGGTGGACGAGAAGGTCATCGTGTTCGTCATCAACAAGAAGGTCCAGGCTCGGCTGGCCCTGTGGTTGCAGGAGCGCTACCGGCTGCGGGTTCGTGTCGTCAACGGCGACACCGCCGCGGTGGGTGCAGGCGCGACGCGCAAGGGGATCATCGGGGAGTTCGAGCGATCGCCGGGCTTCAACGTCATCATCATGTCGCCGCTCGCGGTCGGGGTGGGGCTGACGATCGTCGGGGCCAACCATGCGATCCACCTGGAACGGCACTGGAACCCTGCCAAGGAGGCGCAGGCCACGGACCGCATCTACCGGATCGGTCAGACGCGGCCCGTCCACGTCTACCTCCCGATGGCCCTCCACCCGGACACGACGTCGTTCGACCTCAACCTGGACCGGTTGCTGCAGCAGAAGTCGACGCTGCGGGACGCGATCGTCGTTCCAGAGGCGGTGGGAGAGCAAGAGGTCGTGGCTGCGCTGGGGCTCGTGGGCTGAAGGGCCCCGCGCCTGGGCCCATCAGCCCGACGACGGAGCGCACCCGGGCGGATCTCCTTGCCTGGGTGCGCTCCGCCGGTTCACGCCTCGTCGAGCTCGCGCTCATGCTCGTCCGTGCGCAGCTCCCAGCTGTCGTGCAGGCCGTCCCAGGTGTCCCAGAAGTCGACGTTGCTGAAGGGGAACTCGAGGAGGACGCCGTTACCACCGAGGATCGCCTCGACCCCGATCGCGCTGCCGTCGGAGTCCTCGTGCACGTCGAGGCCGACCGGGTCGTGGTCGAGGTCATCCGTGACTCTGTCCGCGAGAGACTCCAGGTCGGCTGCCTCGAGCACGGCGAACAGGTCGTCGAGCGACGCGATCCCCCGCACGTGATCTGGATTCCAGTCGCGGCGCCGGCCTTCCCACCGGCAGGCAGAGCAGGAGTGGGTGGCGACCGGTCCCGCAGGTAGAGCGCAGCCGCCCATCACGTAGACGTCGGGATCGACCGGTCCGGGAGGCATTCCCCAGAAGATGAGGCGAAGCTCTGCGCCGCACCGCGGGCAGTCGAGCGGACGGGACCGCAGCCCCGACTCACTCGCTTCGCCTTCTGCGTCCGATGACTCCTCCTCGGACGACCACAGTGCACGGATCGAGGCCGCGGTGCTCGCGGGCAACGGTCCTTCCGTGCGGAGATCGTGGCCTTGCCCCTCCGCGACCCGTCTCACCGCCGCATAGGTGACCGAAGCCTGCGAAGGTGGCGTCACACAGATCGCCACGGTCGAGCCGTCCGTCGAGTCGCGGACGAGACGAACGACGGTCGTGACCGGCCACGACCTGCGGTTCCCTGTGGGAACCTCCTGATCGTCGGCCAAGGTGAACGGCAGAAACTCGTCGCCGACACGAACGCCGTCCTTGTATCCGTCTTCCCCCAGGCGGTATCTCTCGATCGAGTGCTCGACGAACTCTTGAGCCACCAGTCCGAGCACTGCCTCGACCTGGGGCGAAGGTGGAGTCTCGTCCTCGATCCATGGGACGACCCACAATCCAGCGCTCGTCGGTGCACGAGGAACCGCTCGCGGCTTCCGTGCAGCCTGAGGGCGATAGATCCCCCGAGCCCGGTCGATCCACTCCTGATTGACCCACTCCGAACCGCGGGCGCCCGACCATCGATCGATCTGAAGGTCCGCCTGTGCGGCGACCTCGACGTCGTCGGTCAGGAGCGCCGCCTCACGCAGCGACGTGCGCGAGCGCTCGGAGGCGTTGGCCGATCCGACGAGGGTCTTGCGCTCACCGGCCTCCTCGGACCCGGCGACGATCACCTTGGCGTGCAGCCGGGCGACCGACACCAGGATCACGCCACGGTCGAACAGCACCTGGAGCGCAGCGGGGTTCGTCGTGCCACCGGCGAGCGACTCGTCGGACCCGTCGAACACCAGCGTGTCCCCCGCGCCCAGAGGTAGCAGCTCCGGGGCCTCACGTCCCACGTAGGCGATCGCGGCACGCACCGGCCCGGGCCACGTCACCGTGCGCAGCGACTCCCAGACCTTCTCCGACACGAGATCGATCACGCCGCCCCCTCCTCGCGCTCCGCGTAACGCGGCGCCATCGACTCCATCTGTTCCATGACGAGCTTGATCGCTCCGGGCTGCTTGTCCGGCGGGTAGCCGTGCTTGACGAGGAGCCGCTTGATCGAGGAGCGCAGCTTGGCGCGCACGTCCTCGCGCACGGTCCAGTCGGTGCGCACGTCGCGCCGCAGGACCGTGAGGAGCTCTCGTGCGATGTCGGCGAGGACCCCGTCCCCCTGGACCTCGACGGCCGACTCGTTGGTCGAGACCGCGTCGTAGAACGCGAGCTCGTCGCTCGTCAGGGGTGGGGAGAACTGGGCACCGCGGTCGCCTTCGGCCGAGACCTCGTGCGCCATCTCGATGAGTGCTGCGATCACCTCGGCGGACGTGAGGTTGGAGTTGGTGTACCGCGTCATGAGCTCGTTGAGCCGGTCGGAGAACGCACGCTGGCGCACCAGGTTGTTGCGGGTCGCGGCGCGCGACTCCTCCTGGATCACCTTGCGGAGCGCCTCGATCGCGAGGTGCGGGTTCTCGGCGTGCGTGGCCGTCGCGAGGAAGGACGTGTCGATCTCGTCGATGCGCGGCGACTCCATGCCGGCCGCCTGGTAGATGTCGAGCACCTCGCCCGAGTCGACGCTCTCGGCGACGAGGTGGTTCAGCATGCGCTGGACGTCGTCGGGGATCGCCTCGCCCCGCGCCTGGCGGTCCTCGGCGTCGAACTTCCCCATCCAGACGCGCACCTCCTCGAAGAACCGCACGTCGTCGGCGATGTCGGTGAGGTGGTCCGCTCCCCCGGCGAGGGCCCAGGCCCGGTGCAGCTGACCTGCCTGACGGCGGAAGGTCGCGCCGAGCGTGTCGCTGCCGTCCTCGACGTCCTGGGGCCGGTTGCCGACCGTGCCCGGGTCACGCAGGTGGTTCACGGTCGCGTGGACGGCCAGGACGTACGCCCGGTCGCCGGGCTGCTCGAGCCGCGAGCGCCAGTCGAACCCGGAGAGCGTCGCACGCACCTGGGACACGAGCAGCTCGGCCAGCGCGACGGCTTCCTCGACCTGACGGCCGAGCGGGCGGGTCGCCTGGTCCTGGGGCGAGTACTCGCGCAGCGCGGCGGCGAGGTTCTCCGCGACGGGGGCATAGGCGACCAGCAGGCCTGCGGTCTTGCCGCGGAACGTGCGGTTGACACGGGCGAGCGTCTGCATGAGCAGCGCGCCCTTGATGGGCCGGTCGAGGTAGAGGGTGTGCAGGGGCGGGGAGTCGAACCCCGTGAGCATCATGTCCTTGACGATCACGATCTCGAGCTCGTCGTCGGGGTCCTTGAGCCGCTGCTTGATGGCCGCGTTCTCGCTGTCACGCCGCACGTGATCGCGGATGGGCGCGGGGTCCGACGGCGTCCCCGAGTAGACGACCTTGATCTTTCCGGTGGACAGGTCGTCGGAGTGCCAGTCGGGGCGCAGGGTGACGATCTCGCTGTAGAGCCGTGCACAGATCTCGCGGGTCGCGCCGACGACCAGCGCCTTGCCCGGGGTGCGTTCGTGCCCAGTGCGGCCGAGCGACTCGAACATCGCGGCCCGGCGCCCTTCCCAGTGCGCGACGAGGTCGGCCGCGAGCGCCTCCAGGCGGGCCGGGGCACCGTAGATCGCGTTGACGACCGCGACGCTCGACTCGATGCGGCGGCGCTCGGCGTCGTCGAGCCCAGTGGTCATCTCGTCGGCGGCCGCGTCGATCGTGGACTCGTCGGCGCCGTCGACGAAGTCGACCTTCACGAGACGGGAGTCGAAGTACACGGGGACCGTGGCGCCGTCGTGCACGGCGCGGGAGAGGTCGTAGACGTCGATGTCCTCGCCGAACACCGCACGCGTGTCACGTTCGGCGGTGCTGATGGGTGTCCCGGTGAACGCGATGAGCGTGGCGTGCGGGAGGGCGCTCTTGAGGTGCCAGGCGTAGCCGTCGAGGTCGTCGTAGTGGCTGCGGTGGGCCTCGTCGACGACGACGACGATGTTGCGCCGGTCGGACAGCAGAGGGTGCTTGGTGCCTGCCTGCTTCTCGGCGGGCGAGAGCCCGAACTTCTGCAGGGTCGTGAAGTAGATGCCGCCGGTCACCCGGCCGGCGAGCTCGGTCCGCAGCTCCTCGCGACGGCGGATCTGGCGGGGTTCCTCGGGCAGCAGCTGGCTGCGCCGGAAGGTCTCGTAGAGCTGGCCGTCGAGCTCGGTGCGGTCGGTCACGACGACGACCGTGGGGTTGCGCAGTCGAGGGTGCCGCATGACCTGGTTGGTGTAGAGCTCCATCTCCATGGACTTGCCCGAGCCCTGGGTGTGCCAGACGACGCCCGCCTTGCCGTCGGACGCGACGGCGGTGATGGTCTTCTCGATCGCCTTGGAGACCGCGAAGTACTGGTGAGGCTTGGCGACACGCTTGCTGAGCCCTTCACTCCCCTCGTCGAACGCGACGTATCCGTGCAGCAGCTGGAGGAAGCGGAGCTGGTCGAACAACCCGTAGAGGGCGAGCCGCAGCGCGGTGACGGGTTCGTCCTCGGCGGGCGTGTCGCCGTCGGGCGCCTGCGCGCCTTCCGGGCGGCCGGACGGCCCGACGGGGCGACCGTCGTCGTCGACGTTCCACGGCGAGAAGTGGTTGAACGGCGTGAAGGGCGTGCCGTAGCGCGCGGTGATGCCGTCGGAGAGGACGGTCAGCACGACGAAGCGGAAGACCAGCGGCAGCTCACGGACGTAGGTCGCGACCTGGGCGTGGGCCGCGGCGAGGTCGGCTGCCCTGGTGCCCGCGTTCTTGAGCTCGATCACGCTGACGGGCATCCCGTTGAGGAAGAGGACGACGTCGAAGCGCCGTTCGACGTCGCCGCGCACGACCGTGACCTGGTTCGCCGCGAGCCAGTCGTTCTCCGATGGCTCGCTGCTCACGAGGCGGATGGTCGGGTTCTGCTCGATGCCCTCGGCGTCGATGTAGCTGATGCCACGGAACCCGTCGGTCAGGAAGTCGTGGACGCGCTTGTTCTCGGCGATCGCGTCGTTCGACGTCGGGGCGACGATCGCGGCGAGCGCCTGGTCGAGGTACTCGCGCGGCACGTCCGGGTTGAGCGCGCGCAGCGCGGTGCGCAGGCGGGTGGGGATGAGGAGCTCGTCCCACGACTCGCGCTCGGGGACGGGGTGCCCGTCCGGCCCGACGGCGGCGCTCGCCCCGGGCGCGATCTCCTTGCCGTGCTTCACGGTCCAGAAGAGCTCGCCCAGGTCGTCGAGGGCCAGGTGTTCCCAGGCGTCCTCGGTGAGCTTCATGGGTCCTCCGTGGTGTCGGTGCTGCGACTGCTGCGCTGCGGTGCTGGTCCGGAGCCTATCGGCGCCGTCACTCATTCTTGGTGGTCTCGTGGCGGGGCGCGGTGGGTGAAGTGATAAGGGCTATATCGGCCCCGAGGGGGAACGCGCCGCGCGATCAATCGCCGAGAATGGATCCTGCCCGGTGGAAGGTCGCGCCGATCTCGTCGACCGTCAGGTCGAAGGCGTAGGTCTCCGCCGCCATCTGCACGACGACAGGGCTGGCGATCACGCGACGAAGATGGTCGATGCCCTTCTGAACGGCAGGACCGATCGTCGGATGGTCGGAGTGCTCGTCGAGAACGCCCTGGACCTGCTCGAGGTCACAGGCCTCCAACAACCGCCAGACGTCTCCTGAGTCCTTCGCGCGCAGACGGGCGGGGTTGCCATCGAGCCGTTCCGAGATCTTGTACGCCTTCGCGATCAGCAGTGCGCCATGTCCTGCGACGTTGACTTCCACACTGTCCGACGGGTCGGTGAGATCGGTGACGAGCAGCGGGGATCGGTCGTAGGAGCACAGCTCCACCCCTTCGGCGTTCCCGACCGACATCTTGCCGTGCACGAGCGAGAGAGCCGGCACACCGCGCGTGCGCTTGCCCACGTTCCCTGCGATGGCGCGCCCGGCAAGCAGGTCGACGGTCTCGGTCCACGAGGTGGACCCGTCGGGCTGGATGATCCGCCCACGCCCCCACTGGCCCGGGCGGGATGGTGGCACTCCTTGAGCGGCCCGCAGCTCGTACCCTTCCCCCACGAGTGTCGCTTCGATGCTCGTGTCAGCCACGAGCTCAGGCGTGACGGAGAAGTCTGCGTCCGCAGTTGCGGACGGTTCGATCGGTACGTCCTGGGTGCGAAGGATCACGGCGTGCGCGCCGACGACGGTCAGTGCAGCCCGGTGCTGATGGAGCGATCGCACGGCGTTGATCAGAGCGCGTCGACTCCACTCGTTCGCGGTACCAGGAATCCCGCCGTCGCCTCGATCCGTCATCCGCGCACGCCCAGCAGGAGGTCGGCCTGATCCGGCATCCGGCCAGGGCCGCTGTAGCAGTCGATGGCGACCTGAGCAGTCGTGGCGACGATGGTGCCATCCACCGTCCGAGCACCGAGCTCACTGAGGCCGTCGAAGGGGACGAGGGTGATCCGACGACCGCGCGCGCCGCTAGCAAGCGGAACCAGCCCGAGGACTTCCTGTGCCTGCTGGATGCCCTCGACGTACAGCACCGGCCAGACCTGGGTGGCGTGCGCGCCGAGCAGGTTGGCGGCCGCGTCGCCGGTGAGCGCGTACGGGGCTCCCGCTCGGCCGAGCGCCTGGGCAAGGTCGACGGCCAGGCCAGCCGGCGCGAAGTCAGCACCGCCGGGCCTGTCGGCGAGGCGGGCCAGGCGTGCGGCTCGGAAGGCGACGTCCGCTTCGCGACCGACGGCGGCCCGCCCGTCGGGGCCGATGATGCGGATGCGGGACCAGCGCGCGATCCACTCCCGCGCACCAGGAGTCAGTTCGACGTCCTGGCCCAGCGCGTACCGTGCGGCTCGCAGGGCCTCGACGTCAGTGGCCTCCACTGCGCCGATCTCCATGCCCATGACCTGCAGGATGGTGGTGGCGAGGTCAAAGCTCGGATCCATCTTGCGGGCCTCGATGCGGCTGATCGTCGACGGGCTGACACCTGCGAGCCCCGCAAGGTCACGGACGGACAGGCCGTTCACCTGGCGGAGGGTATTGACGCGCTCAGCGAGGTCCATGCGATCACCCTAGAACTGGTGTTGCGGATACGCAACACCCATCATCGGTCCGTCCTCGGGGCGACGCGCTCACTGCCGTCCACCTTCCGCGGCAGCGGCGCCGCCACACCCAGGATCTCGGGGGCGAAGGAGTACATCTCCTCGCGCTCTGCCCGCTCGGCGTCCGCCTTGCGCTGGGCCTTGCTCGTGGCCGCGCTCTTGGCGCCGCCCGCGCTCGGCTTGTCGCTCATCACTCCGCCTCCTTCACCGTCACGACCCCGTCCATCCCCCGGTCCGGGTGATAGGACCAGGCGACCGTGATGCCGTCCCAGCTCTCCTCCTGGCGGCCGTCCATGGACGTCGTCTGGCCCATGTGGGAGAGGACGGCGGCAGGCGCCTCCAGGACGTCGAGCACGCATTCGATGTCCTGGAAGTCTGCTCCGCCGAGGTAGTCCTCCTTCCCCTTGTTGTCGAAGGTCAGGGACAGTCCTTCGTCGGCCACGACGAACCAGTTGCTCTCGGCCTGGCCGCACAGGCCCACTGCCTTGGTCAGGGTCTCCGCGCGAGCCGCCTGCGCTGTGGCGGCCGAGACCTGATCGGCACGCGATTCGGCTGCCACCTCCCGTTCCTGTGCAGCGTCCTGCCCCGCACCGATCGCGGCCATACCGCCGGCCCCGACGACGAGTCCGATCACTCCCGTCACGACGGGCAGCACCCATGTGGGTCGCTTCCCCGGCCCGACGGCGGGGCTCCCCTCTCCCGTCGACGCCGCCCAGGTCTGGGCGTCAGCTGGCGACGGGGGCGGCGGAACATCGGCAGCGGGCTCGCCGCTGTCCGGGACGGGCGCGATGGGCTGGTCAGTCATGGCTTCTCCTGGAATCACGGTGGAACGGGGTTCAGGGGATCGACCCCGTGCTCAGTCTCTGTGGCGCGGGGGCATGACGCGATGAGTGCCGCGATAAGGGGATGATCAGATGGATCGCGGTGACCGAGTAGCGTCTGCGGTGTCAGTCGGTGGGGCGCACGTGGCCCACAACCCGACCGCCGAAGCCGAGCACCCACGTACGGAAGACGTCGCCACAGCCGAGGAGAGCACCGTGACCCACCAGCCCGGCTGGTACCCCGACCCGTACGACCCGCGGCTGGTGCGCTGGTTCGACGGAGAGCAGTGGACGCAGCACTCCCAGCCCGTCCAGCCTCCACCTTCCCGGAAGCTGAGCACGGGTTCGATCGTGCTGATCGTGGTGGGCGCGATCCTCCTCCTGTGCGCGATCGTCGCGATGATCCTCGGCGTCGTCGCCCTCGTTGCGTTCTTCGCGAATATCGCTCAGGGAGTCGTCTGCGGAGAGAGCCCGCACTACTGCACGTAGCAGGTTCCGGTCGGACGAGCTATGCGACGAGTCCCACGACGACGACCGACGCCACGCACGCCGCGATCGACGAGACGAGCATCGGAGCTGCTCGTCGCCGAGCATCCCGTCGGAGGTGCCCGGTCTCCGATGCTCTCTCGGCCTCCCAGGCCGCGACGAGCCCCGGGTACGCGGCGGTCGCGCGGTCGAACTCGACGTTGAGACGAGCCTGGCGTTCCGCCTGATCGGCCCGCGCGCGAACCATCTCGGCGACCCAGACCTCGTGGTCCGGGTTCACCTGGAACGCATAGCGCGGGCCGTAGCGCTTGATGCACGTCGAGCCGACCCGGGCTCGCATGCTCTCGCCGTTGGTCAGCGGCCGGCCACAGATCACGCACACCCGCGAGAGCAGCGGGATCTGCCGCGGAGGCTCGCGCCGGACGCGCCCCAGCTTCGCGACCGTGCGATGCGGCCGGCGTGGGCGACGGTAGTCGAGGTGTCGGCCGAAGAGGACAGCGCTCACCACGAACCAGACGAGGCTCGCGAGCAGGGCGACCGCCACAGCGGGTCCGTCGAGGAGTCCGAGGGCGCCGACCAGGAGGGCGACGACCAGGAGGGCGACGACCAGCAGCAGCCAGCGCTTCCGGCCCGACGGCGCCGGGCCCATTCGGGGATCGGGTCGGGCGGGGGCGGGACTTGCCTCGGGCGCCGCGTCAGTGACGCCTGCGCGATGGTTCATGACGTCCTGCTGTCGGATAGAGGGTGCGGCGGGCAGGGCGATCGGGCGACGACGACATCGTCGCCTCCGGGAGGGTCGGTCGAGATGAGCGGTGATCGAGATACGGCCAACGGGGGCTGATCAGGCGCTACGGCCCCCGGTAGCCGCATCTCGGCAGGATCTTGAGCGGCCGAACCTCGCCGGCATCGCGGATCGCGGTCAGGCGACCTCGGAGACGGCGCGCTCGGCATCCTTGACACGGAGCTTGCCGGACATGAGCTGCGGGAGCAGGGTGTCGCGGGTGGCGACGAGGGTGCGGTTCTCCTTCTGAGAGGCGTCGACGACGTCGAGTAGCCCCCGGATCGCACCCTCAAGGACGTCGAGCGAGTCAGCGTCGAGCCCCGGGACGGAAAGGTGATCAAACGTCTTCATCGTGATGGTGTCGAAAACTGAACCATGCGCTAGCGCCTTCGCGTGGTCAGTTGCCGCCCGAATGGCAAAGTACAAGACCGAAGCAGGCAACGCCCCAGGCACGAACCCGTAGCACGACTGGTTGAAGGACGCCGACTCCGCCAGCCGCGCGACCGCACCGACGGTGCCGCGGGCCGTCAGAATGACCGAACCGGCAGGCAGCGGCTTCGCCTTGGTCGAAGCGATCGCAAGATCTGTGATCTTCTCCTCAGTGTCAAGAATCACCGACTGCCCTGCGCCCGTGACATCACGCGCAGAGATCCAGAGATTGTCACCGCCCCAGAATCCAATGGTCGAACGCGCAGGGGTCCCTCCCAGCACTGGCACCAAACGTGAACTCATTGGAACCATCTCCACACCAAGCGTCGCCTCGCGATAGATTGCCTGAGCGAGATCCTCGGCCGTGGAGGCAAGCTTGGTGTTGGCCGCGATCTTGTCGTCGAGCGCCTCAATCACATCCGAAATCCCCTCCTGGACATCCCGAGGCGGCAGGGGGACACGCATCGCCTTGAGGTGCATCGGACCGAAATGCTTCATCACTGATCCGACCCCCATTGCCTCGATTTGCTCCTTGAACATCTGAGAAGTCAAGGCAATCGGGATGAAGCGCGCAGTCATAGAATCATCCAGCGGCCGGAAACGGATCAGCCCGGTGTAAGGAATCGCACCAGACCCATCCGGCCCAACGACAGCAACTTCGCCGAGCGAAGCCGAGGTGCTCAGGAGAACATCTCCAGTCTCAAGGCGGAAATGATTCCATTTGGCCACAACAAGGTCAGGGTCCAGGAAGTTACATCCGTCAAGTATGTTCGCACCACGTTTCACCCCGGCGAGGCGGACGAGCGGAACCCCGTCGTCATGGAAGTCCTTGGCGAGAATTCCTGGACCTTCACGAAAGTCTAGGATGTCAGGCAGAGGAGCCTCGGTCCATCCGTTCACTGAACCCTCCCCAGCTGCTCCCGCACCACGGCCTCGAGCCGCGCCGACTCCTCGAACTGTTCGAACAGCTCGCCCGTCAGCCGCGCGATCTTGTCCTCGATGGGCTCGCCGTCGTCCTCGACCTCGGCGGCACCGACGTAGCGTCCGGGTGTGAGCGCGTATCCGGCATCCTTGATCTCGGCCAGGCTCACGGAGCGGGCGAAGCCCAGCTCGTCGTCGTACACCGCTCCCGCAGCAACCGCAGAGGGTGTGCCGCGCCACGCATGGTAGGTCCCCGCGATCTTGGCAATGTCCTCATCGGACAGCGCGCGCTCGGCGCGGTCGACCATGTACCCGAGGTTGCGTGCGTCGATGAACAGCACCTGCCCGGTGCGGTCGACCGATCCGCGAGCGCCCGCCGTCTTGTCCTTGGCGAAGAACCAGACGCACACGGGGATGCCCGTCGAGCGGAAGAGCTGGGTCGGCAGCGCGACCATGCAGCTCACGAGGTCGGCCTCGACGATCTGCGCGCGGATCTCGCCCTCGCCGCCCGAGTTGGACGACATGGACCCGTTGGCCATGACCACGGCCGCAGACCCGGTGGGCGTCAGCTTGGACAGGATGTGCTGGATCCACGCGTAGTTCGCATTGCCCACGGGAGGAACACCGAAGCGCCAGCGCGGGTCCGACTCCGAGCGCGACCAGTCCTTGATGTTGAACGGCGGGTTGGACATGACGTAGTCCATCTGGGTGTCCGCGTGCTGGTCGCGCGCGAACGTGTCCCCCCAGCGGGGCCCCAGGTTGCCCGTGAGGCCGTGGATCGCGAGGTTCATCTTCGCGAGGCGCCACGTGCGCTCGTTGAGCTCCTGACCGTAGACCGAGATCTCCTGCGGGCTGCCGCCGTGCTTCTCGATGAACTTCTCGGCCTGCACGAACATGCCGCCCGACCCGCACGCCGGGTCGTACACGCGCCCGCTGTACGGCTCGAGGACCTCCACGAGGACCCGCACCACTCCCGCGGGCGTGTAGAACTCGCCGCCGCGCTTGCCCTCGGCGCGCGCGAACTTCTCCAGGAAGTACTCGTACACCTCGCCCAGCAGATCGCGCGCCTTCGACGCCCCCTCACCGGTGAAACGCGTCGAGTTGAACAGGTCGAGCAGCTCGCCCAGGCGTCGCTGCTCCACGTTGTCACGGTTGAAGATGCGCGGCAGCGTGGCCGCGAGCGACGGGTTGGACCCCATGATCTGGTCCATGGCGTCGTCGATCAGCTGCCCGATCGGCGCGAACGGCTCGCCCATGGCCGCCGGTCGGCCCTTCGCGTTCTCCGCGAGGTATCCCCAACGTGCGCGGACGGGGATCCAGAAGACCCCAGCTCTCGTGTACTCGTCGATGTCCTCGAGGAACTGGTGGCTCTGCTCCTCATTCAGGCCGTCGGCGGCGAGCTCCGCGAGGATCTCGCCGCGACGCTCCTCGAACGCGTCCGAGACGTACTTGAGGAACACGAGCCCCAGGATCACGTCCTTGTACTGCGAGGCATCCATGGAGCCGCGGAGCTTGTCCGCGGCCTTCCACAGCGTGTCCTTGAGCTCCTTCAATGACGAAGGAGCTGAGGGAGCCGCCTTGCTCGTGGCTGCTGCCTTGGTGCGGGGAGGCACTGGTCCTGCTTTCTTCGGGGTCGTGGGGACGTCGAACAGGGTCGGGGCGTCGTCAGGCATTGTCCACCGTTCGGAGCTGGATGAGGGCGTCGGCGACGCCCCGGGTCAGGGTCGTGCGGAGCTCGGCGAGGCGTCGGGCCTCGTCGAGCACCAGGGTTTCGCGCTGCCCGACGGCGGCGAGCAGCTCTTCGAGAGCGCTCACCTGGTCCTCGGGGACCTCGCGCACCTCCCACGTGCGCCACCGCTTGGCGGTCGCACGCTGGGACGAGATGTCCTCGGCGAGGACGTGCGGGACGAGGCCAGGGGCTCGCGCCCGGTCGATGCGCAGCACCTGCGCCGGGAACTCCACCACGGACAGTCCGACGTGGTCGACCACCGCGGCCGGGTAGGGCGCGGTGCAGAAGATCACGTCGCCCGGCTCGGTATACCGGGCGGCGGGGAGCTTCGAGAACGTGAGCCGGTCCATGCGCCGCTCGCCGAGATTCACGTCACCGGTCAGCTCAACAGGACCGATGACCGGCACCTCGCCGACCGCACCGACGGCACTCGGGTCCAGCCGGTTCCCGGAGATCCTGCGCACACCCCCGCGGGCCTCGACCGACCGGAGCGTCTCGCGGCGGGGGTCTCGCCCCGGGCCGGGGACGACGGACTCGGCCCCCGCGAGCCCGAGACCCGTGGCGAGCTCGTGCGCACGCACGGCCGCACGACCGCCGTCGTCACGCTGGCCCACCCGGAGCCGACGGAAGTCCACCGAGAGGTCGCTCCGTGAGGCCACGAGCGAGGACGTGTAGGCGAAACGCGTGAAGCGGAAGGCATGCCCCTGGACGTCCCTGAGAGTCCCTTGAGCGGCGACGACGTCGGTCACGAGATCGTCGATCACGCCCTCGTCGAGCGCTCCCCCGGTGACGCGCTCGCCCGCGAGGTCCGAGACGGTCGTCCACTGCTCGGCGAGCCCGACGTCGGCGGGCGGGTCGCCCAGGACCCAGATCGCGAGGCGCTCGCGCGAACGCCCGGGAAGGAGCCCCGCGGGGAGCTCGACGACGCTCCGCACCTGGTCGTTGCGCAGCAGGCTGGACCGGAGCTTCTCCGCCTCGCCGTCGACCGCTCCCACGAGCGCGCCCGCGGGCCCCAGCACGACGGCGAACCGGCCAGGCTCGCGCTGCACGGCAAGGGTCTCGACCGCGCGCAGGACGTCGTCGTCGGACCACGGGGTGCTGCCGACGGGAGGGAGCTGCGCCACGATCGTCGCGCCGGGCGAGACGGCGTGGCCCACGGCGTCGTCGGCGTCGAGGTCCAGCACGCGGACGCCGAGAACACCCAGGCGCCTGCGCGCGAGCCGGGTCGCGGGATCCGTGCGCACGTCGGGCACGGCGCAGGCCGGGGCGTCGTGGTCACCGTTCGCGTCGCTCCCTGCCCGGACTGCTGCCACCAGCAGGTCGCCGCAGTCGGCGTGCGGGTTGGCGAGCGTGAGCGGCCCGCGCCCGGACGCGAGCGCCAGGACGATCCTGCCCACGACGTCGAGGGCTCCGGCGGATGCTGCCGACTCGGTGAGCGTCCTGCGTCCGGCGCGGTGCCGGTCGAGCAGGACGGCCTCGAGCGCGCCCGCCGGTGTGTAGGCGGCGTCGGCCGCCGTGTCGGCCAGCTCGCACAGGTCGCCCAGCCGGTCGGCCAGCGCCTCGATCTCCGAGTAGGCCAGGTGGTCGTCGGGGTCCACCTCGTCGGCGAGGTCGAGCACCTCTGCACGACCGAGCGCGCCGAGGAGCTCACCCGTCTGCGCCTTGAGGTAGAGCAGCGACGTGAGGCCGTCGAGCGCCACGTCCGCGTCGAGGCCGGGGACCTCGTCCAGCGCGGCCCTCATCGCGACGTCGGCCGCGAACGAGGGGTTCCGGCCGAGTCCGCTGCGCTCGATCCACGCCGTCACCTCGGAGGCCCGGAACCGCTGCTGGTCACGACGGGTAGTGACCGCCTCCGGGAACGGCGAGGCCGCCGTCGCGTACCGCCGGCGCCACATGGAGACCACGGGGCGCTGCACGTGCGCCAGCTCGGCGATGTCCGGCAGCGACAGCGTGAGGGAGTCGAGGACCGACGGCACAGCAACTCCCTTCAGCAAGACCAGTAGGTGACCGAGCTCGTCGGGCGAGCTCGCTGGAAGGACAGTAGCGCTTTCTCGAACCCCCACGCGCCATGCACCGCGATAAGCCGGGTTATCAAGGTGGTGATGGAACTTGCACTCCGACTCGACCAGGCTCGTCTCAGTCGATCACCTCCGTGATCACCGCTCCGGCCACGAGCCGGGAAGGGAGGGCACGCATGAGCCACGTCAGGTGCCGTTGCGGACACGTCTACCGCATCCTCGACGGCCGCGGGCTGTGTCCGCGCTGCGTCTCGCTGACGCCGCCGGCCTCCCCGACCGTCCCGCACGAGCCGGCCGACCGTCCCCGAGAGGACCAGCCATGAACTACCTCCGCTCCGTCCGCGTCGCTCACCCGGGCACCTCGAGCCAGCACATCACCGAGCTGGGCTGGTCCACGACGACCACCGGCCAGCTCTCCCGTGCCACGCGCGACCAGGTCCACGCGTGGATCAACTCAGGTCACGCCTTCCGCTCGCTGAGCCCTCAGGGAACCCAGGCGGACGTGGTCGCCCGGACGTCCCCCTCCGGGACCCGCTACGTCGCCACGGTCGCCGACGGCCGCGAGACGAACAACCTGCTCAACCTCCCGCGCTTCTGACGCTCATGCCGTTCATCCGCGCGATCCGCACCCTGCCACACGACACCGACACCGCCGGCACGTCCCCGGGCGGAGAAGCGGCCGAGCACGTGGTCGCCGTCCTCCACTCGGTCACGACCACAGGCCCGACGACCACGACCAGCGTCATCGGCATCCACCGCCGGATCGTCTCCGGCGAGCGCTTCCGCACGTTCGACGAACGCAACCACCACCAGGCCGACGTCGTCGCCCGGATCGGTCCGGACGGACGTCGCACGCTCGCGACGACGATCGACGGCCGCACGACCGAACACCTCAGGAACCTGCCGCGCTTCTGACGCGCTGCACCCGGCCGAGCCCACCCTCTCGACGGCACCTCCGCCGTCGGGCCCTCACGAAGGACATCCCATGAAGAACATCGACACCGCCCCCCTGTCCGTCGACCCGACCACCGGGTCCCACGCGACCGTCACCGGGCGGTCGCGTCGCCACCTCACGATCGCCGTGGTCGCCCTCGGGCTCGCCGTCGGCCTGACGGGCTGCGGGCTGAGCTCGGACAACCTCACCGCCACGGACGAGAACGCCGCGGATCAGCCCGCCGTCGAGGCCCCCGCCGCAGAGCCGGCCCCGGAGGCGACCCCCGAAGCTCCCCCTGCCCCCGCGGGCGGGACGCGTGCCAACCCCTTCCCCGTCGGGACGACCGTCAGCAACGAGGACTGGTCCCTCGTCCTCGGCACGCCGCGTGAGGCCTGGGGGGAGATCAGCGCCGAGAACCAGTTCAACTCGCCGCCCGAGGCCGGGCTCGAGTTCTGGATCGTCCCCGTGACGGCGACCTACCAGGGCGCGACCTCGGGCACTCCGTGGCTCGACATCACGGTGAAGTTCGTCGGCGACGACTCGGTCACCTACGAGGACTACTGCGGTGTCATCCCGGGCGACCTCGACGAGGTCGGAGAGCTCTACGCAGGTGGTGTCGCCGAGGGCAACGTCTGCGTCGCGGTGCCCGCCGGGGCCCCGGGGCTCTGGACCGCGACCACCGGGTGGGGCGAGCCGAGCTTCTTCACGGCTCGCTGACCGCGAGGCATCGGCGGGGGTCCGCCTCGCCGAGCACGAGGTTGTGGTCGTTCTGGGCACCGAGACGACCGCAACCTCGTGCTCGGCGACCGACCGGGCCGTGCCCGGCAACCGACCCGCACCGGTGGCCCCCGCAGGGCCGCAGTGCCACGATCGGTCTCATGGTCGCGAATGGCGAGGGATGGACCGAGGGAACCGTCGACGTCGAGGGGCACCCCGTGTTCTACCGGCGCAGCGCCGACGTCCCTGACGCCCTGCCGATCGTCCACGTGCACGGCTTCGCGATCTCCGGCTCGTACCTCATGCCCACGGCCCGGGTGCTCGCCGCGCGGGCCACGAACGTCGTCCCCGACCTGCCGGGATACGGCAAGAGCGAACGGTGGGACTACACGCTCGGGATCCCCGCCCTCGCGCACGCGCTCGTCAAGATCCTCGACGCCCTCGAGCTCGAGAAGGTGGTCCTGGTCGGCAACTCGATGGGCTGCCCCATCAGCCTCGAGGTCGCCCACAGCGCTCCGGACCGGGTCGAGCGCATCGTGCTCGTGTCCCCTGCCGGGGGTGTGCACAACCAGGGCCTTGGGCGGGCCATCCGGCAGCTCGCAGCCGACGGTCCGCGAGAGAGCCGGCAGATGGCGCGCGTAGCGGTGCCGGACTACGTGAAGTTCGGGCCGATCAACACGTTCCACCTGTTCAGCGAGTTGACCAGGTTCCCCTCGCTCGAGCGCATCATCACCTCGTCCGTGCCCACGCTCGCGGTCATCGGCAGCAGGGACCCGCTCATGCCGCCGCCTCCGCGCGTGCGGGAGGTGGGGCGCCTCGCGGGCGACAACACCACGGTCGCCCTCATCGAGGGGGCCGCGCACGCGATCAACTTCAGCCACCCCGGTGAGCTCGCGCACGTGATCGGGTCCTGGTTGGACGGCGTCGAGATCGTCGACGACCCGGACTCCCCCGGCCTGACCCGCGTCCTGCAGCTCCCCCGCGACTGACCGCCCGCGGAAAGCCCTACGCCCCGACGATCCGTTCGAGCAGCAGCGCGTGGAGCCGGGGGTCGGCGAGCGGGCGGAAGTGGCCGGGGGTGTCGAGCACGACGTCCTGCGCGCCGTCGAGGAAGCTGCCCGCGGGGATGTGCGGGTCCCACCGGCTGTGCACCGAGGTGATGCGCTCGTTCACGGCCCGCTCGGCGGACAGCGCCACGATCGTCGCGTCGTTCGGGATGAACGCGCGGACCGCGGGCGCGACGAACCAGCGCGCGTAGGCCGAGCCGGCGAAGGGCGTGTTGATCGCGATCATCGACGCGATCCGGTCGTCGGGGTCGTCGCGCACCATCGCGAGCTTGCCGATGAGCCCGCCCTTGCTGTGCGCGACGACGACCACGTCCCGCAGGTCGTGCTCGCGGACGTAGCGGCCGAGGACGGCGGCCCCGGCGGCGACGGGCCGGCGGTTGTCGCCGAGCTCGGGGAGCACGTGGACGGCCACGCCGTGCTCGTGCAGCAGGGTGGCGAGCGGCAGGAGGAAGTGCCACGACTCGTACACGCCCGGGACGAGCACGACGGGAGGACCGACCGGCTGTGCCGGGGCGCGCAGGTCGTCGGGGTCCACCCGGGACGTGATGCCCGCGGCCTGCCAACGGAGCACGCTGGCGTAGTCGAGCACGCGCCACCAGGTGCGTCGCAGGCTCAGGCTCGGACGCACCCCCTCGACTCCGCTCCCACCCCGCACGGCTCTCCCGTCGTCGTCACGTCAGGTCACCGTCGACGTCGACGGCTCCCACCCGATCCTGACGCCTCAGGCGCCGAAGCGCGCGTTCGTCGGCACGACCTGCTTGCCGAGCGGCAGGAGCGAGACGGGGATCATCTTGAGGTTGGCGATGCCCATGGGGATGCCGATGATCGAGACGAACAGCGGGATCGAGGTGATCACGTGCCCGATCGCGAGCCAGATCCCGGCGAAGATCACCCAGATCACGTTGCCGATCGTGGAGAACGCGCCGGCCGTCGGCTTGTCGACGACCGTCCGCCCGAACGGCCACAGCGCGTAGCCGGCGATGCGGAAGCTCGCGATCCCGAACGGGATGGTGATGATGAGGACGCAGCAGATGATGCCGGCCAGGACGTAGCCGAGCGCGAGCCAGAGGCCCGCGAAGATCAGCCAGATGACGTTGAGGATCGCGTTCATGCCCCGATTCTCCCCCAGCCCGGCCACGTGGTCGGGCCGGCCGCGCCACACGACGGGCGCAGCCCCGCGACGGCCCGGCCCACGGCACGCCGCGACCGGTCCGCCCGGGGCGCGCGACGCCGTCGGGCAGGGCTCTCCCCTGCCCGGCGCGCGCCCGCCGAAAACTAGACTGCTCGCGTGTCCTCCCACCGCTCCGCCCCCGGCGACTCCCCTCTCGGCACGACCCCGACCATCGCGGACCGCTACGCCGCGGTCCGCGCGCGCATCGACGCCGCGGCCCTGGCTGCGGGCCGGGACCCGGAAGAGGTGCAGCTCCTCGTCGCGACCAAGACGCAGGACGCCGCGGCGGTCCGCGCGGTCGTCGCCGCGGGCGCGACGCTGATCGGCGAGAACCGCGTCCAGGAGCTCGTCGCCAAGGCCCCCGACCTCGCCGACCTGGTCGCGGCCGGCTCCGTCCGGGTCCACATGATCGGGCACCTGCAGCGCAACAAGGTCAACCAGGTCCTGGCCACGGCCACGGGCGTCGAGTCGGTCGACTCGCTCGCGCTCGCCGCGGCGCTCGCGAGCCGCTGCGCGCGTGAGGGCCGCACGCTCGACGTCATGGTCCAGGTCAACGTGTCGGGCGAGGGGTCCAAGGCGGGGGTGGGGCCCGACGGCGCCGCGCACCTCTCCCGTCAGGTCGCCGCCCTGGAGGGTCTTCGCCTCACGGGGTTCATGACGATCGGGGCGAACTCCCCCGACACCGCGCTGGTGCGCGCCGGGTTCGAGCGGCTGCGCGAGATCCGTGACGAGGTGCTCGCGAGCGGGGCCCCGGGGACGGGAGAGGCGCGTGAGCTGTCGATGGGCATGAGCGGCGACCTCGAGGCGGCGATCGCCGAGGGCGCGACGATCGTGCGCGTGGGGACCGCGGTGTTCGGGGCACGGGCCGTCACCACGCCCGTCGGCTGACGGGCCTGCAAGCCCGGCCCGCCGGCGAGGCTGACCGGCCCCCGTACCCCCGGCCGTCCGTCCGTCAGGACTGCCGTCGATCCCGCCGACGGACGGGGCTGTTCACCACGACCGGTTGCCGCCATACTCGTCGTCGTCCTCGGACGCGCCCGCCCTGCCTGTGGGTCGGGCGCTCGGCCACGACGAACGGAAGACCATGGCCTCCACGCTCGACCTCCACACCTCCGCCCACCCGGACGCGGCGCGCGACATCGCCCACGCGACCCTCACCGAGGCGGGCGTCCGGCTCACCCCGACGGGCACGCACAGCGCCGACGGCGAGCGGGGCACCCGCTGGGTCACCCTGCTGTTCGGTGCGTTCGCGGGCAAGGCCAGCCAGCACCTGAAGATCCAGGTCAGCACGTTCGCGCTCGGCGACTCGGGCTCGATCGTGCGGGTCTCGCTCGTGAGCACGGGCATCGCGGCCGGTGCGATCGGCGCGGCACGGGCCCAGACGATCATCACCGAGCTCCAGGCGCAGGTCGCCGCGGCGCTGCCCGCTGCGGTCCCTGCGGCCGAGCCCCGGTAGGGACGACGGATCCCGGCGGTCGAGGTCGACCGCCGGGATCGGCGCGCACAGCAGTCAGGCGCGCGGGCTCGTCCGGCGCACGCCCCGGGCGGCCTCGGTCCTCAGGCCCCCAGCAGCTCGAGCGCGCGGCGCACGCCGGGCGCCCCGGCCCCGCGCAGCGCCTCGCGGGCCTCGTCGACGCCGACGCCGGCGAGCAGCATGACGAGCGCGACGTGGATCTCGCCGCCGGCCCGGTGCAGGGTCTGCTCGCACTCGTCGGTCCCGAGCCCCGTGGCCTGGACGAGCATGCGCACGATCCGGGCGCGCAGCTTCTGGTTGGTCGGGCGCACGTCGATCATGAGGTTCGAGTAGGTCTTGCCGAGCCGGATCATGGTCGCGGTCGAGAACGTGTTGAGCACGAGCTTCTGCGCCGTGGCGGCCTTCATGCGGGTCGAGCCCGTGACGACCTCGGGGCCCGTGTCGAGCAGGATCGCGACGTCGACGCGCGACGCGAGGCGCGCCTGCGGGTTGGCGCTCACGAGCACGGTCGCGGCGCCGCGCTCGCGGGCGACGTCGAACGCGCCGCCCACGTAGGGCGTGCGGCCGCTCGCCGCGAGACCCACGACCAGGTCGCCGGAGCGCACCTCGTCGGCGTCCGCGCGGCCGAGCTCGACGTCGTCCTCGGCTCCCTCGACCGCGAGCATCATGGCGCCCGCGCCCCCGGCGAGGTGAGCCTCGAACCACTCCTCGCCCACGCCGTACGTGGGCAGCAGCTCGACCGCGTCGAGCACGCCGAGGCGGCCCGACGTGCCGGACCCGAAGTAGTGGACCTTGCCGCCGCCGCGCAGCGCGGCCACGGCGAGGTCGACGGCCGCGGTGATGCGGTCGGCCTCGGCACGCACGGCGTCCGCGACGCCCGCGTCCTCGTCGGTGATGCGTCGCACGACCTCGGCCGTGGGCAGCAGGTCGATGTCCGTGGTGCGCGGGTTGCGCTCCTCGGTCGGCGACGCGAGCCGGAGCACCTCCTGCCAGTCCTCGGCGGCGGAGGCGTGCCCGGCCGAGAGGTCCCCCTGGGTGGCGGGGCGGGTGTCGGTCATCGGTGCGTTCCCTTCGGCATCGGGGCGAGCCCGAACGGGGTGTTGGCCAGCACGAGCCGGCGGATGGGCCCGGTGAACGCGGGCCAGATCAACGGGGTGGGCGGGGTGAGCGAGCCGAGCACGGTCGCGCGGCGCGCCCCGGTCGAGCGTCGACGCTGCTCGCCCTTGGCGGTCCCGGCGACCCCGTGGGCCGACAGGAAGCCGAGGAGCGCGAACAGGTACGCCTCCTTGGCGTCGATCGGCATGCCGAGCTGGTCGGCCGTGAGGAGCTCGCACCCCTCGGGCAGGTAGGCGCGCAGCCGTGCGAGCAGGGTCGGGTTGTGCGCCCCGCCGCCCGAGACGACGACGCGACGCACCTCGCGCTGCGGGTCCGTCTCGCCGAGGGCCGGGTCGCGCGGGGCGCCGTGCCCGGCAGCAGCCTGCGCGACCGAGAGCAGGCCTTCCGCGATGGTCACGGCGGTGAGCTCGGTGAGCGTCGCGACGAGGTCGGCCCCCGTGAGGTCGGGGCGGACCGCGGCGAGCTTGCGCGGCACGTAGGTCGCGTCGAACAGCTCGCGACCGGTCGACTTGGGCGCCTTGGCCGCGAAGTACGGGTCGTCGAGCAGCGCGCGCAGCGCGGCCTGGTCCACTGTCCCGGTCGCGCCCAGGGCACCGTCCCGGTCGTACGGCTCTCCCGTGAGCTGGCGCATCGTGAGGTCGATGAGGCAGTTGCCGGGCCCGGTGTCCCACCCGGTCACGGGTGCCTCGACCTCGCCGACGAGCGTGACGTTCGCGATCCCGCCGATGTTGAGCGCCGCGCTGAGCCCGGCCGGCGCGCCGTCCGGGGACTGCGGGTCGCGCCCGAGCCAGAGCGCGTCGAGCACGCTCACGAGCGGTGCGCCCTGGCCGCCCGCGGCGATGTCCGCGACCCGGAAGTCGCTGATGACGGGGCGGCGGGTGCGCTCGGCGATCCAGGCGGCGTTGCCGAGCTGGAGGCTGCCGTGCGCACGGGCGCCCACGACCCAGTGGTAGAGCGTCTGCCCGTGCGACGCGACGAGGTCGACGTCCCCACCAGCGACGTCGTCGATGGCCTGGCGTCCGGCGCGGCCGAACTCCTGCCCGATGAGCGTGTCGAGCTGCGTGACCTCGCCCATGTCGACCGGGGCCGGCGGCAGCGCCTTGAGGATGCGTTCACGGAGCGCGGCGGGCCACTCGTACTCGGTGTGCCCCAGCGGGCGCATGCGCAGGACCCCGTCGGGGCCCAGGTGGAAGTCGGCGGCGGCCGCGTCGATCGCGTCGACCGACGTGCCGGAGGACAGGCCGAGGACGATCATCGGGTCACCTCCGCGGTGACGGTCAGCTGCCCGACGGCGGCGCGCGCGTTGGCACGTCCGGTGCCGCACGCGACGACCACGGTGGTCTCGTCCCCGAACCAGGCGGGCACGGCGTCGGGGAACCCGGTGTGCACCACGACGAGCCCGGGGCGCACGGCGCGCAGGGCGTCGAGCATGGCGGCCTCGCGGCTGCCGGGGACGGGTTCACGCGTGATCACGACGAGGGGGCGGACGGGGTCGCCGGCGGGCCGGGCCGTCGAGACCGCGGCGAGAGTCGCCTCCCACCCGGCCGGGTCGGAGAAGACGTGGACCTCGGTGCCGGGGAACGTCGCACGGAGCGCGCTCTGGACGTGCTGGGCGGTGCGCCCGGCCGCGTGGTCGAACCGCTGGCGCAGGTCGATCACGTCGGGCGCGGGCCCGGTGGGGTCCAAGCGTGCGAGGGGTCCGTGCGTGCGCACGGCCCGCTCGGCGGCCTCCTGCCCGACGGCGGCGAGCGCCTCGAGCGCGGCGGTCGCCTCGGTCGGGCCGCACGTCGCGCCCGTGGACGCCTGGAGCTCGCGCACCCGGCGCACCGTGCGCGCCGTGCGGGCCGCGGACTCGAGCAGGCGCTCGACCGTGACCCGGCCCTGCTCGACGGCCGCGAGGAGCGCGCTCTGCGCCTGGCGGAACAGCTCCTCGTCGTCGCGGCCTACCGTCGTGCCGAGGCACAGCAGGTCGGCGCCTCCCTCGATCGCCTGGACGGCGACCTCGCCGATCCCGTCGGCTCCCTTGACGGCCCCCATGTCGAGGGCGTCGGTGATGATGGGCCCCTCGAAGCCCAGCTCACGCGCCACGAGGGCGGCCGCGGGCTCGAGCGAGACGGGCCGCGGGCCGATCGCCGGGACCAGCAGGTGCGCGGTCATGATCGAGTCGATCGCGACGTCGGGCTCGAAGGCCCGGACGAACGGTGGCAGGTCGCGCTCGCGGATCGTCTCGAGCGGGTCGTCGACCACGGGCAGCGACAGGTGGGAGTCCACGTCGGTCGCGCCGTGACCCGGGAAGTGCTTGCCGCACGCCCCGACCCCGGCGCGGTGCAGGCCCTGCACGAATGCGGCCCCGTGCCGGGACACCAGGTCGGGCGTCGCACCGAACGCGCGCACGCCGACCACGGGGTTCTCGGTCCGGGAGTTGACGTCGAGCACGGGCGCGAGGTCCAGGTCCACGCCCGTCGCGGCGAGCAGGCGGCCGAGCGCGAGCCCGACCCGCTCGGTGAGGTCCACGTCGTCGATCACGCCGAGGGCCGCGGCCCCCGGGATGCTCGACCCCGTGGCGGCCTCGAGCCGGCTGACGTCCCCGCCCTCCTCGTCGATCGCGATCAGCAGGTCGGGCGCGGCCTCGTGGAGGCACGCCGAGAGCCTGGCCGTCGTGGCGACGTCGGGCGTGTTGTACGCGAAGTAGATGACGCCCGCGAGGCCCTCCTCGCAGGCCGAGAGCAGCCAGGCCGGGGCGTCCGTCCCCGTGAAACCGGGGAGCAGGACGCCGTTGACGGCGCGCAGCGCGTCGTGGTGCACGGTGGTCATCCCTTCACCGACCCAGCGGTCAGGCCGGAGGACAGGTTGCGCTGCACGAGGACGAAGAAGACGATCACGGGCAGCGTGATGAGGGTCGAGGCGGCCATGACCGCGCCCCAGTCGGTCGTGTTCTCGCCGAAGAACTTCTGCAGGCCGATCGGCACGGTGTACTTGGCCGACTGCTGCAGGAAGGTCAGGGCGAAGATGAACTCGTTCCAGGCGGTGATGAACGAGAAGACGCTCGTGGCGACGACGCCCGGAGCGACGAGCGGCAGCAGGATCTTCCAGAACATGCGACCCCACGAGGCGCCGTCGAGGTACGCGGCCTCCTCGAGCTCGACCGGGACGGCCGCGACGAACCCGCGCAGCATCCAGATCGCGAACGACAGCGAGAAGGCGATGTAGACGATCGTCAGACCCAGGAGCGAGTTGAGCATGCCGAGGGTGCGCATCTGGAGGAACAGCGGGATGACGAGGGCCTCGAGGGGCACCATCTGCACCATGAGGACGAGCACGAGGATCGACTTGCGGAAGCGGAACCTGAAGCGGCTCACGGCCACCGCGGCGAGCAGCGCGAGCACCGAGGAGAACACGACGGCGCCGATCGCCACGACGATCGAGTTGCGGAGGTACTGGCCGAACCCGCCGTCGTCGATCACGGTCACGAAGTTGTCCCACGTGACGCCCGCGGGCAGGATCCGTGCCCCGCGGGTCGCGGCCTCGGGGTCGATCGCCGAGGAGAACATCCAGTAGGCCGGGAACAGCGCGAAGACGAGCAGCGCGACGATGCCCACGACCTTGCCCGCGGTGGGCAGGGGGCGCTTGCGCGCCTTGGTCCGCAGGACCTGCGGGGCACGCTCGTCGGCCGTTCCACCCCCCGTGCGGTCTCCAGCGCGCGGGGTGCTGGACGGGGTACCGGTCAGGGCGCTCACAGCTCCTCCTCCTTGAACAGGGTGCGCATGTACACGACGGTGATCCCGAGCAGGATCAGGGTGAGCAGCACGGCGATCGCCGAGCCCATCCCGTACTTGCCCTGCGCGAAGGACTGGATGTACGACCACACGCCGAGGTTGAAGACCTCCTTGTTGCCGCCGTTGCCGCCCGGCATCAGGTAGATCTGCGTGAAGACCTTGAAGTCCCAGATGGTCGACAGGATCGTGACGACCGCGAAGACGGGGCGCAGGATGGGCGCGGTGATGGCCCAGAACCGGCGCCAGGGAGTGGCACCGTCCATCATCGCGGCCTCGTGCAGCTCCTTGGGGATCGTCAGCAGGCCCGCGAGGACCGTGATCGCGACGAACGGGAAGCCGTGGTGCACCACGTTGAGCGTCGCGATCGCGTAGAAGCTCAGACGCTCGGTGAACCAGTTGGTGGTCGCCGGGTCGATCAGCCCGACCGAGTCGAGCACCGAGGAGACCAGACCGTTGAGCGGGTCGAAGATCCAGATCCACACGTAGGTGCCGGTGATCGCGGGCACGGCCCAGGCGACCATGATCGCGGTCGAGCAGATCGTGCGCCAGAACGTCCCGAGGTTGTTGAGGAACAGCGCGACGGCCGTGCCCAGGACGACCGTCAGCACGACGCACGCGACCGCGAAACCGATCGTGTTGGGCAGGACGACGGTCCACAGGAACGAGTCGCCGAAGATCGCCGCATAGTTGTCGAACCCGATGTAGTTCGACTCTCCCGAGGCGATCTGGCGCAGGCCGTAGTCCTGCAGCGAGATCATCACGACGCGGACCAGGGGCCACAGGAGCAGGATGCCGAGGACGGCGAGCGCGGGGGCCAGGAGCAGCCAGGGGCGCAGCGGGGACTTGTGGCCGAGCAGGCCGTGCATGCCGGAACGGCGGCGCGGGGTGGACGAGGGGGCCGGGGCCGGGGCCCGGCGCGTCAGCTGGTCGGCCGACGCGCCGGGAACCGAGTGCAGATCTGCCATGGGTTCGTCAGGACCCGAAGGTCTCGTTCATGTCGGCGGCCGCCGTGTCGGCGGCCTCCTGCACCGTGGCGCTGCCCGAGAGGATCGACTGCAGCATGGTCTCGACCGTCTTCTTGCCCTGGATCTGGCCGTAGAGCGGCGTCACCGGGACCGAGGCGCCGGCCTCGACCATCTGCTGGGCGAACGGCGCGACGAGCGGGTCGTTCTCCTCGATGACCTTCTCGAGGAGCGAGGTCTGACCCGGGAAGTAGCCGGACTGGTTGCCCCACTCCTCGGCGAACTTGCCCGTGGTCATCATCTCGACGAACTCCCACGCGAGGTCCTGCTTCTCGCTGGCCGCGAAGACGCCCAGGTGCGACCCGCCGAGGAACGAGTCCGACAGCCCGTCGGTCTCGCCCGGGATCGGGAACGCGCCGATCTTGTCGGCCATGTCCGGGACGTCCGTGAGGATCTTGCCGGGGGTCCAGCTGCCGGAGATCATCATGCCGACGTTGCCCTGCTCGAAGTTGGAGAGGAGGTCGGTCTCCTTCCACGTCGTGGCCGCCGCGGTGGACAGCCCCGCCTCGGTCGCGAGACCGGTGTAGAACTCGAGGCCCTTCACGGAGTCCGCGGAGTTGATCTCGGACTTCCAGGTGTCACCGTCCTTGACGGCCAGGTCACCGCCTGCACCCCAGATGAAGGGCATGGCGCCGTACTGGCTGTCGCCCGCGATGGGGAAGGGGATGAGGCCGGGGTTCGCGGCCTTGAGCGTCTCGGCCGCGGTCTGCAGCTCGGCCCAGGTCGTCGGCACCTCGATGCCGGCCGCCTCGAAGAGGTCCTTGCGGTAGATGACCGAGCGCACGCCCGCGTACCAGGGCATGCCGTACTGGGCGCCGTCGAGCGTGCCCGACTCGACGAGCCCGGGGACCAGGTCCTCCTCGAGGCCCGCGTCCTTGATCTTGTCCGAGAGGTCGGACAGCGCGCCGACGTCGGCGAACTCGCCGGTCCACGTGGTGCCGAGCTCGGCGACGTCCGGCGTGGTGTTGCCCGCGATGGAGGTCGTGAACTTGTCGTGGGCGCTGGCCCACGGCTGGAACTCGATCTGGAGGTCCGCGCCCGTCTCTTCCTTGAAGGCGGTGGTGACCTCGTCGAAGAAGGCGTCCCCGTCGGGGTTGGTGCCCTCCATGATCCAGACCGTGAGGGTCTCGCCGGAGTGGTCGGCGGCGGCTGCGTCCCCCGTGCTCTCGCCGCTGCTGCTGTCCCCGCCGCCACACGCGGTGAGGCCGAGCGCCAGGAGGAGTGTGCCCGTGACGGCCACCGTGCTGCGTCGCTGCATGCCGTGACTTCCTTTCTGGTCGGCTGCCGCGTCGCGGCCAGCCGTTCGTCCCTGCGGACCTGATCGTTCGTGGGGCACCGGATCCTCGGGCCCCTTCGACTCTGAAACAAACTTACATCAGGTTGGGTGTTCGTGAAGATTACCGCCACAACGGGGCAGAGGGAAGCCGGTCGCGAAGTTGTGACACGTTCTTAACCTGGGCGTCGCACGGGGGCACGCGGGGGCACACCGCGCCCCGGGTAACCACACGGGCGCGCAGCGCACGGGCTCGCGCCGCAGCGCACACACGGCAGCCAGGCAGGCGGGAGCCGCCGGGCCGCCCGGCAGGCCGCCGCCCAGCCCCTACCGCGTCACGGCACGCGCGCGGTCCACTCCGGGGTCCCGAACTTGGTGCGCACGAGCTCCTCGGCCTGCGCCCGCTCGTCGGGCGTGACGCCACCCTCGACCGTGCGGTACCGCGAGCGGAAGTGGGCCTTGAACGCCTCGATGACGTCCTCGCGCGCCATGCCGGTCTGCGATCGCAGGGGGTCGACGCGCTTGTTGGCGCTCTTGGTGCCCTTGTCGCTCATCTTCTCGCGGCCGATGCGCAGGACCTCGAGCATCTTGTCGGCGTCGATGTCGTAGGCCATGGTCACGTGGTGCAGCACCGCTCCCCCGCGCAGCCGCTTCTGCGCGGCCCCCGCGATCTTCCCGGCCGGCGACGCGATGTCGTTGAGCGGCTTGTAGGTCGCCTCGACACCGACGTCGGCGAGCGCCCCCAGCACCCAGTCGTCGAGGAACGCGTAGGACCGCTCGAAGCTCAGCCCCTCGACGAGCGAGGCGGGGACGGTGAGCGAGTAGGTGATGGTGTTGCCCGGCTCGACGAACATGGCCCCGCCGCCCGAGATGCGCCGGACCACGGTGATGCCGTGCTTGTCGGCCCCTGCGGGGTCGACCTCGTTCCGGAGCGACTGGAACGAGCCGATGATGACGGCCGGCGCGCCCCATTCCCAGATGCGCAGCGTGGGGCGGCGTCGCCCTGCGTCGAGCTCCTCGGTCAGCACCTGGTCGAGCGCGAGGTGCATCGCGGGCTGCTCGGGCCCTTCGTGGATGATCTCGAAGACGTGGTCGTCCCACCCGGTCGCGTGGCCGAGCGCGCGGCGCACCGCGATCGCCACGGCCTCGGGAGAGAACCCGACCATGGTGATGTCGTCCGTCAGGACGGACTCGACGGCCCGGGTCAGGTCGGCGACGGTCGAGGTCTCGGGCAGCCCCGTCAGGGCCGCGTTGATGTCCTCGAGGGCGTCGTCGGGCTCGAGGAAGAAGTCGCCGCTCAGCGCGACGCGTGACAGCCTCCCGTCGTCCGTCTCGACGTCGACCGCCACGAGCTTGCCACCGGGAACCTTGTACTCGCCTCTCATGGTGACCACGGTACGTCGCGCGACGCACGCCCTGCCCCACCGCGGGCCCCCGCGACCACCCAGCACCCGTGACGTGAACCACAAGGAGGAGTAGCCTCCAAGCAGCACCGCACCGCGGGCCCGAGGCGCGCTCGGCACGGAGTTCCCCGACACGTGTGGAAGTTTTCTCCGTAGTCTCGTCCTGTTCTGAAATTTCATGCCAGAATGAGGCGTGACCTGGACGCCGGACGTCGACCCCGCCCGCACCGAGAGCCGCGCGCACCCCCTCGCGGCGCCCTCGGGACCTCCGCGCTGGCTCGTCGCGATCGACGTGGGCGGCAGCGGCAGCAGGCTCGTCGCGACCACCGTGCCGTCCGGCGCCCGGCCGGACGCCGCCCACCCCCCGGTCGCCCCCGGCGACGCGCCGCACCGCACCGAGCTCACGGGGCGCAGCGTCGCGATCGGCCCGGACGGCAGCGACGTCGCCGACGTGGTGCGCGACCTGTGCGCGTCGTTCGTCGCGGCCACGACCGGGTCCCACGACGCACCCCCGGTCGTCGCCGCGGCCGCGGTCGGCGCGACGGGCCTCGCCACGCTCGTCCCGGACCCCGCCACGGTGCACACCGCGCTCCGCACGACCCTCGCGGCGGACCGCACGGCCGTCGCGGCCGACGCCCTGACGGCCCACCTGGGCGCCCTGGGCGGGCGCGCGGGGGCCGTGGTCGCGGTCGGCACGGGTGCGATCGCGCTCGGCACCGACCTCCGCCGCGTCTGGCGACGCACCGACGGCTGGGGGCACCTCCTGGGCGACCTCGGGTCGGCCTCGTGGATCGGCGCCCACGGGCTGCGGGCCGCCCTCGCGGCCCACGACGGCCGCGCGACGGGTGGCTCGCGGCCGCTCCTCGCCGCGGCGCAGGCGCGGTTCGGCCCCGTCCCGACCTGGCCCGTCCAGCTCTACACACGCCCCGACCGAGCGCAGGTGCTCGGTTCCTTCACGCCCGACGTCGCCGCTGCCGCCGCGGCGGGCGACCCCGCGAGCGTCCAGATCCTCACCGAGGCGGGCCGCCACCTGGCCGAGACGCTCGCCGCTGCGCTCGTCCCCGGCCTGCCGCCGCTCGCCGCGGCCACGGGCGGGGTCCTCGCGGCCGGCCCGTCCCTGACGGGCGCCCTCGCGCGCCGGTTCGCGGCCCTGCGCCCCGACGCCGAGCTCGTCCCGTCCGCGGGCACCCCGCTCGACGGCGCGCTCCACCTCGCCAGGCTGCTCACCGAGGGCACCGCGACGGGCGGCGCGGCCGCTTCCACCGCACCCGCCGCTCCCCTCGTCGCCCACGCTCCGTGGCTGAGCCTCGGCGACGAACCCCCTGTTCCCGCACCGTCCACGACCACCCCGATCACAGGAGATCCGACATGACAGGTGACGGACTCGTCCGCATCCGACAGGCGCTGCCGACGCTCCGCCCCGCCGAGGCCCGGATCGCCGAGGCGGTCCTCGCGGACCCGACCGCCGTCGTCGGGTCGACGATCAACGAGCTCGCCGCGCGCGCGGGCGCCTCGCAGGCGACCGTCGTGCGGTTCTGCCGGGCGATCGGCTACGCGGGCTACCCGGAGTTCCGGATCGACCTCGCCCAGGCGACGTCGCGTCGCGAGATGGAGATGGAGCGCTCGAACGTCGCGCACGGCGAGATCAACGAGACGGACACGGCCGAGGACGTCGTCGCGAAGATCGCGTTCCACGAGGCCCGGACCATCGAGGAGACCGCGCGCATGCTCGACCTCGCGGCGCTCGAGCAGGTCGCCGCGGCCGTCGCGGCGGCGCCGCGGATCGACGTGTTCGGCGTCGGGTCGAGCGGGCTGACGGCGCAGGACCTCGCCCAGAAGCTCCAGCGCATCGGGCTCGTGTGCTTCGCGTCCCCCGACCCGCACCTCCAGCTCCAGTCGGCCGCGCTGCTCGGCCCGGGCGCGGTCGCGATCGGGATCTCGCACAGCGGCCAGACGGTCGAGACCAACCACGCGCTCGGCATCGCGCACCGGCGCGGGGCGACGAGCGTGGCGATCACCAACTTCCCCGAGTCGCCCCTCGCGCAGGAGGCAGACGTCGTGCTGGGCACCACGGCACGCGAGACGCAGTTCCGCTCGGGCGCGCTGTCGAGCCGCATCGCGCAGCTCGCGGTCGTCGACTTCCTCTTCGTCCGCGTCGCCCAGCGCCTGTACGACCAGACGAGCGCCAACCTCAAGGCCACCTACGACGCGGTCCAGCCCCACCGGCTGGACGGAGAGCGCAAGGCACGAGCATGACGACCGTCTCCGCCGCCACGACGAGGGCCCTCGAGATCCGCACGGACCTGCTGACGCGCGTCGCCCAGGCCCACGACGCGTCGCACTACCTGCTGCGGCCCGAGGCGGTCGCGCGCGCGCAGGACGTGCCCGACGTCGTCGCCGCCTTCGCCGAGGCCCGTCGCCGCGGGCTCCCGGTCACGTTCCGCTCGGGCGGGACGAGCCTGTCGGGCCAGGCGTCGGGCGCGGGCCTGCTCGTCGACACGCGCACGCGCTTCACGCGCGTCGAGGTGCTCGACGACGACGGCGCACGCGTGCGCTGCCAGCCGGGCGTGACGCTGCGCTCGGTCAACGGGAGGCTCCTGCGCCACGGGCGACGCCTGGGCCCCGACCCCGCGAGCGAGATCGCGTGCACGATCGGTGGCGTCGTCGCGAACAACTCCTCGGGCATGGCGTGCGGCACGGTCGACACCGCGTACCGCACGATCGAGTCGATGACGCTCGTCCTGCCGAGCGGCACCGTGCTCGACACGGGTGCGCCGGACGCCGACGAGCGGCTGCGTGCGCTCGAGCCCGCGCTGCACCGCGGCCTGGCCGGGCTCCGCGACCGGGTCCGGGCGAGCGCGGCCATGCGCGCGACCATCGCGCACCAGTACTCGATGAAGAACACCATGGGCTACGGCGTCAACGCCTTCGTGGACCACGAGTCGCCCGTCAAGATCCTCGAGCACCTGGTGGTGGGGTCCGAGGGGACGCTGGCGTTCGTGGCCGACGTGACGTTCCGGACCGTCCCGCTGCTCCCCGCGGCCTCGACCACGCTCCTGGTCTTCGACGCGCTCGAGCAGGCGACCGAGGCGCTCGCGACCGTCACGGACTCGGGCGCACGGGCGATCGAGCTGCTCGACGCCGCGTCGTTGCGCGTCGCGGCGGCCGACCCGCTCGCCGACGCGTCCATGCGGGCCTTCGCGACCGCGACGACCCAGACGGCGCTGCTCGTCGAGTACCAGGCCACGAGCGCCGCGGGGCTCGAACCGTTCGAGGAGGCCGCTCGGGCCGTCGTCGGCTCGCTCGACCTCGCGACGCCCGCCGGGCTGACGCGCGACCCCGCTGCCCGCGGGCGGCTGTGGCGCGTCCGCAAGGGCCTGTACACCGCGGTCGCGGGAGCCCGCGCCCCGGGCAGCACGGCACTGCTCGAGGACCTGGTCGTCCCGGTCCCCGACCTCACCGCGACGGTCCGCGACCTGGGTGGGCTCTTCGCGCAGCACGGCTACGACGACGCCGTGACGTTCGGGCACGCCAAGGACGGCAACCTGCACTTCATGATCACCCCGCGCCTGTCCGACGACGGTGAGCTCGACCGCTTTGCGGCCTTCACCGAGGACATGGTGGGCCTGGTACTCGGCCGCGGCGGCTCGCTCAAGGCCGAGCACGGCACGGGCCGCATCATGGCACCCTTCGTCCGGCGGCAGTTCGGCGACGACCTGTATGCCGTGATGCGCGAGGTCAAGGCCCTGTGCGACCCCGAGGGCATCCTCAACCCCGGCGTGCTCCTCACCGACGACGACGAGGCGCACCTGCAGCACCTCAAGCTCGTGCCGCCCGTGGGGACGGCCGCGGCGGGAGACCTCGCGGCCGTCGTGGACCGGTGCGTCGAATGCGGGTACTGCGAGCCCGCGTGCCCGTCGCGGACCGTCACGACGACTCCCCGGCAGCGCATCGCTCTCCTGCGCGAGATGGTCACGGCCGCCCCGGGCGAGCTCCGCGAGCTCGAGCGCGCGTACGAGTACTCCGCGGTCGACACGTGCGCGGTCGACTCGCTGTGCGTGACCGCGTGCCCGGTCGGGATCGACACGGGCAAGGTCATGAAGGTCCGGCGCGCGCAGCGCCACGGGGCCGTGGTCCAGCGCGCCGGGCGCGTGGCCGCCGACCACTGGGGTGGCGCGGTCACAGGCCTGCGCGGCGCGCTCGGCGTGGTCGACCTGGTGCCCACGCCCCTGGTCACGGCCGCCTCGAAGGTGGGGCGCGCGGTGCTGGGCGACGACGTCGTGCCGCTCGTGGGCACCGACCTGCCGGGCCCTGGGCAACGCCGGGTCTCCCCCGGCGACCGTCCGGCGCACGGACCGGCGAGCGTCGGCGTCGAGGCAGCTGCCGGTGCGAGCGTCGTCTTCTTCCAGTCGTGCATGGGCTCGCTCTTCTCGCCCGCGGAGGCCTCGCCCAGCCCGGGCGGCGTCGGGCCGGCGTTCCTCGCGCTCTGCGAGCGCGCCGGGATCTCGGTCGCGATCCCCGAGGGAGTCGGGGGCCTGTGCTGCGGCACGCCCTGGGTCTCCAAGGGCCTGACCGACGGGGCCACGGCGATGGCCGAGCGGACCTTCGACGCGCTCTGGGCGGCCACGGACGGCGGCCGCCTGCCCGTGGTCTCGGACGCGTCGAGCTGCACGCACGGCCTCGAGGGGATCGGCGCGCACCTCTCGGGCGACGCCCGCGAGCGGTTCGAGCGGCTGCGCGTCCTGGACGCCGTGACGTTCGTGCGGCACGACGTGCTGCCCGCGCTCGAGGCGACCGGGCTCGACCCTCGGACGACGGGCAGCACGCTGGCCTCGCTCGTGCTGCACCCCACGTGCTCGTCGATCCACCTGGGGGTCGTCGGCGACCTCGAGGCCGTCGCGCGCGCGGTGGCCGACGACGTCGTGCTCCCGCTCGACGCGGGGTGCTGCGGCTTCGCGGGCGACCGCGGGATGCTCCACCCCGAGCTGACGGCCGCGGCGACGCGTGCCGAGGCCACCGAGGTCGCGGCCCACGCTCGCGAGCACGGCCGTGCGGACGCGTACGCGTCGAGCAACCGGACGTGCGAGATGGGTCTGAGCCGGGCGACGGGCGAGGACTACGTGCACGTCGTCGAGCTGCTCGAGGCCGCGACCCGCGCCTGACCGTCGCACCCCGACGTGCGAGAGGGAGCGTGACCCGGAGGTCACGCTCCCTCTGACACATGATCGCGTGCGCCCGGAGTCAGGGCGCGGGCTGCTGGTTCAGCGCGGCTGCACGTCCGCGTGGATCAGCCCGTAGATCGCGGAGTCCGTCAGCGCCTCCCAGGCCGCCTCGATGAGGTTCGGTCCGACGCCCACCGTCGACCAGGAGGTCGCCCCGTCGGTCATCTCGATGAGGACGCGCGTGATGGCGTCCGTGCCCTGCTCGGTGTCGAGGATGCGGACCTTGAAGTCGATCAGCTCGAACGCCTCGATCTCCGGGTACACGCGTCGCAGGGCGAGCCGTAGCGCGTGGTCGAGCGCGTTCACGGGTCCGTTGCCCTCGCCCGTCTTGACGATGCGCTTGCCGCCGGCATGCAGCTTGACGGTCGCCTCCGCCGTCGCCTCGGTGCCGCGCCCCCCGGCCCGCTCGACGATCGTGCGCCAGCTCTCGACCCGGAAGAACTGAGGCCGCTCGCCCGCGATCTCCTCGCGCAGGAGCAGCTCGAACGAGGCGTCGGCCGCGTCGTACGTGTACCCGCGGGCCTCGGCCTCCTTGACCCGGTGCGTCACGCGCGAGAGGACGTCGCCCTGGTCCGACAGGTCGAAGCCCATCTCACGGCCCTTGAGCTCGATCGAGGCGCGGCCCGCCATGTCCGAGATGAGCATGCGCATGTCGTTGCCGACGAGCGTGGGCTCGATGTGCTGGTAGAGGTCCGGGTCGACCTTGATGGCCGAGGCGTGCAGCCCGGCCTTGTGCGCGAACGCGCTCGCCCCGACGTACGGCTGGCGCGCGTACGGGGAGATGTTGGTGATCTCGCTGATCGCGTGCGCGATGCGCGTGGTCTCCTGCAGTCCGCCGTCGACGAGAAGCGTGCGCCCGTGCTTGAGCTCGAGGTTCGCGACGACCGTGATGAGGTCCGCGTTCCCGGTGCGCTCGCCGTAGCCGTTGACCGTCCCCTGGACGTGCGCGGCGCCCGCGGCCACGGCCGCGAGCGAGTTCGCGACCGCGCAGCCCGAGTCGTTGTGCGCGTGCATACCGAGGAGGGGGTCGCCCGCCTGGGCGAAGAGCCCGTCCGGGATCCCGACGGCGTCGCGCAGCTCCGTGACGATCTCGCCGACCCACTCGGGCAGCATGCCGCCGTTGGTGTCGCACAGCGCCACGACCTCCGCACCGGCCGCGAACGCCGCCTCGACCGCAGCGCGCGAGTAGGCCGGGTCGAACCGGTAGCCGTCGAAGAAGTGCTCGGCGTCCAGTACCACGCGGCGCCCCTCGGCCACGAGGAACGCGACCGTGTCGGTGATCATGGCGAGGTTCTCGGCGCCCGTGGTCCGCAGCGCCCGCTCGGCGTGGCGGATGTCGGACTTCGCGACGAGCGTCACGACGGGCGCCTGCGACGCGACGAGGGCGAGGACCTGCTGGTCGTCCGCGGCCCTGATCCCGGCCTTGCGCGTGGCGCCGAACGCGGCCAGGACCGCGTTCTTGAGCGTGAGCTCCTTGGCCGCGCGCGAGAAGAAGTCGGTGTCCTTGGGGATGGCCCCGGGCCAGCCGCCCTCGATGAACCCCACGCCCAGCTCGTCGAGCAGGGGGGCGATCGCCAGCTTGTCGGCGACCGAGAGGTTCATGCCCTCCTGCTGCGCGCCGTCGCGCAGTGTCGTGTCGTAGACGTGGAACGTCGAGGGTGCGCTCGCTGTGGCAGGAGCTACGGGGTTCACCTGGGAAGTCATCGTGCCGCTCTCTGGGGAGAATCTCGGGGTCCAGCGGTGCCGCCTGGGCGAGACCACTCTAGGTGGATCAGGGCGGGACGCTTCCGCGCGCCGCCGGTCCTCGTCGTTCCCACGCGCTGGGCGGTCGCTCTCGTGAAGCTCGTGCCCGGCGCTTCGAAGCCCGACGGGGGTGATGTCAGGCAACAAAAAAACCCCCCGAGGGTGCGGGAGGTTTGCGCGTCCGGTGTGGTGGCCGGGCGCGCTACTCGATAATGAGGTGGGAGACGAGGTGTGTCACAGAACACATGCTGCCACAGCAGCCGCGAGGATGGAACGGTGTCCACGGACTGAGCACCCCGACCAGTGAGCGCCCGGAACGGCAGCCTGCAACGACAGGAGACGCAACATGAGCGACCCGAACTTCCCGCCCCGCCCGAACGTCCCGCAGCCCGGCTCCCCCGGCCATCCCCAGGGCGTGCCGCCGGCGATCCCGCCCGTGGTGCCGCCCGACCCGCGCGCCGACTTCCCCCCGCCGCACGAGCCGGTCAACCCCGCCGACCCGCGTCTCGCGGTCGAGGTGGGCCGCTTCTGGGCCGGTGCAGCCGCCACGGCCCTGGTCGCCGCTCTCATCGGCCTCGTGGCGGTCATCATCCTCGAGCGCATCTTCTCGTTCACGCTCGTGCCGCCACCGGACATCTTCACGACCGGCTCGCACCAGGCGGCGTTCGCGATCGACGGGGCGATCCTGGCACTGCTCGCGGCGGGCCTGCTGCACCTGCTGATCCTCACGACGCCCCGGCCGCGGGCGTTCTTCGGCTGGATCATGGCCCTCGTGATCGTCGTCATCACGGCGCTGCCGTTCGCCTGGACGTCGGACACCACGTCCGCCGCGCTTTCCGGGCTCGTGAACCTGCTGATCGGGGTCGCGGTCTGGTCGCTGCTCGCGGGGGTCGCGGGCAGGACGATCGTGCGCCGGGCGGTCTGAGCCCCCGCCAGACGCAGAGTGCGGGCAGCGTCGCCGATCGGCGACGCTGCCCGCACTCTGCGGTACCGCAGTGGTGAACCTCAGGCCAGGCGCGTCATCCAACCGTGACGGTCGGCCGCACGGCCGTTCTGGATGTCCGTGAGCTCGCCACGGATCGCGAGCGTGAGCTCACCCGCGCCGCCGTCGGCGATCGTGTGGTCGAAGTTCGACCCGCCCAGGCGACCGATCGGGGTGACGACCGCCGCGGTGCCGCACGCGAACACCTCGGTCACGGCCCCCGACCGGATGTCGGCGAGGAGCTCCTCGAGCGGGATGCGACGCTCGTTCACGTCGTGCCCGCGGTCGGTGAGGAGCTGGATGATCGACGAGCGCGTCACGCCCTCGAGGATCGAGCCCGTGAGCTCGGGCGTCTCGACCGAGCCGTCCGCCTTGACGACGAACACGTTCATGCCGCCGAGCTCCTCGAGGAAGGTGTTCGTCGACGAGTCGAGGAAGCAGACCTGCTCGAAGCCCTTCTCCTGTGCGAGCGTCTGCGGCAGGAGGCTCGAGGCGTAGTTGCCGCCGCACTTGGCGTCTCCCGTGCCTCCCGCGCCGGCGCGGCTGTACTCGCGGTCGACCCAGATCGAGACGGGCTTGACGCCCCCCGAGAAGTACGGGCCCACGGGCGAGGCGATCACGAGGTACTCGGCCTCGAGCGAGGCGCGCACGCCCAGGAACGACTCCGAGGCGTACATGAACGGACGCAGGTAGAGGCTCGCCTCCTCGCCGTCCGGCACCCACTCGATGTCGGTGCGCACGAGCGCGGTGATCGAGCCGATGAAGTCGTCGACCGAGAGCGCCGGGAGCGCGAGACGGTGGGCGGAGCGGGCGAAGCGGGCTGCGTTGGCCTCGGGACGGAAGGTCCACACGGACCCGTCCTGGTGCCGGTACGCCTTGAGACCCTCGAAGATCTCCTGGGCGTAGTGCAGGACCGCGGTGGCAGGGTCGAGCTGGAGCGGACCGTACTTCTCGATGCGGCGGTCGATCCAGCCGTCGGTCGCGTTCCAGCTGATCCGGGCCATGTGGTCCGAGAACACGGTGCCGAACTTCGGGGCGGCGATCGCTGCGGCCCTCGCCTCGGGAGAGGTGGGGGTGTCCGAGGGGCGGATGTCGAAGAGCGCGACGAGGTCCTCGGCCGAGGAAGCGGGCTGCGCTGTGAGGGGGGAAGTCATGTCATGGGCCTTTCACCTGGCGACCCGGGTGGGTTCCTCGCCTAGTTTTCCATGACGGAGCGCCTCGTGGCGCCCGCAGGGCGGGCGAGAACTCCCGGGTCTTCGAAGAGGACGTGGGAGCGGTGAGGACGGCAGAGGGTGTGCGCCGCCGCCCGACCCCCACATGGGGGACGAACGGCGGCGCGACGGCGTGTCGGGGACCGATCAGCCGGCGACGCGGGCAGCGAGCTCGCGCCCCACCTCGGCCGTCGACCGTACTCGGCTCCCCCGCTCGGCGAGGTCCGCGGCGACCGCGGCCTCGACGCGCTGCGACTGCTCGGTCAGGCCGAGGTGGTCGAGCAGCATCGCGACGGACAGGACCGTGGCGGTGGGGTCCGCCTTGCCCTGGCCCGCGATGTCGGGGGCCGAGCCGTGCACCGGCTCGAACATGGAGGGGGCCGTGCGGTCCGGGTTGATGTTGGCCGAGGCTGCGAGGCCGATGCCGCCGGTGATCGCGGCGGCCTGGTCCGTCAGGATGTCGCCGAACAGGTTGTCGGTGACGATGACGTCGAATCGCGACGGGTTCGTCGTGAGGAAGATCGTGGCGGCGTCCACGTGCAGGTAGTCCGTGGTGACGTCCGGGAACTCGGCGTTGACGGCCTCGACCGTGCGACGCCACAGGTGACCGGCGTGGACCAGGACGTTGTGCTTGTGCACGAGCGTCAGGTGCTTGCGGGGGCGTGCCTGGGCGCGGGCGAAAGCGTCGCGCACGACGCGCTCGACGCCGAACGCGGTGTTCACGGAGACCTCGGTCGCGATCTCGTGCGGCGTGCCGACGCGCAGTGCGCCGCCGTTGCCGACGTACGGGCCCTCGGTGCCCTCGCGGACGACGACGAAGTCGATCTCGCCCGGGTCCGCCAGCGGGGACTTCACACCGGGGTACAGCTTGCCCGGGCGGAGGTTGACGTAGTGGTCCAGCGCGAAGCGCAGCTTGAGCAGCAGGCCGCGCTCGAGGACGCCCGACGGCACCGTGGGGTCGCCGATCGCGCCCAGGAGGATCGCGTCGTGGGTGCGGATCGCCGCGAGGTCCTCGTCGGTGAGGGTCTCGCCGGTCGCGTGCCAGCGGCGCGCACCCAGGTCGAAGGGGGTCGTGGAGACCTTGACGTCGGAGCCCGTGAGAGCCGCCTCGAGGACCGCGAGGCCCTGCTCGACGACCTCGATGCCGATGCCGTCTCCGGCCACCACTGCCAGTTCGATGTTGCGCGTCATGCGATGAACGCTACGCCCGGGCGCCAGTCCTCGGGACGCCCATCTCACGCCTCGAACGCTCCGAACCGCGCGATCCGCGGACTTCCGCGCCTCGCAGCAAGGCGGCGCGCCTGGACGCGCTCTCCTCGACGAGCGCCGAGGCCCTGCGGCTCGACGATGGTGTACAAGAGGTCCGCACGGGGCCTCGCAGCCGCCCCCACGTCTCAACTTGCACAAATCGCCAGAGTAGGTAACTCTTAGGAAACTTTCCTAAGACGCCGGCAGAGAGGCCGAAAGACGTGTCCCGCACGCACATCCCGGGGACACCGGGACTGCTCCGCACGATCAACGACCGCGCGGCGCTCGAGCTCCTGCTCGACACCGGCCCCATGACGCGGTCCCAGATCGGCGACCTCACCGGCGTCTCCCGCCCTACATCCTCCCAGATCGTCGCCCGCCTCGAGGCCGCTGGGCTGATCGAGGCGACGGGAGCGGTCCAGGGCGCGCGGGGTCCGCAGGCCGTCATGTACGCCGCCCGCACGGACGTCGTCGTCGGCCTGGCTCTCGACGTCCTCCCGACCGGCGTGCGGGCGAGCGTCGTCGATGCCCGCGGGAACGTCCTCGGCTCCGCCGACGTCCCCACGTCCGCGGAGCGCACCGCGGTCCGCGACGTCCGCGCCGCGTGGGACGCGGCCTGTGCGGACGCGGGCGTGCCGGTCGAGCGCGTCGGCACGATCGTCGCCGGGGTCCAGGCCGCGGCCGACCCGGTCAGCGGCGACCTCTGGCTCGTGGGCGACCTGCCGGGGTGGCCCCTGCTCGGCGTCCGCACCCTCCTCGAGGAGGAGTTCGGCGTCCCCGTCCGGATCGAGAACGACGTCAACCTCGCCACGATCGCCGAGCGCGACGCGGGCCGCCGCACCGAGAAGAGCTTCTCGTTGCTGTGGCTCGGTGGGGGCATCGGCCTCGGCACGCTGATCGACGGATCGCTCCACCACGGCGCGACCGGGGCTGCGGGCGAGCTCGGCTACCTGCCGGTCCCCGTGACGGTCCGCGAGTACGACGACCACTCGATGAACCTGCAGGACCTCGTGGGCGGTCGCCGCTTCGAGGAGCTCGCCGCACGGTACGGCGTGCCGGGCACGACGTACGCCGAGGTCCTCGCGGCCATGGCCGCCGAGCCCGACAGCCCCGCGGTCGTGGCGCTCGTCGAGGACTTCGGACGGCGCGTGGCCGCCGTGGTGCAGCCGGTCGTCGCGGTCGTCGAGCCGCACCTGCTGGTGCTCGGCGGCCCCACGTGCATCGCGGGTGGGCAGCGGCTCGCGGACGCGACGCGCAGCCACCTTCTCGACACCGAGCAGGGCGTGGCGCCCATCGCTCCGACGCTGGTGCCGGTCGCCCCCGTGCTGCGCGGGGCCGAGGCCGTCGTCGCGGCCGACGTCCGCTCCCTCCTGCTCGACCGGGTCTCGCTGCACCTCGCGGACCACGGCGCACCGCCCGTCACGTCTTCGGCGGTCCGTCCCAGCACGACGACCGGCGCCCTCGCGCCCTCGCACTCGGGGTAGTTCCTCTCACCTGCCCCGACGGGTGGTGGTCGCGGCCTGGGACGGCGACCACCACCCACCCTCACGCAGCCGTCGCCGTCCTGGCCCGACGGCGGAGCGCACCTCGCGCCGTCCGGTCGCCGCGGTCTCGGCTCACCCCAGCAGTGCGCGCACCTCGGCGGCCGTGGTCGCCCGCCCGTAGTCGGCGAGCTGGAACGACTCGGCGTACTCCCCCACGGGGTCGAGGCCCGCTGCGGCGACCGCCGCGCGCACCTCGGGCTGGGTGCACAGGTACGGCGCCCAGTGCTCGAGCACGAACTCCCGCTGCCCCACGGGGTCGCTCGCGGGCGGCACCTGGTCGAGCAGCCCGCGCTGCCAGGGCGCGAACTCCAGGAACTGCGAGGCGTGAGCCAGGCAGGCCCGCAGCTTGGCCTCGATCGTGCTGCTCACGTCCACCACCACGTCGTGCCGGTGGTGCGCGAGCGCGTCGTGGTCCGGCATGAGCAGGCACACGGGTGGGGTCTCCAGCGCAGGGACGCGCGGCACGACGTTCGCCAGCCCGACGACCGAGACCGCCTCGCGCACGAGGCGTCCGGCCGCGCGGTTGTCGAGGTGGCCGGGGCACTCGTCGTGGAACGTGACGACCAGGTCCGCCTGCCAGCGGCGGATCCTGGCGACGACCTCACGACGGAGCGCGATGCTCGGCACGAGCTCGCCGTCGTGCTCGTCGAGGATCTCGTACTCCTGCACGCCGAGCTCGCGCGCCGCGGCGAACGCCTCGGCCGCTCGCCGTCGCGCGAGGGCCTTGCGCGGAGTCGACCAGTGCCCGGCGTCGCCGTTCGTCAGCGACAGGAACTTCACGCCGTGGCCGGCCAGGGCGAGTCGTGCGGCGATGCCACCTGCGTACTCGTCGGGCTCGTCAGGGTGCGCCGCGACGACCAGGACACGCAGGCGGTCTGCGAACAGGCTCGGGACCGCATGCGGTTCGACCGGGGTCATCGCGGACGCGGGAACCGGAGCTCGAAGCGCTCGCAGACCACGGGCATGTCCTCGCGGAACTCGTGGCCGACCAGGACCCTCGTGAAGTAGTCGCGATGTCCGGCACGCCATGCCTCGAGCGACCGGTCGTCCTCGCCCTCGGCCGCCGCGAAGTCCGCGTCGACCTGGTCGAACGGCACGATCTCGACGGACGTGGTGCGGATCAGCGCACGTGGGTGGCCGTCGCCGTCCAGGATGATGGACAGCTCACCGACGGCCGGGACCGGTGTCTCCTCGTCGTACTCCCAGTGCGAGGACGAGGTCGCGGTCTTCTCGCCCGAGAGCACCGCGTGGAGCAGCCCGTCGGCGAGCTCCGGGTTGTCGCCGAACGACCACGCGGGGGGCGGCACGGTCGCGGAGACCCCGAACCCGGTCACCACGCCCACCTTGCCCTCGCCGGCGCGCACCCGCGCGGTCTCCCAGAACTCCAGGAGCTCTGCTGCTCGCGGGTCCTCGCTCGTGCCGGCGCTCGTGCCGTCTGCCCTGCGGTCGATGTCGTCGCTCATGCGTCCATGGTGGACCACGGAACGCCGGACTGCCCGTCTTGTCGCACTTTCACCGGCGGATGTCGCACAGATTCCACCCGGCCGACCGTCTCGCCCGACCAGTACGTCCCCTTGGCGAACCGGCACGGCACCCCCGGCGCGAGCACCTGTCGTCCTGGCGGACCGACCCGTCACCCTCAACCGAGCCCCGCCGCCCCCCGCACGACCACGGACGGAGCCGCGACCCGAGCTCCCGAGGAGGCACCGCCGTCGGGCACCCGCGCGCGCACGGGCGACCCGACAGCACAGAGGCGGGCGGCGCCTGCCGCGCGATCGTGGTCGGGTCTGGCGGGAGGCCGCCAGGCCGGATGGAAGATCGCGCGGTAGGTGCCGCCCGCCTCGAAGGTGAGCCACTCACCCCGCGTGAAGCGAGGCGAAGGTCAGCGACCGACCGAGCCCTCGGTGTAGTCGTCGTCGCCCGACTTCGCCCACGCGAACATCCCGCGCAGCTCGCGGCCCGTGGCCTCGATCGGGTGCGCCTCGCCCTTGGCGCGGAGCTCCTTGAACTCGGGGGCGCCCGCGTCCTGGTCGTCGATGAAGCGCTTCGCGAACGCGCCGTTCTGGATGTCCCCGAGGACGGCCTTCATGTTCTCCTTGACCCGCGGGTCGATCACGCGGGGACCCGAGACGTAGTCGCCGTACTCGGCCGTGTCGGAGACCGACCAGCGCTGCTTGGCGATGCCGCCCTCCCACATGAGGTCGACGATGAGCTTGAGCTCGTGCAGGACCTCGAAGTAGGCGATCTCCGGCTGGTAACCGGCCTCGGTGAGCGTCTCGAAGCCGTACTGGACGAGCTGCGACACACCACCGCACAGGACGGCCTGCTCGCCGAAGAGGTCGGTCTCGGTCTCCTCGGTGAACGTCGTCTTGATGACGCCGGCACGCGTGCCACCGATCGCCTTCGCGTACGAGAGCGCGATGTCCCACGCCTGGCCCGACGCGTCCTTCTCGACGGCGATGATGTCGGGGATGCCACGGCCCGCGACGAACTCGCGACGCACCGTGTGGCCCGGCGCCTTGGGGGCGACGAGGATGACGTCGACACCCTCGGGGGCCTCGATGTAGCCGAAGCGGATGTTGAAGCCGTGCGCGAACGCGAGGGTCTTGCCCGGAGCCAGGTTCGGCTTGATCTCGTCGTTGTAGATCGAGCGCTGGTGCTGGTCCGGCGCGAGGATCATGATGAGGTCGGCCCACTGGGCGGCCTCTGCGACCGTCTTGACCTCGAAGCCCTCGTCGGTCGCCTTGGCGATCGACTTGGAGCCTTCCTTGAGTGCGATGACGACCTGGACGCCCGAGTCGCGAAGGTTCTGCGCGTGCGCGTGCCCCTGGCTGCCGTAACCGACGACCGCGACCTTCTTCTGCTGGATGATCGAGAGGTCGGCGTCGTCGTCGTAGAAGAGCTCTGCCACGGTGTTACTCCTTGGGTTCTTGAGGTGGTGACGAACACGATAGTTCGACGTCGGTGGGCGACGTGGGGGTGTCCACCGGGGGGGGACTTGGTCAGGCGGACCGGTGGGCGCGGTCGAGCGCTCGGTCGGTGATGGAGCGGGCGCCGCGGCCGACGGCCACGGTGCCGGACTTGACGATCTCTCGGACGCCGTAGGGCTCGAGCGCCCCGAGGAGGGCGCTCAGCTTCTCGGGGGTACCCGTGGCCTCGATCGTCACGGCGTCGGGGACGACGTCGACGACCTTGGCACGGAACAGCTCGACGACCTCGAGGACGCCCGTGCGGTTGGCGCCGTCGGCGCGGACCTTGACGAGCAGCAGCTCGCGCTGGACCGACGAGGCCTGGTCGAGCTCGACGATCTTGATCACGTTGACGAGCTTGTTGAGCTGCTTGGTGACCTGCTCGAGCGGGTTCTGGTCGACGTCGACGACCACGGTGATGCGCGAGATCTCCTCGTGCTCCGTGGGGCCCACGGCGAGCGAGTGGATGTTGAACGCGCGCCGGGCGAACAGGCCCGCGACGCGCGTGAGCACGCCGGGCTTGTTCTCCACGAGCACGGAGAGGGTGTGACGGGACATGGTTGCGGCTCTCCCCGGTCTCAGTCTTCGCGGTCCCACGCGGGCGAGATGCCGCGTGCGTACTGGATGTTGTCGTTGCTGACGCCCGAGGCGACCATGGGCCACACCATCGCGTCGCGCGAGACGTTGAAGTCGACGACGACGGGACGGTCGTCGATCTCCATGGCGCGCTTGATGGCCGCGTCGACCTCGCTCTTGGACTCGACCCGGATGCCCTCGCAGCCGTAGGCGTCGGCGAGCTTCACGAAGTCCGGCACGCGCTGGGTACCGCGGCCCGTGTGGAGGTCGGTGTTGGAGTAGCGGGACTCGTAGAACAGGGTCTGCCACTGGCGGACCATGCCGAGCGAGGAGTTGTTGATCAGCGCGACCTTGATGGGGATCTCGTTGATCGTGCAGGTCGCGAGCTCCTGGTTGGTCATCTGGAAGCAGCCGTCGCCGTCGATCGCCCAGACGGTCTTGTCGGGCTGGCCGACCTTGGCGCCCATCGCGGCCGGGATCGAGTAGCCCATGGTGCCGAGGCCGCCCGAGTTGAGCCACGTCTTGGGGTGCTCGTAGCGGATGAACTGCGCGGCCCACATCTGGTGCTGGCCGACGCCCGCGACGTAGATCGAGTCGGGGCCGGAGATCTCGCCCAGGCGCTGGATGACGTGCTGGGGAGCGAGGTGGCCGTCCTCGGGCTCGGAGTAGCCGAGCGGGTAGGTCTCGCGCCAGTCGTCGATCTGGTGCCACCAGGCACCCAGGTCCGGCTTGCCCTTGACCGCGTGCTCGCGCTCGAGCTCGGGCACGAGGTCCGTGAGCACCTCGCGCAGGTCGCCCACGATCGGGACGTCGACCTCGCGGTTCTTGCCGATCTCCGCCGGGTCGATGTCCGCGTGCACGGTCGTGGCGTTCGGGGCGAAGCTCGACAGCACGCCGGTCACGCGGTCGTCGAAGCGTGCGCCGAGGGCGACGATGAGGTCGGCCTTCTGGAGCGCCGCGACCGCGGGGACGGTGCCGTGCATGCCGGGCATGCCGAGGTTCTGGGGGTGCGAGTCGGGCAGCGCGCCGCGAGCCATGAGCGTGGTCACCACGGGGGCGCCGGACAGGTCCACGAGGCGGCGCAGCTCGGCCGAGGCGCCCGAGCGGATCGCGCCGCCGCCCACGTACAGCACGGGGCGCTTGGCCGTCGCGAGCAGGCGCGCGGCCTCGCGGATCTGCTTGGAGTGCGGCTTGGTCACGGGGTGGTACCCGGGCAGCTGGAGCTCCTGGGGCCACGAGAACGTGGTGCGGGCCTGCATGGCCGACTTCGCGATGTCGACGAGGACCGGCCCGGGGCGCCCGGTCTGGGCGATGTGGAAGGCCTCGGCGATGACGCGCGGGATCTCGTCCGGGTCGGTCACGAGGAAGTTGTGCTTGGTGATCGGCAGGGTGATGCCGACGATGTCCGCTTCCTGGAAGGCGTCGGTCCCGATCAGGGACGCGCCGACCTGGCCCGTGATCGCCACGAGCGGGATCGAGTCCATGTTGGCGTCGGCGATGGGCGTGACGAGGTTCGTCGCGCCGGGGCCGGACGTCGCCATGGTCACGCCGACGCGACCGGTCGCGTGGGCGTAGCCCGATGCCGCGTGGCCGCCGCCCTGCTCGTGGCGCACGAGGATGTGGCGGAGCTTCTTGGAGTCCATGAGCGGGTCGTACGTGGGCAGGATCGCGCCGCCGGGGATGCCGAAGACGACGTCGACACCGGCTTCCTCGAGGGAGCGGACGATCGACTGCGCGCCCGTGACCTCCTCGGGCCCGACGACGGAGCTCACCGCACGCTCGCCGGGCACCGCAGCGCGGGCTCGGCTCTCGGGGCGGGCTGCGACGCTCGCGGGGGACGGGGCTGGCTTCGGCGCCGCGGCCTCGCCGGCGGGCGCGGGCGCGCCCTGCGTCGGCGGTGCCGGGTGGGGACCCTGGACCATCGGTATCTCCTGTTTCTCGGTGGCGGCTGGCTGCCACCGGCTGGATCGAGCTCACCGTGGTGGTGCTGGTACTGCTCTTGCTGCTGGTGCTGCTCTCCGTGCTGTGCGGTCGCGGTGTGGTGCGACGAGGTGGCCGCTTCCGGGGCGGGGTGTGCCCGGAGGGAGGGGCCGTGACAGTCGTGGTCGTGACATGAAAAAACCCCTCGTACCCGGTGAGGGCTCTTCGAGGGGTGAGCGCGCTGACGAGACCTGGTTGCTTGGCCTCAGCCGGCGCGCTCAGGAAGTACTACGAGAAGGATCGTCTGCACGTTGTGCACACTACGCCCTTGCCCGGGGGATGTCATGCGTCGAGCCGGACGTCTCAGGGAATGGGACGTCGGGCCCGACGGCGGTGGCCCGCCCGGGTGCGACGGGGCTCCTCCCGGCGGTCCGGGACGGGCTCACGACCTCCTGAGGACCACGCCTTCCCAGGCGCGCAGCACACCGGCTCGGCGCGCGGCCGCGTCGTCGTGCGTCGCGATCAGCACCTCGGCGCCCTCCCAGCCGGCCAGGACCTCCGGGGGAACCTCCTGCTCGGCGCCGCCCACGTTGACCAGGACGAGCAGCTCGTCGCGCGACGCCGTGCTCGCGGCGGACGCGACGCCGTCGGGCCCCTCTGCGGGCGCGGGCAGGTCGAGCGTGCGCGTGAACGCGTAGACGGCCTCGTGGTCGGGCGCCAGCATGTGGAAGTCACCCAGGGCCACGACCGGGACGTCGTGGCGCAGCGCGACCAGGCGGCGGAAGAAGTGGAAGACCGAGCCGTCGTCGGCGCGCTCGGCCTCCGCGTTGATCGTGACGTGGTTGGGGTTGACCGCGAGCCAGGGTGTGCCCGTCGTGAAGCCCGCGTGCTCCGACGCATCCCACTGCACGGGCGTGCGGGCGTTGTCGCGGCTCATGGCGCGCAGCGCGACGAGCATCTGCTCCTCGGTCGCGACGCCCGCGTCGACCAGCTCGTGGAAGTGCCCCAGGGACTCGATGTCCTGGTACTGGTCGATCGACGTGAAGCCCGCGTTCGTCATCCCGAGCTCCTCGCCCTGGTAGACGTACGGCGTCCCGCGGTGCAGGTGCAGGAGCAGCGCGAGCGCCTTGGCCGAGGCGACGCGGTGCTCGCCGTCGTCCCCGAACCGCGACACGATGCGCGGCTGGTCGTGGTTGTTCCAGTAGAGCGAGTTCCAGCCGCGCTCCGCGAGCCCCACCTGCCAGCGTCCGAACGTCGCCTTGAGGTCGGTCAGACGCAGGGGCTTGACGTCCCACTTGCTCGATCCGTGGTCGATCCCCACGTGCTCGAACTGGAACACCATGTCGACCTCGTGGCGCTCGGGATCCGTGAAGAGCACGCCGTCCTCGATCGTGACGCCCGGGGTCTCCCCCACCGTCAGGAGCTTCTCGGGCCGCCCCGCGAAGACCTCGCGGTGCATCTCCTGCAGGAACTCGTGCACCCGCGGACCGCTCGTGTAGTACGGGCTGCCGTCGCCGTACGCGCCGTAGTGGACCTCGCCGTCGGGCAGGCCCGGGACCTTGCTGATGAGGTTGATGACGTCCATGCGGAACCCGTCGACGCCGCGGTCGAGCCACCAGGTCATCATGTCGTGGACAGCCCGGCGCACGTCCGGGTTCTCCCAGTTCAGGTCCGGCTGCTTGCGCGAGAACAGGTGCAGGTAGTACTCGCCCGTCGCCTCGTCGTACTCCCAGGCGGGGCCTCCGAAGAACGACCGCCAGTTGTTGGGCTCCGCCCCGGGCGCGCCGGGCTCCATGCCCTCGCGGGCCGGGCGCCACCAGTACCAGTCGCGCCGGGCGTCGGTGCGCGAGGCGCGCGACTCCCGGAACCAGGCGTGCTCGTCCGAGGAGTGGTTCACCACCAGGTCCATGACGACCCGCAGACCCCGGTCGTGCGCCGCGGCCAGCAGGCGGTCGAAGTCCTCGAGCGTCCCGAACATCGGGTCGACGTCCTGGTAGTCGCTGATGTCGTACCCGTTGTCGTCCTGCGGCGAGCGGTACACAGGCGAGAGCCACACGACGTCGACGCCCAGGGCCACGAGGTGGTCGAGCCGCTGCTCGATCCCGGGCAGGTCGCCGATCCCGTCGCCGTCCGAGTCCTGGAAGGACCGCGGGTAGACCTGGTAGACCACCGCGCTCGTCCACCAGGGCGGCTCTCCTGCGGACCAGCCGCCGACCGGTCGCGGGGCAGGGGCAGTGGTCGGTTCCGTCGAGGCACTCACGTCGTCGAGCCTCTCACCGCTGCCGGTGGGGTGCGCGCCGGGACGCGCCGGGCGGCCCCGACGTGTCCCCGGCGGCGGCGAGAACCGCAATGGCGTAGGACCGGAGGCCCCGCACCAGGCACCATTGACCCATGACCACCACCATCGAGCGGCTGACCGCCGACCTCACCACCGCCATGAAGGCCCGCGACGACTTCGCCAAGAACACCCTCCGCCAGGTCATCGGCGCCGTCCGCACCGCGGAGAAGTCCGGCTCCGCGGCGCACGAGCTCAGCGACGCCGAGGTCCAGACCGTCCTGGCCGCCGAGGTCAAGAAGCGCCGCGAGAGCGCGCAGATCTACCTCGACGCCGACGCGCCCGAGCGCGCCGAGAACGAGACCGCGGAGGCCGACTTCATCGAGAAGTACCTGCCGGCGAGCCTCACGGCCGAACAGCTCGACGCGCTCGTGGCCGACGCGATCGCCTCGACCGGCGCCTCGTCCATGAAGGACATGGGCAACGTCATGAAGACCGCGACGGCCGCCGCGAGCGGCATCGGCCGGGTCGACGGCAAGGCGCTCTCGCAGGCCGTGCGTCAGGCGCTCGCCGCGCTCTGAATGCCGGCCCGCTCCGGCTCGGTCGACCGGGCGACGACCACCCTCGGGCTGGCAGGAGCAGGCCGCGAAGTGCGTGTACGCACGACCGTCCCGGACGACGACGCGATCCGCGGAGGGACCTGCGGAGTCGGCGGCAAGACCCCTCGAGACCGCCTGATGGCGAACGGCGGGGGTCTTGCCGTCACGCACTTTTTGCTGTCGACGTGAGCGACCGGATCGTTGCTCTCGCTGAATGCAGTGCGGACCGCAGGCCAGCTGGTCTCGTCGACGTTCAGGGCGGTCCGAAGGTACGCAGTGCTCATCCGCTGAATGATGGCGACCCTCTCCGGGTTCTCGTCGGTGGTCTCGGCGACTTCGTGCCCGACGATCCCTCCCAGCGAGTGCTCGGCTCCGTGGAAGGTGAGGAGGTCGGTGGCGCCGGGGCTGCAGGTATAGGCGTCGGTGAACCAGTCGGGTCCGCGGCTGGACATCGTGGACTGGTCGTGGTCGCCGGCGATGACGAGGGTCGGCGTGGTCAGCTCCTGGAACGAGGGGCGCATGAACGGGAAGTTCGCCTGTGCGAACGGGTGCAGGTCATCGCCGCCGACGCCGGTCGCGGCGAAGAGAATGCCCGCGGCGACACGCTCGTCGGACATGTCTTCGCCGACCTGGCCCGTTTCGTCGAAGATCCGTGCACCGAGGAGCGCCTGCGCGGTCTGTCCACCCCAGGAGTGACCGGTAGCGGCAACCTGGCTGCGATCGATACGGCCGGCGAGCCCTGGCACGGCGGCCTCGATGGTGTCGATCTGGTCGAGGATGCGTGCGAGATCCGCGATCCGCTCGGTCCAGATTCTCGGAAAGACGGGGTGGTCGAACCCGAAGCCGTTCCGGCGAGAGTCCAGGTGCGTGGGCTGGATCACGACGAACCCTCGAGAGGCCCAGAACGCGGTGAGCGGCGCGTACCCGTCGAGGTTCCATCCGTTGCCGTGGGAGAACAGCACCACGGGTAGGTCTGTGCCGGTCGCTGGTGCCGAGACACGCACCTCCAGCGGGACCGGTCTGCCCGGCGCAGACAGTGCGATCGGAGCGACCGACACGACCGGCCTCCCGGCACCGATGACGCCGTCCAGCGTGCTGACGATTGATGAAGTCATGAGAAGTACCTCTCCGAGGAGCTGCGCTCTGCGATACTGGTTATCGGAGCAACGTTCCGCAACATTACGGAACGTCGCTCCGTAATGCAAGGGCGTGCGATGGGAAGGTGTGAGGACGAAGCCATGGTTGACGCCGAGAGGGAGCAGTCGCACGGCGCGCGACCCCAGCAAGCGGGCCGTCCGCGTCGAGATCAGCAGGTGCTGCTCGACGCGGCTGCAGCAGTGTTCGTGACCTCCGGCGTCGACGCTCCGGTGCGGGAGATCGCGGCGAAGGCTGGCGTCGGTGTGGGGACGATCTACCGTCACTTTCCGACGCGTCCCGAGCTGGTGGTGGCGGTGTACCGGCACCAGGTCGAGGCATGTGCCGATGCAGGCCCACGACTGCTCGCGGAGAGCGCGACACCCGAGGCGGCACTGCGGGCATGGGTTGCCCTGTTCGTGGAGTTTCTCGTCACCAAGCACGGGCTCGCTGGCGCACTGCAGGGAGACGGCGCTGGGTCCGACGCTCTGCATGCCTACTTCGTCGGACGCCTCGTGCCGGTGTGCGGCGTCCTCCTCGAGGCAGCGCTCGAGTCCGCAGGCAGAGCTCAGCCGGTTGATGCGTACAACGTGCTCAAAGGCATCGGCAACCTCTGCATCGGCGCCGCGAACGACGCCCGCTACGACGCCACCGTCCTCGTGCAGCTTCTCGTATCGGGTGTGCTCAGCCCAGAAGCTCGCTGACCCCGACCTCTCACCTCCTCGCGCGGAGCACGACGGGAAGCGCTGCGAGAACACGCCACTCGCTGCCGCCGTTCGCGGGCAGGCGTGGAAGGGCTGGGCCCCAGGCCCTCGCCCTCACCACACCTCCGCGCCCACGAGCGACGTGGCCCGCGGCTCGACCCCCAGGACCTCGCGCAGCACCGTCAGGTCGTAGGTCCGCTCGACCGCGAGGTGGCTGACCGCGTACCGCGTGAGCCGCGGGGGCTCGGTCCGTCGTGTCCAGCGCGAGAGAGCCTCGGCGCACGCGGCGAGCACCCACCCGGCGCGCGCCGGGATCCCGGCGAGCGTGACGTCGTCGTGCCCTCTGCGGCGCAGGAGCTCGACCAGGACCTCGCCCAGGACCACGGGCTCGGCGTCGGCGACGTTGACGACGAGCGCCCCGCCGCCCGGCAGGTCGGCCGTCGAGGCCGCGAGCGCCGCGTCGACCAGGTTGTCGACGTGCGTGAGCGACTGGGGCGCTGTCCCGTCGCCGACCAGGACGAGCCGTCGCCCTCGGACCGCTGCCTCGATGCGCGGGAGCAGCGTGGTGTCGCCGGGACCGTAGACGGCGTGCGGACGCAGGATCACGACCGGTCCACGACCGGGGGTCCGGGCGTCGGCGACGAGCACACGCTCGGCCGCTGCCTTGGTGCGACCGTAGGCGTTGAGGTACCGGTCGACGGGGGCCTCGTCCTCCTTCCCGCGGAACGTGGGCCTGTACGGGTCGTAGACGCTGCCCGAGGAGACGTGCACGCACCGCGCCGCGGGGAACGTGTCGCGCACGGCACGCGTGCCCTCGACGTTGGTCGTCCAGGCGACGTCGGTCGCGGCCCAGTCGGAGACCGCGGCCCCCGCGTGCACGACCACGTCGAGCGCAGGCGGGTCGGCGAGCGGCCCCGCGGCCAGGTCCCACGTCCGGTGCTCGGCCCCGTCGACGTGCGCGTCGCGTCGCGAGAAGGTCCACACGCGGTGCCCGTCGGCCACCGCGCGGCGGGCGACCGCTCCCCCGACGAATCCCGAGGCCCCCGTGACCCCGATCCGCAGGCTCACGTGGTGCTCGCGCTCGCCCCGGGCGCCGCGCCTGCGAGGTGGTGCGCCGCGGCTCGCGACAGGGCCGCGCGGTCGGGCTTGCGGCTGCGCCCCGCGAGGGGCAGGCGGTCGGCGTGCAGCACGTGGTCCGGCAGCGCGCCGTGGTCGAGCACGCCCGGCAGGGCCGCGCGCACGGTGCGGACGAGCGGGTGGTCGCCCGTCAGGACGGGCCCCTCCCCCTGCCCGACGGCGGCGCTCACCGCGGGCGCGAGGGCTGGCCCCGTCGCGGGGGTCGCCGGTGCCGGGGCTGCCGAGGACGTGCGGGGAACCTGCGCTCCTTCGGCGTCGACGCGACCCGAACCGTCACCGTCCCCGTCAGGTTCGCCGGCTCGGCGAGGGTCCCCCGTGCCGGGCCCGCCCTCGGTGCTCGACGTCACGACGAGCACCACCTTCTCGTCCCCGTCGTCCTGGAGGACCCCCACGAGCGAGGCCTCGCCGACCCCGGGCAGCGCAGCCAGGCGCGGCTCGAAGAGTCCGGGGTAGATGTTCACGGTGCCGCGGATGATCATGTCGCGCGTGCGCCCGACGAGCACGATCCGTCCCCGCTCGTCGAGGTAGGCGAGGTCGCCGGTGCGGTGCTCGGTCACGGGCGGCTGCCCGCCATCGAGGTGCGACAGGTATCCCGTCATGAGCGAGGGACCGCGCAGCACCAGCTCTCCCACGGGAGGGTGCAGAGCCGGGACCGGCGCTCTCCCGGGGGCCGAGCCGTCCTCGTCCGGTTCCACGGCGCTCGTGTCGATGGTCGCCTCGATCCCTGCCAGCGGGAGCCCGACCAGGTCCCCGTCGCCCGCGTGCGCGAGCTTGTCGTCGGCCTCGACGACCGCGACCGGGAGGATCTCGGTCGTGCCGTAGACCCCGATCCACCGCGTGCCCGGGAGGAGGCGGCGCGCGCGGTCGAGCAGGGGGCGCGTCACCGGGGCGCCCCCGACGAGCGCGACCTGCGGGCCACGCGCGGGGGCCCGTCCCGACTCGACCGCGTCGAGCAGGAGCGTGAGGTCGGCGGGCACGAGGTACGTCCCGGCCTCCCCGGCTGCGTGCCGGGCGAACGTCACGACGTCCTGCCCCGGGGTGCCCGGCGGGACGGACCACGTGCCACCCGCGAGGAGAGCCGGGATCCCGAGCAGCATCTGGTCGGTGTGCACGACCCCGCCCGGCTCGAGGGAGAACGCCCCGGCCAGCAGCGCGCACCCGGAACCCAGCGAGCCCACCGAGTGGACCACGGCCTTGGGGTCGGAGGTCGTGCCGGACGTGAAGACCACGAGCGCCTCGGCGTCGAGCGGCAGGTCCGTGACGGGGGGCGCGCCGGCGACGAACCGGCGACGCCCGCCACGGTGGCGCCCCGTCGCGAGCGAGCGCGCGGACAGCGAGTGGCCCGGGACCCCCGGCAGACGCCTGCCCGAGTGGACGTGGCGCAGCGGCAGGCTCGCGTAGTCCGGCAGCAGGAGTCCCCGCGACCGGGCCACGTGCCGCAGCGGACCGCGCGAGATCGCGTAGAGCAGCGCCTCGGTCATGGCCCAGCGAGGGTCGGCCGCGGTCACGCGCGCCCCGAACAGCTCGGGGGTCGAGCCCGGGTCGACGAACACGATGACGCCCCCGAGCCGCACGACCGCGAGCGCCAGGACGATCCCCTCGGGCCGGGGCCGGACCGAGAACAGCACGCGGTCCCCCGAGCGCAGCCCCTCACGGTGCAGGGCGTCGGCCGTGGCCTCGACCCGGCGCAGCAGCTCCCTGTACGTCAGCTCCTCGCGCACGTGGTCGTGCGGGACGCGGTCCGCGCGCACCCGGTGGATGGGACGCGACCACCAGCGCAGCGCCACCGCGTCGCCGAGCCCTCCCCGCGCGTGCGCGCCGATGGTCTCGATCAGGTGCTCCGTCGTCGGGCCGTTCATGCCGTCTCCTCCCCTGTTCCGCGTGCTGCTGGCTGCTCGCCGCCCACCGGGCGCGCCTCGATCTCGAGGCGCCGGTAGGACGGGATGAGGACTCCCCGCGCGACCTCGCGGTCGGTGACCGCGAGCGTGCGACCCGCCGCCGCGAGCGGGCGCAGCGCGTCCAGGACCGCGCCCACCTGGGCCATGGCGAGCGGCATGCCCAGGCAGAAGTGCGGGCCCGCGCCGAACCACAGGTTGCGCAGGACGGGGTCCGCGTCCTGGTCGGGCGCGAACGGCCCACCCGCCCGGCAGCAGGTCACGGTCGCGATCACCACCCGCTCCCCGGCCCGCACGGGCACGGCGCCCACGCGGTGCGCCGAGCGGACCGACCGCAGCATCGCGGGCGTCGGGACCGTGACGCGCAGCGCCTCCTCGACGACCCGTCCGCGCAGCGGGTCGCTCGGCTCGGCCTGCAGCAGGCGGTCCGTCCAGCCCGTGTCGGTCGCGAGCGCGACCAGGCGCGGCGTGAACGACTGGATGGTCTCGGTACCCGTCATGACGAACGCCCCGACGGCTCCGAGCGCCTCGCGCTCGCTCAGGCCCAGGCCGCGCATGCGCCCGGGGACCGTCGAGGGGTCGCCGTCGCGGTACGCCGCGCGGGCGGGCTCGCTCAGCCGGTCGAGGACCTCGCGCGCGTAGCGGACCTGGGTCGGGGTGAGGCGGCGCCGGTGCAGGCGCACGAGACCGACGACGGACTGGGCCGCGACCATCGCGTCGCGCACCGCGGCGTCCGTGGGCGGCAGCCCGGTCATGCGGCAGATCACGGTGCCCGCGAGCGCCCCGACCTCGCTCACCAGGTCCACGGTCTCGCCCGCGAGCAGGCGCGGCGCCAGCGTCCCCAGCGAGGCCCCGGCCTCGGTGGCCGTGAGCTGCGCGACCGAGCGCGGGGTGAAGAGCCCCGAGAGCGCCCGCCGCAGCGTCGCGTGGTCCTCGCCCTCCATGTTGAGCAGGACCGACGGACCCAGCACGGGGGTCCACAGGTCCGAGGGCGCTCCCGGGCCGACCTTGGAGAAGTGCTCGGTGTCGAGCAGCACCTCGCGGGCCGTCGCGGCGTCGTTCACCACGACCCCGAGCCCCGGGACGCGCACGACCGGTCCGCGCCGGGCGAGCGCGCGGAACGCCGGGTAGACGAGCGGGTGCGCGCCGCGCTGGACGCGCTCCTCCCAGCGGTGGGCGGCGCGCGCCGCGGTGTCCTCGGCCACGGCCGGGCGGCCCCTCCGCACCGTCGACGACGCCGTCATCGGATGTCCACGACCTCGGGCTTGTAGCGGTGGTCGGCGTACCAGCCCAGGGTCCGCACGAGCCCCCAGGCGTGCGCACGACGCGTCGAGGCCCGCACCACGACCTCGGGGTGCGGCCCGTAGGCCGACGTGAGGCGCCGCACCTCGTTGACCAGGGCACGGTCCTCGTGGAGGTCCTCGATCGCGGTCCGCGGGAAGCCGCCCGCACGCTCGTAGAGGTCGGCGGTGATCGCCATGTTGCACCCGGGCGCCATGACGTAGGGGCCGAGGTAGGACGGGTCCTGGTTGCCCGGGCGGAACTTCCCGAACGTGCTCGCGAGGCTCACGGCCCCCGAGAGGACGGCCTGGCGGACGCGCGAGACGGGCAGGTCGTCGGTACGCGCCACGATGCGCCCGGCCACGAGGTCGTGCCCGACGGCGAACGCCGCCTTCACGCGGACCGTCCAGTCCGGCGGGGGGACGCAGTCCGCGTCGGTGCGCGCGAGGTGGGTCGCCCCCGCGGCGATCGCCGCGCGCATGCCCGTGTCCGCCGCGGCGCCCGTGCCCTTCTGGTCCTCGGTCACGAGGCGCCAGCGCGGCTCGTCCCAGTCGGCGATGGTCGCCAGGACGAGCTCCGGGGTGCCGTCGGTCGAGCCGTTGTCGACCACGACCAGGTCGAAGTCACGGTCCTCCTGGGCGCGCAGGGCACGCAGGGTCGTGACGATCCCGTGCTCGTGCGCCTCGTCGAGGGCGGGGACGACGACCGCGAGCCGGACCGGGTGCGCCTCGTGGGGCGCACCGCCCGCCCCGGGCGCGTGCGCGCTCACAGCCGGACCGCCATGGCGCCGATGCTGATCCCGCCCGCGAGACCGACCAGGAGCACCACGTCCCCGGGCCCCACGCGGCCGCTCTCGAGCGCGGTCACGAGCTGGAGCGGAAGCGTCGCGGAGGCGACGTTGCCGTGCTCGGCGACCGTGACGATCGTGCGGTCCTCAGGCAGGCCGAGGGCTTCGTGGACGTCGGCCAGGTAGGCGACCGCGACCTGGTGCACGGCCACCAGGGCCACGTCGTCCCACGTGAGGCCCGCGCGCACCAGCGCGTCGAGGATCACGCCGGGGCCCAGCGCGAGGAAGGCGTCGCGCAGACGGGACCCGTCGATCTCGAAGTAGGTGCGGTCGAGGTCACGCGGGAACGCCGTGCCCCCACCGGGGAGCATGCCGACGTCCCAGTGGCTCGACTCGGCGCCGAACGCGCTCGCCAGGATGCCGCGCGGCCTGTCGCCGCACGCACCGCTCCCGTGCGCGGACCCGAGCCGGTCCGCGGCCCCGGCCGCAGGCCCCGACCCCTCGCCGTGCCCCGGGGCGCGCTGGACCAGGACCGCCGCTCCGGCGTCGGACATCGTGTAGCCCGGGGCCGACAGCAGGTAGGTCGCCCGGTCCGGGACGTCCCACCGGACAGCACGCGAGGGCGCCTCGCCGCACGCGACCAGGACCGTCGCGTACCGGCCCGTCGCGACGAGGGCCTCCGCGACCTCGATCGCGTTGAGAACCGAGTTGCACGCGTTCTTGACGTCCATGACCGGGGCCCGGACGCCCAGCTTGGCCGCGACGATGTGGCTCGTGGCGGGCTCGACCATGTCCTGGCTCGCCGAGGCGAAGATCAGCAGGTCGACGTCCGCCACGTCCAGGCCCTGGGCCGCGAGCAGCGTGGCCGACGCGGCGACCGCGAGGTCCGAGGCGTTCCAGTCGTCCGGCAGGACGTGGACCTGCTGCACCCCGGTCAGGCGCGAGACCATCGGCAGGCGCGGCACCGCACCCGGTCGGCTCGACCGGGCGAGCGCACGCTCGGCGTCGGCCACCTGGACCGTGCGCTCGGGCAGGTGGACGCTCACCCCGGCCAGGACGGCAGCCGGAGCCGAGGTGGTGGTCGGTCGGGCACTGAAGGAGCGTACGGAGGGGTCGGCGAGGATCGGCACCCGCGACAGCGTAGCCACGGAACGGTCGTCGTCGGGAGTTTTCCACGGGTGAGAACTCCCCATCCCGCGGGCGGCCCGGATGCGTCAGACTGTCGGGCATGCTTCCCACGACCCGCCACGAGGTGGACCTCCTGCGCCGTGCCCGACCAGGCATGGCCGCCGTGCTGCTCGGCGGTCACCTCGCGCGCCGGCTGCCCGGCCCGCCCCTGCGCAAGGTGCCCGGGCTCGGCTGGGTCACGGCGGACCCGGTCGTCGCCCGCACGGTCCTGGGCGACCACCGCTCGTTCACGATCGTGGGCGAGGGCGGGGTCGGGCACCTGTGGGCGCAGATCCTCGGCGACTGGGTGCTCGACCTCTTCGACGGCCCGGGCCACCACGACCTGCGCTCGCGCTCGCGCGAGCTGTTCACCGAGGGCAGCTCGGCCGAGCTCGTCGACGGGGCGTGGTCGGGGCCGCTCGCCGACGCCCGGACCGCGCTGCGGGAGGGAGCGACGGTCGACGTCGCACGGCTGGCCCGCGTGCTCGTGGGCCGCATGATGATCTCGCTCCTCGGCGTGCCGGCCCCCGTGGACCGCGCGCCGGGCACGGAGGCCTGGCCCACCGACGACGACGCGCTCGCGGTCTTCGAGACGGGCGAACGCCTCGCGACGATCGCCCTGGGCAGCGCGGGCTCGACCCACCTGTCCCCCGGCCAGGTCGTCGCGGCCCGCGAGATCGTGGCCGAGCTCACGCGAGGGGTGCCCGCAGGGTGGCGCGACGCCCCGGGCGACACGCTCCTCGGCCGGTGTCGCGAGCTGGGGCTCGGCCTCGAGGAGACCACGGGGCTCGCGTGCCTGCTCATGGTCGCGGGCACCGAGACCTCGGCCTCCGCGATGGCCCGGACCACCGCTCTGCTCGTCGACACGGGCGAGCAGCACCGGCTCCTGGACCTGATGCGCGCCGACGCCGAGCACGAGGCCGCGGGACAGGTCCGAGGCCCCGGGGAGCCCGACGCGGTCGAGAACGCCGTGCGCGAAGGGCTGCGGGTCACGAGCCCCGCGTCGGTCATCGGTCGGGGCGTCGCGGCCGACGTCGAGGTGGCAGGCCGCCGGCTCGCCGAGGGCGAGCGCATCATGATGCTCGTGTGGAGCGCGAACATCGGTGCCGGCCCGTTCCGCGCCGACCGCCCCTACGTGCGCGAGAGCCGCCAGCTGTGGTTCGGGGCGGGCCGCCACCTGTGCCTGGGCGCGGCCCTGGCCCGCGCGGAGATCGGTGCGCTGCTGCGCACGCTGTGGGGAGACGGCGAGAGCCTGCGGATCGTCTCGCGCAGCGCGCAGCGCGAGGTCCTCATCCCCTCCTACCGGACCTTGGTCGTGGCCCGGGCGTGAGGTCACCGCACCGCGGCGCGCCCGAGCGGGAGGCGGCCTGAGGTCATGCTCCCCCGTTGCGCGTCGGACGACTCTCGCGCCGGACGATCGCTCAGTCGCGCCCGCGCCAGGTGCACAGGCACGCCTCGTTGCCCTCGACGTCCGCGAGGACCCAGAACGCCGGCGCCCGCCGGTCGGAGACGAGGTGCCCGCCCGCGGCGATGGCCGCGGTCACGCGTGCCTCGACCTGGTCGTGCGGGACCGTGACGTCGAGGTGGATGCGGTTGCGCTGGGGGCGCGGCGCATCCATCTGCTGGAACCAGACCGGTGGCCCGTACCCGGCCGCGTCCCCCAGACCCAGCCCCTCGTCCTCCTCGGGCCCGTCGACGTAGCCCAGGACGGCCTTCCAGAACGGGCGCACCGCAGGCCTGTCCAGCGCGTCGATCGCGACCTCGACCTCGATCAGGCCGTCGGTCTCGGCGGGGAGGTCGAGCTCCTTGGCGGCCAACGAGATGCGTCGGGCCAGCGTGAGGTCGCGCTTGCTCAGGCCACCCACGTCGTGCGACGACGTCCGGACGGTCACGGTCGCGTAGCGCAGGTCGACGTCCGGATGGTGGTTCATGCCCTCGGCCAGCTCGCCGATCGCGTCGACCAGCTCGACGCCCGCGGTGAACGAGCCCGTCCGGAACCGGGTCTGCGCCGTGCCGAGCAGCACGCGCCAGTCCTCCACCCCGTCGCTGTCGTGGAACTGTCTGGCGGTGATCTCGTCGCTCATGGCTGCTGCTCCGGTGCGGTGTCGCGCGGACGGGGACCCTGCGGAACGTCGGGGCGAGCCGGGCGTCGCGGGCCCCCGCTGGTCGGACCAGCGACGTCCCGAGGCGAGCGTTCCTCGTCCAACTATCCCGCAGCCCGGGGCGCGTCGCCAGCACGCGCGACCAGCGCACCGAGCGCGTCGCCTACTCGAGGATCGCGCCGCGCGAGGCCGACTGGACGAGCTTGGCGTACTTGGCCAGGACCCCGCGCGTGAACTTCGGGGCGAGCGGCGCCCAGCCTTCCTTGCGGGCCTCGATCTCGGCCTCCTCGACGAGCAGGTCGAGCGTCTTGCGCGCGACGTCGAGCCGGATCCGGTCGCCGTCGCGCACGAACGCGATCGGTCCGCCGTCGACCGCCTCGGGCGCGACGTGGCCCACGCACAGCCCGGTCGTCCCGCCCGAGAACCGTCCGTCCGTCAGGAGCAGCACGGTCTTGCCGAGGCCCGCTCCCTTGATGGCTCCCGTGATCGCGAGCATCTCGCGCATGCCCGGCCCTCCCTTGGGCCCTTCGTAACGGATCACGACGACGTCGCCGTCCGTGATGGTCCCGTCCTCGAGGGCGTCGAGCGCCGCGCGCTCGCGCTCGAACACACGGGCCGTGCCCTCGAACACGTCCGAGTCGAAGCCCGCTGACTTGACCACGGCCCCCTCGGGCGCGAGCGAGCCGCCCAGGATGGTGATGCCGCCCGTGTGGTGGATCGGGTTGTCGAGCGCGCGCAGGATCTTGCCGTCGGGGTCCGGGGGCGCAAGGTCCGCTAGATTCTCACTGACCGTCCGGCCCGTGACCGTGAGCGCGTCGCCGTGGATGAGCCCGGCGTCGAGCAGCGCCTTCATGACGACGGGCACGCCGCCGATGCGGTCGACGTCGTTCATGACGTACCGGCCGAACGGCTTGAGGTCGCCCAGGTGCGGGACCTTGGCGGCGACGCGGTCGAAGTCCTCGAGCGTCAGCTCGACCTCGGCCTCGTGCGCGATCGCCAGCAGGTGCAGGACCGCGTTGGTCGAGCCGCCGAACGCCATGACCACGGCGATCGCGTTCTCGAACGCCTCCTTGGTCATGATGTCGCGCGCCGTGATCCCGCGGCGCAGCAGCTCCACGACGGCCTCGCCCGAGCGGTGCGCGAAGTTGTCGCGGCGGCGGTCCGCCGAGGGCGGCGCGGCCGAGCCGGGCAGCGACATGCCCATGGCCTCGGCGACCGAGGCCATGGTGTTCGCGGTGTACATGCCGCCGCACGCGCCCTCGCCCGGGCAGATGGCCCGCTCGATGCGGTCCAGGTCCCCCTTGCTCATGAGTCCGCGCGAGCACGCGCCCACGGCCTCGAACGCGTCGATGAGCGTGACGTCCTTCTCCGTGCCGTCCTCGAGCTTGACCCAGCCGGGCATGATCGAGCCCGCGTAGAGGAACACGCTCGCGAGGTCGAGGCGCGCGGCGGCCATGAGCATGCCGGGCAGCGACTTGTCGCAGCCCGCGAGCAGCACGGACCCGTCGAGCCGCTCGGCCTGCATGACGGTCTCGACCGAGTCCGCGATGACGTCGCGGGACACGAGCGAGAAGTGCATGCCCTCGTGACCCATCGAGATGCCGTCGGACACCGAGATGGTGCCGAACTGCAACGGGTAGCCCCCTCCCGCGTGCACGCCCTCCTTGGCCCCCTGCGCGAGCCGGTCGAGCGACAGGTTGCACGGGGTGATCTCGTTCCAGGAGCTCGCGATGCCGATCTGGGGCTTGACCCAGTCGTCGTCGCCCATCCCGACGGCGCGGAGCATGCCGCGCGAGGCCGTGGCCTCGATGCCGTCGGTCACGGTCCGGGAGCGGGGCTTGATGTCGATGTCGTCGCTGGCCATACCCGAGTATCTCCTCGCGGGTGAGGTGCGGCCACAGCGCGCGTGGCGCCTCGCGTCGGTGGGCTCCGTGCGGCAGGATGCCGCGATGATCACGACGCATCCCGCCCCACGCCGCCCCGGTCCGTCCCGGAGCGGATCGCTCCTGGCCTCCTGGCGCGGCGCCGCGCTGGCCCCGGCCGTCGCGCTCGTCCTGGTCTCCACGGCCGCGTGCTCGGGCTCGACCGAGCCGCCGACCGCACCGGCGACACCGACCGTGCCGGAGGTGACCGCCGACGTCTCACCGGAGGCGACAGCCGGTACCGCCCCGGCGGCCCCCGAGGCCGCGCCGGAGCCCGACGACGCCGGCGAGTCCCCCGAGGCGAGCTTCCGCGCCTGGCTCGCCGCGAGCCGTGCACCCGCGGTCGAGACCGCCTGCGGGTACATGTCCCCCGCGCTCGTCGACCGGATGGTCGCGGAGATGACGGCGCAGGGGTGGCCCGGCATCACGGACTGCGCGTCGATGATCACGACCACGGCCGAGCTCTTCGCCGCGGTCGGCGACGTCGCGGAGGTCGAGATCGCGGTCCGCGAGGAGCGCCCCGACGCGACCGTGCTGTCCGTCGCCTACACGAGCGGCGACTGCGGGTCGGCCGTCATGGTCCCCGAGGGCGCGAGGTGGATCATCACCGAGCAGTCCGAGGAGCAGTGCTGACGGGTTGCCCCTGACGCGACGACGGGCCTGCCCCCTCCTGGGGGCGGGCCCGTCGTCGTGCGGGCGGGCGGCTCAGCGCCGCTTGAGCAGCGACACGTCGCGCACCGCGCCGCGGTCGGCCGACGTCGCCATCGCGGCGTAGGCCTGCAGCGCGGGCGAGACGTAGCGGTCGCGGTCGACGGGCTGCCAGGGGTTCTCGCGCGCCTCCATCTTGGCGCGACGCTCGGCCAGGACCTCGTCGGGCACGTTGACGCGGATGAGGCGCGTGTCGACGTCGATCTCGATCTCGTCGCCGTCCTCGACCAGGCCGATCACGCCACCGGCCGCGGCCTCGGGCGAGACGTGGCCCACCGAGATGCCGCTCGACCCGCCCGAGAAGCGGCCGTCGGTGATGAGCGCGCAGACCTTGCCCAGGCCACGGCCCTTGATGAAGGACGTGGGGTAGAGCATCTCCTGCATGCCGGGACCGCCCGCGGGGCCCTCGTAGCGCACGACGACCACGTGGCCGGGCTCGACCTGCTTGGTGAGGATCTTCTCGACGGCCTCGTCCTGCGACTCGCAGACGAGCGCCTTGCCGACGAAGTGGAACACGTCCGGGTCGACGCCCGCGGTCTTGAACACCGCGCCGTCCTCGGCGAGGTTGCCGCGGAGCACGGCCAGGCCGCCCTCGACCGTGTACGCGTGCTCGAGGTCGCGGATGCAGCCGTCGGCCGCGTCGGTGTCCAGGCGGTCCCACCGGTTCGACGTCGAGAACGCCTGCGTGGTGCGGACCCCGCCGGGGGCCGCGTGGAACAGCTCGACGGCCTGCTCGGTCGCCTTGCCTCCTCGGACGTCCCAGTCGTCGAGCCACTCGCGCAGCGTCGGGGTGTGCACCGACGTCACGTCGTGGTCCAGGAGCCCGGCGCGGTCGAGCTCGCCCAGGAGCGCAGGGATGCCGCCCGCGCGGTGCACGTCCTCCATGTGGAAGTTCGGGTGGTTCGGCGCGACCTTGGACAGGCACGGGACCTGGCGGCTGATGCGCTCGATGTCGGTCAGGTCGAAGTCGATCTCGCCCTCCTGCGCAGCGGCGAGGATGTGCAGGACCGTGTTGGTCGAGCCGCCCATCGCGACGTCTAGCGTCATGGCGTTGGCGAACGCGGCCTTGGTCGCGATGTTGCGGGGAGCGGCCGAGTCGTCCTCCTCGTCGTAGTACCGGCGCGCGAGGTCGACGATCGTGCGGCCGGCCTCGAGGAACAGCTCACGGCGGGCCGAGTGCGTCGCGAGGGTCGAGCCGTTGCCGGGCAGGGACAGGCCCAGGGCCTCGGTGAGGCAGTTCATCGAGTTCGCGGTGAACATGCCCGAGCACGAGCCGCACGTGGGGCACGCGGCCTCCTCGACCTGTGCGAGGGCCTCGTCGCTGACGTTGTCGTCCGCGGCGTAGTTGATCGCGTTGACGAGGTTCAGGCGCGTCGAGGCCACACCGTCGGCGACGACGACCTTGCCCGCCTCCATGGGGCCGCCCGACACGAAGATGACCGGGATGTTGAGGCGCAGCGCGGCGTTGAGCATGCCGGGCGTGATCTTGTCGCAGTTGGAGATGCACACGATGGCGTCGGCGCAGTGCGCGTTGACCATGTACTCGACCGAGTCCGCGATGAGGTCGCGGCTGGGCAGCGAGTAGAGCATGCCCGCGTGCCCCATCGCGATGCCGTCGTCGACCGCGATGGTGTTGAACTCCTTGGAGACGCCGCCGGCCTCGCGGATCGCGGACGCGACCAGGTCGCCCATGTCCTTGAGGTGGACGTGGCCCGGTACGAACTGCGTGTACGAGTTCGCGATCGCGATGATCGGCTTGCCGAAGTCCTCGGAGCCCATGCCGGTGGCGCGCCAGAGCGCGCGGGCTCCGGACATGTTGCGGCCGTGGGTGGACGTCCGGGAGCGCAGGGGGCGACTCATGGCGGTTCAGCTCCTTCACGTGGTGCTGCGGCCTGGGAGGTGACCGCTCGGACACACTACGCCCGCCCTGGACCCCGCAGGTCGGGGCGTCCGGCTCGTGGTCCACGCCGGGGGCAGCGCTCCCACCGGCGGCCCGGATGTGCGATCCCCCTACGTAGCACCACCGATACGGGAAAACCCGTCAATCTGCCCAAAAGGTTGCAGGGAACTTCACCCGGGTGGTTAGTTGACAGGGCTGCTCGGGCCCCACCGCCACTGGCCTGCAGAGGCCGATCCCCTCGACCACGAGGGGACCGCGGTCCCCGCCGGCAGCACCTCGTCCCGCACCCCGGCGCCCCGCGCCTTCCGACGGACGACCCATCGACCAGGGAGACCAGCCCCATGAGCCAGGCCACCGCTGCACCGACCCGGAACCCCCGCTCCACACCCGCCCCGACCGACTCGTCGGCCGACCCGGGCACGACCCCGAGCCCCGTCGTCACGCTCGCAGCGGCCCGCCGCGCGCTGGCCGTCCTGCGCGTCGCGATCTCGCTCGTGTTCCTGTGGCCCGTGCTCGACAAGACCTTCGGCCTGGGCTACGCGACCCCCACCGAGCGAGCGTGGCTCAACGGCGGCTCCCCGACCCAGGGCTACCTGTCCTCGCTCTCGGGACCGTTCGCCGACACGTTCAGCGCCCTGGCGGGCCCCGCGACCGACTGGCTCTTCATGCTCGGCATGGGCGCGACGGGCCTCGCGCTCCTGCTGGGCGTCGGGACGCGCGTCGCCGCGGTCTCGGGCACGCTCCTCATGGCGCTGCTGTGGGCCACGACGTGGCCCGTGGCCGCGGGCTCCACCAACCCGGTCGTCGAGGACCACGTCGTGACCGCGCTCGTCGTGATCGTCGTGGCGCTGACCCGGGCGGGCAGCACGTGGGGGCTGGGCGGGGTCGCCGAACGCGTGGGCGTGCCGGCCTGGATGCGCTGAGGCGACCTGTCGCCCGTCAGGCCCGACGGCGTCACGCGCCCGGGTGCAGCGACGCACCCGGGCGCGTGGCGCCGTCGGGCGTGCGGCTCGGTCCGTACCGCCGGGGCGTCCCCGCAGCGTGGCACCGCCGGCTACCGTCCACCGCTAGTGCGCGGGCGACGCCGCCTCCTGCGCGTCCGCGTGGCGGATGTGGCGCGTGACCCACGGGGCGAGCGCGAACAGGACCAGCGCGAACGCCATGGTGATCGCGCCGACGATCCCGAAGTAGGCGGTGTCCGACGCACCCTGCGTGACCTGGACGATCTGGGCCGTGATGGCCTGCCCAGCCGCGGGGGCCAGGAACCAGAGCGCCATGGCCTGGCTGCGGAACGCCTTGGGCGCGAGCAGCGTCGTCGCCGCCAGCCCCACCGGGGACAGGCACAGCTCGCCGAGCGTCTGGATGACGTACACCGAGACCAGGACCCAGGCAGGGGCCTTCTCGTCCGCGAAGATCGCCGACGCGGCCGAGAGCCACACGAACGAGAGGGCCGCGAGCGTCAGTCCCATCGCGAACTTCACGGCCGTCGGCGGGCGGTCCTTGGTCTTGACCCAGATCCACGCGAACACCGGCGCCAGGACCACGATCGAGAACGGGTTCACGGACTGGAAGAATGCGGGCTCGATCGCGATGCCGAAGAACGAGAGCTCGGTGCGGTTCTTCGCGAAGCTCGACAGCGTCGTGGCCGCCTGCTCGAAGATCATGAAGAACAGCATGGCCGCGACGAAGAGCGGGATGTACGCCGTGAGCCGCGAGCGCTCGGGGGCCGTGACCTTGGGCGAGCGGAACATCACCAGGAAGTAGGCGATGGGCGCCGCGAACGCGACGTAGGACAGCGTGTCGATGAACGTCGAGATGCCGAACGCCCCCGACACCGCCCAGGCGATGAGCGTCGCGACGACGAGCCCCGCGAGGATGAAGAGGCCGATCCGGACGAGCTTCGGGTACTCCTCGCGCGTGAGCGGGTTGGGCACCGAGTCCCCCGCACCGCCCAGGTACTTGCGCCCCGCGACGAAGAACACGAGTGCGATCGCCATGCCGACCGCCGCGACCGCGAAGCCCGCGTGGTACCCCCACTGCCGGTTGACGAACCCGACGATGATCGGCGAGAGGAGCGAGCCCAGGTTGATGCCCATGTAGAAGATCGAGAACGCCGAGTCGCGACGCGGGTCGTCGCGCGAGTACAGCTCGCCCACCATCGAGGACACGTTGGGCTTGAGCAGGCCCGTGCCGAGCGCCACGAGCGCGATCCCGAACATCGAGAACCCTGCGCCCGGGATCGTCAGCGAGACGTGCCCCGCCGCGATGACGATGCCCCCGTACAGGACCGAGCGCCGCGAGCCGATCACCCGGTCCGCGAGCCAGCCTCCGACGACCGACAGCAGGTACACACCCGTGCCGTAGATCGAGACCAGCGCGAGCCCCGTGACCTCGTCGAGGGCCAGCCCGCCGTCGGCGATCGAGTCCGTCAGGTAGAAGAGCAGGATCGCGCGCATCCCGTAGTAGCTGAACCGTTCCCACAGCTCGGTGGTGAACAGCGTCATGAGCCCGATCGGGTGACCGAAGAACGCGTGGTCGCGCGGGACCCGTCCGGCGGCAGGGGCCGCCTCGGCCTCGAGCCGGGGGTCCGGGAGGTCGGGCTGGACGGGCCGCTCGTCGTTGCCGCTCATGGATCGATGCTGCCACCGGCCCGTGGCCGTGGCGACTGGTGGCGGCCCGTGTGCACGCAGCGAGCGACCCCGGCTAGCGTGGGCGGATGCCGTCCCCCGCACCGACCGTCCTGTGGTTCCGTCGCGACCTGCGGCTGGCCGACAACCCGGCCCTGGGCCAGGCCGTGGGCGAGGCGCGCGCGGCGGGGAGCGACGTCGTCGGGCTCTACGTCCTGGACCCCGCGCTCTGGGCGTCGGCCGGACCCGTGCGCCAGGCCCACCTCGCCCGCAGCCTGCGCGAGCTCGACGCCTCGACCGGAGGACGGCTCGTGGTGCGCCACGGCGACCCGCGGGAGGTCGTGCCCGCGCTCTGCGCCGAGGTCGGCGCGCGCTCGGTCCACGTCGCCGCGAGCTACGAGCCCTACGGGCGTCGCCGGGACGACGCGGTCGAGGCGCTCCTCGCGGAGCGCGACGTGAGCCTGCGCCGCACGGGCTCGCCCTATGCGGTCGCGCCGGGGCGCGTCCGGACGCGCGGCGGGACGCCCTTCCAGGTCTTCACGCCGTTCCGGTCGGCGTGGCTCGAGCACGGCTGGCGGGCCCCCGCTCCCCTGCCCGACGACGTCGCGTGGGCAACGCTCGCCTCGGACGGTCTCCCGGACGCGCCCGAGGCGGGGGCGCGGCTGCCCGCTGCGGGCGAGGCCGCGGCCCTCGACCGCTGGCACGCGTTCCTGGCCGACGGCCTCGCCGACTACCCGACCGATCGTGACCGGCCCGACCTCACCGGGACCTCGTACCTCTCGCCCGCGCTCAAGTGGGGCGAGATCCACCCCCGGACGCTGCTCGCGGACCTCGCGTCGGCGGTGCGCTCGGGGTCGGTGCCCGAGGACTCCGCCGCGACCTACCGCTCGGAGCTCGCGTGGCGCGAGTTCCACGCGGACGTGCTGTTCCACCACCCCGGGGCGGTGCAGCGGTCGCTGCGCACCGTGGTCCCCGAGGACGCGTGGGCCACGGGCGCCACGGAGGACGCGCTGCTCGCCGCGTGGTGCGAGGGCCGCACGGGCTACCCGATGGTCGACGCCGGGATGCGCCAGCTCCTCGGCACGGGGTGGATGCACAACCGCGTCCGGATGCTCGTCGCGTCGTTCCTCGTCAAGGACCTGCACGTGCGCTGGCAGCGCGGGGCCGAGCACTTCATGGCGCACCTCGTCGACGGCGACGTGTCGCAGAACCAGCTCAACTGGCAGTGGGTCGCGGGGACCGGGCGCGATGCCGCGCCCTACTTCCGGATCTTCAACCCGGTCACGCAGGGCCTGACGTTCGACCCCGACGGCGCCTACGTGCGCGAGTGGGTGCCCGAGCTGCGCGGCATCACCGGCAAGGCCGTGCACGAGCCGTGGAAGGTGGCCGGCGCCGCTCCCGGGTATCCCGAGCGGGTCGTGGACCACGCGGTCGAGCGCAAGGTGTCGCTCGCGGACTTCGAGCGGGGCCGGCAGTGATGCCCGGAGACGTCAGGACGAGCACGACCCGGAGGTCGCGCTCGTCCTGACGGCCCGTGCCCGGGCGGGTGCTGGTGCTGCTGGTGCTCAGAGCCCGGCGCGGAACTCGTCCTCGAGGATGCTCATGACGATCGCGTCGGCCCAGCCGTCGCCGTCCCGGAACGCGTCCCGGAGCCGGCCCTCCTCGCGGAAGCCCAGCGACTCGTAGAGCATGCGAGCCCGAGGGTTGATGCTGAGCACGTCGAGGCTCACGCGGTGCAGGTGCGGCCCCTCGGGGTGGTCGAACGCGAAGCGCAGGACCTCGAAGATCGCCTCGCGCCCGTACCCGCGTCCCCGGTAGTTGAGGAGCAGGGCAAGGCGGAGGTTGGCCGAGAGCGCGTGCTCGTCGATGTCGTTGAGCACGATCTCGCCGAACATCTCGTCGCTCACGAGCTGGCCGTCCCGCTTGGCCGGCGAGGTGACGGCCCAGTCGTAGCGACCGTCCCGGTCGCTGACCGTGGCCGCCCACTGCTCGATCTGCTCGCGCGTGAACTCGGCCGTGGTCCCCGTGAGCCGGTTCGACTCCGGGTCCTGCACGGACTCCCACATGCGCTCGGCGTCGCGCGCCTCGATGGGTCGCAGGCGCATCATCTCGCCGTAGAGCTCCGGTCCGCGTGTCACGCGACCACCTCCGTGGTGCCTCGGGGCACGGATCAACCGATCCGCTCGATGACCAGCTCGCGGACGCGCCCGGCGTCGGCCTGGCCCTTGGTGGCCTTCATGACCGCTCCGATGATCGCACCGATGGGACCCATGTTGCCCGAGCGAACCTTCTCGACGATGTCGGGCTGGGCCGCGAGGGCTGCGTCGATCGCCTCGAGGAGCGCGCCGTCGTCGGAGACGACCTCGAGCCCGCGGGCGACGACCACGGCCTCCGGGTCGCCCTCTCCCGCGAGGACACCCTCGAGGACCTGGCGGGCCAGCTTGTCGTTGATGCGGCCCGAGTCGACGAGCGCCTGGAGCTGGGCGATCTGCGCGGGCGTGACCGCGATCTCGGCGAGCTCGGTCTCGCTCGTCTTGGCGTAGCGGGCGAGCTCGCCCATCCACCACTTGCGTGCGGCCGCGGGGCTCGTACCGGCCGCGACGGTCGCCTCGATGAGGTCGAGCGCACCGGCGTTGACCACGTCGCGCATCTCGGCGTCGGCGTAGCCCCACTCGCCCTGCAGGCGGTTGCGGCGAGCGACCGGGAGCTCGGGCAGCGTGGCGCGGATCTGTTCGACCCAGTCACGGCTCGGCGCGACGGGCACCAGGTCCGGCTCCGGGAAGTAGCGGTAGTCCTCGGCGTCGGACTTCACGCGACCGGCCGTCGTGATCGAGGTGTCCTCGTGCCAGTGGCGCGTCTCCTGGATGACCGTGCCGCCCTCGTCGAGGACGGCGGCCTGGCGCGAGACCTCGTAGCGGACCGCGCGCTCGATCGAGCGGAACGAGTTCACGTTCTTGGTCTCGGTGCGCGTGCCGAGAGGCGACTCGGGGGTCGCGCGCAGGGACAGGTTCACGTCGGCACGGACGTTGCCGCGCTCCATGCGCGCCTCCGAGACGTCGAGCGCACGGAAGATGTCGCGCAGCGTCTGGACGTACGCGCGGGCGACCTCCGGGGCGCGCACGCCCGCGCCCGTGATGGGGCGCGTGACGATCTCCACGAGCGGGATGCCCGCACGGTTGTAGTCGACGAGCGAGTACTCGGCACCGTGGATACGACCCGTCGCACCACCCACGTGGGTGTTCTTGCCGGCGTCCTCCTCCATGTGCGCGCGCTCGATGTCGACGCGGAAGATCGTGCCGTCCTCGAGCTCGACGTCGAGGTAGCCGTCGAACGCGATGGGCTCGTCGTACTGCGACGTCTGGAAGTTCTTGGGCACGTCCGGGTAGAAGTAGTTCTTCCGGGCGAAGCGGCAGGACTCGGCGATCTGGCAGTTGAGCGCGAGCCCGATCTTGATCGCGTACTCGACGGCCTTGCCGTTGACCACGGGCAGCGCACCGGGCAGGCCGAGGCTCACCGGGGTCACCTGCGTGTTGGGCTCGCCACCGAACTCGACCTCGGCCGCGCAGAACATCTTGGTCCTGGTGCCGAGCTCGACGTGCACCTCGATGCCGATGACCGGGTCGTAGCGGCGGACGGCCTCGTCGTAGTCGACCAGGTCCACGGTTGCGTGTGCGCTCATCGCGCGACCTCCAGCTCCGGGGCCTTGGCCAGCAGCGGCCCGCCCCACGTGTTCTCCAGGGCGGCCTCGAGAGCGGCGCCCACGCGGTACAGACGGTCGTCGGCCTTGGCCGGCGCGAGGATCTGGAAGCCGACGGGCAGCCCGTCGTCCGAGAGACCGTTCGGCAGCGACATGCCCGGGACGCCCGCAAGGTTGGCGGGGATCGTCGCGACGTCGTTGAGGTACATCGCGAGCGGGTCGTCGAGCTTCTCGCCGAACTTGAACGCCGTGGTGGGGGCCGTCGGGGAGACCAGGACGTCCGCCTGGGCGAACGCCGCGTCGAAGTCGCGCTGGATGAGCGTGCGGACCTTCTGCGCGCTGCCGTAGTAGGCGTCGTAGTAGCCCGCCGACAGTGCGTACGTGCCGAGGATGATGCGGCGCTTGACCTCGTCGCCGAAGCCCTGGCCGCGGGTCGCGGACATGACGCGCTCGGCCGTGATGGGGCCGTCCTCGGGCTCGACGCGCAGGCCGAAGCGCATGCCGTCGAACTTGGCGAGGTTGCTGGACGCCTCGCTCGGCATGATCAGGTAGTAGGCGCCGAGCGCGTACTTGAAGTGCGGGCACGAGACCTCGATGATCTCTGCGCCGAGCGACCGCAGCAGGTCGAGCGACTCGGCGAAGCGAGCGCTCACGCCCTCCTGGTAGCCCTCGCCGGAGAGCTCGGAGACGACGCCGACCCGCAGGCCGCGCAGGTCACCGATCGCGCCCTGGCGGGCCGCGTCGACGAGCAGCGGGAGGTCCTCGTTGATCGAGGTCGAGTCGCGGGGGTCGTGTCCGCCGATGAGCTCGTGCAGGAGCGCCGAGTCGAGGACGGTTCGTGTGACGGGGCCCGCCTGGTCGAGCGAGGACGCCATGGCGATGAGGCCGTAGCGGGACACGCCACCGTAGGTGGGCTTGACGCCGACCGTGCCGGTCACGGCGCCCGGCTGACGGATCGAGCCGCCGGTGTCCGTGCCGATCGCGAGCGGGGCCTCGTAGGCGGCGACGGCCGCCGCCGAGCCACCGCCCGAGCCGCCGGGGATGCGGTCGAGGTCCCACGGGTTGTGGGTGTTGCCGTACGCCGAGTGCTCCGTGGAGGAGCCCATCGCGAACTCGTCCATGTTGGTCTTGCCGAGGATCGGCAGGCCCGCGGCGCGGATGCGCTCGACGAGCGTCGCGTCGTACGGAGGGATCCAGTCCTTGAGGATCTTGGAGCCGGCCGTCGTCGGGAGACCCTTGGTCACCACGACGTCCTTGACCGCGATCGGCACGCCCGCGAGGGGGTGCAGGTCCTCACCCGCGGCGCGGCGCGAGTCGATGTCGCGAGCCGTCGCGAGGGCGTCCTCGGTGCTCACGTGCAGGAACGCGTGGACCGCCGTGTCGACGTCACCGATGCGGTCGAGGTGCGCCTGCGTCGCCTCGACGCTGCTCACCTCGCCAGAGACCAGGTGCGCGGCGAGGTCCGCGGCACTCAGCCGCGTCAGGTCGTTCGTCATCATTCCTCCCCGAGGATCTGCGGGACGCTGAAGCGTCCGTCTTCGCTGGCCGGTGCTGCGGCGAGGACGTCCTCGACGGGCAGGGGCGGCACGGGGACGTCGTCTCGAAACACGTTGGTCAGCGGGAGCGGGTGGCTCGTGGCGGGGACGTCAGGAGTGGCGACCTCGCTCACCTGGGCGATCGCATCGACGATGACGTCGAGCTCGCCGGCGAGGCGGTCTAGCTCCTCGGGCCGGAGGTCGATGCGGGCCAGCACGGCGACGCGCGCGACCTCATCACGGGAGATGGTGGACATGGTCGCCAGTCTAGTGCCCGGCGACCGCGCCTACGGGGGCGTCCGGACCGGCGTGGGTGAGATGACGCACCGCGCCCCACCGCCGCGCCTCACCGCGCGCACCCACTCTCTCGGGGAGTTGTCAGAAGGTGAGCGGGGTATGGCCCGGTGTGGTTCTGACACCTGGATCGGGGAGGCGGTGTTGTCAGAAGGTGAGCGGGGCATGGCCCGGTGTGGTTCTGACACGTGGTCGGGGTGGTGGTGTTGTCAGAAGGTGAGCGGGGCATGGCCCGGTGTGGTTCTGACACGTGGTCGGGGTGGTGGTGTTGTCAGAAGGTGGGCGGGGTATGGCCCGGTGTAGTTCTGACGACGGGGTTCTGGGTACAGAAGTGCCCCGGGCACAGGTGTGCTCGGGGCTGGGTGTTTGGGGGTATGCCAAAGGCCCACCCCGTGTGGGGTGGGCCTTTGGTGAATGGTTGTCCGGCGGCGACCTACTCTCCCACCCCGTCTCCAGGGCAGTACCATCGGC
>NZ_JBIVFZ010000004.1:0-99296 GCF_044748475.1 Oerskovia enterophila
CCCGGTGGGGCCCCCGCCCCCCCCGCCGCCCCCCCGCCCCCCCGCCCCCCCGGCCCCGCCCCCCCCCCCCCCCCCCCCCGGGGGCCCCCCGGGGGGGGGGGGGGCCCCCCCCCCCCCCACTTCTGACAACTCGTCGGTGAACGAGTCTCAGCTCGTGCGCACCGCCTGCGGCTCCTCCGACATCTGCTCACGGTCGACGCGCGCCGCGCGCAGCCTCGAGAGGATGACCGCCCCGAACGCGATGCCCGCGGCCACCACCGCGATGCCGATGCGCAGGGCGTGGTTGGCGTCCTCGGGGACGCTCAGGAGCACGACAGCGGGGGCGATGAGCACAGAGACCAGGTTCATGACCTTGAGCAGCGGGTTGATCGCCGGCCCGGCCGTGTCCTTGAACGGGTCGCCCACGGTGTCGCCGACGACGGTCGCCTCGTGCGCCGGGGACCCCTTGCCGCCGTACGCGCCGTCCTCGACGATCTTCTTCGCGTTGTCCCACGCCCCGCCGGAGTTCGCCAGGAAGACCGCCATGAGCACGCCCGCGCCGATGGCCCCCGCGAGGAAGCCCGCGAGCGGGCCCACCCCCAGGCCGAAGCCCACGGCGATGGGCGCGAACGCGGCCAGCAGGCCGGGCGTCGCGAGCTCGCGCAACGAGTCGCGCGTGCAGATGTCCACGACCTTGCCGTACTCGGGCCGCTCGTCGTACGTCATGATCCCCGGGTGCTCGCGGAACTGGCGGCGCACCTCGTAGACGATCGCGCCGGCCGCACGGGTCACGGCGTCGATCGCGAGGCCCGAGAACAGGAACACGGTCGCCGCCCCGAGGATCACGCCGACCAGGGTGATGGGCGAGATGATCGAGTAGTCGAGCATCGAGACCACGAGCCCCCCTGCCGGGTTCGTGATGTCCGCGAGCGCTCCGCCCACCGCGTCCGCATAGGACCCGAACAGCGCGGTCGCAGCAAGGACCGCGGTCGCGATCGCGATGCCCTTGGTGATGGCCTTGGTCGTGTTGCCCACGGCGTCGAGGTCCGTGAGGATCTGCGCGGCCTCCGGGTCGCCGTCGCCCGCCTCGCCGACGGACATCTCGTAGATCCCCTGCGCGTTGTCGGAGACCGGTCCGAACGTGTCCATCGCGACGATCACGCCCACGGTCGTCAGGAGCCCGCAGCCCGCGAGCGCGATGAGGAACAGCGACAGCCAGACCGAGCCGCCCGCGATGAGGAAGACGCCGCAGATCGCTGCCGCGATGATGCCCGCGGTGTACACCGCGGACTCGAACCCGACCCCGATGCCGGACAGGACGACCGTGGCCGCCCCCGTGCGCGAGGTGGCGGCGACGTGGAGGGTGGGCTTCGACGTCGTGCCCGTGAAGTAGCCCGTGACCCACAGGATGATGCCCGCCAGGACCACGCCGATGAGGACAGCGAGCGCCGCGACCACGCGCGGGTCGCTCGTGACGTCGCCCAGGTCCGCGGTGCCCGACAGCTCCGAGAACGACGACGGCAGGTACGCGAACGCCGCGACGCCCGCCAGGACCGCACCGAGCAGCGCCGAGAGGTAGAACCCGCGGTAGATGGCCCGCAGGCCGTTCTCCTCGCCACGGATACGCGTGATGAACACGCCCAGCACCGCGACGAACGCGCCGATCGCCGTGACGATCAGCGGGAAGACGAGCCCCTGCTCGCCCATCGCGGCCTTGCCCAGGATGAGGGCCGCGACGAGCATGACGGCGTAGGACTCGAACAGGTCCGCGGCCATGCCCGCGCAGTCCCCCACGTTGTCGCCCACGTTGTCCGCGATGGTCGCCGCGTTGCGCGGGTCATCCTCGGGGATCCCCTGCTCGACCTTGCCCACCAGGTCGGCACCGACGTCCGCCGCCTTGGTGAAGATCCCGCCACCCACGCGCATGAACATCGCGAGCAGAGCAGCCCCGAACCCGAACCCCTCGAGCACAGCCGGCGCGTCCCCTCGGTACAGCAGGACGACCCCTGCCGCACCGAGCAGCCCTAAACCCACGACGGACATCCCCACCACGCCTCCGGTGCGGAAGGCCACGCGGGCCCCCTCGGCACGGCCGCCGGGTCTGGTCGCAGCCGACGCGACGCGCACGTTCGCGCGCACCGCGAGCCACATCCCCAGGTAGCCGATGCACGCAGAGAACCCGGCCCCCACGAGGAACGCGACCGAACGACCGACCTTGATGCCTGCGTCCCCCGGCAGCAGGAACAGGAGACCAAACACGATCACCGCGAACAGGGCGAGCGTGCGGAACTGCCGGTTGAGGTAGGCCGACGCACCTTCCTGGATCGCTTGCGCGATGTCCTGCATCTTCGCGGTCCCCTCGGGCGCCGCGAGGACCTGGCGTCTGAGCACGAAGGCGAAGACCAGCGCGGCGAGCCCGATGGCCCCGATCACCGCGACGATCGTGAGACTGGTGGAGCTGAGCGTGAGCATCCGTCCTCCTTGACGACTGCTGGACCGGGGTCACCGGCTGGCCTCCGGCACCCCCGGAGGATGCGCCCGAGTCTAGCCATGTGTGGCGCACGTCACGCGACGTCGTGCAGGTCTTCACGAGCGAGCACCCCAACGATCCGGCGCGGTCGCCCGTCATGATCAGTGACACCACCCACCACGGGTGGTCCGGTGCACGACGAAGGGGGACCGGTGGCCACCTGGGACGACGAGCTCGCCGCGCTGACAGCACAGCGCGGGCAAGCGCTCACGGGGTACGCCTACCTGCTCTGCGGGAACAGGCGCGATGCGGAGGACGTGGTGCAGGACGCACTCGTCAAGGTCTTCTCACGGCTTCGCGGAAGGGGTCCGACGCCGTCGCGACAGCCCGCGGCCACGGCACCCGAGGGCGGGACGAGGCTCTTCACGCTCGACGACGCCCCCGGCAGCGAGGCCGACCGCCCCGTCGCGCACCTCGAGGGGTACGTACGACGAGCGATCCTCACGCTCTACCTCGACGGCTACCGCCGGCGACGGAGCTGGCTCGGGCTGAGGCACCTCGTCGGGCAGCGAGAGACCGTCCCCGGCCCGGAGGCACCTGCGTCGGCCCGCGCCGACACGGCCAAGGCGCTCGCCGGACTGACGCCGCGACAGCGCGCGTGCGTCGTGCTCCGGTACTACGAGGACCTGACCGTGCCCCGCATCGCCGAGGAGCTCGGGTGCGCCGAGGGGACCGTCAAGCGGCACCTGTCCGACGCGATGGCCGTCATGCAGCAGACGCTCGGCGCGACACCTGCGGTCGTCACGACGACACAGGGGGATCCGGCCCTCACGACGACGCCGACGCGCCCGGCAGTGGTCGGGTCGGGTCCAGAACCCGACCCGACCCAGCCCGTCGAGACGACACCGAGCACCACGAACGGGAGGAACACCCAGTGAGCGCCACCGACCACGGACCCTCGAACCACGACGACGACCTGAGCCGCGCGCTGCGCGACCTGGTCGACGACGCGTCCCTCCCCGGTCTCGACACCCACCTCGACGTCGTCCGCGGACGGACGCGACGCCGTCGGGCAGCGAAGAAGGTCGCCCTCGGGGCGACCACGCTGTGCGTCGCCGGGGCGCTCGGCGTCGCGGCGATCGCGCTCCCGCAGGACGTACGGCCCGAGCCCGTGGCCCCGGCCGAGTCCCCGTCGCCCTCCGCGGACCCGACGGAGACGCCCGCACCGACCCCGACGTTCCCCGCCGGGATCGACGCCGCGGCGCTCGCGTGCCAGCAGCCGGCTCCGACCCCGACGGGCGACGACCTGCCCGCCCGTCTGAGCGTCGGGGTGCCGGACCTCACGGTGCAGACCGCCGGCTCCGCGACCGCACCGACCCTCCTGCGGTTCGACGGCGACGCACGCCTCCGGTACGCCGACTCGGCGACGGGCGCGTACGTGGTCGCCCAGGGCGGGGTCATCGTCAGCTCGGCGCTCCCCGCTGCCGAGACGACAGGTGAGGCCACGCCGGCCCCCGGCTCCTCGGCGGCCTGGGAGATCGACGTGGCGTCGTCAGCGTCGTGCGGCCCGGCAGGCGCGCAGCCCTCGCCGCTCCCCCCGGGTGACTACGAGGTGTTCGCGCTGCACCGGTTCCCGCTCACGGGCCTCTCGGCCATCCAGCCGGACGGGACCTGGGGCGAGGAGACGACCGGGTCGCTGTTCGACGGGTGGCTCGTCGCCGACCCGGTGCCCCTCACGGTCACGGAAGGACCGGACCCGGTCGTTCCCGGCGCCTTCGCGTCCCCCACGGTCTCGTTCCCGTTCCCTGCGGAGGCCACGAGGGCCGACATCCGGTGCCTGGGTCCGGTGCCGGAACCGACCGGCCCCGAGATGCTCGCACGACTGACGTTCGACCAGCCTCGACTTCGCCTCACGCGCGGTTCGTCGACCACCATGGCGCTCACGCTCGCCGCTGTCCCCGCCGCACGGGTGACCTACCAGGACTTCACGGGCGAGATCGGTTGGGCCGTCGTGAAGGACGGCCGCGTGGTCTCGTACTCCTTCGGCAGCACGGACACCTCGACCATGGTGTCGCTCGACGAGAGCTCGGCGCAGCACGACGTCGCGGAGACGCACGCGATCCGGTGCGACCACGACGGCTCACCGGTCACTCTCGAGGACGTCCTCCCCGCGGGTGACTACGAGCTCTACGGCATCGAGATGTACCGCCCCGTCAGCTACTCGGTCCGCCTCCACGACGGCACCTGGGGGGCGACCGTCGAGGCCGACCTGACGCGGCCTCCGTTCGGCTTCTTCGATCGGGACGTCGTCTCCGAGCCGATCCGGCTCACGATCGAGTGAGCACGGCCGGACGTCACCGCCAGGTGTCGTCCGGCCGACCCACGGCCGGCTCACCTCTCGCAACCACCGCTCCTGCGCTTGAATGGGTGCACCGCCGGCCTCAAGGAGCACGCATGCCCCGCTCGACCTCTCTCTCCCGCACGTCCGCCCCTCCCTGGGCGGAGGCGGTCGCGTCCTGGACGGGCAGGATCGTGCAGGCCGTCGCGTTCTGGCTCGTGCTGGCGCTGATCCTGCTCCTGTTCGCCCCGGGGTTCGTGCGGACCGTGAGCGACTGGCTCGCGGTGCTCAACCTCCCGACGTTCCCGAGCGTGTTCTCCGTGGTCCTGGTCGGTGTGATCGCGAGCGGGCTCCTGCGCAGGCAACGGGCGGCCCTGTGGTTCGTGGTCCTCCTGTGGCAGCTCCCGGTCGCGGTGCTGGGGCTGGCGGTCGGGCTGCTCTGGGTGTTCGACGACGACAAGCAGGCCCTGCGCTCCGACGGCCTGGTCCTCTCTCCTCTGGAGATCGCGTCCTGGGTCGTCGCGGTCGTCGCGGTCGTCCTGCTCATCGCGGCTCGCTCGGCGTTCCCCGCCAAGGTCAGCAAGGGAGCCTGGTGGCGCGCGATCCTCGTGCTCGTCGTCGGCGTCGCGCTCTCGGCACTCATCACCCTCCTCCTCCTGGAGGTCGTCCCCAACACCCTGCACGGGATCCGCAACCGGGTGAACTGGAGCCTGTCGGTCGCGACGGGCCTCGCACCCAGCGACTACCCGCTGCACGCGGACGGCACGGGTCCCGCGTGGCTCGCGCTCGTCGCGGGCCTGATCTCGGCCCTGGCGCTCGTCCTGGCGATCGCGGTCTTCATGCGATCGGCACCCCACGACGCCAAGGTCGAGGCCGCGGACGAGCTCGCGGTGCGCAAGCTGCTGCTCGAGCACCCGAGCGACGACTCGCTCGAGTACTTCGCGACCCGCTGGGACCGCAGCGCGGTCTTCTCGCAGGACCAGCGCGCGGCGATCTCCTACCGGGTCATCTCGGGCGTGTGCCTCGCCGCAGGGGACCCGATCGGCGACAAGGCGAGCTGGCCCGACGCGATCGAGCAGTGGCGCGCGCACGCCCGCAGGTTCGGCTGGGTCCCCGCGGTGCTCTCGACGAGCGAGCTCGGCGCCAAGGCCTTCCAGGCCGTGGACCTGCACCCGATCGCGCTGGGCGACGAGGCCATCATCAACACGCGCACCTTCAACCTCGACGGCCCGGCCATGCGGTCCGTCCGGCACGCGGTCGCGCGCCCCGAGCGCGAGGGCTACCGCGTCCTGGTCCGCCGCCAGTCGGAGATCGCCCCCGACGAGCTCGCGAAGCTGGTCGCCGTGGCCGACGAGTGGCGCCACGGCGAGGAGCGCGGCTTCTCCATGTCGTTGAGCCGCCTCGGGGACCCTGCGGACCCGCGCGAGATGATCGTCTCGGCGCACGACGCCGACGGGAACCCGCGCGGCCTCCTGTCGTTCGTGCCGTGGGGACGCCGCGGCCTGTCGCTCGACGTCATGCGCCGCCACCCGCAGGCAGTCAGCGGCGTCACCGAGTTCATGGTCACCGAGCTCGTGGCCGCGGGCCGCGGCATGGGGATCGACCGCATCTCGATGAACTTCGCGATGTTCCGCGGGTCGTTCGAGCAGGGTGCCCGCATCGGGGCGACGCCGGTCCAGCGCTTCAACCGCCGGGTGCTGCTGATCGCGTCGCGGTTCTGGCAGCTCGACTCGCTCTACAAGTCGAACGAGAAGTACCTGCCGGACTGGAAGCCCCGCCTGCTCTGCTACCAGAACGCGGGCCAGCTCACGCAGATCATCTTCGCGGTCGGGCAGGCCGAGGGCTTCCTGCCGAACACCCCGAACCTCCTCCACCGCCGAGACCGCTCTCCGGACCTGCACCGGCCCGAGATCTCCGCGGCCTTCGCCGATGCCGTGCGCGCCCAGGAGACCGCACTGCTCACGGTCTCGGCGCCCACGCGCCGCCTGACCGAGCAACAGGCCACGCGCCACGCCAAGCTCGGCGTCCTGCGGGCCGCGGGCATGGAGCCCTACCCGGTCTCGGTCCCCCGGACCGTCTCGATCGGCGAGGCCGTGCACCAGGGCACCCAGGTGCCCGACGGCGGCGCGCCGGCCGGGGCGAGCACCTCACCGGGCGACGTGGCCACCGGGGGCGACCTGTCCGTCGTCGGGCGCGTGGTCCGGCTGCGCGACCACGGCGGCGTGATCTTCGCCGACCTGCGCGAGGGCACCGACGAGATCCAGGTCATGTTCACCGCGGACCGGCCGGGCCCGGACCTCGCGCTGTGGCGCCGAGCCGTCGACCTCGGCGACCAGGTGAGCGTCACGGGCGACCTCACCCGCAGCCGACGCGGCGAGCTCTCGCTGCACGGCACCGCCTGGTGCATGGCCTCCAAGGCCCTGACCTCCCCTCCCGACAAGCACCGCGGGCTCGCCGACGCCGAGGCCAAGGTCCGGCTCAAGCACATGGAGCTCGCCCTCGACACCCGCACGGCCCAGGTCCTGCGCGGACGCAGCGCGGCCGTGAAGTCGCTCCGCGACTCGCTCGCCGCGCGCGAGTTCATCGAGGTCGAGACCCCGATCCTGCAGCGCGTGCACGGCGGGGCCAACGCCCGCCCCTTCACGACGCACATCAACGCGTACGACGTGGACCTGTACCTGCGCATCGCCCCCGAGCTGTTCCTCAAGCGACTCGCGATCGGCGGGGTCGGCAAGGTCTTCGAGCTGGGCCGCAACTTCCGCAACGAGGGCGCCGACGCGACCCACAACCCCGAGTTCACGTCGCTCGAGGCCTACCAGGCGTACGGCGACTACACCTCGATGCGCGTCCTCACGCGCGACCTCATCATCGAGGCCGCGATCGCGGTGCACGGCGAGCCGATCTCGCGCCGGGCCGACGGGACCGTCGTCCGGCTCGACGGCGAGTGGCCCGTCCACACCGTGCACGGGGCCGTGTCCCGGGCCGTGGGCCAGGAGGTCACGCCGGACACCCCGCTCGAGACCCTCCAGGCCATCTGCGAGGAGAAGGGCGTCCACTGGACCCCGACCATGACGCACGGCGCGATCGTCACCGAGCTCTATGACGCGTTCGTCGAGGGGCAGACCGTCGAGCCCACGTTCTACACCGACTTCCCGCTCGAGACCTCGCCGCTGACGCGCACGCACCGCCGCGACCCGCGGCTCGCCGAACGGTGGGACCTCGTGGCGTTCGGCGCCGAGCTGGGCACCGCGTACTCCGAGCTCATCGACCCCGTGGACCAGCGCGAGCGCCTCACGCAGCAGTCCCTGCTGGCCGCCGCGGGCGACCCGGAGGCCATGGAGGTCGACGAGGAGTTCCTGTCCGCCCTGGAGTTCGCGATGCCCCCCACGGGCGGGCTCGGGATCGGGGTGGATCGCGTCTACATGATGCTCATCGGGGCGAGCATCCGCGAGACGCTCGCGTTCCCGTTCGTCCGGCCGTCGGGTCGCGGCTGAGCGGGACCTCGGTGGCCCCGCCCCCGCATCCCGGCAACCTTCGCGTACCGGACGACCGCGGGCTTGCCCCGCGTCCCGCCGAGCGAACCTCCGCACGAGTTTTCCGCACCACCGTGCGGAGAGTTCGGCACGGGGTGTGGATGGCGTCACACGGAGCGATAACGAACGGGTAACGTAGGCGGCGATCGGGCGCAGCACGGACGGCAACGACCACTGGCTCCCGCACCACGGCAGTCAGCAGAGTCCTCCCCCGGGAGGTCGTCCAGAGCACAGGAGTCACGTCAGGTGGAAACGTCCGCACCGGTCCAGCAGCGCCCGCACGGCGCAGTGCCGACCCCCACGCGGCGTCAACGTCAGGCCGAGCTCCGCGCGCGAGAGCTCGCCGCGGCCGGGGTCGACGGACGCGCCCACGCAGACACCCTGCACGTCGAGCACCGCCACACCTCGCCCCGCCCCTCGACGTTCGCGGTACCTCAGGTCGCCGCAGCACCTCACGCGCCGGCCCGCGTCGAGGCCCCGTTCTCCGCTCCCGCACCGTTCACGAGCACGCACGCTGCGCCCGCACCGACCCGTCAGGCACTCTCCCCGGCCGCCGCGGCCCGCGCCATGGCTCCCGTCGAGACGCCGGTCGCGGCCCGGCCTGCGGCCCCACGAACCTCTCCCTTCCCGCCCACGGGGATCCAGCGTGCCGCCGAGCCCGTCGCGCCGCTGCAGACCCCCTCGGGTGAGATCCCGGTCGTCCTGGTCCCGGCGCCGACCCCCCTGCGCTCCGCTCCCACGCCCGTCGTCGCCACCCCGCCCGCACCGTTCGTCGCCACCGGGTTCAGCGCGGCCACGACGGACGAGCACCCGTTCGCCCCCCTCACGCGGCGCGAGCGCAAGGCCGGCGGACCGGCCACGGGTCCCACCCCGGTCGTCGCCTCGGCCATGCCCACGCGCGGCCCCCTGTTCGGCTCCAAGTTCGTGGCCCGCGCCGCGACGGGCGCTGCCTTCGTGGGCGCTCTGGCGTGCGTCCCCCTGGTCCTCCCCGGCACCGCCTCGGGAGACTTCGCCCCGGGCGGTCTGCGGACGGACCTCGCGGACGACGAGACCGGCGACGCGACGACCGAGCTCGCCCAGCAAGAGGTCGACGCCGAGGAGCAGCTCCTCAGCCAGGCACAGGACCTGCTCACCCGCGCCGACGGGCCGGCTGCGGAGCGTGCCACCAGCCCGCAGGACCTCGCGGACGCGAAGGCCGAGCTGGCCGCGCTCACCGAGTCCCTGATCGCCGAGCGTGCTCAGGGCACGGACCGCGCCTCACGTTCGAGCGAGCGCACGGCCCTGACGACGGAGACCGCAGCGGAGGTCGACACCGAGGCAGTCGCTCCCGCGACCAGCGAGGACGTCGCCCGCGCGGCGAACCGTGTCGCGGTCCTGCTCCAGGACTTCGGCGAGACGGCAGCCTCCGGCGTCACACCGGCACCGGCGACTCCCGCCGAGCTCGCTGCCGAACGTCGCGTGCGCGCCGCGAACCTGCTCGCCCAGTGCGGGTCCACGAACTTCGCGAACGGGCGGATCCCGGCTTCCGCGCTCACGAGTCTCTCGTTCGCCCGGAGCCACATGCTGCGCTGCGACGCGGCGGCGATGCTCGAGGAGCTGTCCGCGGCCTACCAGCAGCGCTTCGGCGAGCCGATCGGCCTGACCGACTCGTACCGCTCGTACTCCAGCCAGGTCTCGACCCGCGCCGCCAAGCCCGGCCTCGCGGCGGTCCCTGGCACGTCGAACCACGGATGGGGCCTGGCGATCGACCTGACCTCGCCCGCCTCGAACCCCGGCTCGGCCCAGTACAAGTGGCTGCGCGCCAACGCCCCGCTCTACGGCTGGGACAACCCGCCGTGGGCCCGCAGCAACGGGTCCAAGCCCGAGCCGTGGCACTTCGAGTACGCGTCCGGCTGGTAGCGCGCGCTCAGCGGAACTCTGCCTCCACGACGGGAGCCACCGCCCCGTCGGGCACCTCCCCACGCAGCACCTGCGCGACGACGTCGGGACGGGTGAGCGGGAACATGTGCCCCTCGCCCCGCAGTCCGTAGACGCTCGCGCCCAGGCGCGCACCGAGCTCACGCTCGTCCCGCAAGAACGCGCCCTGACCACGCCTGCCCCAGCCGACGAGCTGGACGGGGCGCACCGCGAGCCGCCGCAGCGCCCTCGCGTCGCGCGCGAAGAGCGTGGTGACCCGTTCGGCCTGCGCCCAGCTCTGCTCGTACTGCCCGGTGAGCAGGCGCCACGCCTCGGGCGTGCCGTAGCGGCGGACGGCCTCGTCGTCGGGCAGGGGGTCGGGGCGGTTCGTCGCGTCGTACCAGGCCCGACGACGCAGTGCGGGTCCCCGCCTCGTCACCGCCCGGCAGCGCGAGAGCAGGAGCCCGCTCGTGTGGACGACACGCTCGGCGAGGAGCGTGAGCCCCACGGGCGCAGGCCGCTCGGGACGGCGCGGAAGGAACGGGGTCGTGGGGTCGAGCAGCAGCACGGCCCCGAGCTCCTCGGGGTGGGTCAGCGCCCACTCGATCGCGGCCAGACCGCCCACGCTGTGCCCCACGAGCCCGACGCTGCCCGGCGCCTGGTCGTCCGCCAGCCCGAGCTCGGCACGGATCGCCGCGACGGGGGCCGTGACGGCGGTGTCCCAGGAGTCGAGCACCCGGACCGTCGCGTCCGGGAACTGCTCGCGCACGACCCGGGCGACGGGTTCCATGTCCGAGGGAGCGAGCAGGAGACCGGGGAGGACGACCCAGGTCGTGGGTGCCGGTGTGGTGATCGCCGAAGCCATGCGGCACAGTCCATCACGGCTCGCTGTGCGACGCCGGTGAGCGCGCTCTGCGGTCCTGGGGAACGTCCGTCTCCGGTGCCCCGTGGTGCGGCTGGCGCAGCGTCAGGACCTGCGCGGCCAGCACGAGCACCACGGAGAACGCGACGATCTGGACCCGCTGGACGATCCCGGTCCCCACGGGGAGCGGGCTGCCGAACAGGCCGATCGTGCCCGTCACGACCCCCAGGAGCGGTCCCAGCGCGCCCGCGAGGCGGGCCGAGATGCCGAGGGGGGTGCGCCGTCGGACGCGGGCGAGCCACACGACCCCCGCGCTCGCGACGAACGAGCTGACGCCCGAGGCCACGCTCGAGAAGGTGTGGGCCTGATGAGCGAGGCTGAGCTCCCCGGCCTCCTCGCGTGCGGCGCAGTCGCCCACCGAGAGCGCGCAGTCGAGCGGCAGCAGCGCGTCCGCCACGGTCGCGAGGCCGAACGCGACGAACGCCCAGAACGTCACCTTCTGCACGAGCGTGGCGGTCGGCTCGCCCGCTCGACGGGCCAGCCGGTAGGCCGTCCCCAGGAGGGCGAGGCCGACGAGCACCAGGGCGCCCGCCGCCACGTCCGTGGACCGGAAGAGCGGCGAGGTGGCCTGGTCGAGCGCGGCCAGCTCGGACAGGTAGGACCGCGCGGGGTCGAGGGGCCAGCCCGCCGCCGCCTCGACGACGACCCCGAGGTAGAGGACCCCGGCGAGGGTGAGCAGGACCTGCGCCGCCGTGACCAGCCGGTGCTGCCCGGTCGTCGACCCAGTCGCCATCCGACCGCCACCACCCTCTCTCGTCCGACCACCTCTTCGGCGCTCGGTCCACTTCACCCCGCGACGACTACAACGTTTCGCTGCACCTGTTCGTCTCCGGTGACGAGAGGATAGTTCTTCCACCCCTGAGGAGCCCCATGTCGAGCAGGACCGACAGCGACGGACGGCGCGGTCGCGCGGTGGACGACCGCCTGACCGAGCTGGTCCGGGCCCGTGGCCCCGCCCTGGTCGGCTATGCCTACCTGCTCGTCGGGGAGCAGAAGGCAGCGGAGGACCTCGTCCAGGAGGCGTTCGTGAAGGTGTTCGTCAGGATGCGGGACGGTGCTTCGCCCGACGCGATGGAGGCCTACGTGCGACGGACGATCCTCACCCTCCACATCGATGCCTATCGCAGGTCCCGACGGTGGGCAGGGATCCGCCACCTGTTCACGATGCCGGAGCAGCACGATCAACGCATCGACGTCGACCAGGCCGCCGACATCCGCTCGGCCCTCGGTTGCCTCTCGACCCAGGAGCGCGCGTGCGTAGTCCTTCGGTACTTCGACGACCTGACCGTGCCGCAGACCGCCGAACGGATGAAGCTGCATCCCGGCACGGTCAAGCGCTACCTCCACAACGCCGTCTCCCGGCTCGAGACGATCCTCGGCCCGTTGGACGACGGCGACGCCGAGCACGACGAGGACGTCGCCGTCCTCCCTCTCATCTCCCGCCCCACCCCCCGGAGTGCTGACTCATGACCAGGATCGACGATCAGCTGCAGGCGCTGAGCAGGAGCGTGGCGCACGAGACGACAGGGTTGTCGCCCGAGGTGGTCGCCCTCCAGGTGCGAAGGGTGCGGCGTCGCCGTCGTACGGCCGTCGGAGGCACGCTGGGAGCCCTGTCGCTCGCCGTGGCCGTGGCGGCAGGAGCCGTGGACTGGTCTGCGATCCGAACCGACGCTCCGGCGCCCGCAGAGGCGCCGGCCGTCGTGGAACCGCTCGCGGGTGACACCATCCAGTGCGGGACACCCGAGAGCGAGATCGTCCCGACGACGACGCTCACCCTCACCGACGTCAACCCCTGGGAGGTCGAGGTCACGAACGTCTCCGACACCCCGTTCTTCGCCGCCTCCAACGGGTCGGCGCGCACGGTGCTGGTCCAGGACGGTCGGGTGGTCGCCATGACGCTGATGGAGGGGCAGCCGCTCGTCCCCGTCGACGTGGGACCTGGCGAGTCACAGGTGCTGGGCGTCGCAGGGGCCCAGGTGTGCACGGGTGGGGAGGACGACGGGACCTCCGTCGTCCCGGCGGGGACGTACACGGCCTATCGCGTGCTCCAGGTCGACGAGCTGGCCGGGCCTGACGCGCTCGACACCTGGGACGGCACCAATGGCACGCCCGTCAGTATCGTCTCGGCGCCCTCCTCGCTGGAGGTCACCGACATTGTCGACGCGTCCTCGTTCGCGTGCGGTGCGTCGGTCCCGGACCACCTGGTCGTCGAGGCCGGGCTGCAGCTCGTCGCCGGTTCGACCGGGACCCTGCCCGGGGACCAGACACCGGACCTGTCGCTGTCCCTCACCAACGGGACCGCTTCGTCGGTCACGGTCGACGTCGGCTGGGGCGCAGTCCACCTCGTGCAGGGTGGCGTCGTGGTGGCTCAGACCGTCGGCTTCCCTGACACAGGCTCCCGGTCGACGCTCGCTCCGCACGACTCGGTGCCGGTCAGCTTCGCGGCCCCCGACTGGTGCCCCGGCGTCGACGCGACGCAGCTCGACCCGTCGAGGATCGTCGCGTACGGCACCCTCGACCTCGCTCCGGCCACCGGGAAGTCCCCGATCGTCGTGCCAGGAGGGCCCTGGCGGGTCTCGGATGCCGACGTCGCCCGGGTCGGTACGGAGATCGGTGGCTTCGTCAGCCTGGGCCCGTGAGAGTCGGACGACCTCAGGCCACGAGTGCCTCGACGCCCGCGACGATGCGCTCGATCCCGAAGTCGAGCTCGGCCTCGGGCGAGTACGCCGACTGCTGGGCCTCGCCGACAGTCGCCCCGACGCGTCCCGCGACCGTGAACGTGCTCATCGCGCTGATGCGTTCGAGCAGCGGGGCGTTCGCGGCCCACCACTCGTCGTCGGTCTGGCCGCTCGCCTCGTGCGCGGCGCTGGCCGCACGAGCGCGCCGGGCCGCGGTCGTCGCCTGTCCCACGACGAGCGTCACGGTCGCGTCCATCGCGACGTCGTCGAGGCCGACGCCCTCGATCGCGCGGAGCTCGACGTCGTACTTGCGCGTCTCCCCCGGCCCCAGGACGGGGCGCGCGAGGTCGATGTCGAGCAGCCACGGGTGGGCCGCGAACAGGTCCCAGTTGGCTCGCGCGACGGAACGCAGCCGGTCCTGCCAGGTCGCCCCGGGCGCGTGCCCCTGGGGGTAGAGCTCGCCGTAGGCGCGGTCGACCACGAGGTCGACGAGGTCGTCCTTGTTCTGCACGTAGGTGTAGAGCGACATGGTCCCGATGCCCAGCGCGGCTGCGACCTTGCGCATCGAGAGCCCCGTGAGCGCCCCGTCCTCGTCCGCGAGCCCGACGGCGGCGCGCGCCACCTCGTCGGGCGTCCGGGACTGCTGGGGCCCCCGTGCGCCACGGTCGGCGTGCAGACCCCAGAGGAGGGCGAGGGTCCGCGCGGGGTCGCGCGGCGTCGCGGGAGGTGCGGGGCTGGGCGTCGGGGTCGGCACGGGCTGCCTCCTCGGTCGGGGTCGGGGATCATCGAGGAGTGCCCGACGTTCACCCGAACTGTCGGGAATGATCTGCGTACATCGTACGTTGATCGGCTCGGGAAACGTCGACGGACGGCGTACCAGGAAGGCCACGTGACCCTCGCAGCACGCAACCCGGCCGGAGCCGGACCTGGCGGGTCCGGCGAGCACGGCACCGACGGCCATGCCGCACGGGCACGCTGGGACACGGGGACCGTCGACGCGCTGCTCGACGCGTGGGCCTCGGGCGACGCGTCGCCCTCCGAGGTGTTCTGGGGCGCGGTGTGCGCCGAGGCCCTGAGCCACGTCGCGGCAGGACACCTGGTGCCCGTGGTCGGGGCGGCCTCGGTCGGGTCGGGTACCGGGAGGCCGGCAAACACCGCGGGGTCGGCGAGCACCGCCGGGTCGGCGAGCACCGCCGGGTCGGCGGGCTCTGCCGGGACCGCCGACACACCACCCTCGGCCAGGTGGCGGCTCGGGCCGCTCGACGGCCCCTCGCTCGACCGTGTGCACGCGCTCGCCGGCGCCATACCGCTCGACGAACGAGGGGCGGGCCCGAGGAGTGACGCAGACGCGCGGACCGCCCTGGTCCGGGCCGCCATGGATGCCGTGGCGGACGCCCTCGTCAGGGAGGCCGGAGCGAGCACCGGAGTGCCTCGCGGGGTGGCCCGCGGCCTGGTCGCGGCGCCGGGAGCCGGCGCGCCCCCGGTTCCCGACCAGCTCACGGACTGGGCGCACGATGCCGCGGCGCTCCTCGACCCACGGGTGGCCGTGAGCCTGCGGCTCGAGCCGCTCGTGCGCCGTGCGACCGATGCAGGTGCTGCCGAGGGCGACGGGTCTCCGGCCGACGGCGACCGCCACGAAGACCTGGCCACGTGCGACTGGCTCGCGACCGTGATCGTCCGCGGCCCCACCGGGACCCGCCCTGCCGCGGACCTGTGGGCGTCGGCCCGGACCGGCGAGGGAGCACGCGAGGCCCAGGAGGCGATCGGTGACGTCCTGGTCCGGCTGCGCGCGGGAGCGGTGGCCTGGCCCCCGCTCGACGGGCTGCTCGACCAGGCCGTCCCGGGCTCGCTCGTGCTCGCCCCGGCCGACGTCCGCGAGCTTCTCGCCGAGGGCTCCGCGTCGCTGGCGGCGACCGGGATCGCGGTCGGGTGGCCCGCCCACCTCGCGGGTCAGGTGCGGTCCGTCGCGGTCTTCTCCCCGACCGAGGTCCCCGGTGACGACCCTGACGAGGAACGCTGGGCCCTTCCCGCGCTGCTCGGCTCCCCCGGCCACGGCCGTCCGCGGTCTGGCTCGCCGTCACCCATGACGCTCACGCACGAGCTGACGCTCGACGGCGTGCGGCTCACCGCGGACGAGCGCGAGCACCTGGCGCGCGTCCACGCGGAGGGGCGCTCCGCCGTCGTGCAGCTGCGTGGGCGCTGGGTCCTCGCGGATCCCGCCGCGGCCACGGCCGCGACGCGGCGCTCGCCCCAGCCCGTCTCCGCGCTCGACGCCGTCGCGGCCGCGCTCACCGGCGTCGCCCGCGTGGGCGACCACGAGCTCGCCGTGACCCCGACGCCCTGGCTCGACCGGCTGCGCGCCGAGCTCGAGGACCCGTCCCCGGCGCGTGACGTCGTCGCGCCCGAGGGACTCCACGCGTCGCTGCGCGACTACCAGCTCGACGGCCTGCGCTGGCTCGCACGCCTGACAGGGCTGGGCCTGGGCGCGTGTCTCGCGGACGACATGGGCCTGGGCAAGACCGTCACGCTCATCGCGCTCCACCTGCACCGCGCTCGCCCCCGGCCCGACGACGCCGCTGCTCCCACCGGGGAGGCGGCGGGCGCCGGGCCCACCCTGGTCGTGTGCCCGGCCTCGCTCCTGGGCAACTGGGAGCAGGAGATCCGCCGGTTCGCGCCGGGCGTCGCTGTGCGGCGCTTCCACGGCGCGTCGCGCGACCTGCGCGGGGTCACCGACGGGTTCGTGCTCACGACCTACGGGACGGTCCTGTCGGACTCCTCGCAGGCCCACCCGGTGCTCGCGGCGCACCGCTGGGGGCTCGTCGTCGCGGACGAGGCCCAGCACGTCAAGAACCCGGGCTCGGGCACCGCGAAGGCGCTGCGGACGGTCCCCGCGGAAGCGCGCGTGGCCCTGTCCGGGACGCCCGTCGAGAACAACCTCACCGAGCTGTGGGCCGTCATGGACTGGCTCGTCCCCGGGCTGCTGGGTTCGCGCGGGCAGTTCCGGCGCCGGTGGGCCGACCCGATCGAGCAGACCCGCGACCCCGTGCTGGCCGAGAGGCTATCCCGGCTGGTCCGACCGTTCCTGCTGCGGCGACGCAAGTCCGACCCCGGGATCGCGCCCGAGCTGCCGCCCAAGACCGTGACCGACCAGGTCGTGCCGCTCACGGCCGAGCAGGTGGGGCTCTACGAGGGCGCCGTGCGGTCGGCGCTCGAGGAGATCGACCGGGCCGAGGGCATGGGGCGGCGCGCCAGGATCGGTGGGCTGCTCACGCACCTCAAGCAGATCTGCAACCACCCCGCCCAGTACCTGCACGAGGACGAACCGCGGCTGTCCGGGCGATCCGGCAAGCTCGACGCGTTCACCGAGCTCGTCGCGACCGTCCGGGCCGAGGAGGGCGCGATCCTCGTGTTCACGCAGTACGTCGCGATGGCCCGACTCCTCGAGTCCTACCTCGCGCGTCGTGGCGTCCCGACCATGCTGCTGCACGGAGGCACGCCCGTGGCCCAGCGCGAGCAGATGGTCGCCCGGTTCCAGGCCACCGAGGAGATGCCGCCCGTGTTCCTGCTCTCGCTCAAGGCCGCGGGCACCGGGCTCAACCTCACGCGGGCCGACCACGTGATCCACTACGACCGCTGGTGGAACCCGGCCGTCGAGGAGCAGGCCACCGACCGGGCGTACCGGATCGGCCAGACCCGGCCCGTCCAGGTGCACCGCCTGACCAGCGAGGGAACCATCGAGGAGCACATCGCCCGCATGATCGAGTCCAAGCGCGAGCTCGCCGACGCGGTCCTGGCGCCGGGCGGTGTCGAGGGCGCGATCTCCGAGCTCAGCACGGCCGACCTGGCCGAGCTGGTGTCGTTGCGGGGAGCCGACGGCGGCGAGCGATCGTCCGCCGCCGGCGAGAGGGGGCGCTCATGAGCGCCGTGGGCTTCCCCGCCTTCCCCCCGACCGGTACCGCCCAGGGCGCCGTCCGCCGGGGGCAGTCCTGGTGGGCGCGCTCCTGGGTGCGCGCCATGGAGGAGTTCGCGCTCGACGCAGGCCCGCTCAAGAAGGGACGCGCCTACGCGCGCACCGGTCGGGTCGGGCCGATCACGGTCAGCCCCGGCGCGGTCCAGGCGCGCGTACAAGATGATGACGGGGAGATGTACCACACGGTCGTCTCGCTCGAACCGTTGTCCGACGACGAGTGGGACAGGTTCCTCGAAGCCCTCGCCTCGCGGTCCGGGCGGCTCGCTGCCCTGCTCGCCGGGGAGATGCCGCGCGACGTCGTCGCTGCGGCCCTCGACGCCGACGTCACGCTGCTCCCCGGGATCGGCGACCTCGAACCCGCGTGCGACTGCCCCACCTGGGACCTGCCCTGCCTGCACGCGGCGGCGCTCAGCTACCAGGCGGGCTGGCTGCTCGACGCCGACCCGTTCGTGCTCTTCCTGCTGCGCGGACGCTCGCGCGAGCAGGTGCTCGACGCGCTGCGGGGGATGTCGACACCAAGCGACCTCACGGCGGGCGACCTCACGTCGCGCACCGCCACGAGCGGCCCCACCGGAACCGGCGGCGAGGGCATGGCCGACCACCCGTCGCCCGACCCGGGCGACGACCCGGCGAGCGACACAGGGACAGGAGCGGCGCCGTCGGGCCCCCGTGTCCTGGGCGAGCTGCCCCCGCCGCCCGACGTCCCCGAACCGCCCGCGGCAGCCGACCTGCTCCCCGGCGTCCCGGACCGGACCCCCGACGGGACCCCTGTCGACGTCGCGGCACTGCGAGCCGTGCTCGCCGCGGCGGCCCTCGCCGCCGCCGAGCGGCTCACGGCTCTGGACCGCTGACGGCCCAGGTCTCAGGCGCGCTCGAGCAGGACCATGACCTCGTAGTGCGAGGTCTGCGGGAACATGTCGAGCACCCGCCCTCGCACGGGGCGCAGCGACGGCATGGCCGCGAGGTCGCGGGCCAGCGACTCGGCGTTGCAGCTCGAGTAGACGACCTGCTGAACGGTCGAGGACTCGAGCCAGCCCGCGAGCTCCGCGCCGATCCCCCGCCGCGGCGGGTTCACGATCACCAGGTCGGGGACCCGCTCGGCCGCGAGGGCGAACGCCGTGGCGTCACCGGCCCGGAACGTCACGTCGTCGAACCCGGCCTGCGCGGCGCTGCGCTCGGCGCTCACGATCGCCTCACGGCTCGACTCGATCCCGACCACGTCACGCCCCGGCGACGCGCAGTGCAGCGCGAACCCGCCGACGCCGCAGTACAGGTCCCAGACGCTCGACGGCGCGGCCTCGTCGACCCACTCGCGCCCCTGCCGGTACAGCGCCGCGGCGACCTCGGTGTTGGTCTGGAAGAAGCTCTGCTGGCGCAGGTGCATCTCGATGCCGTTGACCCGCATGGTCAGGGTGTCGGCCTCGGTGAGCAGGATCTCCTGGTCGCCCTCGAGCGCCGCCTTGTGCTCGGGCAGGATGTTGGCCGACACCACGCGCGCCTGCGGCAGCGCGTCGAGCAGGCTCGGCAGGTGCTTGCGCAGGCGCGACACCGGCTCCTGCGACCGGAGCACGAAGCGCACCATGAGCTCGCGGTCGGGCGACTGCGTGACCAGCACGTTCTTGAGCTCGCCGCGCCGCGTCGTCACGTCGTACGGCGTGAGGGCCGCGCGCGTGACGAACGCCGCGAGGACGGGGAAGACTGCCTGGAGGTCGGCCGGGTACAGGCCGCAGTCCTGGAGGTCGACGCCACGCCCGCCCGCGTCGAGGATGCCGAGCGTCGGGTGCTCGACCGTGCCGCCCACGACCATCTTGGCCTTGTTGCGGAAGCCGTACTCCTGGCTCGGGAACGGGCGGTCCCACCGCAGTCCGTCGTGCGCCGCGAGGAGGTCGCCCGCGTGCCGCTGCTTGTCGGCGAGCTGCGCGGCGTAGCCCTGCCCCATGAGGGTGCACGAACGGCACTCGTGGGCGTCGAAGTGGGGGCACTGCATTCCCCCGAGTCTACGGGGCGGGCCTCACGGACCGGCCCAGCGTGCGGGCCGGGAACGTGCGGGCCGGGGACGTCCGTGGTCCGGGACGCGCGGGCCTGGGGAACGCGCGGGCCGGGCGACCGCTACCGGCAGCTCGTGCCGATCACCACGGTCGCGCCGAGGTCGTCGTCGGTCAGGGTCCGGGCGACGAGCCCGGCCCGCTCGAAGAGCCCGACGGCGACGGGAGCCTGGCGCGCACTGGTCTCGATCAGGAGGTGACCGCCCGGGGCGAGCCAGGCCGCGGCGTCGGCGGCGACCCGTCGGTGCACGTCGAGCCCGTCTGCGCCCCCGTCGAGCGCGACCCGGGCCTCGTGCAGCCGGGCCTCGGGGGGCATGGTCCCGATCGCTTCGGTCGGGACGTACGGGGCGTTGACGACGAGCACGTCGACCCGTCCTCGCAGCTGGTCGGGGAGGGCGTCGTACAAGTCGCCCTCATAGACCTGTCCATGAAGGTTCCGGCGCGCGCAGCGCACGGCCGCGGGGTCGATGTCAGCGGCGTGCAGGTCGATGCCGGGACGGGCTGCGCGCAGCACCGCCCCGAGAGCGCCCGTGCCGCAGCACAGGTCCACGACCGTCGCGTCCTCCCCCGTGACCTCCACGGCGGAGGACGCGAGGAGCTCCGAACGCCTGCGGGGCACGAACACCGTGGGCTCGACGAGGATGCGCAGGCCGCAGAACTCGGCCCAGCCGAGGACCTGCTCGAGCGGGAGCCCCGCGACCCGGCGCGAGACCATGTCGTCGAGCTCGGCGGGGGAGGTCGCTGCGGCGACGATCAGGTCTGCCTCGTCCTCGGCGAACACGCAGCCTGCGGCGCGGAGGGTGAGCACGATGTCCGACGGGGTCATGGGGAGACTCACGCTACTACCCGGTGGGCAGGGCGCGCGGGCGGATAATGGACCCGTGCCCGACGCCGCAGCCCCCGTCCCCGCCCGCCCCACCACTCCCGTGGTCGCCACCCCACGGGGTCCGTCCCCGCAGGCCCGCACCCACGCCGAGGACCTCGCCCGGTTCGTCGAGGCCTCGCCCTCGTCGTTCCACGCGGCCCACGAGGTCGCCCGGCGCGCGGTCGAGGCGGGCTTCACGCTGCTCGACGAGGCCGACGCCTGGCCGCTCGCGAGCGCGGAGGGGCGCTACGTCGTCGTGCGTGACGGTGCCGTCATCGCGTGGGCGACGCCCGCGGGGGCGAGCGCCACGACGCCCTTCGCGATCCTCGGCGCGCACACCGACTCCCCCGGCTTCAAGCTCAAGCCCAAGCCGACCACGGGCCGCGAGGGCTGGTGGCAGGCGGGCGTCGAGGTGTACGGCGGTCCCCTGCTCAACTCGTGGCTCGACCGCGAGCTCGAGCTCGCCGGGCGCCTCGTGACGCTGGACGGCCGCAGCCACCTGGTCCGCACCGGCCCCCTGCTGCGCATCCCCCAGCTTGCGATCCACCTCGACCGGAGCGCGAACGAGGGTCTGACGCTCGACAAGCAGCGCCACACCCAGCCCGTGTGGGGTCTCGGCGCGCTCGGAGCCCCCGACGCGGACCTGCTCGCGCTGCTCGCCGAGCACGCGGGCGTGCGAGCCGCGGACGTCGGCGGGTACGACCTGGTCGTAGCCGACACCCAGGCCCCGCGGATCTTCGGGGCGCACGAGGAGCTGCTCGCCTCGGGTCGGCTCGACAACCTGCTGTCGGTGCATGCCGGGCTCACGGCGCTGCTCGAGGTGGCGGCGGGGGCGCCTGGGGCGTCCACGGGGGCCCGTCGTGGGCGGCACGGGGCGCCCGTCGCCGTGCTCGCGGCGTTCGACCACGAGGAGATCGGCAGCGAGACCCGCTCGGGGGCCAGCGGCCCGTTCCTCGCCGACGTGCTCGCGCGCATCAGCGCCGGCTTCGGCGCCGGCGAGGAGGACCGGCACCGTGCGCTCGCGGGGTCGCTGTGCGTGTCGAGCGACGTCGGCCACTCGGTCCACCCCAACTACCCCGAGCGCCACGACCCGGCCAACCGGCCGCTGGCCGGCGGCGGTCCCATCCTCAAGATCAACGCCAACCAGCGGTACGCGACCGACGCCCACGGCGCGGCAGCCTGGGCCGCGGCCTGCGCGGCAGCCGGCGTGCCGAGCCAGGAGTTCGTCTCGGAGAACACCGTGCCCTGCGGGTCGACGATCGGTCCGCTCACCGCGACCCGGCTCGGGATCCGGACGGTCGACGTGGGCGCGCCCATCCTCTCGATGCACTCGGCGCGCGAGCTGACGGCCGTCGCGGACCCGTACTACCTGTCGCGGGCGATCGGGCAGGTGTTCGCGGGCTGAGGACGGAGGACACGCGCTGACGTATCGCTGCATGCTGTTCCTGCCGAGGTAGACCCGTGTGCGCGAGGTAGACCCCCCTGGGGCACTACCTCGCGCACACGGGTCTACCTCGTCGCCCGCCAGCGGCAGCGTCCGCTCGACGGTTCGGCCCGGCACGCCCCAGGTGGGAGACTCGGAGACGTGCCCAGCCCGTCGCGAACCCCGGAACCGGACGCCGCGTCGACCAGCCCGTCGAGCGGCTTCTCGAGGCCCGGCGCCCCGGACGCTCGCGACAGCACGAGCACCGGTCTGCCGACCGTCTCCGACCGCCCCGGCGCCCTGCTCGACGTCCTGCTCGCGGGCGGCCGCCGCGCCGACCGGCTGACGCACGTCGAGCACCTGCCCGGACGCCCCGGTCAGCACGCCGACTGGCCCCGCTGGGCCGACGCGTCGCTCGTGGCGGGCTACCGCTCGATGGGTGTGGAGCGACCGTGGGCGCACCAGGTCGAGGCGGCCGAGGCCGCCTGGTCCGGTCGGCACGTCGCGCTAGCGACCTCGACCGGCTCGGGCAAGTCGCTCGCGTTCTGGTTGCCCGCACTCACCGCGGTGCGTGCGGACCGCGCGGCCGAGACCCTGGCCCCCGGCCGGATCGAGAGCGCCCGGACGCGCGGCACGGTCCTCTACCTGAGCCCCACCAAGGCTCTCGCGGCCGACCAGGTCGACGGCCTCCAGCGCCTCCTCGACGCGTCGCGCGCGAACGACGTCAAGGTCTCGACGTGCGACGGCGACACCTCGTTCGAGGAGCGCAAGTGGGTCCAGGAGTACGCCGACGTCGTGCTGACCAACCCCGACTTCCTGCACTTCGCGCTCATGCCCAACCACCGGCGCTGGGCGCGGTTCCTGCGCAACCTGCGCTTCGTCGTCGTCGACGAGGGGCACTCCTACCGGGGGGTGTTCGGGGCGCACGTGGCGCTCGTGCTGCGACGCCTCGCCCGACTCTCGGCGCACTACGCACCCGCGCCACCGGCGGGGTTGTCAGAAGCACCCCGGGGTATGGACCGGCCCGCTTCTGACAACTTGTCGGCGTCCGGGCCGTCGGGACCATCGAGCCCCTCAGGTCACGCTCGTCCTGGCAGCTCGGCCGGCGCGCCCCGGAACCGCCTCACGTTCGTCGTCGCCTCGGCCACCACCGCCGACCCTGCGGCGAGCGCCGGCCGGCTCATTGGGGTCCCGTCCGAGCAGATCGTCACGGTCGACACCGACACGAGCCCCGCGGGCCGCAAGACGTTCGCGCTCTGGCAGCCCCCCGAGGTCCTGGGCTACGAGGCAGCACAGGCCCGCGCCGCGGCAGCGAACGACCCGGCGGCCGACGCGGCCCTCGCGGAGTCCCTGCTGATCGACCCCACGGCCCACGACGAGCTGGGCCTGATGAGCGACCCCGACGAGCCCGCGACGCCCGGCGACTCGCCCGAGCGCCCACGCCGGTCGGCCACGGCCGAGGCAGCGGACCTCCTGGCCGACCTCACGGCGGCAGGCGCCCGGACCCTCGCGTTCACGCGCTCGCGCCGCGGGGCCGAGGCCGTCGCGACGCAGACCCAGGACCACCTGCGCGTCGTCTCGCCGCAGCTCGCACGCCGGGTCGCCGCCTACCGCGGCGGCTACCTGCCCGAGGAGCGCCGGGCGCTCGAGCAGGCCCTGCGCAGCGGCGCGATCCGGGGCCTCGCGACGACCAACGCGCTCGAGCTGGGCGTCGACATCTCGGGCCTCGACGCGGTCCTCATCGCGGGCTGGCCGGGCACGCGCATGTCGGTCTGGCAGCAGGCGGGGCGCGCGGGGCGCGCGGGAGCCGACGGCCTGGTCGCATTCGTCGCGCGCGAGGACCCGCTCGACACCTACCTCGTGCACCACCCCGAGGCGATCTTCGCAGCCCCGCTCGAGGCCACGGTGTTCGACCCCGCCAACCCGTACGTCCTCGCGCCGCACCTGTGCGCGGCGGCCGCCGAGGTCCCGCTCAGGCAGTCCGACCTCGCCGTGTTCGGCGACCCCGCCGCGGTGACCGAGCTCCTGGGTGTGCTGGTCGCGCGAGGTGCGCTGCGCCGTCGGGCGTCCGGGTGGTACTGGACCCACGCCCAGTCCGCCGCCGCCATGACCGACCTGCGCGGCTCGGGCGGCTCGCCCGTGCGCGTGGTCGAGGCCGGCACGGGGCGCCTCCTCGGCACGGTCGACGCGGCCTCGGCCGACGGCTCGGTGCACGACGGCGCGGTCTACGTGCACCAGGGCGTGAGCTACGTCGTGGAGACGCTCGACCTGCGCGACGGCGTCGCGCTCGTCGCACGCCGGGACGTCGACTTCGGGACGTGGTCGCGCTCGGTCACGGAGATCGCTATCCACGGGATCCGCGACGAGGAGGAGAGCGAGGCCCCGGCCCCGGTCGGGTCCGCCCCGTCCGGCGACGCCCCGACGGGCGACGCGACGGGCGACGGCCCGACGGCGGAGCCCGCCCCGGGCGACGAGCCGTCCGTCCCGCGGGGCTCGGCCCCGAACGACGCCGCGCACCCCGCGATCCAGCGCTGGTGGGGGCCGATCGGCTGGGGGTTCGGGCCGGTCGAGGTCACGAGCCAGGTCGTGAGCTTCCAGCGCCGGCGCCTGCCGGACCTGCAGATCCTGGGCACCGAACCGCTCGACCTGCCCGAGCACACGCTCCCGACGACCGCCGTGTGGTGGACGGTCCCGGCCGAGGTCCTCGAGGCCGCGGGCATCGACGCCGAGACGGCGCCGGGTGCGCTGCACGCGGCCGAGCACGCGTCGATCGGTCTCCTGCCGCTGCTCGCGACGTGCGACCGCTGGGACCTGGGCGGGGTCTCGACCGCGATGCACGTCGATACCGAGCAGGCGACGGTGTTCGTGTACGACGCGTACCCGGGCGGCGCGGGCTTCGCCGAGCGCGGCTTCCACCTGGGCGCGACGTGGCTGCGCGCGACCCGGGCCGCGATCTCGCGCTGCCCGTGCGCGGACGGCTGCCCCGCGTGCGTGCAGTCGCCCAAGTGCGGCAGCTTCAACAACCCGCTCGACAAGGCTGCGGCGGTCCGGCTCCTCGATGCGGTGCTCGCGTACGCGCCTGCGTGACCGGGGCCGGGGCTCGGGCTCGGGCTCGGGCCCGGGCCCGGGCCGTGTGTCGAGTGCGTGATTCGGCTGCGACTCGCCGGGCGTGCCGCGGCCGAATCATGCACTCGACGTCACCGATCGTCGGCGCCTCTCACCGCGCCGACGCCGGTCCCGCCCGTGCGGCGGCCCGCGCCGTCCCGAGCGCCCCGGCCCATCCCGTCGCCTCGCGGGTGACGTCGACCCTGACCACGCCGTCGCCCTGCTCGACGCACGCCGCGACCACGGCGCCGTTGCGCTCCGCGGTCTCGTGCGCCGTCGGGCACGCGTCCCGGCCTCCCTGGAGGGCTGTCGCCCCGGCGACGGCCGCGAGGTCCGCTGCCGTCTGAGCCTGCCCTCGCGCGCCCTGCGCGGACGACAGGGCCGCGAGCGCGAGCCCCAGCACGAGCGAGACCGCGATCAGGCCGAGCGCGAGCACGGTCCCGGATCCCTGGTCGGCGGGCCTCAGGGTTCGTCCCACGCGACCGCGGCCCCGCGCGCCTGGAGCGGCGAGCTCGACAGCCAGCCGCCGACCACGGGCTTGGCGACCCGCACCTCGATCCACGGGTCGCCGCGGGAGACGGTCACCGTGGCGTCTGCCCCGGCCACCTGCCCGACGACGGCGCGCACCACCGCGTCGTCCTCACCGATCGCGACGGCCCGGGCAGCGGCGCGAGCGGCGTCGGCGGCCTGGAGCTGTGCGTTCGCCGCTGCGGCGAGCGTGAGGACGGCCACCAGGACGAGGACGACCGCGGGCAGCGCGAGGGCGAGCTCGGCGGTCACGGTGCCGCCCTCACGGTCCGGGGACCTCCACTCGAGCGGACGCCACGACCGCCCCCGCGTCCCCCGCAGCGACGTCGCCGCCCGCGACGCCCCCGCCCTGCCGGCCGCCACGCTCACCCGATCGACAGGGCGCGCTGGATGATGCCGAGCAGCATCTCGCGCACCTCGCCGCTCTTGAGGATCGCGATGAGCAGGCCCGCGAACCCGACGGCCGCGATGGTCGCCACCGCGTACTCGGCGGTCGCGAGACCGGCCTCCGGGTCCTCGCCGCGGACGCGGACGAGCAGCTCCGCTCCGGTCGCCCTCACTCGGTGCATGGTCTTCATGGGTGCCTCCTGGCTCTCGTGACCCACCTGTCGTGGGCCGTGCCGCCCACTGTGGCGAGCCCGCGCCGCGCCCCGCTCGCACAGCAGGCGACATTGTGGAACACGCCCCCACGAGGCGTCCTGTGCATACCCCGCATCGCCGGGGCGCCGTCATGGCCTCGCGTGGCTCGGCGGCGCCCCCTCGAAGCTAGGCCCCCTGCTGCTCCAGCCAGGTGAGGATCGCCCGGTTGGTCTCGTCCGGCAGCTCTTGCTGGATCCAGTGACCGCAGTCCAGGGTGACCACCTCGACCTGAGGGACGAACTCGGCCAGCCGCTCGGACCTCGCGACCAGGTCCCGGTCGCCGTAGATCATGAGCACGGGCTGCTGGATGATCGGGTCCACGTCCGCCAGCAGGCGCCAGTTGCGGTCCAGGTTCCGGTACCAGTTGATGCTGCCCGTGAAACCGGTCGACTCGAAGGCGGACACGAAGACGGCCAGCTCGCTGTCGCTCATGACGGGCTCACCGAGCGGCGTCTGCGCTCTGGCGAGGTTCGCCATCGCCATGCCGGGCTGAGGTTCTCTGGGGGGCTCGTTCTTCCGGTACAGGTTGCGAAGGAACCGGGAGGTGTTCGCGTCGAGCACGGCGTCCGCGACGCCTGGCTGTCGGTTGAAGTGGACGAAGTAGAAGTCACCGCCCATCACCTCTTCCATGACCTCGATCCAGGGCCGCTCGCCGCGCTCCTGATACGGCAGGCTCAGGTTGATCACTCCGTTGACCCGGTGCGGATGCAGCAGCGTCAGTCCCCAGACGACGAAGGCACCCCAGTCGTGACCGATGAAGGTGGCGTCGTCGTATCCGTAGTGGTCGAGCAGCGCCACCAGGTCGCCTGACAGGTGTTCGACGTCGTACGCCGTCACCTCGGCCGGACGGGACGAGCCGCCGTAGCCTCGCTGGTTCGGGACGATGACGTGGTAGCCCGCCTCGACGAGGGCGGGCACCTGGTGACGCCAGGAGTAGGCGTGCTCCGGCCAGCCGTGGCACAGCACGACGGGTCGTCCTGCGTTGTGCCGGCCGGCTTCGAAGACCTCGAGCTCCACACCGTTGACCGGGACGAGGGTCGACTCGGGGAAGTCGCTGGGGTCGGGCATCGTGGTTTCTCTCCATCGGGCACCGGGACTTGTCGATGAGTTCATGTCGCCATCGTGCGACCCGTACCGGTCAACCCGTGTCCTGTTCTCCGCGCGCCTCCCGCGGCCACCGGCGAAACTGGTCGCGAGCGGCTGTCGATTCCGTCGGTGGTCACGCGTCATCGAGATGAAGGACCAACCACCCACTCACCTGGAGGAATCATGAGCACCGAGTACGCAGTCCTCATCCACGCCCCGGAAGACGGCACGCCCGCCATGCGCCCGGACCTGGCCGAGGAGATCATGGCCCAGCACGAGGAGTTCACGCGCCGCGTCGAGGTGGAGGGCCACCGGATCTCGGGCGGTGTCGAGCTCGAGGCCGCCGGGACGGCAACCCTGGTGCGCCCGGGGGTCGGGACGACCGAGGGCCCGTTCACGGAGCTCGCCGAGCAGATCGGCGGCATCTACCTGGTCGTGAGCGACGACCTGCCGGGGCTCGTGACGATCATCGACGAGGTCTTCGCGGGCGACGGCTGCACGTACGAGATCCGCCCCACGGTGGATCACGGCGGGGCAGACGCCGCCGCCGTGACCACGCCCGCAGGGGCGGAGGCCTGAGCCGTGAAGGTCATGTTCCTGCTGTACGGGGACGAGCAGGTCTGGGCTGCTGCCTCCGCGGAGGAACGTTCGCGGTTCATGGCGCAGCACGACGAGTTCGCCGCGTTCCTCAGGAACCGTGGGAGCATCGTGGCCGCGGAGGCGCTCAGCACGGTCGCCGCGGCCACGACGGTCCGCAGCCGGGAGGGCACGGTGACCGTGACCGAGGGTCCGTTCGCCGAGCTCGCCGAGCAGCTCGGCGGCTTCTACGTCGCGGTGCTGCCGAGCATCGACACCGCGATCGAGGCTGTCGCTCTCCTGCCGCAGTACACGGTCGAGCTGCGTCCGGTCGTGGACGTGGACGACCTGTGACCTCGTCGCCGGTCGCGCGCCCGTGACGCTCGTCGACGACGCGCTCACCTCGGCGTGGCGCGAGCACTGGGCGCGGTTGCTCGCGATGCTCGTCGCGCGCTACCGCCGTCCGGACCTCGCGGAGGACGCGCTCGCGGACGCGTTCGCGGCTGCGGCGAGGACGTGGCCCGTCGACGGCGTGCCGGACTCCCCCGCCGCCTGGCTGCGCACCGCGGCCGGGCGGCGCGTGCTCGACCGCTTGCGCGCCGAGGCGGTCGCTGTCCAGAAGGAGCCGCTCATGATCGTGGAGGCGCGGTCCGCGGCGGAGGCGACGGACGGTACGCCGGGGGTGGGCGACGACGGCGCTCACCTGCCCGACGACCGGCTCCGCCTCGTCTTCTCGTGCTGCCACCCGGCGTTGTCGGTCGAGTCGCGTGCGGCGTTGACCCTGCGGTTCGTCGCGGGCCTGCCCGTGCCGGACATCGCGCGGCTCTTCCTGGTCCAGGACACGACCATGGCAGCGCGCCTGACACGGGCGAAGAAGCGCCTGGTCGCCGCGGGCATCCCGTTCGAGGTGCCGCCGCCCGAGCGCCTGGACGACCGCCTCGACGACGTCGCCTCTGTCGTCTACCTGGCCTTCACCGCGGGGTACGCGCCGGGCACGGGGCCCGACGTGCTGCGGGTGGCCCTGGCCGGCGAGGCGATCCGCCTGGCGCGCCTGCTCGACGAGCTCCTGCCGGGGCGTCCCGTGGTGCGGTCGCTGCTCGCCCTCCTGGTGCTCCAGCACTCGCGTCGTGACGCGCGCGTGGCTGCGGACGGGTCGCTCGTGCTGCTGACGGACCAGGACAGGTCGCGGTGGCACGGCGAGGAGATCGCGTCGGGTCTCGCGCTGCTCGCCTCCGTGCCCGACGGCGTCACTGGCCTCGCGCACGAGTACCGCCTCCAGGCGTCGATCGCCGCCGCGCACGCTGTCGCAGGACGCGCTACCGACACGGACTGGGGCGGGATCGCCGACCTGTACGCCGAGCTGGAGACGGCCACGGGCTCGCCCATGGTCCGGCTCGCCCGGTCGGTCGCGGTCGCGGAGGCCGAGGGGCCGACCGCTGGGCTCGCGCTGATCGACGGCTTCGAAGGGATCGACGAGTCCCTCCGGACGAGCCATCGGCTGCCCGCGACCCGGGCCGAGCTGCTGGCGCGGGCGGGCCGACCCGCCGAGGCCGTGGCGTCGTTCGAGGAGGCGATCGGCCGGTGCGGGAACGCGGCCGAGCAAGAGCATCTGAAGCGGCGGCTCGCGGAGGTCCGTGAGGACTTGCTCGGCTAGCTCGGGCGGACGCGCCTTGTGGCCCTGTGGCCCTGTGGCCCTGTGGCCCTGTGGCCCTGTGGCCCTGTGGAAAGCCTGAGCCATGGCCTGCTGACCGGCCACCATGGATCAGTGGCGTCCGATCAGCAGCATCGCTGAACCTCGTCCGTGCGGCAGGCTGCCTCAGAGACTCCACGAGTTCAGGACATCGCGACGTGCCGTCCAGGGCGATGCACGAGCGCTCGCAGATGTTGCGACGAGCGCTGTTCGCTCAGCGAAACCACGGCCCGCTCATCGAACACCGCTCCCGATTCCCACACACCTCTGCGAGGCACACATGCTCCCCCAGCCGACCGGCCCCGCGCGTCCGCCGAGCTCGCCGAGCCCGCCGAGCCCGCCAGGGCCCCTCGACGATCGTTCCCTGCCCGCCGCCTACGGGGTACCACTCAGCCGCGTCGCTGCCGGTGCGGTCCGGCTCGAGTCCGCACGGCGCGACATCAGCCAAGAGGACCTCGCCGAGCTGCTCGGCCGGTCACGGAGCGCGATCTCGCAGCGCTTCACGGGCAAGGTCGCGTGGTCGCTCGACGACCTCGGCGCCATCGCCGCGGCATTCGGCTGTCCCGTCGACGACCTCCTCGACGACGGCTCGCAGCGTGGGCGCCGCTGACTCCCACGGCGTCGACTCACCGCACTACCGGCCCCTGCCCACCGCCACCGCACGACCAGACCCGCGCGGCCCCACGCCGCACCAGCCCACGTCGCCAGGCATCACCCCTCACGGAGCAGCGCACCTGCCCTCACCCCCAGGCCTCGCCCATCGCTCAGCACCTCGCCGCCAGCCCTCACCCTCCACCGAGCATTCCACCGCCCAGCGACAGCAGCACGGGCAGCAGCCCGATGAGCACGAACGCCGGCAGGAAGCACACGCCCAGCGGCAGGACCAGGTGCACCGCGAGCCTCGCAGCGGCCTGCCGTGCAGCCGCCTGCTGGTCACGCCGGAGCTGCTCGCCCGCCACGCGCAGCGACTCCCCCGGCGCGGCCCCCTGCTCCCAGGCCGGGGCCAGCGCCGCGCGCACCACGTCCAGCCGCGCCGGTGACCCGGACCAGGCCTCGGCCCAGCCTGCCCCGAGCACGACCGCAGCCCCGGCACGGTGGAGGGCGACGCCGTCGGGCCCTCCGACCGCCTGCCCCACAGCCTCGAGCGCGCGCGGGACGCTCGTCCCCGCGCGGACCGCCGCCCCGAGCAGCTCGAGCAGGACACCGATCTCGACCGGTCCGCCCGTCGCCGGCTCTCGCCCCGGAGCCGTCGCGACCGCCAGGTCGCCGAGCCGAGCCCGGACCCCTGCCCGTGCGAGGCACCACGGGCTCGCGGCGACCAGGAACCCGCACGACAACGCCGCCACGAGCAGCCAGTCGACGCTCACGGAGGCGCCCCCGCCGCCCTGGCACGCGCGACCAGTCGACCCGACCACCGGCGCCCCACCAGGAGCTGCACCCCGCCGGCCAGCAGACCCGCCGATCCCACCCCGCCACCGAGCGCGGTCGCCACCGGATCGACCCCGAGGACCGCGCCGAGCAGCACCCCGACGACGGGCAGCCACAGCAGCACGCGCGCCGTCGCCTGCGGGCCCGCGAGCGACGCCTCCCGGTCGGCTCGCGCCTCGGACTCCGCGGACAACGCCTGCGCGATCGACTCGAGGACTGCGCCGAGAGGCGCCCCCACGTCGGCCGCCAACCGGCTCGCCGCGACGACCGCCGCGACCTGCCCCGGCGCCTCGCCCGAGCCACGAGCACCCACGACTGCGAGCAGGTCGGCCGCATCGGGGACGCCCCTGGAGTCCACCCGCACGCCGGCGGCCGTCGCCCACGCGGCCCCGGGCGCGCTCCCCGAGCGCACGAGCGACGCGACGTGGGACACGAGCAGACGCACCGAGCGTCCAGCGACCGTCCGTCGCCCGAGAGCCCGCGCGACCACCCCCGATCCCTTCCGGCCCGCCGAGGGCCCCACCCCCAGACCGTCCGTCACGTCCGCGGCGCGACGCCCCGCAGGAACGACCGCCACCCAGACCACGCCGGCGACCGTGAGCGCGACGGCGAGGTCGCCGGTCACGCCCCGCCCCACCGGTCGGCGAACGCGTCCCAGTCCTCGGTGGCGACCGGTTCCCGCACGCCGTCCCACGTCGCGACGGGCTCGACCACCAGCTCGCCCCGCGCGTCGCGCCGCACGACCCCGATCTCGGCCAGGTACCGCACCCGCCCGGACCGCCGCAGGTGCAGCACCACGTCGAGCGCCCCCGCGGCCTGGGCGGCCACGGCCTCGCGCGTCATCCCTGCCAGCGCGGCGAGAGCCTCGAGCCGCGCGGGGACGACCGACGCGGAGTTGGCGTGGATCGTGGCCAGGCCGCCGTCGTGCCCCGTGTTGAGGGCCATGAGGACCTCGCGGACCTCGGCGCCGCGGCACTCGCCCAGGACGATCCGGTCGGGGCGCATGCGCAGCGCGTTGCGGACCAGGTCCGCCAGGTCGACCGCCCCCGCGCCCTCGACGTTGGGGCGCCGCGCGGTCAGGGGGACGACGTGCGGGTGGTCGGGCACGAGCTCGCGCGCCTCCTCGACGCACACGACACGCTCGTGCCCCGGCACGAGGGACAGCAGCGCGGCGAGCAGCGTCGTCTTACCGGTCCCCGTGCCTCCCGAGACCAGCATGTTGGCGCGCGCGGACACGAGGCGCCGGAGCACCGGGGCCCACGGTGCGGGCAGCGCACCCGAGCCCACGAGCTCGTCGAGCGTGAAGGCCCGCGAGCGGAGGACGCGCAGCGAGATCACGGCTCCGGACTCGCACACGGGAGCGATCGCGGCGTGCAGCCGGGTGCCGTCGGGCAGGCGCGCGTCCACGAGCGGGCTCGCGTCGTCGAGCCGCTGACCGCCCGCGGCCGCGAGCCGGACCGCGAGCGCCCGCACCTGGGCCGCGCTCCCCAGGTGCACGGGCGCACGTTCGAGGCCCACCCCTCGGTCGACCCAGACCTCGGCAGGCGAGTTGACCAGGACGTCGGTGACCTCGGGGTCCTCGAGCAAGGGCTGGAGGGGTCCGGCCCCGTACAGCTCGGCGCGTGCGCGCCGGGTCAGGTCGCTCAGCGCGTCGCTGCCGAGCACGCGCCCCGAGCCGCGCAGCGCCGCCCGGAGCTCGGTGTCGTCGGCAGGGGCCCCGCCGACGACCCGACCACGCACCTCGGCCAGCAGACCGTCGTCGATCGGGCTCATGCCACGGCCGGGGTCCTGGCGGGCGTCCCGGCGGTGACGAGCGCGCCGAGCTCACGTCCTGCGCGCCCCAGGGGGCGCCGCGCACCGACGGGTGGGCCCTGCCCGCGGTCGACGCGCGCCGCGAGCGTCCGGTCCCACCCCACGACGCACGCGAGCGGCAGCCCGACGACGTCGCTCACCTCCCACGGGTCGAGCCGCCCGGGAGCGGGTCGCCGCGCGACGAGGCGCATCGACCGGTCGGCTCCTGAGCGGCGCGCGAGCGCGACGGCCGCGACGGCGCCCGCGACCGCCGGCAGCTCGAGCGGGGTCACGAGGAAGAGCGCGTCGCACGCCCCGACGAGCGCCGCGTGCTCGGCGTCCGCTCCCGCTCCGGCCGCTGCTCCCGTGCTCAGGTCGGCACCTCCGCCCGCACCCGCGGCGAGCGCCGCGCGCGGCAGGTCGAGGACCAGCACGTCGCACGCGTCCGCGAGGGCCGAGCACACGTCGACGACCACGCCCTGGTCGAGGGCGGCCGGGTCGGTTCGGTGCGCGCTGAGCACCGGCACCGCGCACCAGGTCGGCAGCAGACCCACGAGCGCCCGGCCGTCCACCTCGCCCCGCGCGTCACGGAGGTCCGCCCAGCGCGGACCCTCCCGGTGGTCGATCCCGAGGAGCACGTCGATCCCTCCGCCCCGCGTCGCGAGGTCCACCAGGACCGGTCGCCGCCCGTCTCGCCGGAGCCCGTCCGCGAGCGCCGCGGCCAGGGTGCTCGCCCCGGCTCCACCGCACGCCCCGACGACCCCCACCACGACCGCTTCTTCCCGTCCCACGGCTCCTCCTCCCGTCGACGCGGGCGCGGAGGCGGTCGTCAGCCCGCCGGGCGGGCCGCGGCTCTCTCCGCGCCGGCCCGTCCGCACGGGCCGACCACCATCCTGGGGCGAGACGAGCGGGCGTGGGGCCGCGCCGTCGGGCCTGTGGACAACCACGCAGGCCGCGCCCCTGTGGACGAGCCTGCCGTCAGTGCGCCAGCGCGAGGTACTGGTGCGCGTACGCGATCGCCATCCCGCCCTCGCCCACCCCCGCCGCGACGCGCTTGACCGATCCCGAGCGCACGTCGCCGATCGCGAAGACCCCCGGGGCGCTCGTCTCCAGGGCGAACGGCCGACGTTCGGCGGTCCACTGCGACGCGGCCGCGGCCTCGGCCCCGGTGAGGACGAACCCGTGCGAGTCGCGCGCGACCTCCGAGGGCAGCCAGCCCGTGACGGCGTCCGCGCCGATCATCACGAACACGACCGAGAGCGCGCGGCCGGCGCTCTCCCCCGTCCGCGCGTCGAGCACGTCGAGGGACTCGAGGCCCTCGTCGCCGTGCAGGTCGACGATCTGCGCGCGGGTCTCGACCCGGATGCCGGGGTTGGCCGCGATCTGGTCGATCAGGTAGCGCGACATGCTCGCGCCGAGCGACTCCCCGCGCACGAGCATCGTGACGGACCGGGCGTGCCGCGAGAAGAAGATCGCCGCCTGCCCCGCCGAGTTCCCCGCGCCGACGATGCAGACGTCCTGCCCCTGGGCGAGCGCGGCGTCGCTGCGCGCGGCCCCGTAGTACAGCCCGTTGCCCAGGTAGCGGTCCACGGCCGGCAGGGCGAGCGTGCGCCACTCGACCCCCGTCGCGACGATCACGACCTGCGCCCCGAGCGCGTCGCCGCCGTCGAGCACGACCCGGTGCGAGCCCGGGTCGATCGACTCGACCGTGCGCGTCACGACGATCTCGGCGCCCAGCCGCTGCGCCTGGGTCAGTGCCCGGCTCGCGAGGTCGTCCCCCGAGATGCCGTAAGGGAACCCCGTGTAGTTCTCGATCCGGGTCGAGGTCCCCGCCTGCCCGCCCGGGGCCAGGCTCTCGACGACGAGCGTGCGCAGGCCCTCGGCCGCAGCGTTGACCGCCGCGGTCAGCCCGGCCGGCCCGCCGCCGAGGATCACGACGTCGTAGTCCGTCTCGGTGGGCTCCACGGCCAGGCCGACCGCGTGCGCGACCTCGCGCATCACCGGGGCGACGAGCCGCGAACCGTCGCGCAGCTCGAGGACCGGGTGGGCAGGCTCGGCCCCCACCGGGTGCTCGGCGGGCGCCTCCACCACGACCCGGTCGAACGGCACGTGGTTGCGCGTCAGGAACGTCGCCAGGTCCCGGACCCCCGCGTCGAGCCGGGGCCCGATCACGTGCGCCTCGGCCACGGGCTTCTCCGACGCGTGCGCCTGGAGCGCGTCGAGGTAGCTGCGCGCGAGCGTCGCGACGTGCGCGGGGACGGCGGGGGCCATGGCCGCGAGGCCGTAGAAGACGGTCGCGTCGAGCTTCATGATGCGCGTGGCCTCGGTCGCGCGGCCGCTCGCCGGGAAGTTCGTGCTGAGCGTCATGGGCACCTCGCCGAAGAACATGCCGGGGGTCCGCACCCCGATCACGCGCTCGTCCCCGTTGATCATCTTGGTGATCTCCGCACGTCCCTCGATCACGACGAAGAACGCGCGCTCGTCGCCCTCGTGCGCGAAGTACTCGCCCGGCAGGAGCCGGATGTCCTCGACCGCACCGACGAGGAACTCGAGCGGCTCCGGGGGGAGGGGCTCGAAGATCGAGATGGCGCGGAGCTCGTCGAGCGTGATCATGCGTGCCTCCCACGGGGCTGGGCCACGGTCCGTCCGGGCCGAACGTACCGCGCGGGCGGCACGTCGACATCCCGTCGGGCGACGCACTCCCGGCACGCCGCGCGGAGCCGCGGCACGACGACGCTGCCGAACCGGGACATCTCGTGCGCTCGCCGGATAGGCTCACCGGGTGACCCAGCCCCAGGACTCACCGCAGACCGGTCCGCGCAGCGCGCCTCAGGCGCCTCCCCGTCCAGGTGCCCGCGAGACCCGCCCGCGCAAGGTCGCCGCGTTCTTCGACCTGGACAAGACGATCATCGCGACCTCGTCGACCGCCGCGTTCTCCAAGCCCTTCTACGCGGGCGGGCTCATCAGCCGCGGTGACGTGCTGCGCAGCGCGTACGCGCACTTCCTCTACATGGTCGGCGGCGCGGACGCGGACCAGACCGAGCGCATGCGCGCGCACCTCAGCTCGCTCGTGACGGGGTGGGACGTGCGCACGGTCTCGCAGATCGTCGAGGAGACGCTGCACGAGTACATCGACCCGGTCGTCTACGCCGAGGCCGTCGAGCTCATCGTGAGCCACCACGACCGGGGGCACGACGTCGTGATCGTCTCGGCCTCGGGCTCCGAGGTCGTCGAGCCCATCGCCGCGGTGCTCGGCGCGGACCACTACGTCGCGACGCGCATGGAGATCGTCGACGGCCGCTACACGGGCGAGATCGACTTCTACGCGTACGGCGAGAACAAGGCCCTCGCGATCCGCGAGCTGGCCGAGGCCAACGGCTACGACCTCGACGCGTCCTACGCCTACTCGGACTCGATCACGGACGCGCCCATGCTCGCGGAGGTCGGCCACGGGTTCGCGGTCAACCCCGACCGGACGCTGCGCCGCCTCGCGGGCGAGAGCGGCTGGGGCACGCTCACCTTCGTGCGCCCCGTCACGCTGCGCACCCAGCTCGCGCCGCCTCGGAGCGCGGTCGTGGTCGGCGGGGCCGTCGTCGTCACGGTCGTGGCCTGGCTCGTGTGGCGCGCGGTGCGCAAGCGCTCGGGGCGCTCCGGGTAGCGAGGCCCCGGCCCGCAGGACGGCCCCGCACGCGGCCTGTTCGAACCCGCGGGGTCCCCGTTGTCCGGCTCCTCCCGGCTCGGGATCGAACACCCCGTGGAGGTTCCCCCGTTCTCCCTGCCACCCCTTGCGCGGCGCCCCGGAGCGGCGTATCACTGAGGGACAACAGCATCAGGGACGGGCGGAACCCACGCGCGAGAAGTCCACGCATAGGACTGGCTGACCGGGCTCGCCCCGTTGCAGCACCTACCCTCGCAGCACGCTTGTTAACCCCCGTCCCGCTGGCGAGCACGGCGTCCCTCCGGGGGCGCCGTTCCCGTGTCCGGGGCCTCTGCGGGCGCCACCGCCACGCCGAGCCCGCCGCTCACCCGCCCGGTGCACCGGCCGCGCACGACAGGCGAATACGCTGACCACATGACCTCAGCGCCGAGCGTTTCCTCGTCCATCACCGTCCGCCTCCAGGTCGAGGCCAGGCCCACCGCGGTCAGCGAGCTCACGACGGCCATCGAGCAGTCGGGCGGGATCGTCTCGGCCCTGGACGTCACGGCCTCGGGCCACGAGCGCATCACGGTCGACGTCACGGTCGCGACGCGCGGCGAGTCGCACGCCGAGGAGATCGTCGCGGCGCTGCGCGCCCTGCACGGCGTGACGGTGGACCGGGTCTCGGACCGCACGTTCCTGCTGCACCTGGGCGGCAAGCTCCAGATCGAGTCCAAGGTCCCCATCCGCAACCGCGACGACCTGTCGATGATCTACACCCCGGGCGTCGCGCGGGTCTGCGAGGCCATCGCCGCGCACCCCGAGGACGCCCGACGCCTGACCATCAAGCGCAACACGATCGCGGTCGTCACGGACGGGTCGGCCGTCCTGGGCCTCGGCGACATCGGGCCGCTCGCGTCGCTGCCCGTCATGGAGGGCAAGGCCGCCCTCTTCAAGCGGTTCGCGGACATCGACGCGTTCCCCATCGCCCTGGACACGCAGGACGTCGACGAGATCGTGCGCACGGTCAAGGCCATCGCGCCGGTGTTCGCGGGCATCAACCTCGAGGACATCTCGGCGCCGCGCTGCTTCGAGATCGAGCGCCGCCTGCGCGCCGAGCTGAGCATCCCGGTGTTCCACGACGACCAGCACGGCACCGCGATCGTCGCGCTCGCGGCCCTGACGAACGCGCTCAAGGTCGTGGGCAAGGACCTGGCCGAGGTGCGGATCGTGCTGTCGGGGGCGGGGGCCGCGGGGACGGCGGTCCTCAAGCTGCTCCTGGCCGCGGGCGCGCACGACGTCGTGGTCGCCGACGTCGACGGCGTGATCCACCCCGACCGCCCGGGCCTGTCCCCCGCGCTCGCCTGGACGGCGATCAGCACCAACCCGCGCCGCGTGAGCGGCACGCTCGTCGAGGCCCTCGCCGGGGCCGACGTCTTCATCGGGGTCTCGGCCCCCGACATCCTCACGGGCGACGACATCGCGACCATGGCACCCGACTCGATCGTGTTCGCCATGGCCAACCCCACACCCGAGGTGGACCCGGTCGACGCCGCGCAGCACGCCGCGATCGTCGGCACGGGCCGCAGCGACTTCGCCAACCAGATCAACAACGTGCTCGCTTTCCCCGGGGTGTTCCGTGGGCTGCTCGACGCGCAGTCGCACAAGATCACCGACACCATGCTGCTCGCGGCGGCACGGGCCCTCGCCTCGACGATCCACGAGGACCAGCTCAACGCGACCTACATCGTGCCGAGCGTGTTCAACCCCGAGGTCACGACGGTCGTGGCCGCCGCCGTCGAGGCCGCGGCCCGCGCGGAGGAGGCCGCCGCGTCCGCCGTCTGAGCGGCGCCCGGCCCGCCGGAACCCCTCGACGGGGCGAGGTGCCCGACGGCGCCGCGCACCGTCGTCGGGCAGGGCACCTCTCCCCCGGTCGCCCCGCCCGGGCGGGGACCGCTCAGTGCGGGGCCGGCTCCCGCCGCAGGTCCGCGAGCGCGCTGACCTGCGAGCAGCACGCCGCGAGCAGCTCCTCGTCGTGACTGATGAGCAGGACCCCCACGCCCTGGGCCGCGGCCTCGGCCTCGACGAGGCGCACGAGCGTCGCCGTGGTCGCGGCGTCGAGCATCGCGGTCGCCTCGTCGCAGATCAGGTAGCGCGGCTCCTGCGCGAGAGCCCGGGCCAGGCAGGCCCGCTGGAGCTGGCCGTCGGAGACCTGGTAGGGCCTGCGCGTGAGCAGGTCGGGGGTCAGGCCCACGCGCGCCGCGACCCCCTCGACGTCGACCGGGCGACGGGCGACCTCGGCGGGCTGCGCGATGATCGAGCGCAGCGTCAGGCGCGGGTCGGTCGAGGCGCGCGGGGACTGGAAGAGCATCGCGACCGCGCCCCGCAGGTCCCCCTGGACCGCGAACCGCGTGCCCGTCGCGACCTGGTCGTCGATGCTCACGGTCCCCGCGCGCGGCGCGTCGAGCAGCGCCAGGACCCGGGCGAGCGTCGTCTTGCCCGTGCCCGAAGGGCCCGAGAGCCCCACGATCGTGCCCGCCGGTACGCTGATCGAGACGTCGGTCAGGACCGGGGGCTTGCGGCGGTAGCCCGCCACGACGCCGCGCGCCTCGAGGCTCATCAGGCCACCTCGCGCAGCGTGCGGTAGGCGCGGTCGCCGACCTGGACCAGGGCCGTCGGGCCGCCCGACTGCCGGGTCTCGGGGCGGCGCAGGTGGTAGACGCAGTCGTCGGGCAGGTCCGTGAGCTGCGGCGGCGAGCCCGGCAACGGGTGCAGCCCGCGCGAGGGCAGCGCACCCAGGAGGTCGCGCGTGTAGTCGTGCCACGGGTCGTCGAACACCTCGGCCGCAGGCCCCGTCTCCATGAGGCGCGAGGCGTACATGACCGCGAGCCGGTCGGCCACGCCCGTGCGGACCAGGGACGCGAGGTCGTGCGTGATGAGCAGGATCGCCGCGCCGTCGTCGGCGCACTCGCGCAGCAGCCCCAGGATCCGGTCGGTCAGGGCGCGGTCGAGGCTCGCCGTGGGCTCGTCCGCGACGATCACCGAGGGGTCGCCCGCGAGCGCCCCCGCGACGGCCACGCGCTGGGCCATGCCGCCCGAGAGCTCGTGCGGGTAGCAGTCCAGGGCCGACGGGTCCAGGCCGACGCGCACGGACAGCTCGTCGCTCGTGCGCACCGAGCCGAGCGTCGCGATCGTCTCCTCGAGCTGCGAGCGCGCGGTGCGCACGGGCGTGAGGTGCGTGGCCGCGGACTGCGGGACGAGCGCGGCGTGCAGGCCCCGGAAGGGTTCGCCCGCGAACACGTCGAGAGCCCCCTGCGGGGTCGTGACCGTGATCGACCCGGTACGGCGCGCGCCCGCCGGGAGCTGGTCCATGACGGCCGACGCCAGGATCGACTTGCCGCAGCCCGACTCGCCCACGAGGGCCGTGACCGTGCCGCGCGGGACGTCGAGGCTCACGTCGCTCGCGGCGTGCACGACCGACCCGTTCGGCAGGGGAAGGCGGACGGTCAGGTTCTCGACGCGCAGGCCCGCCGTGCTCATAGTCTCAGCTCCGAGGGTTGGGGTGGGGTGATGACCTTGCGCAGCGCCTGGCCCGCGAACGCGACCGCGAGCGTCACGACCACGAGCACGGCTGCCGGGAAGACGAGGGTCCACCACCCGCCCAGGAGCAGCGAGCTGCGCGCCTCCTCGAGGAGCGTGCCGAGGCTGGGCTCGTGCGGCGGGAGACCGAAGCCCAGGAAGGACAGCGTGGACTCGTGCCACACCGCGTGCGGTAGCAGCAGGACGACCGCGATCATGGCCTGCGGCGCGGTCGCGGGGACCAGGTGGCGCACCGCGACCTGCCGGCGGCTCGCGCCCGCGAGGACGGCCGCGTCGATGAACGGGCGCTGGCGCAGGCTGAGGATCTCCGAGCGGATGATGCGCGCGACCTGCGTCCAGTGGGTCAGCGCGATCGACAGGACGATCGCGAGGAGGCTGCCGCGGAACATCGCCACGATCACGATCCCGAGCAGCAGGTGCGGCAGCGCATTGACCGCGTCGGTGCTGCGCATGATGATCCGGTCCGGCCACCCGCCCCAGAACCCGGCCGCGGTACCGACCACGACCCCGATCACGGTCGCGAGCAGCGCACACAGGAGCGCCACGACGAGCGAGGTCCGGATGCCCGACGCGATGCGCACGAACAGGTCGCGCCCGGCCGAGTCGGTGCCGAACAGGTGCTCCGCCGACGGCGCCTGGCGGGCCTGCGCGAAGTCCGTGACCCGGTCGTCGACCCCCGCGATCCACGGGACCAGGACCGCGTAGAGCACCACGACCGCCAGGACCGAGCCCGCGATCACCAGGTTGCGCCTAGCCATCGGTGCTCACCCGGGGGTCCATCAGGGCCACGACCACGTCCGCGAGGAGCGAGCCGACCATGACCACGACCGTCGTCCCGATCGTCAGGAACGCCAGGAGCGCCATGTCGAGGTCGCGGGCCGACGTGACGATCGCCCCCGCCACGCCTGGCCAGCTGAAGACCTCCTCGACCAGGACCGCGCCCACGACCAGCTCGGGCAGCCGGACGCCCACGATGTTGACGAACGGCGCGAGCGAGGTCGGCACGATGTGGCGGCGCGTGATGGTCGGCGTCGGGATGCCGCGCGAGACCGCACCGGCCACGAAGTCCTCGCCCTTCGACGTCACGACCGACTCGCGCACCGCGAGCAGCAGCCACGGCACCTGCGAGATCGCGAGGACCACGACCGGCAGGACCAGGTGGCGCAGCACGCCCCCGACCGTGGGGTCCGCTCCCCCGTCCGTGAGCCCCGCCGCGGGCAGCCACCCCAGCGCGAGCGCGAACACCGCGATCGCCGCGAGCGACATGACGAACGGCGGCAGCCCCTGCACCACGACGCACAGCGCCGTGACGCCCCGGTCCAGGATCCCGCCGCTGCGCACGCCCGCCGCGATCCCCAGCGCGAGCGCGACCACGACCGCGAGCGCGAGCGCGGCCCCCGCGAGCAGCAGCGTCCACGGCAGGCGCTCGGCGATGACCTGAGCGACGGGCTGGTTGAACGACCGAGACAGCCCCATGTCCCCGCCGAACAGGTCCTGCACCCATCCCCAGTACGTCGAGTACCAGGGCCGGTCGAACCCGAGCTGCTCCGAGATGATCGCCTTGTCGGCGTCGCTCGTGGTCATGTACCGGGACCCGAGGTACCCGACCAGGGGGTCGAACGGCGAGTACTTGGCCGCCGCGAACAGCCCTGCGGAGACCGCGGCCGTGACCGGCACGATGAAGAGCAGGCGGCGCCCCACCATGGCCCAGATGTCGCGGTGGCGCCCTCGGCGCAGGTCACGCACCGAGGGTGCGTCGTCGGGCGCGGGGCGGGAGGCGCCGTCGGGCACCGTGCCTGCCTGCCCGGCGTCCTGCCCGGGGCGCCCGGCAGGGCGCTCCTCGCGCCCCGCCTGGACCGTGGTCATCAGTCCCGCGTCCAGGACTGCAGCGACCACCACGGACCCCACGTCACGCCGTGCGCGTGCGGCTCGAGGACGGGCCCCGACATGGTCCAGCCCGCGTCCTTCGAGACGTACGTGTGGTCGAGGAACACGAGGTACACGTACCCCGGGTCGTCGATGTACGCGTCCTGGACCTCGCGGTAGGCCGCGTCGCGCTCGGCCTGGTCGAGGCTGCGCCGCCCGACCTCGAGCGCCGCGTCGACCGTCGCGTCCTGGTAGTCGCTCGGGTTGTCGTAGATGCTGCCGACGTCGGGCTGGACGAACACCGAGCTCAGGGCGCCGTACGCCTGCGTGTCGGGGTCGAAGGGCTCGTCGCCGCCGCCCAGGAGCGTCGAGTCGGTGTTGATGCGCGGGTCGATCCGGTCCCAGGACAGCGCCTCGAGGTTCACCTCGACGCCCACCGCGAGCGCGTCGGACGCGAAGGCCTGCGCGAGGTCGCGGCGGACCGTGTCGACCGAGTTGTACATGAGCGCGATCTGCGCGCGCTGCCCGTCCTTGACCCGGATCCCGTCCGCTCCCTCGACCCAGCCCGCGTCCGTCAGGATCTGCTGGGCCTGCGCCGGGTCGTACGCGAAGACCGCACCGGGCTCGTACGCGTCGCCGTAGACCTCGGGGATGGGCGTCGCGGCCACGCGGCCGTGCCCGCCCAGGACGTTGTCGATCATCGACTGGCGGTTCGCGGCCAGGTTGAGCGCCATACGGACCGCGGGGTCGCCCGCGACGGGGTTGTCGGTGGGGAGCGACAGGCCGCGCCAGTCGGCCGAGGTGTGCGCCGTGACCGTCATGCCGTCCTTGCCCTCGAACGTGTTCGCGAGCAGCGGCGGCAGGTTGGTGCCGTCGATCTCGCCCGAGGCCATGCGCTGCGCGCGCGTGTTGTCGTCGGGGACGTAGAGGAGCGTGAGCTTCTTGACCTCGGGCGCGCCGTCCCAGTAGTCCTCGTTGGCCTCGAGGACCGCGCGGTCCGGGGACAGGTCCACGAGCGTGTAGGGCCCGGTCCCGATCGGTGCGGTGTTGAGCGTGGACTCGGCCGCGAGGCCCGGCGTCGCGACGGCCTCCGAGGGCACCACGCCGATGAGCATCTTCGTCAGGAGCGGCGCGTACGAGTACGCGAGGTGGAACTCGACCGTGTCGTCGCCGGTCTGGACGACCTCCTCGATCATGTCGAACGACGACCTGGCCTCGGACGCGGACGCCGGGTCGAGGATCGCCTCGTACGTCGCGACCACGTCCTCGGGGCCGAACGTGCTGCCGTCGGAGAACGTCACGTCGGGACGGATCTTCACGGTCCACACGGTCGCGTCGTCGTTGGCCGTGGGGAGCTCGGCGGCGAGCGCGGGCTCGAACCCCGGCATCCCCTCGCCTCCCGTGAGGCGGACCAGGCCGTCGTACATCTTGGCCTCGCCCGCCGCCCCGAAGCCCGCGACGGGGTTGTACCCGCCGAGCTCGTAGCCGTCGGCGAGCACGATGCCGCCGGTGCCGCCGTCCGCCGCGTCAGCCCCCGCGGCGCTCGCGCCGTCGGCGCTCCCGCCCGGTGCCGTGCAGGCCGTGAGGACCAGGATGCCGCTCAGGGCGATCACCGGAAGAACAGGACGTACTGCTCGAGATCGCGCCACGACGTTCCTTTCGCAGCGAGCAGCGGAGTGCCCACCTGGTCAGTAGTTCGGGTTCCGGCCATCGTGGCACTCCTGCGACGTTGTCGCATGAGCAAGCGGGCCCGACGACGTCGCTCGCCTTTTTGTCAGCACCCTCGCCCATTTCGAGAACCAGTGACGCGGGTCACCCGATGGGGTCTAGACTCGCCCAGTCGGGGCAGGACAGGCCCCGTCGCTCGACGTGTCTCGCACCCCTTGCGGCCGCTCGCAGGCCGCGGGGATCTCACGTCATGAGCCCCGCACCAGAGTCGATGCGCACCGGAGGTAAGAGTGCCTGAGAATGTGACCGCCACCGAGAACCAGGTCGACGGGCAGCCCGAGTCCACGGGACTGGAGAACCTCCTCCACGAGGAGCGCAGCTTCCCGCCCAGCCCCGAGTTCGCCGCCCAGGCCAACGCCCGGCCGGCGCTGTACGAGGAGGCCGCAGCCGACCGTCTCGCATTCTGGGCACGCCAGGCCACCGAGCTCGTGTCGTGGAAGACACCGTTCACCGAGACGCTCGACTGGTCGAACGCACCCGTCGCGCGCTGGTTCGGCGACGGCACGCTCAACGCCGCCTACAACGCCGTGGACCGTCACGTCGAGGCCGGCAACGGCGACCGCGTCGCGATCCACTTCGAGGGCGAGCCCGGTGACACCCGCACCGTCACGTATGCGGACCTGCAGCGCGAGGTCTCGCGCGCGGCCAACGCGCTGAGCGCGCTCGGCGTGACCACGGGCGACCGCGTCGTCATCTACCTGCCCATGATCGTCGAGGCCGTCGTCGCCATGCTGGCCTGCGCGCGCATCGGGGCCCCGCACTCGGTGGTGTTCGGCGGGTTCTCTGCCGACGCGCTGCGCAGCCGCATCGCCGACGCCGAGGCCAAGGTCGTCATCACGGCCGACGGCGGCTACCGCCGCGGGTCCGCGTCGGCCCTCAAGCCCGCGGTCGACGAGGCCCTCGCAGCCAAGGAGGGCGCCGAGGCCACCACGGTCGAGCACGTCCTGGTGGTGCGCCGCACCGAGCAGGACGTCGAGTGGACCCAGGGCCGCGACATCTGGTGGCACGACGCCCTCGAGGCCGCCGACGTCCAGCACACCCCCGTGTGGGTCGAGGCCGAGCACCCGCTGTTCATCCTCTACACGTCCGGCACCACCGGGAAGCCCAAGGGCATCCTGCACACGACGGGCGGCTACCTGACGCAGGCCGCGTACACGCACAAGAACGTGTTCGACCTCAAGGCCGAGTCCGACGTCTACTGGTGCACCGCGGACATCGGCTGGGTCACGGGCCACTCCTACGTGACCTACGGCCCGCTGCTCAACGGCGCGACCCAGGTCATCTACGAGGGCACGCCCGACTCCCCGCACCAGGGCCGCTGGTGGGAGATCATCGAGAAGTACAAGGTCTCGATCTTCTACACCGCGCCCACCGCGATCCGCGCCTGCATGAAGTGGGGCGAGGAGATCCCGAACAAGTTCGACCTCACGAGCCTGCGCGTCCTGGGCTCGGTCGGGGAGTCCATCAACCCCGAGGCGTGGATGTGGTACCGCCGCGTCATCGGTGGCGACAAGGCGCCGATCGTCGACACCTGGTGGCAGACCGAGACGGGCGCGATCATGATCTCGCCGCTGCCGGGCGTCACGGCGACCAAGCCGGGCTCGGCGCAGGTCCCGCTGCCGGGCATCGTCGCGGACGTCGTCGACGACAACGCGCGGCCGGTGCCCGACGGCGGCGGGGGCTACCTCGTCCTCTCGGAGCCGTGGCCCTCCATGCTGCGCGGCATCTGGGGAGACCTCGAGCGCTTCAAGGACACCTACTGGTCCCGGTTCCCGGGCATCTACTTCGCGGGCGACGGCGCCAAGAAGGACGAGGACGGCGACATCTGGCTGCTCGGCCGCGTCGACGACGTCATGAACGTCTCGGGTCACCGCCTGTCGACCACGGAGATCGAGTCCGCGCTGGTCTCGAACCCGCTCGTGGCCGAGGCCGCTGTCGTGGGCGCCACGGACGAGCTGACCGGCCAGGCCGTCGTCGCGTTCGTCATCCTGCGCGGCGAGCACGCGGCCCGCGCGGCGGACCCGGCGGGTGCCGCGGCCGTCGAGCTCGAGCTGCGCAACCACGTGGCCAAGGAGATCGGGCCCATCGCGAAGCCCCGCAAGATCCTCGTGGTCCCCGAGCTGCCCAAGACGCGCTCGGGCAAGATCATGCGCCGCCTGCTGCGCGACGTCGCCGAGAACCGCACCGTCGGGGACGCGACGACGCTCGCGGACTCGTCCGTCATGACGCTCATCGCGTCGGGGCTGGCGAAGCCGGCAGGCTCGGAGGACTGAGCCCGGCCCGGCGCGCCGAGCTGGTCGGCGCGCCGGGCACACCGGGGCCGGAGGACTGATGCGCCTCGACCGAGGGCACCTCATGTGGTGCGCTCCGCCGTCGGGGACCTGGCAGGCCCGTTGAGTTGTCAGAACCACACCGGGCCATTCCCCGGCCACGTTCTGACAACTCGGCCCCGCCCACGAGGCGCGCTCACCGCACGTGGTGCGCTCCGCCGTCGGGCCTCGTGGCCTCGCCCGCGGGCCTCGACAAGAGCCCCCTACGCCGGCTCGGCCGCCTCGTCCTTCGACGGCCCGACGCCGTCGCTCGCCTCCCCCGACTCGGCCGCCTCGTTCGCGGGGCTCGTCGCGAGGACCACGCAGCCCGCGAGCGCGACGAGAGCCGCGACGGCGACCGCCGGGTCCCAGCCCGATCGGATCGTGTCCCCGAGCACCGCGATGCCGACGGCCCCCGGGACCACGACCTCGACGACCGACAGGATCGCGGCGTTCGTCCCGACCTTGCCCCGCTCGAGCGAGCGCAGGTACGCGAGCGCCCCCACGACCCCGAACAGCACGATCGCGATCGCGAGCGGCTGGAAGATCGTGTCCCAGATGTCCCCCGACGCGTGCGCGCCTCGCGCCGCGACGGCCGCCCCCGAGTAGCCGAGGGCCCCGATCACGGCGAGCAGCACCGGCGTCCCGGCCTTGTAGAAGACCAGCGCGACGACCGCGAGACCCGCGGCGACCCCGATGAGCACGGGCGTGAACCAGTCGGGCGGCACGGGCGCGGGCTGCTCCCCGCCCGCGATCCCCAGCACCACGAGCGCGGCCACGATGGCCGTCATGGCCGCTACATCGATCCGCCGCATGGCCACCGACAGGAACACCCTCGCGAGCAGGACCGTCACGACGAGCGAGCTCGCGAGCACGGCCTGGACCACGAACAGGGGCAGGTGGTCGAGCGCGACGAGCGAGAACAGCCACGCGACGAGGTCGACCGTGAACGCGAGGATCACGAGCGGCTGCCGCACCACGGCGAGCCCCTGCGCGCGGCGGGCCGCGACGGCCTGCATGACGGTACTGACGCCGTAGCCGATCGCGGCGGCGACGGCGGCGAGCAGGCTGAGGAACACGGGGCCTCCTGAAGGTCGACCCCCAGTCTTCCCGCGCAGTGCGCGCTGCGCGCGGTGACGAGCCGTCGGATCGGACGTGACCTCGGACTCACACCCTCCGACACGGGGAGAGTCCCTGCCGTTCACGGGGCCGAAACGCACCGTGGCTACCGTGACGGCCATGCGGATCGAACCCCTCACCTTCCCCGCGCCCGGTGGTGGCGCACTCGTCTCCTCGAACGCCCGCGGCGGGACCGCCGGGACCACCGTCCGGTCGGGTCGCCCGGGTGTCCCCGGCCGACCGAGCCCGGCAGCAGCACCGGCCGCCGGCCTCTCGCTCCTCGACAGCCTCGCGGCGCGGACGGCCGACCTGTCGTGCCTCGCGGACGTTCTCATCGACTGCGTCCAGGGCGGCGCGAGCGTCGGCTGGGTCAAGGCCCCGACCAAGGAGCAGGCGACGGCGTGGTGGTCGGCGTTCCTGGCGGACCCGGACCACCGGACGTGGGTCGGGCGTGACGACGCGGGTCGGATCGTGGCGACCGCGTCGCTCGCCCTGACATCCAAGGCCAACGGCGCGCACCGGGCCGAGGTCGTCAAGCTCCTGGTCCACCGCCAGGCGCGCGGCAACAAGTTCGCGCCGGGGCTCATGGCCACGATCGAGCGCTTCGCGAAGGCCGAGCGGCTCTCGCTCCTGACGCTCGACACCGAGACGGGCAGCCTCGCCGAGTCGCTGTACCGCCGGTGGGGCTGGTCCGAGGTCGGCGCCATCCCGGGGTTCGCCAAGGTCGCGGGCGGCGCGCTCGTGTCGACGACGATCTTCTACAAGCAGCTCGGCGCACGCTGACGGTGCCCGGCCGGGCACCACCCGGCCGTGCGCCGCACACCAGGCCGGGCGAAACCGGCCGGGTCCAAACCAGCCGGGCACCACCTGCCCGGCCGCGCGCGCTACCCGTCGGCGAGCAGCTCGAGGATGGCCGCACCGTACCGCTCGCGCTTGGCCGCGCCGATCCCGCTGATGTCGGACAGGTCGTCGATCGAGGTCGGGTTGCGCTGCGCGAGTGCTCGCAGGGTGGCGTCGTGGAAGACGACGTAGGCCGGCACCCCGCTCTCCTTGGCGGTCGCGCCTCGCCACGCGCGCAACGTCTCCATGCGTGCTGCGGCGTCCGGGGTCATCTCTGCGTCGGCCGCCACGGCCGCAGTCTTGCGGGTACGGGACGTCTTGGTTCGCACGTCCCGGCGCAGGTGGACCTCCTGCTTGCCACCGAGCACCGGGACCGCGGCCTCGGCGAGGCTCAGGGTGCCGTACCCGTCGCTGTCGACGCCGAGCAGGCCCTGCGCGAGGATCTGCCGGACGACCGTGCGCCACTCGGTGGCGTCCAGGTCCGCGCCGACGCCGAAGACGGGCAGCTGGTCGTGCCCGAGCGAGGTGATCCGGGCCGTCGTCTTTCCGGTGAGGATGTCGACGATGTGTCCGGCTCCGTACCGCTGCCCCTGGCGTTCCAGGCGCAGGACGGTCGAGAGGACCTTCTGCGCGGCGATGGTCCCGTCCCAGGACTGGGGAGGGGTCAGGCACGTGTCGCAGTTCCCGCACGCGGGCCCGTCCTGGCCGAAGTAGGCGAGGAGCTGGGCTCTGCGGCACGTGATGGTCTCGCACAGGGCCAGCATCGCGTCGAGGTTCGCGCCCATGCGGCGCTTGTGCGCGGCGTCGCCCTCCGACGTGTCGATCATGCGGCGCTGCTGGACGACGTCCTGGAGCCCGTACGCGAGCCACGCGGTCGACGGCAGGCCGTCACGGCCGGCGCGGCCCGTCTCCTGGTAGTAGCCCTCGACCGACTTGGGCAGGTCGAGGTGTGCGACGAACCGCACGTCGGGCTTGTCGATGCCCATGCCGAACGCGATCGTCGCGACCATGACGATGCCGTCCTCACGCAGGAAGCGGGACTGGTTGGCGGCGCGGGCACCAGCGGGCATGCCCGCGTGGTAGGCCAGGGCCGGGATCCCGTGCGCGTTCAGGTGCTCCGCGGTGGTCTCGACCGAGGCGCGCGAGAGGCAGTAGACGATGCCGGCATCCCCCGCGTGCTCGGCCCGGATCAGGTCGACGAGCTGGGTGCGCGGGGAGTCCTTGGCCGCGATGCGGTAGGTGATGTTGGGGCGGTCGAAGCTCGAGACGAAGGTGCGTGCGTCGTGCAGCTCGAGGCGTCGGACGATCTCGTCGGCCGTCTGCTGGGTCGCCGTCGCGGTGAGCGCGATCCTCGGGACGTCGGGCCACGTCTCGGCGAGCACGGTCAGCCGCAGATAGTCGGGCCGGAAGTCGTGGCCCCAGGCCGAGACGCAGTGGGCCTCGTCGATCGCGAACAGGGAGACCTTCCCCGCCTGGAGGAGGCGCACGGTCTCGGGCACCCCGAGGCGCTCGGGGGCGAGGTAGAGCAGGTCGAGCTCGCCGGCGACGAACGCCTCCTCGACCACGCGCCGCTCGGGCACCGACTGCGTCGAGTTGAGGAACCCGGCGCGTGCCCCGAGGGCGGACAGCGCGTCGACCTGATCCTGCATGAGGGCGATCAGGGGCGAGATGACCACGCCTGTCCCGGGCCGCAGGAGCGCTGGGATCTGGTAGCACAGCGACTTGCCGCCACCCGTGGGCATGAGGACGAGCGCATCCTGGCCGCGGACGACCGTGTCGATGATCTCGGCCTGGTCGCCCCGGAACTCGTCGTACCCGAAGACGGTCGACAGGACGTCGAGCGCGGTGCGGGTCTCTGGCAAGGCAGATGCAGTCACAGGGGGTGCTTCCTTCATGATCGGGTCGGCAGGCGTCCGGGAGATCGCCGCCCATCTTTCCCCAGCAGCCGTCCCGCGACCAGCACGAGGTACGCGACGAGCAGGACCGCGGCTCCCCACCCGAGCGCGGCGTACGACGAGACCGCGATGACGATGCCCGCGAGCACCCCGCCGAGCGCACCGCCGAGGTTCATGGCGAAGTCCGAGAGCCCCTGAACCTGGGTCCGGTCGGTCGCGGGCGTCGCGTCGATGAGGAGCGCGGACCCGGCGACGAGCCCGCACGACCAGCCGACTCCCAGCAGCACGAGCCCGACGGTCAGCCGCGTCGAGTCGTCGCTCGGCGCACCGGCGACGATCACGGCCGCGGCGAGCAGGATCACTCCCCCCAGGACGAGCACGCGCGCGTGGCCGACCTTGTCCGCAGCCCACCCGATCACGGGGCTGAGCACGTACATGCCCGCGATGTGCGCGCTGATGACGATCCCGATGATCTGCAGGCTCGCACCGCCGTGCCCCATGTGCACGGGGGTCATGGACATCAGCCCGACCATGACCAGGTGGCTCACGACGATCGCTGCGAGCGCGAGCTGCGCGGTCGTGGTCGCGCGGATCACGGCCCAGCCGGCGGCGAGACCGGCACGGAATCCAGGTCGCGGGGGCGTCGGGTCGGGCTGGGTCTCGGCGGGCGACACGTCCACGAGGCCCGACGGCGGCGCCTCCACAGGTGCGTCGGCGGCGGTCACGTGCGTCCTGGATCGGGCGGGAACGCTCTCGGTAGCGCCGGCGTCGACCGGGCCGTCCGTCGTCGTGCCTGCCGCTGCTCGTGCCGCAGCCACGTGCAGCGGGTCGGGGCGCAGCAGGAGCCAGACGGACGCGGCGGCCGCGGCGAACGCCAGGGCTGCGACGAGCAGGGGTGCGGCCGACGTGCCGTGCGCGCCGTGCACCCCGACCGGGCCCGGCAAGAGGCCGAGCTTCTCGGTCGCCCCGGCGAGGTTCGGTCCGAGCACCGAACCGATCGTCGTCGCCCAGATCACGACGGACAGGTCGGTGGCCCGGCGTTCGGGGCGGGCGAGGTCTGTCGCGGTGAAGCGCGAGGCGAGGCCCGTCGCGGAGCCTGCGCCGAACAGCAGCATGCCGGCGAGCAGCAGCGGCCACGTCTGGAGGAAGGTCGCGGCCGCTGCGAGGGCCGCGCCGAGGAGTGCGACGACGTAGCCGGACGTGAGCGACCGCCGTCGACCGTGGCGCTCGGCGAGGCGCGAGAGCGGGAGCGCGACGATCGCGGCACCCACGACGGCCGTGGTCTGCGCGAGGCCGGCGATCGCGTCGGAGCCCGAGAGCTCGGACGCGATGAGCGAGCTCACCGAGATGCCGGTCGCGACCCCGATCCCGCCGAAGACCTGGCTCGCCGCGAGGACCGTGACGGTCCGTCGCTGGATGCGGTCGACGGGGAAGCCTGCAGGGGTGCCCGCCGAGTCGCCGGCGTGGGTGCCCGCCGAGTCGCCGGCGTGGGTGCCCGCCGAGTCGCCGGCAGGGAGGCCGTCGGGTCCGGGGAAGCGTTCAGGAGTCACCTGGGAAGCGTATCGGCGCCCCCACCCTCGCTGAGTTGTCAGAACCACACCGGGGTATCCCCCGGCTCACTTCTGACAACCCATCTCTTCGAACGACCGGATCTGTCAGTCAGGGCACGACGGTCCGCCGGCGCAGGCAGGCTCACGCCGGCCCCGGCACCACCGACCCACTCGGTTCCACCGGCACCACCAGCCGACTCGGCCCCTTCGGCACCGCACCGTCGAGCACCCGCAGCACCGCCCGCACCGCCTCCCGGCCGGCCCGGTTCGCCCCGATCGTCGACGCGCTCGGCCCGTACCCGACGAGCTGGACGCGGGGGTCGGCGACCACGGTCGGCCCGTCCATGACGATCCCGCCGCCCGGCCCGCGCAGCCCCAACGGCCCGAGGTGGTCGAGCGCGGCCCGGAAGCCCGTGGCCCACAGGATCACGTCCGCGCCCTGGTGCGTCACGCCGTCGGGACGGACTCCCGGGTCCCACGCGACGCCGTCGGGCACCACGCGCGAGAACATGGGCAGGCGCCGCAGGACGCCCGAGGCGATCCCCGCCTCGTACACAGGCGTGAGCGGCAGGCCCGTGACGGACACGACGCTCTCCGGCGCGAGGCCCGCGCGCGTGCGCTCGTCGACGAGCGCGACCGCGTCTCGCCCCCGGTTCTCGTCGAACGGACCGCCGACCCACACGGGCTCGCGGCGCGTGACCCACGTGGTCGAGGCCGCGTGCGGCGCGATCTGGAGCAGGAACTGCGTCGCGGACGCACCGCCGCCGACCACGACCACGCGCCGGCCCGCGAAGTCCTCGGCCGCACCGAAGTCGTGCGTGTGCAGCTGCCTGCCCGCGAAGGACTCGCGCCCCGGGTACCAGGGCCAGAACGGCTTGGTCCACGTCCCGGTCGCGTTCACGAGCGTCCGGGCGCGCCAGGTCACGGGCCCGTCGGGCGTGGTCGCCTCGACCAGCAGCGCGCCCGACCCGGGGTCGTCGCGCACCTCGCGCACGCCGACGGGCCGCAGCACGCGCAGGTCGTTGACCTGCTCGTACGCCCCGAAGTACCGCCCGACGGCGGTGCTCGCGCTCTCGCGCGGGTCGCCCGGGTCCAGGGCCAGGCCGGGCAGGTCGTGCACCGCGTGCGTCTGCGCCATGGTGAGCGACGGCCAGCGGAACTGCCACGCACCACCCGGCGCGGGCGCCCCGTCGAGCACCACGAAGGTGCGCTGGTCCCCCGGGGAGGCTCCGTCGTCGGGCCCGGCCGACGGGATCCCGTCGAGGCCGAGCGGCACGAAGCCCCGCCGCCGCAGGTGGTACGCGGCCGAGAGCCCGGCCTGCCCCGCGCCCACCACGAGGACGTCGACGTCGACGGGCTGGGCCGCCGGCGACGACTGCACGCGCTGGGACTGCTCGACGGGCTGAGGCTGCTCGAAAAGCAGTGCCGGAAGTGCCGGTGCGGACGAGGTGCTCACACCCGTACCAACCGCGCGGGCCGCGGGACTCATCCGGCCCGTGACCGTGACGCGCCGCACAGCGCGGCGGCGGGCGTGGGGACACGTCGTGAACGTCCGTGAACGTCCCGTGCACCTTGGCGGCCACCTGGGCGTTCGCCCGGTGGAACCTGTGCGCGGCGGGCACCCTGGGAGGGTGAGCCCGTTCCACGTCCTTCCCGGCGCAGCCCTGCCGGGTGCGTCCTTGCTGGCCGACGCAGCCCCGTTGCCCGAGCCCGACACCGCCCCGACCCTGCCGCCCGCCGTGCTGCGCGAGCTCGCGGGACGCAGCGACTGGGTGTCGTCCTGGTGGACGGCCGGGCTGCTCGCGGCCGCAGCGGTCCTGGTCGCCGCGCTCGTCGTGTGGGACCGGCGACGTCGGGCGTCGCGCAGCGCCGTCGGCACCGAGGACAGCGGCGGCAGCGCGGACGCCGGTCGCGGTGACAGCGCGAGGCCCGGCCGCCGCGGCGCGTGGCGCGCCTGGGTCGGGACGGTCGCGTCAGGGCTCCTCGTGGTCCTGTCCGTGACGGTCGCGGTCAACGCGTACGCGGGCTACGTCCCCAACGCTGCGGCGTTCCGCACCACGATGGCGGGCTGGGGGATCGTCGACCCACCGCCGAGCCATCGTGACAAGCCCTCGGAGCGCGCGGGCACGTCGGCGGCGGGATCCGTGACCTCGACGCCGCTGCCGGCCCCGGACCTGCGCATGGCCGACGGCACCACGTGGGTCTACACGCCGCCGGGCTTCGACCCGTCGGCCCCGACCCGCTACCCCGTCGTCTACCTGTTCCACGGCAGCCCCGGCCAACCGAGCGACTGGTTCGCGGCGGCCGACAGCGCCAACGTCATGGACACGCTGCTCGAGGCGCAGCTCGTCCAGCCCATGATCCTCGTCGCGGTCGACGTCAACGGGACCGGCCCCTCACCGCGCGACACCGAGTGCCTGGACTCGACGACGGGCGGCGCGCAGGTCGAGACCTACGTGACCGACATCGTGATCCCGTGGGTCGACAAGAGCTTCCCGACGGTCCCGGACCGGGACCACCGTGCGATCGGCGGGGCGTCGTCGGGCGGGTTCTGCGCGCTCAACCTGGGCCTGCGCCACCTCGACACGTTCAGCGCGATCATGGCCCTCGAGCCCTACGGTGACCCGGGCGACGGCGGGCGCGCGATGCTCGCGACGCAGGAGGAGCTCGACGCGAACTCGCCCAGCCACTACCTCCCGACCATGGACTTCACCGCGCCCGTCGCGGTCTTCCTCGACGGCGGGACCGAGGCCCCGCGGTTCGACCGCGAGGCCAACCGCCGGCTCGCCGCCGCGCTCACCGCACGGGGTCAGACCGTCGGGCTGCGCGAGGAGCCCGGCCAGGGACACACGTGGGCCATGGTCCATGCGGGCCTGCCGTACGGGCTGGAGTTCGTCTCGGAGCACCTCGCGCAGCCGTGAGCGACGGACCTGATAAGTCGTCAGAACCAGCACGGGGTACAGCCCGCCCTGGTTCTGACGACTGAGTCGGTGACCCTGCGCCCGTCGTGATGGGATGGAGCCATGCACTCCCCCCTCGAGATCGGCCCGCTCGACCCGGCCACCGCGGACGAGGTCCGCGCCCTGTCCACCGCCGCGCACGAGTCCGACGGCGTCGCTCCCCTCTCCGAGCAGCCGCTCCTGCGCCTCGGCGTCGACGACGAGGACCTCACGCACGTCGTCACGTACGACGACGCGGGAACCGTCACGGGGTACGCGCAGATCGACCGCGGGGGCGACGTCGCGAGCGCCGAGCTCGTGGTGCACCCGGCCGCGCGCCGCCGCCGGACCGGCCGCATGCTGCTGCGCACCGCGCAGCGCGACGCGACCCTGCCCGCCCGCTCGGGCGAGCCGGGCCAGCACGGCCGCACGCTGCACGTGTGGGCGCACGGCGACCTGCCCGCGGCGCGCGCGTTCGCGGCCGACGCGGGGCTCGTCGTGGTGCGCGAGCTGTGGAAGATGGGCCTCGACCTGCGCTCCGGCACGTGGGAGCGCCCCGAGGTCCCCGCGGGCCTGCGGCTGCGCACGTTCCGCCCCGGGCCCGACGACGCAGCGTGGCTCCGCGTCAACGCGCGCGCGTTCGCTCATCACCCCGAGCAGGGCCGCCTGACCCAGGCCGACCTCGACGCCCGCGTCGCCGAGGACTGGTTCGACCCCGAGGGCTTCTTCCTGCTCGAGCGCGAGGACGGCTCGCTCGCAGGGTTCCTGTGGACCAAGGTGCCGACGGACCCGTCCGTGTCACCTGCCGGGGCGACGCGCGAGGGCGAGATCTACGTCGTCGGCGTCGACCCCGACGCCCAGGGCCAGGGACTCGGGAAGGTGCTGACCGCCGTCGGGCTCGCGCACCTCGCGGGCCAGGGCCTCGAACGCGCGGTCCTCTACGTCGACGGCGACAACGCCGCCGCGACCCGCACCTACCTCGGAGCGGGCTTCGGCAAGGACACCGTGGACGTGCAGTACGGCCCGCCGACTGTGCATCCCGTCACCCAAAGTTCACCGAGTGATGCCACCATGAAGCCATGACCGACTCCACCGTCCGTCCCAGCGTCCGGACCCCCGCGCGCCCGGACCAGCAGCCGGAGGCTCCTCGCGACGCCCGTCCCCGGCCCGCCCTCGACCCCGAGCTCGCGGCGCACATCGCCGAGCACATCGCCGAGGAGGAGCCCGTCACCGGGACCGTCGACCTGGAGGTGCTCAGTGCCGAGCCCCTGCCCGCGGACCGCTTCGCCGACCGCGAGCTGAGCTGGCTCGCGTTCAACCAGCGCGTGCTCGAGCTCGCCGAGGACGACAACCAGCCCCTGCTGGAGCGCGTGCGCTACCTCGCGATCTTCGCGTCGAACCTCGACGAGTTCTTCATGGTCCGGGTCGCCGGCCTCAAGCGACGCATCGCGACCGGGCTCGCCGTCACGGCCGCCTCCGGGCTCACCCCGCGCCAGGTGCTCGACGCGATCAGCGAGCGCGCGCACGAGCTCATGGCCCGCCACGCCGCGGTGTTCGCCGACCAGGTGCAGCCCGCGCTCGCGACCGAGGGCATCTCGCTGCTGCGCTGGGAGGAGCTCGACACGCGCGAGCAGGAGCGCCTGCACAAGTTCTTCCGCAAGCAGATCTTCCCCGTGCTCACGCCCCTGGCCGTGGACCCCGCGCACCCCTTCCCGTACATCTCGGGGCTCTCGCTCAACCTCGCGGTCGTCGTGGTCAACCCGACGACGGGCAAGGAGCACTTCGCGCGCGTCAAGGTGCCGCCGCTGCTGCCGCGCTTCATCGCGGTCGACTCGCGGGGCCGCCCGTCCGCACCCAGCACGCAGGCCGCAGACCCCGACAAGGGCCCCACGTCGTTCGTGCCGCTCGAGGACGTCATCTCCCAGCACCTCGACCACCTCTTCCCGGGCATGGAGGTGCGCGAGCACCACACGTTCCGCGTGACCCGCAACGAGGACGTCGAGGTCGAGGAGGACGACGCCGAGAACCTCCTCCAGGCCATGGAGAAGGAGCTGCTGCGTCGGCGGTTCGGGCCGCCCGTGCGCCTCGAGATCGCGGACGGGATCAGCCCCCGCATCCGCCAGCTGCTCGTGCGCGAGCTCGACGTCGCGGACGACGAGGTCTACAAGCTGCCCGCGCCGCTCGACTTCACGGGCCTCAACCTCATCGCCGACCTGGACCGCGCCGACCTGCACTACCCGCGGTTCGTGCCGACCACGCACCGCTTCCTCGCCGAGGTGGAGAGCGCCAACCCGACCGACGTGTTCGCGGCGATCCGCGAGCGCGACATCCTGCTGCACCACCCGTACGACTCGTTCTCGACCTCGGTCCAGACGTTCCTCCAGCAGGCCGCCGCGGACCCCAACGTGCTCGCGATCAAGCAGACGCTGTACCGGACGTCGGGCGACTCGCCGATCGTCGACGCCCTGATCGACGCGGCCGAGGCCGGCAAGCAGGTCCTCGCGCTCGTCGAGATCAAGGCACGCTTCGACGAGCAGGCCAACATCTCCTGGGCGCGCAAGCTCGAGCAGGCGGGCGTGCACGTCGTGTACGGGATCGTCGGCCTCAAGACGCACTGCAAGCTCTCGCTCGTGGTCCGCCAGGAGCCCGAGGGGCTCGTGCGCTACTGCCACGTCGGCACGGGCAACTACAACCCCAAGACCGCGCGCCTCTACACGGACCTCGGGCTGCTGACCGCGGACCCCGAGGTCGGCCAGGACCTCACGCGCCTGTTCAACCAGCTGAGCGGCTACGCGCCCCAGTCGAGGTTCCACCGCCTGCTCGTCGCGCCCCGCTCGGTGCGCTCGGGCCTCGTCGAACGGATCGAGCGCGAGGCCGTCGCGGCCCACGAAGGCCGCGAGGCGTGGGTCAAGTTCAAGGTCAACTCGGTCGTCGACGAGACCATCATCGACGCCCTCTACCGGGCATCGCAGGCAGGCGTGAAGGTCGACCTCGTGGTCCGCGGGATCTGCGCGATCCGCCCCGGGGTGCCGGGGCTCAGCGAGAACATCCGGGTGCGGTCCATCCTGGGACGGTTCCTCGAGCACTCGCGCATCTTCGCGTTCGCCAACTCGGGCGGCCCGGCCATCGCCGACGGTCCCGAGTCCGGCCCCGAGGTCTTCATCGGGTCGGCCGACCTCATGCACCGCAACCTTGACCGGCGCGTGGAGACGCTCGTGCGCCTCGTCGACCCCGACCAGATCACGAACCTGCTCGACCTCATCGACATCTCGATGGACAGCGGCACCGCGTCGTGGCACCTGCAGGCGGACGGGACCTGGGTGCGGCACGCGACCGGACCCGAGGGCCCGTTGACCGACATCCAGTCCACCCTCATCACCCGACAACGCCGTCGTCTGGGCATGGGTCAATGAGCTCTCCGTCCTCGTTCGCTCCGCTCGTGGACACCCTCGGTCCCACCCACGTCCCGCACGCCCCCGTGATCGAGTCGGCCGGCGGGCTCGTGTGGCGCGTGCGCGACGGCGAGCTGCAGGTGCGGCTCGTGCACCGGCCCCGCTACGACGACTGGTCATGGCCCAAGGGCAAGCTCGACCCGGGCGAGACGTTCCAGACCGCAGCCGTGCGCGAGGTGGCCGAGGAGACCGGCAAGCCCGTGATCCTCGGTGTCCCGCTGCCCGGCCTGCAGTACCTGACCCCCGAGGGCCGGGTGAAGCGCGTGCACTACTGGGCCGCGCAGCAGGCCAAGCGTGTGCGCGACGCCGGACCGCTCGCCGCGCGCGCCCCCGTGCCTCCCGTGTCGCCCGACGAGATCGACGCGACCGAGTGGCTCGGTGTCGAGGAGGCTGCGCGCCGCGTGACGCGCAAGGCCGACCGCGGGCCGCTCGCCGCCCTCGTCGAGGAGTACACGCACGGTCGCCTCTCGACCCGCGTGGTCGTGATCGCCCGGCACGGCAAGGCCGTGACCCGGGCCGCGTGGCACGGGGCCGAGCAGGACCGGCCGCTCACGCCCGCGGGCCACGCGCAGTCCGTCGCGCTGGTCCCGGTGCTGGCCGCCTACGGGGTCAACACCGTGGTCACGAGCCGGTGGGACCGGTGCGCGCAGACGATCGCGCCCTACGCGCAGGCGGCGGGGCTCGAGACGATCTCGATCGACCACCTGTCCGAGGCCCAGCACGAGCGGTCTCCCTCGCGCGTCGCCCGCACGGTGCGGGAGCTGCTCGAGTCCGAGCGGTCGACCGTGCTCTGCACGCACAGGCCCGTGCTACCCACGGTGCTCGACGTCCTGGGACAGCACTCGCGCCGCCCCGTGGCGAACGCCCTGCCGACCCGGGACCCGTTCCTGGAGCCGGGCGAGATGCTCGTGGCGCACGTCGCGGACACGCCCAAGGGTCCGAGGGTCCTCGCGGCGGAGAAGGTCGCGCCGCCGCTGCACTGAGGCGGGCCGGTGGTGGTGAGCTCGGTCTCCGTGTCGAAGCCTGGAGGACCTGGGGCGTGGGCTCGCTCTGACGCCTCGGGACTTGGGGCTCGGGGACCCGGGGGATCGGGGGATCGGGGGCTCATCGATTCGAAGGCGCAGGCGCTCGGGGGCTCAGTGGGCTGGGCTGGCTGGACTCGGAGGCTGGGGTCGAGACCCAAGCACCTGTGACAGCCACCGCTTTGTTGTCAGAACTGAGCCGCGCTATACCCCGGGGAAACTCTGACAACTCTCGCCGAGGGGCAGAGCAACCAAACACCCCTGGCTCACCCGCTCCCGTGGTCAGAACTGAGCCGGGCCATACCCCGGGCGAGTTCTGACAACCGGTAGCGGCGACAGCGCACCATCCGACGGCGTGCACCGCCCACTCCCAGCGTCCTCTGTCCACAGACGACGGTGGCCCTCCGACGCCCGACGTCGCGGACGCCAAGAATCCCCGGCATGAGCGGAACGTCGGACGCGTTGGAGTCAGTCCCGGGCCTGCACCGGATCAACCACTACCAGGAAGGAGTGGTGACCCGGACGCAGCTGCGAGGGCTGGGCGTCTCCTGGGAGCACGTGAGCGCACAGCTGGCGGCGAGACGATGGACGCTCGCAACCCGCGACGTCGTCCTGCTTCACAACGGGCCGGTCACCGAGCCGGCCCGGCGGTGGATCGCGGTGCTGAGCGCACAGGGGACGGTCGCCATCGGCTCGTGGTCCGCACTGTCGATGCGCGGGCTGACGGGCTGGACTCGGCCGGGGATCCACATCGTCGTCGCTCGTGGGGCGCGGCCCCCACGCGTCCCCGCCGTCGTCGTCCACGAGTCTCGCCGTCCGGCGCCCGAGGACATCCGCCCGTTCCTCGGCCTCCCCGTCCACACAGCACAGCGTGCTGCGGTCGACGCAGCCGCGTGGCAGCGCCACCCACGCACCGCTGTCGGACTGCTCGCCGCCACGGTGCAGCAAGGGCTGGCCACGACCGACGAGCTCTTCGAACAGCTCGATCGGGTGGGTGCCGTCCGCTTCCGGAGCATCATGCGCACCTCGCTCGTCGACATCGCCGGCGGCTCGCAGTCCTTGGCCGAGATCGACTTCATCAGGTTCTGCCGCGAACGCGACCTGCCCGCCCCTGAACGACAGGCACTACGCAAGGACTCGCAGGGACGCCAGCGCTACCTCGACGCCGAGTGGCGGCTCCGCGACGGGCGTCGGTTGGTCGTCGAGGTCGACGGGATCGGCCACAGCGACCCGGACCGTTGGTACGAGGACCTGCTGCGCACGGCCGAGCTCGACGCGAGCAGGCGGGACATCGTCGTCCGGGTCCCCGCTGGCGCCGTCCGGCTGGAGCCGGACCGGGTCTACGACATCCTCCGGCACCATCTCGGGCCGGCAGCGCAGGAGACTTCCGCGTAGTTGTCAGAAGCTCACCGGGGTATCCCCCGGCTCAGTTCTGACAACCAAGCAGTGCAACGTCGGTCAGGCCCCATCACCAACAAAGCTGTCAGAAGCACACCCGGGTATCCCCCGGCTCAGTTCTGACAACTGATCCCCCCGGATAGAGCAGGACCAGCGTGACCTCACGGTCACGCTGGTCCTGGCGACGCGCACGGGCGAGGCGGAGCCTCAGAGCAGGATCGGCGACAGGATCCAGTACATGATCGCGGCCACGAGCGCGGCTGCCGGGATGGTCAGGACCCACGCGATGCCGATGTTCTTGGCGACGCCCCAGCGCACCGCGGACAGGCGCTTGGTCGCGCCGACGCCCATGATCGCGGACGTGATGGTGTGCGTCGTGGAGACCGGCGCGTGCAGCGCGAACGCGTTGACGTAGAGCACGATCGCGGAGACTGACTCGGCGACGAAACCGCGCGCCGGGTCGAGCTCGATGATCTTGCGACCCAGGGTCCGCATGATGCGCCAGCCACCCGAGTACGTCCCGGCCGAGATCGCGGCCGCGGCGGCGAGCTTGACCCACAGCGGGATGCCCTCGTCGGGGCTGGCCCAGCCGACGGTCAGGAGAGCCATGAAGATGACACCCATGGTCTTCTGCGCGTCCTGCAGGCCGTGGCCCAGGGCCATGGCCGCGGCCGAGACGGTCTGCGCGAGGCGGAAGCGGCGCGTCGTCTTGGAGGGGGCCGCGCGGCGGAACGCCCACAGCAGACCGACCATGACGATGAACGCGAGGCCGAAGCCGACGATCGGGGAGAAGATCATCGGCAGGACGACCTTGTCGACGATCGAGGCGCCGTAGATCGCGAGACCGCCCGCGAGGCCGGCGCCCACGAGGCCACCGATCAGCGCGTGCGTCGAGGACGACGGCAGCCCGAACCACCACGTGATGAGGTTCCAGACGATGGCCCCGACCAGGGCGCACAGCACCACGACCAGGGCGGTGTGCGACGGCACGTCCTGGAGGTCGACGATCGAGGTCGCGATGGTCTCTGCGACCTCGGTCCCGAGCAGGGCTCCGGTGAAGTTCATGACCGCGGCCATGAGCAGAGCAGCGCGCGGGGTGAGCGCGCGCGTCGAGACGGATGTCGCGATCGCGTTGGCCGCGTCGTGGAATCCGTTCGTGTAGTCGAAGCTCAGCGCGAGCGCGACGACGAGGACGACAAGAGCGAATTCCACGGAGCTCAGGACTCCTTGAGCGCGATGGTCTCGACGGTGTTCGCGACCTTCTCGAACGCGTCGGCGGCCTGCTCGAGGATCTCGACGACCTCCTTGAGCTTGATGAGGAGGATCGGGTCGGCGACGTTGTCGAAGAGCTCGGCGAGGAGCTTGCGGTGGATCTTGTCGGCCTGGTTCTCGAGGCGGTTGACCTCGACCCAGTACTCGGCGAGGTCGTTGAGCGAGCGCAGGCGCGGCATGGCCTCTGCGGTCAGCTCGGCGGCGCGCTGGAGGACCTGGACCTGCTCGGAGACGCGCGCGGGCAGCTCGTCGATCTTGTACAGGACGATGAGGTCCGCGGCCTCCTCCATGTAGTCCATGCAGTCGTCGAGCGCCGAGGCGAGGCCGTAGATGTCGTCGCGGTCGAACGGCGTGACGAACGTCTGGTTGAGGCGTCGCATGATCGTGTGCGTCGCGTCGTCAGCCAGGTGCTCGGTCTCTGCCAGCTTCTTGGCGAGCTCCTTGCGGGTGGGCCGGTCTGCGCCGAGCAGCTCGGCGAGAAGGTTTGCCCCGGTGACCAGGTGCTGCGCGGAGTCAGCGAGAAGGTCGAAGAACGAGGTATCGCGCGGGGTGAGGCGCAAGCGCACGGGAGGCTCCGGAAGGGCTGGACGCTGGTGGGGTTTTCACAGGCGAGATGACGACCGCTCAGAGCGATCGCCACCCGGATGTCACAGGTGTTCTGTTGGAAGGTGACGCTGTGGTGAGGAGCGCTCGAGGTGCGCGTTAACGCATCCCTAACGCCCGTCAAATGTAACCGAACTGTCGCCTGAACGTTCAATCGCTCGGGCGGCCTGACGGCAGCCCCCAGGAGCCCTGTCAAGGCAGGGCGAGAGGGTGCTCACGTCGTGGTGGGGGGCGACGCCGGGCCGGGAGCGCCTGTCGGCGCGAAGGCCGCTCGAAGCGGCTGATGTTGGAGCCCGGGGCTACCGCGACCCGACGTCGTCGTTCATCCTACGCCCGCTCGGCCGAAGCCTCCCAACCGGCTGGTGACGGCACCGCGCGAGCCCCGTCGCACCGCCCGCGGAGCGTCCGGGCGAAGCCTCGGCGGCCTCGCGAGCACGCGCGACGGTCGCCCCGCCGCACCGCCCGCGCGCCCGACGTCGCAGCGTCAGTCGAGCCTGTCGGCCCGCCAGAGCGCGGCGGCATGCTCGAGCTCCTCGGCCGTGCGCAGCAGCGACGAGGCGCCGCGCGTCATGCGCAGCGCGGAGCCCGGGTCGGCGACCTCACGCGTGTCGGCGTCGAACGCGGCGCCCGTGGCGAGGATGCGGCAGAACGCGGCGGCTCGTTCGAGGGCCACGGCGAGGTCGCCCGCGAACACGCCCGAGAGCACGGCGTCGGCGAGCTCGCGCACGTCCTGAGGCCCGGGCGGGCTCGCGACGCCGGCGACGACCTCCTGGACGGGGGCCGCGTCGACGCCGAGCCGGTAGCGCAGGGTCACCGTCTCGGGGTCGCGACGCACCCACTCGCGCAGGACGTACAGGCGCCAGAGCGCGCCGGGCAGGGTCGCGGGGGCCGAGTCGGCCCAGAGACCCGAGACGACGTCCAGCCCTTCGGTCTCGACGAGGCGGATGAGCCGGTCGACGACCTCGGGGTCCTCGGACGCGCGGGCGCCGTGCACGATCGCGGCGGCGGTCGTGTGGGCGATCTGGTCGCGCAGCGCGGGATCGATCTCCCCGGGCAGCTCCTCGGCGTCGCGCGGGTCGAGCATCGCGGGGCGGCGCGGGCGGTGGGTGGGGGTCGGTTGTTCGCTCACCTCTCGATCGTACGCACGGGGCCCGACGGCGGGGCTCGCGCACGTGCGCACGTCGCCACGACGGCGCCCACCACGCCCCCAAAAGATGCCCCCTGCAACTATTGCCCTCAGCAACCACCACGGAGTATCGTTGCTTGCAGCAACTAAGGAGCCCTCTCGCGTGTCCCTCTCCACCAGCCCGTCGCTCGACGCCCCCCTCGACGACGCAGCACCCCCCACCACCTCCCCGACCTCGCCCCTCGACGTCCCCGTCATGGAGCTCACGGTCGCGCTCGAGGAGCTCAACCGCGCCCAGCGCGAGGTCTCGGCCCGCCTGTCGCGCGAGCTCGACTTCCCCCGGGCCTCGCTCGGAGCGCTCCGGCTGCTCCAGCGCTGCGGCCCGCTCCAGGTCACCGAGCTCGCGCACCACCTGCGGGTCGACCTGTCGGTCGCGAGCCGCCAGGTGACGCACCTCGTCGAGGCGGGCCTCGTCGAGCGCACCGCCTGCGACGACGACCGCCGCGCCCGCAGCGTGACCCTCACGCCCGCGGGCCACGCCAAGGTCGAGGAGACGTTCGACCTGCTCATGAGGCGCACGGCCGAGACCTTCGTGGGCTGGACGCCCGAGGACCTCCGGGAGGCGATCCGTCACCTGGAGCGCCTCACCGACGCGCTCTCGCGCACCTGACCACTCCCCCGGGCGACCTGCCCACCCGGCCCGACCTCCGCCGTCGGGCCTTGCCACGACGTTTCGACGAAGAAGCACGACCTATGAATGTGAGACCTGTATGAGCGCAACCACCACCATGACCCGGAAGCAGGTGCTGGAGTCGTTGTCCGGCATCCTGCTCGGGATGTTCGTCTCGATCCTCGCGACCTCCGTGGTCTCGAGCTCGCTCCCCAAGATCATCAGCGACCTCGAGGGGTCGCAGTCGTCGTTCACCTGGGTCGTCACCGCGACCCTGCTGACGACCACCATCTCCACGCCCATCTGGGGCAAGCTCGCCGACCTGACGAACCGCAAGGTCCTCATCCAGGTCGCGCTGATCATCTCCGTGGTCGCGGCCGCCCTCGCGGGGCTGTCGCAGAACGTCGGCACGCTCATCGCGTTCCGCGCCCTCCAGGGCATCGGCGCCGGTGGCCTCATGGCCCTGGCCATGGTCCTCATCTCGGACATCATCTCGCCGCGCGAGCGCGGCAAGTACATGGGCCTCATGGGCGCGATCATGGCCGTGAGCCAGATCGGCGGGCCTCTCCTCGGCGGTGTCCTCACGGACACCGTGAGCTGGCGCCTCAACTTCTTCGTGGGCCTGCCGTTCGCGATCGCCGCGATCGTCGTGCTCCAGCGCACGCTGCACCTGCCGCCCATCCCCCGCCGCATCGTCACGATCGACTACTGGGGCGCGCTGCTCATCAGCGTGGGGGTCTCGACCCTGCTGCTGTGGGTCACGTTCGCGGGCAACAACTTCGAGTGGGTCTCGTGGCAGAGCGCCGTCATGGTCGTCGGCTCGGTCCTCGCGCTGGTCGCGGCCGTCCTGGTCGAGAAGAGCGCGGTCGAGCCCATCATCCCGCTGCACCTGTTCAAGAACCGCACGTTCGTCCTCGCGGTCCTCGCGAGCGTCGCGGTCGGCGTCGCGATGTTCGGCACCGCGGTCTTCCTCAGCCAGTACATGCAGGTCGCGCGCGGCAAGACCGCGACCGAGTCCGGGCTGCTGACCATCCCGATGATCGTCGGGACCTTCGTCGCCTCGACGCTCATCGGCCAGCTCATCACGCGCACCGGACGCTACAAGTCGTTCATGGTCGCGGGCGGCGTGTTCCTCGTCGCGTCGCTGTTCGCGCTGTCGACGATCGACTACCACACGAGCTTCGTGCTCATCAGCGTGTACCTGTTCTTCCTTGGCGCGAGCATGGGCATGCTCATGCAGAACCTCGTGCTCGCGGTCCAGAACACCCTGGACGTCTCCGAGATGGGCGCGGGCACCTCGACCGTCGCGTTCTTCCGCACCCTGGGCGGCGCGATCGGCGTCTCGGTCCTGGGCGCGGTCCTCGCGAGCAAGGTCACGACCTCGATCCAGGACGGCCTGGCCAAGATGGGCGTGCCGACCGACGCGACGGGCGGCACCGTGCCCGACGTCAGCACCCTGCCCGCCCCCATGCGTGACCTCGTCGAGCGTTCGTACGGCGACGGGATCGCGGACATCTTCCTCGTGGCAGTGCCGCTCGCGGTCATCGGTCTGGTCTGCGTGCTGTTCCTCAAGGAGGTGCCTCTCGGCACCAAGTCGGGGCTCGACGAGCGCCTCGAGCGTGAGCTCGCGGCCGGTCTGCCGGACCTGACCGACGAGATCGAGCAGGAGCACGAGGGCGACTTCGACGCCGAGCAGGCGGTCCTCGCGGGGGCCCGCGACGGCGCCACGGCCGGGGGCAGCGCCTCGCGCTGACCGCCCACCTGCCGGAACTCACCCGGGGCCGTCGTGGATGCTTGTTCCACGGCGGCCCCGCTGCACGCCATGATGGGGCCGTGACCTCGCCCTCGCCGACCGACCAGCCGGAGCCGACTGTGTCCTCAACGCCCACCCCCTCTCCCAGCGACGAGTCGCCCCTGTTCGCGCTCGAGCGCGAGCTGCGCGTCCTGACCCGCCGCGCGGGGTCGTCCGCGAACGCGATGGCCAAGCGCATCCACCCCGACCTCGACGCGAGCGCGTACCCGCTGCTCGCGCACATCGCCGTGAACCCGGGCGTCCGGGGGTCGGACCTCGCGCAGCAGTTCGGCGTGGGGCGCGCGACCATCTCGCGCCAGCTCGCCCGGCTCGAGTCCGTGGGGATGGTGTGCCGCGAGGTGGACCCCGACGACTCCCGCGGCCAGATCATCACCCTCACCGAGGAGGGCGCGACGCTGCTGCGGACGACGCACGAGCGCCGCGTCGACTCGATCTCGCAGGCGCTGAGCGACTGGTCCCCCGACGACGTCGCGGCCCTCGCGGGCCTGCTGCACCGCTATTCGGAGGACGTCGTGCGCTGGCAGGCGACGCGCTGAGATGACGGGTCCGTCGGACGCGTCACCGGCAGCGCGGCGGGGGTCCGCGCCGCGTGCTGCCCGACGGCGCAGCCGCCCTCGCGTCCTGGCCGTCCTCACGGCCGTGGTCGCCCTGGGCCTCGTGGTGACGACGCAGGTCCCCGACCCCGTCGGTGACGTGGTCGGGGACCTGCTGTACGCGGTCGCGGTCTACGCGGCGCTCGTGCTCGTGGCTCCTCGGGTGCGACCGTGGGTCGCGGGGGCAGTTGTGCTCACGTGGTGCTGGCTCGTCGAGGCCCTCCAGGCGACGCCCGTGGTGGGTGCCGTGCTGGACGTCGTGCCTGCGGCCGCGTGGGTGCTCGGGAGCACGTTCAGCGCGCGCGACCTGCTGCTCTACCTGCTGGGCGTACTGCTCGCGGTCGGGTTCGACGTGCTCGCGGACGCCAGAGCGGGCGTGGCCCGAGGGTCACGCCCGCTCTGACACGCGGTGGCCGGGACGGCTCAGGCCTCGGCGTCCTCGAACGTCAAGCTGAGGCTGTTCATGCAGAACCGGTCGCCCGTCGGGGTCTGGGGCGCGTCGTCGAACACGTGCCCCAGGTGCGAGCCACAGTTCGCGCACCGCACCTCGGTACGGACCATGCCGTGGCTGCGGTCCTGGATGAGCTCGACCGCGTCCGACTCCTTGGGCGCGTAGAAGCTCGGCCACCCGCAGTGCGAGTCGAACTTGGTCTCCGAACGGAACAGCTCGTGGCCGCACGCCCGGCACCGGTAGATGCCCTCGCGCTTCTCGTCCAGGAGCTCGCCCGTCCAGGGGCGCTCGGTGCCGGCCTGCCGCAGCACCGCGTACTCGTCGGGTGCCAGCTCCTCGCGCCACTGGGCCTCGGGCTTGGCGACCGGGTACACCTTCTGCGAGAACAGGTTGCCGGTCGTGTCGTGGGTCTCGTTGGTCATGCTCCACCTCCGACGGCGACAACCATGACGGCCGTCCGGGTGTTCCCGGTGGTGCGACGAGCCCGACCACGGGGACGGCCGAGGGCGACCGGGCCCGTCGTGACGTCGTCCACGAGGGGACGCAGAAGGCCCCGGCGGCGATCCGAGGATCACCGCCGGGGCCCTGCTCGGTCGTTCAGCACGGCCGGCGAGAAGCTCCCGCCGGCCGGTCAGCGAAGGACCAGGCCGTTCAGCGAAGGGTCAGTACGACGACGACGAGTACACCGTCGCCGAGCCGCCACCGCGCTGCGCGCGACCGCGGCCGCCACGACGACGAGCCTGCGCACCGGCGCCGCCCTCGCCGCCCTGAGCCGACTGGCCGCGACCACCCTGGGCGCGCTGCGCCGTCGGGCCCGCGGACTTGGCCGGGGCCGACGTCCGCGTCGCACGCGTCCCACCGTTGCGCGACGGCGTGCCACGACGGGCCTGCGTCTGCGGCGGCGTGATGTCCGCGGGGCGCACGTACTCGGCGACGTCGCCGACGAGCGACGTGATCGCCGCGTCACCCGGGGCCACCGACTGCGGCTGCGCCGTGATCTTCGCCTTGCGGGTCAGGTCCTTCACGTCGCTGCGCTGCTCGGGGAGCATGACGGTCACGACGACGCCCTCGGAACCGGCACGAGCCGTACGGCCCGAGCGGTGGAGGTACGCCTTGTGCTCGGCCGGCGGGTCGACGTGCACGACCAGCTCGATCTCGTCGACGTGGATGCCGCGCGCCGCGATGTCGGTCGCGACGAGCACGCGGACCGAACCGTTCGAGAACGCCTCGAGGTTGCGCTCGCGCGCGCCCTGACCCAGGTTGCCGTGCAGGTCGACCGACGGGATGCCCTGGGCCGTGAGCTGCTTCGCGAGCTTCTTGGCCTGGTGCTTGGTACGCGTGAACAGGACACGACGGCCCGTGCCCGACGCGAGCTGCTGCACGACGTCCTTCTTCGCGTCCGCATCACGAACCGCGAAGATGTGGTGCGTCATGTTGGAGACGGGCGACTCGGCCGAGTCCACCGAGTGGCTCACCGGGTTGCTCAGGTACCGCTTGACGAGCTGGTCCACGCCGTTGTCGAGCGTCGCGGAGAACAGCAGGCGCTGGCCGCGCGTCGGGGTCTTGTCCATGATGCGCTTGACGCCGGGCAGGAAGCCCAGGTCGGCCATGTGGTCGGCCTCGTCGAGGACCGTGATCTCGATGCCGTCGAGCGACAGGACGCGCTGGTTGAGCAGGTCCTCGAGGCGCCCCGGGCAGGCGATGACGATGTCGACGCCCGCGTTGAGCGCACTGACCTGGCGGCTCTGCGCGACGCCACCGAAGATGGTCGTCGTGTTCAGGCCCAGGGCCTTCGCGAGCGGCTCCATCGTGGCGTTGATCTGGTTCGCGAGCTCACGCGTCGGGCACAGGACCAGGGCGCGGGGGCGACGGGCTGCGCGGCGCGTGTCCGACTGGGACAGGCGCGTGACGACCGGCAGCGAGAACGCGAGGGTCTTGCCCGAGCCCGTGCGGCCACGGCCCAGGACGTCGCGGCCCTTGAGCGTGTCCGGGAGCGAGGCGACCTGGATGGGGAACGGCGACTCGATGCCCTGGCTGCTGAGCTCGCGGATCACCGTGGTGGGGATCGCGAAGTCGGCGAACGTCAGGCCCTCGGGCACGACGGTCGGGACCGACGAGCGGACGGGGGCGGGACGCTGCTCGCGCTGCTCACGAGGAGCGCGCTGCTCCCGGTTGCCGCCGGCGGGGCGGCCCTGGCCGGCGCCGCGGCCGTCGCGCGAGTCGCGCTCACGGACGGGGCGACCGTCGCGGGTCACCTTGGCGGGACGAGAGTCACGGCTGTCACGCTCGTCGCGGGCCGGGCGGGCCCGGTCGTCGCGAGCCGGGCGGTTGGTGTCGCGGGACTGCTGTCCCTGCGACTGGTTGGTGCGGGGGGCTGCGGCGTTCGGGCGCACGGCAGCACGAATGGGGTTGTTCAAGGGTTTGCCTCTCGGGCGTAGGGTCGGGGTTCGCCGCAAGAAATCCAGGGAACTCCACGACGCTGGGCGCGCAGAGATGCGCAGCCACGGTCCCCACTCTCTCATGACTGGAGCGTCCGTGCATCGATGGTGATCGACGTCTCCACATCCCTCACCGGACTCTCACCTCCCCCGATGCCCGTCCGAACCTCTCACCCGTCGCACACGTGACCGTGGTGGAATGTCGCCCGTGGACTTCATGAGCTCAGTGGGCGACGTCATCGGTCAGATCTGGTCGGCCGCCACCACGCCGGTGCCCGCGCCGGCCTCCGCGATCGTGCTCTCGATGTCGCTCGCGGCCCTGATCGTCGTGGTCTTCACGCCCGTGTGGCGCGTCGCGCGGCACGTCGTGACGATCGCGCACGAGGGTGCGCACGCCCTGGCGGCACTCCTCACGGGCCGGCGCCTGAGCGGCATCCGCCTGCACTCCGACACGTCGGGCCTCACGGTCTCGTACGGCAAGCCGCGCGGGTTCGGCATGGTCCTCACGGCCTTCATGGGGTACGTCGGCCCGGGCCTCGTGGGCCTCGGGGCGGCCGCGCTGCTCAGGGCGGGCTACGCCGTCGGGCTGCTGTGGCTCCTCGTGCTGCTGCTGACCCTCATGCTCCTGCAGATCCGCAACTGGTTCGGGCTGTGGTCCGTGCTCGTGAGCGGCGTCGCGCTCGTGCTCGTGTCCTGGGCCGCGACCCCGCCCGTGCAGAGCGCGGTCGCGTACGCCGTCACGTGGTTCCTGCTGCTGGGGGCCGTGCGCCCCGTCCTCGAGCTGCAGGTCTCGCGCAGCCGCGGCAAGGCCCGCCAGTCCGACGCCGACATGCTCGCGCGCCTCACGGGTATCCCGGGGATCGTGTGGGTCGGCGTGTTCCTGCTCGTGACGGTCGGCGCAGCGGCGCTGGGCGGCTACTGGATCGTGTCGCCCGTGGGGGCGTGATCGGTCGGGCAAGCACCGCCCCAGGCCGTCGTCAGCACGAGACGTACGGGACCGCACCGGGCCCGCAGTGGTAGGGCTCGACGTCCGGGGCGACGTCCCGGTAGCCGCTCTCGAGCACGGTCATGCGGTGGGCGAGCGTGCCGTCGGCGTATGTCCGTGATTCCAGGAGCGTGCCGTCGCTCGGGTCGAGGAGCAGCACCTCCCGCTCTCCGACCTCCTGCGTGAAGTCCGCTTCGATGCCCGTCGCCGGACGACCGGCGGAGTCCGTCATCGCCCCGAGCAGCTCGGTGCCCGGGGCGGCAGCGAGGACCTGCCAGAGCGCGCGGCGGAGATCAGGAGAGGCCGGGCTCTCCAGCAGGAGTCCCACCACCTGCTTCCACAGGTCCCACTCGTCTCCGTGCCCCGAGGGCGCAAGCCCCTCGGAGAGGCGCCGCTCGAGCGCCCGGGGCTCGGTGGGCAGCTCGGCCAGCTCGTCCCACGTGATCGACTCACCGTTCCCGAACGTGGACGTCTCGCCGTCCTCGTTGAGGTCCATGACCCGCGCGAGGCTCGGGTCGAAGGTGTCCTTGCCGTCGGAGAAGGCCATGAAGGAGACGCCCCCCTCGTCACGCAGCACCGCGTCGTCCCTCGACGACCAGATCTCGCGTTCGTAGGGGAACGAGTACGGGTCCTCGGCCTGGGAGCGGACGTACAGGTACTCCCCGCTGGGGGGTGGCTGCTTGGCGGCGTTCTCCGCCGCCTGCAGCAGCACCTGTTCCGCAGAGGCCGGTGTCGTGGCGACCAGGGCCACCGCGACGGACGTGAGCAGCGCCGCGACGACGGTCGCCCATCGGCGCAGCATCGACGCGGGCCGGCGTCGCCGGTCCTGGAGCGGGGTCGTGACGATCCTGTGCAGGGCCGCTTCCGACCGAGCCGACTCCTCCGGGGTCAGGGGGACGACGTGGACCGGGTTCGCGGCCGCGAGCCGCTGCAGGACCGGGTCGTCCAAGGGGTCTTTCATGACGGTCTCCCTTCGGTGAGCGTGGGCGTCGAGCGGTCGTCCGGGCGGGGCTGCGGCGGGGGGCCCGAGCGTGCGCCCGGGTCCGGCCGAGGCTCGGGGACGGACCGCGCGCTCGAGGCGGGCTCGTGCTCGACCGCGTCGAGCGACCGTCGCAGGCGTCGGCGTGCTCGGGTGAGGCGCATCGAAAAGGCGGCGCGCGAGCAACCCAGGACCCGAGCGGCCTCGGCCGAGGTGAGCCCGTCCCAGGAGACGAGCGAGAGCACCTCCCGGTCCGTGTCGTCGAGGAGCGCCCAGGCGCGGCGGAGGTCGATCGACATGTCCGCGAGCGCCCCGTCGTCGGCCACCGGCCCACGTTCTCCGCTCACCCGGAGCTCGAGGCGCCGTCGCCGGTCCCTGGCACGGTGACCGTTCGCCAGGATGTTGCGGGCCACCCCGAACAGCCACGGCCGCATCTCCTCGGCCGGGACGCGGCCCCAGCTGCGCCACGCCACGGCGTAGACCTCCGACGCGAGGTCCTCCGCGTCGTCGTCGACCCGCCGGCGGAGGTAGGCCAGGACGTGCGGGTAGGTCTCTCGGTACATGCCGGCGAAGGCCGCTTCGACGGCGCTGTCGCGGCTCACGTCACGACCGTACGGCATCGGCGGGCTCGATCCTGCCGGCGGCGATCGCGGGTGGGAGCCCGCCGAGGAGCCCGAAGACGAGCGCGCCGGCGAGGGGGACGAGCAGGAGGCGCTCGTCGAACATCGGCTGCCACCGGGCGGCCGCGGTCACCACCATGATCGCCACGAAACCGACTGCGAGACCGACGACCGCGCCGAGGACGGCGAGCGCGGTGCACTCCCCCACGACGAGCGTGACGAGCTCGCTCCGTCGTGCGCCGAACGCCCGTCGCACGCCGAGCTCGGCCGTGCGGGAGCTCACGCTCAGGAGGTTGACGAAGACGACACCGACCAGCCCCGCGAGCGCGGCCACGACGGCGAGCACCTGCAGGGAGGCCGAGACGCTGTCCTGGAGCTCTCCGCGGAACGCGTTCGGCTCGAGCACCGGGTGGATGGTCATCCGGGTGGTCTGGAACGGGTCGGCAAGGTCGTGGAGGCGGTCCGCGACGTTCCGCGCGGCACCCGGGACCGTCTCGACGAACAGCTCGCTCGAGAGCGACGCCGCCAGGTCGCCGGTCGCCCCCGGGCCGACGAAGGCCGATCCGGTCGCCGTGCCGGACCTCGACGCGGTGACCAGTCCGACGACCCGGAACGGGTCGCCCTGGACCGTGATCTCGGGGCTCACGTCCAGCTGTGCGACACCGAGCCGTCGGGCGAGGTCCGCACCCAGCAGCACCTCGCCCTCGGCGAGGACGCGGTCGTCGCCGGGAGCCCACGTCACGACGGTGTCGGTGATCGGCCCCGGGGCCTCGTCGACCTCGACGAGGTCGACCGTCAGGGCCGCGAGCGCCCCGTTCGCGACGGGGATCCCCGTGCGGTACCGCCAGTGCTCGACTCCGGTCACGCCGGGGAACTCGGCGACGGCGTCGACCCGGACGGGCCATCGAGTGTCCGAGGTCCCGTCCGCGGCCAGCGCCGCGGTGACCTGCGTCGCCCGTTGTGCGTCGAAGAGCTCGGTCACCTGTCCTGACGCGCTCTGCGCGAGCCCCAGCGCCGTCACGGCCAGGGCGACCGCGACCGCGGACGCGAGGGTGCCGCTCGCGGTCCGCCCGGCGTTGGACGTGATGCCCTGCGCCACGAACCGCAGGGTGCGCGCCAGGCGCGCGGTGAGCCGGGTCCGCGGCCCGCGACCACGCATCGGCAGGTCTCCCCGGTCCTCGTCCGGCCCGTGGGGCGAGGTCGTGACGTCCGCGCTGTCGGCCACGACGAGGCCGTCGCGCAGGGTGACGACGCGGTCGAGCCGCGCAGCGACGTCGGGCTCGTGCGTGACCACGACGAGCGCCGCTCCACGCTCCGCGGCGCGACGCTTGAGCTCCTCGATGATCTCGAGCGACTGGGCCGAGTCGAGGTTCCCGGTCGGCTCGTCGGCCAGCCACAGGCGAGCCGGTCGGGCGAGGGTCCGTGCGATCGCGACCCTCTGCATCTCCCCGCCCGACAGTGTCCGTGCCCGCGCCTGCTCCTTGTGCTCGAGCCCCACCGCGCGCAGCGAGTCGGTGACGACCTGGTCGGCGTCGTCGAGCGACGCGGTCGAGTAGCGCAGACCGAGCAGGACGTTCTCGCGCACGCTCAGGGCGGGGATCAGGTGCGACCGCTGGAAGACGAACCCCAGCTCCGAGGAACGCCACTCCGCCCGCACCCGGTCCTGCGCGGACTCGACGGGGTGCCCGTCGATGAGCACCTCACCCTCGTCGGGGCCGTCGAGCAGCCCCAGCACGTTCAGCAACGTGCTCTTCCCGCTGCCGGAGCGTCCGACGACGGCCACGCGCTCCCCGGGGCCGATGACGAGGTCGACACCGGCCAGCGCAATGGTCCCGTTCGCATACCTGCGGGTGATCCCCCTCAGCTCGATCAGCGGGCGCCCCACCGATTCGGTCGGACCGAGCAGATCCTTCTCGAGCACGACGTCAACCAACCCGCACCTCCGTCCCCTCACCCAGCGTGACACCGTCACCGGCATCGCCGTCGGCCGCGACGATCGCCGCGACCCCGCCCACGGTCGCCTCGACCTCGACCGCCACCTCGCGAAACGCCGTCCCCTCCCGCACGTACACGTACGTCCGCCCGGCACGGGTCACGACCGCCGCCACGGGCGCGAGCAGCCTCTCCCCGTCCTCCGCTGCCGGGTTGTCGATCGTCAGGACGTACGAGGAGCCTGCGCGGACGGCGCCCTCGGTGAGCAGGCTGACCGTGACCTCACCCGTCTCCGTCGGCGCCAGCGCCGTCACGCGTGCCGTGGCCTCCGTGCCCGAGTCGTCCGTGAACCGAGCGGCGGCGTCCACCGTGAGCGCTCCGACCGATCCCTGGGGCAGCGTCGACGTGAGCACGACCTGCCCCGTCCCGAGGGTGAGGAGGCCCGTGTCAGCGGCGATGCCGGTGCCGACCGTCGTGATCCCCTCGACGGCGGCGGGCAGCCGAGGCACCGTCAGCACCTCGGACTGCAGGACACCAGGTCCCTTCACGGTGGCCGCAGCACCCCCGCCGGCTGCCGGGACCGCTGTCCCGTCCGACGGCGCCGCGGCACCCGCGCCCGTGGCCGTCGTCTCCGGAGCGCTCGCTCCGGGCGAGGGCGCAGCGGCGGCATCGGGCGCCCCGACGGCGACCTCGGGCGCCGCGTAGCCGGCCGCCCGGTACATCGACCGCACGGCCGCCTGGGTCCGCGGGCCGTACTTCCCGTCGGGCCGGCCTAATGCATACCCTGCGGCCAGCAGCCCCTTCTGCAGGGCCAGGACGTCGTCGCCCTCGTCCCCGGGGCGAATGTCGCGGTAGAGCGCGAAAGCCCCTTCGAGGACGAAGACCGGTCGCCCGTTCACGCGGAACGGGACCGACCCCGGCGACAGCGTGTCGCCGGCAGACCGGTCGACGGACGTCACCACGCCGGTCAGCGCAGCCGGAGGCGTCACCACGACACTCTGCTGGTTCTGGGCCTCGACGGTCATCGACACCGGACCGTTCAGGTACCCACGGTCCAGCGCGACGACCACGGGCTCGGGGGCCGGGGGCTCGGCGCGGGCCGCCGCCTGCTGAGGCGACTCCATCCTGACCGCGAGCAGCCACGCCCCGACCCCGACGACGACGATCGCCGCGACGGCGAGCACGAGACGCTTCATGCTTCTCTCACCGTTCTGCCCGAGGGCACCGTCTGTCCCATCGCCCGATCAGCCCAGCTCGTTGATGACGGCGTCGATGCGCTTCTGGTACTCGAGGTAGTCGTCCCGGGTCGCCTCGAACCCCTCGACGTCTCGTCCGATCGCGGCGAGCTCGCCCTCGACCCGGGCGTGGAACACCGCCTTGTCGTACCCCTCCGCCCGGCAGCGCGCATCGATGACGGCCACCTCGCGCTCACGGTCCGACAACGGGACCTCCGTGTCCACGACCATCCCGTCGGCGTTGCCGATCGGACCGGTCACCGACTCCGACGGCATCTCGACCGGGCGCTCCGGCAGGTCGACGACCCCTGCCGGTTCCATGCACGTGCGCCACGCCTGGATCGCCTCCTGGACCCGCGCGTCCCCGTCGACCGCCTCCCAGCCCGCTGCCTCGACCGTGCTCAGGTAGCGGGCCGGGACGGCCCCCAGCCGTTCGTCGGTCCTCTGCCCGCACGCGATCATCGCGTCCTGCATCGCGGAGGTGACCTCGACGCCGTCCGGCACCCCGCTGCCCCGTGCCGGCTCGGACCGCAGGTGCGGGTACCCCCACTGCTGGGCGATCTGCTCGTCGAAGCGCGCCTGGCCCGTGCGCGCGTCGAACAGGGTGGGCTCGCCCCCGGGTTCCGCCGGGCGGTACTCGACGACGCCCTGCAGGCACTCCTGGGCGAGGAGGTCGCGGGCGTACCCGTCCCGCGGGTCGTTGAACTGGGGGACCAGCTCGTACACGGGGGTGAGCGTCGCCGTCGACTCGTCGTAGCCGTAGCGCGAGGTGTCCCCTCCCGGCCCCGGCCCGTCGGCCGCGCCGGCAGCGGAACAGCCCGCGAGGGCAGCGGTCACGAGGAGCCCGGCGATCAGTGCACGAGGTCGCACGAGGCGAGCAGTGGTTCTCATACCCTGCTCATGGCTCGCGGGGCGCGAGGTGCAACACCCGGGTTTTCTGGACGAGCCGGACGGGGCGGTCGGCCGCGACGGGTGACGGGACGCCGGGAGGCCCGGGCGGGCGCACGACGACGGGCCGCCCGCTGCGTGCGGACGGCCCGTCGAGGTGATCGGGTGCGTAGCCCTGCCGGGCCGGGAACCTTCCGAGGAGGAGGAGGGTCGGCTCCCGGGACGGGCGGGCCGCGCAGCCGGTCGAGTGCTGGTGCGGGCGGTCAGGCCCCGCAGGTGGTGCCGGGCCGGTCAGGCCTGCGGCGTGAGGACGAACCCGGGCCCCTCGGTCGCACGAGGGTCGGTGTCCAGGGTGAGGTTCGCGAGCGCGATCGAGGTGGTCGGCTCGACGAAGACGCGTGCGTCACCGCTCTCGACGACCGTGTCGTCGGGCAGCGGGCTCGGGACGAGGGCCAGCTCGAAGTCGCCGGACTGCGGCGCCGACTCGGCGATCCGGAGGCCGCCACCGTCGGGCACTCCGGCCCGCGTGGTGAGGTCCTGGACTGCATCGCGGGCGTTGTCGGTCAGGGTGAGCATGAGAGTTCCTCTCGGTTGCCTGGGGACGCACGGGACGCCTTGCGGCGATCCCTCGGCGTGCGCCTTTCGGTTGCCTCCAACCAAACAAGGATCGGCCGCGATCGCAAGGTCGCAGGCCGATCCACGGCGTGTCTCTCACCCAGTGGGATCGGGCGCGACAGGCGCACGCGAGGCACGTAGGGTCCGCGCACGCAGGGGCGTGAGTGGGCTTCTGCTGAGTGCGGAGCAGTTGTCGTGGATCGCGTCGTCTCGCGACAACTGCTCCGCACTCAGCGGTGGCGTCGGTGGGAGCATGGCCCCGTGACCGCTCTCCACTCCCCCGACCACTGGGCCGTCTACAACGCTGCCCAGCCAGGCCGCGCCGCGCGTGAGCTCTGCCAGGAGGTCGTGTCCCTCGCGGGGCCGGGCGCGGGCCGGTCGGCGGTCGACCTGGGCTGCGGCGCGGGCGTCGAGACCGCCGCACTGCTGGGCGCCGGGTGGCGCGTCCACGCGCTCGACGGCGAACCGACCGCTCCGCACCTCGTCCGCACCACCACGGGAGGCGAGGAAGGAGCGGGGCTGAGCGTCGCCGTCGTGCCTTTCGCGGAGCTGCCCGACCTGCCGCCCGCCGACCTCCTCTACTCCGGGTACGCGCTCCCCTACGCGTCGCCGGGGGACTTCCCGCGCGTCTGGGCCGCGATCCGCCGCTCCCTGCGGCCGGGCGCGTGGTTGGCCGTGAACCTGTTCGGCGTGAACGACTCGTTCGCGGGGACGATCGAGGGGACGTTCCTGACGCGCGAGGAGGCCGAGGCTCTCCTCGACGGGCTCGACGTCCTCGCCTTCCGCGAGGAGGACGAGGACGGCCCGTCGTTCAGCGGCCCCAAGCACTGGCACGTCTTCGACGTGATCGCCCGCGCGCCGCGCTGACCTCGTGCGCCGGGTGACCAACCGCCCGGGGTGCCCGACGGCGCCGCTCACCGCACGCGGGCACGTCACCGCGTGCGGGGGCTCGGCGCGTAGACTCTCCGCGGGCCTTGGCGCCGCCTCCTGCGAGGCGACGCACGGTGCCCGGGCCTCTAGCTCAATGGCAGAGCTGCGGACTTTTAATCCGTAGGTTGTGGGTTCGAGTCCCACGGGGCCCACCGTCTCGCGCTACCGCACCGGCCGCTTCCCCTCGAAGAACCGGTCCAGGTCCTCGCGCCGCAGCACTCCCTCGCTCCCCCCGGCCGTCAGCTCGACGACGAGCCGCCGCGACATCTCGCGCAACGGCTCGTTCGTGACGCTCGAGTGGTGGCACATGAGGTCGAACGCCTCGTCGGCCGGGAGCCCGTAGATCGCCATGACCGCCCCCTTGGCCTGCTCGATCGTCGAGCGGCTCGCGGACGACGCCCGGATCGCGGCCGTCGCGTCACGCTGGGCGAGCTCGCGCTGCGTCGTCGTGAGGTCGAGGAAGTAGCCCGAGACGTGCGTCGTCTCGCCCGTCCGGCGGTCGACCCGCCCGCGCCCGACCACGCCGAGGGTCCGCGTCCGCCCGTGCGCGTCGACGATGCGGTGCACGGAGCTGAAGGGCTCGCCGGTCGCCGCGGCGACGAGCAGCACCTCCTCGACACGTGCGCGATCCTCTGGGTGCTTGTGCGCGAGCATCAGGGCCGTGGTGGGCATGACGTCGCCAGGGCGGAAGCCGTGCATCGCGTACAGCTCGTCCGACCACCACCAGGACTGGTCCGACAGGTCGAGGACGAACTGGCCGACGGGCTGTGGTGCGCCGCGCAGCAGTGCCTCGGCGAGCGTGGGATCGAATCGTCGAGCCGGGTTGTACGAAGTGGTCAAGTAGGCCCCCAAGGCATGGGAAAGGAGCGGGCCTACTTCCAGACTCCTCGGTGATCCTAGCCCGGTTCCGACCTCTCACCTGCGAGGACGGTCGCTCAAGGTGCTCGGTCAGCACACCGGCGCCTCGACGTGCCGATCCGTGCCGCAGGACCCCACGCACGACGAAGCCCCCGCCGGCCAGGGGCCGAGCGGGGGCTTCATGGAACGTTAGGTGGTGGCGCGATGCAGGGGGTACTTCGCGCCACCGAGGAAGACATTACCCCCTCCCTGCGGGGGTTGACGAATCCCTCTCGCCTGGCGGGCGAAGGGAGACAGTCCTTCCGATTTCAACCAGTCCGCACACCCTGCGCGACCTCGCTCGACGTCTCGGCGCCACCGTCTCGCGCGACCGATCGGCCGCGCCGAGCGCGCTCCCCACCCGGCCCGCCGGTCTCGCCATCGACCGAGCGGCGTCCCGCCCCGTGGCCACCGCCCGCACGGTTCTCGCCCCCCCGGTTAAGGTTCGTGCGGGGCCTCATAGACCTGTCACAAATCCCTCGATATCGGATTCTTCTCCCGATTGCGGGCACCCCTGACCTGTGTGCAGAGTGGTGCGATGGTATGGGTTTCTGTCGGGCTGGTCCTCGTGGTGCTCGGCGTCTCGCTCGCCGCGCGCGCCGCGTGGTCCGTCCGCTCGGGTGAGCAGCGCGGGCGCGCGAGCAACGGCGCGCACGGCATGGGGATCGCGCTGGGCGCGGGCCTGGCCTTCTGGGGATCCGTCGTCGCGATCATCGCCCTGCTCGCTGACCGGGCGTGAAAAGACTGACGCCCCCGCCGCCCGCCTGCCAGACTCGCCACATGACCCGCACCTTCGACGACCTCGTCTCCGAGGCGGCATCCGTCCCGGTCGACGGATGGGACTTCTCCTGGCTCGACGGACGGGCGACCGAGCAGCGCCCGTCGTGGGGTTACGCCCGCTCGATGGGCGAGCGCATGCGCACCGCGAGCGCCGCGCTCGACCTGCAGACGGGCGGCGGTGAGGTCCTCGCGAGCGTCCCGCACCTTCCCCGGCTGACCGTCGCGACCGAGGGATGGCCGCCCAACGTCGCGAGAGCGACCCGCCTCCTGCACCCGTTGGGGGTCGCGGTCGTCGCGGACGCCGACGAACCGCCCCTCCCGTTCGCGGACGAGGCGTTCGACCTCGTCGTGAGCCGGCACCCGGTCCGGCCCTGGTGGGACGAGATCGCCCGGGTGCTCGCGCCAGGCGGGACGTACTTCGCGCAGCACGTCGGCCCGTACAGCGTGTTCGAGCTCGTGGAGCTCTTCCTGGGCCCGCAGCCCGAGGAGGTCCGCAACGGTCGCCACCCCGACGACGGTCGCGCAGCCGCCCGGGCGGCAGGTCTGGAGGTCGTGGACCTGCGCTTCGAGGAGCTGCGGACCGAGTTCTTCGACGTCGGTGCGGTCGTCTACTTCCTGCGCAAGGTGATCTGGATGGTCCCGGGGTTCACGGTCGAGCAGTACCGTCCCCGGCTCGAGGCCCTGCACGAGCAGATCCAGGCCGAGGGGCCGTTCGTCGCGACGACGACGCGGTTCCTCATCGAGGCCCGCAAGCCCGCCTGAGGCCGGGCCGGGCCACCAGACCCACCGCAGTCTCAACACACCGCGCACCGAGCAGGAGCCCGGACGCGCAGCGGTGTCCCCGTTGACACCTGCCGTCACCAGCTGGGCGAGGTCAGATCCCCAGGCCGCGCGTCAGGTCGCCGAGCGCAGCACGTGCACGCCGCTTGCGGTCCGCAGGGTCGATCGTGCGCTCGTCACCGGGGTTGGCGCGACGGACGGGCTTCCCGCCGGCCTCCGCTGACTCGACGACGCGGGGCATCCGTCCGTTGGCTCCGGCCGAGCGCGTCGCGCGGTTGCTCCGGTGCGGGCTGGTCGGGGCGAGGAAGTAGGGGCGTTGTGTGGTCACGGGTTCGTCCTCCAGTCGTCGCAGCCCCGTCGCCGGGGCCTTGCTCCCCTATGCTCGGACTCCCTCGTTTCGTCCGTGTTGCGAACACCGAACGTTGCAGTGTCGTCCGCAGGAACCCGCGGCACACCGACCCCCTACCGACCAGTAGCCTCCTGACATGACGACGCACGAGCGCGAGATCACCGCCCCGGTCGACCTGTGCCTGCCGGACGGGCGCCTGAACCCCGACGCGGTCGGGTGGACGCGCACCCCGCTGCACCGCGCGAACCTGCGCGGCTGGGGACGGACCAAGCGGTGGGAGTACTGGGGCGTCGTGACGCCCACGCACGTGATCGGCGTCGTCGCGTCGTCGATCGACTACGCGGGGGTCCACGGCCTGTACGTCCTCGACCGGGCGACGGGCCAGGAGACCGCGACGGACGTCGTCGTGCCCCTGGCCCGTGGCGTCGTGATGCCGGAGACCAGCGGCGCGGGCCGCGCCGAGGCCCGCGCGAAGAGGCTCGCGATCGTGATCGACCAGGATCCGGGCGGCACGCGGATCCGTGCCGCGTCCCACGACGTGAGCCTCGACCTGTCGATCCCGCTCCCGCCGGGGCACGAGTCGTTGGGGGTCGTCGTCCCGTGGAGCGACCGCCTGTTCCAGTACACGGTCAAGGACGTGGCCCGGCCCGTCTCCGGCTCGCTCACGGTCCACGGCACCCGGCACGAGGTCAGTGCCGACGACTCGTTCGCGGTGCTCGACCACGGCCGCGGCCGCTGGCCCTACGCGATGACCTGGAACTGGGCAGCCGGCAGCGCGCACGGACGCGGCATCCAGCTCGGCGACAAGTGGACGGACGGCACGGGCTCGACCGAGAACGCCCTGCTCGTGGACGGTCGGCTCCACAAGATCGGCCAGAAGCTCGACTGGCAGTACGACCGCGAGGACTGGCTCGCCCCGTGGCACATCTCGGGCGACGGGGTCGAGGCCGTGTTCACCCCCTTCCACGAGAAGGTCGCGCGCACGGAGATGGTCGTCGTGGGCACCGAGACGCACCAGTGCTTCGGTACGTGGTCGGGCCACGCGCGCACCGACGAGGGCGTGTGGGTGGACCTGGGGGGTCTGGTCGGCTGGGCGGAGGAGGCCCAGCAGCGCTGGTAGGCCCGACGGCGCCGCTCACCTCGAGGCGTGGACGTCACCCGGGCGTCGCGCACCCGGGTGCCAGACTCTCGTCATGGCGACCGTCCACGACGAGATCACTCCCCGGCTCTCCCGCTTCGTGCTGTCCCAGCCCGTGTTCTTCGTGGGCACGGCCCCTCTTGCGGGTGACGGGCACGTCAACGTCTCGCCCAAGGGCATGGGGGGCACGTTCGTGGTGCTCGACCCGCACCGGGTCGCATACCTCGACTACACGGGCTCGGGCGCCGAGGCCGCGGCGCACCTGCAGGAGAACGGACGCATCGTCGTCATGTTCTGCGCGTTCGAGGGACCGCCGAACATCGTGCGCTTCCACGGGCGGGGCCGCTACGTCCTCGCCCGGACGCCCGAGTTCGACGAGCTGCGCCCGCTGTTCGCCAAGGAGCGCGAGTCCGGGCAGCGCGGCATCGTCGTGGTCGAGGTGGACCGGGTCTCGGACTCGTGCGGGTACTCGGTGCCGTTCATGGACTTCGTCGGCGACCGCGACCTCCTGGACCGCGCCCACGACCGGCGAGACCCGGAGTACTTCGACGCGTACTGGCACAAGAAGAACGCGACGAGCATCGACGGGCTGCCCGGGGTGGACATCTCGCCCGTGTCCTGAGCACACCGGACGCTGGAGCGCCCGGTGACGCACGTCCCCGGGTCCAGGGTTCAGCGGTTGCTGACCCCGAGCGCCCTGCCGACGGTCGAGTCGTCCTCCAGGACGCGGAGCAGGCAGGCGGCGAGGTCGCCGCGGGGGATGGACCCGAATCCCTTGGCGCCCTCGGTCAGCTCCCGCGCCGTCCAGTCACCGGTTGTCCGGCCGTTCGTCAGGCCGGCCGGTCTGACGATCGTCCAGTCGAGATCCGAACGCACGACGACCGACTCCTGCTCGTCGTGGTCGGCCAGCGCCGAGGCAAGGACGACCCGCGTCAGGACCCGGACGAGTGCGGGCATCTGCGCTGCCGAGCCACCTGCCCCCAAGGAGGACTGCACGACGAGCCGGCGCACTCCCGCTTCCTGCATCGCCGCCACGACGACCCGCGTGACCGCAGACCGTTGACGAGAGGTCCCCTTGGCGCCGCCCACGGTCACCACGACGGCGTCCGCCCCGGCGACCGCTCGGGCTGCCACCTCTGGATCGGTGGCGTCCCCCGTCAGGGTCTCGACCCCCGAGGCAACGGTGCTGCCGCTCCGCGACAGGACCGTGACCTCGTGTCCTTCTCCCTGTGCGAGCAAAGCCAGGCGGGCCCCCGTGCCCCTCGATCCACCGACGATGACGATCTTCATGGACTTCTCATCTCGTCGCGGTGCACCCTGCTGTCCGCGGAAGTGTATCTCCGTGCAGGTGGAGCCCGGCGGGTGCTCGGGCACTCGTCCCGGCCTGGTGCGACCGCCCGGTGGACGCGCCCCGCAGGGACGAGAGCATCGGGGCGCACCGTCACGTCGCGTCGAGGTACGCCCGCCCGCGCGGCGAGATGCGGTACCCCACGGGCAGGCTCTCGGTGAGCCCGAGCTCCTTGAGGCGCCGGACCCGGACCTTGAAGTAGTCGCGCTCGACGCCGATCGACGCCGCGAGCTCGCGCGCCACGACCTCGGGCTGCGCGACGATCAGCTCCAGGTAGGACCGGGTCCACGGCTCGGGCGCCGCACGGTCCATGCGCGCGAGCCGTGTGCGCAGCCCCTCGACCTCCTCGGCCGACAGGTCGGCCTCCTGGCGCAGCGCGATGCGCGGGTCCTCCCCCACGCGCCGCAGACCGATCCGGTACAGGTCGCCCTCGCCCTTCGCGGCGACCCAGGCGAGCGCCGCCTCGGCCGAGCGGAACCCGGCGGCGCGCGCGTCGTCGTCGGGCAGGACGGGGATCCCGCCCACCTCCGGGACCCGGTCGATCGACGTGACCTCCACGACCCCGATCCGCGTCCTCATCCGCCCGCCCGCGCGCACGCGCGGCGCGAGCCAGCGGCGGTACGCGAGGGACACCGTGCCGTCCTCGAGCCCGCTGAGCGTCTGCCGGGTCAGCAGCATGCCTCCAGGGTACGAAGACGGGCCGCGGCGTGCAGGGCACAGGTCCACCGGGCCGCCCGTATGCCGCCTCAGGAGGCGGTGCGGACCGCGGCGACCGGCCGCGTCCCGCGAGGGATCACGACCCGCGCGCTGACTCCCCCGCCGGGACGAGGCGTCAGGCTCAGGCTCCCGCCGTGCAGCTCGACGATGCGGGAGATGATCGCGAGCCCCAGGCCGTTGCTGCTGCGGTCGGTCACCACGTCGTCGCGGGTCCTCGCGACGGAACCGACCTGGCGGGCGAACGGCTCCAGGGCGATCCTGAGGTCGTCGTCGGTCAGGACGCGGCCGCTGTTCTCGACGGTCAGGACGACGAGCCCCGCGTCGACGAGCGTGATGCGGGCCCACCCGTCCTGGGGCAGGTTGTGCCGGACCGCGTTGCGCAGCAGGTTGTCGACCACGCGAGCGAGGAGGATCTCGTCGCCCGGCACGACGGCGGGCGAGACGTCCACCTCGACGCGCACGCCCCGCTCGGTGGCCTCGCGCGCGACGTCGTCGACCGCGTCCTCGACGACGACGTCGAGGTCGAACGGCGCTCGGACGATCGGCGACCTGTCGAGGGCCGCGAGCTGCAAGAGGGCCGCGACGAGGTCCGTGGCTCGTCGGTTGGTCACGTCGAGGCGTTCGAGCAGGCGCGGCAGGTCGACGGCGTCAGGCTCCTTGCGCGCGACGTCGAGCATGGTCTGGGTCACCGCGAGCGGTGTCCGCAGCTCGTGCGACGCGTTGGCCGCGAACCGCTGCTGCGCGGCGAAGGACCGTTCGAGGCGTTCGAGCATGGTGTCGAACGTGTCGGCCAGGTCCGTGAACTCGTCCCGTCCGCGCCGGGTGTCCCGGGCCGAGATGCGGTGCGACAGGTCGCCCGACGCCGCGGCCCGCGCGGCGGTGTTGAGGTCCGCGAGCGGACGCAGCACCCGCCCGGCCACGAGCCACCCACCCACCGTCCCGACGACGGCGAGCACGCCCATGGCCACGGCGCAGGCCTGGATCAGCGAGTCGAGGATCTGGCCCCGCGACGCGATGAAGAGGTGGGCGTCCGACGGGTTCGCCGCCGTGAGCGGGTAGTTCGGGACGAACCGCATGACGGCGTAGACGATGACGGACATCACGAGCCCCGCGGCGAGCAGGAAGGCCACATAGCTCAGCGTCAGGCGGAGCCGGGCCGTCTGGCGCAGGACCCTCACGACGCCTCGCCGCTCGGCGCACCGACGCGGTAGCCCACGCCCGGCACCGTGTGCACGACCCAGGGATCGCCCAGGCGCTTGCGGAGCGTCGAGACGGTCACCCGGACGGCGTTGGTGAACGGGTCGGCGTTCGCGTCCCACGCACGTTCGAGCAGGTCCTCGGCGCTCACCACGCCGCCGTCGGCTGCCAGCAGGACCTCCAGCACCGCGAACTGCTTGCGGCTCAGGCGCACGTGCTCGCCGTCCCGGTAGACCTCCCGGCGGAACGGGTCGAGCCGCACCCCGGCGGCCTCCAGCACGGGTGGGAGCGGGGCCGGGCGGCGTCCCAGGGCCCGTACGCGCAGGATCAGCTCGGGCAGCAGGAACGGCTTGGTCAGGTAGTCGTCGGCGCCGATCCCGAAGCCTCGGGTCTTGTCGTCGAGCGTGCCCGCCGCGGTGAGCATGAGGACCCGGGGCGCCAGGCCTCGGGCCACGATCGACCGGCAGACGTCGTCGCCGTGCACCCCAGGCAGGTCACGGTCGAGCACCACGACGTCGTACGCGGTGTGGCTGAGCCTCTCGAGGGCCACCTCCCCGTCGAGCGCGACGTCGGCAGCGACGGCCTCGCGCCGCAGCCCGGTCTGCACGGCCTCGGCCAGGAACGGCTCGTCCTCGACGACCAGCACCCGCATCGATCCTCCACCCGCTCGTCGGCCCGACCCCTCCGACGGCGGGCCTCCCCCGCCAGTCTAGGAAGCGGGGTGTATCGAGAACGTCTGCGAAAAGCGAGACGCCGGGACAACATGCCGACGGGTGCAGTGGTGGTCATGGACACGCGTACCCCACCGCCCTCGTTCGCCCCGGTGCCCGCCCCCGCGCCGGCACCGGACGGTCCGCGCCGACCTCCCCGCCCGAGCGCCCGCAGGCGCCGCACCGCCGTCCTCGCCACGGCCGTCGCGGTCCTCGCCGTGGTGGCGGCGCTCGCGTGGGCCTCCCTGCCCGACGCCGACCGCGGCCTGCGCTCGCTCGTCGCCGACACGCTCGGCACCGAGGACGCCGGCCCCGGGGCAGGCGTCGCGCCGGACCTCCCCGCCGAGGACGACCCGCGCCAGGAGGACGACACGATCGACCCGTTCGACGACCAGCACCCCGCGATCGCGGGACTCGACGACGACCTGCGCGCGGCACTCCAGTCCGCGGCACGCGACGCGCAGGCGGCGGGCGTCGACTTCTGGGTCACGTCCGGGTGGCGCAGCACCGCCTACCAGCAGAGTCTCCTCGACCGTGCGGTCGACCGGTACGGCTCGCTCGCCGAGGCCCGCAAGTTCGTCAGTACCCCTGAGGCGTCCGAGCACGTGCAGGGACGGGCGGTCGACATCGGACCGACCGACGGCGCGGACTGGACGATCCGCAAGGGCGCGCGGTACGGGCTGTGCCAGACGTACGCCAACGAGATGTGGCACTTCGAGCTGGCCACGACGCCGGGCGGCACCTGCACGCAGCCGCTCCCGGATGCCGCCGGCTGACCGTCAGCAGTGCTCGCCCCGGGACGTGCGCGCACGGCGACCCACCGTGCCCTACGCGGCCGCCGACGGGCTACGCCGTCGTCGTGTGGCTCGGCTGACCGGGTTCAGCCCAGCCGCAGCTCGGCGTTGACCGACCGCACCAGGTCGGCCGGGAGCTTCGCGACCTCGCGGTCGTAGGTCAGCAACCCGTTGAGCTCGTCCTCGACGTCCGAGAGCTGGGTGTAGACCGTCGCGGAGAGCCCTCGCGAGATCGCGGGCACGATCTGGTCGCGGTGCAGCGCCTCGAACGCCTCCCCGAGCGCCGCGGCGTCGTCGAGCTTCTTGTAGCCGAAGTCCTTCTCGCTGAAGTCGCGGCCCTCGAGGCGCAGGTTGTAGCCCCCGTACTCCGAGAGCACGAGCACCCGCCGGTCACGCCGCCGCGGGACCCGGAACGGCTTGAAGTACACGTGGAGGCTCCGGAGGTCGCCGGCACGCTGGTCGTGCCAGCCGCTCGCGTGGTCGACCGTCCGTGTCGGGTCGAGCGCACGGACGCGGGCAGCGACGCGTGCGGCGTCGAACTGTCCCCAGCCCTCGTTGAACGGCACCCAGACCGCCAGGCTCACGACGCTGCGCAGGTGCTCGACCGTCGCGTCGACCTCGCGGAGGAACTCCCCGCGCCCCTCCACGTCGGCCCGTCCGAACAGACCGTAGAACCGGTCGCTGATCCGGAGAGGCACGGCCACCGGCGCCGTGATGACCGTCGACCGGTACCGCTCGCCCCCGTTGACCATGTCCTGCCACACGAGGATCCCGAGCCGGTCGCAGTGGTAGTACCAGCGCAGCGGCTCGATCTTGATGTGCTTGCGCAGCATCGTGAACCCGAGGTCCTTCATGGTCGCGATGTCGTGGACCATGGCCTCGTCCGACGGTGCCGTGAGCAGCCCGTCCGACCAGTACCCCTGGTCCAGGACGCCCGCGTGGAAGTAGGGCTCGCCGTTGAGCAGCAGGCGCGGCACGGCCCGCTCGTCCCGCCCGACTCCGAACGACCGCATGCCGGCGTAGCTGCGCACCTGGTCGTCGCCGAGCGTCACGCGCACGTCGTACAGGTGCGGGTCCTCGGGGGTCCACGGGCGGGCGTCCGGGATCGGCACGCGGGCGAGGGTCCCCACGGGTGCGTCGACCTGCGCGACGAGCGCTCCGCCGTCGTGCACCTGGATGCGCGCCACGGGCGCGTCCGGCCCGACGGCGCCGCTCGCCCCCGCGGGCATCCCGCCCGCGTGCACGGTCACCTCGAGGCAGCCGCCCGGGAGGTCCGGGACGAGCACGAGCCGGTCGACGTGCAGCGCCGGGACGGCCTCGACCCAAACGGTCTGCCAGATGCCCGACTGCGCGGTGTACCAGATGCCGCCGCGGTCGAGCTTCTGCTTGCCGCGCGCGTGGTAGCCCATGTCGCTCACGTCGGTGACCTCGACGAGCAGCTCGTGCGGCTCGCCGAGGGATCCGGCGAACGCCTCCGTGACGTCGCACGCGAACGGCAGGAACCCGCCCGTGTGACGGCCCACCTCGACGCCGTCGACCAGGACGCGGCACGACTGGTCGACCGCCCCGAAGTGCAGGAGGACCCGCCCGTCGCACGGGACGAAGCCCTCGGGGAGCGCGACCGTGCGCCGGTACCAGAGCGCCTCGTACGGCTGGAGCTGGCGCCCCACGCCCGACAGCACCGACTCGGGCGAGAACGGCACGACGATCTCGCCGTCGAACACCTGGGGGGCCGCACCGCCCAGCGACCCCTCGGGGCCGGCCGCCTGCCCGGTGAACGCGTAGTCCCACACCCCGTTGAGGTTGAGGTAGCTGTCGCGCACGAGCTGAGGACGGGGGTACTCGGGCAGGGGGGCGTGCCGATCGAGGGCGGCGGCCCACCGAGTGGGCCGGAGGATGCTCATGCAGCGGGTTCCTTGCGACGGAGAAGCGTGACGGGGACGAGGATCAGGAGTAGCACGACGGCGGCCGCGACGAAGATCAGGGGGCTCGGGACCTGCTTGACGACCCCGAGCTCGGAGTAGGTCTCGGCGGCCCCTCGGATCACGGCCGCTCCGATGAAGGGCCCGACCAGCATGGGGACGAGGATCGCGAAGACCATGCGCAGCCCCTGGACGTGGCCCGCCCGGTCCGGGGGCGAGTAGTCGCGGACCAGCGCCCCGACCGGGGTGAGGACGAGCATGAACCCCGACATCATGACGAGCCCGGCCAGGATCGCGGGCACCATGCCTCGCGCGAACGCCATGAGGACCAGTCCCGTCCCGTAGACCGCGACCGCAGGCAGGAGGAAGCGGACCTTGCCGACCCGGTCGACGATCCGCCCGCCGATCACGCTCACGACCGAGGCGCCGAGCAGCACCACGGCCAGGACGATCGCGTACCCGTCGATCCGCAGGTACCGCTGGAGGTAGATGATCAGGTACGGCAGGAACACCTGGGTCGAGATCCCCCAGATCGTCCACGCCGACAGCGCGAGGTACAGGCCCGGGTTCTCGCGGACCGCCGAGGGCCGCAGGCCGTGGACCACCGAGCGCAGGTACCCGTCCTCCTGGCGGACCGTGAGCTCGCGGTCCCGGACGAGGAACCACGACACGACCCCCACGACCACGATGATCGCCCCCACGAGGACGAAGAACCCTCGCCACTGCCCGGCTCGCGTCATGCCGTCGAACGCCCCGAACACTACGAGCATCGACAGCAGCGGCATGACCGCGAGCACCGACTCGACTCGGCCCCGGTTCGCCGGCTCGGTCGAGTCGGTCACCCAGGCCTGGAACGCCGCGTCGTTGGCCCCCGAGCCGAACAACGACATGACCGCGTCGAGCGCGACGACCGCGACCGCCGCCACGACCACGGCGTTCGCCGCCGGGACCAGCCCCGAGACCGTGTCGGGGCTCAGGAACCCGAACGCGGCCGTCGTGATGCCCCACAGGACGTATCCGGCCGCGATGAACACGCGGCGGCGTCCGACCCTGTCGGAGAGCGCGCCGACCAGGAGCGTCGCGAGGGTCGCGGCGACCGCACTCACGGCGACCATGGTCGCGATGACGTTCGGGTCGTCCGTGATGGTGTCGTAGACGAACACGTTGAGGTACATGTTCTCGACGGTCCAGGCGAGCTGCCCGACGAAGCCGAGGAGGACGAGGGACGTCCAGGTGCGGGCCCCCAGGGCCCCGGTGCGCGTCATTGCCACGCACGGATCGTAGTCCTCCTCGCGGGGCCGCATGCCGATCGACGGGTCGAGCGTCCCTACGCCCCGAGCACCGGTCGGCGCGCGACCGTCAGCACGTGAGTGTCGGGCCACTCGACGTGCTCGCCCGTCGTGGCGTCGGTCAACGACGCCACGGGCGCGAACGAGTGCTCGACGAGCCACTCGTTGCGCCACGCCCCGCTCTCGGGCCCCAGCTCGAAGCCCGCGCCCGTCAGCAGCCCGGTCCACGCGTCGCCGTCCAGGTCGCAGAACCGCTCGTGGCACTCGGACAGCCAGTTGTCGGCGTAGTCCTTGGTCGTGAGGAACTCCATGGCGTCGCGCAGCGTGAGGCGGAACGTCCCGGGCAGGACCTCCTCGACCGTGAACGACGCACCCGACAGGCGGGGGAAGTCGTGCGCGAACTGGCGCATCCGCGAGGCCGTCGACAGCCCGCGGACGTGCGCGGCGACGTCGGGCCGCGCCCACGCGTCGAGGTCCGTCACGACGCCCGGGCGCGTGCCGTCGTCGTCGCGGAGCGTGAGGTGCACCGGGCGGTCGCCGTCCGCGGGACCGCACACGTCGCTGTTGATCCACACCCCGCCCGGGCGGGTGTGGGCAAGCACGCGGCGAGCGAACCGCTCGACGTCGGGCACGCCGTCGCCGTACGAGGAGATCTCGTGCGTGAGCGCGATCGTGACGGTCGTGTCGACGCTGCGCTCGGGCATGACCTCACCGCGCAGGATGTTGGCCTGCACGAACCACACGTTCGGGTTCGCGAACACGCCCTGCGTCTTCTTGTGCTCGGCCTCGGCCACGAGGTGGCGCGCGACGTCGACGCCGAACAGGTCCGACTCGTGCAGGCGCGGCTCGGCCGCGACCAGCTCGAGCAGGCCGCCCGTCGCGCACCCGATGTCGACGATCCGCCCCGGGAGCACGTACGGGCGCACCTGCTCCCACTTGCGGCGCGAGGCGTCCTCGAACGCCGCGGCGTACGTCCGGTAGTCGCGGGTCGCGGTCAGGTCGCCGTCGCCCGAGACGACGGGGTCGGCGAAGACCTGGACGATCTGCGCCTCGAGGCCGTAGCGCCGGAAGAAGCCCGGCACGGCCGGGTGGGCGACGTCGGTCCACGTCGGGTCACCCGCGGCGAGGCGCCCGACGGCGTCCCACGGGCGGGCAGGCACGTCACCCAGCGCGTCGGTCGCGTCGAGCTCGACGCCCACGACCCGGTAGCCGAGCTCCTGGTAGGCCGCGATGACCGCGGGGGTCGAGCAGGCCACGACCGTCTCGCGAGGGTCGAGCGTCACGGTGTGCCCCGTCGCGGTCTGGACCGTGGTCGTGACGAGGTGCGCGAAGCGCGCGTGCGGGGCCACGTCCGGGACCGGCACGACGAGGCTCGGCAGGTGCTCGACCGCCGTGACGTGCTCGATGAGCGCCTCACGCCGGTGACCCGGCACCGGGTTGCGGCGCGTGCCCGCGTGGTTCGCGGACGTCACGGCCCACACGACCACGGCGTCGGGCGAGCACCGGACGCGCTCGCCGTCGAGGTCGCTGACGAGACCCGCCCGCAACGCCCGGAGGTAGTCCACCTGGAAGCGGGTCACGAGGTGGTGGCGCCCCGGGAACAGGACATGACGGATCAGCTGGTCGTGGGGCACCCGGGTACCTTCGCGCGAGAGGGGGGTGCGGGGCAAGCGGAGCGTGCCCCGCCGGACCCGACCACCCGCTCCCCTCGTCAGCGTCCCCGTTCCGTGCCATCGTGGAAAGAGGCGCCGACGACGCCTCCCCCGCTGCGCACGACCTGGACAAGGAGCACCCGATGGTCTCGACGACGAACGCATTCAGCAGCTTCTCGGTGAACGACCTGGACGCCGCGCGGGCGTTCTACGCGGACGTCGTGGGGGTCGAGGTCGACCAGACGCCCATGGGCCTGGACCTGCACCTGGGCTCGGGCGGGCACGTGTTCGTCTATCCCAAGACGAACCACGTCGCGGCGTCGTTCACGGTCCTGAACTTCGGGGTCGACGACGTCGACGCCGCGGTCGACGAGCTCGTCGCCAAGGGCGTGGAGTTCGAGCGCTACGTGGGGTTCGACCAGGACGCCAAGGGCATCGCGCGTGGTCCGGAGGGCCCGGCGATCGCCTGGTTCAAGGACCCGGCGCGCAACGTCCTGGCGATCCTGAGCAACCCGTGAGCACCGCGGTGGCGTCGCACGAGCACCTCCTGGCGGCGCACGGCGACGCGATCGGGGCGTTCGACCACCTGGTCCGGCGGGTCCAGGACGACCAGTGGGAGCTGCCCACGCCCGACGACGACTGGACCGTCCGCGACCTCGTCAACCACCTGGTCTCGGAGCAGCTCTGGGCGCCCGAGCTGCTCGCGGGCCGGACGGTCGCGGACGTGGGCCCGGTCTTCGACGGCGACGTCCTGGGCGACGACCCGATCGACGCGTGGATCGACGCCTCGACGCAGTCGCGCGAGGCGTTCCTCGCCCCCGGCGCCCTGGACCGCGTGGTGCACCTGTCGTACGGCGACGCCCCGGCGACCGAGTACGCGCACCAGATGACGTTCGACCTCACGGTCCACGCATGGGACCTGGCCCAGGGACTGGGCGTCGACGCGGACCTGGGCCCCCAGCTCGTGTCGTTCGTGCTGGGCTACGCCCAGCGCCGCAAGGGCATGTTCGCGGCGAGCCGCCTGTTCGCGGGCCCCGTCCCCGTGCCCGACGACGCGCCCGAGCTCACGAGGCTGCTCGCACTCGCGGGTCGCCGGGGCTGAGCCGGCCTCAGGCCGTGGCGTCGTCCTCGCGGCGTGCGATGCGGATCATGTCCTCGCGCGGCACGACCTTGATGCGCTCACGGCCGTGCGGCTCGCCCTGCGCGCGCTCGTAGGCGTCCAGGACCTCCCAGTCGGACCACTGGACCAGGTGCACGCCCCGCTCGGTCAGGAACTCGACGACCGCGTCCGGGTCCGGCTGGGTGGCCGTGCGCGAGTCGGCGAGGTCCTCGACGAGGTGGCGGACGGTCTCCGAGGCGTCGGACTTGGTGTGCCCGATCAACCCGACCGGGCCGCGCTTGATCCAGCCCGTGGCATAGACCCCCGGGACCTGCTCACCATCGATGTCGATCACCCGACCCTCACGGTTGGGAATGACACCCTTGAGCTCGTCGAACGGCACCTCGGGCAACGGCGACCCGAAATACCCCACCGCACGATAGACCGCCTGCACCGGCCAGTCCTGGAACTCCCCCGTCCCACTGACCGTCCCGTCACCGTTGAGCACCGTGCGCTCGGTGCGCAACCCCTCGACCCGCTCCTGCCCCAGCACCGCGACCGGCGCCTTCAAGAAGTGCAGGTGCAACCGGCGCGAGGCCGTGAACCCGCTCGGGTCCTTCAGCGTCCAGTCCGTCAACGTCTTGACGACCTGCTTCGTCTGGTTCGACGAATTGATCGCCGCCATCGACCCCTCGTCGAACTCGAAGTCCTCCGGATACACGATCACGTCCACGTCCGGCACATGACCCAGCTCACGCAGCTCCAACGGCGAGAACTTCGCCTGCGCCGGACCACGACGCGCGAACACGTGCACATCCGTGACCGGCGACGCCTTCAACCCCGCATACACGTTGTCCGGGATCTCCGTGGGCAGCAGATCATCCGCATGCTTGGCCAAGATCCGCGCCACGTCCAACGCCACGTTCCCCGCCCCCAGCACCGCGACCTCACGCGCCTCCAACGGCCACGTCCGCGGCACGTCCGGATGCCCGTCGTACCACGACACGAAATCAGCAGCACCGAACGACCCCGGCAGATCGATCCCCTCGATAGGCAACGCCGCATCCCGGATCGACCCCGTCGAGAAGATCACCGCGTCGTAGAACTGCCGCAGATCGTCCAGCTTCAGATCCACCCCATAATCCACGTTCGCCAACAACCGCACATCACCACGCGCCAACACCTTGTGCAACGCCACGATGATCTGCTTGATCCGCGGATGATCCGGAGCCACCCCATACCGCACCAACCCAAAAGGCACGGGCAGACGCTCGAACAGATCGATACTCACCTCGACATCCGTCTTCGACAGAATGTCCGCCGCATAGATACCAGCAGGACCAGCGCCGACGATAGCGACGCGCAAAGGACGGGAGCTGCTCACAGGAAAGAACGCCTTCCGATCGAGGAGGGAGAGGGGCGGTCCGCGCCGGGGTCGGCGGCCGCACCGTTCGACGGTACGTCCTCAACCAGGGTTGAGGTCAAGGTGCACGGTGGAGGCGGCGGGGAGGTCTCGGGTGGGCGCGACGGCGGACCGTCAGGGTTCGTAGTCCTCGACGAAGCCCTGGATCTCTCGGCGCAGGGCGTCCTCGCTCAGCGGCTCGCGCGTCGAGGTCCCGATCGAGAACCCGTAGCCCTCGATCGGCCCGTTCTCCCAGTGGAAGTCGTACCTCCCGGGCTCGTGGGGTCGGTCCTCGACCGTGAACACCTGCCCGTCGACCGTCATGTGCCAGGTCTGTGGCGCCACGTGGGGGATCGGGAGCGCCCGGCTCTGCAGTCGCTCGATCCGCGGTCTCAGGAGCGCGTCCATCGCCGCTGGGTCCTCCCAAGTGCCGACGCTCACGAGCAGCCGGTGCGGGCCGAGGTCCCGGTGCCACGCACCACCCACGGGAACGAGCTCGACGTCGTAGACCACCGGGACGTCCGGGTCGCCGATCGGCTCCGGGACGTAGCCAGGGGGAAGATCGGCCTCCGAGAGGAAGAAGCTCGGTCGCGCCATCTGCTCCTCCCACGCCCGTGCCTCGTCCACGACGGCGTCGAACACCATGGCCAGCCGCTCCGAGGCCGGACGGACGGCACGGCCCGTGGGCGCTTCGGCCAGCCGCTCCCACCATCCGCGCCACTCGGCCGCGAGCGCCGCGGCCTCGTCGCGCGGCAAGGCCTCGACCGTGACGCGGGGAACGAGGGCCGGGACGTCGTCCGCGACAGGGAGCGCGAGACGGTCACGGACGAACAGCGCGACCGTGAAGCCGATACCGCGCGTCACGCTGATGTTCCGCAGGTCCTGTGTTTCGTGGGTCATCGCTCACCTCGTCGTCGGGCCGGCTTGTCTGTCCGTGCCGGTCCTGCTGTTCTTGCCGGTCCTGCTGTTCCTGCCGGTCCTGCTGTTCCTGCCGGTCCTGCCAGTACTGCTGTTCCTGCCGGTACTGCTGGGCCCGCCAGTCCCGTCGGACCGCCCATGCTAGGTGGCCGCAGCGCGCTCGGCGCGCTCTCCCACCGAGGTGCGGTGGCGTGCGGCATGTCGACGCCGTGCCGGTGGGGAGCAGGTCGGCTGCGGGAACAGGTACAGCTGCGGAGCAGGCTCGGCTGAGCGGGATCCACGTTCGCCAAACGGGACCAGTTCCCGCTCAGCGAACACACTCCGACAAGAGTTCCCCGTCCGGCCGCGCGGGAGCGTCCTCGCGCAGCGCACGAGCCACAGGCCACGGGTCACGAGCCACGAGACCCGCCCTCGGACGGCTCGCAGATGGCCGCACGGCATCCTCGATGACCTCGCGTCGAGGCGTCGATGAACGCCTCGGGAACGTTCGGGGAACGGAGCCGCTGAGGCCACTTCTCGGACACTTCGCCCTCCTAGGGTGACGGGCGTTCACCCGCTCGTGACTGGAGCCCCACCCCATGACCTCCGTGTCAGCCCCTGCGCGCCTCGCGCCACCGGACCGCCGTCCGTCGATCCCCGGACGGCGCCGACCTTCCCGCCCGACCCCGCGGGCCGTCCGCACCTGGCTCGCGTTCCTGCTGCTCGCGGGGCCCAACGTGGCCCTGCTGCTCGTGTTCGTCTACCGCCCGCTCCTGCAGAGCTTCTACTACTCGACCCTGCAGTGGAACATGGGCTCCCCGACGGCCCGCTCGGTCGGCCTCGGCAACTACGTCGAGTGGTTCCAGGACCCGACGACGGCCGACGTCATGGTCACGACGGGCGTCTTCACGGTCGCGACCGTGGGCGGTTCGCTCGTCCTGGGCCTGGGCCTCGCCCTCCTGCTGAACCGGCGCCTCAAGGGGCGCGGGTTCGCCCGGACCGTGGCGTTCGCTCCCTACGTCCTGTCGGGCGTCGCGGTCGGCATGCTGTGGCTGTTCATCTTCGACCCGCGCTACGGCCTGCTGTCGGCCGGGCTGCGAGTGATCGGCCTCGAGTCCCCCGACTGGTACACGACCTCGCCGTGGGCCCTGGTCATGATCATCGTCGTCTACCTGTGGAAGAACGTCGGGTACGTCGCCCTCATCTACCTGGCCGGTCTCCAGGCCGTCCCGCTCGAGCTCAAGCAGGCCGCGGCCCTCGACGGCGCGTCCTCTGCCAGGACGTTCCGCTCGATCGTGCTGCCTCTCCTGGCTCCCACGACCTTCTTCCTCACGGTCACGACGCTGCTCAGCTCGCTGCAGTCGTTCGACATCATCCAGGCCATGACGAAGGGCGGGCCGCTCGGCTCGACCACGACCCTCATGTACCAGATCTACGAGGAGGGCTTCGTGACCGGCCGGGCCGGCTACGCGTCGGCCGTCGCCACGATCCTCTTCCTCCTGCTGCTGGTCGTCACGGTCGTCCAGCTGCGCTTCGTCGAGAAGAAGGTGCACTACGCATGAGCGTCCAGAACCCCGTGCGAGAGTCCCCGGCCCCCGCGCCCGCCCAGCACTCGACCGCAGCCTCGGGCGCGTCCAGCGCGCAGCCCCCCGGGTCCCCCGTCGACGCACCACCGGCCCCCGTCGGTGCGGGCCACCGCCCAGGCGGAGGCCGACCTCCGCAGCGCACGCGCCGTCGTCGGCCCCTGCACCTGGGCGCGTACGCGACCCTCCTGGTCGCGACCGTCGTCATGGCCCTGCCGCTCGTGTGGATGGTGCTCGCGAGCTTCAAGCGCCCCGACGAGCTGTACTCGATCCCGCTCCAGTGGCTCCCGCAGAACCTCGACCTCGCCAACTACGTCCAGACGACGCAGAGCATCCCCGTCGGGCAGCTCTTCCTCAACAGCGTGGGCCTGACGGTCGTGGGCTCGACCCTCAAGCTGCTGCTGGGCCTGTGCTGCGCGTACGCGCTCGTATTCCTGGACTTCCCGTTCAAGCGCGCGGTGTTCGTCCTGGTCCTGTTCACGCTGCTCATCCCGCAGCAGATCACGATCATCCCCAACTACACGCTCGTCGCCCAGCTCGGGTGGCTCAACACCTACCAGGGCATCCTCGTGCCGGGCCTGGCGAGCGCGTTCGGGACCTTCCTGTTCCGTCAGCACTTCCTGTCGCTGCCGATCTCGATCCTCGAGGCCGCCGAGCTCGACGGCGCGGGCCACTGGCGCAAGCTGTGGCGCTTCGTCGTGCCGCTGTCCTACCCCACGATCGCGGCCGTCGCGCTCGTGTCCGTGGTCGCGGAGTGGAACGACTACCTCTGGCCGTTCCTCGTGACCGACGACGCCGAGAAGATGACGCTCCCCGTGGGCCTCACGCTCCTGCAGAGCGTCGACGGCATGAACAACTGGGGCGTCCTCATGGCCGCGACCGTGCTCGTGACGCTGCCGGTCCTGGTCGTCTTCCTCTTCCTCCAGCGCCGGCTCGTCGCCGGGCTCACCGCCGGAGCCGTGACCGGCTGACGCGCCGGTCCCCCTGTCCCCCCGGCACCTGCCGGGTCGCTGTTCCCCACCCCAAGGAGCATCACCGTGAACCAGCCCCTGCCCGCCCTGTGGACCCCGTCGCGTCGCGACGTGCTGCGCCTCGGCGGCCTCGGAGCCCTCGCCCTCTCCCTCGCCGCGTGCGCGGGACCGACCGTCGGTGGCGGCTCGTCCGCACCGTCCGCCTCGGCGGGCACCGACTGGTCCAAGATCAAGCCCGCCTCGCAGATCACGTGGTGGAGCAACCACCCCGGCGCCTCCAAGGCGATCGAGGAGGAGCTCATCCGCCGCTTCAACGCCAAGCACCCCGACATCGCGGTCAAGCTCGTGACCGCGGGCGCCGGGTACGACGAGGTCGCACAGCGCTTCCAGGCCGCGTCGTCGTCGAACAACCTGCCCGACCTCGTCATCGCGAGCGACGTGTGGTGGTTCCGCTACTACCTCAACGGGCAGGTCATGCCGCTCGACGACGTGTTCGCCCACCTCGACGTCGACGTCGCCGACTACAACCCGACGCTGTACGGCGACTACGAGTACGGGTCGTCGCACTGGGCCGTGCCCTACGCGCGCTCGACCCCGCTCTTCTACTACAACAAGGCCATGTGGGCCCAGGCCGGCCTGCCCGACCGCGGCCCCGAGACCTGGGCCGAGCTCGCCGAGTGGGCCCCCGCCCTGCGCGGCCAGGTCCCGGCCGACGGCGCCCCGCTGGGCCTCGCGACCGGCACGTCGTGGGCCGCGTGGTGGTTCGAGAACATGCTGTGGGGCCAGGGCGGCCAGTACAGCGACAAGTTCACCGTCGCGCTCGACACCCCGCAGGCACTGGCCGCGGGCGACTTCCTGCACGACCTGTTCCACGGCTCGAAGGTCGCGGGCGTCGGGACCGACGCCGGGGCCGACTTCGCCGCGGGCATCTTCGCGTCGACCATCGGGTCCACGGGCAGCCTCACGGGCCTCCTCGAGGCCGCGCCGTTCGAGCTCGGCACGGCCTACCTGCCCGACGGCCCGAACGGCTCCGGGACGCCCACAGGCGGCACGGGTCTGGCCATCCCGGCCTCCCGCTCACCCGAGCAGCAGCTGGCCGCAGCGATGTTCCTGGCCTTCCTCACCGACCCGGAGAACACCGCATACTTCTCCCAGAACACCGGGTACATGCCGGTGCGCACGTCCGCGGTCGAGGGAGAGACCATGAGCAGCATCTACGCGGCCACGCCGCAGTTCCGCACGGCGGTCGACCAGCTCGCCGAGAAGTCGCGCTCGCAGGACTGGGTCCGGGTGTTCGTGCCCTCGGGCGACCAGATCCTCACGGACGGGATCGAGCAGATCGTGCTCAAGGGCACGCCCGCGGCCGAGGCGTTCGCGTCGATCACGCCGCGCCTCGAGAAGGCGTACCAGGAGAACGTGGAGCCCTACCTGTGACGGGCGCGTTCCAGGTCGTCGCGCACCGGGGGAACTCGTCGGTCGCCCCGCAGAACACGCTCGCGGCGTTCGAGGCCGCATGGCGTGCGGGAGCCGACAGCATCGAGCTCGACGTGCAGCTCACCGCCGACGGCGAGGTCGTCGTGATCCACGACGACACGCTCGACGCCACGACCGACGGGAGCGGGCGCGTCGACGGGCTGCCGCTCGCGGACGTCCGGGCGGTCGACGCGGGCTCGTGGTTCGCCCCGGCGTACGCGGGGCAGCGGGTCCCGACCTTCGCGGAGGTCGTGGACTTCCTCGTGACGCACCCGGGCATCGACCTCCTCCTGGAGGTCAAGGGCGACTGGGGGCCCGACGACGTCCGCAAGGTCACCGAGCCCCTCCTGCGCGCCGGTCTCGCCGACCGCGTGATCGGTCAGAGCTTCTGGCCCTCGACCGTCGCCTCTCTGCAGAAGGTGGCCCCGGACCTGCGCCGGGGACTGCTGGTCGAGCGATCCTCCGACGACCTGCTCGCGACGTGCGCCGAGCTGGGCGTCATGACCTGCAACCCCGCGGGCACGGTGCTGCTCGAGCAACCCGGGCTCGTCGCCGCGCTGCACGACGCGGGGCTCGAGGTCATGGTCTGGACCCTGAACGAGCCCGAGCAGTGGGCGCTGGCCCTCGAGGTCGGCGTCGACGCGGTCATCACCGACCGCCCCGACCGGCTCCGCGGGTGGCTCTCCGGGAATTGACGAGCTGCCGCTCCGACGCGCTGCGCCGGGGCCCCGCCGAGAAGTGAGCAGATGCCCCTGGATCAGCGGAATGGGGGGCAGTGCGGACAAAAACGCGGGCAAGTTTTTGGGGGGGGGGGAAAACGCACCCCCCCGC
>NZ_JBIVFZ010000004.1:99306-636779 GCF_044748475.1 Oerskovia enterophila
CCCGGGCCCGGGGGGGGGCGCGCGGGTATGGGCGCCGGGGCCGCCCCGCCGCGCGGCGCGGGCCCCCCCCGCTGATGTCAGCTGCGCCCCCTGGATCAGCTGATCTGGGAGCATCTGCTCACTTCTCGGCGGACTCGTTCTGGCTCGGGGTCAAACCGTCAGCTCCGCGCGTCCACCATCCGAGCCCCCGACACGACTCCCGAGAGCCCTCGCCGGTCGCGGGTGCACAGGACCGAGACGACCGCCACGAAGGCGACGAGACCACCGAGGGGTGCTGCGACGTCGGGAACGGGGCCACCACCCGGGACCTCCGCCAGGATCAGGCACGCTCCCCACAGCCCGCCCGACGCGAAGCCGCGCACCGCACGGCGGAGCGTCGTCCCGCGGCCCAGCCCGTCGGGCCCGACGGACCCCGCCGCGGCGTCGACCGTCCAGCGCGGCTCGAGCCACAGGGCGCGCTGCCCCCACGACGCCCCGCTACCGAGGAACGGCGGCACGAACAGGACCAGCACCACGGGCACCACGGTCCCGAGCGCGACGTCGACGCCGTCCGAGCCGAGCGGGATGTCCTGGCCCGTGGCGACCAGGACCACCCGGTAGGACAGCACCAGCACCGTCCCGACGACCGAGACCAGCAACGCGTCGAGCACCATGCCCAACCACCGCCGCCACACCGTGACCGGGCGCGGGACACCGCGCTGCGCCGCGAGGTCCGTCGCGCGCGGCATCCACCGCAGCACCACCGGTGCGATCAGCGCACCGATCAACCCGCCGAGCGTGTTGGTCAGGAGGTCGTCGACGTCGGCCAGGCGGTACGAGCACGGGATGAGGCCATAGATGCCCGTGCCCTGCGTCGTCTCGATGAACAGCGAGGCCGCGAACGCCGACAGCACCGTGAGCGGCAGCCGCCACCCGAAGAACCGGCGCACCAGCACACCCCACGGGATGAACAGCACCACGTTGAACACCGTCTGCAGCACGGCCGGGCTGCGCAACCGCGCTGCCGTGCTCATGCCCGCGGTGTCCCGGCGGATGTCCTCGACGAACTGGAACGGGTTCAGCTGAGGACCCGAGAACCCGTGCTGCGCGCACCACTGCGCCAGGTCGCCCGAGGGCAGCGGCAGGAGCGTGTACGCGACGAGCGCGACACCGTAGACCGCGACCGCGGCCGACCCCAGCAGACGCAGCCCGCTGAGCCGCCCGTACCGTCGGTACTGCCACACCACGACGGGCAGCAGGATCGTCAGGAACACGACGAGGCCGCCGATCACGCCCACGTACGCGGGCCAGGTCCACATGCTCACGTCGAGACCCTAGCCAGGTGCGCACGGCGCGGCGCGGTGGACCGGCGTCGCGTGCGTCACGCCGGTGGCCGCTCAGGCGTCGCCGTCGTGCCCGCCGTCGCCGTGCGACTCGCCACGGCCCAGGTCGCGACCGTGGTCGCGGGCCCGGTCGCGGTCAGGGTCGCGATCAGGGGCACCACGGTCGCGATCGACCGCCGCGTCGCCCTCGCCGCCCTCTCGCCCGCGCTCCTCGTGCGCGTGGTCCTCGTGTGCGCTCTCCTCGTGCTCGACCCGCTCGTCCTCGACCCGGTTCCGCTCGGCCGTCTCCTCACGCTCGTCGATCACGTCCTGCCCGGGGCCGGCGAACGCCTTGGAGCGCTCGACCCCCTCGGCCGTCCCGCTGAAGAACGCCGACTCGGACGCGCCCCCGGGCTGGTCCTCCGGGCCCACGTCCGCCGTCCCGTCCGGCGCGGCCGCGAGCGCCGCCTCGACGGGCGACATGACGCGCGTCTCGACGACGTCCTGCGGCGCGCTGACCCGCCCGACGACCCGGGCCTGGTCGCGCACCGAGACGCGTCGGGTCGCGGGCCGGGTCGAGAGCGGGGGCTGCCCGGGGATGCCAGGACCCACGGGGATCGCGGGAGGAAGACTCCCCTCGTGCTTCGGCTTCTCGCGGGCCGGGATCGTGGGCTGCGCCGCGACAGCCGCGCCGCCGGGCGCGACGTCCGGGTCCTCGCTGATCCGCCCCTCCTCGACCCCCTCGAAACGCGTGCGGGGCAGCGAGTCGGCGCTCGACCGCTGGAGCCACTCGACGAGCCCCTCGCGCACGAAGCACCGCAGGTCGAACAGGGTCGGGGCGTCGCGCGCGCTCACGAGCGCGCGCACCCGGACGACGCCGTTGATCGCGTCGGTCACCTGGAGGATGCCCACGCGCTGGTCCCACAGGTCGGTGTGCGCGAGGAGCCGCTTGAGCTCGGCGCGCATGGCGCCGAACGGCACCCGGAAGTCGAGGTCGAGCTCCACCGTGCCGAGCAGGTCCGCGGCCCGGCGCGTCCAGTTCTGGAACGGCGTCGTCGTGAAGTAGGTGCACGGCATGATGAGGCGCCGGTCGTCCCACAGGTGCACCACGACGTACGTCATGGTGATCTCCTCGATCCGGCCCCACTCGCCCTCGAGGACCACGACGTCGTCGACCCGGATCCCGTCCGTGAACGCGATCTGCATGCCCGCGAACACGTTCGCGAGCGACGTCTGCGCCGCGAGGCCCGCGACGATCGAGATGACGCCCGCCGACGCCAGGATGCTCGCCCCGGCGGCCCGCGCCGCGGGGAAGGTCAGGAGGACCGCGGCGATCGCGCAGATGACGATGATCGCGACCGTGAGCCGCCGGACCACGATGATCTGGGTGCGGATGCGGCGCGCGTGCCGGTTGTCGACCACGTCGACCCGGAACCGCTTGAGCGCGCTGTCCTCGAGCACGAACGCGAGCGCGCCCACCCACCAGGCTCCCGCCGCGATGAGCAGGACCAGCAGCAGGTGCTCGACCGCCGCCCGCCACTCGACGGTCGGGGGCGTCGTGACCCGCACCGCGATCCACACGGCCACGACCATGAGGACGGCCCGGTCCGGGCGGCGCAGCCTGCGCGAGATGTCCCGGGCGAGCTCGCTGCGCCGCCCGATCCGGTTCACGATCGCCGAGATGATGGTGCCCAGCACGAACGCGGCCACGAGCGCTCCCGCGACGGCGGCCAGGGTCAGGGCGACGTCGGTCGCGTTCTCGATCTCCTCGTCCATCCGTCCACGCTAGGCGCGCGGGCTGCGAGGCGCCTGGACAGGCGCTGTGCGCGCACGTGTCCAGGGCGCGCGGACGCGCCTCAGCGCGCCAGCCACGGTGCCAGACGCCGGGTCACCCACGGCAGCACCGCGTACGTCATGATCGGGGTCAGCACGAGCGTCGTGACGAGCACCCTGGGGAGCACGGGCAGCTCTCCGAACCGCGGGACCGCCCAGGACATGAGGAGCGTAAAGGCGAGGTTCACGGGGAAGAACCCGAGCCAGATGCTCACCGACTGCTTCCACCGTGCCGGTGCGCGCGCGGCGCTGATCCGCGGCTCCTCGACGCGGGCCGGCGCGTCGAACCACCCCTCGATGCCCGTGCGGCGCTCGACGCGCTGCTCCTCGACGAGACCCTGCCCCTCCTGGAGCCAGGCGACTCGCTCGGGCGAGGAGTCCCAGGCGTCGAGCGTCGACTCGTCGGCGAAGCGGTAGAGCATGTGCCAGTCGTGCGAGTCCTTCGCGGCGCGCACCCAGCCGGAGCCGAGGAACCCCGGGTACGTGTTGGCCATGTTGACGCCGGCCTGGACCCAGCGCGTCGCGTCCGGGACCAGGTCGGGGTGGATGCGGCGGTGGATGGAGACGGTGACGGGCCGGTCCGGGGATCGCCCGGCCGTGCCCGCGGAAGGAGCGGTCATGAGGGCGAGTACACGACGCCCGAGCTTCCGAGGTGTGAACTCGGGCCGTCCTGGGACGGCAGGTCCCGACAGGTGGACGCTCGCACCCGACGGGCAGCCCCGCGGAGGCGCTCCCCGCTCCTCGGCTACGCCGAGGCGCCGTGCTGGTCGAGCAGGTGCCGCGAGACCGTCTCGATCACGCCGTACGGCACGGGCTCCTTGAGCATGAACTTGAGCGTCCCCTTGGACGCCCGGTACGGGGCGACGAGACGCTCGAAGTCCTCGTCGCCGTCGGGCACCGGGTACAGGCTCACGTGGTGCTTCCAGCCTGCGAAGTACACGATGACGCGCCCCTTCGCCGTCACGGCGGGGATCTGGTAGCTGATCTTCTCGCCCGCGTCGGGCACGACCCGGTGGATCGTGCGACGCATCTCCTGCAGGATCTCCTGGGTCTCGGGCGGGAACGAGCCGATGTAGTCGTCGACGGTCGCGAACGTCGCGGTCATGCCTGCCTCCCCAGGGTGCGCCCCGCCCGGACGCGGGGGCTCACCTCCTACTGTCCCGCGCGAGCGCGCGACCGGCCTGCGGGAGGTCACCACCGACGGGCTGGGGAACGTGCTCGACGGGTCGTCCGATCACCCTCGGCGGGCACGTGCGACACCGTCAGCGCGCCGGTGCCCGCCGCCGCGACCATACTGGCCAGATGATCTCCTGGGACCTGGCGCTGGCCCTCCGCGAGGCGGGGGTCCGCTGGCACCCTGCCTCGGGGGACCGCTTCCGGCTCCTCGGCGTCGGACCCGAGGGCGACGTCTTCACCGTGAGCGACATGACGATCGAGCCCCACGAGTTCGACACCGGGGTCGTCCTCGGGTTCAACGGCACCACCGAGTGGGCGCTCGACTCCGTGGCCCTCGAGGACGCGCTGTGGCACCCCCTCGAGTCCCAGCTCCGCGCGCTGCTCGGCGGGACCTTCCGCTGGCTCCAACGCTTCGTCGAGGACGACGACCACCCCGCCTACCTCGTCGAGATCGAGCTCGCCGGGCGCAAGGTCTCCTTCCGCGGGCACGACCCGGCCGACGCCTACGGTGAGGCTCTCCTGCACCTCGTGATGGCGTCGTCGGGCCCGGAGAGCGGGCGCGAGGTGACGACCTGACCACCGGGGAGTCGCGACCCGCGGAGACGGCCGACGACGCCTCGTCGGCCGAGTCTCCGTCGCCCAGCGCGGAGGCCGCCACCGCCATCCCGGCGCCTGCCGCCCACCCCCCTGCCGAGCCGGACCACGCGCCGCCCAGGCAACCTCGCCGGGGACCGCGCCGGTTCGCCGGCCTGCGCCGGGCCCCGGCGACGTTTCGCCGCGTGCTCCAAGCCCTCGGCAACCAGAGCCCGCCCGAGGAGCAGCCGGACGTCCCCGAGATCTCCCCCGACCTCATCCCGCTGCTGCGCGAGCTCGGACGGGCCATGCTGGACTCGGGCCAGTCGGTCAACGACGCCCAGGACGTCCTGGAGCAGGTCGCCGACCTGCACGGAGCACGCACGGTGCAGACCCTGGTGCTGCCGACGTGCGTCTTCATCCGCGCGCAGACCGCGACGGGCGTCGTCACCGACTTCACCGACGCCGCGGGGAGCGGCCTGAACCTCGACCAGATCGGCGCTCTCTACGGCGTGATCCGCGGGCTGCGGACCCAGACGATCGAGCTCGCCGACGCTCGCGCCGAGCTGCGCGCGATCCGGCGACGGCCGCCGCGCTTCGGCGCCGTGCTCACGATCGTCGGGCACGCGATCCTGACGCTGGGGTTCGGGCTGATCCTCAACCCGACCCTCGACCTGCTGCCCGTCTTCCTGGTGCTGGGGCTCGGCGTCGGGATCCTGCGGTGGCTGGCCGGGCGCTGGCCCACGCTCAGCACGGCCCTGCCCGTCGTCGCGGCGTTCCTCGTGACGGTCGTCGCGATCCAGGTGGTCCATCCGTGGCTCGGCGACAGCCCCCTGCAGGTCCTCGTGCCGCCGCTCATCAGCTTCCTGCCCGGCTCGGTGCTCACGGTCGCCGCGATCGAGCTGACCAGCAACCAGATCGTCTCGGGAGCGAGCAGGCTCCTGTACGGGATCGCCCAGCTCCTCCTGCTGGTCTTCGGCGTCGTCGCCGGAGCGGCGGTCGCGGGCGACCTGATCGCCGGGCACAGCGGCGACCGCCTGGGCTGGTGGGCCCCGTGGGTGGGGATCGTCATGGTGGGCCTAGGACAGATGCTCTTCTCCTCGACCCCGCGTCGGAGCCTGCCCTGGGTGCTCGTGGTGCTGTTCGCCGCCTATGCAGCCCAGCTCGGTGGGTCCTTCGTCGCCCCGGAGATCTCCGGGTTCTTCGGCGCGCTCGTGATCGTGCCGCTCGCGACGCTCGTCGAGCGGACCAGCACGGGCCCGCCCGCGATCATCACGACCCTCCCCGCGTTCTGGCTCCTCGTCCCCGGTGCGCTGAGCTTCCTGGGGCTGTCCGAGCTCGTGGCGGGCAACACCGGGTCGGTGTCGGACATCGCCAACGCGGTCGTCGCCGTCTTCGCGATCGCGCTGGGCATGCTCGTGGGAACGGCGCTGACTCGCGACGCGAGACGCGTCGGTCGTACCTTCTTCACCGAATAAGCCCAGACCAGGCACGCCATCACCCGCAGATCCTTGCGCATCGACGCCAGGCCGCTCACAAACGTAGTTGAAGATGGAACGAGTTGGCAGGCACCGAGGACCGTCCTCGCATCCCGTCTGCCGACGCACTGCGGCTCCCACGTCATCCGGACGCGCCGCGACCCAGGCCGCTGAGGCCCCAGCACGATCCCCGTCACCGCGACGGCACGGTACGGCGTCGAGCCCACGCTCGACAGCCGCAGTGCGCACGCGGTCCGGCCTCGGCCCGACGAACGGAACACCGGAACATCGTGACAACTGCATCGATCAGCTCTGCCGCGCCCGTCGGGCGCCTCTCGACCCGTAGCACCGACCACCGCACCACGAACCTCCTCGGCGTCGCCGACCTCCCGGTCGTCGGCGTGGGAGGTGACCGCTGATGGGTCGTCACTCCCAGCGGCACTTCGCCGCCTCCCTGCCCGGTCGCTCGCTCAGGCGGCGCTCACCCTTCGCGGTGGCCGCTGCCCTCGCGGCGGTCGCCATCAGCACGACCGCAGGCGCTGCGAGCCTGGTGACCTCGCCGGGCACCGCCCCCGAGTCCGCCTCGACCGCGGGCGTGTCCGCCCCGGCCGTCACGAGCGTCTCGGGAGCGAGCGCGTCCACCCCGGAAGAGCAGGCCGCGCTCGACGCCGCCAGCACCGAGCTCGTCCGTGCCGAGTTCCTCGCCGGCGAGGGCGCATCGCGCCTCACGCCCGACCAGCTCGCGCAGATCACCGCGACCCGTGACCAGCTCCGCCAGCTCGTGAGCGCCGCGACGACCACGGACGCCGCCCAGGCGTCGGGGGCCCCGACCGACAGCACCGCGGACGCGGCCACGAGCACCACGCTCGACGCGGCCGGCGCCGACGACACGCTCGACGGTCGCGACACGTTCCGCGCGAGCCGTGCGGGATCCGAGGGCCGCGAGGCGCTCACGACCGACGGCACCGCGGAAGCAGCCACCGACGAGACCCCGTCCGAGGCCGCTCTCGCGGACGCAGCAGCTGCCGGCGAGACGACAGCCGCGCCGGCCGGCGACGAGACCGCTTCACCTGCCGAGACGCCCGCCGACGCACCTGCCCCCGAGGCACCTGCCGCGGAGACGCCGACGACTGCGGAGGTCGTCCCCTCGGTCGCAGAGATCGACGCTGCGACCACCGCTCTGCGCGGGCTGCTCGACGCGACGGCGGTCGCCGTGGCGGTCGAGCCGGCTCCGCCGACGGCCGAGGAGATCGCGGCCCAGCAGGCCGCCGAGCGCGCCGCCATGGCGCAGCAGCTCGCCGCCTGGGCCGCGAGCACGGCCGGGTACGCCAACGGCACCATCCCCGCGAACCTCCTGTGCGCCCCGAGCTTCGCTCCCGGTGAGCTCGTGCGCTGCGACGCCGCGTACCAGCTCGAGCAGCTCAACGCGGCCTACGTGGCGGCGTTCGGCACGAACATCACCGTGACGTCGTCGTACCGCTCGTACGCCTCGCAGGTCGCCGTGAAGGCCCAGAAGGGCTTCCTGGCGGCGGCCCCCGGGACGTCGAACCACGGCATGGCCCAGGCGCTCGACCTGGGTGGCGGCATCAGCAGCTTCGGCAGCGCGCAGTACGACTGGATGCGTGCGAACGCCCCGGCCTACGGCTGGGAGAACCCCGAGTGGGCTCGCCAGGGCGGCTCCAAGCCCGAGCCCTGGCACTGGGAGTACGGCGTCACGTACTGACCCGTGCGTCGTGCCGAGAACGGCTTGCGCCGACCCACGCACAGCAGCTCATGACACCGCCGAGGGCGGGGCACCGGAACCCGGTGCCCCGCCCTCGGCGGTGCTGTCTCCCCTGGTCGCGCGGCACACACCAGCGCATGCCGCCCGGCACACGCCGGCATCGTGGCCCGGCACACGCCGGCATCCGAGCCACCCTCCCGGCTCACGTCCAGGTGATCCCGATGAGCAGCATGGTCACGAGGAACCCGGTCACGAGGTTGAGCCACAGGAAGCGTCGCCACCCAGCGTTGGCCCGCTCGCAGTCCTCGTCACGCACGGACCAGAACGACGCGACGTTCACGAGGTACGGCAGCGGGAGCAGGGCGGCGAGCCACCCGGGCCACGGGAGGAACGCCAGCAGCAGCGCGGCCACCAGGTAGGCGACCGAGGCGACCACCACGGTCCGGTGCGCCCCGATCACGGTCGCGACCGAGCCGATCCCGCCGGCCCGGTCCGCCTGCACGTCCTGCACCGCGCCGAACGCGTGCGACGCGGCTCCCCACAGCACGAACGCCACCAGCACGGGCCACACGGACCGCGCGCCCAGGTCCGCACCGACCAGCACGAGCGCGTAGAGCAGCGGCCCCACGAAGTGCATGGCGGAGGTGAACGAGTCGAGGAAGGGCCGCTCCTTGAAGCGCAGCACGGGTGCGGAGTAGGCCACGACGAGGAAGACCACGACGGCGAGCGTCAGGTTCGCGCCCGCGTCGCCCTGGAGCAGCATCCACGCGAGGAACGGGACGTTCGTCACGACGCACGCCCACAGGATCCGTCGGTGCGTGCGTCGCGCGGTCGCGGGGTCGGCGAGCGCCCCCTCGATGCCGCCCTTGCGCGGGTTCCGCAGGTCGGACGCGTAGTCGAACACGTCGTTGACGCCGTACATGAGCAGGTTGTACGGGACGAGGAAGTACAGCGTCCCGACGACGAGCGCGGCGTCGATCCGTCCTCCCGTCGCCACGAGGTACCCCGCGGCGAAGGGGTATGCCGTGTTGATCCAGGAGAACGGGCGCGACGCCGCCGCGATCTCGCGCAGGGCGACCAGCGGCCCCGGCGACGCCCCGGGTTCCACGGCGACCCGCGTCATGACTGGCCTCCCGCGTGCCGCCGACGGCGACCGTCCCCCACCCAGGTCCACACCGCCGGCAGCAGGAGCACCGCGGCGATCGGGTAGGCGAAGTCCTCGAGCGGCGCACCGGCCAGGTAGACGCCCAGGATCTTGTCCGGCGCGTACACGTAGAGCCCCACCGCGATCATGATCGTGTCGAACACGAGCGTCAGGACGACCATCACCGCGGCCGTCCACAGGAGCGGACCGGCCCGGTGCCGGCGCAGCGCCTGCCAGGTCACCGCGACGACGAGCAGGACCACCACGATGTTGAGGACGATGTTGGTCATGCGTCGGCCCCCGTCGTCGGTCCGTCCGCGGCCTCGCCTGCCTGGGTCGTCCCTGCCGACCCCGCCGTGCCGGCCGCCGCACGAACTTCCTCTCGACGGTCCCTCCCCCGCAGCCGCAGGTCCAGGAACCGCCAGACCAGCAGCGTGTTGTAGCAGAGCAGCGTCAGGAAGACCGCCTCCTCGACGGGCAGCTCGGGCGCGAGCTGGAGCCCCGTCATGTGGGGCGAGTCGCCGCGCGCGAAGATCCCCAGGGCGAGGCCGGCGACGTCCCACGCGAGGAAGAACAGCACGCCGACCACGAGCGTGATCGCAGTCCTGGCGGGGTCCGCCCAGAACGCGAGGCGGAACCGTCGGTCGAGCACCGCGAGCCCCCCGAGAGAGACCACGAGCGCACCGAGGTAGGCGAACCCGGTCACGAGGCACCGCCCCGCAGCCGGTCGGGCCGCCGGCTCGCCGCGAGGAAGCCGCGGCGCAGAGGCGTCGGCAGCGGCCGGGACGAGGTCTCGCCGAGGAGCCGCTTGACGACGAGCTCGGCGCTGATGAGGCACATGGGCAGCCCGACGCCGGGCGCGGTCCCGGCGCCCGCGAAGTACAGGTTGGGGACCGCGCGCGAGCGGCCGGGCGGCCGGAACATCGCGCTCTGCGCGAGCGTGTGCTCCATGCCCAGGGCGGTACCGCGCCAGGAGGAGAACTCGGTCGCGAAGTGCGCGGGCCCCAGCACCCTGCGCGTCACGACCCGTCCGCGCAGGTCGTCGATCCCGGCCCAGGCGCCGACCTGGTCGAGGTACCCGTCGGCGAGGTCCTCGAGCACAGCCTGCGAGGGCGCGTCGCCGCCGAGGGCCGGGTCTGCGGGGAACGGCACCAGGACGAAGAGGTTCTCGTGGCCGGGTGGCGCTGCGGGGTGATCGAGGCTCGCGTCGTCGGTCGCCGAGGTCCGCGAGACGTAGAGCGAGGCCGGGGTGGGCACGCGCAACGTGCCCACGTCGCTCGAGGCCCCCTGCCCCAGGACCGCCTCGAAGTTGCCGCGCCAGTCCTCGGTGAAGAACAGCGAGTGGTGCGGAAGCTCGGGCAGCTCGCCGCGGACGCCCGCGAGCACGAGCAGCGCCGAGATGCCCGGCCCGCGGTCCTCCCACGACGCGGCGGGCAGGTCGGCGTACGCGCTCGGCAGCAGCGCGGTCTGCGTGTGGTGGAGGTCCGCGCCCGACACCACGACGTCCGCGGGGACGACCTCGCCGTCCCGCAGCCGCACCCCGGTCGCGACGCCTCGCGCGCGCCGCCGGGAGCGGGCGGTCCGCGCCCGGGGCGAGGCTCCGCCGTCGGGCCCGGGGACGGCCGGAGCGACCTCGATCTCGACGACGTCGCTCCCCGTGCGGATCGTCACGCCCTCCGAGCGGGCCAGCTTCTCCATGGCCTCGACGATCGTGTACATGCCCCCGCGCGGGAACCGGACGCCCTCGACGAGGTCGAGATGGCTCATGAGCGAGTACAGCGCGGGTACGCGGTAGGGCGACGAGCCGAGGAAGACCGCGTGGTAGCCCAGGACCTGGCGCAGGCGCGAATCCTCCACCCGGCGCTCGACGCGGTCGGCGAGCGAGCGACCGAGGAGGGCCGCGAGGCGCGGGAGGCGCCGCAGCACCGAGCCGTCGATCGCGCGGTCGGGCCGCTCGAAGGTCGTGTAGAGGAAGTGGTCGAGCGCCAGCCGGTAGGCCTCGCTCGACTCCGCGGCGTACGCGCGCACGCGTTCTCCGTCGCCCGGCGAGAGCGCGTCGAAGCGTGCCCAGTTGGCCTCCGCGTCGCGCGTGACGTCGAGGACGGTCCGGGCGCGGGTGGCGTCAGCCTGCTCGGAGGACGGGGACCCTTCGAAGAAGACCCGGTACGACGGGTCGAGCGGGACCAGGTCCAGGTGGTCCTCGACGCGCTCGCCCAGGAGCGCGAACCAGTGCTCGAACACCTCGGGCATGAAGTACCAAGAGGGACCCGTGTCGAACCGGAACCCGTCGAGCTCGAGCGTCCCGGCGCGCCCGCCCACGTGGTCGTGCCGCTCGAGCAGCGTCACGCGGGCGCCGCCTCGCGCGAGGAGCGTGGCCGTTGCCAGGCCGCCGATCCCCCCGCCCACGACCACGACGTGCGGCATCTCGGGCGGTGCGTGGGTCACGGGGCTCCTCGGGTCGTCGAACGTGCGGTCTGAACGGTGGGTCGGACGTCGCGTCGCAGGGACTCGCGCGCGACCGCGCGGGCCGCGACCACGAGCTTGACCGGGTCGGGGACACGGACCCGGGCACGCAGCAGGTCCTCGGGGCGCGTCGACGCGAGGCGGCCGAGCAGGGTGTCGTAGAGCGCGAGGGTCGCCGCGACGGCCATCCGGGCACGGCGCGGCAGCGACGGGAGCGCGGCGCGGGCGGCGTCGAGGTCGCTCTCGATCTCCGCGAGGATCGCGTCGACGTCCTCCTGCGTGAGGTCCGCGGGGGTGATCCCGGGGAAGTAGCTGCGGCCCAGGTCCTCGTGGTCCGCACGCAGGTCACGCAGGAAGTTGATCTTCTGGAACGCGGCGCCCAGGCCGCGCGCGCCGTGCACGACGGCGTCGCTCGCCCGCACGACCGGCTCGCCCGGGCGTCGCCCGGCGTTGAGGAAGACCGCGAGGCACATGAGCCCGACGACCTCGGCCGAGCCGTAGACGTACTGCTCGTAGCTGGCCTTGTCGTGGACCTGGACCGTGAGGTCCATGCGCATCGAGGCGAAGAACGGGTCGATCTCGGGGTGCCCGATCCCCGTGCGTCGTGCCGTGCGCGCGAACGAGTGGACCACGAGGTTGGTCGAGTACCCGCTCACGAGGGCGCGCGCGGTCTCCTCCTCGAGCCCCGTGAGGAGCTCGTCGGCGCCCTCGCCGCGACGCGTGTCGACGACCTCGTCGGCCACGCGTACCAGCCCGTAGACCGCGTCGATGTCGCGGCGTGCGGCGCTGCCGAGCAGCCGGGACCCCAGCCCGAACGACGTCGAGTACCCCGTGAGGACCGCCCGGCTCGCGCGGGCGGCGGTGCGGTCGTACAGCATCTGCGACACGTGGGCCTCCCCGACGATCGTGACGGCCTTCCCGCCCCCTCGCACCTCAGGCCGCCCTGTCGGCGAACGAGTCGGCCAGGTCGAGCAGGTACGGCCCCAGGGGGGCGGGCAGCTCGGCGGCCGCGGCGCGGGCCTCGTCCAGATGACGCGTCACGGTCGCGCGCACGGCCTCGGGGGCAGCAGTTCGCCGCATGACCGCCCGCACGACGGCGGCTCCCGCATCGGTGAGGTCGGCCCGCCCCACGTGCTGGTCGAGCAGGGCGACGTCCGCCGGTTCGGCACCCCGGTAGGCGCAGGCCAGGAGCAGCGTGCGCTTGCCCTCGCGCAGGTCGGAGACGGTCGACTTCCCGGTGACCCGAGGGTCGCCGAAGACCCCGAGCAGGTCGTCGACCAGCTGGAACGCGACGCCCAGGGCCCGCCCGTAGGTCTCGAGGAGGGCGCAGGTCGCAGCGTCCGCGCCCGCGAGGATCGCCCCGCTCCTCAGCGGGACGACGCACGTGTAGGTCGCGGTCTTGAGCTCGGCGACGAGCTCGGGGTCCACGTCGCTCGGAGCGAGCAGCGGGCCCGAGACGTCCAGGACCTCGCCCGCGACGGCGACCTGCACCGCGCGCACGAGCTGACCTGCGACCGCGAGCTTCTCGCCCGGACCTGCCGTGGATCCCAGGACGAGCTCGAACGCGCCGGCGATCGCCAGGTCACCTCCGAGCAGCGCCGCCGCCTGGACGTGGACGTCGGCGCGAGAGTCGTCGATCCCTGCCTCGGCGAACCGAGAACGCGTCGCTCCCGCGAGGTTCGAGCGCCCGCGCCGGGTCTCGTCGTGGTCGAGCAGGTCGTCGTGCACGAGCATCGCGGTGTGCAGCAGCTCCTGGGCAGCGGCGACGGGAGCCACATCCCCGAGGTCTCGTCCGCCGAGCCCGAGGTAGGCCGCGAGCGTGAGCCGGGGGCGCACGAGCTTTCCGCCTACCTGGTCTGCGAGGTCCGTCCAGAGATCGGCGACCGGTCGGCCTCCGGCTGAGGCGCGTGCAGCGCCCCGCGTGAGGTGCTCGTTCAGTGCCGCCTGCGTCGCGGCGAGCGCCTCGTCGAGCCGGGCGGCAAACCCTTCGTGGGTCGCCGGCCCGTGATCGCGGGCGGACTCTCGCGGTGCCGCGACGGTGGCCCTGGGCCCGTGCGGGGACGTCCCGGACGCCGACCGCTCGGCGACGTCGTCGATGGTCGTGCTGTTTCCGGACATGACCTACCCCTCGATTCCTCAGCGTACTGAGTATTTTGCTCAGCATACTGAGGATTCGAGTCCGTGTCAGCGCCGTACGCCGAAGGGCCCCCTCGCGTGGTGCGAGAGGGCCCCTCCGGGAAGTGCGCGAGGTGGCTCAGACGTCGATGCGGCGCGGCCCTGCCTGCCAGGCCTCCCAGGCCGACGCGATGATCGGCTCGAGCCCCTGGGTGCCGGTCCAGCCGAGCACCTTGTTGATGCGCTCGGGCGACGCGACGAGCTGGGGCGGGTCGCCCGCACGGCGCGGGAGGATCTCCGGGGTCACGTCCAGGCCCGAGACCTTGCCGATCTCGTCGATGACCTCCCGGACCGAGGAACCCGTGCCGGTGCCGACGTTGAAGACGTCGTACGCGCGCTCGTCCTCGTCCAGGTAGCCCAGCGCCGCGAGGTGCGCCTCGGCGAGGTCCAGGACGTGGATGTAGTCGCGGATGCACGTGCCGTCCGGCGTCGGGTAGTCGTCGCCGAAGATCTTGGGCTGCTCGCCCCGCTCGAGGCGGTCGAGGACCATGGGGACGAGGTTGAGGACCGCGGGGTCGCCCAGGTCCGGCCAACCGGCGCCCGCGACGTTGAAGTAGCGCAGCGCGACGAACCGCAGACCCCACGAGCGGCTCGCAGCCCGGCCGAGCCACTCCCCGATGAGCTTGGTCTCGCCGTAGGGGTTGATGGGCTCGGCGTGCAGCTTCTCCTCGACCATCGAGACCGACGGCATGCCGTAGGTCGCCGCGGAGGAGGAGAACACCAGGCGGTCCACGCCGGCGGCCTCCATCGCGGTCACGAGGTTCGTGAAGCCGCCGACGTTCTGCTGGTAGTACCAGGCGGGCTTCTCGACGGACTCGCCGACCTGCTTGCGGGCCGCGAAGTGCACCACGGCGGTGACCTCGTGCTCGGTCAGGGTACGGGTCAGGACCTCGACGGCCTCCGGGCTGGACACGTCCAGGCGCACGAGCGGCGCCCCTCCGATGCGGCCCTCCTGCCCCGTGCTCAGGTCGTCGACCACGACGACCTTCTCCCCCCGCTGCTGCAGCAGGCGCACCACGTGCGCACCGATGTATCCCGCTCCGCCGGTCACCAGAATCGTCATGGGGGCAGCCTAGTTGCTCCGCCCTGAGCCTCGGAGCGCGCGGCCTCCGGCGAGACGCACAGGGCTCACAGGTGGACCGACGACTCGGTCTCCTGCATCTCGGGGGGCTCGATCTGGAACGTGCAGTGGTCGACGTCGAAGTGCCCGCCCAGGCACTCCTTGAGCCGTCGCAGCACCGCTGTCCCCTCCCCCTGCTCGAGCATCTCGGCCTCGACCACCACGTGGGCCGACATGACGGGCACGCCCGACGTGATGGTCCAGGCGTGCAGGTCGTGGACGCCGACGACCCCGGGGATGCCCTCCATGTGCGTCCGCACCTTCTCGAGGTCGACCCCTGCGGGCGTCGACTCGAGGAGCACCGCGGCGACCTCGCGCAGGAGCGTCAGCGCGCGAGGCAGGATCATGATGCCGATCGCGACCGAGGCCAGGCCGTCGGCCCATGCGAAGCCGAGGGCGACGAACACCCCGGCGACGATCACCGCGACCGAGCCCAGGAGGTCGCCGAGCACCTCGAGGTAGGCCCCCCGGACGTTGAGGCTCTCGCCCTGACCGGCCGACAGGAGGCGGAGCCCGACCACGTTCGCGACGAGCCCGACGACCGCCACCCCGATCATGAGGCCGGCCTCGACGTGCGGGTCGGGGGCGCGGACCCGCGAGACCCCCTCGACGATCGCGAGCACCGCGACGACCCCGAGGATCAGCGCGTTGGTCATGGCCGCGAGGATCTCCGCACGCTGCCACCCGAAGGTCCGGGTCGCCGACGCCGGGCGCGTCGCGAGCCAGCTCGCGAACAGGGCGATCCCGATCCCGGTCGCGTCGGTCAGCATGTGCCCTGCGTCGGCGAGGAGCGCGAGCGAGCCCGAGACCAGCGCACCGACGACCTCGAGGACCATCACGCCGAGCGTGATGGCCAGGACGATCACGAGCCGACGGCGGTGCGCGCCCGTGGCGGTCGCCGCGCCGTGCGAGTGGGAGTGGGAGTGGCCGCTCATCGCGAGCCGCCTCTGGTCGCCTCGACGACGCGCTCGGCGTCGGCCAGGATGTGCGCGACCTCGGGCCGCGCGAGCCGGTACCAGGAGGACCGTCCCTCGCGGCGCACGTCGACCAGGCCCGCGTCGCGGAGCGTCGCGAGGTGGACCGACACGGTCGACTGCGCGAGCCCGAGCTCGCTCGTCAGGTCGACGACGCGGTGCTCGGCCCGCGCCAGGAGGTGCACCATCGAGAGGCGGTGGGGCTCGGCGAGCGCGTGCAGGAGGCGGGCGACGGCCGCGTGGTCGTGCCCGGGGGCCGACGGCAGGGCCGGCTCGACCGCCACAGCGACCGGCGCGCCGCCCACGTCGACCTGCCCCACCCCCGCCGCGGCGGCTGCGGCACTCCGCGAGCGGAGGTGCGTCCGCGGGGTCGTCTCACGTCTCATCGCCATGCGTCGATATTATCGCCAATCGACGATGAATGAAACCCCTGTGCACCGGCAGTGAAGCGGGCGGCTCGTCAGGCCCAGCCCAGCTCGTGCAGCCGGTCGTCGTCGATGCCGAAGTGGTGGGCGATCTCGTGCACGACCGTGACGACGACCTCCTCGACGACCTCCTCACGGGTCTCGCAGATCGCGAGCGTGGGACGGCGGTAGATCGTGATCCGGTCCGGGAGCGCACCCGCAGCCCACATGAGGTCCCGCTCGGTGAGCGGCACGCCCTCGTAGAGCCCCAGGAGCTCGGGGTCGTCGTCGGGGGCATCGTCCTCGACGAGCACCACGACGTTGTCCATCTGCTCGGCCAGCTCCTCCGGGATCTCGTCGAGCGCATCGCGCACCGCGTCCTCGAAGTCCTCGCGCGTCATCTCCACCACGAGCACCATCCTCCCCCGCCGACCGGACGGAGGGGTCGCCCGGCAGGTTCGGCAACGCTTGCCGGGAGTCCGCAGCCCCGGGATCCTGCCGTTTTGCACCGCGCCCCCAGTTCCCCGTATGCTGACGGAGGTCTCTCGGCGACTCGTGCCCCGTAGGCGGTACGGGTTGTCCAGGAAACTAGGCCCCCATCGTTTAGCGGCCTAGGACGCCGCCCTTTCACGGCGGTAGCACGGGTTCGAATCCCGTTGGGGGTACTCGGAAAGATCCGATTAACGGATCGGCCCGGAAGTGAGATACGATTCTCGAGGTTCGAACGGCAAAGGCCGGGAGAAACTCATGCAAGGCCCTGTAGCGCAGTTGGTTAGCGCGCCGCCCTGTCACGGCGGAGGTCGCGGGTTCAAGTCCCGTCAGGGTCGCTCGACAGCGACTGCCCGGTCATCACGACCGGGCTTTCGTGTCAAGGCTCTGTAGCTCAGTTGGTAGAGCGTTCGACTGAAAATCGAAAGGTCACCGGATCGACGCCGGTCGGAGCCACTTCCACGAAAGCCCCATCTCGTTCACTCGAGGTGGGGCTTCGTCGTTCCCGTGCACCCGACGCTCCGACCGTCGACCCGCACCGCGCCGCTCGACCACCACCCACGACGCCGTCTCGACTCCGGCCACCCGTGCGTCCCGAGCGCATGGCACATCGGACTCCCGCTCGCACCCTCGGCGCGCGGAATTGCCCTGGACGCCGTTGACCGGTTGAGTGGGACATGAAGAACGACTCTTCGAGCCGCAGGCATCCCCTGCGTGCACAGGCGCTCCATCCGGACGTGCCAGGAAGGTGACCACCATGAGCGACTGGGACGACGGGCAGACACCTCCCCCGAACCCGAAGCCCTCGATCGGCAAGCTCGTCGAGCAGATGTCGGAGCAGGCCACGCGCCTGGTCCGCACGGAGATCGCGCTCGCCAAGAAGGAGCTGACGACCAAGGCCGCCCGATCAGGCATCGGGATCGGGATGTTCGTGGTCGCCGGCGTCCTTTCCCTGTACGCGCTCGGCTTCCTCCTGCACTCGGCCATGGTCGGCCTCGCGCACGCCGTCCCGCTGTGGCTCGCCGCGCTGATCGTCGGCGTCGCTCTGCTCCTCGTCGCCGGCCTCCTGGCGTTCGTGGGCAAGAAGCAGCTGACCAAGGGCATGCCGCCGACCCCCGAGGCGACCATCGCCAACCTCAAGGAAGACGTCGCCACCGTCAAGGAAGGACTGCGCCCGTGAGCACCGAACCGACCCAGGCCGAGCTGGAAGCCGAGATCGTACGGACCCGGGCCGAGCTCGCAAGCACGATCGACGAGCTGACCACCCGGCTCGACCCGCGCACCCAGGCCGCGAACGTGGCGCACCAGACCAAGCAGGCTGCCGCCGACACCGGGAGCTTCTTCACCGGTGGCGGGCTGCCCGAGCACGACCCGACGCGCGCGCGCAACGTGAAGATCCTCGTCACCGGGACCGTCGCGACCATCGCCCTGGTCGTCGCCGCGATCCTCCGCAAGAGGTCCTGACCGGCCCTGAACACGACCGAGCCCGGCGCCACCGGCGCCGGGCTGTCGGCTGGTCGAAGTGGAAGAGGCTGCGGACGCGACGGGGAGCACCGGGAAACTGGTCCCGGAGCTCCTCAACGGACCGACAGCGTGGGCTGGGCGCAGGAGTGTCCACCGCGCCGTCGGTCAGCCCTTGTCGACGCCCTCGGCGTTCTCGCTCGCGGCACCCAGGAGTGCGCGGACCTCGGACTCGCGGTAGCGACGATGCCCCCCGAGGGTCCGGATCGACGACAGCTTGCCGGCCTTGGCCCAGCGAGTGACGGTCTTGGGATCGACGCGGAACAGGCTCGCGACCTCGGCCGGTGTGAGCAGAACTTCGGACTCTCCATGGACGGACATCACTGCACCTCCTCCTAGCGACTGGCTGGTCCGACGGTGACGTCGGAACGCGACGACAGCACTGCGCTAGCCCCTCTATTGTCGCAGCATGACGATTTTGGGCGACTTGGCAGACAGGGTGAATTAGACGGGGTATGGCCGGTACAGGTGATTCGGCCTCGCCGGGAGCCCTCTCGGCGGAGGCTCCGTGCGGAGCCGGACAGCCTCCGCACCACCCCCGGCGCGGCCCGCTCGCCCGAGCCCACGAGACCCACGAGGCACTCCCCCGGTCACGTCGTTGTGTGGAGACAGTGTGACAAGGCACCCGTTCGGACCATCCGAGTGGCTGGAATGTATCCCGAGCATGTACCGTTGGACTCTGAACAGACGAAACAACACCCCGGGGCCGCACGTCTGAGTACGTTGCCGCCCCGCTTCTACGTTGAGGGGGTCGGAGCCATGGGCCGCGGCCGTCAGAAGGCTAAGCAGACCAAGGTCGCTCGTGCGCTGAAGTACTACAGCCCCGAGACGAACTACCAAGCTCTCGAACAAGAGCTCACCGGTCATAGCCACACGGATCTCGCGACAGATCCTCGCTACGGAGCGAGGTCTTCCGAGGACAACAACGGAGACTACGACCAGCCGTTCGCCGGCTGGTCCGACGACCGCTGACACGATCTCGTCCCCCTGCGACCAGCAGGCCCCAGGGGACCGCAGGTCCGTATGATCGCGAGTTCGTCAGTCGACCGACCGACCCGCGAGGCGTTCCCCGTACGACGAAGGCGCGTCCTTCTCCCCCAGGCTCCAGGGCCCGAGGAAGAAGGACGCGCCTTCGTCGTCACCGCACTCAGTTGCGGTAGTCGCCTGTCAGACGCACCGCGCCGGCGTGCACGCCCTTGGTGCCCACGACGAGGTCCTCACCGAGCGAGGAGACCGTGGTCGACTCGTCGAGAGCGCTGACCGTCCCCAGGACCCAGGCGGGCAGACCCAGCTCCGCGCACCGCGCGAGCGCCGCGTCGGCGCCGTCCTCACCCACGATCGCGACCATGCCGACGCCCAGGTTGAGCGTGTTCTCGAGGTCGCGACGAGGCACGTTGCCCAGGTCCCGCACCACGGTGAAGACCGGAGGGACGTCCCACGAGCCGCGGTCCACGGTGCCGACCAGCCCTGCCGGGAGGACGCGGGCGAGGTTCGCCGCGAGCCCACCACCCGTGACGTGCGTGAACGCGTGGACCTGCGCGGCGTCGTCGTGCGCCAGGGCGAGGCAGTCGCTCGCGTAGACGCGCGTGGGCTCGAGGAGCTCCTCGCCGAGGGTGCGGCCGAACTCCTCGACCTCGCGGTCCAGCTCCCAGCCCGCGTGCTTGACGACCGCGCGCACGAGCGAGTAGCCGTTCGAGTGCAGACCCGACGAGCCCAGCGCGATCAGGACGTCACCCTCACGGACACGCTCGGGGCCGAGCAGACGGTCCGCCTCGACGACCCCGGTCGCGGCACCCGCGACGTCGTACTCGTCCTCGCCCAGGAGGCCCGGGTGCTCGGCCGTCTCGCCGCCGACGAGGGCCGTACCGGCGACCTCGCACGCGGCCGCGATGCCGCGGACGATGCCCGCGATGCGCTCCGGGACCACCTTGCCGCACGCGATGTAGTCCGTCATGAAGAGCGGCTTGGCGCCCACCACGACGATGTCGTCGACGACCATGCCGACCAGGTCGAAGCCGATCGTGTCGTGGATGTCCAGGGCCTGCGCGATCGCGACCTTGGTACCCACGCCGTCAGTCGACGTCGCGAGCAGCGGCTTGGTGTAGGTCGCGACCTCGCTGAAGTCGTAGAGCCCGGCGAAACCGCCCACTCCTCCGAGGACCTGGGGGCCGTGCGTGCGGCGCACGGCATCCTTCATCAGCTCGACGGCCTTGTCGCCCGCCTCGGTGTCGACACCGGCTGCGGCGTACGTGAGACCTTCAGACACGAATGAACTCCTGGTGGTTGCGGCGCGCCCGGCGTCCGGGCGGTGCGTCGTACGGGGTCAGGGGTGGTCGAGGGCGGTCCCGCCGCCCACTCCCACGGAGAGCGAGCGCAGGCCGTCCTCGGGGGCACCGAGCGGGAGCTCGGCCTGCTCGAGGAGGTGCTTGCCCAGCTGGTCGTCCGGCGGCAGCTCGATGGGGTACTTCCCGGTGAAGCAGGCGGTGCACAGCTGCGACGCCGACTGCTCGGTCGCCGCGATCATGCCCTCCTCCGAGATGTAGCCGAGAGTGTCCGCGCCCAGCGAGGCGCCGACCTCGTCCGGGGACAGGCCGTTCGCGATGAGCTCGGCACGGGACGCGAAGTCGATCCCGTAGAAGCAGGGCCACTTGACGGGCGGGGAGCTGATCCGGACGTGGACCTCGGCCGCTCCGGCCTCGCGAAGCATGCGGATCAGTGCGCGCTGCGTGTTGCCGCGGACGATCGAGTCGTCCACGACGACGAGGCGCTTGCCCCGGATCACGTCCCGCAGAGGGTTCAGCTTGAGCCGGATCCCGAGCTGGCGCAGGGTGTCCGAGGGCTGGATGAAGGTGCGTCCCACATAGGCGTTCTTGGTCAGCCCCTGCCCGAAGGGGATACCCGACTCCTGCGCGTACCCGACGGCCGCGGGCGTCCCGGACTCCGGGACCGGGATCACGAGGTCCGCCTCGATGCCGTGCTCGCGGGCGAGCTGGCGTCCCATCTCGACACGCGCCGCGTGGACCGAGCGACCGTTGATCGAGGTGTCCGGGCGCGCGAGGTAGACGTACTCGAAGACGCAGCCCGCACGCTCGACCGGCGCGAACCGCTGCGAACGCAGGCCGTCGCCGTCGATCGCGATGAGCTCGCCGGGCTCGACCTCACGGACGAACGAGGCGCCCACGATGTCGAGGGCCGGGGTCTCGCTCGCGACGACCCAGCCGCGCTCGAGACGCCCCAGCACGAGGGGGCGCACACCCTGCGGGTCGCGCGCCGCGTAGAGCGTCTTCTCGTCCATGAAGACGAGGCTGAAGGCACCGCGGAGACGAGGGAGGACCTCCATCGCGGTGTCCTCGAGAGAGTGGTCGTCGTCGCCCGCGAAGAGCGCGGTGATGAGCGCCGTGTCGGTCGTGTTGCCACGGGCCAGCTCGCCCCGGCGCTGCGCGCCGTAGCGCTCGGCGACGAGGTTCACGAGCTCGGCCGAGTTGGTCAGGTTGCCGTTGTGGCCCAGGGCCACCGTCCCGGCGGACGTCGCGCCGAGCGTCGGCTGCGCGTTCTCCCAGGTCACCCCACCCGTGGTGGAGTACCGGCAGTGCCCGACGGCGATGTGCCCGGTCAGGGCGTTCAGCGCACGCTCGTCGAAGACCTGGGAGACGAGTCCCATGTCCTTGTAGACGAGGATCTGCTCACCATTGCTGGTCGCGATCCCGGCTGATTCCTGACCGCGGTGCTGCAACGAGTACAGACCGAAGTAGGCAAGCTTGGCGACCTCTTCGCCGGGCGCCCAGACACCGAAGACGCCGCAAGCGTCCTGAGGGCCTTTCTCGCCGGGCATGAGGTCGTGGTTAAGAAGTCCATCTCCGCGGGGGGCCACGGCTCCAGTCTCCCATACGGTCGCCGTTCGCCAGAAGCCGCGATCAGGAGATGGACCGCTCGCCCCGACGCGGGCCCGCCCCTGTACGTGCCCCACCGTGGTCGCTACCCTCACGCAGTGACCGACTCCTCCGAAGACTCCCCGGGCCGCACGATCTCGGTGCTGGGTCGCCCGGTCCCGACGAGCACGCTCCGGCTCGCCGAGCCCGCACCGAGCGGCCCGCAGGTCCTCGCCGACGGCCTGCTGACGATCTCCAGGACCGTCCTGACCTCGGCCGGTCTCGGCTTCCTGGTCCTCCTCGGCGCATGGCTCACGCTCGAGGAGGGATTCCCGGACGTGTGGCGCGACCTGCACCTCGACCCCGTCAGCAGGGCCTCGATCGCCTACGTGTGCGCGGTCCTCGGCGCGGGCGGCATCCTGTACGCACTGTCGAGCGCCGCGTCGCGCACGCTGCTCGGGCGCAGGCTCGACTCGCTCGCGGGCACGGCTCCCGAGCGCGTGCCGGTGCGCACCGTACGGGCTCGAGCCCTCGTCGACGGCATCACTCCCACGGCGCCCCTCGTGGGTCTGTGCGTCGCCCTCCTGATCGCCGTCGGGGTCGCCGCCCTCCTGGTGGCCCCCATCATGATCTTCGAGAGCGACATGGTGGCGGTCGGGCTGGCGGTGCTCGCCGGTGCACTCCTCCTCGCCGGGCTCGTCGGCTCGGCGCTCTCCGCGCTGAGGAGCCGGGGACGACGGGCGTGGACGCTCCTGACAGACCGGCCCCGACAGGCCTGGAACGACGGGGTCGTGCGGAACGCCGAGCGCACCGAGAAGCGCCTCCGCCCCTCCGACGAGCGGACGATCGACCTCGGCAGGGTGCACCGCCTGACGGCCAGGGCACAGAGGCCGCTGACCGTCGTCGGCGGCGTCCTGCTCGGTGCGGGACCGGTCGTGGGGTTCGTGGCGGTCTTCCTCCGACAACCGGGGCGGAACGCGGACACCCTGTACTACGACGAGAAGGGTGAGGCGGCGATCGACGTGCTCATCACGTCGGGGGCCGTGCTCGCGCTCGCAGGATCGGCGGCCCTCCTGCTCGCCCTCGTGGCGACCACCGTGGTCAGGGCCCTCGAGCGCGGCGCGCTGCGCAGGCACGCGCTGGCCGACGACGCAGGCTCGTGGCGGCCCGACGACGCGTTCCTCCGGCAGGCTCTCGACGGGCCACCTCTGCTCTGGGCGGGAGGCGTCCTGCTCCTCGGGCTCGCGACCGTCGTCGTCCCGGCCGTCCTGGCACTGCTCCAGGTCACGGGCGATCCCGCGCACCCTCTGACGACCTACCGCAGCACGATCGAGGCCACGGGCGCGGTGTCGCTCACCGTCGCGCTCCTCGGGGCCGTCGCGGTCACCGTCGGCATGCCGGTGGGGGTCGGGTTCCGTCAGCTGCTCCGCGAGGCGTGGCACCCGGGGGACGATCCCGCGCCGGCGGCGGTCACCGGCTCCTGACGCGGGCGGCCTTCCCGCCGGCACGGCTTTCCGACGGCACGCGTTTCCGGCCGGCCGATGTCACCGCTCGACGGCGAAGGGCATGCGGGGCCGGCGCGCGGACTCGACGAGCCGCGCACCGCGCGACACCGAAGGCGTCAGCGGCGCAGGCTGCGCTTGTCGGCCCAGATCGCCAGGGCGCCCGCGACGAGCGTCGTGAGCGTCGTCGCACCGAGGACGATCACGCTGAGATAGACCCCCGGCTTGAGGACGCCGCTCGCAGCGGGAGAGACGAGCCAGGAGATGCCGACGGCCAGGCCCAGCACGATCCCTGCCAGCGCACCGGTCAGGAAGAACGCCTTGTAGCGCGGAGCGCGGCGGACCGTGGTCGGGTCGATGACCGACTCGATCTCGACCTCGTCACCACGAAGGCCCTGGTTCGCGTCGTCGCGCGGTGCGCCGAACGTCGTGGGGTCGGTGCTGCCGGCAGTGCTGGTGCTGCCGGTCGAGCCGGCCTCCGGCGTCGAAGCGGCGTCGAGGCCGGTCGGGGTCTCGTTCACGTCGGGATCGGGGGTGCTCGTGCTCACGCGCCGACAGTACCCCGTCCCACTGGGAATCCCCTGTGCCCTCCACCCGACCGGTGGCAGGCCCGCGCTCGCCGTGCGCGGTCTCCCTGGCGCGGCCCGCGCGGGTGCGCCCGCGCACCCCGGGGGCGGGACGCCGTCGGGCCTGCTCCCCTGGCGACCAGGAGAGCAGGCCCGACGACGTTCAGACCGTCACACGCGCTGCGTCAGCCGCACGTGACCGCCGGGTAGGCCAGGTCGTAGGTCTCGTAGAAGCCCTGACCGTCCTGCCACTTGTACGCCGCGACGCGCACCGTGCCCGCGGGCACCGACGTCGCACGGCTGTTGAAGGACTGCGCCGCGATCTTGCCCGGGAGAAGCTTGGTGAACTTCTTCTCGCCGAACGCGGTCGTGTAGCGCACGTCGATCGGGAGCGACTCGCCGTTCGTGCCCTTGACCGACAGCTGGACGCGACCCGCGACGCACTGGGTCGTGGCCGTCAGGCCGTCCATGACGACGTCGGGCAGGTCTGCACCCTCGACCGTCAGGGCCAGCCGCGTGACCGTCCCGCTCGGGGCGGCGACGACGTACACGCCGTACTCGCCCCCCGCGGTCTCTGCCGGGACCGGCACCTCGAGGCTCGCAGCCCCGTTCGTGACCGTGCCCGTGGCCACGGGCGTGCCCGGGTTGGCCGCGTCGAACGCCGTGCCCGCAGGCACGAGGTACGCCGAGACGCCCGTGTTGAGCGGGCTGCCGAGCGACGTGAGGTTCAGGCGCGAGACCTGGGCCGTCACGGACTCGCCCGCGGTGACCGTCCCCAGACCGTCCGCGACCACGCTGCGACGAGCGAAGTCGGGGCTGAGGTTCGGGTGGGTCTGCAGGTAGGAGATCCACGCGTCGCGGTCGATCAGACCCGAGTCGCGCGCGTCCGTGCCCTGCGCGAAGACCCGGAAGTTGTCACCACCCGTGGCGAGGAACGAGAACGTCGCGACCCGGTACGTCTTGGCCGGGTCGAGCGGCTCGCCGTCGACCAGGACCGAGGTGACGTTGTCGCCAGGCGTGGCGTTCACGTCGGTCGTCTTGACCGTGTACTTGACGTTGTCCGACAGGCCCAGCGCCAGGAACGGGCGCGACGGGCGCGTGCCGTCGGGGTTGGTCTGCCACTGCTGCTCGAGCATCGTCTCGACCTGCGCGCCCGTGAGGGACACGGTCCACAGGTTGTTGACGAACGGCAGGACCGCGTTGGCCTCGGCGTAGGTGATCACGCCGTCGTCGCCGTAGAACAGCTCGTTGCGCAGGCCGCCCGCGTTGACGACACCGAAGTCGGCGCCGCCTCGGGCCGGGTCGGCCAGCGTGTCGAGCAGCGAGGTCGCCACGAGGTTGCCCAGGGTCGACTCCGAGGCACGGTCGTCACGACCCGTGGAGGGCAGCGGGCCCGAGCCCTTGTACTTGCCGTCGACGTACGAGCCGCCCAGGAAGGCGGTCGTGATGTCCGCGGTGACCGAGCCAACCGGCTGAGCGCCGATGACCTCGGCCTGCGCGAGCGCCGCGTCGACGATCGTCTTGACCTCGGCCACGCGCGGGTACGCCGCGACGAGCTCCGGAGCAGGCGTCGTGGTGCGCTTGACGTTCGCGACCGAGTAGTCGGTGACCTCGTCCGTCGCGGTGTCGAACGTCAGGCTCACGTGCCCGATGTTCTCGCCGTAGCTGCCCGTCTGCAGGACGGGACGGGTCTTGTCGGTGCCGGGGATCGGCGCCTCCCACGCGTACTGCTTGTGGGTGTGGCCCGTGAAGATCGCCGCGACACGGGCGTCCGTGTCGTTGACGATCTGCTCGAACGCGCCCTGGTGGGCGAGCTCCTGCTCGAGCGAGGAGCCGTCCGGCGTGCCGGCGCTCGCACCCTCGTGGTAGAGCGCGACTAGCAGGTCGGCCTCACCGTTCGCCGGGTCGCCGTCACGCAGCTGCGCGGCCACGCGGTTCACGGCCTCGACGGGGTCGCCGAACGAGAGGTCCGCGATCCCGGACGGGGTCACGAGCGTGGGGGTCTCCTCGGTGACGGCGCCGATGACGCCGACCTTGACGCCGTCGACGTCGATCACCGCGTACTCCGGCAGGACCGGGTTGGTGGTGTCCTTGGCGTAGACGTTGGCGCCCAGGTAGGACCAGTCGGCCGCGTCGGTCACGCGCCCCGCCAGGTCGCTGAAGCCCTTGTCGAACTCGTGGTTGCCCACCGCGGAGGCGGACAGGTCCAGGGCGTTGAGCACGTCGATGGTCGGCTGGTCGTCCTGCAGCGCCGACGCGAAGAGCGACGCGCCGATGTTGTCGCCGACCGAGAGGAACGCGGTGCCCGCCGGGTTGGCGGCGCGCAGCTGCTCGACGGTCCCGGCGAAGTTGACCGTGTTCGCGTCGATACGACCGTGGAAGTCGTTGATCGCGAGCAGGTCGAGCTCCTTGACCCCGCCCGGCTCCTCGCCGCCCAGCTCGAGGCCGACCACGATCGGGTCGTGGTCGGACGAGCGGAACGCCGTGGTGTCGTACAGGTTCGAGACGTTGTAGTTGTAGCGGCTGTACTCGTTCGCGATGGGCTCGACCGAGTTGATGTTCCAGATGTCGGTATCCGTCACGGCAGCGGCGGCACCGGGCGAGGCGAGCACGTGGTCGAGCGAGCCGACGAGGCCGTCGAACAGGTACGTCTCCTTGCCCGTGGTGGGGCCGAGGTCCACGTAGCCCGCGTCCGTCAGGACCTTGATCGGGTCCTCCTGGGCGTAGGCGTTGAAGTCGCCCGCGAGCAGCACCTTGTCGGTGCCGGCGGCCGTGGAGACCTGGTCGGCGAACGTGACGAGCGCCGTGGCCTGCTTGACGCGCGAGGCGTTCGAGGCGCCCTGCCCATCGCCCTGGTCGGCGTCGGCACCCGAGCCCGAGCCCTTGGACTTGAAGTGGTTGGCGATGACGACGAAGTCCGAGGAGGCCTCTCCCCCGGCGACCCGGAAGGTCTGGGCGAGCGGCTCACGCGCGTTGTCGAAGGCCGCGACGTCGTGGATGACCGAGGCCCCCACGGGCTCGACGGCCGCCGGACGGTAGATGAAGGCCGTGCGGATGACGTCCTCCGAGGCGGGCAGCGTGGCCGGGGAGGGCACGAACGCCCAGGTCCCCGCGCCAGCCGCGGCGTTGAGCTTCGAGGTGAGCGTCGAGAGCGCCGAGTCGCGGTCCTTGCCGAACGCCTTCGAGTTCTCGATCTCCTCGAGCGAGACCACGTCCGCGTCGAGCGCGTTGATCGCCGCGACGATCTTGGTCTCCTGACGCTGCAGGTTGGTCGCGTTCGCCGCGCCGCGGGCGTCGCAGCCCGTGCGCACCGTGACGGGGTTGCCCTCGCGGTCCGTGTAGAACTGGCACCCGCTGAGCTGGTCGCCCGTCGTGGTGAAGTAGTTCAGGACGTTGAACGTCGCCACGGTCGCGTCGCCGCCCACGTCCTCCGGGGAGTCCGTGCGCGTGTTCGCGAACGTCGCGGGCTGCACCGCGGCGGCGTTGGCCGGGGTCAGCTCCGTGACGGGCTGGAAGTTCCAGCCGTCGAACCGGTAGTCGAGGACCACGGGCGACGTGAACGTCGCGAGGGCTCCGACGCGCACGGGTGCGCCACCGGTCAGGTACGGCAGGGGCTTGGCCTTGTTGGCCGCGTTGTTGAAGTTGGTCGTCGCGCCGTCGTCGAGGTTGACCCGGCGGGCGTTCGCGTCGGCGACCGCGGCTGCGGCCTCCGCGCTGCCCGGGCGGCCGACCGACGTGGGCTGACGGAGCGGCTCGGTGCCGCTGGCCAGGACGACCGAACCGTAGTAGTTCGTGTCGTAGTTGTCGGCGACGGTGTAGTCACCGGCGGGCTGGACGAGCATGCCCTCGAGCTTCTCGCGGTCCGCGTCGGTCGCGGGGTACGCGACGTTCGCGGGCTTCACGACCTCGGCGGGGTCCGTCAGGACCTTCCAGCCGCCCGCGGCAGGCGTGACCTGCGTCAGGCCGAAGTACTCCGAGACGACGCCCGTGACCTCGACGTGCTGACCGACCTGCAGCGCCGTCGCCGCAGCCTTCGAGTACACGAAGAGGCCGTCCGACGCGGTGTGCGTCGCGAGGTCCAGGTCGCCGCCCGAGCCGGCCGTCTGGATGTAGAGGCCGTCGAAACCGCCCGAGGGGTAGGTCGCGGTCACGACGCCGCGCGTCGTGACGGTCTGTCCCACGAGGGGGCTCGCGGCGCCCGTGCCCTGGATCTCGGCGATGGTCCTGGCCGTGCCGGGCTCGGGGTCCGGGCCGGGGCCCGAGCCGCCACCGCTGTTCTGCGGGGTGACGGTGCTGCTGACCGCGAAGTCCACGGAGTTGTCGTCCGTGTCCGCGCCGGCCGCACGGTTGAGCGAGCTGGGCACGTTGTTCGCGGTGCCCGCAGGCGCCGCAGCGGTCTCGAACGTGTTGGACGAGCCGTAGCCCAGGAGGTCGACGACCTGCGGGTTGCCCACGAGCGAGCCCGGCGTCAGCGTGATCGCCGAGGGCGACTTGACCAGCGCGAGCGTGCCGTTCTGGCCCTGCGGGGCGATGGTGCCCGTCGCGTCCGGGGTGGGGAGAGCGGCGCCGTTGGCACCGTTCGAGGCGCCCTGGACCAGGTAGTAGCCACCGGCCTTGATCTTGCCCGACAGCGGGACGACGCCGTTCGAGGCACCGGTGCCCGTCGCGGAGCGGTACTGGACGGACCAGCCCGTGAGGTCGATGTCCGCAGCCGTCGGGTTGTAGAGCTCGACGAACTTGTTGAGGTACGGGGCGTTGGCGCTGCCACCGTTGAGGTACGCCTCGTTGATGACGACGGACGACCCGTCGACCGCAGCAGAGGCAGCCCCCGCGGCTACCGTGCTGAACGCCGCCGTGGCGACGAGCGACGCGGACAGGGTGGCCGCGACCACACCTCTCCTGCGTCGGGACTGATGGTGACTACCGATCACGCTGACTCCTTCGTGTCGTGGCCGGGTTCCCGGCGCGCCCACCTCGGCGCGGGTGGCGCAGGTGCGGGCTCTGGAATCCAACAGCAGGCTGATGAACGCGCGGTGTCCGGCCGGTCACTTCCGGTCGAACGCCCACTTCCCCCTACGAACGGCACTGTCCTGCCGGGGTGCGCGACGTCGTCGTGCGTAGACCGGTCGACGGGCGCCGTCGCCCGTTCGTCCTGGCACGTTATCTCACGATGCAGACACTGGGAACTTCGGGGGTGCGGGTCGCGGGGCGAAGTTCACCCGCACCCTCGCCGGTCCCGTCGACCGAGGTCCCGGCGCGCTCTCAGCCGCGAGCGAGTCGCGTGATCTCCGTACCGTCGGGATCGACCAGGACGAGTCGGCCGTCGACCATGCCGGCCCGAGCCGCTCGCGCCACGTCGCCGGGCACCGCGTCCCCGTCGCAGGCGATCATGGTCTGCGGGCCGGCGGTGGAGAGCAGGCGACCGTCGACGTCCACGGCCCACGAACCGCCCGCGCCGTTGCACCCGTCGAAGCCCGTCCAGGTCCCGTCGTCGTGGAACACCACGTGAGGGTCGGTGGACGAGCCACGGGTCGGCTCCCAGCGCCCGATCAGATCCTGCCCGGTGACAGGCTCGAGGCCGTCGGGCAGGGGGACCGGCCCAGCGAGCGCCGCGCGCACCTCGTCGGTGACCTCGGGTGCTCGCGCGTAGAGCTCCGCGGCGTCCGGGACCGGCTCCGGGGCACCGTCGACCCGCAGGCCGGCAACGACGTCACCTGCCGCGTCGAGGAGGCGCCAGCCGCCGACGCCCTCGGACTCGTACGCCACGGCTGCGCGCAGCCACGGCACCTCGGGTATCCCCTCCACCGCGCACGCCGCGAGGGCGCTGTACGGATCCGACGCGACGAAGGCGCGCCCCGCCGCCTGCCAGCCTCCTTCGACGAAGGCACCACAGTCCCTCCAGAGCTGGTAGGTCCCTGCCTCGAGCCGCAACCACGTGTCCGGCCCCTCGCCCTGCGCCCCGACGACCCGCCACATCCCGACGAGCTCGATCGGGTCGGCCTGCACTGCCCTGACGCCCGCCGTCGGGGCGCTGGCGCCACCGCCGTCAGGAGCGGTGCACGACGTGATCAGGACGACGGCAGCCGCCACGGCGAGCAGCGGGAGCACGCGAACGGGTTCGGTCGGGGCCATACCCCGATGATGTCGCGACGACCCCACATCTTGCAGCCCGTCCCCGCCCACGAGACGCCACGACGGACGGCAGCGCCCCGGCTCGCGCGGTGGGTCACCCACCCGGACCGGCACGGGTCGCGGGGCGAAGTTCACCCGCTGGTCGGGAGGTGTCCGCGTGCCCGACGGCGGCGCGCGGGTCCGCGCGGTCGGCTCGCCCTAGCGGTCGCGGCGGCGGGCGGCCTGCAACGGCAGCAGTGCCGAGATGTCCGACCGTTCGCCCGACGCGCTGATGCGTCCGTCAGCGACGGCGTCGGCCCAGGCCACGGCGCCCGTGACCAGGCCGAGCCAGGTCTCGGGGTCCGTCTCGACCACGTTGGGCGGGGTCCCACGGGTGTGCCGCGGTCCCTCGACGGCCTGGACCGCCCCGTACGGGGGGACCCGGACCTCGACCGCGTGCCCCGGCGAGACCTCGGCGAGCTCCTCGAGCGTGAAGCGGACGGCGGTCGTGACCTCGGGACGGCCGGCTGCACCGTCCTGCCAGGCGGCCAGGGCGGTACGGCCGACGGCCGGGTCGGTGCGACGACGAGGAGGCATGGGTCCATCCTCCCCTCTGCCCCGCCGAGTGCATGATTCCGCTGCGACTCGCCGGGCGTTTCGCAGCGGAATCGTGCACTCGGCGGGGAGGGCGCCTCAGACCAGGTCGAACCCGACCTTCCGCAGCTCGATCGACGCCTCGCGCAGCCGCACCCGGACCGGGTCGCCGAGCGGCAGGCCGACGCCCTGGACGCTCGCACGGACCGCGGGCTCGGCGATCACGACCTGACCGCGCACCAGGTCGTGGCCGGCCGTCGCCGGTGCTGCCGCTCCGGTAGAGGGATCGCCGGCCGCGGAGGTGGCCGACCCGTCGCGGGCCGACACCTTCGCGGCTCGCTCGGCGTCCTTGGTCGCGCGGCGTCGGCGCTCGTCGTCGTTCTCGACGTCGACCACGACCGCGTCGAACTCCTCGCCCACGCGGCCGACGAGCAGCGCGGCCTCGACGACGTCGACGCTCGAGCGCTCGTACGAGCCGGCCCTCTGCCCCGTGCGGGCCATGGTCCGCGGCAGTCCCGGAAGTGCCTCGCGCACCCAGGTCGGGACCTGCGCGCCCGCACTGAGGGCCAGGCAGATCTCCGTGCCGTAGCGGTCGACCAGGCGGCGCAGCGGTGCGGTCACGTGCGCGTACTCGGCCGCGATGGCGGCGTGCGCGACGTGGTCGGGCACCTCCGGAGGCTGCCCCACCCCACCGAACGGCGCGTACGAGGCTCCCCGGAACAGCGACGTCGCCTCGTTGAGGAAGGCGGCGTGCCGCGAGGTCCCCGAGTCGAGCGTCGGCAGCAGGTCGCCGTACGCGATGTCCTCGGGCCAGTCGATGCCCAGCGCCCGGGCCGTACGCCGCAGGCGCGCGAGGTCACGCGGGTCCGCCGCGGGCAGGGTGCGGAAGATCCCGACACCGCCCGCGCGCATGAGCCGTGCCGCCGCGATCCCGGTGAGCAGGGAGATCTGGGCGTTCCACCCCTCGACCGGCAGCGTCGAGCGGAACGCGAGCCCGAACGTCCCGTCCGGGTGCGCCACGACGTCCTGCTCGGGCACGTTGAGCGACACGCCGCCACGCTCCCGCTCGCGCGCCTCGCGCAGCAGCCCGATCTCGCGGAGCAGGTCGAGCATCTCGCCCGCGTCGCCGGCGTCGAGGCGGGCCTGGACCTCCTCGTAGGTGAGTCGCGCCGTGCTGCGCACGAGGGCACGCTCGACCCGCGCGGAGACGATCTCTCCGCGCTCGTCGAGCTCGACGTGCCAGACGGCGGCGGGCCGGTCCGCGTCCGGCAGGAGGCTCGCGGCCGACTCCGACAGCACCTCCGGGTGCAGCGGGGTCCGCTCGTCGGGGCCGTAGAGCGTCATGCCCCGCTCGTTCACCTCGGCGTCCAGCGCACCGCCCGGGGTCACGAACACTCCGAGGTCGGCGATCGCGTAGCGCACGACGAATCCCCCGGAGGTTCGTTCGAGATGGACGGCCTGGTCGAGGTCCATGGAACCCGGCGGGTCGATCGTCACGAAGCCGACGGCACGCAGGTCCGCCCGTCCCGGCGACACGTCGGTCGCGGCCGCGGCCGCTGCGTCGTCGAGCACGTCCTGCGGGAAGCCCGCGGGGATCTCCATCTCGGCACGCAGCGATGCGAGCGCCGCGAGGACCGGGTCGGCCGCGGGCCGGACGGGGGCGGTGGTGGGCGCGATGCGCAGGTTCCTGGTGGGCACGTCCCGACTCTAGGCCGTCGCTCCGGCGTCGGACGGTGGCGCGACGGTGACGCGACGGGATCGCCGACCAGCAGAGCCGGGTGAGCCGCCGGTGGGGCCGTGTGCCGGCGAGGCCGCCGCACTGGCGACGAGGAACGGCCCCGGGCATCTGCCCGGGGCCGTTCCTCGTCCTGCCGGTCGCCTGCTCGCCACCGGCACCGCTCCGGCGGCCGACCTCAGAGGTCGGCTGTGCCGAAGCGGTCGCGCACCGCACCGGCATCCCCCGAGGTTGCCGATGCCGACGCGAGCTCTCTGCGCACCTCCTCGCGAAGCCGCCCGTGGTTCTCCGGGTTGGGCGCCGCCCCCAGGAGGAGCTTCGTGTAGTCGTGCTGCGGGTTGAGGATGACCTCGTCCGACGGCCCACGTTCCACGATCTTCCCGCGGAACATCACGATGATCTCGTCGCTGAAGTGACGAGCGGTCGCGAGGTCGTGCGTGATGTACAGGACGCCCAGGCTCTCCTCGCGCTGCAGCCGGGCCAGAAGGTTCAGCACGGACAACCGGATCGAGACGTCCAGCATCGAGACCGGCTCGTCCGCCACCAGGAAGCGGGCTCCCGGGGCGAGCGCACGGGCGATCGCGACACGCTGTCGCTGCCCACCGGAGAGCTCGTGCGGCCGTCTCGCCGCCACGATCGGTGCGGGCGTGAGGTTCACCCGCTCGAGGAGCTGGTGGACCTGTGCGTCGATCTCCGTGCGCCCCTTCGCCTTGCCGTGCAGCCGGAGGGGACGCTCGATGTGGTGCGCGATCGTGTGGAACGGGTTCAGCGAGGCGAACGGGTCCTGGAAGACCATCTGCACGTTGCGGCGGTACTCCGCCAGCGCGCGCCCGCGGGTCGCGCTCTTCCTGCCGTCGATGAGGATCTCGCCCGACGTCGGCGTCTCGAGCTTGGAGATCATCCGGGCGACGGTCGACTTGCCCGAGCCGGACTCTCCGACCAGGGCGATGGTCCGGCCGGGCTCGAGCGTGAACGAGACGTCGTCCACGGCACGGAACTTCTTGCCCGCCCCGCTGCCGCGCACGCGGAAGTCCTTGATGAGGTTCTTGACCTCGAGCGTGCTCACAGTGCGTTCCCTTCCGTGCTCTCACCGCTGCGCACGAACGAGCCACGGTCCCCGGTGAGACTGGGGAAGGAGGCGAGAAGCTTGCGCGTGTACTCGTGCTGCGGCTTCGCGAAGATGTTCGCCGAGGTGTTGAGCTCGACGATCTCGCCGTGCCGCATCACCGCGATCCGGTCGCTGATCTCGAGCAGCAGCGGCAGGTCGTGCGTGATGAAGACGACCGCGAAGTTGAACTGCTCGCGCAGGCGCATGATCTCTCGGAGGATCCCCCGCTGCACGACGACGTCGAGAGCGGTCGTCGGCTCGTCCATGATCATGACCTGCGGGTTGAGCGCGAGCGCCATGGCGATCATGACGCGCTGGCGCATGCCGCCCGAGAGCTCGTGGGCGAAGCTGTTGAGACGGTTCGGGTCCACACCGACGAGCTGCAGCAGCTCCCGGCTGCGCTCGAGCTTCTCGGCGTTCGACATGCCGGGACGGTGCGTGGTGAAGACGTCGAACAGCTGGGACCGCACGCTGATGACCGGGTTCAAGGAGTTCATGGCTCCCTGGAAGACCATCGAGATCTTGTCCCACCGGAACGCCCGCAGCGCGTCCCCCTCGAGCGCGGCGACGTCGATGTCCGTCCCGTCCTGGTCGTGGAAGACGATCTCCCCTGCGGTACGCAGGGCGGGTGGCTTCAGGAGCTGGTTGATCCCGTAGGCCAGGGTCGTCTTGCCGCATCCCGACTCTCCGGCGAGGCCGAGGATCTCGCCACGGTGCAGGGTCAGGGACACGTCCTTGACAGCCTTGACCGGGGGCGTGACCTCGTACTCGATCGAGACGTTGCGCGCTGTGAGGACCGGCGCGAGGCCGGCGATCGACTCCGCGTGGTCGGGCGTCGTCAGCGGCCCGGTCGTGAGCGCCGTCATGCGTTCACCCTCTCCTTCTCCTTGGCGTTGCCGCCGGTGTCGTCGCCGTCGACGGGGGCGTCGGCCTCGGGGTCCGGGCGCGTGTCCTCGTCCCGTACCTGCGCCTTGCGCGCCTTGCGGACGCTCTTGACCGCCGCCGGCGCCGTGCGCAGCTTCGGGTTGATGATCTCGTCGATGCTGAAGTTGATGAGCGAGAGACCACAGCCGAACAACGCGATCATGAGGCCCGGCGGCACGAACCACCACCACGCGCCGATCGTGAAGGCGTTGTGCTGGCTGGCCTGGTTGAGCATGGTTCCCCAGGTGATCGCCCCTGACGGGCCGAGCCCGAGATAGGACAGGCCGGCCTCGGCGAGGATCGCGAGCACGACGGCGAAGAGGAACTGTGCGGCGAGCAGCGGCAGGAGGTTCGGCAGGATCTCGACCGTGATGATGCGCATCGGCTTCTCGCCCGCGACGCGGGACGCCGCCACGTAGTCGCGGCTCCGCAGCGACTTGGCCTGCGAACGAAGCACGATCGCCGAGCCCGCCCAGCTCGTCAGGCCGAGGACGACCGCGATGATCCACATGCTGCGGCTCTCCATGTAGCTCGCGATCACGATGACCAGCGGGAGCCCCGGGATGACGAGCATGACGTTGGTGACGAGCGAGAGGCCCTCGTCCGTCCAGCCGCCGACGTAGCCGGCGACGATCCCGAAGAACAGCGACAGGACGACGGCGATGGCCCCCGCGACGAGGCCTACGGTCAACGACCCGGCCGCGCCTTCTGCGAGCTGCGCGAAGAGGTCCGCACCGAGGTTGTTGGTGCCCAGGAGGTGTGCCGCGCTCGGCGGCTCGAACACCGGGTTGTCGTAGTTCCAGGGATCCTGCGTGACGAACGGCGCGATGATCGCGAACAGGCCGATACCGATCGTGAGCACCAGACCGACGATCAGCTTGCCCGACCTGCGAGGCAGCATCTCGCGGAACCCGCGCCGGGGCGGGGCGACGACCGGTGCGTCGGCCGTCAGTCCTGCCGTCGAGACGTCCCTCGGGGTCGGGACGTCGGGCACGAGCCCCTCGGTACGGTCCCTCGGAGCGATCCCGTCGGCCACCGTCTCGGCGACCGGGGACGAGCTGGTGGCGGGAGTCACGAACTCCTGCGTGCGGATGTCGTCGTCAGCCATTGTGTCGAGCCCTCGGGTCGATGAAGCCGTACAGAAGGTCCATGAGGAAGTTCGCCGCGAGCACCGTGACGGTGATGACGAGGAACACCCCCTGCATGAGCGCGAAGTCCTTGTCCTGGACCGCGTTGATCATCAGCTTCCCGACACCGGGGTAGGTGAAGACCTGCTCCATGACGATCGACCCGGCGACCACGAAGCCGAGCGAGACGCTGAACCCGGCGAGCGACGGCAGGGCCGCGTTGCGCGTGGCGTAGGTCGTGAGGATCCGGAAGGGTCGCAGCCCCTTGGCCTCGGCCGTGGTGATGTAGTCCTCGGACAGGGTAGAGACCATCATGTTGCGCATCCCGAGGAGCCAGCCGCCCACCGAGGACAGGACGATCGTCAGCGCGGGCAGGAACCCGTGGTAGACGGCGCTCGAGAAGAACTCCCAGGTGGGCACTGGGCCGTCCGGGAACATGAACGTGTCGTAGCCGCCGATGATCGGGAACCAGGCCAGGTTCACGGAGAACACCGCGATGAGGATCAGTGCGAGCCAGAAGTACGGCACGGACTGCAGGAGGGTGGATGCCGGGATGACCCCGTCCACCCAGGTTCCCCGCCGCCAGCCGACCCACGCGCCCAGGGAGATCCCGATGACGAAGGACAGGACGGTCGCCAGGCCGACGAGCACGATGGTCCAGGGCAGAGCCTGACCGATCAGCTCGGACACCGGGGCGGGGAACTTGGTGATGGAGGTCCCGAGGTCGCCGTGCAGGAGGTTGTTCCAGTACCGCAGGTACTGGTCCCACAAGGACGCCTGGTCGTCGGAGCCGAAGAGGAGCTGGATGCTCTTCTCCATCGCGGGGGTGAGCTCTCCCTTGCGGGCCATCTTTGCCCGGAAGATGTCCTCCGCGTTCCCCGGCATCAGCCGAGGGATGAAGAAGTTGAGGGATATGGCGGCCCACAGGGTGATCACGTAGAACGTGAGCCGCCGAGCGTAGTACTTCACCGTTCTGTACGTCCCATCATCATCGAAGCTCCTCCTCGGCCCGACATCACTCGGCGGGCTTGATGGTGCTCAGCACCACGCCGGCAGACACCGAACCCCACGACGGCGGGAAGGCGTAAAGGTTGTCCTCCGTGGGCCACCCGGTGAAGTCCTTCTGGTCGAAGAAGGTCTGCGTCGCGTTGATGACCAGCGGGATGTACGGGAGGTCACGCGTGATCTCGGTCTGGATCGTGGCGTAGGCGTCCTTCTTCGCCGCCTCGTCGTTCGTCGCGGCTGCGGCGTTGACGGCTGCGTCGACCGTGGGGTTCGAGTACCGGGAGAAGTTCCACTCGCCGGACTCGAGCTGAGTCCCGACGGGCTGCGTGTACTCGCCGCTGAACCAGTCGCGGTAGATCTGGAACGGGTCGGCGACCGAGGTGCCGACGACGCCTCCCATGATCAGCTCGAAGCTGCCGGTCTGGCGCGAGTCCGAGAACTCGTCCCACGTGACGGTGCTGGCCGTGACCCCGATGCCGGCGGCCTTGGCCTGCGCGGCGATGAGCTCGGCAGCGGCGTTGTAGTCGCTCCAGCCCTCGACGGACGTGAGGGTCAGCTCGACCTTCTTGCCGTCCTTCTCGTAGATGCCGTCTCCGCCCTTGGTGTAGCCGGCGGCCTCGAGGATCTTGCCGGCCTCGGCAGCGTTCGCCTCCTGCGGGCTGACCTTCTCGACGTCAGGGGAGATCCACTTGTCGTCGCGACCGAGCAGGGCGAACGTCGGGGAGATCTCGCCGGCGAGGCCGACGAAGGCCTTCTCGTTGATGACGCCGCGGTCGATCGCGACGTTGAGCGCCTGGCGGACCGCGACGTCCGTCTGTGCGCCGGCGCACCCTGCCTCGACGTTGGCGCAGGTGTACAGGACCGTCGGGTCCTGCGGCGTGTTGATGTAGCCGAGACGGCCGTCGGCGGTCAGCCCGTCGGGGTCTGCCACGAACATGCCGGCCCAGTCGACCTTGCCGGTCTTCAGGAGGCTCTCGGCCGAGGTGTTCGCGTCGATCCCGAGGTACTGGACCTTCTCGACGGCCGGTGCCCCGCCCCAGTAGTCGGCGTTGGCGGCCATGGTGTAGGACGCGTCGGACGTGCTCGCGACCGTGTAGGGACCGGTGCCCACCGGCGCCTCGTTGGCGAACGTCACGGGGTCGGGGACGTCCTTCCAGACGTGCTGGGGAACCATCCAGGAAGCGCCGAGGAGGGCGAACTCGTTGGTGAACTGCGGGCCCGTGAAGGTGAGCTTGACGGTCGTGGGGTCGACGACCTCGGCGGACGCGAGGTACTCCGGCTTGGAGGTCTCGTTCGAGAAGGACCAGACGACGTCCTCGGCAGTGAACGGCTTGCCGTCGTTCCACGTGACGCCCTCGCGGATCTTCACCGTCAGCTCGGTGCCGTCCTCGTTGAACTCGAAGGACTCCCCGAGCATCGGGGTAGGAGCCTCTGCGCTGGCCTTGTTGTAGTAGAAGAGGGTCTCGTACACGCCACCGAGCGCAGCGTGGAGGACGGTCGGTGCGTACGGGTTGAAGTTCGCAACGATCGGCGTCTGGCTGCCTGCCCACACCGTGAGCACGCCGTCGCCCTTGCTCGCTGTGCCCTGGTCGCCGTCGTCACCCGACGAGCCGCAGCCCGTGGCGAGCAGCGTGAGGCCGGAGGCGAGCGCCACCGCGGTGAGAAGGCGCTTGCGCCCCTTGCTTCGGATCATCATCGGTCCTTTCGAGTCGTCGACGCCTCATCACGTCGATCAGCCCCGCTCGGCGGGTATGTGCAGGAACACTAACGAATCAATCGGGCCCCACGGAGCAATACAACAGGAAAGTTACCTAAATGAAACACGTGAAGGGTCGAACGCGGCAGGATCCGCAGGAATCCGGGGATCTCGCGCGTCGCCGACCGCGCTCGGTGGGCCGGGGGACGCAACCAGGACCCCGGAGGCGCCCGCCGCGACGGTCAAGAGCCTCCCATCGAGGGTGACGGACGCCCTGCCCGGCACGCACCACGGGCCGCTCTGCCCCTCACCCGACCGGTCGGTCAGGTACGAGGCAGCGCGGATCTCAGGGCGTCAGGATCCGACGCGCCCCCTGCTCAGGAGCCCAGCGCCACGTCGAGCGCAGCGCGGGCCTCACGTGCCGCTCCCAGGTCCGTGACCTCGTAGCCGGACCCGCCCCCGCCGCCGGGGCCGCCGTCGTCGGGCCGGATGCCCTTGGCCGAGAGGTGGACCGCGTCCACGCCCGCCGCCACGAGGTCCCCCATGTCCTGGGCTCGCACTCCCCCACCCGCCTGGATCTGCACGCGCCCTGCGGAGTGCCGAGCCATGGCACCCAGCCGGTCGACCCCGTCGATGCTGCGAGCCGCACCACCCGACGTGAGCACGCGCGTGACCCCCAGTCCCGCGAGGAGGTCGAGGGCCGCGGTGACGTCCTCGACGACGTCGATCGCCCGGTGGAAGGTCACCTCGCGCCCGTCTGCGGCCGCGACCAGGGCGCGGACCGCGGCCTCGTCGACGAGACCGTCGGACGTGAGCGCCCCGATCACGACGCCGGCGGCGCCTGCTGCGACGGCCGCGCGGACGTCGCGCACCTGCACGTCGAGCTCGGCCGTGCTGAAGACGAACCCTCCCGGGCGCGGCCGGACCAGCGGGTGGACCTCGACCGGCACTCCCCCGCCCGCGGCCTCTGCGGCCACCGCGACGGCCGCCTCGAGCAGCCCGACGCTCGGCGTCAGCCCACCCGTCGCCCCCAGCGCCGAGCACAGCTCGACCCGGCTGGCGCCGACCTCGGTGGCGATCCGTACGCCGTCGGTGTCCTGGACGGCGATCTCGAGCGCGACCTCGCGTGCCATGTGCTGGTGCTCCTTGCCTCGGGGGCCGGCGCGCGACGGCGCACCGGCGGGTCAGCGGCCAGCGTAGACCCGCGCAGGACCGCGGCCCGACGGCGTCCCGTACGTGACGTCGTCGGGTCGCCCGCCCGCGAGCGCGGCCCGCGAGCCCACCTCACGCCCCGCCGGGGACGACGAGAGCGGCGCGCCCCGCGCGTGCTCGAGGCACACGGGGACGCACCGCTCCTGGTCGTGCGGGCAGTGCCCGGGCCGGCTCAGCGGCCCGTCAGGACGACCGTCAGATGACGCCCTGGGCGATCATCGCGTCGGCCACCTTGGTGAAGCCTGCGATGTTCGCACCGAGCACGTAGTTGCCCGGCTCGCCGTACTCGTCGGCCGTCTCCTCGCAGCGCGAGTGGATGCCCTCCATGATGTGCGCGAGGCGCTCCTCGGTGTACTCGAACGTCCACGCGTCGCGCGAAGCGTTCTGCTGCATCTCGAGGGCCGAGGTCGCGACGCCGCCTGCGTTCGCGGCCTTGCCGGGCGCGAAGAGCACCCCGGCCTCCTGGAGCAGGGCCACGGCCCCCGGCGTGGTGGGCATGTTGGCGCCCTCCGCGACCGCGAGGACACCGTTGGCGACGAGCTGCTTGGCGTCCTGCTCGGTCAGCTCGTTCTGCGTGGCGCAGGGCAGGGCGACGGTCGCGGGGACGTCCCAGATGCTGCCGCCCGTGACGAGGCGCGCACCGGGGCGACGCTCGACGTAGTCGGCCACGCGTCCGCGCTCGACCTCCTTGATCTGGCGGAGGAGCTCGACGTCCACGCCTGCCTCGTCGACCACGTAACCCGACGAGTCGGAGAACGACACGACGTTCGCGCCGAGCTGCTGGGCCTTCTGGATCGCGTAGGTCGCGACGTTCCCGGAGCCCGAGACGACGACGCGCTGGCCGTCGAAGCTCTGACCCTTGGTGCGCAGCATGTGGTCGGCGAAGAAGACCGTGCCGTAGCCCGTGGCCTCGGTCCGCACGAGCGACCCGCCCCAGCTGATGCCCTTGCCCGTGAGGACGCCGGACTCGTAGCGGTTCGTGATGCGCTTGTACTGGCCGAACAGGTAGCCGATCTCGCGGCCACCCACGCCGATGTCGCCGGCCGGGACGTCGGTGTACTCACCGATGTGGCGGTAGAGCTCGGTCATGAACGACTGGCAGAAGCGCATGACCTCGCCGTCGGACCTGCCGCGCGGGTCGAAGTCCGACCCGCCCTTGCCGCCGCCGATGGGCATGCCGGTGAGCGAGTTCTTGAAGATCTGCTCGAACCCGAGGAACTTGACGATGCCCAGGTAGACCGACGGGTGGAACCGCAGACCACCCTTGTACGGGCCGAGAGCCGAGTTGAACTCGACGCGGAACCCGCGGTTGATCTGCACGCGGTTCTTGTCGTCGACCCACGGCACGCGGAAGATGATCTGGCGCTCGGGCTCGCAGATGCGCTCGAGCACGGCGGCGTCGACGTACTGGGGGTTCTTCTGGAGCACCGGGCCGAGCGAGTCGAAGACCTCGCGCACCGCCTGGTGGAACTCGGCCTCACCAGGGTTTCGGGCGAGGACCTCGTCGTAGACGGAGTGCAGACGACTATCCATGAAGTGCTCCTCGGCAGGGCTGGCTCTTAACTGCACCAGGTTACGTACGTGTAAACACGGCCGTACTCCTGTCCCACTCTGAAAGACGGCAGGCTCACGACCTGGGACATCGCCGTTGCCCGGGGCCACTTCCCGTGGCGCGCCCCGGACCCGGCTAGCGCGGGCGGCGGCCGGGCCGCGTCCCGGCCAGCACCCCGCGGGACGGCACCCGCCAGAGCCCCGACCGCGCCCCACCCTGGCCCCGCCACGAAACAACCGTCCACGCCGTGAGAAATCTCGACCGGATCGGTACAGATTCGCGCCGACCGGGCTATACCCCTACCCAACGGTCACGAGCACCAGCGCCAAGCCCCGGCTCGCTGGTCAGCAACCCCTCCCACGACGGGGTGCTCCGGGAGATGACCTGGTCGCGCCGGCACCGGCGCGGCAAGCGTGCAGCACGACGACAGCGAGGACACCATGACGCAGCACCAGGCACCGCCCACCGACCCAGCCGACAGCGCCCTCGGCTCCCGACCCGGCCCTGCCGACGGCTCGCCCCTTCCGCCCCGGCCCGCCGTGGTCACCCTGGTCGGCAACCCGCGCCCGGGGTCACGGACCCTGGGCGCGGCACAGGCCGTCGCGGCCCGGGTCGCCGACCACCTGGGCCTCGCGGCCGGGCCGGCAGAGGCGGGTTCGACAGACCCCGCGAGCTCCCCGGGCAACCCGACCACCGCGACCATCGACCTCGCCGAGATCGCGGCCGAGATCCTGACCCCCGTGCACCCGCGTGCGGACGCCGCGCGCGAGATCGTCGCGGGCGCGACCGTGCTGATCGTCGCGACGCCCGTCTACAAGGGCTCGTACACCGGGCTGCTCAAGGCGTTCCTCGACCTCTACGGTCCGGACGGCCTGGCCGGGGTCGTCGCGGTGCCGGTCGTGGTGTCGGGCAACCCGGCGCACGCCCTGGCCGGCGAGGTGCACCTGCGCCCGCTCCTCGTCGAGCTCGGCGCGACGGTCCCCGCGCGCACGCTCGCCCTGCTGGACTCCCAGCTGAGCGAGGCCGAGCTCGCGAGCACCGTCGACGCCTGGCTCGACCGTGCGGGAGGCCCGTTGCTCCGGGCGGCGAGCGCCGCCGTCGGGCAGGACGTCCCCACCCACCAGACCGCCCCCGAGCTCGCCGAGGTGACCCGATGACCGCCGACCCCACCACCCGCTCCGACGTCGCGGGCCTCGCCGGGCTCGAGGCCCTGCTCCACGAGCAGGACGAGCCCCAGCTCAGCCCCGACGCCTACAAGGCCGTGTTCCGGCAGCACCCCGCGGGCGTCGCGGTCGTCGCGCTGCACCACGAGGGGCGGCCCGTGGGCTTCACCGCGACGTCGGTCATCTCGGTCTCGGCCGCGCCGCCGCTGCTCGCGTTCTCGCTCGCGTCGACGTCGTCGTCGTGGCCCGCGATCTCCGCGGCCCGCACGGTCACGGTCAACTTCCTCAGCGCCGACCAGGACGACGTGTCGGCGCGCTTCGCGACGAGCGGGATCGACCGCTTCGCAGCCGGCGGATGGTCACCGCTCGACTCCGGGGAGCCCGTGATCGACGGCGCGCTGTCCTGGGTGCGCGGGCGCATCATCCAGCGCACGCCCGTGGGCGACAGCTACCTGGTCTCGTTGCGCGCGCTCGCGTCGGGGACGCGCAGCGACGCGACGCCGCTGGTCTACCACGACCGGTCCTACCACCGGATCGGGGACCACTCGGCCCTCTGAGGCCACGGCAAGGGCGAGGGGCCCGACGGCGGTGCGCACCGCCGTCGGGCCCCTCGTCCTTGTCGTGGGTCGGCTACCAGGTCCAGCCGCGCGCGCTGAGCTCGAGCTCCTCGCGCAGCCGCTCGTCCTCGTCGCTGCGCAGGCCCGCGGCGAGCGGGTCCGCGTCGACCTCGAGACCGCTGAGCCGGCACGCCTCGCGCAGCAGGGCGTCGTACGCGCCCTGCGCGGCGAGGTAGTGGTGCGCCCGGGCGTAGACGCCCGGGTCGTCCTGGACGTCGCGCAGCTCGTGCGCGAGCTGGCCCAGGCGGATCTGGAGGCCCAGCGCCACGAGGGGGTCGGGTGCCCGACGGCGCCGGTCGCGCCAGGTGGTCCGGTGCGGCCGGAGGGGAGGGAGGACGTCCACGGGGGGTCGGTCGTGGCGCACCGTGAGCCACGCGATGACGGCGACTGTCGCCGCGCCCACCACGCCGGAGATCACGAGAAGCCACATCGTCGGAGCCTTCTTCCGCGCCCCTGCGCGCCGCGCACGTGCCCGCAGGACACTTCCAGCCTAGGACGTGTGGGAGCGCTCCGCCAGGGTCGGGGACGGCCACGTGGCCCTGCGCGGGAGACGGGAGGCGCCCGCCGGGACCGGGGTCCGGGCGGGCGCCTCTCGCGTCTCGTAGGGCATCGCCTGGCGACGCCCCGTGCTAGCCCGCCGTGAACCCCTTGGCCCGGCGGGCGTCGGCCGGGCCCCACAGGTCGGTCTTGACCTCGGCCCTGACGAGCGGCACGACCTCCTCCGCGAACCGGCGCAGCACGTCGTCCTGCCGCGCCGGCTCCAGGAGGTGGTTGATCGAGACCGACTGCAGGTCGTGCCCGTAGCTCTGGTGGTAGTCGAGGATCTTCTCGGCGACGCGCTCGGGCGAGCCCACGAGGGCCGGGCCGCGCTCGACGGCCTCCTCGATGGTCCGGAAGCTCGTGACCTTGCCGACCGCGGCCGGGTCGTGCTTGCGCAGGTCTGCGCGCGCGACGGCTCCCTCGTAGATGGGGCGGAACTCCTCGATCGCCTGCTCGGTCGTGTCCGCGAGGAACAGCCCGCCCGAGCCGGACCCGACGAACCCGTACGCCGGGTCGTGGCCCGCGGCCGCGTACTGCTCGCGGTAGTGGTCGATCAGCACCTGGTAGTTCTCGCGGGGCTGGAACGCGTTGGCGCTCACGATCGGGTCGCCCCACCTCGCGGCGAGCTCGACCGCGAAGCGCGAGGTCGCGGACCCGTGCCAGATCCGGAACGCGCCGTCGTACGGGCGGGGCAGGGTCGTGGCGCCCTGCAGGTCGGGGCGGTGGCGGCCCTCCCAGTCGACCTCCTCACCGCTCAGGAGCAGGCGGAGCAGCTCGTAGTTCTCCTCGAGGTACTCGTACTGCCGGTCGATGTCGAGGCCCAGCAGCGGGTACTGGAGCGCCTCGTTGCCCTTGCCGATGACCATCTCGAACCGGCCCCGGCTGAGCTGGTCGATCGTCGCGTAGTCCTCCGCGACGCGGATGGGGTCCAGCAGGGACAGCACCGTCACGCCCGTGCTCAGCAGGATGCGCGACGTGCGCGCGGCGATCGCCCCGAGGATCACGGTGGGCGACGACGACAGCACGTCCCCCGCGTGCCGCTCGCCGACCGCGAACGCGTCGAGGCCGAGCTCCTCCGCCAGGACCGCGGTCTCGACGACGCGTTCGAGTCGGTCGGCCGCGGGCACGGCCTCGCCCGTGACGGGGTGGGGCGGGTTGAAGACGATGTCGAGGACCTGGAAACGCACGGATGCTCCTTGGTGGGGGTGGGGTGTGCCGCGATAGAGGGCGGGCGTCGAGGTAGAGGGCTCGGGCCCTCTACCTCGACGGGTGCCCTCTACCTCGCGGGGAAGGAGGCTCAGGCCGCCTGCGCCGACGCCGCCTCGGCGTCCCGCTTGGCGACCTCCTCGCGCACGATCGGGATGACGTAGCGGCCGAAGTCGGTCGCGTCGTCGAGCAGGTCGTAGCCGCGCGCCGAGATGATGCGGACGCCCAGGTCGTAGTAAGCGAGCAGCGCCTGCGCGACGGTCTCGGGCGTCCCGACGAGAGCGTTCGAGTTGCCCGCGCCCCCGGTGGCCTTGGCCGTCGCGGTCCACAGGGCCGTGTCGAACCGGTCGCCCTGGGCCGCGATCTCCAGGAGGCGCTGCGAGCCCGCGTTCTCGGGCTTGTCGATCGGGTGGCGACGGCTCAGCACGCCGCCCGCCGCGGCCTTGCGCTCCTCGATCCGGTCGAGCACGCGGTGGGCCTTCTCCCAGGCCAGCTCCTCGGTCGCGCCGAGGATCGGGCGGAACGCGGCGTGGATGCGCGGGGGCGTGGAGCGCCCGGCAGCCGCGGCCTCGGTGCGGACGCGCTGGATCTGCTCGGCCGTGCGGTCGAGCGGCTCGCCCCACACCGCGTAGATGTCGGCCTCGGCCGCACCGACCTTGAACGCCGCGTCCGAGGACCCGCCGAACGAGATGGTCGGCGTGCGCCCCTCGAAGGGCTTGGTGTCGAGCACGAAGTCGTCGAGGTCGTAGAAGCTCCCGTGGTGGTCGAACGGCTCGGCGCTCGACCAGGCCTTCTTGACGATCTGGATGTACTCCTGGGTGCGGGCGTAGCGCTCGTCCTTGGTCAGGGTGTCTCCCTCGCGCCGCTGCTCGTGGTCGTTGCCGCCCGTGATGAAGTGGACGGACAGGCGACCCTCGGAGAGCTGGTCGAGGGTCGCGAAGGACTTGGCCGCGAACGTCGGGTAGGAGACGTTGGGGCGGTGCGCGAGCAGCAGCTCGACCGTGTCGAGGCGGGCCGCGGTCCAGGCCGCGAGCGCCGACGGCTCGGGTCCGCTCGAGCCGTAGGCGAACAGGACACGGGTCCAGCCGTTGTCCTCGTGGGCGCGCACGATGCGCTCCAGGTACTGCTTGTCGAACGGTGCGGTCGTGCGGGACGTGGTCTCGGAGGCGTCGCTCGTGGTGGCGATGCCGAGGAACTCGACGGGCATGGTCTTCTCCGGTTCAGGTGGGGTGGGGATCTCGGCAGGCACGCACCACCTCAGCGGGACGGTGGGCGCGGGTGGGGTGCCCTGTGGCGGACGAGCGGTCAGGGTGACTGCGGGGCGGGAGCCTCGACGGGCGGGAGGTCCAGGCCGTACGCGTGCAGCCGCCCGCCGCCCTCTCCCTCGATCACGCGGGTCTCGCGCTCGGGCAGCCGCCTGAACCCGAGCGCCTCGTAGAGCCGGTGCGCCCGGGTCATCTGCGGACCCGAGTTCATGACGACCCGCTGCGCCCCCTGGGCACGAGCCACGTCGAGGACGTGCCGCGTGAGCGTCGTCCCGACCCCCCGTCCCCGTGCGGCGGGGGCGACGCCGAGGAGGCGGAAGTCCAGCTCGCCGTCGAGCGCCAGGGGTGAGATGTGCCGACCAGGCGGCGGGGTCGCGACGGTCCCGAGCAGCGCTCCGGTCTCGTCGTCGACCGCGACCCACACGTCGTGCTCGGCCGCGCGGCTCGCGACGTCTCGCAGCACGTCCCGGTACGACTCCGAGATCGTGTACTCGAACCCGTACGCCGCTTCGAGCAGGTCGGCGACGGCCTCGTGCTCGGCGGGCGTCACGAGCCGGACGGTCACCCCGGCGCCGTCCCCGGGCGACCCTGCTCCTCCGTGACGGCTCTCGTCCGGGCGAGCGGCGCCGTCGGGCGCCCTGCCCCCGTGACCGTCGCGGCGCGCCGACTCGACGAGGCGGGCGACGCCGTCGGCCACCTCGCGCACCCGCTGGGCCCGGCGCGAGGACTCGCGGGGGTCGGCCAGGCCGTCGGGCGGGTTCCCGACGCCCGCGCGCGACGTGGTGGGCGCGCTCATGCGCGCTGCCGGACGGGCTCGTGCGGGCCCGACGACGCCGGCTCGCCCGCCGCGTCCTGCGCACCCGCGCCCGGCTCGGCCGGGAGGCCCGCGTCGCGCCAGGCGGGAAAGCCGCCCTCGACGTGCGAGACGTTCGTGTAGCCGCGAGCGGCGAGGGCCTCGGCGACGGGGCCCGAGCCACGCTCGGAGCCGCAGACCACGACGATCGGGGTGTCGAGAGAGACTGCGGGCGCCGCGACCGAGCCGAAGATCGCGTCGAGGTCCTCGCGGTCCGTGACCGTGGCGCCCGGGATGGCGCCCGCGCTCGCACGGCCTCCCGCGCTGCGGACGTCGACGAGGAAGGCTCCGGCTGCGACGCGGTCGCCCGCGTCGGTGGCCGGGGTGAGCAGGGGCTGGTGCTGGGTCATGTCGTCTCCTGGGTCGGGTGGTGCAGGTGGTGCTGCTGCCGAGGTAGAGGCCTCCCGTCGAGGTAGAGGTCTGGAGCCCTCTACCTCGACGGGTTCCCTCTACCTCGCGAGGGCTGGTTCGCGGTCGGCCGCGACCTCGGGCCCGGCCGCGTCCGCCGCCGACAGGCCCCAGCGGGCCGCGAGCAGCTCGAACGACCGGGCCCGGTCGGCGGGGTCGTGCGCGACGGTCGTCACGACGATCTCGTCGGCCACCGTCACGCGCGCGAGGGTCTCGAGGCGTTCGACGACCGTCTCGGGCGACCCGACGAACCTCGTGTCGACGCGGTCCTGGACGGCCGCGCGGTCGGCGTCGGACAGGTCGTCCCACGCGGGCGTCGTGCCGGGCGCGGGGTAGGCGATCGCGCCGTCGGCCCCGCGGCGGATCGACAGGACCCAGGCCGTGAAGGGGTCCGCGATCCGGCGGGCCTCGGCGTCGGTGTCCGCGACCAGGACGTCGGCCGAGACCACGACGTACGGCCTGTCGAGCACGCCCGGCCGGAACGCCGCACGGTAGGCCGCGATCGTGTCGAGCGTCGCGGACGGGCCCACGTGGTAGTTCGCGGCGAGCGGCAGGCCCAGCTCGCCCGCGACGCGCGCGCTCACGCCGCCGCTCGACGCGAGCACGAACAGGTCGAACGCCGCGCCCTCGACGGGCGGGCTCGTGTACGCGGTGCCCGCGCTGTTGGTGAAGGTCCCCGCACGCAGGCCCAGGACCAGCTCGAGCTCGTCGCGGAACTCCGCGGGCGTCCGGCTCGCACCGACCACCTCCTTCTGAGCGAGCAGACGCTGGCGCAGCGCGGTGTCGGTGAAGGCGACGCCGGGCGCGGCGGGGATCAGGAGGCCGTCGACCACGCGCGTCCCGGCGGGCTGCGCGGGGGCGGGCGCGGGCTCGCCCGCCGTCGTCGCCTGCGTGCCCGACGACGGAGCCTCGGCTCCCGTGCTCGCCTCGCTCTTCGCGAGGGGCGGGGTGAAGGCCCGGCCGAGTCCCAGGTCGACCCGGCCCGGGTGCAGGGCCGCGATGGTCCCGAACTGCTCGGCTGCGAGGAGCGGGCTCGTGGTGCTCAGCAGCACGGCGCCCGACCCCACGCGGATGCGCGTCGTGCGCTCGGCGACGAGGGCCGCGAGGACCGCGGGGGACGCCGAGGCGACGCCCGGGGACAGGTGGTGCTCGGCGAACCAGATGCGGCGATAGCCCAGCTCGTCGGCGCGGACCGCGGTGTCGAGGGTGTCGCGCAGGGCCTGGGCGCCGGTCGAGCCCTCGCTCACGACCGCGAGGTCGAGGATCGACAGCGGGACCCGGGTCGGGTGCGGGGTCTGCGGGGTGGTCGGCTGGTCGGAGACGGTCATCGGGGTTCCTCGGTGGTCGTGGGGGTGTCCTGGTCGAGCGGGGGGTCGAGCGGGCGGTCCGCCGGTCAGCGCGAGGGCAGCCCGCGCGCTGCGAGCGCCGAGTGCAGGTGCGCGTGGCCGCGCTCGGGTCCGGGGACCGCGAGCCGGTCGACCACGCGGCGGCGCCAGCTCTGCGCGAGCCCCTCCTCGCGGTAGAAGGGCGCGATGAGGTCCTCGTACGCGTCGACGTACGGCGCCTGGACGGCCAGGTCGTAGGTCTCGTGGTGCAGCACCGCGGCCTGGGGAAGCCGTGGCTTGACCCGTTCGCCGCCTGCGGGGTCGGGATGCCCGACGACGAGGCCGACGACCGCGACCGTGCCCTCGGGCAGGCCCAGCTCGGCCGCGACCTGCTCGGGGTGGTGGCGCAGCGCGCCGATGTAGACGGTCCCGAGCCCCAGCGACTCGGCGGCCACGACCGCGTTCTGCGCGGCGAGCGCCGCGTCGACGAACGCGACGACCGTCGAGTCGAGGTAGTCGGCACCCGCCAGGTGCGTGCCGTCGGCCGCCCCGATCGCCCGGGCGCGGGCCAGGTCCGCGACCCACACGAGCAGCAGCGGAGCCTGGCGGACGTGCGCCTGCCCTCCGGCGAGCGCCGCGAGCCGGTCCTTGCGGGCCGGGTCGGTCACCGCGACGACGCTCCAGAACTGCATGTTGGACGAGGTCGGCGCGGACTGCGCGGCGGCGACCAGGGTCGGCAGGACCGTGTCGTCGAGCGGGTCGGTGAGGTAGGCCCGGACCGTGCGGTGCCGCAGGATGCCGGCGATCGCGTCCGTGAGCGGGGCGACGTCGTCGGGCTGGTGGGCGCCGTAGCGCTCGGTCAGGGGCGAGGCCGTGGTGAGGGTCGACATGCTGGCCTTTCGGTCGTGCGGGCGGGGGGCGCGAGTGCGCATGCGGGGGCCGGGCAGGAGGATGCAGACCGGCCGCGTCAGCCCGCCGGCACCCCCGCGAACCGGGCCAGCGAGAACAACCGGTCCGCGGCGACGGGCTGGGCGGCCGGCTCCTCGCGAGCCAGCTCCGCCAGGACCCGGCCGATCGACGGCGCGAACTTGAAGCCGTGGCCCGAGAATCCCGCGGCGACCACGACACGGCCCACGCGGTCGAGCACGAAGTCGTGGTCCGGGGTCGTGGTGTACGTGCAGGAGATCGGCACGAGCCGGTCGGCGTCGGCCCCCGGGACCCACGTCCGCACGTAGTCCTGGAGCTGTGCGAGCTGCCCGGGCTCGGGACGGTAGGTCCGCCGGTCGGGGTCGGTGCGCGGCCCGACCCCGTGGAATCCGACCTTGATCCCCTCGCCGGGCGTCGCGAGCCCGTAGACCCCGCTCGGCCACGGGTGCGGCTCGGCGGGGGCGTGCGTGAAGCTGGGCCACGTGTCCTCCGCTGGCGCTCCCGGAGCGAGCGCGAAGTGCGCGGGCTGCTCCTGGGTCACGACGAGGGGCGGGACGGGCGGGCCGCCGTCGGGCACCGTGAAGGCCGCACCCAGCAGGCCCGCGCTCCACGCGCCCACCGCGACCACGACCGTGTCCGCGACCAGGTCGTACCGGTCGGTGACGACCCGGACCGAGCCGGTGCCCGGATGGACGTGGCGCACGTGCACGCCGTGGCGCACGTCGGCGCCGTGCGAGCGCGCCGCAGCCTGGAAGGCGGCGACCGCGCGGTCGGCGTGGACGCGCCCGGCCGTCGCGGTCTCGTGCAGCACGTCGCCCTCGAACCGCAGGCCGGGCCAGCGTTCGCCGGCCTCCTCGGGACGCAACCACTCGTGCGCGACGCCGCGCGCGACGAACGCGTCGCCGATCTGGCCGGGGCGCGGGAAGCCGTGGCTCACGCCGCCCGTCAGGGTCAGGACGTCGCCGGTGGCCAGGCCCGCGTCGCGCTCGAGGTCGCGCCACAGGCCGAACGCCTCCTGCGCGAGGTCGAGGTAGGCGGGCTGGGTGTACGTGGTCCGGTAGATGCGCGACGCCCCGTGCGAGGCGCCCTGCGTGTGGCCGGGCTCGAAGCGTTCGAGCAGGACGACGTCGTGCCCCGCACGTGCGAGCTGCCACGCCGCGGCGGAGCCCATGACGCCGCCGCCGACGACGACGTGGGACACGTGCTCGGTCATCTGGCTGCCTCTCGGTCGGTAGGTGGGGTGCCGCCGGCCCGCGGGTCCCAGGAGGATTCCGCGGGCCGGTCGGCCGTGCTGGTCAGGACTTGGGCAGCCCTGCGGGGTTGGTCTCGGAGGTCTCGATGGCCTCGTCCTCCAGGCCCCAGCGCTCGAGCACCTCGGCATAGCTGCCGTCCTCGATCGCGTGGTTGAGCGCGGCCGTGACCGCGGGGGCGAGCTCGTTGCCCTTGAGCGTGCCGACCGCGATCTGCGCGGTCGCGGGCCAGCCGCCGTTGAGCGTGCCGATCACCTTGAAGTCCTCGGGCGAGACCTTGGCCTTGTACGACGCGGTCGCGTTGGGCCCGAACGTCACGTCGATGCGGCCCGACTGGAGCGCGAGGATCGTGTCGCCGTCGTTCTCGAAGTACTCGATCGTGGCGGGCTCGAGCCCTGCGGCCTTGTTCTCCTCGTCCCACGCGAGCAGGATCTTCTCCTGGTTGGTGCCCGACCCGACCGCGACCGTGAGGCCCGCGACGTCCTTGGCCTCGGTGATGGACGTGAGGTCGCTGTCGGCCTTGGTCAGCCAGCCGAGCTGGTCGTTGCGGTAGGACGAGAAGTCGAAGAGCTCCTTGCGTTCCTCGGTCACCGTCACGTTGGAGATCACGACGTCGACGTCGCCCGACTGGACGGCGAGCGGCCAGTCGGCCCAGGCCTTGACCTCCCACTCGACCTTCTTGCCGAGCGCGTCGCCGATGAGCTGGGCGATGTCGGTCTCGTTGCCGATCGGGGTCTTCTCGTCGTCGGCCAGGAAAGCGAGCGGCGGCACGTACGCGCTGACCGCGACCTTGATCGTGTCCTTGTCCGCGAAAGCGGCCGGGAGGAGCGCGACGGCCTCGGCCGACTCGGTCGTGCGGATGCGGTCCTGCTCGGGCGAGGTGTCGACGACGAGCCCGGCGGCCGCGGCGTTCTCGGCGTTGACGTCGCCCACCGGGTCGGCGTCCGCGTTCGTGGCGCACGCCGCGAGCAGCGCGAGGATCGGCAGGGTCGCGGCGATCCCCAGGACGCGGCCGGCGCGGCGGGAGGGACGACGGGCCGCGCGGGACGCAGCCGTGGATCGGGCGGTGCCGGCGGCCACGCCGGAGGTGTGCAGGGTCATCGTGTTCTCTTTCGTGGTGGGTGGACGTGCGGTGGGGTGACGCGGCCCGGGCAGCGGGTGTGCCGGGCTCCGGGCGTCACAGGACCTTGTCGAGGAAGGCCTTGGTCCGGTCGTGGCGGGGTGCGTCGAGGACCTGTGCGGGTGGTCCCTGCTCGACGATGCGACCGGCGTCCATGAAGACGACCGTGTCGGCGACCTCCCGCGCGAAGCCGATCTCGTGCGTCACGACGAGCATGGTCGTGCCGCCGTGCGCGAGGTCCTTGATGACGTCGAGCACCTCCCCGACGAGCTCGGGGTCGAGCGCCGAGGTCGGCTCGTCGAAGAGCAGGACGCGCGGGCGCATGGCGAGCGCGCGGGCGATCGCGACGCGCTGCTGCTGACCGCCTGACAGCTGGCGGGGCCGGGCGTCGGCCTTGTCGGCGAGGCCCACGCGGGCCAGGAGCTCGCGCGCCTCGGCCTCGACCTTGGTCCGGTCCCTGCCCTGGGCCGAGACGGGGCCCTCGACGACGTTCTCGAGGGCCGTGAGGTGCGGGAAGAGGTTGAAGCTCTGGAACACGAAGCCGATCTGGGTCCGCTGGACCAAGATCTCCTTCTCCTTGAGCTCCCGCAGGGTGTCGCCCTTGCGGGCGTAGCCGATGAGGTCGCCGTCGACCGCGATGAACCCGCGGTCGACCTTCTCGAGGTGGTTGATGACGCGCAGGAGCGTGGACTTGCCCGAGCCCGACGGACCCAGGATCACGGTGACCTCGCCCGGTCGGACCTCGAGGTCGATGCCCGCGAGCACCTCGAGCGTGCCGTAGGACTTGTGGACGCCCCGGACCTCGACGAGGCCCGTGGCCGGGGAGCCGGCCGGGGACGTGGTCGTCGCGGCGCCGGCGACCACGGTCGTCCGGGTCACCGGGGCCGTCGCAGCAGCAGTGGTCGTGGCGGTCATGCGGCACCTCCGGTGGTGCGGTCGCTCGTCCCCGTGCGCAGCAGGTGGCCGCGGCCGACCGTGGCGCGGGCCGCGTAGGCGGGGGGCAGGTGGGCGGGCGCGGGGCGGCCCGAGAGGCGGGACCACGCGACCTGGAGCGTCCAGCGGACCCGCTGGACCGGCGTCGGGGGCAGCGTGCGCACCGCGCCCTTGGCGTAGTGCCGCTCGACGTAGTACTGCGCGATCGTCAGCACGGTCGTGATGACCAGGTACCAGATCGCCGCGACCATGAGCAGCGGGACGACGCGCTGGTTGCGGCCGTAGATCACGCCGATCGTGTAGAACAGCTCGCCGTAGGCGAGGACGTACACGACCGACGTGCCCTTGACGAGGCCGATGATCTCGTTGACCGACGTCGGCACGATGGTCCGCATGGCCTGCGGCAGCACGATACGCAGCGTCTGGCGCGAGCGCGGGATGCCGAGCGAGGCCGCGGCCTCGTGCTGCCCCTGGTCGACCGAGAGGATCCCGGCGCGCACGATCTCCGAGGAGTACGCGGCCTGCGAGAGGCCCAGGCCCAGGATCGCGGCGCCGAACTTGTCGATCACGTCGAGCGTCCCGAACTCGAGGAAGCCGGGCCCGAACGGGATGCCGAGCGAGAGCGTCGGGTAGAGGTAGGCCAGGTTGTACCAGAGCAGGAGCTGCAGGATCAGGGGCACCGAGCGGAACACCCACGTGTAGGCCGACGAGACGGCCTGGAGCAGGGGCGAGCGCGACAGGCGCATGAGCGCGAGGATCGTCCCGAGGCCGAACCCGAGGACTGCGGCGACCGCGGTCAGGCGGATGGTGCCCCACAGGCCCGCGAGGACCGAGGGCCACGTCAGGTACTGCGCGACGATCGACCACTCCCACCGGGGGTTCGTCACGAGCGAGCTCACGACCATCGCGAGCAGGACCGCGACGCCCGCGGTCGCGATCCAGCGGCCCGGGTGGCGGGCAGGGACGACCTTGAGGTCCTCCCAGCGCGTGGGCGACACGTCGGTCGTGCTGGTCGTGCTGGTCGTCGTCGGGGTGGCGGGCGCGAGCGGCGTCGCGCCCGGCAGGTCGGGCAGCGCCCCGGGGGGCGGGACGAGCTGGCGGGACTCGTCCTGTGGCAGGGACAGGGTGCTCATGGGGACCTCGGGCGGGTGAGAAGGGGTCGGGCGAGGGCGCCGCGGCGGGAGCCGGGGCCAGGTCGTGCCGTGTCAGAGCGAGCGGGACGTCGAGGTCACGCCGGTGCTGACACGTGCGGACAGAGCCACTTCTCGAACGCCAGGGGCCCGACGTCCTCGGGGTCCCGGCTCACGTCGAACAGCGGGGTGTAGCCCGCGCTCAGGTAGAGCCCGGCGGCCTCGGGCTGGCGAGGGCCGGTCGTCAGGTAGATCCGCGCGTAGCCGCGCTCGGCAGCGCGGTCCTCGAGCTCGACGAGGACCTGGCGCGCGAGCCCGCGGCGCCGGTGGGCCGAGTGGGTCCAGATGCGCTTGAGCTCGGCCGTCGCGACGAGGGGCGTGCCGTCCTCGCTGTGCGTCTCGTGAGCGTCCGGGCGGGGGTCGTCACGCAGGGCGGACCGCCCGTCCCCGGGCCGGGTCCGGCGCGCGGGCTCTCCGAGCTCAGGCTCTGCCCGACGGCGGAACGCCCCTCCCGCGACCGGCTCGCCGTCCGCGAGGAGCAGGACGAGATCGCCGTCGGGCGCTGCGAAGTCGGCAGCCGGGTAGTGCTCCATCTCGGCGCGCAGGTCGTCCTCGTCGAGGAGGTTGCGGTAGCGCGTGGCGTACTCGTGGGCGAGCTCGTCGAGGAGCGGGCGCACGAGCGGGTCGTGCAGGGTCACCGACCGGACCTCGACGGGTGCGGCGACCGACCCTGCGGCCTGGTGCGCTGCCGCCCCCGTCCCGGTCGTGGTCTCCCTCGTCGTGGTGGGCGCGCTCATCGGGGGACCTTCTCCCCCGCCTCGACCGAGAACGGCAGGACGTTGCCCGCGACGGGCTGCGGGCACGTGCCGAAGTCGCTGAAGGCGTAGGGCAGGTTGAGCGTGCGGTTCAGGTCGAGGCGCAGCGTCGGGCCGGGCTGCCCGTCGCTGCGGACGCCTTCTCCTGCCTCGTCCTCGTCGGCTCCTCCGCCCGCAGCGTCACGGTCGACGAACAGGATCCGCCAGTCCGCGACGCCGGGGGCCGGGTCGGTGAACAGCAGCGTGGCACCGCCGCCGGGCTTGCCCGTGAGCCGGAGCGTCGTCGTGACACCGTCGCGGACCACGTCGACCTCGCCCACGACCTGGACGTGGTGCTCGAGCCCCGGCTGCGCGCCGCCCACGACCTCGGCGACGGGCTCGTCGTACCAGCGGACCGGCGCGTCGAGGACCCAGGCCGGGTCGTAGGCGAAGGTCGGGACCCCCTCGAACGCGACCCGGGCACGGGCCCTCGGGTCACGCACGCGCAGCCCGTAGCGCCCGGTGCGCCGCACGAGCTCGACCGCGACCGCGGAGGCCGGGTCGGCGCCGTCGGGCACGAAGGTCGCGACGATGCGCGACGCGCCCTCCGCGACGTCCTGGACGTGGGTGCCGCGCAGCGCGTCCTGGCTGCCGGCCGGGACGATCGCGTCGGCCGCGGCCGCACGCAGGTGCACGCCCTCGGCGTCCGACCACCACTGACCGGGCAGGCCGGCGAACGTCGTCGGGGACTCCGGGACCCAGCGCAGCGCGGTGAGCGTGAGCCAGCCGTGCGGCTCGCGCAGCGACCGCTCGCGCTCGGCGTGCCAGGCGGCCCACGCGGCCGCGCCGTCCGGGTTGCCGGTCGACGTGCCCGTCGGGGCGGACGCCGCGGCGTGGCGCCCGCGCGTGGCGACGTCGGTCGGGGTGGTGGTGCTCGTCGTCATGATGCTCCTTCAGGACTGGTGGTCGGACGGTCGGATGCTGCGGGGGTCAGCTCAGGCGGGCCGAGCTGCTCGCCCCGGCCGCGACCGTGTCGCCCACGGGGGCAGGGACGGCTCCGACCTCGGGGCGCGAGAGGCCGAGGTGGTCGCGGAGCGTGGTGCCCGTGTACTCGGTGCGGAACGAGCCGCGCTCCTGGAGCAGCGGCACCACCTGGTCGAACACGTCGTCGAGCCCTGCCGGGGTCAGGTGCGGCACGAGGATGAAGCCGTCCGACGCGTCCTCCTGGACGTGCCGGTCGATGTCGTCCGCGACCTGCTGGGCCGTGCCGACGAACCCGCCCCGGCTCGTCACGTCGATCACGAGGTCGCGGATGGACCAGCCGTTGGCCGCGGCCTTCTCGCGCCAGGCGCGGACCACGGGACCTGGATCCTTGACGTGCCGGACCCGGCCCCGCGTGATGCTGAGGTGCTCCAGGTCGGGCTCGACGTCGGGCAGCGGACCCTCGGGGTCGTAGGCCGTGAGGTCGCGCCCCCAGACCTGCTCGAGGAACGCGATCGCGGTCCTGCCCGGCACCTGCTGGAGGCGGATCTCGCGCGCACGCTCGGCGGCCTCGTCGGCCGTGTCCCCCAGGACGACGACCGTCGCCGGGAGGATCTTGAGCGAGTCGCGGTCGCGGCCGTGCGCCGCGAGGCGCGACTTCACGTCGGCGTAGAACGCCTGGCCGTCCTCGAACGCCGAGTGCGCCGAGAAGACGACGTCGGCGGTCGCCGCCGCGAAGTCGCGGCCGTCGGCCGAGTCGCCCGCCTGGAACAGGACCGGGTGCCCCTGGGGCCCACGCGGGGTCTCGAACCGGCCCGACACGTCGAAGTGCTTGCCGCGGTGCGCGAACGGTCGCACTCCCCCGGGCCGCACGAGGCCCCCGGGGGCGAGGACGTCGACCGTGCCGTCGTCCTGGCCGTCGACGAGATCGATCACCGCGTCGTCGTCCCACGAGTCCCAGAGCTGCCGGGCCAGGGCCACGAGCTCGCCCGCGCGCTCGTACCGCTCCTCGTAGGGAAGGAACCCGCCGCGACGGAAGTTGGCGCCCGTGAACGCGTCGGGGCTCGTGACGAGGTTCCAGGCCGCGCGGCCTCCCGACAGGATGTCGAGGCTCGCGAACTGGCGCGCCAGCTCGTAGGGCTCGTTGAAGGTCGTGTTGACCGTGCCCGCGAGGCCCAGGCGGTCGGTGACCGCGGCGAGGGCCGCGAGCACGGGGAGCGTGTCGGGGCGGCCCACGACGTCGAGGTCGTGGATCTGGCCCTTGTGCTCGCGCAGGCGCAGGCCCTCGGCGAGGAAGAAGAAGTCGAGCTTGGCCTCCTCCGCCCGGCGGGCGAGGTGCTCGAACGAGCTGAACTCGATCTGGCTGCGGGAGGCGGGGTCGCTCCACACGGTCGTGTTGTTGACGCCCGGGAAGTGGGCGCCCAGGTGGATCTGCTTGCGGGGACGCCCGTCGCGCGAGCGGGCCGTCGAGGCAGGGGTGGGGTGCGTCATGGTGGCGGGTCCTCAGGCGATCGCGGCGGCGTAGCGGTTGGCGGGGCGGGCGAGCCCCAGGGTGTCCCGCAGGGTCGAGCCCGGGTAGGTCGAGCGGAAGACGCCGGCCTCCTGGAGGAGCGGGACGACGTCGTCGACCAGGGCGTCGAGGTCGGTGCGGAGCGACGAGGGGCGGATCGTGAACCCGTCGGCCGCCCCGGCCTCGACCCACTCCTCGACGACCTCGGCGAGGTCGCGGGCCGTGCCCACGTGCGTGAGCGACCCGGTGTCCCACGTGATCCCCTCGAGCCCCTCGAGCAGGTCGAGGCGTGCCTGGGCGCTGGCCCGGTCCTGGCCGATCACGGCGTAGACGTCGACGAGCACGCGCAGGTCGTCGGGGTTACGGCCTGCCTCGGCGGCCGCGGCACGTACCTGGTCGCGCAGCGCCCGGGCGCCGTCGAGCGTCGTGGCCCGCACCCGCACGACGTCGGCGCGACGACCTGCGAGGGCCAGCGCCTCCGCGGAGTCCCCGCGCACGACGACCGGGGGCTGCGCCTGGGGCGAGCGGGGCGTGATCGACGGGCCCTTCACGGCGAACCGGACGCCGTCGTAGTCGACGTAGTGGAGCTTGTCGCGGTCGACGAAGCGGCCCGAGGCGACGTCACGGATCTCGGCGTCGTCCTCCCAGCTGTCCCACAGCCGGCTGACGACCTCGATGGCCTCCTCGGCCTCGGCGACCGCGTCGGCCGTGTCCTGGGCACTCTTGCGCCCGAACAGCGCGGCACCGGACTCGGTCGTCGACCAGCCCACCTGCCAGGCGGCGCGGCCCGCGCTCACGTGGTCGACGGTCGCGATCGCCTTGGAGACGTGGAACGGCTCGGTGTGCGTGGTGTCGACCGTCGCGACGAGCCCGATCCCCGCCGAGCGCGGGGCGAGGCGCGAGGCGACGAGGGCCGCGTCGAGGCGTCCGCGCAGCGTCGTGTTGCGCGTCGGCTGGAGCGAGAACGTGTCGTCGAACAGCGCGAAGTCGAGCACGCCGCGCTGAGCCGTGGCGACGAGCTCCTGGAGGCGCTGGCCGTCGAACAGGCGGGGCGACTCGGACCCGACCGCGCGCCACGCACCCGCTCGTGCTCCGGCGTCGGACAGGTCGACACCCAGGTGGGCCGAGCGGCGGGGCGAGCCATCGAGCAGGTCGTCGAGCGCGTCGAGCGACGGGTCGGTCGCACGGTCGCCCTGCTGCTCGGCGGACGAGGAGGCGGGGGTGAACAGCGGGGTCAGGTTCGAATCAGGCATGGGTCGTTCCACTCCGGGAGGTCGGGTGCGGGGTCGCTCGGCCGCTGCCGCAGGGATCGGCGGAAGGCCGCGGCGGGTCGCGAGCACTGCGGGTGCAGGTGGGGGGGTGCAGCGGGGTGGACCGCCGGGCCGGGCGACGGGTGACCGGGGCAGGCCGGTGTTCCGGCAGGCCGCGGCGACCGCGTCACGGGCGGGGCGGTTCAGGGGCGAGCCGGCTCGGCTCGGGAGGCGTCAGGAGGAGCGCAGGCTCAACAACAGACGCGGCCCGGGACGACGGGACGCCCGGGGGAACAACACATTCGACGGGCGGGAGCCACGGCTCCCCGTGCCGACGCGACAGGCGTGAGGACGAGCGTGTCGCGGATGTCCACGGGTCCTCCTCGGGTCGGCGGTGCTTCGGGTGCTGAGGCGCTTCGGTGCGGCGGACGGTGGCGTCTGCCGATGGCCCGGAATGTATGCCCGGGTCCGGGGAGTGTCAACGACTTCGGCGAACAGTCCGCATTCTGGACCGAATCAGTAGAGATTGCGCCCCGAACCCTGCCGAAACGGACATCGGAGGTGAGGGCCGTCGTCGGGCGCGCGCTCGACCGGGAGGTTCCCGGTGCCGAGGTAGAACCGTCTGCACGAGGTAGGACGCGGCAGGCACTACCTCGCGCAGACGGTTCTACCTCGCGGACCGGCAGCCTGACGGGTCAGCGCGGCGCCATCCGGATGCCGCCGTCGAGGCGGATCACCTCGCCGTTGAGCATGGGGTTCTCGACGATCGTGCGGACCAGGCGCGCGAACTCCTCCGGGCGCCCGAGCCGCCGCGGGTGCGGCACCTGGGCCGCGAGCGACTCCTGGGCCTCCGCGGGCAACGACGCCATCATGGGCGTGCTGAAGATGCCCGGCGCGATCGTCATGACACGGATGCGCAGGTCCGCGAGGTCGCGCGCGAGCGGCAGCGTCATGGCCGCGACCCCGCCCTTCGAGGCCGCGTACGCCGCCTGGCCCACCTGACCGTCGAACGCCGCGACCGACGCGGTGTTCACGATCACGCCGCGCTCCTCGGGGGCCCCGATGTCCCCCGGGGCACCGGCCGCCGCACCGTCTGCGCCGTCCGCGCCCCCCGCCCCGTCCAGCGCGACCATCCGCTCGGCCGCGAGCCGCGCGACGTTGAACGTCCCGACGAGGTTCACGCTCACGACCTTCGCGAACGACGCCAGGTCGTGCACCCCGTTCCTGCCGAGCACGCGCCGCGCGAGCACGATCCCCGCGCAGCTCACCGCGACGTGCAGCCCGCCCAGGTCCGCAGCCGCGTCGAGGGCCCGGGCCACGTCGTCCTCGCTCGTGACGTCGGTCGGCACGAACCGCACCGCATCGCCCAGGGAGTCCGCGAGCGCCTGACCGGGCGAGCCCGGCAGGTCCGCGACCACGACCCGCGCCCCGGCGCCGACCAGCTCCTCGACGGTCGCCCGGCCCAGGCCCGAGGCCCCTCCTGTCACCAGCGCGACCTTGCCCGCGATCTCCACGTCCCACTCCTTCGTCGACGGTCGTCCGCCAGCGTAGCCAGGTGGTCGCGCCGTCGCCCGGCGCAAGACTCGCACCGTTGGGTGTCGCAGCACCCCGCGCGGGGCCGTGGGAGCGGCGGGAGGATGAGACATGCTGCTCGCCGAGGTCGCCGCCACGTCCGACGCCGTCGCCGCGACCCGCTCGCGCCTCGCCAAGCGCGCCGCGATCGCCGACCTGCTGCGCCGTGCCGCCCGGGACGCAGCGGTGGCCGATGGGCCGGGCGCACCCGAGGGCAGCGCAGGGGACGACGTCGAGATCGTCGTGTCCTACCTCGCGGGCGAGCTGCGCCAGCGTCGCACGGGGCTCGGCTGGGCCTCGTTGCGTGCGCTCCCTCCACCCGCCGCGGCGCCGACGCTGACCGTCCAGGCCGTCGACGCGGCCTTCGAGCACATGGCCGGACTCGCGGGGCCGGGTTCCGACACGGCCCGGTCCGCGGCGGCCTCGGCGTTGTTCGCCGCCGCCACCGAGCGTGAGCAGTCGTTCCTGCGCGGGCTGGTCGCGGGCGACCTGCGGCAAGGAGCGCTCGACGCGCTGGTCGTCGACGCGGTCGCCGAGGCCGCAGGGATCCCGCTCGACGCGGTGCGCCGCGCGGCCATGCTGCGCGGGGCGTCGGGCCCGGTCGCGCGGGCGGCGCTCGAGGCGGACGGCCCGACGGCGGCGCTCACCGCGCTGGCAGGGTTCGGCCTCGAGGTGGGGCGCCCCGTGCGTCCGATGCTCGCGCAGTCGGCCCCCGACGTCGCGGCGGCGTTCGACAAGCTCGGTGTCTCGGCCGAGACCGACGACCGGGCGCACCAGGTGTCGGTCGACGTCAAGCTCGACGGCATCCGCATCCAGGTCCACCGCGACGGCGACCGGGTGCGGGTGTTCACGCGCTCGCTCGACGACATCACCTCACGCGTCCCCGAGATCGTCGCGGACGCCCGCTCCCTGGCCTCGGAGCGGTTCGTGCTGGACGGCGAGGCCCTCGTCGTCGGGCCGGACGGGGTGGACAGGCCCTTCCAGGAGACGGCCGCCCGCTCGGCCACGCGCGACGCCCCCGGCGCTCCGGACGCCGAGGCCGAGGCCGAGGATGCCACGCTCGCCGGGGCGCTCGCGCTGCGCCCGTACTTCTTCGACGTGCTCCACGCGGACGGTCGCGACCTGATCGACGCCCCGCTGCGTGAGCGGCTCGTCGTGCTGGACCGCGTCGCAGACTCCTTCAGGGTCCGGCGTCTGACGACCTCCTCCCCCGGCGCGGCGACCCAGTACTTCCTCGAGACGGTGCGCGAGGGCGACGAGGGCGTCGTCGTGAAGTCGCTCGACGCTCCCTACGCGGCCGGACGGCGCGGCGCCGGGTGGATCAAGGTCAAGCCGCGGCACACGCTCGACCTCGTGGTGCTCGCGGTCGAACGCGGGTCGGGGCGCCGGACGGGCCTGCTGTCCAACATCCACCTGGGCGCGCGCGATCCCGAGACGGGCGGGTTCGTGATGCTCGGCAAGACGTTCAAGGGCATGACCGACGAGATGCTCGCGTGGCAGACCGAGCGCTTCCGCGAGCTCGAGGTCGCCGACGACGGCTGGACCGTGACGCTGCGCCCCGAGCAGGTCGTCGAGATCGCGTTCGACGGGCTCCAGCGCTCCACGCGCTACCCGGGCGGGCTCGCGCTGCGGTTCGCGCGCGTGCTGCGCTACCGCGACGACAAGACCGCGGCCGAGGCAGACACGATCGACGCCGTCCGCGCATTCATGGGCCCCGGTTCCGTCTACACGGAGAGCGGCGGCTCGTAACGAGCGATGACCCATCGCTCGTCAGGTCGCAGGTCGCGCGGCAAGTGTGGAGGGATGTGCTCCGCGACGTAGGAGACGTCGTGCGTCTGCCAGCAGTCCGCGATGCACTCCGTCTCCGCTTCGGAGATCAGTTTCAGCACCGCCTCGTCAGGCTCGTCTGCAAGCAGAAACCGCACGGTCAGAGCCGTATCACCAAGCGCATATGCGACCCCACGCATCTCAGGAGTCAACCGGTCCCACAACGACCGGGTGATCGAGAGAAGCGCATCCACGTGCGTCACCGGATCACCGTACACGTCGCCTCCAGTACGTCGTCGCGTTCGACGGGCTCCAGCGCTCCACGCGCTACCCGGGCGGGCTCGCGCTGCGGTTCGCGCGCGTGCTGCGCTACCGCGACGACAAGACCGCGGCCGAGGCAGACACGATCGAGGGGGTCAGGTCGCTCGCGTGATCTCCTCGACCGTGGCCCACGCCGGGTCGGTTCACGTCAGCCGCCGCTCACCGCGACCCGCTGGAGGATCGCGAGCTCGGCCGGAGGGAATCCCACGGCTCGCTGCACGAGGGCACCTGCGGCGTGCCGGGTGAGCAGCTCGACCCGGGCGTCGAACTCCTCGATCCGGGCGTCCTCGGGGTGCACGAAGCTCGTCAGGCAGACGCTCTCGTCGTCGATCCACGGCGTGCCGTCCTGCGGGTCGGAGTCGTCGGGCCCCTCGTCGCCGATCGGGTCGATCTCGACCTGGACGTCCCGCAGGTGCCGGGGCCGCTGCTCCCCGAAACCGTCGCCCGCGACCTCGTGCAGCGCGCGGAAGATGCGGCCGGCAGCGAACGACCCGGCGGCGTACCAGCTCTGCGGGCCGTCCTCGCTCTCCGGACCGTCCTTCGCGCACAGCATGCTCGCGTCGACGTGGACCCACCCGATCTCAGGGTCGCGCCAGCCCATGCTCGCGGGTCTGCTCGGCCACTGCTTGCCACGCCTCCGGTCGAGAACTCCGACGTACTCGTTGCACGAGGCGTAGCGCACTCCCTTCCGCGCCACGGCGCCGGCGATCCGGGTGGCGAGCGTCTCGACGGGCACCACGGGCTCGGAGTAGGGCTCGCGCACCGGGACGGTGTCGTAGGACCGCAGGGCCGTGGGGTCCGCAGCCACGCGCGAGACGGCCTCGGGGCCTGCGACGATCACGGAGTCCAGGGTGCGCACGAAGCGGCGCCGGGCGAACGGGGCGTCGGGCGCGGTGTAGCCCAGGGCACGCGCGTGCGCCTCGGTGTCGAGCAGCACGTACGCCTCGGCGAGCTGCTTGTCCGCCGTGCGCAGCACGGCGGCGCCCATCGGGCCGGAGGCCCGTTCCCAGGACTCGATGCCCGACGGCGTCACGCGCCCACCGTACGGAGCGAGCACCTCCCACAGGTCCGTCCAGCGCGACGGGTCGGCGGAGGCTCGGCCGAAGAGGGTGGCGAGCAAGGACATCGGAGCTCCGTCGTTCGTCGGGTTGGTCCGCCGAGCGTAGCGGTCCTCGGAACTCGGCCCGCACGCCCTCCGCAGCCGGCCGTCCGCGCGACCCTACCGACGCCCCGCCCCCGCCCACCCGGCCGCGGCGCGTGCCGCCGTCGGGCATCGTTTACCGGGAGAAACCGGGCGAAACATCGTCTCGGAGGCCGGATGGGGGCTTGTGCCGTGCCCGCGCGGGCCGACAGGATCACCGCCATGCGCTTCGACGTCAGCACCCACGAGCACCCCGGGACACCGGTGCGCCTCGTGGTGCGCCGCGCCGTCGACCTGCGTCTCGTCGCGGGCTGTCTCTGTCGATAGCCCCGCCCCGGCCCGGCCGCAGCTCGCGCTGACGACCGGTTGATCCGCGCACCTCGCACCTTCACCATCCCGCTCACGCCGTGCCGCTGCAGGCCTCTCGCCCCCGCATGCGGCCTCACGCACCGAGCGTCTCGCTTCCCTCCCTGCCGCCGGCGTACCCACGACCGGTCGGCTCCCGTACCCGAATCCCTGGAGCTCCCATGCCCCGCACCCTCAGACCCCATGCCCGTCGGCTCGTTCGCACCACCCTGCGGGCTGCCGTGACCGTCGGCCTCGCGACCGCGCTCGTGGCCTGCTCGGCTGCGAGCGCCGAGGAGGCGGTCGTCGGCGAGTCGGGCCGGACCGTCCTGCGCTACGACGGCTCGGTCGGCCAGGTGACGTTCCCCGAGCTCGCGGCGGACCTCGGCTACTACGAGAAGGTCGAGCTCGAGTGGGTCGGCGACTCGACGGGTGGCCCGCAGAGCATCCAGGCCGCCGCGACGGGCTCGACCGACTTCGGCGGTGCGTTCAACGGGGCGATCGTCAAGCTCAAGGCGTCGGGCTCGCCCATCACGTCGGTCATCTCCTACTACGGCTCGGACGAGCTCTCGTACGGCGGCTTCTACACGCTCGAGGGGAGCCCGCTGACCGAGCCCAAGGACCTGATCGGCAAGTCGATCGGCGTCAACACGCTGGGAGCGCAGAGCGAGTTCGTCATCCGCGAGTGGCTCACGCGGGGCGGGCTGACCGCGGACGAGATCGACCAGGTCGAGCTCATCGTGGTCCCGCCCGTCAACGCCGAGCAGGTGCTGCGCGAGGGGCAGGTCGACGTCGTCGCACTGTCCCGCGTCTTCCAGGACAAGGCCCTCGAACGCGGCGGGATCACGCCGCTGTTCAGCGAGCTCTCGCTGTTCGGCGACTTCAGCTACGGCACGTACATCTTCCGCGACGAGTACATCGCGCAGAACCCCGAGGTGGTCGAGGACTTCGTCCAGGGCACTGCGCGGGCCATCCGGTGGTCGCAGGTCACCCCGGTCGAGGAGGTCCGTGCCCGGTTCACGTCCATCATCGAGGGGCGCGGGCGCGGTGAGACCACCGACCTGGTCCCCTACTGGAAGTCCGCGAGCATCACGGCCCCGGGCGGTGTGATCGTCGAGGAGGAGATCTCGACCTGGATCGACTGGCTCGTCCGCGAGGGCGAGCTCGAGGAGGGCCAGTTCTCTCCTGAGGACATCTACACCAACGACGACAACCCGTACGCGAACGGGACCTACCCGCAGGACGCCGGCCCCGACGGCGAGCCCGTCGAGGTGTCGCCGTGAGCGGCGCGGTGGCGGCAGTGTCGGCAGCGACGGCCCTGACCGCCCGGCCCAGCGCGACGGGCTCTGCGGCCGCGACGGACTTCCCGGGCTCGACGCCCAAGCTCCGCCTCGAGCACGTGCGCAAGGAGTTCATCGTGCGCGACGCGGCCGGTGGCCGCGGCGCCCGCAAGCGCTTCACGGCCGTCGAGGACTTCACGCTCGACGTCCGGGCGGGCGAGTTCCTGACGGTCGTCGGACCCTCGGGCTGCGGCAAGTCGACGCTCCTGGACCTGCTGGGTGGGCTCACCGAGCCGACGTCGGGCCGGATCCTCCTCGACGGCTCCCCCGTGACCGGCCCCGGGCTGGACCGCGGCGTGGTCTTCCAGCAGTACGCGCTGCTGCCCTGGCGGTCGGCCCGCGCGAACGTCGAGTTCGGGCTCGAGGCCAAGGGCGTCGGGCGGGGCGCACGCGCCCGCGTCGCCGACGAGTACCTGGACCTCGTGGGCCTCACGGCCTTCGCGGACCGGTACCCGCACGAGCTCTCGGGCGGCATGAAGCAGCGGGTCGCGATCGCTCGCAGCCTCGCGTTCGACCCTGAGGTGCTCCTCATGGACGAGCCGTTCGCGGCTCTCGACGCGCAGACGCGCGAGTCGCTCCAGGACGAGCTGCTGCGCATCTGGCGCACCACGGGCAAGACGATCGTCTTCATCACGCACGGCATCGAGGAGTCGGTGTACCTGGGCCAGCGCGTCGCGGTCATGACACCCCGCCCCGGTCGCCTGCAGACCGTGATCGACGTGGACCTCGCGGGGGCCGGCGACGCGGGTCCGTCCGGGGACGCCAGCCGGACGGACGACGGCCCGGCGGACCACTCCGCCGACGACACCGGAGGGGACGTCCGTTCCTCGGCCCTGTTCGGCCGGTACCGGCACGAGGTGTGGAGCGCGCTCCACGGCTCGCCCACCCAGGCGCAGGGCGCCGCCGCAGGAACCCAGGAGGACGCCCATGTCTAGCACCGCGACCACACCGGCCCGCGTGGCCCCGGTGCCCCCGGCCGAGGACACCGTCGCGTTCGCGGACCCGCCCACGCTGGGACGCCGCCAGGCGCTCACGGCCGACCAGGACCCGACGCCCTCGCTCGCGGCCCGCCTGCGCGGCGTCGGGGCACGGGTCCTGCGGGCCTCGGCCGCGATCGTGATCTTCCTGGCGATCTGGGAGGTCGCGCCGCGCGTCGGGCTCGTCGACCGGGTCTTCCTGCCGCCGCTCAGCGCGGTCCTCGAGTCCTTCTGGGGGCTGCTCACGAGCGGCGAGCTCGGCAAGCACGTCGGGACGAGCCTGACCCGGGCCGGCATCGGCTTCTCGATCGCGGTGCTGCTCGCGATCCCGCTGGGGATCACGATCGGCTGGTGGGCGAGCGTCGCGCAGTTCCTCGGCCCGTTCCTCGAGCTGTTCCGCAACACTGCCGCCCTGGCCCTGCTCCCTGTGTTCATCCTCGTCCTGGGGATCGGCGAGACGTCCAAGATCACGCTCGTCGTCTACGCGTGCTTCTTCCCCATCCTGCTCAACACGATCGCGGGGGTCCGCACCGTCGACCCCCTGCTGGTGAAGTCCGCCCGGTCGCTCGGGCTGCCGCCCGTCCGGCTGTTCCAGAAGGTCGTGCTGCCCGCCGCGGTCCCCACGATCTTCACGGGGATCCGCATGGCCGGGACGAGCTCGATCCTCGTGCTCATCGCGGCCGAGATGGTCGGCGCCAAGGCCGGCCTCGGCTACCTCATCACCTACGCCCAGTTCAACTTCCAGATCACGAACATGTACGCCGGGATCATCGCGATCTCGCTCGTCGGCGTCTCGATCAACGCGGTGCTCGTGAGCCTCGAGCGGCACTTCTCGCGCTGGCGCACCACGTGAGCCGGGGCCGCCCGTCCTGGGCGGCCCCGGCCCCCGCCACGACCGACCTCCCGACCCGTCACCCACACCCACACCCACGACCAGAGGACGCACCATGACCCGCCCACCCCGTCAGCTCAGCCTGAACCTCTTCATCCACCCGGCCGGCCACCACGAGGCGGCCTGGCGCCACCCGGACACCCAGCCCGAGCGCATCTTCACGGCCGACTTCTACACCGAGCTCGCCCGCACGGCCGAGGCCGCGACGTTCGACGCGGTCTTCTTCGCCGACGGCCCCGTCCTGCACGACGGCGTCGAGTTCAACAGCGTCGGCCGCCTCGAACCGCTCCTGACGCTCGCGTCGATCGCGGCCGCGACCGAGCGGATCGGCCTCGTCGCGACGGCCTCGACCACGTTCTACGACCCGTACAACCTGGCGCGCCTCTTCTCGACGCTCGACCACCTGAGCAACGGGCGGGCCGGGTGGAACATCGTGACCACGGCCTCCGAGGACGCGGCCCGCAACTTCGGCCTCGACTCCCACCCGGACCACGTCGAGCGGTACGCGCGGGCGGCCGAGTTCGTCGAGGTCGTCACCCGGCTCTGGGACAGCTGGGAGGACGACGCGGTCCTGATCGACCGCGCGTCGGGCCGCTACGCCGACCCCGCGAAGATCCACGACGTGGCCTTCCGCGGCAAGCACCTGCGCGTCGAGGGCGCGTTCAACGCGGCGCGCTCGCCCCAGGGCCACCCGGTCCTGGTCCAGGCGGGCGCCTCGAACGAGGGGCGCGCGTTCGCGAGCCGCTACGCCGAGGCGATCTTCACGGCCCACCAGCGTCTGGCCGACGCCCAGGCGTTCTACGCCGACATCAAGGCGGGTGCCGAGGCCCTGGGCCGGTCGCGCGACGCGGTCAAGATCCTCCCGGGCATCAGCCCGTTCATCGCCTCGACCGAGGACGAGGCGAGGGCGCTCGAGCGCGAGTTCAACGAGCTCACGGTCCCCGAGTACGGGCTGCGCCAGCTCGAGAAGCTCACGGGCGTCCGCCTCGACCACGCGCAGCTCGACGGTCCCGTCCCGGCCGAGCTGTTCGCGGACGCGGGCGACGTGACCGACAACTCGCGCAGCCGTCTCCAGGTCGTCGCGGGCATCGTCGAGCGCGAGCAGCCCACGGTCCGCGGCCTGCTCCACCGCCTCGCCGGGGCGCGCGGCCACCGCGTCGTCGCGGGCACGCCCGAGCAGGTCGCCGACACGATCGAGGAGTGGTTCACGCAGGGCGCCGCCGACGGCTTCAACGTCATGCCGCCGTACCTGCCGGGCGGCCTGGACGACTTCGCCGACCACGTCGTGCCGATCCTGCGCGAGCGCGGCCTGTTCCGTACGGAGTACGAGGGCACCACGCTGCGCGACCACCTCGGGCTCGAGCGCCCCGCGAGCCAGTACGCGTCGCCTGCTGCGGACCCGGCCCCCGCCCTCCGCGACGCGAGCGGCACGGACGAGGCGAGCGACGCCGTCGGGCAGGAGGAGGCCCGGACCGCGGAGCCGGTCCTGGCGTGAGCACGGGCACGAGCGCCCCGCCTGTCCGGCTGGCCTGGACCGTCCACGTCCCCGCCGGGGTCTGGGGCGTGGCCCAGGGCGCGGCGGCACCGGTCGTCGCGCTCGCGGCGCGCGAGCACGGCGCGTCGCTCGGCGCCGCAGGACTGGTCGTGGCGCTCGCCGGGCTGGGCCAGCTGATCGGCGACCTGCCCGCGGGGCGGCTCGTCTCCCGGTTCGGGGAGCGACGCTCGATCATCGGGGCGGGCGTCGTGGCCGTGGTCGGCGTGGCGCTGTGCCTGGTCTCGTGGTCGGTGGCCTCGCTCGCGGTGGGGGTGTTCCTCGCGGGGCTGTCCCAGGCCGTGTGGGGCCTCGCGCGCCAGACGTACCTGGCCGAGGCCGTCCCGTTCGCGCGCCGCGCGCGCGTCATGTCGACGGTCGCAGCCATGATGCGCGTCGGGTTCTTCGTGGGGCCGATCCTCGGCGCGGCGGCGATCGTGGCTGTCGGGACGCGCGGAGGGTTCGCGGTCCAGCTCGTGGCCGTGTGCGTCACGGCGGTCCTCATGGGCCGCGTGCCCGACGTCGGACGCTCACCCCGGGCGTCCGGCTCGCCCGGCGACGCGGGCACGCGGGAGGCGGGGCTGTGGCGCGTGGTGGTCGAGCACCACCGGCTGCTGCGCACGCTCGGCCTGGGGGCCGCGCTCATGGGGCTCTCGCGCACTGCCCGCACCGTGGTCCTTCCCCTGTGGGCCGACGTCCTGGGCGTCGACGCCGCGACCACGAGCCTGGTCTTCGGGGCCAGCGCGGCGCTCGACGTCGCGGTCTCGATCCCCGCGGGCTACCTCATGGACCGGTTCGGCCGGCGCGCGCTCGCGGTCCCGTCGCTGCTGGTCCTGGCCGCGGGCTATCTCGCGCTGCCGTGGGCGGGCGGCGTCGCGTCGTTGACCGTCGTCGCCCTGGTCCTGGGGCTCGGGAACGGGCTGAGCAACGGCGTCATCATGACGCTCGGGGCCGACGTCGCGCCGCCCGCCCAGCGCGCCGAGTTCTTCGGGGCGTGGCGGCTCATGCACGACGCGGGGGCCTTCGCAGGTCCCCTCGTCGTCGCGGGCACGGCGCTCGTGGCCCCGCTCGGGGCCGCCGCGCTCGTGGTCGGGGCGGCGTCGGCCGCGGGTGGCGCGGTGCTCTGGCGGTACGTGCCCGTGTGGGCGCCGTGGCCCCGGCCGACGGCGCTGCTGGTCGCGCCTCCCCCGCTGGCGGACGAGGCCGTCCCCCGGTGATCCTGGAGGCGCGCCGCGCCGGCGGACGGACCGAGAGAGGACCGAGCCCATGACCGAGGACCGTGCTGCCGTCCCGCCCAGCGACCTCACGCCACGCATCGGCAAGGTTGCGACACGCGAGCTCGCCCACCACGGGTACACCCGCTACGAGGAACTCACACGCGCGACGGCCAAGGAGCTGCTCGCGATCCACGGGGTCGGGCCCCGGGCGATCCGCATCCTGGGCGAGGAGCTCGCCGAGCGGGGATCGGGGTTCCGGGAGGGCTGAGCCGGTCGTCAGGCGCTCGGTCCGGACGAGCGGACGAACCGCTCCGGCGGGGTGGGCTGTCTGCCGAGCAGGTTCGGCTGGGCCGAACGTGCGTTCGCTGAGCAGGACCAGGTCCCGCCCAGCCGAACCTTCCCGGCACGCTCACTCCCACGGCGCGCCCGACGCGAGGACCTCAGCGCCCCTGGCTCTCCCGAGAACGCGCCAGCTCACCGAGCGCCGCGGCCTGGGAACCGGTGAACGGCAGGTCGAACACGAGGAGCGCGTGCGCCGCACGGCCGACGAGGAGCGCGACGCGCTCGTCCTGGTCCGTGACCGCGCACTCCTCGTCCGAGAGCGCGATGTCGAGCTCGGTCGCGGACCTGTCGATCCCGATGTTCAGGACGCCGGCGCGCACCTCGTCCCCGTCCTCCGCCTCGTCGTCCCACTCGGCCTGCGACAGCACGACGACCGCGACGAGCCCCAGCACGTCAGGTCGTTCGAGAGGGCTCCCGAGGGCCGCGTAGAGCCGCTTGCTCGCCTCGATGCCGGCTCCGGTCCACCCGTCGCGAGCCTCGACCGGCGCTCCCTGCTCCGCGGCGATCGACGACGCGTCGACGTCGATCCACCCGTACTCGGGGTCGAGGTGGAACATCTGCGCGGCGGAGTCGTCCGCGACGCTCGGCCATGCCTTCTGGCGCCGCGTGCTCAGGCTCACGAGCACGTCCTTCCAGACCATGCGGTGGAGCGGGTCCTTCCACCTCTCGACGTCCCACCGGTCGCTCAGGTACCCCTCGGGGTCAGGGGTCTCGTAGGGCGCGACGGCGGGCGAGGAGTCGTACGACCGCAGGTACGAGGGGTCCGCCGCGACGCGCGCGACGGCCTCCGGGCCGGCGACGATCACGGCGTCGACCGTCCGCAGGAAGCGACGGCGCGCGAACGGACGGTCCGGTCCGGTGAACGGGATCTCCCCGGCGAAACGCGCCACGGCCTCGGTGTCGAGCAGGTCGTAGGCCCGCTCGAGCTGGTCCTTGGCCTTCGCGAGCACCTTGGGGTCCATGGTCGCCGCGGCCCGGAGCCACGTCTCGGTGCTCGACGGCGTCACGCGCCCACCGTACGGAGCGAGCACCGTCCACAGCTCGTCCCACGAGGACGGGTCGGACTTCTTCTTGCGGAACAGCGAACCGAACAGCGCCATCTAGGGGGTCCTCACGTGAGCCGGGGTCGGCGAGAAGCGTAGCCGGACCGCGACGGCGAGCGACGCCGTCGGGCACGGGAAGGCCAGCACGCAGGGTGCGACGCGGGGACCGCCCGGCGCCCGGTGGCGCCTCCGGCCCGCCGGAGTCGCTCGAGCGCTCAGGCGCTGACGACCTGGATGACCTCCGTGTCGTCGTGCCGGCGCGCAAGCGCCGAGACCACGGGGGGCTTGGGCACCGGGGGCTGCGCCTTGACGCCCGTGCTCTTGCTGCGGCGCGGGCGCGTCGGCACGGCGACGCCGAGCGACTTGAAGACCTTGCGCAGCTCGGCCTCGGTCCAGCCTGCGGCGAGCGCCTCGGAGAAGGTCGCGGCGTAGGCACGCTCGGCCGCGTCGAGCTGGGCGCGGGCAGCGGCGACCTGCTCGGCCCGCTCGGCGAGCGCGCGACCTGCGTCCATGCGCTGGGCGAGGAGGTCGCGCAGCTGCGACTCGTACGTGGTGGCGGTCTCGTCGGCGCTCATGGCACCAACCTACGGCCTGACCTGCACGGTCGCCAGGATGGCGAGGTGATCCGTGCCGGGGATCTCGACCGTGCCCACGTCGTCGACCCGCATGCCCCGGTCGACGACCACGTGGTCCAGGTCGGCGAGCGGCGGGTAGCGCCGGTCGGAGGGCCACGAGAGGCTCACGCCCTGCCCCGCGAGGCGGGTCGCGTCGGCGAAGCGTCCGCCCAGGAGGTCGCGGAACGCCGAGTGGTCGTAGGTCGCGTTGAAGTCTCCGAGCAGGATCTGCGGCATGGGGTCGCCGTGCGCCGCGTCGCGCAGCAGCGCGAGGTCGTCCGTCCACAGGTCGACGTCCCCGGGTGTGGGCGGGTGCGGATGGACGGCCGTGACGCGCACCGAGGTCCCGTCCAGCCCGACGACGGCGCTCGGCTGGTGGAAACGGCTCGCCACGCCCTCACGCTCGTCGGTCAGCGGGGTCGCGCTCCACAGCCCGCTGCCCGCGGCCCCCTCGGTCGGGTGGATCGCGGTCCACGAGTACGGCAGCACGTCCTCGATCCCGGCGGCCACCAGGTCGGCCTCGAACTCCTCGCTCAGCTCGACCACGCTCAGCAGCTCGACCTGCTGCTCCCGGACGGCCTCGACCACCGCCCGCGCGTCGGCACGCCCGTAGAGGACGTTGGTCGCCATGACGCGCAAGGTCCCGTCCGCCCCGGGCGCGATGCCCGGGCCCGGCACGAAGAACGGCACGAGCCACACCGCGTGCGCGACGACGAGAACCCCCGCGATCGCACTGAGCACCCACCGCCGCCGGCTCAACGAGAGCAGCAGCACCACGAGCGCCGCGAGGGCGACCCACGGCGTGAAGGACACGAGCTGCGCGAGGGGAGTGACGTCGTCGACCCCCAGGGCGCGCGCGAGCGTGAGCGCGCCCACCCCGACGAGGCACAACGACAGCAGGACCGTCCACACGACGCCGCCCACGCGACGCGTCCGCGACGGCGTGCGCGCTGCCGCGCGTGCCGGGGCGCTCACGGGACGACCTGCACCGTGACCGCGAGCGCGCGGTGGTCGGAGCCGGGGACCGCGAGCGACGTGAGGTCGTCGACCCGCATGCCCTCGTCGACCACGACGTGGTCGAGGTCGAGGAACGTCGGGACCCGCTCCCCCACGGGCCACGACAGGTTCAGGCCGTGCCCGGCCGTGCGCGTCGCATCGTGGAACCGGTCGCCCAGGACCGCTCGGAACGACGCGTGGTCGTACGTCGAGTTGAAGTCACCCAGCAGCACCTGGGGCAGGGGCTCGTCGTGGGCACGACGGGCGAGGTCGCCCATCTCCTGGTGCCACACGCCCGTGATCTCGGGAAGCGGCGGGACCGGATGGACGGCGGTCACGCGCACGGGCGTGCCGTCCACGTCGACCGTGGCTGCGGGCATGGCGAACGTGCTCCACTCTGTCGTGTCGGGGTCGGTCAGCGCTGCCCTGCTCCACAGGCCGCTCCCGGGCGAACCGGTGCCCACCTTGGCGTCGAGGTGGTGCGGCATGACCGCCTCGATCCCTGCGGCTTCGAGGCGGTCGTGGAAGTCGGCCGTGAGCTCGACGACCGCGAGCACGTCGGCGTCCTGCTCGTGGACCATCTGCACGACCGCGGCGGCGTCCGCCTGCCCGAAGTACGCGTTGACCGTCAGGACCCGCAGCGTGCCCCGGGCGTCTGCCTCGATGCCGCGTGCGATGCCCTGCCCGGGCACGAAGAAAGGCGCGATCCACGCGACCTGCGTCGTCAGCGCGACCGCGCACAGGATCGCGAGCAGCCGGCGGCGCAGGGCCAGGGCCGTCGCGGCAACTAACAGCGCGAGCGGGACGACCCACGGCGTGACGCCGACGACCTGCGCGAGGGGCGTGACGCCGTCGTACGGGACGGCGCGCACGAGCGTCATGGCCAGGACCAGCCCGCCCACGACCCACAGCACCAGCCCGACGGCGCGCCCACCGGGGCGACGTCGGGCTGCGGGGGCGGTGGTGGCCCCGGTTCTCCCATGCATGGAGCGACCCTATCGACCGGTTCGGGCAGTTCTGGGCCGGTCTGCCGCTCTCGATGCGGGAGCCCGGTGCAGCCCGCGGAGGGATCCTGTGAACGGGCACTCACGGCGAGGGGTTCGACGCGGGTGGCGCGTCGGGCCGACCGCGAGGGTTTCGCAGCGAGATGCGGCCAACGGGGGTCGAGAACCGTCCAAGACCCCCGTTGGCCGCATCTCGCGAACACCCCCCGGGGCACGATGCCCCGAGTATTCGCTCGTCCGCGCCGAACCGTGCCCCTAGGCTCGGCGAGATGTCGGACGAAGCACGTGACGCACTGCTCGATGCCCTCGTCATCTGGGCGTGGAAGGACCACACGCAGGGGCAGGACGTCGTGGACGCGGCCTGCGAGGCGCTCGTCGCAGGACTCGACTCGCCGGCCCTGCGCGACCTCGCGGGCCTCTACCCGGACACCCCGAACGAGCTCCTCCGCCTGGTGGCCGAGGACGTCGTGGCTGAGCTGGGGCTCGACCTTCCGGTCGGCGACGACGCCCTGAACCTCTACGTCCTGAGGACCCAGGCACGGAAGGTGCTCGACGGGCGCACGACGCCCCGCGAGCTCACGGAGTGGGCGTTCTCGAACCGCGGAGCTCGCGACTCGGACGAGCACGAGCTATTCGTCGGCGCGCTGTGGGAGTACGAGGAGCTCGACGACATGAGAGAGCACTTCGGGAACGGGGCTCCTACCCACGCCGAGGAATCAGCGGCCCTCGACGCCCACGTCCGCCACATGGCTCGAGCACTGCTGGAGGATCCTGGCTGATCTGCGGCACTCCCGGCCCGACGTCAGATCGGTCGTTCGCCCGGATCGGGGGCCGCCGCACCCGCCCGCCCTGCTGAGCCCCAGAGCGCGACCCTGCGAGGTGCAGCGGACGGCAGAAGGGTTCGCGTCGCGAGATGCGGCCAACGGGGGTCGAGAACCGTTCTGGACCCCCGTTGGCCGCATCTCGCGAGACCTGCTGAGTCCCAGCGCACGTCACCCCGGGGACCAGCGGGAGGCAGCGCAGAGGAACGAGTGCGCGCCGCCGGGTCGGGCCCGGCGGGAACGCGCGAGGGACGAGCGCGCGGACAGAAGACCGCGCACTCGCCCCTCGGGCCTGACGACTAGCCGAAGATCCCCGGCAGCGTCGCGCGGAAGACCTGGTCGGCCTCGCTCAGCGGGATCGTGAAGATGCCCTCGATCTCGAGCGACTCACCGGTCTCGGCGACCTCGGCCGGCTCGGTGCCGGTCACGCCGATCTTGAGGACGGGCACACCGCGGGCGACGCACGCGTCGACCAGCTTGGTCTCCTCGCTGCGCGGCACGGCGACGAGCGCGCGGGCCGTGGACTCGGAGAACAGCGCCTCGAACGGCGTGACGCCGTCGCGGGTCGCGAGGGCGTCGATCGACACCTTGGCGCCGGTCCCGAAGCGCAGCGACGCCTCGAGCAGGCCCTGGACGAGGCCACCCTCGGAGAGGTCGTGCGCGGCGGAGACCAGGTGGTCGCGGCTCGCGTTGACGAGGACCTCGGCCAGGGCGCGCTCGGCCGCGAGGTCGAGCTGCGGGGGAACGCCGCCGAGGTGCTGGTGGACGACGTCGGCCCACGCGGAGCCGTCGACCTCGGCGCGGGTCGTGCCGAGGAGGTAGATGGCCTCCCCCGCCTCGCGCCAGCCGGACCCGGTGGCGTGCGCGACGTCGTCGAGCACGCCGAGGACGCCGACGACGGGCGTCGGGTGGATCGACGAGTCGATCTGCCCGGGCTCACCCGTGCCGTTGTAGAGCGAGACGTTGCCGCCCGTGACGGGGACGCCGAGCGTCTGGCACGCGTCGGCCAGGCCCTCGATGGCCTCGACGAGCTGCCACATGGAGTCGGGGTCCTCGGGCGAGCCGAAGTTGAGGCAGTCGGTGATGGCGAGCGGGCGCGCGCCGGTCGTGGCGACGTTGCGGTACGCCTCGGCGAGCGCGAGCTGGGCGCCCGTGCGCGGGTCGAGCTTGGCGTAGCGGCCGTTGGCGTCGGTCGCGAGCGCGACCCCGAGGCCCGTGGTCTCGTCGACGCGGATCACGCCGCCGTCGTCGGGCTGGGCGAGGGCCGTGTTGCCCTGGACGAAGCGGTCGTACTGGTTGGTGACCCACTCCTTGGACGCGAGGTTGGGCGAGCCGAGCAGGCGCAGCGCGGTTGCGCGGAGCTCGTCGGCCGTCTCGGGACGGGCTAGCGCGGCGGCAACCACGGTGTCCGCGTTGAGGCCGTCCATCCACGTGGGGCGCGCGTAGGGGCGGTGGTAGGTGGGGCCCTCGTGCGCCACGGACTTGGGGTCCACGTCCACGATGCGCTCGCCCTGGTGGTCGATCGTGAGGCGACCGGTGCCGGTGACCTCGCCGATGACCGAGGTCTCGACGTCCCACTTGCCCGTGATCGCGAGGAACTCGTCGAGCTTGTCGGGAGCGACGACGGCCATCATGCGCTCCTGCGACTCCGACATGAGGATCTCGCCCGCGTTGAGCGACGGGTCGCGCAGCAGGACCGAGTCGAGCTCGACGTGCATGCCGCCGTCACCGTTGGACGCCAGCTCCGACGTGGCGCACGAGATGCCGGCCGCGCCGAGGTCCTGGATGCCCTCGACGACGCGTGCCGCGTAGAGCTCGAGGCAGCACTCGATGAGGACCTTCTCCATGAAGGGGTCGCCGACCTGGACCGAGGGGCGCTTGGCGGGCACGCCGTCCTCGAAGGTCTCGGACGCGAGGATCGAGGCGCCACCGATACCGTCGCCGCCGGTGCGCGCACCGAACAGGACGACCTTGTTGCCCACGCCCGAGGCGTTGGCGAGGTGGATGTCCTCGTGGCGCAGCACGCCGATGCACAGTGCGTTGACGAGGGGGTTGCCCTGGTACGAGGAGTCGAAGACGAGCTCGCCGCCGATGTTCGGCAGGCCGAGCGAGTTGCCGTAGCCGCCGACGCCCGACACGACGCCGTGCACGACGCGCGCCGTGTCCGGGTGGTCGACCGCGCCGAAGCGCAGCTGGTCCATGACGGCCACGGGGCGCGCGCCCATCGAGATGATGTCGCGGACGATCCCGCCGACGCCCGTCGCGGCGCCCTGGTAGGGCTCGACGAAGCTCGGGTGGTTGTGGGACTCGACCTTGAACGTCACGGCCCAGCCGTCACCGATGTCGACGACGCCCGCGTTCTCGCCGATACCGACGAGGAGGTGCTTCTTCATCTCGTCGGTCGTCTTCTTGCCGAACGTGCTCAGGTGCACCTTGGACGACTTGTAGGAGCAGTGCTCCGACCACATGACGGAGTACATCGCGAGCTCGGCAGCCGTGGGGCGTCGCCCGAGGATGTCGCGGATGCGCTGATACTCGTCCGGCTTGAGGCCGAGCTCCGCGAAGGGCTGCGCCTCGTCGGGGGTGGCGGCTGCGCGCTCGACCGTGTCGAGGTGCGGCCGGTGCTCGGAGGTCGCTGCGGCGGCGGGCGTCGGGGCGTTGCTGGGGGCGGTCATCGAATCCCTCGGGGTGGCGTGCCAGCCAGCGCGTTTCGACGAGCGAGTCATCGGGGAGGCGACCGGCACGGGGCTGCACAGGTGCGGCCAGTTTACCGGGGGTTGGCCGCGGTGCGGTCGGGCGTCCACGAACGCGTCCGTGGGGGCACGGGCAGGCCCGTGGGCTGGGCGGATGCGCTCCCCTCGGGCCAGGAGGGCCGGGTGCGCGCGGGGCCGGTCCTGCGGGCGGGGATAGCCTCGCACGGTGACCTCGACCGTTCGCCGCCCCCGTCCGCGCCTCGCCCTCGTCGGGGCCGCGCTGGTGGCCTGCCTGCTGGTGGGTTGCACCGGGCCCGACGGCGCCGCGCCCGCCCCCGGGTCGCCCGCGCCGTCCGCGGGGGTCCCCTCTGACGGGCCGCCGGACGACCCGGATCTCGAGCCCGCTGCGCCGGCCATGACCACGCGCACGCTCACGGCCGACGGGATCGAGCTGCTGCTGTCGGTGCCGGTCGGGGCTGCGCCGGGCGGGGCTGCCGGGGCCGACGGGGATGCCGGTGAGCCGGCTGCGGCGGGCGACGCTGCCGATCCGGCAGGGGCCGACCCGGCGACGTCCGCACCCGTCGCGCCGGTCACCGTGACGCCCGACGAGGACGGGTCGAGCCGGGTCTCGTTCGGGCTCGCGATCCCGGGGGCCGGAACCGGGGCCGCCTCCGACAGCAGCGCCGACGGCGCCACGACCGGCACGACCGGCACGACGGACAGCACGGCTGACGACTCGACCACCACCGCGACGCTCGAGCTCGTCTCCCCCGCCGACGGGTCACTGCTCCGCAACGGCGACGGCAGCATCAGCGTGCTCGACGCGGCGGGCACGCCGCTCGGCGGCCTGTCGGCGCCGGAGGCGACGGAACCGTCCGGATCCGCTGTCCGCGCAGGAGTGCTGGTCGTGGCGCCGACCCGCGCGGAGGTGCGCGTGAAGGCGGTGGGCGCGACGCCGTCGGGCACGGCGGGAACCACCGCGAGCGCCCCGCCCGAGGACGTGACCGTGACGACCTGGCTCGGCGCGCAGGGCGTGCGCAGCGCGACCTGGGGCAACCGCGAGGGCGGGCGCTCGCTCGCGGTGGACCCGACGCCGTGGGCGCGGCAGTCGGGCCTGGTGGGCGAGGAGACCGCGTGGGCGCAGCTCGTCGCGAGCGAGCCCGAGGCCGACTCGTCGACCATGCGCGACCAGTTCGACTGCCACGCCCTGGGTGCGACCGACAAGAAGACGTGGAACCTCGAGCCGTGGCGGCCCGACGTCGGGTTCCTCGCGACGGCCGCAGCGCGCTGCAACCCGACCGACTGACTGCTGCCGAGCACGAGGTTGCGGTCGTTGTCCGGCGGATTCCGACCGCAACCTCGTGCTCGACCGACCGCAACCTCGTGCTCGGCGTCGAGGGCGCCCTAGCATCGGCGGATGCTCTCCGACCTGCCTCCCACCTCGCTCCTGCTCGACGCGGCCGCGGCCTGGTCCGCCTCGACCGGAGGTGGCGGGGTCCGGCTCGTCGAGGAATGGGTCTGGCCCCACGGCCAGTCCCGCGTGGCGCGCGTGCGGACCGGGGCGGGCGACGTCGTCGTGAAGTGGGAGCGCTCGGCGCGCAACGTGGAGCGCGAGGTCGAGGCCCTGCGGCGGTACGTCCCTGTGCTGGGGGACGACGCCGGTCAGCTGCTCGCGGCCGACGTCGACGCGCACGTGCTGATGATGACGCATGTGCCCGGGACGCTCGCCGCCGGTGCGGCGGCCCTCGACCTGGACGTCCACCGGCAGGCCGGGGCACTGCTCGCGCGGCTGCACGCGAGCGCCCCGGCCGTACTGGACGAGGGGTACGGGGAGCGCCTCCTCGCCGAGCTCGACGAGAAGATCTCCGCGCACGCCGGGCTCGTCGACGCGGCGGACCTGGTGCGGCTGCGCGCGGTCGCGGCGCCCGTGGCCCGCGTGCGGTCCGTGCGGCTCGTGCCCGCGCACCGCGACTACGGTCCGCGCAACTGGCTGGTCGATGCGCAGGGGCGGGTGCGGGTGATCGACTTCGCGCACTGCGAGCCGTCGCCGTGGGCCGTGGACCTGCAGAAGCTCACGATGCGCGAGTGGCGGGGCCGCCCCGACCTGGAGGCGGCGTTCCTCGAGGGCTACGGACGCGTGCCCGACGACGAGGATCGCCTCGTGCTGCGCGCGTACGTCGCGCTCTCGACGCTCGCGATCATCGCGTGGTCGATCGCGCACGACGACCCGGCGTTCGAGGCCGAGGCCAGGTCGGTGCTCGCGGGGCTCGTGGCCGGCTGAGGGGCCGGCCTTCGGTGCCGAGCACGAGGTTGCGGTCGCTGTCCAGCGGATTCCGACCGCAACCTCGTGCTCGACCGACCGGAACCTCGTGCTCGGCCGCTCAGTCGATCCCCAGCATCTCCCAGACCGGCCCGACACCGTGCAGCGTCACCTCGGGTCGCAACGCCTCGCCGCGGGCCGCCCAGTCCGCCCGGTCGAGTCGGTACCGGACGTCGACCGCGGGCTTGCCCTCACGGGCGAGCGTCGCCGTGCCGTTGGGGCGGTAGCCGAGCTTGCGCGTGACCCCGTTCGACGGGCCGTTGTCCTCCCACGCCGAGGTCGTGGCGGTCTGCGCCCCGAACCCCGTGAAGAGGAGCTCGAGGATCATGAGCCGCGCGAGCGTGCCGACGCCGGCCCCCTGGTGCCGCCGCCCCAGCCACGAGCCGGACTCCGCCGTGCGTGTCACGGCGAAGTCCGACGCCGTGAGGGCCTGGACACCCAGCACCTCGCCGTCGCGGACCACGGCCAGCTCGATCGCCCAGGACGCGGGCGCGATCCGCGACGCCGCGCCCCACTGGTAGGCCAGGATGCTGCGGCCGACCTCGACTGCCGAGCCGCGCGACCACGGGAACGCGAAGGGCATGAAGCCCTCGTCGTGGATGCCCTCGCCACCGATCGCCGCGAGCTGGAAGAGCAGGTCCTCGTCGAGGTGACGCAGCTCCAGGTCCCCCGAGACCACGCGCAGCCCGGCCGGAGGCCAGAGCTCGGTGCGCGACGGGGGCTCGGTGCGGCGCACGGTCTGGGCGGGGGCGTCGGTCGCGGGTTCGCGCGTCGGGTCAGGTGCGGGGTCAGGTGCCATCGGTGCAGCCTGGCCGAGTGCACGGGGCGCGTCAACAGGATTCGTCGCCGGTCGCGGTGCCTTCGACGACGCACGAAGGGACCCGCGGGCCCGGCGCGACGGCTGGTGGTCGTCACGCCGGACCCACGGGTCCCTGGCTCCCTCGGCGGCGGTACCGCTCCGCCGTGCCCCGAGGTCGTTCGTGCGGTGCTGCCGTGCTGGTCGAGCACGAGGTTGCGTGCGGTCGAGCACGAGGTTGCGGCCACTATCGACCGGACAACGACCGCAACCTCGTGCTCGGCACGGACAGCCAGCCCCGCGTGCCGTCAGCGCCTCGCGATCTTCGACCCGCCCCGTGCCGCCGCCTTGGCCGCGGCCTTCTCGCGCGCCTTGATCGACTTCTCGCTCACGGGCTCGTCGCCGCTGGCCCGCAGCTGCCGGTAGTACTCGCGGGCCTCGTCCTGACGCACCTGCTCGGCCCCCGACGCGATCTTGGCGCGCAGGTGCTCGGGGCCGTAGCCCCAGGCGTCGACCAGGTCCTGGGCGTGGGGGCGCAGGCGTGCGACGAGGCGGTCGATGTAGCCCGTGACCGTGCGGGCACGCTGCGCGGACAGGCGCCCGTTGATCAGGTACCAGGCGAGGTTGCGCTCGATGACCGTGAGCCCGAACAGGTCGCGGACCCACGTGAGGACCTGGCGGGTGCCCGCGTCCTCGATGGTCTCGAGGGCCTGCGTGAACGCCTCCCAGTGCAGCAGGTCGGCGTGCGCCTTCGCCATCTCGATGAGCTCGTACTGGTGCTCGTTGAAGAGTTCGGCGGCCTTCTCCGGGGTGGCCTTCTGCGCGGGGCGCAGGGCCGCGGCGACGTCGGCGACCATGGTCTCGACGCGGTCCGTCAGCAGCTCGCGCTGGTTCCCGACGTCCTTGAGGTGCCCGGCCGCACGGCGCGGGTCGCCCACGTCCGCGATGGTCTGCGCGGCTCGCTTGAGCGGTGTGCGGTGCAGCGCGGCGTCGGCGGCCTGCTCGACCACGAACCGGGCCATCTGCCCGGGCGAGATGTCCTTGAACTCCTTGCCGTAGTCGGCCAGGAGCCGCTTGGCGACGAGCTGGAGCAGCACGGTGTTGTCGCCCTCGAACGTCACGTACACGTCCATGTCTGCGCGCAGGCTCGTGATCCGGTTCTCGGTGAGGAACCCCGCGCCGCCGCAGGCCTCGCGCGCCTCCTGGAGGGTGTCGAGCGCGAACCACGTGCTCATCGGCTTGAGCGAGGCCGCCATGGTCTCGAGGTCCTCGCGCGACTCGGGCGTGTCGTTCTCGCCCGAGAACACCAGGTCGAACAGGTCGAGCAGGCGGTCGTGCGCGAAGTGCATCGCGTACGTCTGCGCGATGCGCGGGATCAGGCGACGCTGGTGCGTGCCGTAGTCGAGGATCACGACCTCGTCGACGGGCGAGGCCGCGTTGAACTGACGGCGCTGGTTGCCGTAGGTCACCGCGGTCGCGAGGCCCAGCTTCGACGCGGTGATCGCGGCGCCGTCGAGCGAGACGCGGCCCTGGACGAGCGAGCCGAGCATCGTGAAGAAGCGACGCCCGGGGCTGTCGATCGGCGAGGTGTACGTGCCGTCCTCGGCGACCTGTCCGTAGCGGGCCAGGAGGTTCTCGCGCGGAACCCGGACGTGCGTGAAGTGCAGGCGACCGTTGTCGATCCCGTTGAGCCCGCCCTTGAGCCCGTCGTCCTCCCCGCCGACCCCGGGCAGAAAGGCCCCCGCGCCGCCGTCGGGCGTGGTCTCACGGATGGGCGCGTAGAACGCGTGGACGCCGTGGTTGACGCCGTTCGTCACGAGCTGCGCGAAGATGACCGCCGCCGTGCCGTTGACCGCCGCGTTGCCGAGGTAGTCCTTCCAGGCCCCGCGGAACGGGGTGTGGACGACGAACTCCTGCGTCGCCGGGTCGAACGTCGCGGTCGTCGCGATCGAGGCGACGTCCGAGCCGTGGCCCGTCTCGGTCATGGCGAACGCACCGGGCACCGAGGCGTCCATCGCGGCCGGGAGCAGGCGGTCCTGCTGCTCGGGCGTGCCGAGGTGCAGGATCGCCGCGGCGAACAGGCCCCACTGGACGCCCGCCTTGATCTGGAGCGAGGGGTCCGCCGCGACGAGCTCCTCGAACCCGGCGAGGTTGCCGCCGGCGTCGTCCTGCCCGCCGAGGCGCGTCGGGAACCCGCGGTGCACCTGCCCGATCTCGACGAGCTGCTTGACCTGGTCCATGACGCGCTCGCGGTGCTCGGTGAGCGAGAGCCCCTCGATGCGTTGGAAGCGCTCCTCGCCCGCGGTCGCGCGCGCCTTGGCGCGCAGGTCGGCCCAGCGGCCCAGGAGCTGGTGCGAGAGGTCGGCCACGTCGACGCGAACCTCGCCCTCGGGCATCGGGGGTGTGACGCCTGCGGCGGGGATGGACGTGGAGGTCGCTGCGCCGTCGCCCCGCTGGGTGTCGCGGGCGGCGGTGCGGTCAGAGGTGGTGGTCATCGGGACTCCTGTGTGCCGGTGGTAGCCATGAGAAGGATCAGAGGTCGTCGGTGGAGGGGGCGGCGGCGCCGTCCGGGGCGGCCACGCCGTCCGGGGCGTCGTCACGAGCGGCGGGTGCAGCGTCGCCCGCGGCGGTCGCGCCCCGACCACGGGCCATGACGCCCACGGGGCCGCCCCACAGCCAGGCTGCGACCCGCTCGGTGAGCTCGTCGCGGTCGGGGGTGTCGGGGTCGTCGTGGTGGCCGAGCCACCACTCGCCCGCGCCCCGCACGAACCCGACGGCGCCCGCGGCCCAGGCCGCGGCGTCGGCGGGCGTGACGTCGGCCGCGCGCGTGAAGGGCTGGGCGACCAGCTCGGTCACCGAGTCGAGGAACGCCGCGAGGGGCGCGGAGGCCGTGCGCGCAGTGCCGTCGGTGCCGGCGATCGCGCCCGTACGGGTCACGAAGTAGTAGACGTTGGGCGAGCTCGCGATCATCTCGAGGTAGACGCCGACCATGGCGCGCAGCGCCCGGCGCGGCGTCTCGGCGGACTCCGCGGCCTGCGTCAGGGCGTCGTGCATCTGACCGACGACCGAGGCCCCGATCGCGATCTGCAGGCCGGTCTTGTCCTCGAAGTAGCGGTAGATGATCGACTTGGACGTGCCCGAGGCCGCCGCGATCTCGTCCATGGACACCCCGGGGCCGCCCTTGTGGACGGCCTTGCGCGCCGCGTGCACGAGCTCGGCGCGGCGGATCGCCCGGTGGTCGTCCCACCGGGTCGAGCGTCCGTCCACGACGGGAGCGGGAGCAGGTGCGGGGGTGCGGCCAGGGGCACGGTGGAGCACGGCGGTCCGCGGTCGCCCGGTCCTGCCGTTCGTGTCGCCGTTGATCACACAGTCCTCCAGAGGTGCCCGACGTCGGTGTCGTCCCTGGTCGTCCGTCCGTCGGTCCGCGAGTGGTCCTCACGACGGCGTCCTACCCTGGCGGGAACGCCGGGCACAGGGAGTGAAGGGTGTGACCCGCCTCACGATACCGAGAGTATCAGGTACTGTGGGTCTTGGACACCGCGTGGATCGCGCCCGCGGTCCGAGACCCTCAGCAACGAAGCGAGAGAGAGCAGCCGAAGTGGCCATCCGGAAGACGCAGCAGCCCACCCCCACACCCAGCTCCGCCCAGCAGCCCCCGGCCCTCCGCGACGCCTACGTCCTGGGCGGCAACCGCATCCCGTTCGCGCGTGCCGGCGGGAAGTACACGGGAGCCAGCAACCAGGACATGTTCACGGCCGCCCTCGAGGGGCTCGTGGCCCGCTACGGCCTCCAGGGCGAGCGCCTGGGCGAGGTCGTCGGCGGTGCGGTGCTCAAGCACTCGCGCGACTTCAACCTGGTCCGCGAGTCGGTCCTGGGCTCGTCGCTCTCGCCGCAGACCCCCGCGTTCGACCTGCAGCAGGCGTGCGCCACGGGCCTCGAGGCCGTCGTGACGGTGTCCAACAAGATCCGCCTCGGGCAGATCGAGTCGGGCATCGCGGGCGGCTCCGACACGGTGTCCGACGCCCCCATCGCCGTCAGCGAGGGGCTGCGCAAGGCGCTGCTCAAGGCCAGCCACGCCAAGACCCTGGGCGCGCGCCTCAAGGCGTTCGCCTCGGTGCGCCCCAGCGACCTGGCGCCGTCGACCCCCAGCACGGGCGAGCCCCGCACGGGCCTGTCGATGGGCGAGCACCAGGCGATCACGACCGCCGCGTGGGGCATCACGCGCGAGGCGCAGGACGAGGTCGCCCTGAACAGCCACCTGCACCTCGCCGCCGCGTGGCAGGCCGGGTTCTTCGACGACCTCGTGACCCCGTTCCGCGGCCTCACGCAGGACCAGAACATGCGCGCCGACTCGTCGGCCGAGAAGCTCGCGTCCCTCAAGCCCGTGTTCGGCAAGCACCTCACGCCGAGCGCGCCCACGCACGGGGCCGCGGCAGGCGCGGCAGGAGGGCCCGCAGTGCCCACGGGCCCCACGATGACCGCCGGCAACTCGACCCCTCTGACCGACGGCGCCTCGGTCGTCCTGCTCGGCTCGCGCGAGTGGGCCGCAGAGCACGACCTGCCCGTCCTGGCCCGCGTGGTCGACGCCGAGTCCGCGGCCGTCGACTACGTGCACGGCCACGAGGGCCTGCTCATGGCCCCTGCCCACGCGGTCCCCCGCCTGCTCGCCCGCAACGGCCTCACGCTCGCGGACTTCGACGTCTACGAGATCCACGAGGCCTTCGCCTCGACGGTCCTGACCACGCTCGCCGCGTGGGAGGACGACGACTACTGCCGCACCGAGCTCGGCCTCGACGGCGCCCTGGGCTCGATCGACCGCTCGCGGCTCAACGTCAACGGCTCGTCGCTCGCCGCGGGGCACCCGTTCGCCGCGACGGGCGGTCGCATCGTCGCCACGGCCGCGAAGCTCGTCGCGCAGAAGGCTGCGGAGACGGGCCGCCCGGCACGGGCGCTCATCTCGATCTGCGCGGCCGGAGGCCTGGGCCTCGCCGCGATCCTCGAGAGCGCCGACGACCTGTCCACCACGCCCGCGCAGAGCACCGAGAGCTGAGGGACCCCGCCATGACCGACAAGTACCTGTCCGCGGTGAACTCCGGCTTCACCAAGACGCTCGCCACGAAGCTCGGCCTGCCCCGGCCCGCGGTCCTGCGCCGCTACCGCGCGGACGACCCGCTCGTCCCGGGCCCCGTGCTCGTGATCGGCGAGCCCGGCTCGGCCGCCGACACCACCGCGGTCGCCCAGGCCCTGCTCGGCTGGGACCTCGACGTGCGGCAGAACGCGAACGGCGCCGAGACCCGCTGGGGCGCGATCGTCGTCGTCCTGACGGGCGCGACGAGCCCCGCCGACTTCTCGGCCCCCGTCCTCGAGCTGGGCGCGAACCTGCGTCAGCTCGCGCCCGGAGGCCGCGTCGTGACCGTCTCGCGCGCACCGTCCGACGACGACACGCCCCTGCTCGCGGCGACCCGCCAGGGCGTCGACGGGTTCCTGCGCTCGCTCGCCAAGGAGCTGCGCGCAGGCGCCACGGCGAACGGCATCCAGCTCACCGAGGACGCCGCCCCCGACAGCACGTCGGCCCTGGCCACGCTGCGCTTCTTCCTCTCGGCGAGGTCGGCGTTCGTCGACGGCCAGCTGCTGCACGTGGGTCCGGCCCCGACCGAGGCGACGCCCGACTGGGACCGACCCCTCGCGGGCCGCGTCGCGGTCGTGACGGGCGCGGCCCGCGGGATCGGGGCCGCGATCGCCCGGACCCTGGCCCGCGACGGCGCGACGGTCGTCGTGGTCGACGTCCCCGCGGCCGGCGAGTCGCTCGCCAAGGTCGCCAACGAGATCAAGGGCACGGCACTCCAGCTCGACGTCACGGCCGAGGACGCAGGCGCCCGCATCCTCGAGCACGCACGGACCCGCCACGGCGGCCTGCACGTCCTGGTCCACAACGCCGGGATCCTGCGCGACAAGCTCCTCGCCAACATGTCCCCCGACAAGTGGGACGCCGTGATCGCGGTCAACCTGCTCTCGCAGCTGCGGATCAACGAGTACCTGCTGGGCGCGAACGGCTTCTCCGAGGCCCCGCACATCGTCTCGCTCGCCTCGACGAGCGGCATCGCGGGCAACCGCGGGCAGACGAACTACGGCGCCTCCAAGGCCGGGGTCATCGGGCACACGCGCGCGACGGGCCGCCTCCTGGCCCCGCTCGGCGGCTCGGCCAACGCGGTCGCGCCCGGGTTCATCGAGACCGACATGACGGCCTCGATCCCGCTCGTCCAGCGCGAGATGGCCCGTCGCGTCTCCTCGCTCCAGCAGGGTGGCCTGCCCGTCGACGTCGCAGAGGCCATCGCCTTCCTCGCCTCCCCCGCGGCGGGCGGCGTCAACGGCCAGGTGCTGCGCGTGTGCGGCCAGAGCCTGGTGGGCGCGTGACGGCCGCCGCGCAGGGGGCCCCGGAGCGCCGCAACCCGCGTCTCGTCACGCTGCCCTCGTTGCCGGGGCTCGGCGGTCTGTACGCGAAGGGCGTGGCGTCGTCGGGCCGGATCGCCGTGACGCGCTCCCCCGTGGGGCGCGTCCTGCCCGGGCCGCGGGACGTCGTCCTGCCCGACGTCGTCTACCGCGTCGCCGACGTCCCGACCGCGGGCGTGACCGAGCACCTGACCGACTACCAGCGCCTGATCGGCGAGCGCGTGTGCGACACGCTGCCCGCGGGGTACCTGCACGTGCTCGCGTTCCCGCTCGCGACCGCGCTCATGGTGCGCGGCGACTTCCCGCTGCCGCTGCTGGGGCTCGTGCACGTGTCGAACGCGGTCTCGGTGCACCGTCCCGTGCGCGTCGGCGACGTGCTCGAGGTCCGCGCGACGGCCGAGGACCTGCGCGCGCACCGGCGCGGGGTCCAGGTGGACCTGGTGACCGAGGTCAGCACTGGCGGCGAGCTCGCGTACCGCGGCGTCTCGACGTACCTGGCCAAGGGGTTCGGCCTGCCGTCGGAGGAGGAGGCGCCCCCTCAGCGGACCGAGGAGGCGTCGCGTGAGGAGTTCGTGCCGCCGGTCCCGACGGCACGCTGGGAGCTCGGCAGCGGGATCGGGCGCGCGTACGGCGCGATCTCGGGCGACCGCAACCCCATCCACACCTCGGTCCTGGGCGCCAAGGCGTTCGGGTTCCCGCGGACCATCGCGCACGGCATGTACACGGCTGCACGCGCGCTGGCCGAGGTCGGCGCGGCACGCGGTGACGCCTACGACTGGACGGTCGAGTTCGCCGCGCCCGTCCTGGTCCCGGGCACGGTCCAGGTCGCCATCACCCGGGTGCCCGACGACGACGCTCACCCGGGCGGGTTCACGTACGTGGGCTGGAACGGGAAGAGCGGCAGGCGGCACCTCAGCGGGACGGTCACGCCGCGCTGAGCGCTGCTCCCGCCGCTCGCCGAGAAGTGAGCAGATGCCCCTGATCGGGTCAGATCAGGGGCATCTGCTCACTTCTCGACAGCGGTCAGCTCTCCGGAGCCGGGCAGATGCCCTCCGCCAGAGAGCCGGTCCCCAGGCTCAGCGCCGGTCCCGTGAAGTCAGGGAACGGCCGCTCGAAGCTCATGCCGAGGGCGCTGGTCACCGTCATCGACGGCTCGGCCCACTCGTCGAGCGCTCCGCAGTCCGTGATCCTCCACAGCACGACGACCTGCACCGGGCCGCTCGTGATCCGCTGTGGAAGCGCGGCGTCGTCGAGCACGCCGGGAGCGTAGGCGTCTGCGAGGACGTCGTCGACGGTCTGCTGTGCGACGGTCTCCATGTGCAGCGCCGGCATCTCGACCGGTGGCTGGAAGAGCCATGCGTCCACGACCGTCGCCCCCGGGACGTCCCCGATCCCCGTCACCGTCCCCCCGATCGGCGCGGCCACCGAGATGTCGACGATCCTCAGGACGGCCTCGTCTCGCGGGACGACCGCCACCGTCCCGCTGGAGCCCGCCCGGAGGTCCGGACCGGGCCGCAGCAGGTTCGAGGAGAACCAGGCCCCGACCAGGAGGACGGCGGCGATGACCACCAGGAGCAGGCTACGTCCGCGAGTGGGACGTGGGGTGAGGGCCGTGAGCGACGGGTCGCTCGTCGGGAGGCTTGTGGACACCATTGGCACAATGTACTGTGCCAATGGGCCAAAAGGCCAGAGCCAGAAAGGCAGTGCTCGTGCGACTCGTCCCTCTCCTCCTCCTCGCCGGTCTCGTGGTGCTGCTCGTCGCCGCCCTCAACACCAGCCGCCGTGTCAGCGCGGGCGACGTCCGGTGGATCGCCGGGGCCGCCGACGTCCCGCCCGCCCAGGCCGACGTCTACCGCCGCTACCTGGCGCGGCACCGTCAGCACAGGATGGTCGGCGGGGTGCTGGGCACGGCCCTCGGAGTCCTCCTCGGGCTCCGCTGGAACGCGACGATCCCGCTCGACCTCGTGCTCTTCTGCGGTGTGGCCGGCGTCCTCGTCGGGTCCCTGTCGGCCGAGACGTACCGGCTCTCGCGTCCCCTGGCCGCGGACGGCGTCGCCCCTTCGCTCCGCACCGCCTCGCTGACCCCGCGCCGACCGATCGAGCACGGCCGCGTCCTCGTCACCGCGCGCGCGCTCCTCTCCGGAGCGCTGCTCGGAGGCCTGGCCGGAGCGCTCGCTGGGCAGACCGCGACCTTGCTCGTCGCGCTCACCGGCGCCGGCATCGCTGCGGTCGCCGAGTGGACCCAGTCAGCCATCCGGTCCAGGCGGCGGCCCGTCCTGTCGCCCGACGCTGCCGCCGTCGACCACCGCATCCGGTCCTTCGCGGCCAGGTCGCTCGCGTGGCTCGAGGTGGGGGTGGCGACGCTCACCGTCAGCCAGGTGCTCGCCTCGGTCCCGGTGTCCTCGCCGCAGCTCGCAGCCGCCCAGACGTTCTGCTCGCTCACTCTGCTCGTCGCGGCGTTCGTCCTGGTGCACCGGGCGTCGCCGCAGCGTCCATGGTCCGTGATCCTTCGCCCGACCCGGGCGCTCACGTCGGGCGCGGGGGGCGGCAGCGCTCGATGATCGTCCAGGTCGACCCCCGATCCCCCGTCCCGGTCTTCGAGCAGATCCGCGCCCAGGTGAGCAGGCTGATCGTGTCGGGGCAGCTCCGTCCCGGCGCCCGCCTCCCGGCGATCCGTGATCTCGCGACCGATCTCGACGTCGCGCGCGGGACCGTCAACAAGGCGTACGACGCGCTCGCGCGCGACGGCCTCGTCGAGACCTTGGGCAGGCACGGGACGATCGTCCTCGGCCCTGAGCGGGCGGTGCCGAGGCCTGACGACGTCACATCCGCTGCAGATGCCCTCGCCCTGGTCGCGCAGCAGACCGGCCTCGACGCCGGGGCCGCCCACGCAGCCCTCGACGCAGCTCTTGGACGCCTCCGCCCGCGCTCGGCGCTCGCCGAGACGTGAGCAGATGCCCCTGATCGGGTCAGATCAGGGGCATCTGCTCACGTCTCGGCAGGAGCGTTCACCCCGCGGTCCGCCGGATGCTGCGCCGCCACCGACGTTCGAACACCACGTCCTCGCCGTCGCGCGCCACGACCTCGTCGTCGGTGTGGAAGAACTCGGCGTCGCACGAGATCTCCGAGCGCGTCACGACGCTCGCGTCCCACGCGAGGTCGGACGGCGTGGCACCGGGCCGACGCAGCCGCACGCTCCAGTCGGAACGCGTGCGTGCGTTCAGCGGGTCGCGCCCGATCCAGTAGCGCTCGAGCGCGTCCTCGGTGAACTCGAGGCCGTCGGGGTAGATGCGCGTCCCGCCGTACCTCGGGTCCACCTCCAGGAGCCACTCGTCGGCTGCGACGTCACGCACGACGCGCCGCTCGGGCCGCTGGTCCGCGTCCTCCGGGTAGACGACGCCGAGCGGGGGCGCCTGCTCGGGCTCCTCGAAGGTGACGACCGGGTGCCCGCCGGGAGCCGCGCCGTCGTGCACGGGAAGCTCGAGCGAGCTGCCCGCGGGCGCGACCGCGAGGGCAGCTCCGCCCGGCTGCGGCCACACCCACGGCCAGTACGCCGAGGAGAGCGCGAGCCGGAGCCGGTGCCCGGGAGCGAGCGCGTACCCCACGCCGCTGAGCTCGAACGTCACGTCGTGCGTCGCGCCGGGCTCCCAGGGGACGACGCGGTCGCGCCCCTCTCGGGCCGACAGGTTGAGCACGCCGCGGGTCACGAGCGTCGAGGAGCCGTCGGGGCCCACGTCGCACAGCCGTGCCACGACCTGCCCCTTGTCGCCCGCGCACGACAGGCGCAGGCGGACCCGTGCACGGCCCAGGATCTCGAGCCGCTGGGTGAGCGGCGGCGAGTCGAAGCAGACGGACCGCCCGTCCTCCTCGCGCTGGTCGGGCGGCAGGTCCGCGTCGTTCCCGAACGGGAAGAAGCGCCCCGCGTCGATCCCGGTGTGCTGGGGAGAGGCCACGAGGCACGACGGCGGCACGTCCGCGGGGGCGGCCGGCCCACCGCTCGCAGGGCCCGGGCGGGCGGGAAGGTGCGTGACGAGCGGGGCGGTCGTGCGCAGCTCGGTGGCGACCGCTGCGTCGTCGACGTCGTCGGTGCCGCCAGGCGCTCCCGCGAACGGGAGGACCGTCGGCCGGACGTGCGGGGACGGCCACCGCTCCTCCCCGACCCAGCGACCGGGCATCTCGTCGTAGACCGTGGCGGGAGGCACGGACTCGGTGACCCATGCGCGCAGCGCCGGCTCGTCGAGGGCACCCGTGTCGTCGTCCTTGAGGAACTGGTCCCACCAGCGCAGGGTCTCCTGGAGGAAGCCGATCGAGGGACCCGGCGGCAGGCCGCGGTCGGGGTACTGGTGCGACCAGGGACCGACGATGCCGCGGACCGGGCCGCCCAGGGCGCGGTCGCCGTCGGCCGTCGCGTCGCCCGCGGCCACGAGCCGCAGGACCGTGTCGCGGTAGGGGTCGTTCCACCCGCCGACCGCGAGCACCGCGGCCTTGATCGCCGAGTAGTCCTCGATCACGCTGCCGTGGCGCCAGTAGTCGTCGCGCGTCTGGTGGTCGAGCCAGGTGTGGACGAACGGCTCGGTGTGCTCGAGGCGGTCGAGCCACTGCTCCTTCCACCGGTCGCCCACGACGGCCGGGTCCGGGGGCCGGGAGCAGAACGCGAGCATGGTCGCGGCCCACGCGTGCATGTCGACCGCGAGGACCGATCCGCCCGTGTAGTGCACGTCGTTGTCGTACCGGTCGTCGGTCGAGCACACCGTGACGATCGCCGCGAGCGCCTCGGGCGCGAGGGCCGCGACCTGCAGGGCGTTGAACCCACCCCACGAGATGCCGAACATCCCGACCTTGCCGCTGCACCACTCCTGCGCGGCGAGCCACTCGACGACCGCGACGCCGTCGGCGAGCTCGGTCGGGGAGTACTCGTCGTCCTGGTGGCCGTCCGAGTTCCCGCTGCCGCGGATGTCGACGCGCACCGACGCGTACCCGTGGCCCGCGTAGTACGGGTGGCGCTGCGCGTCGCGCGGGGCGGTCCAGTCGGACAGCCGGTAGGGCAGGTACTCCAGGATCGCGGGGACGGGCGTGGGGTCGACCGGTCGCCAGACGCGCGCGGCGAGGCGCGTCCCGTCGGCGAGGGGTATCCAGTGGTCCTCGACCGTGGTCTCGAACGGGAGCTCGGTCACGTACCGCATGGTCATTCCTCCGGTGCTGGGTGGTGCGGGTGGTGCAGTCGTTCGGGTGGTGCAGTCGTTCGGGTGCTGCCGGCGTTCGGGTGCTGCCGGTGGCGCGCACCGGTCAGTGGACGGGGTGCATGGTTCGTCTCATCCAGGGCGAGAGGACCAGGACGACGACCGCGACGAGCACCGCGACCGCGCCGTTGAGCGTGAAGTAGAGGCCGTCGGGGATCTCGCCGTAGAAACGGACGGTCTGCGCCTGGATGCCGTTCGCGAGCGCGATCGACAGGAACCACACGGCCATCGACTGGCTCGAGAACGCCGCGGGGGCGAGCTTGGTCGTCGCGGACAGGCCCGTCGTCTGGAGCAGCACGTCACCGAGCCCCAGCAGCAGGAGCGAGGCCAGGAGCCACCACACGGCGATCTTCCAGTCGCCGCTCTGCCCCGTCACGGCGGGCACGAGGACCAGGTAGGACAGGCCGCCGAGCAGCGCGCCGATCGCGATCTTCTTGGACGCGTGCGGCTGCCGGGGCCCGAGCCAGGTCCACAGCGCCGCGACCACGGGCGCGACGAGCACCTCGACGCCGCCCAGGAACGAGCTGAACCAGGCCGCGGGGGCCTGCCACCCGAAGATCGTGCGCTCGACGTGCTGGTCGGCCAGCAGGATCAGGACGCTGTACGCCTGGAACAGCACGAAGTTGAACGCGACCGACGCGAACCACAGCACGAGGAACGGCCGGAGCCGGCCGCGTTCCTCGCCCGTCACGCGGGGGCTGCGGAACATGACGGTGAAGTAGACGATCGGGGCGGCCATGGCGACCACGGTCAGCGCGTCGACGACGCCCGCGATGCTGAGGCGCCCCACGAGCGCGAGCCCGACGGCGAGGATCACCACCCCGGCCGCGACCCCTCCCAGGATCCACAGGGTCCGGCGCATCACGGCCGGAGGCAGGGGCGCCTCGGGGCCGCGCCCGTGACCCGGGATGTGCCTGCGTCCCACGACGTACTGGACCACTCCCGCGGTCATGCCGATCGCGGCGGCAGAGAACCCCCAGTGCCAGCCGACGTCGGCGCCGAGCCACCCCGTGACGAGAGGACCGAAGAACGCCCCGACGTTGATGCCCATGTAGTAGAGCGCGAACCCCGCGTCCCGGCGCTCGTCCGTGGTCGAGTAGAGCTTGCCCACGAGGGTCGACACGTTGGGCTTGAGCAGCCCCGTACCCAGGCTGATGAGGACCAGGCCGAGCCACGTCGAGAGCTCGGCGGGGATCGCCATGGTGTAGTGCCCGCACGCGATGAGGATCCCGCCCCACAGGACCGCGCGGTACGAGCCCAGGACCCGGTCCGCGATCCACCCGCCCCCGACCGAGACCAGGTAGACCATGGTCCCGTAGCCGGCCGCGATCGAGGCGGCCTGCCCGGCCTCCATACCGAGCCCGTCGTCCGCGACGGTCGCGGTGAAGAACAGCACGAGGATGGCCTGCATCCCGAGGAACGAGAACCGCTCCCAGACCTCGAGGCCGAACAGGGTCGACAGGCCTCGCGGGTGCCCGAAGAAGGCTCTGTCGTCCAGGTCGACCGCGGGTCCTGCCGGTCGTGCGTCCTCGGTCGTCAACAGCCCTCCAGCGGTCGGTGCGCCCACCGCAGGCTCGCGGAGGCATCCTTCCAACCTAGGCAGGTTCGTCGCCCGAGGCCACAGGGACGCCCCGGTGGCGCCGTCAGACGACCCGGTCGAGGCCCTCCAGGCGCGCGAGCCGGTCGAGCAGGCCGTCCCGGACGGCCGGCCACTCGTCGGCGAGGACCGAGAAGTAGGCCGTGTCGCCGCGCGACCCGTCGGGCGCGACACGGTGGCTGCGCAGCACCCCCTCGGGTACGGCGCCGAGGCGCTGGATCGCCGCGATCGAGCGGGAGTTGCGCGCGTCGGCCCGCAGAGCGACGCGTTCGACGTCGAGCACCTCGAACGCGTGCCGCAGCAGCAGGTACTTGCACGCCGGGTTGGTCACGCCGCCCCACCAGGGACAGTCGTAGAAGGTCGAGCCGAGCTCGACGCGGCCCTGCGAGGGCGACCACTCGTAGAGCGAGGTGCTGCCGCGGACGGACGTGGCGCCGTCGGGCCCCTCGCCGGGGACACGCGGCCCGACGACGGCCCACGCCAGGCGCCCCGGCGCCGCCACCGCGTCGCGCACGTAGGCGGACATGGCGGGCGTCCCGCGCGGCGTGGGCGACGACATCCCTGCCCACAGGGCGTCGTCGACGAACGCCCCCAGCTCGGGCGCGTGCTGCTCGCCGAGCGGCTCGAGGCGCAGCCCGAACCCTTCCAGGACCGTGACGTTCTCCATGCGGTCATCCTGCCGGACAGGACGTGAGGATCTTGTGAACCGCCCGTCCCCCGAGATGCGAGTCGCCCGGGGGCCTGCCTACGGTCGAGACGAACCAACCACCACCGAGGGAGGAACCCCATGGGACTGGGAGACAAGATCAAGCACGGTGCCGAAGAGGCCAAGGGCAAGGTCAAGGAAGGCGCCGGCAAGGCGACCGGCAACGAGAAGCTCGAGGCCGAGGGCCACGCCGACCAGGCGAAGGCCAACGTCAAGCAGGCCGGTGACGACGTCAAGGACGCCTTCACCAAGGACTGACCGCAGACGAAGGACGCCCCGGGACCCGTACGGGTCCCGGGGCGTCGCTGTGGACGGGGGAAGTTCTCAGAGGGCGACGGCGGGCGGCAGGGCCGTGACCGAGCCGACGGCCTGACCGGCCGCCTCGGCGACGTGGTCCGCGACCGGCGGGACCACCGACAGGAGCGGCGTGGTCACGGGCTCGCCGGCGGCGGACATCTCGACGGGGCCGAGCACCGGGACGATCCGCGGGCTCGTGATCCGCGCGAGCAGGCCGAGCTCGACGCCCGCCCACTCGTGCGCGAGGATCGAGAAGCACACCGAGTCGGCACGCGTGCCGTCGGGGGCCGTGCGATGACCTCGCATGACGCCCTCCTCGTACGCGCCGAGGCGACGCATCGCGGCGAGCGAGCGCGCGTTGCGCGCGTCCACCCGGAAGCCCACGCGGTGCACGTCCCACGACTCGAACGCATGTCGGAGCAGCAACCATTTCGAGACCGGGTTCACGAGGCTCCCCCACGTGGAACGCGCGTAGAAGGTCCGCCCGATCTCCACGCGCCTGTCGTCGAGCGACAGGTCACGGAAAGCGGTGCTCCCCACCACGAGACCCGAGCCCGCGTCGACGACGGCGAAGGCCGTCAGCGCCCGGGTAGCCCGAGTGTCCTCGATGAAGTTCACCATCCCGACCTCCCCCGCAGGGAGGGTCGTACTCATACCCGCCCACATCGTCGGATCGACGATCTGAGCCAGCGCACCGGCGTGCGCGACAGCCAGGGGTTCGAGGCGGAACCCGTGGCCTTCCAGGACGACATCGTGCTGCACAGCGCATATCAGAACACACGCGGGCGTCGCCGCCAAGACCACGGAGCGGTCGTTCGTGGGCGACGAGGTGACGCACGGGTGAACGTTGCGCTCCGAGGAGTGTCTCCGCAGGTCAGAGGGCCCGTCAGGCCGGCGCCGGACCGCACCCCACGGCGGCCGTGATGTTGCCGACCGCGGCGGTCGCGAACAGCCCGGAGAGCCCTGCGACCTGGAGCAGCGGACGAGGGTCGTCGCTCACGACCCAGCAGCCGTCGACGACCTCGTACCGGGCCTTGGCCCCCTCGCCGACGTAGGCGCGCAGCGCCGCGATCAGGCGCTCGATCTCCTCGCCCGTGGTGCCCACGCCGATCGACGCCCGGATGGCACCGGCCGGGAATCCCAGGCGGGCCAGGAGCGGGTGCGCGCAGAACCGGCCGTCACGCACGCCGATGCCGTGCTCGGCCGACAGGTAGGACGCGACGAGGCCCGCGTCGTGGCCGTCGACCGAGAAGGTCACGACGCCCACGGGGTCCACGGCGTCGGCCCAGGCGCGGACGACGCGCACGCCGTCGATCTCCTCGAGCCCCTCGACGAGACGGGCACGCAGCTCGGTCTCGTGCGCGACCAGCACGCCCGGCTCGAGCGCCGCGAGCGCGTCGCACGCCGAGGCGAGCGCGACCGCGCCGATCACGTTGGGCGACCCGGCCTCGTGCCGCGCCGGGGCGCTCTGCCACGCGGTGCCGTCGAGCGTCACGTTGCGCACCGCGCCGCCCCCGGCGAGGTAGGGCGTCCCGGCGTCGAGCCAGTCGCGGCGCCCCACGAGCGCGCCCGCACCGAACGGCGCGTAGGTCTTGTGGCCCGAGAACGCGACGTAGTCCACGTCGCTCGCGGCGAGCGAGACGCCCCGGTGCGGGACGAGCTGGGCGCCGTCGAGCAGGACCCGCGCTCCGGCGTCGTGCGCCGCGGCGACGACCTCGGCGAGCGGCAGCGACTCGCCCGTGACGTTCGAGGCCCCCGTGATCGCGACGAGCGCGTACGGGAAGCGCGACAGCTCGGCGCGCAGCCCGGACAGGGTCTCGGCGACCGTCGCACCGCCGACCAGGACCGTGGCCCCGCCCGTGCGCTGCCACGGCAGGAGGTTCGCGTGGTGCTCGACGTCCAGCACGAGCACACGGCCCGGCGAACCGTCGGCCTGGGCCGGGACGCAGCCCGCGAGCAGGTTGAGCGAGTCCGTGGTGTTGCGCGTGACGATCGTGACGTCGTCCTCGCGGGCTCCGACGAACGCGCCGATGGTCTGGCGCGCGGCCTCGTAGAGCGCGGTCGACACCTGGGACAGGTAGCCCGCGCCGCGGTGCACGCTCGCGTAGAGCGGCAGGACCTCGTTGACGCGGTCGGCCACGACCTGCAGCGCCGGGGCCGACGCCGCGACGTCGAGGTTGGCGTACGGGACGCTGCGCCCGTCGACGAGGGGGACCAGGGTGTCGCTGCCCACGACGGGCAGCACGGCACACGAGGTAGGGGCTTCGATGACTGCGTGTGCGCTCATGGCACGTCCTCCGGTGGTCGTCGGAGTTCGCCCTGCGGCCCCTCCGCGCTTGCCCCCCTCCTTGTAGAGAGGGACCTGGTCGTCACCCGGGGCACCCCGCCGCGGAGGAGGGTTGCCGGCCAGCAAACCGGGGTTTTGCGCTGGCACTCATGACCTGGTGTCAAGGATGGGCGAGGCCCGCAGAGCGTGTCAACCGGTGGGCACGGCGTCTCGGATGGTGGGCAGAGGGTGCCTGTCAGGCGGGCGAACCCGCTCAGCGAGGCGACGCGTCCGCGAGCGCCTGAATGTGTCGCGCGTCGGCCCGGTACATGGCCGCGTGCTCCCGGAAGTCGTCCCGCCCGGTCGCTGACGCCCTCTCGTCGGTGAAGGCCGCGAGCTCGTCGAGCCGCGCGACCACGACGGTCAGGACCTCGCGACGCGAGTACCGCATCCCGTACGCGGCGACCAGGGCGTCGAGCCGCGCCAACGGGTCCAGCCGCCCGACGACGTCGGCTCCCTCCCCGTCCCCGGCGTCCGCCACGAGGGGCACGAGCCGGTAGCCGAGGTAAGCCAGGTCCCAGATCCGGGGGCCGGGGCTCGCGGTATCGAAGTCGATGAGCCCGACGACGACCCCGTCGCGAAAGACCAGGTTGTACGGGGCGACGTCGTTGTGGCACACGACCTCGGCGGGCTCGTGTGGTGCGCTCTGCCAGACGGGTGGCGCGGGCGCGTCGCCCGCGGCGAGGAAACCGACGCTCGCGTCGTGCACGCGCCGCAGCAGCGCGCCCGCGTCACGGAGCACCGACTCGTCCCAGACCCACAGGGGAAGGGGGTAGTTCGCGACGTCGCCCGGGAGGTAGGACAGGACCTCGCGCCCCTGGTCGTCGGTCCCCAGCGGCTCGGGCACCTCGGTGACGCCGCTCGCCCGCAGGTGCGCCAGGAGGGCCTGGACCGTGGGTGTCCACGGCCCGGCGGTCCGGCGGACCGTGTCACCGCTCCGCACGACGGTCGAGGAGTTGCCCCCGGTCAGGACCTCCTCGGGCGGGCTCTGCTCACGACCGCCTGCCGTGAGATAGAGGGCTTGCGTCGAGGTAGAGGCCCCGAGCCCGCTGTCTCGACGGGAATCCTCTACCTCGTGGCGGCGCGCAGGGTGCTCCATGCGCAGCAACCTATCCCCTGCCCACCCTGCGAGACACCCGTTTCACTCCGTGGGAACGGTGACGTACGATCCGACGCAACCATCCAGAGCGGCTGAGTGACTTGGCACGATGACGCCGCAGCAACCCCCCGGTGACGGGCGAGGGTGCTACCGCCACGACCGATGGAGGATCACCATGAGTGCCCCCGACCGCGCGACCGCTGCACCGGTCCCCGACGCCCGGCCCGCCGCCGGCTACGCCGGCGACATCACGCCCCAGCAGGCGTGGACCCTTCTCCAGGCCGACCCGCACGCCGTCCTCGTCGACGTCCGCACCGACGCCGAGTGGCGCTTCGTCGGCGTCCCCGACCTGTCCTCGACGGGCCGCGAACCGGTCCTGACCCAGTGGGTCACGCTCGACGGCCGGCCCAACCCGTCGTTCGTCACGGACCTCGCTGCGGCCGGCGTGACACCCGAGACCCCCGTCGTGTTCCTGTGCCGCTCGGGAGCCCGTTCGATCGGCGCGGCCAAGGCCGCGACCGCCGCCGGCCTGGGCCCCGCGTACAACGTCCTCGAAGGCTTCGAAGGAGCGCTCGACGGCGCCGGTCACCGTGGTTCCGACGGCTGGCGCGCAGCGGGCCTCCCCTGGAAGCAGTCGTGAGCGCCGGCACCGGGGACGGCGTCCTGCGCATCCCCGCCGGGATCCCGGGCGGCTCGGGCCGCGGCCCGCTGCCCCGCTCGGTGCGGCCCGACACCCTCGCGGTGCGCGGCGGCCACGCTCGCTCCGACTTCGAGGAGACGAGCGAGGCGCTCTTCCTCACGCAGGGCTACGTCTACGGGAGCGCCGCCGAGGCCGAGGCCGCCTTCGCGGGCGAGGTCGACCGCTTCATCTACTCGCGCTACGGCAACCCGACCGTGCACACGTTCGAGGAGCGGCTGCGACTCATCGAGGGCGCCGAGGCCTGCTACGCCACGGCGTCGGGCATGTCCGCGGTCTTCACGTCGCTCGCGGCCCTGGTCGGTTCCGGGTCGCGCATCGTCGCGGCCCGCGCCCTGTTCGGCTCGTCGCTCGTGATCTTCGACGAGATCTTCGCCAAGTGGGGCGTGCGCACCGACTACGTCGACGGTCACGTGCTGTCGCAGTGGGAGGAGGCGTTGTCGACCCCCGCGGACGTCGTCTTCTTCGAGACCCCGTCCAACCCCATGCAGGACGTGATCGACGTGCGCCGCGTGAGCGACCTCGCGCACGCGGCGGGGGCCGTCGTCGTGCTCGACAACGTGTTCGCGACCCCCGTGCTGCAGAAGCCGCTCGAGCTCGGCGCGGACGTCGTCGTGTACTCGGCGACCAAGCACATCGACGGCCAGGGACGCGTGCTCGGCGGCGCAATCCTGGGGTCCGAGGAGTACGTCAAGGGCCCGGTCCAGACCTTCATCCGCAACACCGGACCCTCGCTCAGCGCGTTCAACGCGTGGGTCCTGGTCAAGGGCCTCGAGACCCTGTCGGTGCGCGTCAAGGCCCAGAACACCGCGGCCCTCCAGGTCGCGACCGCGCTCGAGGAGCTGCCCGGCATCACGGCCGTGCGCTACCCGTTCCTCGCCTCGCACCCCCAGGTCGAGCTCGCCAAGGCCCAGCAGAGCGGCGGCGGGACGGTCGTGACGTTCAACCTCGACGTGCCCGGCGCCGACGACCCGGGCACGGACGCCGAGCTCCTCAAGAAGCGCACGTTCCAGTTCCTCGACGCCCTGCAGATCGTGGACATCTCCAACAACCTGGGCGACGCCAAGTCCCTCATCACGCACCCCGCGACCACGACGCACCGCAAGCTGGGCGCGGAGGGCCGTGCCGCCGTCGGGATCGCGGAGACGACCGTGCGCCTGTCGATCGGCCTCGAGGACCCGCTCGACCTGATCGAGGACGTCGAGCAGGCGCTCGCCGCGCGCTGAGCCGCCCGCCGCACCGCTGGGTGCGGAGTTCTTGCGCGAAATGCCCGGCGTGTCGCGCAAGAACTCCGCACCCAGCGACAGCAAGCAGGAATACCCCGACCGCCTCCCGGGGTTGGACCTGGCGATGACTACCTCGCCGCGCCTCTCCGTCCTCGACCTCGTCCCCGTCCGTTCGGGACAGTCAAGCTCCCAGGCCATCGCCGCGTCCCTGGACCTCGTGCGCCTCGCCGACCGCCTCGGCTTCACGCGCTACTGGTTCGCCGAGCACCACAACATGCCAGCGGTCGCCGCGTCCGCCCCGCCCGTCATGATCGCGGCGGCCGCCGCGGTGACCGAACGGATCCGCGTCGGCTCGGGCGGCGTCATGCTCCCCAACCACGCGCCGCTCGTCGTGGCCGAGCAGTTCGCGGTCCTCGAGGCCATGGCCCCGGGACGCGTCGACCTGGGGATCGGCCGGGCGCCCGGCAGCGACCCCGTCGTCACGGCCCTGCTCCGCAGCAGCGGCCCCACGTCCGACGTCGACCGCTTCCCCCAGCACGTCCAGGACATCCGCTCGCTCATGAGCGCCGAGGGCGCCTCGGTCCGCCTCACGAGCGGACAGGTCTACGACGTGCACGCAACCCCGGCCGCCGAGTCCGTGCCGACCGTCTGGCTGCTCGGGTCGAGCGACTACTCGGCACGCCTGGCCGCCGAGCTCGGCCTGCCGTACGTGTTCGCCAACCACTTCTCAGGTCAGGGCATCGACGAGATCCTCGCGCTCTACCGCGACGGCTACCGCCCGTCGCCCGAGCACCCGGCGCCGGAGACGTTCCTGACGGTCAACGTGTCGGTCGCCCCGACGCTCGCCGAGGCCCGTGCGCGCGCGCTGCCCCAGGCCCGCATGATGGCCCGCCTGCGCTCGGGCAAGCCGCTGGGCGCCCAGGAGACGGTCGAGGACGCGGCGTCGACGCCGCTCGACGGGCTCACGTCCCAGATGGCCGACGAGATGCTCGACCGCTGGATCGTCGACGAGCCCCAGGCTGCCGCGCGTCGCGTGCGCGAGCTGGCCGCCCGGCACGGCGTCGACGAGGTCATGGTCGTGCCCGTCGCGGCGTCCCGCGCCGACGAGTCGCTCGACGCGACGCCCGGCCGCACGCAGACGCTCGAGCTGCTCGCGGACGCGCTCGCCTGACGACCGTCCTGTGAACCCGACGCGGCCAGAGCGCACCCGACCGCCCGCCGACGCGGCGCCGTCGGGCGTGCCCGTGCGCGTCACGGACCACGCCTCGGTGCTGCTCGCCCCGAACCCCGGACCCATGACGCTCGACGGGACCAGGTCCTACGTCCTGGCCGCGCCCGGCGCGCGCACGCGCGTGGTCGTCGACCCCGGGCCCGACGACGTCGCTCACCTCTCGGCCCTGGCCGACGGGCCGCGCGTCGAGCTGGTCCTCGTCACGCACCGGCACGCGGACCACACCGCAGGGGCGGCGCGCTTCGCCGAGCTCACCGGGGCGCCCGTCCGGGCGGCCGACCCCGTCCACTGCCACCCCGCGGGGGGCGGGCCGCTCGGCGGGTCAGCGCACGGGGGAACGGTCGAACCGCTGCACGGGGGCGAGGTCCTCCATGCGGCCGGGCTGCGGATCGAGGTCGTCGCGACCCCGGGCCACACCGCCGACTCCCTGAGCTTCCGCCTGCCGGACGACGGCCCGCGCGGATCGGTGCTGACGGGCGACACGATCCTCGGGCGCGGCACCACGGTGATCTCCGCGCCGGACGGCTCGCTGAGCGACTACCTCACGAGCCTCGACACGCTCGAGGCGTTCGGGGCCGCGACGGTCCTGCCCGCGCACGGCCCGCACCTGGACGACCTGTCCGCCGTCGTGCGGGCGTACCGCGAGCACCGGCTGGGGCGACTCGCCGAGGTGCGCGCGGCCCTCGCCGCGGCCCGGCTCGCGGGAGACCCCGTGACCGACCGGCTCGTCGAGCAGGTCACGGCAATCGTCTACGGCGCCGTCACCCCCGGGGTGCTCCCGGCCGCCCGGCAGAGCGTCCGCGCCCAGCTCCGGTACCTCGCCGAGCGCGCGTAGCGCGACGGGCACGGCGAGACCGCAGCGCACGGTGCCGCAGATCCGCGCGCTCGAGCCGGAGCGGCGGAGACGCCGATCCGGCGCGACGGGCCGTGGGGCCGGTGGTTGACTGACCGCGTGACTCCCTCGATCCCCGACCTCCCCACGTCCCCCGCCCGCCGCGACGCCCTGGGCGCGGGTCCCGTCGTACGCCTCGGTGTCGGTGCTGTCGTGGGGATCGCCGCGGGCCTCTGGTTCGGCACGCAGGGCTACCCCCGGTTCGCGGTCCTCGCCGGATGGAGCGTCGCCGCGCTCGTCTTCACGGTGTGGACCTGGGTCGTGGTCGCACCCATGGACGCGCGGCTGACCGCGAGCCTCGCGACCCGCGAGGAACCGTCCCGGCGTGTGACCCACCTGTTCATCGTCGCGGCCTCGCTCGCGAGCCTCGTGGGAGTCGCGCTCCTCCTGCTGGCGTCACCCGAGAAGAAGAGCGCCCAGGCCGTGAGCGCAGTGTTCGCCGTGGCGTGCATCACGGTCTCGTGGGCGGCGGTCCACACCCTGTTCGGGCTCGCCTACGCCCGTCTGTACTACACGGGCGAGGACGGCGGGATCGACTTCAACCAGATCGAGCCGCCGCGCTACCTCGACTTCATGTACGTGGCGTTCACGGTCGGGATGAGCTTCGCGATCTCCGACACCAACGTCACGTCGGGAGAGATCCGGCGGACCGCGCTGGGCCACGCGTTGCTGTCCTACTTGTTCGGGACCGTGATCATCGGTGCGGTCGTGAACCTCGTCGCAGGGCTCTGAGGCTCTGCGTCACCGGGCCCGGCGCGTCAGGACGCTCGACACGAGCGCCGCGACCGCGGCGACCGCCATGACCAGGAACAGGGCGACGGCGACCCGTAGCGGGGTGTACGCGATGCGCTCGGCCATCTCTCCGGCGGGGCCGGTCCAGGCCCACCCGGTGATCACTGCCTCGGCGCGCGTGGCAATGGCCCCGACCCGTCCAGGAGCCGCGCCCAGCGCACCGGCGACCCACGCGAGGCAGTCGATCATGAAGGCGCCGAACGTGGAGGAACCGGACAAGAAGGTGGGCACGGGAACAAGGGTAGCGGGTTGCGCTCTCGCCGCGCGGCAGCGCTCGGGGTGACATGCCGACGGCGGGGCTCACCTCCTGGGTGAGCCCCGCCGTCGGGCAGTGCTGGTGCTGCGGTCAGGCCTGGACGAGCGTGCTCAGCACCGAGGTGAAGAAGCCCAGCCCGTCGGTGCCCGCACGGGGCCCGGACTCGTTCGCGGGGCCGAACCCGGCCTCGACCGCGTGCTCGGGGTGCGGCATGAGGCCCACGACGTTGCCCGCCGCGTTCGAGATGCCCGCGATGTTGCGGCGCGACCCGTTCGGGTTCCAGCCCTCGTAGCGGAAGACCACGCGGCCCTCGGCCTCGAGCTCGTCGAGCGTGCGCTCGTCGGCGACGAACTGGCCGTCCTGGTTCTTGAGCGGCACCGTGATGCGCTGGCCCGCGGTGTAGTCGCGCGTCCAGGCCGTGTCAGCGTTCTCCACGACCATGGTCTGCTCGCGGCAGATGAACGCGAGGTGGTCGTTCTTGATCATCGAGCCGGGCAGCAGGTGCGCCTCGGTGAGGATCTGGAAGCCGTTGCAGATGCCCAGGACGGGCAGGCCGCCCTTGGCCGCGTCGACGAGCGAGTCCATGACGGGCGCGAAGCGGCTGATCGCCCCGGCACGCAGGTAGTCGCCGTACGAGAAGCCGCCCGGGAGCACGACCGCGTCGACCCCGTGCAGGTCCGCGTCCGCGTGCCACAGGGACACGGGCTCGCCGCCGGCCAGGCGCACGGCACGGGCCGCGTCCCGGTCGTCGAGCGTGCCGGGGAACGTGATGACACCGATCCGGGCCGTGGCCAGGCCGGTCGCTGCGGGGGCGCTCATCAGGCGCTCTCCCCGCCCAGCTCGGCCGTCAGCTCGGCGACGAGGACGACGTCCTCGATGACCGGGTTCGACAGGACCTTCTCGCCGGCCTCGCGGGCCGCGGCGAGCACCTCGGGGGTGACGTCACCCTCGACCTCGAGCTCGAACCGCTTGCCCTGGCGCACGCTGGTGAACTGGGTGAAGCCCAGGCGCGGGAGCGCCCCGACGACGGCCTTGCCCTGCGGGTCCAGGATCTCGGGCTTGGGCATGACCTCGACGACTACGCGTCCCACGGGAGCTCCTCGGGAAGTTGGTCCGGCCGCTCGGCTCGGACAGGTCCGCACGAGGCTCGGGGCGCGCCGCGAGGGCGGCGACCGGGTCGCACGGATCTCGGTGGGTGGGGATTCCGGGGCCAGTTTACCTGGGCCGCGCACGAGGCAGGGTCGCGTCTCAGGCGGCGGGCGCGGGTGCGGGCTGGGCGAGGCCGGCCGATGGTCGAGCGTGGTGCCGAGCACGAGGTTGCGGTCGTTCTGCGCGTCAGAACGAACGCAACCTCGTGCTCGACCGCAGGGATCTCCCGGCCCGACGGCGGAGCGCGCCTTCGGAGTCCTGTGCGGCCTCGCGGGTTCAGGGCTCAGGCGCGGTCCTGGTCGCTCCCTGTCTGGCCACCCGTCGTCACAGTCGCTGGCCGCATCTGCTCGGGCACGTTGCCGTAGACGACGTGCCGGTACCAGGCGTCGCGCGTACGACTCTTGCGCATCAGGGTCCCCGAGAGCAGCGCCAGGGCGGCGAAGAAGACCCAGAACTGCCACGCCGCGAAGAGGGTGTCCAGAAAGCGAAAGGTGCCGGGCAGGTCGACGAACAGGTCGATCACTCCGAACAGTCCGAAGATGAACCCCCAGGACATGACGGTCGTCCACACGTAGTCCCGCACCGAGTAGAACGCGCCCCTGATGTCGTCGGCGACCCACCACCAGTACCGCGCGGGCAGCCGCAGACCGAACCGGTACAGCACCCACCGCCACAGCGGCGGTCGCTCGCGCCACCGCAGTCCCCACCCCGCGCGCAGCAGGCCACGGACCTCGTCGACACTCAGCCGGTCGGGCACGGGCGCACCGGTCGCCTCGGCCACTGCGAGCGCCACGTCCTGCTGGACGGCGAGCAGCTCGTCGCCGTGGACCTCGCGCCAGCGGCGCGGGTAGGCGCGCGCCCAGAAGCGCGCGGACCGTTCGAAGCTCTCGTGGCGCGTCAGGTCGCGGCGGCGCATCAGGCCAGCCCTCCCGCGAGGCGGCGGCCCGACGTCGGGCGTGCTGCCGTGCCCCGCCGGTCGAGGGCCTTCTGCGCCCTGGCGGCGAGCTCGCGGAGCCGGGCCGTCTCCTGCTCGGCCACGCGACGGCCGTCGTCGGTGATCCGGTAGTAGCGGCGCAGACGACCGTCGACCACCTCCTCGCCCGAGGGCTCGACGAGCCCCGCACCCGAGAGCCGGTCGAGGTTGCCGTACAAGGTGCCGGCCCCCAGCGCCGTGGCGCCGTCCGACAGCTCGGCGACCGCCTGGATCACGGCATAGCCGTGGAGCGGCTCGGGCGTGAGCGAGAGCAGGATCAGGTAGGCCTGCTCGGTCATGCGGAACGGCTTGGCGCCCGGCGGGCCACTCGCAGCGGAAGTCATGGTCGATATATATCGCGCAACGACTCATGCAGCAACGGGGCGCGCCGGCCGCACTGCTCGACGGCTCCGCGGGTCCGCGGGTCCTTGTCGGACCCGGACACTACGATCGAACACATGTTCGATTCGCTGCTCGAAGCCCGCCCTGGGCCCGGGGTCCAGGTGATCGCTGCCGTCCTCTCGCGCGACCGCACGTGCACGTTCCCGGGGTGCGCCGTGCCCGCGTTCCGCTGCGACCTCGACCACGTCAGGCGCCCGTCCCCGCCGGGACCGGGCGTGACGCAGGAGACCACGGACGTGGGTCCCGACGAGCTCATCTCGCTGTGCCGGCACCACCACGTGGTCCGGGCGCGGCACGGCTGGCGCCCCGAGCTCGCGATCGACGGCACGGTCCGCTGGACGTCACCGACGGGGCACCGCTACGTCCGCGAGCGCCCCGGCACCGTGGTTCAGACGAGCACTGCCGCTCAGAACAGGGAGTCGCCCGTGATCCGCTCGTAGGCCTCGAGGTAGCGGTCGCGCGTGCGCTCGACGACGTCGGCAGGCAGCGACGGCGGCGTGGCGTCGGACGCGCGGTCCCAGCCCGAGGCGTCGGAGGCGAGCCAGTCGCGGACGTACTGCTTGTCGAAGCTCGGCTGCGACTGCCCCGGCTGCCACTGGTCGGCAGGCCAGAAGCGCGACGAGTCGGGGGTCAGCACCTCGTCGCCCAGGACGGTCGCGCCCGTGACGGGGTCCACGCCGAACTCGAACTTGGTGTCGGCGAGGATCACGCCGCGCTCGCGCGCGATCTCCTCGGCGCGCGAGTAGACCGCGAGCGTCAGGTCGCGCAGCCGGGTCGCGGCCTCGAGCCCGATGGTCTGGGCGACGACCTCGAACGACACGTTCTCGTCGTGCTCGCCGACCTCGGCCTTGGCCGCGGGCGTGAAGATCGCCTCTGGGAGACGCGAGCCGTCGACGAGCCCCTCGGGCAGAGGAACACCGCACACCGTACGGTCCACGCTGTACTCGACCAGGCCGGATCCGGTGAGGTAGCCACGGGCCACGCACTCGACCGGGAACATCTCGAGGCGGCGGCAGATCATGGCGCGACCGGCGACGACGTCCGGCACCAGGCCGTCACCGGGCATGGCGCTGGCCTCGGTGCTCACCACGTGGTTGGGGACGAGGTCGGCGAGCTTGTCGAACCACCACAGGCTGAGCTGGGTCAGGACGACCCCCTTGTCGGGGATGCCCGGCGACAGGACGTGGTCGAACGCGCTCACGCGGTCGCTCGCGACGACCAGGACGACGTCACCGAGCGGGTGAGCCCCGCCGAGCTGCGCGAGGTCGGGCTCGTAGAGGTCGCGGACCTTCCCCGAGTAGACGTGCCGCCACCCCGGCAGGTCGAGGTGGGCCGTGTCGAGAGCGTCGCGCGAGTCAGTCACGGCGCCTAGTCTCTCATCCGGCGCACGCACGGTTCGGGGCGTCCGGATGGCGAGGCTCCGGCCTGCCGGACACCGCGACGTTCACTCAGGTCACCCGGGTCGGGGGTGTTCCGGGCCCACCGGGCCCACGGGGCCCACGGGGCCCACGGGCCGTGAACGTCCCGCCACCTGTGCCCTCCGGGCTCCCCGTCCGAGCCTCGTGCTGACATACCTCGTGCTGACATGCCTCGGTCCGCCGCCATGTGCACGGACCGACGCCACTGCTCGCCGCACGACCGCGTCTCGGTGAGCCGTGTAGGGTCCTGGCAACGGTTTCGGGGCAGATGTCACCCACGACCCGGAGCGATGGAGCCCCGGCCTCGACGAGGAGGTCGTGCTGGGGCAGAAGGGCGGTTCAGGTCGGATGAGGCAGAGCATCTTGCTCAGCGCAGCACTCGTCGGCACGCTCGGGCTCACGTCGGGGTGCGCCGGCATGGGCGTTCCCCGTCTCGATCCACTTCCCACCCCGACCGGACCGGTGCCGTTCGCGTACTGGCTCCCGTCCGAGCCGGGAGGAGACGCGGCGCAGCTCGAGGGCACGCTCGTGGAAGAGGACGGCTGCCTGTACGTCGACGCTGATTCGACGAGGTACCTTCCGGTCTTTCCCGCGGGTGCGGTCGCCTGGGACGGTTCGACCCTGACGACCACCAACCCGAGAGACCCCGCGACGAGGGACGACGTCGTCCCGGGCGAAGAGATCTCCCTGGGCGGCGGGGGCGGCGAAGGGATGCCAGGGCCCACCACCGTGGTCCCTGACGCCTGCGACCTGGCGGACGGGTACTTCGTGGTCGCCGCACCCTAGGCGCTGGGGAGCCGGGTCAGACGGGCCGCGAGCGATCGGGCAGGAAGACCCCCCGGAGAGCTGCCTCCCGACGCTCGTCGGACCGGTCCGTCATGACCCCGACCATGCGCGTCGGGCAGCCAGCGCCGTCGCTCACGGTCACGGCACGGCAGGCCACGCGCAGGTAGCGGCCGTCGGCGGCTCGTAGGCGGTGCTCGAGGTCGAGCGACCCGCCGGCCCCGCCGAGCTGGGCCGCGAGCGCGACCTGGACGGCCTGCAGGTCCTCGGGGTGGACACGGTCGATCCACTCGTCGGGGTCGGCGGCCCGCACGTCGTCGGCCGGCAGGCCGAGCATCGACCGCCAGGACGGCGAGAAGTAGACCGTGCCGGTCGCGACGTCCCAGTCCCACGTCGCGTCGTACGCCGCGACCGAGGCGAGGGCGTAGCGTTCCTCGCTCGCGCTGATCTCCTCGGCCAGGCGTCGCTCACGACGTGCGGCCTCCTCGAGCTCGGTCCGCTGGGCGCGCAGCGCGGCCAGGTGGTGCTCCTGGTCGAGCGCGACCGCGAGCATGGCCGCCCAGTGGTTGTACTTCTCGCGCGCGCTCGTCGCCCGGGTGTCGACGGGGCCGCCGATCACGAGGTACCCCCAGTCGCTCGCGTCGAACGCGACGGGGATGACGAACGAGAGTGCGTTGGCGCTCAGCAGAGCCCGGGGCGGGAACTCCGCCGCGGGGTACCGGTGGCCGACGAGCCGTTGACCGGCAGTGCTGCCCCGGACCCCCGCGACCTCGAGGACACCGCCCGCGGGGCCCCCGCCCGGTGGGACCCACAGCGCGATCGCCGCCGGGCCGGCCTGCCCTCGGGGCAGCCACTCGAGGTGCCGCAGGGACGCGCTGTCTGCGTGCATGAGCTCGAGGTCGAGCTCGTACTGGTCGACCATGGCCCGTTCGAGGTGGCCCGAGCGGACGAGGAGCCCGTGCGTGCACCCCTTCGAGAGCGCGACGAGGATCTCGGTCGTCACGTCACCGAGCGCCCGGGCACGACCCTGCGGTCGCGCGCGGGCCGCGCCACCGAGCGGTCCCGTCGCCACCCGGCGCTTGATGCCCCCCAGGAGCTCCGCCTCGAGCGCGCGCACGACGGGCACGAGCTGCTCGAGCGCCTCGGGGACGGGACGCAGGACCGCAGTCCGGTCGGCGAGCGCACGGTAGGAGTGCGACGTGGGCACGGTCGCGTCAACAGCGGCGTCGGTCATCATCCCGACGACGGCCCGCACCCACCCTCCGACGGCGCTCTCCCCCGCTCCGGACGACCCCGCGCTCCCCGGACGCGGCTTCGCACGCAGGACCACGGCGTCGTCGAGCACGGCGCGCGCCACGGCGGCGAGGCGCGCCGCCGCGGAACCGTCGTCGGCGGTGCCCGCGCTGCGCGGCACCCCGTCGACGAGCAGGTCGGTCCGCGTGCCGTCGACACAGCCGCAGGACTCGCGGCAGACGAGGGTCGCGTCCGCGAGATGCTCGCCCGGCCCGACCCGCTCGCCGTGCAGGCGCGCGAGCAGGAGCTCGGCGGCGAGCTCTCCGACGCGGTCGTGGTGCGGGTCGACCGACGAGAGCCGAGGGCGTGCCCGCGCGCCGCCGTCGGAGTGGTCGAACCCGATGAGCGCCTGGTCGCGCGGCAGCACGAGCCCCGAGTCGGTCAGTGCGCGCAGGAAGCCGACCGCGTTGCGGTCGGTGCCCGCGATGGTCGCGGTCGTGTCGAGCCCCTCGTCGAGCGCGACCCGGGCGGCCGCCGCGCCGGCGGCCTCCTGGTTGTCGCGCGTCCGGTAGACCCACTCGGGGCGGGGCTCGATCCCGTGGGCGCGCAGCGCTGCCTCGTACGCGGCGTGCCGCTCCGCCAGGTCGTGCTGGCGCGGGTTCCCGAGGAACCCGATCCGTTGGTGCCCGTGCTGGAGGAGGTGCTCGACGGCGGCGCGCACCCCGCCCGCGTTGTCGGGCGTGACCACGGGAGCCCGCAGGTCGTCGACGGTCTCGCTGATGACGACCAGGGGCTTGCCCGACCGGTCGAGGGCGCGCAGCACGTCGTGCTCGACGGCCGACGTGACCACGATGACCCCGTCCATCGCGTCGAGCCCGGCGATCGGCCGGTGCGGCGGCTGGTCGGGGAACTCGTCCCGGTCGAGGTCGGCCGGGTACGTCTGGACCGCGACCACGCGATGCCCGCCCGCGCGCAGGCCACGTGCGATCCCTGCGAGGACCTTCCCGAAGTAGAAGCCGCCCACGACCGGCGAGAGGACACCGATCGTGAGGTTTCGTCGGTGGGTCGTGACATCGACCATGGCGCTCACCCCGTCGTGTACCTGATTCCCCCCTGACGGCTCGCCGTCGAGCCGGCCCGATCGTGCAGCACGCCCCGGCTGGGGGCATGCTGTGTGACCGTGGCCACATTCTTACGTCCGGAACGCCCGATTGCTACTGGTAGGCGCACGACCATCACCGACGTCGCCCGTGCAGCAGGGGTGTCGATCGCGGTCGTCTCGTACGCCCTCAACGGACGACCGGGGGTCTCGGACCGTACCCGGCGGCGGGTCCTCCAGGTCGCCGAGGAGCTCGGGTGGCGGCCGAGCGTGGCGGCCAGGACCCTGCGCGGCGCGGCCGGGTCGGTCGCGCTCGTCCTGGTGCGGGACGCGGTCGGCGCCGCGGCGACGGCCACGGACCTCGAGCTCTCGGACGGGCTCCGGGACGTCCTCGACGGGAGGCTCTCGCTGGCCGTGCACCTCCTGGGCTCCCCGGCCGCAGCGGCGCTCGCCATCGCGGACTGGTGGGCCGAGCAGCGGTACGACGCCGTGGTCCTCACAGGGATCCGCCGTGAGGACCCCCGGCTCGCGGCGGTCGAACGCCTGGGGGCCGTGGCGGTCCTGGTCGACCACGTCGCCCTGCCGGGCGACGCATCGGGCGACGCATCGGGCGACGCGCCGAGCAACCCGCCGCCGGCGGCCCCGCGTCCGCCCACCCCCACATCCACATCCACGCACACCGTCGCCCTGGACCCGTCGGCCGACACCAAGGTCGGCCGCTACCTCTCCGACCTCGGGCACCGCCGCGTCGCGGTGCTGGCGTCCGCGCCCGACCTCCGGTCGGGGCGCGGTGCCGCGGAGGCCGTGAGCGCCGAGGTCACGCGCCGGGGCGGGGTCGCGGTCGTCGAGTCGTGCACGACGCTCGAGGATGTCGCTTCGACCGCACGCCGGCTGCTCGCGTCCCCCGAGCGCCCGACGGCGGTCGTCACCTCGGACGACCAGGGCGCCCTGGTCGTCCTCGACGTCGCGCGCCGGGCGGGGCTCGCCGTCCCCTGGGACCTGTCGGTCGTCGCGGGCCGCGACGCACCGGTGCTGCGGCTGTCGACCCCGCCCGTGACGGCGGTCGCGCGCCCCGACCGGGCGCTCGGCCAGGAGGCCGGGCGCCGGGTGCTCCGGACTCTCGGTCGGGACGCGGCGCCCGGCCCCGGCGCCGCCCCTGCCCCCAGCACACCCCCCGGCCCCGGCGCCTCACCGGGGGGCTCGACCCCGCGCGTCGAGCCGCTGCCCGCGGTCCCGGGCGGACGGCTCGTCGTGCGCGGCACCACCTCTCCCCCGCGCTGACCGCGCACCGCCCGCCCCCTCGCGCGGGTGAACCGAGTTGTCCACCTAAACGTTTCACGACGTGCCGACGTCACCCGGTCCGTGACACGTTGCGCTCGACGCCGCACCCTGCGGCACGGGCCGGCCGGTGTCGTCCGGCCCCAGGACGAACCTCAGGAGGACCTCGTGTCACCAACCCACCATCGGCTGCGCAAGGGCGCGACAGCCATGGCCGCTGCGGCGCTCGTCGCCGCTCCGCTCGCGCTCGCACAGGTTCCGGCCGCCGCGGCCGAGGCCCGCGTCGCGAACCCGTACGCCGGGGCGACGCAGTACGTGAACCCGTACTGGTCGGACTCGGTCGAGGCCGCCGCCACGCGTGCCGACGGTGACCTGGCCGCGAAGATGCAGGCGATCTCGGGCGAGCCCACGGCCGTCTGGATGGACCGCATCAGTGCGATCGAGGGCAATGCCGACGGCCCGGGGCTGCGCTTCCACCTCGACGAGGCGCTCGCCCAGAAGGACGCGGGCGTGCCGATCGTGTTCAACCTGGTCATCTACGACCTGCCCGGCCGTGACTGCTACGCGCTCGCGTCGAACGGCGAGCTGCCCGCCACGGACGCCGGGCTCGTGCGCTACAAGAACGAGTACATCGACCCGATCGTCGACATCCTCGACGACCCCAAGTACGACTCGCTGCGCATCGCGGCGACGATCGAGCCCGACTCGCTCCCCAACCTCATCACCAACATCAGCACGCCCGACTGCCAGCAGTCCGCCCCGTACTACCGCGCGGGCGTGAAGTACGCGCTCGACGAGCTCTATACGGTCGGCAACGTCTACTCCTACATCGACGCCGCGCACGCGGGCTGGCTGGGCTGGCCGAGCAACTCGGGCCCCGCCGCCAAGCTCTTCGCCGACGTCGTGAGGTCGACGAACGCGGGCTTCGCTTCGGTCACGGGCTTCGTGACCAACACCGCGAACTCGACGCCGCTGGTCGAGCCGTTCCTCGAGGACATCCAGATCGGCGGCACGCCCATCCGGTCGTCGAGCTTCTACGAGTGGAACGCCGACTTCGACGAGGCCGACTGGACCGCGCACCTCTACGACCTCCTGGTCGCCGAGGGCTTCCCGGCCTCGATCGGCATGCTCATCGACACGTCCCGCAACGGGTGGGGCGGCGACGCCCGACCGACCGCGGTCAGCACGTCGACGAACTACAACACCTACGTCAACGAGTCCCGCGTGGACAAGCGCATCCACCGCGGCGCGTGGTGCAACCCGGCAGGCGCGGGCATCGGTGAGCGCCCGCAGGCCACGCCGTCGGGCTACCCCGAGTCGCACCTGCACGCGTTCGTGTGGGTCAAGCCTCCGGGCGAGTCCGACGGCGCCTCGACCGACATCCCGAACGACCAGGGCAAGCGGTTCGACCGCATGTGCGACCCGACGTTCGTCTCACCCAAGCTCTCCAACCAGCTGACGGGCGCGCTGGGCGGGGCCCCGCTCGCGGGCCAGTGGTTCGACGCCCAGTTCGAGATGCTCGTCGAGAACGCCTACCCGGTCATCGAGGGCGGCGGCACGACGCCCGGCGACGTGACGGCTCCCACGGCCCCGACGGGCCTCACCGCGGGCACGGCCACGGCCACCTCGGTCCCGCTCTCGTGGACGGCCTCGACCGACGCGGTCGGCGTGACGGGCTACACGATCTACCGCAACGGCGTGCAGGTCGGCACCTCGACCTCGACGAGCTTCACGGCGACGGGCCTGAGCCCCGCGACCACGTACTCCTTCACGGTCACGGCGCGCGACGCGGCGGGCAACGTCTCGACGCCGTCTGCCGCCCGGTCGGTCACGACCGCGGCGGGCCAGACGGACCTGCCGCCCTCGACGCCCACGGGTCTGACCGCGGGGACGACCACGGCGAGCACCGTCCCGCTCTCCTGGAACGCGTCGACCGACGACGTCGGCGTGGCCGGCTACGTGGTCCTGCGCAACGGAACCCAGGTCGGCACCCCGACCGGGACGTCCTTCACCGACACGGGTCTGACGGCGGGCACCACGTACTCGTACACGGTCCGGGCCAAGGACACCGCGGGCAACCTCTCGGCGGCCTCGGCCGCGGTGAGCGCGACGACCACGACGGTCGTCGTCCCGCCCCCCGGCTCGTGCACGGTCGCCTACTCGGCGAACGGCTGGGGCTCGGGCTTCACGGGCACCGTGAAGGTCACGAACACCTCGACCAGCACGGTCAACGGCTGGAGCCTGGCCTTCACGTTCCCGTCGGGCCAGACGATCACCAACTCGTGGTCGGGCCAGTTCACGCAGACCGGCGCGAACGTCACGGTGACCGGGCTCTCCTGGAACGCGAACCTCGCCCCGGGCGGGTCCGCCGAGGTCGGCTTCAACGCGAGCCACAGCGGCACGAACGGCGTGCCGGCCGTCTTCACCCTCAACGGCCAGGCCTGCACCGTCGCCTGACCTGACCGACAGCACCCGACCGGGCTGTCCGGGCCCGCACCTCGCGGCCCCGGGCAGCCCGGTCCTTCTTCCAGGAGCTTTCCATGAGTCCTCTGCAGGATCCGATCTCCCGGCCCCGCCCCCGGCGCCGGGCCGCGTACGCCGCGATCGCGGCGGGCGCGGTCCTGGTCGCGGGCGCGCTGCCGTCCGCGGCAGCCCTCGCCGGCCCGACGGCGCCGCTCACCTCGTCCTCGACGCCCACCTCGGCGTCCCTCACCCCGTCCGCGGCCGCGGACGTGTCCCTCGCCGCCGTCCCGGCCGACGACTGGCTGCACACCGACGGCTCGACCATCGTCGACGCCGCGGGCGACGAGGTCTGGCTGACCGGCGCGAACTGGTTCGGCTTCAACGCGAGCGAGCGCGTGTTCCACGGTCTGTGGTCCGGCAACCTCGAGGCGATCACGCGCTCGATGGCCGAGCGTGGCATCAACATCGTGCGCGTCCCGGTCTCGACCGAGCTGCTGCTCGAGTGGAGGGACGGGGAGACCGTCGCGTCGCCCAACGTCAACACGTTCGTGAACCCCGAGCTCGTGGGCATGGACAACAAGGAGATCTTCGACCACTGGCTCTCGCTGTGCGAGAGGTACGGGCTCAAGGTCATGATCGACCTCCACAGCGCGACCGCCGACAACTCGGGCCACGTCCACCCCCTGTGGACCCACGGCGGGTTCACGGTCGAGGACTTCTACGCGGGCTGGGAGTGGTTCGCCCAGGAGTACGCCGACGACGACACGATCGTCGCGGCCGACCTCAAGAACGAGCCGCACGGTTCGCAGTCCGAGGCCCTGCGCGCCAAGTGGGACGGGTCGAGCGACGCCGACAACTGGCGCTACGTCGCCGAGCAGGCCGCCGCACGGATCCTCGCGATCAACCCGCACCTGCTGATCCTCGTCGAGGGGGTCCAGGTCTATCCGAAGGCCGGCAAGACCTGGGCCGACCGCGGCCTCGACGACTTCCACAACACGTGGTGGGGCGGCAACCTGCGCGGCGCGGCCGACCACCCGGTCGACCTGGGTGCGCACCAGGACCAGCTCGTCTACTCGCCGCACGACTACGGGCCGCTCGTCTCGCCGCAGCCGTGGTTCGAGGGCGACGACTGGGACCGGGCCTCGCTCGAGGCCGAGGTGTGGGACCCGAGCTGGCTGTACCTGTGGAAGGAGGGCACGGCTCCGCTGCTCGTGGGCGAGTGGGGCGGGCTGCTCGACGGCGGCAAGAACGAGAAGTGGATGCGCGCGCTGCGCGACATGATGGTCGACCACCGGATCAGCCACACGTTCTGGTGCATCAACCCGAACTCGGGCGACACGGGCGGTCTGCTGAACCACGACTGGACCACGTGGGACGAGGCCAAGTACGACCTGCTCGAGCCCGCGCTGTGGAAGGAGGGCGGGAAGTTCGTCTCGCTCGACCATCAGGTGCCCCTCGGCGGGGTGGGTTCGACGACCGGGCAGTCGCTCGGCGACCTGTACGGCGACGGCGGCACCACGCCCGTCCCGGACACCCAGGCACCGACCGTGCCGGGGACCCCGAGCGCGACGGACGTGACGTCGTCGGGCGTGACGCTCGCCTGGGGCGCCTCGACCGACGACCGGGCCGTGACCGCCTACGACGTCTACCGGAACGACGCCACGGGGGCCACCAAGGTCGCCACGACGAGCACGCCGAGCGCCACCCTGACGGGGCTCTCGCCCGCGACCACCTACTCGTTCACGGTGCGGGCGCACGACGCGGCAGGCAACGTCTCGCCCGCGTCGGGCGCACGGACCGTGACCACGTCGGCCGGGCCCGTGACCCCCACGGGCCAGTGCGCCGTGACGTCCTCCACGAACGGCTGGAGCACGGGATACACCGGGTCCGTGAAGGTCACCAGCACGGGGCCCACACCCCGCAACGGGTGGACGCTGACCTTCTCGCTCCCCGCGGGGCAGCAGGTCACGAACGGCTGGTCGGGCACGTTCAGCCAGTCGGGCACGACCGTCACGGTCGTCAACGCGCCGTGGAACGGGACCCTGGCCCCTGGCGCGAGCGTCGAGGTCGGCTTCACGGCGAACGGCACGGGGGCGGGCCCGTCGGGCTTCGCGCTCGACGGCCAGGCCTGCACGAGCGCCTGAGGCGCGCCCGACGCCCACCCGACGCCCACCGTCCGGGCGGCCCGGCGACGGGCCGCCCGGACGTCCCCTAAACGTTTCACCCGGTGCCGATCGTCGAAGCGCTTCGCTAAGGTCGGCCGCGCGGGTCCGTCGGAGGGGGTGACGACGGGCCCGCCCCGACCGACCGTCACGAAGGAGTGCCACGGATGAGCTATCGACCACTGATCGCGTCCCTCGCCGGGCTCGGTCTCGCCGCCGGGCTCGGCGCGGCGGGCGCCGTCGCCGCGACCGGCGGCCTGACCCCCGCAGGACTCGCCGCGGCCCCCGCCGCGAGCGCCGCGCAGGCGTACGACTGGGGGAACGTCGAGATCGTCGGTGGCGGGTTCGTCCCCGGCATCGTCTTCAACCAGACCGAACCGGGACTCGTCTACGCCCGCACCGACATCGGGGGCGCGTACCGGCTCGACGCCGCGACGCAGCGCTGGATCCCGCTGCTCGACCACGTCGGCTGGGACGACTGGAACCACAACGGCGTCCTGAGCCTCGCGACCGACCCCGTCGACCCGGACAACGTCTACGTCGCGGTCGGCACGTACACGAACTCGTGGGACCCGAACGACGGTGCGGTCCTGCGGTCGTCGGACCGCGGCGAGACCTGGCAGAAGACGGACCTGCCGTTCAAGGTCGGGGGCAACATGCCCGGCCGCGGCATGGGCGAACGGCTCTCGGTCGACCCGCACGACAACCGGGTCCTCTACCTCGGCACCGAGGGAGGCAACGGGCTGTGGCGCAGCACCGACAAGGGCGTCACGTGGTCCGAGGTCACGGAGTTCCCCAACCCGGGCAGCTACGTGCAGGACCCCGACGACGAGAACGGCTACCTCAGCTCGAACCAGGGCGTCGTCTGGGTCACGTTCGACCCGTCGAGCTCGACGGGCACGCAGCCGACCCGGACCATCTACGTCGGGGTCGCCGACAAGGAGAACGGCGTCTACCGCTCGACCGACGCCGGGGCCACCTGGGAACGCGTCCCGGGCCAGCCCACCGGGTTCCTCCCCCACAAGGGCGTGCTCGACGCGACGGGTCGCCAGCTCTACGTCGCGACCTCGGACACGGGCGGCCCGTACGACGGAGGCAGCGGCGACGTCTGGCGGCTCGACGTCGCGACCGGCACCTGGGACCGGATCAGCCCGGTCCCGTCGAGCAGTGCGGACGCCTACTACGGGTACTCCGGCCTGACGATCGACCGGCAGGACCCCGACACCCTCATGGTCGTGAGCCAGGTCTCGTGGTGGCCGGACATCGTGATCTGGCGCAGCACCGACCGCGGTGAGACCTGGAGCCGCATCTGGGACTGGGACGGGTATCCGAACCGCACGCTCCGGTACACGCTCGACATCAGCGGAGCTCCGTGGCTCGACTTCGGCGAGCAGCCCAACCCGCCCGAGCCCAGCCCCAAGCTCGGCTGGATGACCGAGTCGTTCGAGATCGACCCGTTCGACTCCGACCGCTTCTTCTACGGCACGGGCGCGACGATCTACGGCGGGACCGACCTGACCGAGTGGGACACGGGCGGGACCGTCGACATCTCCGTCAAGGCGCAGGGCATCGAGGAGACAGCGGTCCTGGACCTCGTCGCACCTCCGGGCGGCGCCGAGCTCATCTCGGGGCTCGCCGACATCGGCGGGTTCGTCCACACCGACGTCACGCAGGTGCCGTCGGGCATGTACACCCAGCCGTACCACGGCGCGGTGCACAGCCTCGACTTCGCCGAGCTGTCGCCCTCGACCGTGGTCAGGGTCGGTCAGGGCGTCGACGGCGACGTCGAGTCGCACATCGGGATCTCCACGAGCGGCGGCTCCTCGTGGTGGGCCGGGCAGGAGCCGGCCGGGGTGACCGGCGCCGGCACGGTCGCGGTGGCCGCGGACGGCGGACGCATCGTGTGGAGCCCGGCCGGCACCGGGGTGCACGTCTCGACGACGCTCGGGTCGGGCTGGACCGCGTCGACCGGGATCCCGGCAGGCGCCCGCGTCGAGTCCGACCGCGTGAACCCGCAGGTCTTCTACGGCTACGCGGCCGGGACCTTCTACCGCAGCACCGACGGCGGGGCATCGTTCACCGCGTCGACCGCGGCCGGCCTGCCCGCGGACGGGAACGTACGGTTCGCGGCGGTCCCCGGTCACGAGGGAGACGTATGGCTCGCGGGCGGCGCGACCGACAAGACCTACGGCATGTGGCGCTCGACCGACAAGGGAGCGACGTTCACCCGCGTCTCCGCGGTCGACGAGGGCGACGCCGTCGGGTTCGGCAAGGCTGCTCCCGGGAACAGCTACCCCGCCGTCTACACGTCGTCGAAGATCGACGGCGTCCGAGGCCTGTTCCGCTCGGACGACGCGGGGGCCACGTGGGTCCGCATCAACGACGACGAGCACCAGTGGGCCTGGACGGGCAGCACGATCACGGGTGACCCCGACGTGTACGGCCGGGTCTTCGTCGGGACCAACGGGCGAGGGATCGTCGTGGGCGACCTCACGGGCACGGCCCCCGAGCCGACCGAGCAGCCCACCGAACAGCCCACCGGACAGCCGACGGAGCAGCCCACCGAACAGCCCGGCACGGGTGCCTGCACCGCGCAGTACGCGGTCACCGGTTCCTGGCCCGGGGGCTTCCAGGGGTCGCTCACGGTGAAGAACACCGCGACGACGCCCGTGACGGGCTGGTCGGCCGGCTGGACGTTCGCGAGCGGCGAGCAGGTCACCCAGGGCTGGGGCGGCACGCTGACGCAGAGCGGTGCGACCGTCTCCGTCGCGGCACCGGCCTGGTCGACGACCCTCGCCCCGGGGGGGAGCGCGACGGTCGGCTTCATCGCGTCGGGCACGGCCGGGACCCCGACGAGCATCACGCTCGGCGGGAAGGCCTGCTCGACCTCCTGACCGGGGGCGCCTGCGGCCTGCGGCCGAGGCGCCCCCATGGACCGGGCCCCGTCGGACGGGCCGGGGACGGCGAGGGCTCGCGAGCAACAGCTCGCGGGCCCTCGTCGAGCACGGGCTCAGCGCTGCTCGCGCGCGGCCTTCTCGGCGATGTCGGTGCGGTGGTGCGAACCGGGCAGGACGATCTTGTCGACGCCTGCGTAGACACGGCGGCGGGCCTCCAGGAGGTCCTGGCCCCGCGCGACGACCGACAGCACGCGCCCACCGGCGCTGCGCAGCACGTCCTCGTCGTCGAGCGCGGTGCCCGCGTGCAGGACGTGCACGCCCTCGAGGGACTCGGCCCCGGAGACCCCGGTGATGGCGTCCCCGCTGCGGACCGCTGCCGGGTAGCCGTTCGCGGCGACGACGACGGTCACAGCCGCGTCGTCCGACCAGCGCAGCCGCGGGAAGTCCGCGAGCTCGCCGCGGGCCGCTGCGCGCAGCACCGCGGACAGCGGCGTGACGAGCCGCGAGAGGACGACCTGGGTCTCCGGGTCACCGAAGCGGGCGTTGAACTCGACCACGCGCGTGCCGCGGCTCGTGAGCGCGAGGCCCACGTAGAGGACTCCGGCGAACGGAGTGCCGCGGCGGGCCATCTCGTCGATCGTGGGCTGCGCGACCCGGGTCACGACCTCCTCGGTCAGGCCCGCGGGAGCCCAGGGCAGCGGGCTGTAGGCACCCATGCCGCCCGTGTTGGGGCCCGCGTCGCCGTCGAACGCGCGCTTGAAGTCCTGCGCGGGGGCGAGGGGGACGACGCTCGTGCCGTCCGACAGGCAGAAGAGCGAGACCTCGGGTCCGTCGAGGTACTCCTCGATCACGACCACGGGGTCGCCCGCGCCGGGGCGGGGCGTCGCGAAGCAGGCCTGCGCGTGCTCGAGCGCCTCCTGGCGGTCGTCGGTCACGACGACGCCCTTGCCCGCGGCGAGCCCGTCGTCCTTGACCACGTAGGGCGCACCGAACGCGTCGAGCGCGTCGGCGACCTGGTCGATGTCGGTGCACACGTGCGCGAGCGCGGTGGGGACCGACGCTGCGGCCATGACGTCCTTGGCGAACGCCTTGGAGCCCTCGAGCGCGGCGGCCTCGGCGCTAGGGCCGAAGCAGTCGATGCCGGCCGCCCGCACGGCGTCCGCGACACCGGCGACGAGCGGCGCCTCCGGGCCGATCACGACCAGTTCTGCTCCCAGCTCGACCGCGAGCGCCGCGACGGCCTCGCCGTCGACCGCGCTGACCGCGTGGAGCGTCGCGAGCTCTCCGATCCCCGGGTTCCCCGGGGCGGCGTGCAGCTCGTGCGCCTCCGCGCCCGTGGCGACGGACTCCTGGGCGAAGGAGTGGACGATGGCGTGCTCGCGGGCACCCGAACCGATGACGAGGATCTTCACGGGAACGCAGTCTACCGATCGGTGCGCGGTGGGCCCGGGGCGTCCACGTCGTCGGGCACCGGTCCCGCTGCGGGACCGTCCGGCATCGGCTCGTCGTCGGGTTCGTGACGCTTCTTCGAGGAGGGCATGAGCGCGAACCCGACGAGTGCGCACGCCGCGACGACGACGGGGATGCCGACCGCGGGCCGACGCAGGGTCTCGATGGCGTCGCGGGCCCCCGGTATCCGGACGAGCGGCACCAGGGCGTCGCCGACGACGTACTGCTCGGGGTCGTCGACGGAGTTGTTGTCCCCACGGAGCGTGAGGGTCCGCTCGTCGCCAGGTCCGCCCTCGATCGCGACGACACGGTGCGTCACCAGGACGCCGTCACGGGTGAAGACGCTCACGACGTCACCGACCTCGAGGCTCGACGCCGGGACGCGGCGCGCGACGATCGCGTCACCCACCTCGTAGGTCGGCACCATCGATCCGGAGATGACGACCATGGTCTGCAGCCGTCCCGTCTGGATGCCGAGGAACAGCAGCAGACCGAGCACCCCGGCGACGGCGGCGACCGTCAGGAACGCGTCGCCGATCCGCTTGAGGCACCTCACGAGGCCCATCCCGACCAGGTCGGGCTCATCATGACCGGGCGGTACGACTGGACCGTGCTGCCCGTCCCGAGCTGCCCCGAGGTGTTGAGGCCCCAGCAGTAGAGCATGCCGTCCGTCGCGGCCCCGCAGCCGTGCGTCGCGTCGACGTCGACCGTCCGGAACCGCGCACCGTCCGTGACGGCATTCATGTTGCCGCGGTCGACCTCGGTCGGCCGGTTGACGATGGCGTTCCAGGTGACGTTGGTGCCGGTCTGGCCCGCGGAGTTGTTCCCCCAGCAGTACGCGATGCCGGTCGACTTCATGGCGCACGTCGTCCCGTCGCCCAGGTCGACCGACACGACGGGCGTCCCGGCGAGCTCGCCGCCCTGGACCGTCGCGACGGGGACCGTCGAGCTTCCGCCGGTGCTCCCCGTGCCGAGCTGGCCCCAGGTGTTGTCGCCCCAGCAGAACGGCGCCTGGACGACCTCCCAGGTCGTGGTCCTGCCGATCACGCAACTGGACTTGCCGCCGACCGAGATGTCGAGGATCTCCGCTCCCTGGAGCACGCCGCTCGTCACGACCGCCACGGGGGTCGGGCTGGGGGTGGTCGTCCCGTCGCCCAGCTGCCCGACGTCGTTCGCACCCCAGCAGTACGGCGCCCCGTCGGCCAGGAGGCACCCGAGGCCGGCACCGATCGCGATGTCGGTCACGGTCGCCCCGGCCGGCATGGCCCCACCGGAGATCTCGACCGGGGCCGAGGAGGTCCCTGCGGGCCCCAGCGTGTCGCCCCAGCAGTACCCCTTGCCGCCCGCGACCGCGCACGAGCCGGTTGCTCCGAGCTCGAGCTCGGTCACCGGACCGACGGCGTTCCCGGGCGGGATCGCCACCGGCTCGGTGTAGAAGGCCGCACCGCCGACGCCGATCTGCCCGCTCGAGTTGTCGCCCCAGCAGTACACCGAGCCCTCGGCGAACGCGCACGTGTGCTTGTCGCCGGCGTCGAGGAACGTGACCTCCTTGCCCGAGAGCAGCCCTCCGACCGGTCCCACGAGGACGTCCGAGGACGCCGTGGTGCCCGTCCCCAGCTGGCCGCGGTCGTTGGCCCCCGTGCACCAGACCTCGCCGCCCTCGACGAGCGCGCACGAGTGGTAGTCGCCCGCGACCACGTCGACAGCGGCGGAGATCGACGCCGTGGTCACGCGGCCGTCGGCGAAGACCGAGTCGACCCACGCCGCCGAGGTCGGACGCGACTGCCCTGCGCTCCACAGGGTGACTCCGACCAGGAGCAGGAGCGCCAGCACGGCGGCCACCCGTGCCGCGGCACGGACTGGGGCGAGCCGCCGGACGCCGGGCCGCGGGGACGGTCGATCGATCACGGGTGACTCCTCTCCTGGTCGTCGTGCGAGCGGGGCGCACCGCCCTGCGTGTCGAAGCACCTGCCGCGCAGGTGGCGCGGAGGTCGTGAGCCGTGGAGTGCGCCTGTCTCTCCGCTGCGCCTCACGGCCCGACCGGCTGCCCGGTCGTCGCGCCGGGTTCAGGATGTCTCCTGCGGCGCAGGAGCGCTGCCCCGACGCCGATCGCAGCACCTGCGAGCGCCGCGACCGACCACACGGCGGCGCCCGTCGCCGCGAGCGGTCCACCAGGCCCTCCGGGACCGGAGGGGTCGGTGGTGCCCCCGCCCCCGCCCCCGCCCCCGGCCGTGGTCTCCCCCTGCAGCGCGAGGTCGTACCGGACGGTGCCCGTTGCGCCGCCGGGAGCGTCGTCGTCGAGCGTCACGAGGACGCGGAGCGACGTGGTCGCTCCCGCGGGCAGGACGACGTCCTGCGCGGCGGGCCCGGACTGCGGCCCGCGCCAGCCGTCGACGAGTCGGACGGCGCCGCTCGGGCACTCGTCACCCCGCCAGGGACTCGTGCACGCGTCGATCGAGGTACTGAGCGAGCCTCCCAGGTCACCGGTCGTCGTGACGCGGACGTCGACGACCACCCCGTCCGACGCGTGGGTCGAGACGAGGTCGACGACGGTGGAGCGGGTCTGCCCCGGGGACATGCCGTCGAGGGAGAACGACAAGGGCTGGGGGCTCACCTCCCCGGCCGCCACCACGGTGGGTGCCTCGACGGCGACGGCAGCACCGGTCCCCGGGAGGAGTCCGGCGCTGCCGAGCGCACCGAGCGTCGCCACCCCCACGACGGCGCGAGCCGTGCGTGAGGTTCGGGTCATGTCAGGGAGTCACGACCTCGGTGCCCGTGACCTGGATCGTGAAGTCGGCCGTCTGGCCCTGGAGCGCGGCGTTGTCGGCGGCGCTCGAACCGGCAGGGATCGTGAGCGTGTAGGTCACGGTGATCGCGACCTGGGCGTCCGGCGCGAGGTTCGCCGCCGCGGCGGGGTCCGCGTACGCGGCCGTGACGGCGAGCGCGCCCTCGAGCTCGGGGCTGGTGCTCGTGACCTCGACGACCGGGGCCGCGAGGTTGGCGGGGTTCGTCGAGTCGGTGTCGTTCTTGACGTAGACCGTCTTGGTGACGGGCGTTCCCGGGGAGAGGTTCTCGACCGTCGGGATGGTCAGCTCGATGTTCGTCCCGTCGTCGGACTCGAGCCAGGTCGTCCCGTCGAGCGAGCCCACGAGGTTGAACTTCGAGGACGTCACGTCGCCCTGGAACCAGACGTTGTCGCTCCAGAGCGCGCTGGTCGCGGCGACGCCCACGCCGAGGACGACGAGTCCGGCGAGCCCGACCTTGATCTTGCGGCTACGAGATTCCTGCATGTCACACACCCGTTTCTGTCGGTCAGGGTGCGAACGGCCAGAACGCCGACGCTCGCCCTGAAGATTCCTTGCGGTCCCCCCAAGAAGCGCCGTTGCTGGACTTTCTTGGTACGCCTATACCATATCGACCATCCTTGACGGAATCGAGGATGAAACCTGACCCTTTCACGCAGGTTGTCGGAATCTTCCGGCATGTTCGACGCACGTCACAGCACCAAAACATAAAAACGGACGCAACGGACGCTCGATACGAGATCGAGAATCCGCTACGTCCGTTTCTACCGTCAGACGTTCGTCAACGCACCTGGAACCTTCCGTCCGGTCGGGAACAGGTGCGGTACCGGCGTCTCAGTGCAGCAGGTCGTGCAGCGGGATGATCGCGTCGCGCGACGGCCCCACGCCGATCGCCGAGACCCGCGCACCCGAGAGCTCCTCGAGCGAACGCACGTACGCCTGGGCGTTGGCCGGCAGGTCCTCGAAGGTCCGGCAGCCGGAGATGTCCTCGGTCCAGCCGTCGAACTCGGTGTAGATCGGCTTGGCGTGGTGGAACGCCGTCTGGTCGGTGGGCATCTCGTCGTACCGGACGCCGTCGACGTCGTAGGCGACGCACACGGGGATCTTGGGGATGCCCGTGAGGATGTCGAGCTTGGTCACGACCAGGTCCGTGATCCCGTTGATGCGGCTCGAGTAGCGCGCGATCACCGAGTCGTACCAGCCGCAGCGGCGCGCGCGGCCCGTGGTCACGCCGAACTCGCCACCCGTCTTGAGCAGGTACTCGCCCATCTCGTCGAAGAGCTCGGTGGGGAACGGGCCCTCGCCCACACGGGTCGTGTAAGCCTTGATGACGCCGATCACCGACGAGATCTTGGTGGGTCCGACACCCGAGCCCGTCACCGCGCCACCAGCCGTCGCGTTCGACGACGTCACGAACGGGTAGGTGCCGTGGTCGACGTCGAGCATCGTGGCCTGCCCGCCCTCGAAGAGGACGTTCTTGCCCGCGTCGAGCGCCTGGTTGAGGATCAGCGAGGTGTCCGCGACCATCGGCTTGACGCGCTCCGCGTACGCGAGGAGCTCCTCGACGGTCTCGTCGACCGTGATGGCGCGGCGGTTGTAGACCTTGACCAGCAGGTGGTTCTTCTGGTCGAGCGACCCCTCGATCTTCTCGGCCAGGATCTTCTCGTCGAACAGGTCCCACATGCGGATCCCGACACGGTTGATCTTGTCGGCGTACGCCGGCCCGATCCCGCGCCCGGTCGTCCCGATGCGGCGCTTGCCGAGGAACCGCTCGCTCACCTTGTCCATGGTGCGGTGGTACCCGGTGATGACGTGCGCGCTCCCGGACACCAGGAGACGCGAGACGTCCACACCGCGCGAGATCAGGTCGTCGAGCTCCTGGAAGAGCACCTCGATGTCGACGACCACGCCGTTCGCGATGACGGGGGTCACGCCCGGCGACAGGATGCCGGAGGGCAGCAGGTGCAGGGCGTACTTCTCGTCCCCGATGACGACCGTGTGCCCGGCGTTGTTGCCGCCGTTGAACTTGACCACGTAGTCGACCCGCGAACCGAGGAGGTCGGTCGCCTTGCCCTTGCCTTCGTCGCCCCACTGGGCACCGATGAGCACCACGCCTGGCATGGATTCCCCACTTTCAGACTGCCTGTTCCTCGGACCGGGTCACGGACCAGCACCGACCGGCACGTACAGGGGACGGGCCGGCCGGCGAACGGCGGCACGCACTGACGACGGGGTCGATGCGTGTCGTGTCTCACCGGCGGGTCCTCTGCGGGCCCGAGGCACGTCCGGGCGGCAGTCACCCGGAAGCCGGGACGAGTTTACCTGTCCTTGCCCTGGACGGCTCCCCTGGTCCACCAGGTGCGCTCCAGGTGTCCGACGGCGCCGCTCCCGCCCCGGGCGCGGGTGCGGGTCGCGCCCCGAGTGCGCCGTGCATGCCGGGCGCGCCGGGCGTCGAGCAGCACCGTCGGCCTGCGGCGTGCTGCGCGCGTCAGGCGACGAGCGCGGAGACCTCGTCGACCGAGGTACCCGAGTCGACCAGGAACTGGGCGCAACGGTCGGCCTCGTCGGTCTCACCGATGAGCGCGGCGGCGCGGTGCAGCGCGAGTAGCGCCCGCAGGAACCCCTGGTTGGGCTCGTGGTCGGCCGGGATCGGCCCCTGGCCGCGCCACCCTGCCCGCCTCAGCGCGTCGAGGCCCCGGTGGTACCCGGTGCGCGCGAACGCGTACGCGGTCACCGGGGCGTGCTCTCCCCCGTCGCGCAGCGTCGCTTCGGCGAGGAGCGCCCAGAGCAGCGAGGACGAGGGGTGGGTGGCCGCGAGCCCGAACGGCTCGTCGCCGCGCGCGAGGCCGGCGACGACGTCCGGCTCGGCGGGCAGACGCACCGGAGCCGGTCCGTCGAGGAGGTTGGGGCGCACTGGTGTGGTCGACATCCGTCGATTCTCGCAGGCCCCTGACGAGCGCATGTGCAACGAGCGGCGCACCCGCCTAGAGTCAGGACCATGATCGAGATCTCGACCTCCCCCGCGACGACCACTCTCGTCATCGCCGGGGACCTCGATCTCGCCGAACGGGACCAGTTCCCCGAGATCGCGGCCCGCGTCGTCGGGCTGCGACGCCAGCTCCTGGTGATCGACATGTGCCGGGTGACGTTCATGGACTCCACGGGCGCAGCGTTCCTCATCTCGCTCGCCGACTCGGGACGCAAGCGCGGCGGTGCGACGGTCCTGCGCGGGTGCGACGACCGGGACCTGTTCGTCCTCGAGGTGTGCGGCGCGCTCGACCTCTTCCGGATCGACGTCGACCACCGCTGCGACCCGCCCGCCGGGGCCGGCGCGTCCTGACCGAGCCGTTCCTCGACCGACGACCCGCCTGACCGCCCCTCAGTCCCGGGCGCTCGCCGACCTGTCCGGGCGTTCCCCGAGCGGGCGCAACCGCGCCCACACGAGCTTGCCCGAGCCCGCCGGACGCCAGCCCCAGTCCGCGAGGCGCTCGACGATCTGCATCCCGAACCCGCCCATCCGGTGCGCGTGCCCGTCGGTCGAGACGGGCGGCGCAGGGTTGGAGTCCTCGACCTCGACGCGCAGGCCGTCGCCCGTGTCGAACAGCCGCAGCGCGAGGTGACCCCAGCCGTGCAGGACCCCGTTGGCGACGAGCTCGGAGACCACGAGCTCGGCGTTGGCGCTGTCACCCAGGTCCCAGGCCTGGCACGTGCGCAGTACGGCATGACGGGCGCGCCCGATCGACGCGGGCTCGCTCGGGAGGAGCCAGCGACGGCTCCGCGGGCTCAGGGCCGAGGTGACGGGGTCCGAGACCGGGTCCGGGATCCGCACGACCACGAGGGCCACGTCGTCCTCGGGGGCGTCCGCGAGGCGGGAGAGGAGCTCTTCGCCGATGCCGGCCGAGTCGATGGCCGTGATCGACCGGGTCGCCTCCACGAGGGCGTCGAGCCCGACACGCAGCGCGCGGTCGCGCCGCTCGATCAGCCCGTCCGTGTAGAAGAGCAGGACGTCGCCGGGTTCGAGCTCGACGCGCCCCGTCGCCCGGGTGCCGGTACCGAACCCGACGAGCGAGCCGCCCGCCTCGTTGAGCTGCGTCACCGCACCACCCCGGAGCAGCAGGGGCGGGAGGTGCCCCGCCCGCGAGTACTCGATCGCCCAGGTCTTCGCGTCGTCGCCCTCGTCGGCTGCGCCGTCGGTCGTGGCCGTCGTCGCCGCCGTGGTGGCCTCCAGGACCGTCGTGCTCTCCTCGAACGCCTCGGGGTCGAGCTCGGGCGAACGCGCGTCAGGCCGAGCCGGAGGACGGTGCGTGAGCGCCGCGTACACGAGGCTCGCGGACCGCGGGATGCGCATCCCGACGACGAGCTGGTCGACGCGCTCGAGCACGGGCCCCGGGGTCGTGAGCTCGTACGCGTACGAACGGACCACCGACCGCAGCTGCCCCATCGCGGCCGCGGCCTCGACGTCGTGGCCCACGACGTCCCCGATCACCAGGCCGACGACGTCGGGGGAGATCTGCAGGACGTCGTACCAGTCGCCGCCGACCTGCGCGTGCTCGGAGTTGGGCGCGTAGTACGTCCACACGTCGAGCCCCGTGACGTCCGCCTGCTCGGGCAGCATGGCGCGCTGGAGGGTCTCGGCCAGCCGGTGCTCGCGGGCGTACAGGCGCACGTTGTCGATCGCGAGGCCCGCCCGCCGGGCGAGCGCACGCAGGACCGCCTGCGTGCCCGACGCGTCGGGGGCCGTCGTCACCGAGGCGGGCAGCCCGCTCGTGGCGAGCAGCCCCAGGACGCGGCGGCGGCCGGCGATCGCGTGGAGCAGGACGGCGCTGGGCGCATCGGCGTTCGACGAGGTGCGCTGCCGCACGTCCCGGCTCAGCCAGCTCGACGCGGACCACTGCGGGTAGTCGGCCGTCAGGTCCAGGCGGACCGGGCCGTCGATCCGGCCGTCGAGCAGGTCCTGCACCGTGTCCTGCAGGTCGATCACGGTGCCGGGCACGAGGCCCGCGGGACCCGTGGCGTCCCCGAGAGCGTCCGTGAGCCCCATGGCCCCCTCGACGACGCCCGCCCCGTCCGCGATGTAGCGGCCGTGACGTTGCCCACGGCCGCTCGGCGGGGTCGTCGTGTCGATGCCCTCGGCGTAGCGCAGCCCGTCGTCGTTCATGTAGAAACCTGCCCACCCGACGAGCGCCCCCTCGAGGACGTCGCAGATCTCGCGCAGCGCGAGCGGGTAGTCGAGGTCGTTGAGCAGGTCCGAGGTCTCGGTGATGATCGCGAGGCTGACGCGCTCCCGGCGCTCGAGCTCGAGCGACGCGAGCTGGGCCGCAGACCGGTCGATGTGCTCGGAGACGTCGATCATCATGCCGATCCAGTGGGCGACCTCGCCGTCGGCCTCGTCGACCGGGGACAGGGAGACCTGCGTCCACAACGACGCGCCGTCGTGCCGGTCGCTGCGGACCGTGCGCGCGACGTCGCGCCCCTCCTCGACCGCGGCGCGGAACAGGTCCGCCTCGGCGGGGTCCGCGAGGAGCTCGGCGAGGAAGCGCGGGCTGCGGCTCAGGACCTCGTCGGCCGTGAACCCCGTGAGCCGGCAGAAAGCGTCGTTGACCCAGATCATCGGCATGCCCTGGGACCGGCTGCCCAGCAGGAAGGACGCGACCCCGGAGCGTTGCGCGGCGCGCGCGAAGAGCTCCGGTCCGCCTGCCGGCAGGGAGGCCCCGGCCGCGCGCGGACCATGTGCCCAGGAGCCCAGCCCGAGGCTCGACGAGCCGACCATTCCCACCTCCGACCGAGATTGCCGTGAGCGCGTTACTGTCCCGAGTGGACATTCAACCGTAGATTGGTGATCTCCGAGACCTGTGCGGGTCCGGTCCACGCTGGGAGGAGCAACGTGCGCGACGGTAACACCACGGTTGGTAGCGAGCCTGACGACCCCGCGACCGGGTCGAGCAACGTCGTGACGGAGCAGTCCGACCCTGCGAGCGTTCACGTCATCGTCGGGGCGACACGCGCCCGCATCGTGCTGTCGGGCGAGATCGACGCCGATCTGGGCCCGGACCTGCTGGACGCGACCGCGGACGCCGAGGCCACGGGCCTCCCCGTCGAGATCGACGCGCACCACGTGACCTTCATGGACTCCTCGGGCGTGGCGTTCCTCGCGCGGCTCGCGACACGCGGGCCGCACCGTGTCCGGGTGCTGCGCGCTCCCCCGACCGTCCGCTTCCTGCTCGAGGTCACGCGCATCGGGGACATGCTCGACATCGTCGACGAGGACCCCGGCTTCGACCTGCCCGACGGCGTCACTCACCTCAACGGGAGCCGTCGCCTCCCGCGCAGCGACCGCTGAGGCCGACCGCCCGACGGACGCTCCGCCGTCGGGCAGCCCGAGCCGCCCCACGACACGCAGCAGGCCCCGGTCCTGACGGACCGGGGCCTGCTGGCACTGCTGGTGGCGGGACGCTCCCGCCGGGCTCACCGCCCTCGCGGGCGGCTCAGCGAGCCGTTCAGCGGATCTTCTGGCCCGCGGAACGCAGCTGCTGCGACGCCTCGACGATGCGCTGAGCCATGCCGGCCTCGGCGAGCTTGCCCCAGGCGCGCGGGTCGTAGGCCTTCTTGTTGCCCACCTCGCCGTCGACCTTCAGGACGCCGTCGTAGTTGCGGAAGATGTGGTCGACGACCGGACGCGTGAACGCGTACTGCGTGTCCGTGTCGATGTTCATCTTGATGACGCCGTTGTCCACGGCCTCGGTGATCTCCTCGGCCGTGGAGCCCGAACCGCCGTGGAAGACGAGGTCGAACGGGTTCTCCTTGCCGATGGCCTCGCCGACGGCCTTCTGGATGTCCGCGAGGATCGACGGACGCAGCTTGACCGCACCCGGCTTGTAGACGCCGTGCACGTTGCCGAACGTGAGGGCCGTCAGGTAGCGGCCCTTCTCGCCCGCACCGAGGGCCTTGACGGTCGCGAGACCGTCCTCGACCGTCGTGTAGAGCTTGTCGTTGATCTCGGCCGTGTGGCCGTCCTCCTCGCCACCGACGACACCGACCTCGATCTCGAGGATGGTGCGCGCGGCGACGGAGAGCTCGAGGAGCTCCTCGGCGATGATCAGGTTCTCGTCGAGCGGCACGGACGAGCCGTCCCACATGTGCGACTGGAACGTGGGGAGCTTGCCGGCCTTGACCTGCTCGATCTCCAGCGCGAGCAGCGGACGGACCCAGGAGTCCAGGTTCTGCTTGGCGCAGTGGTCCGTGTGCAGCGCGATGGTGACGTCGTAGTTCTTGGCGACCTCGGTCGCGTACGCCGCGAGGGCGAGCGAACCGGTGACGCGGTCCTTGATGGTCGAGCCCGCCGCGTACTCGGCGCCGCCGACGGAGACCTGGATGATGCCGTCGGACTCGGCCTCGGCGAAGCCCTGAATGGCGGCGGTGATGGTCTGCGACGACGTGATGTTGACGGCGGGGTAGGCGAACTTGCCTGCCTTCGCGCGGTCGATCATCTCGGCGTAGACCTCGGGGGTTGCGATAGCCATCTGCAGAACTCCAATGACGGAAGGAGGTGGGTGCCGACGACACTGCCGCGCGCCCTGTTATCCCCATGATTTTGCCATGGATCCCTACCGGCGGTGTGGCCCGTCCCACTGGTGGACGTCCGTCACCACTGGTTGGGACGTCCCGGGGGTCGGGACGGCCTGCTACCGGTAGGCGTGCTGCACGGCCCACGCGTGCATCGCGATCGCCGCCGCGGCCCCCGCGTTGATCGACCGCGTCGACCCGAGCTGCGTGATGTGCAGGATCTCCCGGCTCGCCGCACGCGCCTCGGCCGAGAGCCCGCTGCTCTCCTGCCCGAACAGCAGGACGCACTCCGGCGGGAACGCGAAGCCCTCGATCGGGATCGAGCCCGGGACGTTGTCGATCCCGATCACCGGGATGCCCGCGCCGTCGTGCTGCGCCGCGGCCCATGTGAGCAGGTCCTCGACCTGCGGGTGGTGGCTCACGTGCTGGTAGCGGTCGGTGACCATGGCGCCGCGGCGGTTCCAGCGCCGCCGGCCCACGATGTGCACGCCCGCCGCGTTGAACGCGTTGGCCGTGCGCACGACCGACCCGATGTTCAGGTCGTGGCCCCAGTTCTCGATCGCGACGTGCAGGCGCCGGTCCGCAGGGCGGCGCGCGTCCATGTCCGCGACGATCGCCTCGACCGTCCAGTAGCGGTAGGCGTCCACGACGTTGCGCCGGTCACCGTGCTCGAGCAGGTCGACGTCGTAGCGCGCGTCGGTCGGCCAGGCCTCCCGTCCGCCCGGCCAGGGGCCCACGCCCACCTCGACCTCGTCCTCGCCGCGGGCGAGCGGCGGCTCGGGCGAGGGCTCGCTCGGCCGTTCGGTCGGCGCCTCGGTCCGGGAGAGTGCCGGGGGACGGTCGTCGTGCGCGGGGGTGTTCGTCACGGCTCCATTGTCCCCGGCGCCCACCCGGACCGGATCCTCCCAGGATGTTCACGAGTGCTCGACAGGCGCTCGACACGGCCCGGGCCCGTGCAGCCGCACGCCCACTACGCTGGTGGCGTGCTCACCGACCTGCTCCTGACCTCAGCGCTGCCCCATGCCGCCGCAGCGCTCTCTGCCGTCGACGGGGGCCAGGTCGTCGCGCTCGGGCCGGACTGGCTCGACGCGCGGACCATGATCAGCGGCTTCATCGAGCGCTTCGGCGTGTACGCGGTGTTCGGCATCGTCGCCGTGGTCTTCATCGAGACCGGGCTGCTCTTCCCGTTCCTGCCCGGCGACTCGCTGCTCTTCACCGCAGGCCTCCTGGTCGCCCAGGACGAGCTGAACCTGTCGATCTGGGTCGTGTGCGCCATGATCTTCGCGGCCGCGTTCCTCGGGGACCAGCTCGCCTACCTGATCGGCAACAAGATCGGCCCCCGCCTCTTCACGCCCGACGCGCGCGTCCTCAAGACCAAGTACATCGACCAGGCCCACGACTACTTCGAGCGTTTCGGCGGACGCACGGTCATCCTGGCGCGGTTCGTCCCCTTCCTGCGGACGTTCGCCCCGGTCGCCGCAGGCATGAGCGGCATGCGCTACCGGACGTTCGTCACCTACAACCTGGTCGGCGCGTTCGTGTGGGGCGTCGGCGTGACGCTGCTCGGCTACTGGCTCGGCAACGTCCAGTTCGTCAACGACCACATCGAGACGATCCTCGTCCTCATCGTCGCCGTCTCGGTCGTCCCCGTGGTGATCGAGGTGCTGCGGGCCCGCCGCGAGGCGAAGAGCGCCAAGGCCCAGCTCGCCGCGGTCGGGACGGCCGCAGCTGCGGCTGACGCGACCTCGGCCGCTGCCGCACCCGCCGTCCCGACCGCTGCCACACCCGCCGTCCCGACCGCTGCCACACCCGCCGTCCCGACCGCAGGTGCGAGCGACACCCCCCTGACGACGGCCGAGGCGACCACCGCCTCGCCGACCGGGTCCGAGAAGACGCCGGACGCCGTCGAGCACACCCCTGGAGAGGACCACTGATGACGCGCGTGATCGAGAGCTGGCTCACCGACATGGACGGCGTGCTCGTCCACGAGGGCCACGCCATCCCCGGAGCGGCCGAGTTCGTGCGCGCGCTGCGCGACAAGGAACGCCCGTTCCTCATCCTGACGAACAACTCGATCTTCACGGCCCGCGACCTGCGCGCGCGCCTCGCGACCTCGGGCATCGAGGTGCCCGAGGAGTCGATCTGGACGTCCGCCCTGGCCACCGCGCAGTTCCTGAGCGACCAGGTCCCCGGCGGCAGTGCCTACGCGATCGGCGAGGCGGGTCTGACCACGGCCCTCTACGAGGCCGGCTACACGCTCACCGAGTCCGACCCCGACTACGTGGTGCTCGGCGAGACCCGCACGTACTCGTTCGAGGCGATCACCAAGGCCGTCCGCCTGATCCTGGGCGGCTCGCGCTTCATCTGCACCAACCCGGACACGACCGGCCCCTCGCAGCAGGGACCGCTGCCCGCGACGGGTGCGGTCGCCGCGATGATCACGGCCGCCACCGGACGCGAGCCGTACTTCGTTGGCAAACCCAACCCCATGATGTTCCGGTCCGCGCTCAACCGCATCGACGCGCACTCCGAGACGACCGCGATGATCGGCGACCGCATGGACACCGACGTCGTCGCAGGCATCGAGGCCGGGCTCTACACCTACCTCGTCATGACGGGCTCGACCAAGATCCACGAGGTCGACACGTTCCCGTTCCGCCCCAGCAAGGTCGTCGACTCGATCGCGAACCTCGTCGACCTCGTCTGACCCACGCTCCCGGACAGCACGCTGCCCCGGCCCCCGACCAGCTCGGCGAGTTCTAGCGGTCGTCGCAACACGGTGTGTATAGCACAGCGTCCCATCACGATCGTAGGGGTAGGCATCGAAGGTCACGTGACCGACGTTCACCTCTACGATCGGCGCATGGACGGACTCTCGATTGCGCTGCAGCGGCTCGATGCGGCCCGCACGACGGACGAGCTTGTCGGTGCCTTGTGGGACCTGCGCGACTCGGCCTACGACACACCTGAGTTATGGAGCACCTTCGCCGCAGAGGCGTTCTTCCAGAGGTTGGCCGGCGAACTTGAGGACGCGCCTGCCGATGACGCTGGCCAGCTTTCGGTTCCCGTCTTAGCTCGAGCGGTGAAGTCGGCGGTGGCTATACCTGGCCATGGCATTGATACCTAGCGTGATGTGAAGGGGCATCACATCGGCCGAGTGATGAGTTCGCGGAGACGCCGGGCTGGTGTCTGCCAGCCCAGCGTCTTGCGAGGCCGGGCGTTGAGCTCGGCGGCGGGGGCCTCTTTCGCCCGTCCGGACGACCGTTGCGCCACTCCCTGCCCGTTCGAGGGTTGATACCTGCTCGCTCGCACGCCTCGGCGTTGGCGTAACCAAGGTCCATGAGGCGGGAGTATTCCGCCCTCTCGAACCTCAGCCCTCCGCCCAGCACTCTGCCGCTCCTGACGAATCTCGAAGCCCATCGCATGCCCATCGCTTGGGTGTTGCGACGACCGCTAGAACTCGCCCTCGGGGTACCAGGGCAGCGTGCTGCGGGGCCTCGCAGGCCTGCGATCGGCCGTGCCGAGGCATAACCCCCACCACGGCCTAGCGGGGCGCCTGGAGCACCGCTACCGGCCCGCGTCCGACGTCGCTGCGACCGGCTGAGGCGAGGACGACGAACGGCGGGCGGGCCGAGACCTGGAGTGGTCCCGGCCCGCCCGCCGTTCGTTGAGCGGTCCTGCGGTGGTACGTCAGACGGTCGCGCGTGCCCGACGGCGCCTGCTCACCGCGAGCAGGCCCGCGCCGCTCAGGAGCAGCATCACCGCGAGGGCCGTGACGTTGCCCGCCTCGGTGCCGGTGGCGGCAAGTCCCGAGAACGCGTCGCACTCGACGTCGCCCCCGATCGGGAAGCTGAACGTGACGGGGGCCAGAGCGGTCCCTGCCTCGTAGAAGCCCGCGAACGCCTTGGCGCCTGCGGCCGTCAGCGTGGCCGGCGCACCGGTCCACGTGATCGTGGTGCCCGAGGTCGACTTCTTGCCCGAGAGGTCGAGGCTCGCGAACGCGACGCCCTTGCTCGTGGACTTGTTGCCCTCCATGTCGCTGCTGACGACGTCGACGACGAGCGTGCCGCTGCCGCCGTTGACCTGGACCCGCGGGTTGGAGATCTGCAGGTCGAGGATGCCGCCATGACCGGTGAAGTGCACCGAGCCTGCGAAGGAGGCTCGGCCCTTGCCGAGGTCGGTGTTGAACGATCCCTTGCCGCCGCTCCACGTGGTCGTGGAGCCGTTGTCCTTGGCACCGCTGGCCGAGACGGAACCCTTGGCGATCGGCCCCGCGATGTACGCGCGGAACTTGTCGCTCACGGCCCAGGTCAACGTGGCGCCGTTGACACCCTGCGCGTAGCACTGCTGAGCAGCTGAACCGCTGCCCGAGGTGCTCGAACCCGTGACCGTGATGGCCGCGGACGCCGTGTGGTTCGCGCCGATGAGGAGCAGCGTGTGCTCGCCCGCCGGGAGATCCTTGGGGATCGTGACGGTCGACGTGGCCGCACCACCGGCGTTGGCCGTGATGCCCGTGGCAAGGACCTGCGGGCTGGAGTGGACCTCGACGCGCAGACCTGCCTCGTCGGCCCCGAACCCGACGCCGCTGATCGTGACCTGGTCGCCGGGGGCAACCTGGGAGACGGAGAGCGTCGCCTTGGCGGGGTCCTGCTGCGTGCCCGAGCCGTCGGTGTTGCCCGAGCTCTCGCCCGGGGTCTTGCCGGGGTTCTCGACCGCGGAGCCGACCGTGAAGGTCACCGGGTCGAGCGCGTCACCGGCCGTGTAGAACGCACCGAACGCCGGGACGCCTGATGCGGTGAGGGCAGCGGGGACGCTCGCGTAGGTCGTGGTGCCGTTCGCGGTCGTGACCTTCGCGGCGGCCAGGTCGAGCGTCGCGACCGTCACGCCGGACTGGACGAACGAACCGCCCTCGATGTCCTTCGAGTCGACGTCGGCGACCAGCGTCGCCTTGTCACCGGTCGCGACGATGCGCGGGTTGCTCAGGCGGACGTCGAGGATGCCGCCGTGCCCCGTGAACCGGACGGTACCGGCGAAGTCGACCGAGCCCTTGCGGGAGGCCGTGTCGAACGAGCTCTTCGCGGACTGCGGGAACGAGTACAGACCGGTCGCGGCCCCTGTCGCACCGTTCGAGGTCGTCACGCCTCCCTGGGCGATCGGGCCTGCGATGTACGTCCGGAACGACTCCTTGACGCCCCACTGCAGGCTGCCTGCCGCACCTGCGGGAGGCGGGGTGACGGGCTTGGCCGTGACCGTGACGGTCGCCGCCGCAGAGGTCGAACCCAGGAAGGACGTGCTGTCCGTCGGGGTGAACACGGCGGTCACGGAGTGCGGACCGACCGCGAGGTCGCTCGCGACCAGGACGGCGACGCCGTCCTTGACCGCAGCGGAGCCCAGGTCCTTGGAGCCGTCGACGAAGCGAACCACGCCCTCGGCCGACGCCGGTGCGACGGTCGCGGTGAACGTCACGCCGGTGCCCTCGACGCTGCTCGCCGACGAAGCACGCAGCGTCGTGCTCGTCGCCTCCGCGTCCTTCCCGGGCTGCTTCACGGACAGCGCCGTGAACGTGTCGAGCGAACGGTCCGTGACCGACAGGCCGTGCGCAGCCGACGTCGCGACCACGTACTCCGTGGCCGGGTCGAACGAACCCGCCGGAACCGTGATCGTCGTCGTGAACTTCCCGTCCACGACCTGAGCCGGCATCACCCACTGCAGGCCGAGCCAACCATCAGCGACCAGAGGGGCGTTACCCTTCCAGATCGACGCGTCCCCCAGCAGCACGTACGCGCCGTACTGCGCGCCAGCACCCACGAACCCGGTACCCGAGATCGTGAACACGTTCTCGACCGCAGGGTCGACGTCCGCACTCGGCGTCACCGTCACCTTCGGGTCAGCCACCGGCACCACAGGCTTGAGCGTGACGGGCGTGAACGAGTCGAGAGTACGGTCCGTGGCCGACAGGCCGTGCGCCGCCGACGTCGCGACCACGTACTCCGTGGCCGGGTCGAACGTCCCCGCCGGAACCGTGATCGTCGTCGTGAACTTCCCGTCGACGACCTGAGCAGGCGACACCCACTGCAGACCGAGCCAACCCGACGCCACCAGAGGGCCTTCGCCCTTCCAGATCGAGGCGTCGCCCAGCAGCACGTACGCGCCATACTTGGCGCCCTCGCCCACGAAGCCGGTACCCGTCACCGTGAACACGTTCTCGACCGCGGGGTCGACGTCCGCACTCGGCGTGACCGTCACCTTCGGATCGGCCACCGGGACCACCGGCTTGCCGACGACCGTGACGGTCGCCGTCCCCGTGGCACCGAGCGCGCTCGTCACGGTGACCGTGAGCTCACCAGGGGCCTGGTCCGCCGGCACCGTCACGACGACCGAGTCGCCGCTCGCGACGAAGCTCGCGGAGGTGTCGCCCAGGAGGACGGACGAGACCTTGTCGCCGGTCGCAAGACCCGCGACGGTGAGCGACAGCTTGGCTCCCGCCGTGACCGACGGCGCGCCGAGGGTGACCGTGAGCGGCGCAGGCGCCGGGGCGTTGGTGAAGTTGACCGGGACCGAGAGCTCCTGGTCGGCGTTCTTCACGCCGCCCGCACCGTAGGTGTAGACGCCGTAGCGCCCACCCTCGAGAGCCGCGGGGGCCTTCAGCGTGAGCTTGGCCGTGAACGTGCCGTCAGCGGCGATGTCGGCCCACTGTCCACGGATGATCGACTGGTTCGCGGGGCTGAGCTGGTTCAGCACGGTCTCCGACAGCGCCCATGCCTGCGAGCCGACCTTGCGTGCCGAGCTCGCCACGCCCTCCGACGGGCGCCACGCCTCGGCAAAGCTGCCGAACACGACGTAGTTGCCCTGCGGCAGGGTGTTGGGGATCGGGTTGCCGTATCCACCGACGTTCGACGCCGGATCGAACCCGGAACCCTTCACCACGATCGCGTCACCAGGACGCACCACCGTGTCACCCAGCGGCGTCACACCATCAGCAGCGAAGACCTCGATCGCAGGCTCGAACACCGGGGCCGGGTCGTTGGTGAAGCTCACGGGGAACGCGAGCTCCTGAGCGGCGTTCTTCACGCCACCGGCCGCGTAGGTGTAGACCCCGAAGGAACCGCCCTCGATCGCCTCGAGCTCGGCGAGCGTCAGCGTCGCCGTGAACGAGCCGTCCTCGGCGATGTCGACCCACTGCTTGCGGATCGTCCCCTGGAAAGCCGGCGGGACCTGGTCCAGCACCGACTCCGCCAGGGCCCACGCCTGCGGCCCGACCTTGCGAGCCGTCGTCGGCGCACCGGTCGACGGCTGCCACTCGTCCGCGAACGAGCCGAACACCACGTACGTGCCCTGCGGCAGGTTCGCCGGGATCGGCGCCCCACGACCACCGACGTTCGCCGCCGGATCGAAACCGGAACCCTTCACCACGATCGCGTCACCGGGACGGACCAGCGTGTCGCCCAGCGGCGTCACACCATCAGCAGCGAAGACCTCGATCGCAGGCTCGAACACCGGAGCCGTGGGCTCCTCGCCCTTGAACGTGACGGGCGTGAACGTGTCGAGCGAACGATCCGTGACCGAGAGGGCGTGCGCGGCCGACGTCGCGACCACGTACTCCTTCATGACGTCGAACGAGCCTGCCGGGACCGTGATCGTGGTCGTGAACGCGCCGTCGACGATCGAGCGGACGTAGACCTGCTGCAGCCAGCCCTCGGCCAGGAGCGGGCCCTCGCCCTTCCAGATCGACGACTCGCCCAGCAGGACGTAGGCACCGTTCTTCGCGCCGGCACCCACGAAACCGGTACCCGAGACGGTGAACGTGTTCTCGACCGCGGGGTCGACATCCGCGCTCGGCGTGACCGTCACCTTGGGGTCTGCGACCGGAGCCGGCGGGTCGACGGTCTTGGCCGTCACGGTGTGCGCGGTGGACGCGGACGTCGAGGCGACGAACGCGGCTGCGTCGGCCGGGGTGAAGCGTGCCGAGTAGGCGTGCTCCCCCACTGCCGGAGCCGCGACGTCGAGGCGAGCGGCGCCGTCGGACACCGTGGCCGTACCCAGCGAGGTGGGGCCGTCGAGGAACTCGACGCTGCCCGCCGCTGCCGGGGCGACCGTCGCGCTCAGCGCTACCGCCGTGCCCTCGACCGAGGTGCCCGCCGGGGCGACCGCGAGCGTCGTGGTCGTCGGCGCGGCCGGCGCCACCGGGAGCGGCGCGTCGAGCGTGGCGGTGAAGGTCGACATCGGCTGGCCGACGTAGTCGACGAAGTTGCCGTCGAGCGCACCGAACGCGCTGGACAGGGCGCCGTCCGCCGTGACGGTGAGCGTGTCGCCCGCGCGGGCCGTGCTCACGGCCACGTCGGCGACCTTGACGTCGTCTGCCAACCCGGCGGCCGTGGTGACGTCCGCGGTGAGGACGCCGGTCGTCGGCGAGCTGATCGCGAGACGCAGGTCGGCGACCGTGATGTCGAGGACGCCGCCGTGCGCCTTGTAGTTGGTCGATCCACCGAAGCGCAGCGCGCCGACGCCCGTCACGGGGTCGATGCTGCCGCTCGCGGGCGAGTACACGGACTTGCCGTTGGTCAGCGCGGGCGTGATGGTCCCCGCACCGCCGACGTAGCCGGTCCAGCTGTCCTTGAGGTTCCAGGTGGCGCTGCCGCCCGACACCATGACGGTGTCCGCGGCGCTGGCGGGAGTGACCCCGACGACTGCGAGACCGGCGACGAGCGCTCCGGTCAGGAGTGAGGCGAGAGCGCGACGGCGCCCTCCTCGTTGCGTGATGAGCACTCGGTCTCCCGTGATGGTTCGTGGGCCGCCCGCGATGGCGGCGTCAGGGCGGCAGGTCTCTCGACCATCGCCCTGTGGACCATATAAGGCGTGCCTCACCAAAGCAAGGATTACCTTATCTCCTGTGGTCGGAGTCACACCCTCGTCTCAGACGCCCGTCGGACCGGGACGCGCCGAGGGGCGGCGCGCCCCTGGCGCACCGCCCCTCGTCCGTCCGTGCCGCACGTCGCGGCCGGTCCTCGACCTCAGCGGTCGAGGATCGGGCCGTTGCCGTTGAAGTCCAGGCGCGGCGCGTTGCGCACCGCCGGGTTGTCGACCTCGAAGTACTCGGCCCGCTGGAAGCCGAACATCTTCGCGATGACGTTCGGCGGGAACGTCTCGACCTTGGTGTTCAGCGTGCGGACGTTCGCGTTGTAGAACCGACGACCGGCCGCGATGCGGTCCTCGGTGTTCGTCAGCTCGGCCTGGAGCTGACCGAAGTTCTCGCTGGCACGGAGCTGCGGGTAGGCCTCGGCGACCGCGAACAGCCGACCGAGCGCCTGCGTCAGCTGGTTCTCCTTGGCCGCCTGGTCCGCCGGACCGGAGACCGGTCCCGCCGCTGCCGAACGCGCCGCGGCGACCTGCTCGAAGACGCCCCGCTCGTGCGCGGCGTACCCCTTCACGGTCTCCATCAGGTTCGGGATGAGGTCATGGCGTCGGTGCAGCTCGACGTCGATCTGACGCCACGACTCCTGCACCAGGTTCCGCAGCCGGACGAAGCCGTTGTACTGCGCGACCGCCCAGAAGAGGACGATCAGGACGATGACGCCGATGACGATCAAGGCGATGATGCCGCCTGACATGCTGCCCCCTTGGGCTGAGGTGTCGGACCGCCCGGCCCGGACGCCCGCGCGCCCGGGCCCGACAGGCCGAGGTGCGTGACGTCGTCGGGCGACGCGGAAGGTACGTGCATCGTAGCGGGGAGCACGGCACCCCGGACCGAGGCGTCAGGGAGCCGGCGTCCCCCACGTCGGCGCGGAGCGGGGCGGGTCTCCCTGCCGACGCGGTGGCGACGCCCCGCGGTCGAGCCAGACGTGGTCCGGGATCGCGTCGGCCACGGCCGCGAGCCGCGACATGAGGGGGAACACGTTGTCCAGGACCGTCCTGCCACCCGTCCACCCGAGGATCGTGTCCCCCTCGATCCGCACGTTGCGTCGCGCGAAGTCCGGCTCGAGGAGACGGTGCATGAGGCGCGGGTGCAGGACCTGGTGCGCGAACCGGAGGTCGCTCGTCTCGACGCGCCAGGCCCGGTTGAAGTCCTCCGACTCGAGCTGCACGTCCTGCCCGCCGAACACCTTGGCGACCCTGGCCCCGAATCCCTCGGGCGTCAGCTCGAGCGCGGGCAGCACCGCCGGCAGGAACAGGGCGACCACGTGCGCCGTGTGCGTCGTCTCGCTCTTGCCGCCCCCGACCGTCCAGACGTACGTGAACGACAGCGCCGGGCGGCCTGCGTACTCGCCCGCGAGGACCTCGGTCGCCTTGCGGTCGTGCCCCGCCCCGAACGGGGTCCCCCGCCAGCGCTTGGCGAGCTCGCGGTCGAGGGCCTCGTAGCGCCACCCGTGGCGCGCGGCCCACGCCTCGAACATGCGCAGCCGCGCCTTGCCGGCCCGCCAGAACACGTACATCAGACCGATCGCCACGACGTCCACGACGACGAAGACGACCCACGCCACCCAGGTCACGACGTGCCCCCTCCCGCTGCCGGCCCGCTCACGGGACGTTCAGGCCCTGCTCAGGCCTGCTCAGGCAAGGTCGAAGTCCGTCAGGCCGAAGATCGAGAAGTAGGGCACGCCCAGCGCCTCGATCTTCTCGCGCGCGCCCGTGTCGCGGTCCATGATCGTCGCGACACCCAGGACCTCGGCGCCCGCTGCCCGCGCCGCCTCGATCGCCGTGATGGGCGAGCCGCCCGTCGTCGTCGTGTCCTCGACGACGACGACGCGGCGCCCCGCGATCTCCGGCCCCTCGATCTGACGCTGCATCCCGTGGGCCTTGGCGGCCTTGCGCACCACGAACGCGTCGAGGTCCTGGCCCCGCGAGGCCGCGGCGTGCAGCAGCGCGGTCGCGATGGGGTCAGCACCGAGCGTCAGTCCGCCCACGGCGTCGACCTCCGCGGTCCCCAGCCCGGCCTCCTCGAGCTGGTCCAGCAGGACGTGCCCGACGAGCGGCGCCGCGCGGTGGTGCAGCGTGATGCGGCGCAGGTCCACGTAGTAGTCAGCTTCCTTGCCCGAGGAGAGCGTGACCTTCCCGTGCACGATCGCCAGCTCGGCGATCAGGTCGCGGAGCTGCTCGCGGGGCGTCGGGGACAGGTGCGTGGAGGTGTCGGTCATGGGGTCAAGGCTAGCGTTCCTGCGGGTCCGTCCTCCGCGCCCGACCGCGTCCCGAGACCGGTCAGCGCCCCTCGAACGCCCGCACGGCGGCACGCGGCGCGACCTTGAGCAGCCCCGACGCCAGCCGGTACCGCAGCGAGGGCGTCGAGATCACGACGCCGCGGCGCACGTCCGCGAGGGCCGCCGCGACGACCCGGTCCGCGTTGAGCCACGCGACCTCGGGAAGCTGCGTGTAGTCGATCCCGGCCCGCTCGTGGAACTCGGTGTGCGTGAGCCCCGGGCACAGGGCCGTGGCCGTCACGCCCGTCCCGCGCAGCTCGACCGCGAGCCCCTCGGTGAACGTCCGCACCCACGCCTTGGCGGCCGAGTAGGTCCCGCTCGCCGTGAGCGCCGCGACCGACGCGACGTTGAGGATCGCGCCGCGCCCGCGCTCGGTCATCTGGCCCGCCGCGGCGTGCGAGAGCACCAGGACCGCGCGCACCATGACGTCCAGCGCCTTGACCTCGGCGTCGACGTCCCCGCCCACGAAGCGCTGGTGCACCGCGTAGCCGGCGTTGTTGACGAGCAGGCCCACGGGTCGCTGCCCTGCCTCGTCCTCGTCGACCACGGCGAGACGTGCTGCGACGCGCGCGACGTCGTCGGGCACGGAGAGGTCCGCCGGGAGGACCTGGACCCGCACGCCCGCGGCCGCGCGGATCTGCGCCGCGACGCGCTCGAGGCGCTCGGCGTCGCGCGCGACGAGGACCAGGTCGTGACGGGCCGTGGCCAGCTGCCACGCGAACTCGAGGCCCAGGCCGGCGCTCGCGCCGGTGATCAGTGCAGTCGCCATGGGCCCAGCCTAGGGGGCGCGCGGCGGTCGGGGGACCCCCGTGCCCGACGGCGCCACGCACCTCGGGCCGCCGGCTCGCCGTCCGCCCGCACCGGGCGTGGGTCGCCCCGGCTAGCCTGGGCGCCATGCGACTCGCCACCTGGAACATCAACTCGATCCGAGCCCGCGCCGAGCGGGCCGTGGCCTTCCTGGAACGCTCGGGCACCGACGTGCTCGCGCTGCAGGAGACCAAGTGCAAGGACGCCCAGTTCCCGCACGAGGTCTTCGAGGCCGCAGGGTACGAGGTCGCGCACTTCGGGCTGAGCCAGTGGAACGGGGTCGCGATCGTGTCCCGCGTGGGCATCGAGGACGTGGAGACGGGCTTCGCGACCCAGCCGCACTTCGGTGCCGAGCCGCACCTGGAGGCCCGGGCGATCGGTGCGACGTGCGGCGGCGTGCGCGTGTGGAGCCTGTACGTGCCCCACGGGCGCGCGCTCGACGACCCGCACTACCCGTACAAGCTCGAGTGGCTCGGCAACCTGCGCGAGCAGGCCGCGGGCTGGCTCGCGGCCGATCCTGCGGCGCAGGTGGCGCTCGTCGGGGACTGGAACGTCGCGCCGCTCGACACCGACGTGTGGGACCCGGCCGTGTTCGCGGGGCACACGCACACCTCCCCGCCCGAGCGGGAGGCGTTCTCAGCGTTCGCGGCGGCCGGGTACACCGAGGTCACGCGCGAGTTCTTCCCCGAGGAGCACAAGTACACCTACTGGGACTATCAGCAGCTGCGCTTCCCCAAGAACCAGGGCATGCGGATCGACTTCGCCTACCTGTCCCCCGCGCTGCGGGCCCGCGCGACGGGCGTGGAGATCGACCGCGACGAGCGCAAGGGCAAGGGCGCCTCGGACCATGTTCCGGTGATCGTGGACTTCTCGGACTGACCACCGGGTCCCGCAGACGCTGAGTGCGGAGCAGTTGTCGTCGGACGAGCCGTTCGACGACAACTGCTCCGCACTCAGCCGCAGGCGGTCAGCCCAGCGTCACCACGACCTTGACCTCCGAGCCCTCCGGCTGGGCCGGGATCGGCTGCGTCGGGTCGAGCTCGACGCCGTCGAGCGTCACCGACGTCACGCCCTTCGAGACGTGGTTGGGGTTGCGGACCTCGATCTCGTAGACCGCTCCGCGCCACTCGCGACGCACCTCGAAGCCGTCCCAGTCCTTGGGGATCGACGGGTCGACGACCAGACCGTCGAGAGCCAGGCGCACTCCGAGGATGTACTTGGTCGCGGCCGTGTACATCCAGCCTGCGGTGCCCGTGAGCCACGGGTTCTGCGCCTTGCCGAACCACTCGTGGTCACGGCCGTACAGGAACTGCACGTAGGCGTACGGCTCGGCCCCGCGGACCTCGATGTTGTCGTTCTGGTTGTACGGCAGGATCGCGTCGTAGAACTGCACGGCCTCGTCACCGCGGCCCAGCATGGCCTCGGCGATGATGGGCCACGCGTTCGGGTGCGAGAAGATCGCCGCGTTCTCCTTGATGCCCGGGTACACGCGCGTCACGAACCCGACCGTGTCGTCGACCTTGGTGAACGCCGGCCAGTTCAGGTGGTTGCCGTACTCCGAGCCCAGGAGCTCGCGCACCGAGTCCATCGACGCCTCGCCGCGCTCCTGGGTCGTGATGCCCGCGATGACGGGCCACGCCTGGTGCTCGAGGAAGATCTTGCCCTCGTCATTGTCGTTCGAGCCGATCTTCACGCCGTCGCGCGTGTAGCCGCGGATCCACCAGGCGCCGTCCCAGAGCTGGGTGTCCGCGACCTTCGCGATGCGCTCGAGCTCGGCCTCGTACTTGGCGACGTCCGCTGCCGCGGCCTCGTCCCCGGCAGCGGCACGGTGCCGTGCGAGCTCCAGGAACGCCTGGATGGCCCACGCGTGCAGGAACGTGACCAGCGAGGTCTCGCCGCCGCCCAGGTTGAGGCAGTCGTTCCAGTCCGCACGCAGGCCCAGGGCCACACCGTTCTGACCGACCTGCTGGCTCGAGAAGTCGAGCGCGCGCGTGAGGTGCTCGTACACCGTGGCGGGCGTGCCCTCCGCGAACGGGATCTCCTCGTCGAGGAACTCGAGGCGGCCCGTCTCCTTGACGTACTCCACGACCGACGGCACGAGCCACAGGTGATCGTCCGAGCACGTGTCCTCGAGCCCGTGGATGAGGTCCTTGGGGTCCGGCGTCGGGACGATCGTGGGCGACGGGACGTCGGGGAGCTTGGGCGCGTCTGGGTCGAACGCCTTGGGCTCGAACAGGTGCAGGCCGTAGCCCGCCTCCGTCTGGGCCCGCAGGAGCTCGACGATGCGCTGGTGCGTCTTGGTCGGGTTGGTGTGGATGACGCTCATGACGTCCTGGGCCGTGTCGCGGAAGCCCAGGCCGCTGCGTCCGCCGACCTCGACGAACGACGCGAAGCGCGACCACACGACACAGGTCTCCGCCTGGAGCAGCGTCCACGAGTTGATCATCGTGTTCATGCCCTCGTGGGGCGTGCGGATGCGCAGCTTGTCCTGCTTGGCCTTCCAGTAGGCGGCCAGGCGGGCACGCTCGGCGTCGACCGTCGCGACGTCCGCGTACTTGGCCTGCATCGCACGACCGGCCTCGGCGCGCGAGCCGTAGCCGAGCATGTAGACGAGGCGCTTGGTCTCTCCCGGCTGGAGCGTGATCTTGTGCTGGAGCGCACCGCAGTGGTTCTGCGTCGTCGCGCTCTCGTTCGAGCCGTACCCGCGCTCGATCGCGATCGGGTTGGCCTCGGAGCGGTAGGGGCCGATGAAGTTGTCACGCAGCGAGTCGTACGACGACGGCGTCTCGCTCGACGCGAAGTAGTGGAACGTCCACGGCTCGTAGTAGGCGTCGTACTCGATGATGCCGTCCTCGTAGGACGACCCCGTCGAGTAGAGCGACATCTGCAGGTTCTGGTTGTCGATCGTGATCGTGTGGAAGGAGAACTCCACGTACGACCCGACCGTCAGCTCACGGACCTCGTCGGTCGTGTTGGTCAGGCGCACGTCCCAGATCTCGACGTCGTCGTCCAGGGGGATGAAGATCGTCTGCTGGGCGTCGATGCCCTTGTACCGGGCCTCGAACGTCGAGTAGCTCAGGCCGTGGCGCGTGGTCCAGCGGCCCGCCCCGCCCGAGGGGTCCAGAGGGGCCCCGTCCTCCGCCAGCGGCTTGCCCACCGGCTGCCACGACACCGACCAGAAATCGCCGTCGGCCTCGTCGCGCAGGTACACGTAGTGCCCCGGGCGGTCGAGCGGGACGCCGTTCTGGCGGAACCGCGAGATGCGGCCGGTCTGCGCCGACTTGTAGTACGAGTAGCCGCCGCCGTTGTGCGAGAGCACGGTGCAGAAGTCCTTGGTGCCCAGGTAGTTCGTCCACGAGACGGGGACGTCTGGGCGCTCGATGACGTACTCGTCGCGAGCGGTGTCGAAGTGGCCGTAGCGCATCGTCGGGTCGGTTCCTGTCGGTGAGGTGGGGTGGGGAGGTGATGAGGTGGGCCGGGCCGCGGCGCGTCGTGGCGCCGCGGGCCCGTGTCCGAGCCTCCGAGGTCGTAGGACCCCGGGGGAAGGAGGCTCAGACGCCCGCCGTGACGAAGCCCTTGAGCCAGTCGAGCAGCTCGGTGGCCTTCTCGGGGGAGTCGGCCTCGACGAACATGCGCAGCACGGGCTCGGTCCCGGAGAACCGCAGGAGCGCCCAGTTGTCGTTCTCGAGGACGATCTTGGTGCCGTCGAGGTGGGAGATGCTCACGACCGGGTAGGGCCCGATGTGCGTGAGCGGGTCCGCCTCGAGGCGGCGCGGCACGGCGACGCGCATCTCCGGCGTCGAGTCGACGCCGGCCTCGAGCGTGTAGAGACGACCCGTGATCTCGTAGATCATCTCGCGCAGCTCGGAGATCTTCTTGCCCGTGCGGGCGAGCATCTCGACGACCAGGGCGCACGCGAAGATGCCGTCCTTGCCGAGGATCCAGCCGCGGACCGTGAGGCCGCCCGAGGACTCGCCGCCGAGCACCGCGCCGATCTCCTCCATGCCGGCCGTGACGTGCTTGAAGCCGACCTTGACCTCGCGCGACTCCTCGCCGAAGTGCGCGGCCAGCCGGTCGAGCAGGTGCGTCGTCGCGAGGTTGCGCACGACGCCGCCCTTCTCGCCGCGGAACTCGTGCAGGTACCAGTAGAGGAGGAGGAGGAGGTCGTTGGTCGAGATGTACTCGCCGGTCTCGTCGACGATGCCGATGCGGTCGGAGTCTCCGTCCGTCGCCATGCCCAGGTCGTAGCGGCCGTCGCCCTGCTTGATCATCGAGATCAGGGTCGACAGGCGCTGCAGGTCCGGTGCGGGCGCGATCCCGCCGAACAGCGGGTTGTGCGAGGCGTGGATGAACTCGGAGCGCACGCGCATGTCGTTGAGGATGGTGCCGAGCGTGAGCTGGCTCGTGCCGTACATGGGGTCGACGATCACGCGCAGGTCCGAGCCGCGGACGGCGTCGACGTCGACGATCTTCTCGATCGCGTCGACGTAGGGCTCGGTGAGGACCTTGTCCACGACCAGGCCGGCCTTGCGGGCGACCGCGAGGTCGAGGGTGATGACGTCGTCGACGCTCAGCGCGTTGGCCTCGTCCTGGTAGCGGTCGGTCTCGTCGTCGAGGGGCAGGGAGCCGTCCTGGCGGAAGACCTTCATGCCGTTCCACTCGGGCGGGTTGTGGCTCGAGGTGACGATGATGCCGTAGGCCGCGCCGAGGTACGGGGCCGCGAACGTCACGAGGGGCGTGGGGACGTCGTCGGGCAGGAGGGTGACCGGGATGTTGTTGCCCGCGAAGACCTCTGCCGCCGCGACGGCGGACTCGCGCGAGAGGAAGCGGCGGTCGCCGCCGATCACGACGCCGAGCCCGTCGATGCCCTTGCGGACCGTCTCGTTCGCGATCGCCTGGCACAGGCGACGCACGTTCGCGAGCGTGTAGCCCTCGCCGATGATGGCGCGCCACCCGCCGGTGCCGAACACGATCTTGGTGTCGGTGTTCTTCTTGGGCATGAAGAGCCGCTTGAGGAGGATGTCCGCGGCCTCCTGGAGCTCCTCGGGGGTGTTGATGCCCCGGACCTCGTCGGTGTCGTAGATCCGGTACGAGGAGATGCTCTTGTGCTTGGCGATGACGCGGCGGGCGAGCTCGGTGAGCCGGTGCTCGCCGCCGGCGAGCATGGCCTCGAGCTCGGCGAACAGCAGGCCGGGGGACGCGACGTAGGCACCCACGTTGACCTCGGCGGGGGCCCCGCCGGTCCCGGCGTCGGCCGGGCGGTCCTCCTCCTCGAGGATCGCGGTGATCTCGCCGTCCTCGCGGACGATGCGCCCGTAGGTGGGCAGGTCCTCCGTCACGACGGCAGCGAGCAGCGAGAGGTCCGCGCCCTTGAGCGTGTGACGGGTCAGGAGGCCGAGCAGCGACTCGGAGCGCAGGAGCGGCGTGTCGGCGTAGGCGACGAGGACCTCTCGCGCGGGGGTCGCGAAGGCCTCGATCGTGGCTCGGGCCGCGAGCACCGCCCCGCCCGTCCCCGGCAGGTCCTGCTGCTCGACGTACGTGAGGTCGTCACCCAGCAGTCCGCGGACCGTGGTGTCGCCCGGGGCGACGACCACCACGATGCGGTCGTCGGCGACGATCTTGCGGACGTTGGCGACGGCGAGCTCGACCACGGTCGCTTCGCCGAGCGGGCGCGTGATGAGCTCGCGCGACGCGTCGTCGTGACCGGCAGCGAGAACCACCGCCGCTCGATCGTTCGTGGTGGCGGGAGCCTGTGCGGCCTGTGGCAGGGTCATGACGTCCTCACTGCTCGGTGATGCGTCGCGCGCGACCTGTGCCGGCCGCGCTCGGTAGGGCACCGGAGAGCCGAGCGAGAAAAGCACGACTCCTTCCAAATCCCTCGTACGAGAGACCGCGGATGCCCGGTACCACCACGATCATAGACGCGCGGAGCCGTGCGAACGAGGGCCAGGGGTGGTTTGGGGTGGAATCCTCACAAAATATGCGCGAGCATCCGCCCTCGTCCGCGACGGGCCTCCGCAGGGTGAGTCCTGTGGGGAGTTCCACCGAGGTCCGCGCCACGTCGCTACGGTTCTCCCATGACCTCCTACCCGCCGCAGGGCCCCGGCGCACCGGACCAAGATCCGACGCCTCCGCCCAACCCCTACCTCTCCCCCGGCGGACCGACGCGTCAGCCTCCGCTCGTCCCGTACCAGCCACCCGCGGCCGGCATCGAGGACGCGCCCGTCGAACCGGACCCGTACTACCCTCCCGCCGGGCCGTCCGGCGCAGGGTTCCCGACGGCGCCTCCGCCGTCGGGCGGCCCGGCACACCCTCCGTACGGCGCACCGGGGACGCCCGTCCACGGGAACCCGTACGGCTCTCCCTACCCGCCTGCCCCCGGTGCGTACCCCCAGGGACAGTGGCCCCCCGGTCCGACCACGCCGTATCCCGGCGCCCCGCAGGGGATGCCGCCGGCCTGGCAGCAGGGCCCCCAGGGCCCAGCGTGGACGGCGTCGTTCGCTCCCCCTCCGCGGCAGAGCGGACTGGCTCTCGCGTCGATGATCACGTCGCTCGCCGGGCTCGCCCTGTGCTTCTTCCCCGGGATCGTCGGCCTGGTCCTGGGGATCGTGGCCCTCCAGCAGATCTCGCGCGACGGGACGACCGGACGCGGGTACGCGATCACGGGGATCGCGGTGGGCGCGGTCATGACGGCGCTCCTCGCGCTCTGGTTCATCGGCATCGCAGCGGGCTCCGTATGAGCACCCCACCTCCCCCGTCCGGGTACGACCAGGACGTCTACTACGCGCCGGGCTGGCAGCCCGCTGCTGCCCGGACCGAGCCCCTGGCCTATGCGGCGATCCCGACGGGGCTGCTGCTCGGGCCGGTCGGTGTGGGCGTCGGGGCCGCGGCGCTCGCGCGGATCCGACGGAACGGCACACGAGGCGTCGGGCTCGCCTGGGCGGGGATCGCGCTGGGTCTGGCCACGACGGTGACGGCGATCGCCGTCACCGTCGCCCTGCTGCTGGGCGGCGCAGCGACGCGCGCGCTGCCCGCCGACGTGAGCGCACCGCAGGACGCGCACGCGCGGCAGCTCGTCCTGGGGAACTGCCTCGCCGACCTGCCCGACGACGGTCCCGTCACCACGGTGCGCGTCGTCCCGTGCGCGGAACCTCACGAGGCCCAGGTCGTGGCCCGCACCGACTTCTCGGCAGACTCGCTCTGGCCCGGGCAGGGCGACGTCGAGTCGAGGGTCTCGCGCGTCTGCGTGCCGGCCGTCCTGGCCGGCGACGTCGACCCCGCGGGGATAGAGCTCTCCATCTGGACCCCCTCGGAGGAGTCGTGGGCCGAGGGTGACCGGACGGGCCTCTGCCTGGCCGCGACGCCCGTGCTGACCGAAGGATCGCTCATCGACTGACGCCCGCCGCGACACACCTACCACTCGGTAGGTTTCTCGGATAGTCTCGGAGGAACAAGCAGAGCGGCTTGGCCGCGAACCCTCGAGGAAGTGCACCGTGAGCAACGAGAACACCGCCACCCCCACCACTGCGCGCACCGCCGGACCGCTCGATGTCGAGCGGCTCGTCCAGGAGCTCACGCTCGAGGAGAAGGCGTCGCTGACGTCGGGGCTGGACTTCTGGCACACGCAGCCCGTCGAGCGCGCGGGTACCGAGGTTCCTGCGGTCATGGTCACCGACGGCCCGCACGGCCTGCGCAAGCAGAGCGGGGCCTCGGACCACCTGGGCCTCGCGAACTCGGTCCCCGCGACGTGCTTCCCCACGGCCGCCGCGCTCGGTTCCACGTGGAACGTCGACCTGCTCGACCGCGTCGGGAAGGCCCTCGGTCGCGAGACCCGCGCCAACGACGTCGCCGTGCTCCTCGGCCCCGGCATCAACATCAAGCGCTCCCCGCTCTGCGGCCGCAACTTCGAGTACTTCTCCGAGGACCCCGTGGTCTCGGGCGACCTGGGCGCCGCGCTGATCCGGGGCATCCAGAGCCAGGGCGTGGGCACCTCGCTCAAGCACTTCGCGGCCAACAACCAGGAGACCGACCGCATGCGCGTCTCCGCCGACGTCGACGAGCGCACGCTGCGCGAGATCTACCTGACGGGCTTCGAGCGGGCGGTGAAGAAGGCCTCGCCGTGGACCGTCATGTGCTCGTACAACAAGATCAACGGGACGTACGCGTCGCAGGACCACTGGCTGCTCACCGAGGTCCTGCGTGACGAGTGGGGCTACGACGGCGTCGTGGTCTCCGACTGGGGAGCGGTCTCCGACCGCGTCGCCGCGCTCGCCGCCGGTCTCGACCTCGAGATGCCCGCCACGGGCGGCCGCACCGACGCGCAGGTCGTCGCCGCGGTCCGCGCCGGCGAGCTCGACGAGGCGATCCTCGACCAGGCGGTCCGCCGCCACCTCACGCTCCTGAACCGCGCCCTGCCCGCGCTCGCCGAGCCCGGCGCTTTCGACGTGGCCGAGCACCACGCCCTCGCCCGCGAGACCGCCGCCGAGGGCGCGGTCCTCCTGCGCAACGAGCCCGTCGACGGCACGCCCGTCCTCCCCCTCGACCCGGCCGCCGCCGCGTCGCTCGCCGTCGTCGGCGAGTTCGCACGCACCCCGCGCTACCAGGGCGCCGGGTCGAGCCAGGTCCAGCCGACGCGCCTCGACGACGCCCTGACGGAGATCCGCGCGACCACCGGCACCGAGGTCCCGTTCGCGGCGGGCTTCGGCATCACGGCCGAGACGTCGGCGGCCGACGACGCCCTCCGCGCCGAGGCTGTCGAGCTGGCACGGGGCACCGAGACCGTCGTCCTCTTCCTGGGCCTGCCCGCGAGCCACGAGTCCGAGGGCTTCGACCGCGACGACATGGACCTGCCCGCGAACCAGGTCGCGCTCCTCGAGGCCGTGGCCGCCGTGTGCTCGCGCGTCGTCGTGGTGCTCGCGAACGGGTCGGCCGTCACGATCGCCCCCTGGCAGCACCACACCGCGGCGATCCTCGAGGGCTGGCTCGGCGGCCAGGCAGGCGGCGGCGCGGTCGCGGACCTGCTGTTCGGCGTCCGCAACCCGTCGGGCAAGCTGACCGAGACCGTCCCGCTCCGGCTCGAGGACAACGCGTCGTACGGGAACTTCCCGGGCGAGTTCGGCCACGTCCGCTACGGCGAGGGCGTCCTGGTCGGGTACCGCTACTACGACGCCAAGCGCATGGACGTCGCCTTCCCGTTCGGCCACGGCCTGTCGTACACGACCTTCGCGTACGAGGACCTGTCGGTCACGGTCTCGGGCGAGGGCCCGACGGCGTCGCTCACCGTGGACGTGACCGTCACCAACACGGGGGCCGTCGCAGGAGCCGAGGTCGTCCAGGTCTACGTGGGCGACCCGCAGGCCGCGGTCGAGCGCCCCGAGCGCGAGCTCAAGGCGTTCGGGAAGGTCGCGCTCGCTCCGGGCGGGACGCGCACCCTCTCGTTCGAGCTCGACGCACGCGACCTGTCGTACTGGCACCCCGTGCTGCGGCGCTGGGTCGTCGAGGGCGGCGAGTTCGTGGTGTCCGTGGGCGCCTCGTCCCGTGACCTGCGCGGGTCCGCCACCGTCACCGTGGTCGGCGAGGACATCACCCCTCCGCTGACCCCGTCGTCGACGCTGAGCGAGGCCCTCGCCCACCCGGTCGCGGGCGAGATCATCCGGACCGCCATGGCGCAGACCGACGACACCTCCGCGATGCCCCTGGACGAGGGGATGCTGGCGCTCGCCGGTGACATGCCGCTGCGGGTCATCGCGGCCTTCGACGGCATGCTGTTCGACGAGGCCCAGCTCGACCAGCTCCTCGCAGCGTCCGGCGCGGCCTGACCGGACGACCGACGGGCGCCCCTGGATCGACGGATCCGGGGGCGCCCGTTCGCGTGTCGGGCCGACAGCGACCCGGCCGTCAGCGGTCGGAGGTCGGCCGCCACCGGCCGGCGAGCTGCGTCAGCGGCCAGCCGTCGGCCGCCACCAGCCACCAGCTCCTCAAGCGCCAGGCGTCATGCCTGCGACCTCAGTCGGAGGTCTCGGCCTCTGCCGGTGCCGCGTCCGGCAGGATCAGCGAGAGGTAGGCACGGAGGCCGGCCGCCATGTCGACGGGCGGGCGCGGCCCGTTGCGCTCGAGCAGGAACTGGACCTGGAGCCCGTCCATGAGGGCGACGATCGCTCGCGCGGTGGCCGGGATGTCGACGTCGGGCCGCAGCCGGCCCTGGGCCGCGCGGTCCGTGAGCTCACGTCGGCTCCGGGCGAGCACGTCGTCGTATCGGCGCTGGAAGTACTCGTGCGCGGGGTGGTCGGGAGCCGTGGCCTCGGCCGACAGGATGCAGTAGAGCTCGACGATCCCGGGGCGGGCCGCGTTGCGCTCGACGACGTTGACCAGGGCGTCGAAGTACGCGACACCCTGCGCCAGGTCGTCCGCGAGCAGCGCGAAGTCCACCTCGTCGCGGTGCTCGAGGACCGCCTGGAGGAGCAGCTCCTTGGTCGGGAAGTGGTGCAGCAGACCGGGGTGGGAGATGCCGACGCGCGAGGAGATCTCGCGGAGCGACGCCGAGTGGTAGCCGACCTCGCCGAAGAGCCCGGTCGCCGCCTCGAGGATCTCGTCGCGCTTGGCGCGGCCCTTGGCGTAGCCACGGGGTGCAGCGCCGGAGCCTCGCCCAGGGGCCTCGCGCGTCGCCGACGTGTCGGGCGCGCGCTCAGGTACCCCGCGGGCACCCTCGCGTGGTTGCGTGGTCTCTGACGTCCTGCTGGGCATGCGCCCTCCCCCATGAGTGTTTGCGTGAACGGTCCTGCGGTGCGTGCCGCGATGTTCCGATTCCGTGACCCTACCGCCGCAGGGGTTCCTGCGGCTGGATCGTCCCGCAGGGCCGCCGCCACGGCCCGGTGCACGCGAGGTAGAACGTCCTGCGCCGAGGTAGGACGTGGCGCGCTCTACCTCGCGCAGCACGTTCTACCTCGGCGCTACGCGGGCGGGTCCTGGACCGTGAGGAGGCTGGCCGCCACGAGGTCGCGGACCTCGGTGTCGGAGAGGCCGTGGTCGCGTGCGATGCGGACGAAGCGCTCAGCCGCGCCGACCACGGCCGCGCGGTCGAGCGTCGCGGGGGGCGCCGTGACGAGCGTCCCGACCCGACGGCGGGTCGTCACCAGCCCGGCCGCCTCGAGGTCGCGGTAGGTCCGGGACACGGTGCCCGGGGCGATGCCGAGGTCGTTCGCAAGGGCACGGACGGTGGGGAGCCGCTGCCCGTCCACGAGGGTCCCGGCCGTGACGAGAGCCGCAAGCTGCGCGCGGAGCTGCTCGTAGTGAGGGGTCGACGAGTCGAGGTCGATCCGGACCGCGAGGCTCACGAGGTCGCCCCGACCGGTCGGACCGACTCGACCTCGGGCGACGGGTCGCCGGCGGGCCACACCGCGGTGGCGACCGCCACGAGGAGCAGCACGAGCGCGAGCACCAGGAGCGAGTTCCCGGCGACCACGTGCGCCGTGCTTGGCGAGGGGGCGTAGACCCCCGAACCGTTACCGAGTCCGAGCCACCGCATCGACAGACCGGCGAGCATGACCAGGCCCGAGAGGGTCAGACCGATCACGAGCTGCACGATCCGCAGGATGCGGCGCGCGACCCGACGCCGCAGCCACATGTCCCACCCTTCACTCACGTCGAGGACGGCCGATCGGGACGCGACCAGGCGGAGCACCGTCTCGCACAGCACGAGGACCACGAGCATCACGGCGACGACCGGGCCGGTCCAGAGCACACCAGGGAAGGACCCGACCGTGAAGGCGTCGTGCTGGTCGATCACTCGCGACACCCGGCGGGGACCTGACGCGACCAGGGCGAAGGCGATCGCCGCGAGCACCATGGCTCCCGCCCAGCCCCACACCGTGCGCCGCAGGGCGGAGGGAGCGACGTCCGCCACGGTCCTCGCCGTCAGTGTCGCCTGCCGGGTGGCTCCCTGCGGCCTGGGCCAGGTCACCTCACCGACTCCGTAGATCGCCAGGACCCCCACGAGCGACGCCATGGGCAGCACCGCGAGCAGATGAGGCGACGGCAGCCGAACGGACACGAACTCGAACAGCGGGAGACCGAGGCCCACGACGAGGGGTACCGCCGCGACCACGGCGGTGAGAACGGCATGACGAACTGCCCGTCGCGCTGCGGTCGAGGGCGCGACGACCCGTCGTCCGTCGAACCACAGGAAGGCTCCGGCTCCCAGCGTGGCGCACACCAAGAGCGCCACTGCCAGCATCGCCGGGGGCACGATCTCGAACATGGGTCCCCCTCGTCAGAATGACTATTGAACACAAACTATGATCATTAAGGTTCGAGGTGTCAAGAGCCCACCTCCGCCGGAAGTCGCAACTCACCTTCCCCCCTCCGCCAGAAGCGCCCGTCACAGCCCGGAAGCCAGGCTGGAGGCACGGCGCGCGGCACCCCGGCTGCGCGGCCGGAGGAGAAGGGATCCCCGATGCCAGCCATCGAGATCGTGGGCCTGCGCAAGTCCTACGGGACGTTCGACGCCGTCCGCGACGTGAGCTTCGCCGTCGAGCCCGGGAGGGTCGTGGGGCTGCTCGGCCCCAACGGCGCGGGCAAGACGACCACCCTCAACGTCCTGCTGGGGCTCGCGTCCGCGAGCGCCGGGACCGCGGCGATCCAGGGCAGCCCGTACGCGGCGCTGGAGAAGCCCGGCCAGGTCGTCGGCGCGCTGCTCGACGCGGGCGGCCTGCACCCGGGTCGCAGCGGACGCGACCACCTGCGGGTCCTCGCGACCGCGGCCGGGATCGGGGGCCGACGGGTCGAGGAGGTGCTCGCGCTCGTCGGGATGGACCGTGCCGCCGACCGGCGCGTCAGGACCTACTCGCTCGGCATGCGCCAGCGCATCGGGCTGGCTGCGGCGCTCCTGGGCGACCCGCAGGTCCTGGTGCTCGACGAGCCCGCCAACGGCCTGGACCCCGCGGGCATGCGGTGGATGCGCGAGGTCCTGCGCTCGTTCGCGGACGGCGGCGGGGCGGTGCTGCTCGCGAGCCACGTCCTGGCCGAGGTCACGCAGGTGGCCGACGACCTGGTCGTGATCGGCCAGGGCCAGGTCATCGCCGACGGCCCGCTCACGGACCTCGTCCGGGGCGAGTCCCTGGAGGACTTCTACCTGAACCTGACCGCCGAGACCGAAGGAGTGCGCTGATGTTCCGCGCCGAGCTGCTCAAGCTACGCACGACCCGCACGCCCTGGATCCTGGGGATCGTCGCCCTCGCGGGCATGGTCCTCGTCCAGGCCCTGACGATCGCCCTGCCGCGCGTCCTGTCGGGCCTCGAGGGCCTGGGTGGCGGTGCCACCGTGGGCCTCCAGGCCTCGCCCGAGCTGACCGCGGACCTCGCCCCCGACCTCACCGGACTGACCGACCTGGGCGCGGCACCCGTGCAGCGCGCGATGCTGGACCTGCTGGGCAACGGCCCCGCGGGCTCGGGCTCGGCAGGCGTGTCGGTCATCTGCATGCTGCTGCTGGGCGTCCTCGCGGTCACGACCGACTTCCGCACGGGCGGCATCGTCCCTACGGCCCTCGTGGTCCCGTCCCGGCTGCGCATCCTCGGGGGCAAGGCGGGCGCGACCGCGGTCGTCGCGCTCGTGACCGGCGCCGCGCTCGCGGTGCTCACGGCCCTGGGCCTGTTCGTGGCCGTCGCGTCGACACCGGGCGCTCAGCTCATGGTCGGCGCGGGCGACGTCCTGGGCGTGTGGGGGCGTGGGCTCGTGGTCCTCGTGCTGTTCGCGTGGCTCGGGCTGGGCATCGGGACGCTGATCCGCGGGCAGGTCGCGGCGATCCTCGTCGTCGTGGGGCTCGTGGTGGTCGAGCCGTTGGTCCAGGCCGCGGTCCTGCTGCTCTCGGGGGGCACGTCGAACGCCGCGGCATGGCTGCCGCTCGGGCTGGGGTCGCTCGCGTCGACCGGCCAGAGCGCGACGTCGGTCCTGGGCGGCCTCGCCCCCTTGGGCGTCGGGGCCGCGGTGCTGGGCCTGGCCGCGTGGGTCGCGGTCGCGCTCGGGTCGGGCGCGGTGACGTTCCGTCGCCGCGACCTCGTCTGACGCCTTGCCCCGGAGGGGCGGCCCGTCGGGCGCCACGGCCACGTACCGTGGTGCCCGACGGCGCCGCTCCCCCGGGTGGGCGGGTCGCCTGGGTGCGGGGCACCTGAGCCCGGGCCTCCCGGCACCGGTGACCCCGCACGCCGCTCTGCCCGACCACCGACCGCCCGACCGCCCGACCGCCCGACCAGAGAGGACACACCCCGTGCTCGACACACTGCACCGCCGTCTCGCCGCGGTCGGCATCCGTACCTCGACGGGTCGCGACGCCCTGCTGGGCGTGGTCGTCGCGGTCCTCACGGTCGGCTTCCTGCTGGCCGTCGAGCGGGTCGCCCTGACCGACCTCGGCATCGTGGTCGAGGGCGGGCCCGACTCCCTGCGGTTCTCGACCGGCGGGCGGGTCGCAGCGATCGTGCTCGTCGTCGCGCAGGCCATGGCGCTCACGCTGCGCCGTCGGGCCCCTCTGCTCGCGCTCGCGCTGACCGTGGTGGGCCAGGTCGCTCTCGTGCCCGTGCTTCCCGCCTTCGTCTCGTTCCAGGCGCCCGCGACGCTCGTCGCGGCCTACTCGGTCGGTGCGTACGCACCGCGCCGCACGGCCCTGTGGGCGGCCGCGGCCGCAGCGGGCGTGCAGGTCCTGCTGAGCTTCGTGCTCGGCGGGCCCGTGCCGATCACCTCGACGGGTCCCGCGCCGGTCGCGGTCCAGGTCTGGGGCGGCCTCGCGTCAGCGCTCCTGACCTACGTGGCCTCGGCGCTCGTGGGTGCGTACGTCGGCACGCGCCGCGAGCTGTTCGCCCAGCTCCAGGGGCGCGTGGCCCAGGCCGAGCGTGAGCGCGACATGCTCGCGGCGCAAGCCGTCCTGGAGGAGCGCGGCCGCATGGCCCGCGAGCTGCACGACGTCGCCGCGCACCACCTGTCGGGGATCGTCGTCCAGGCGGCCGCGGCCGAGCGCCTGGTCGACCGCGACCCCGAGCGCGCCAAGGAGTCGATGCGCTGGATCCGCACCCAGGGGCGCGAGACGCTCGACAACCTGCGCCTGGTCGTCGGCATCCTGCGCAGCTCGTCGCAGGCCGGTCCCGGCGAACCGGGCGAGGAGGCCCCGGCCGCACCGCAGCCCACGCTCGACGACGCGGGCGAGCTGCTCGACCTCGCACGCAGCGCAGGGGCCGAGGTGCGTGACGTCCGTCGAGGCGCGCCGTTCGGGCTCTCCCCCGCCGTCCAGCTCACGGTGTACCGCGTGCTCCAGGAGGCGCTGAGCAACGCGCGCCGTCACGCCCCGGGGCGCGCGATCGAGGTCGTGACCGACTACCAGCAGGCCGCGCTCGTCCTCACGGTGACCAACAGGTTGCCGGTCGCGGCGATCTCGGGCGGCCGGACCGGTCGGAGCGCGGGCCGTGACCTCGACGCGCGCGAGGGGCACGGCGCCCCGGCGGCCGCTGCGGTGCCCGACAGGTCGACCAGCGCGACGGCCGTCACCCAGGCTGCGCCCGGGCACGGCCTCATCGGCATGACCGAGCGCGCGACCCTCGTCGGCGGGACGCTCAGCGCGGGCCCGGTCCCGGGCGACGGCTGGCGGGTCCGGCTCACGGTCCCCCGGCCCGCAGCGGCCGAAGCCGCCGCTCCCACCCCCACCATCCCCGAGCGCTCGGCGACGTCCACGGACGAGCCGGGCTCCGCCGTCGGGCAGGAGGCCCCATGACCCGAGTGGTGCTGGTCGACGACCAGGCCGTCGTCCGCGCAGGCTTCACCGTGATCCTCGAGAGCGAGGGCTTCGAGGTCGTGGGCGAGGCGGCGAACGGCACGGACGCCGTGCGCGTCGCGCGCCGCGAGCGCCCCGACGTCGTGTGCATGGACGTCCGCATGCCCGGCGGGGACGGCATCACGGCGACGCGCGCGCTCGCGGGGCCCGGCGTCGTCGACCCTGTCCCGGTGCTCGTGGTGAGCACGTTCGACCTGGACGACTACGTGTTCGGTGCCCTGGAGGCCGGGGCGAGCGGGTTCCTGCTCAAGGACGCCGAGCCCGACGTGCTGGTCGACGCGGTGCGGCGCGTGGCGTCGGGTGAGGGTCTCGTCGACCAGACGCTCACGCGGCGCGTGATCGACGAGTTCGCCCGACGGCGGTCCCCCGCCGCGCCCGACGAGGTCGCCTCGGGCCTGCTCACCTCGCGCGAGCACGACATCCTGGCGCTGCTGTGCCGGGGGCAGTCGAACGCCGAGATCGCGGCGACGCTCTACCTCGAGGCGAGCACCGTGAAGTCGCACCTGAGCCGCATCATGACCAAGACGGGCATGCGCGACCGCGTCCAGCTCGTGGTGTGGGCGTACGAGCACGGGATCGCGGCGCCCGGCACGAGCTGACCCCGCCCGACCCCGCTGAGTGCGGAGTACTTGTCGCCGATCGGCTCGTTCGACGACAAGTACTCCGCACTCAGCGGTCGGGCAGGTGGCCGGGGCGGCTCAGCTGCCCGCGACCGGCAGGTAGACCCGGCCGCCCGCGTCCGTGAACTCGCTCGACTTCTCCGCCATGCCGGCCTCGATCGCCTCGACCGACGTCAGGCCGTTCTTCTCGGCATACTCGCGCACGTCCGCGGAGATCCGCATCGAGCAGAACTTGGGCCCGCACATCGAGCAGAAGTGCGCGGTCTTGGCGGGCTCGGCCGGCAGCGTCTCGTCGTGGAAGGCGCGGGCGGTGTCGGGGTCGAGGGAGAGCGCGAACTGGTCGTGCCAGCGGAACTCGAACCGGGCACGGGACAGCGCGTCGTCCCGCAGCTGCGCACGCGGGTGCCCCTTGGCCAGGTCGGCGGAGTGCGCCGCGATCTTGTACGTGATGACCCCCGTCTTGACGTCGTCGCGGTCGGGCAGCCCCAGGTGCTCCTTGGGCGTGACGTAGCAGAGCATCGCAGTCCCGGCCTGGGCGATGATCGCGGCGCCGATCGCGGACGTGATGTGGTCGTAGGCGGGCGCGATGTCGGTCGCGAGCGGGCCGAGCGTGTAGAACGGCGCCTCCTCGCACAGCTCCTCCTCGAGGCGCACGTTCTCGACGATCTTGTGCATGGGGACGTGCCCCGGACCCTCGATCATGACCTGCACGCCGTAGGACTTCGCGACCTTGGTCAGCTCGCCCAGCGTGCGCAGCTCGGCGAACTGGGCCGCGTCGTTGGCGTCCGCGATGGACCCCGGTCGCAGGCCGTCGCCGAGCGAGAACGTGACGTCGTAGTCGCGCAGGATCTCGCACAGCTCCGCGAAGTGCGTGTACAGGAACGACTCCTGGTGGTGCGCGAGGCACCACGCGGCCATGATCGAGCCGCCGCGGGACACGATGCCCGTGACACGGCGCGCGGTCAGCGGGACGTAGCGCAGCAGGACGCCCGCGTGCACGGTCATGTAGTCGACGCCCTGCTCGGCCTGCTCGATCACGGTGTCGCGGTAGATCTCCCACGTGAGCTTCGCGGGGTCCCCCTTGACCTTCTCGAGCGCCTGGTAGAGCGGCACCGTCCCCACGGGGATCGGGGAGTTGCGCAGCACCCACTCGCGGGTCTCGTGGATGTCCTTGCCCGTCGAGAGGTCCATGAGGGTGTCGGCGCCCCAGCGCGCGGCCCACACCATCTTCTCGACCTCCTCCTCGATCGAGGAGGTCACGGCCGAGTTCCCGATGTTCGCGTTGATCTTCACGCCGAACGCCTTGCCGATGATCATGGGCTCGATCTCGGGGTGCCGACGGTTGGCCGGGATCACCGCCCGGCCACGCGCGACCTCGTCGCGCACGAGCTCGACGTCGACGCCCTCGCGGGCAGCGACGAAGCGCATCTCGTCGGTCACGACCCCGACGCGCGCCCAGGCGAGCTGCGTCCGGGCGCCGCCCGTGCCGCGCTCGGTGGGGACGGCGTCGGGCCGGAGCCAGGACGCCCGCAGGGCGGGCAGGCCGCCCGCGAGGTCGAACGCCGCGGGGTCGTCCGACTCGGTGTAGGGGCCAGAGGTGTCGTACAGGTCCAGGTGCTCGCCGTTGCTCAGGAGCACGCGGCGCTCGGGGACGCGCAGGTGCTCCGCGCCCGGGACCGGGTGGTGGACCTTGGCGGACCCCGCGATGGGTCCGGTCGTGATGGTGTGCGCGGACGACCCGGTGGTCGGGGCGGGCACGGTGGGTGCAGCTGGTGCAGCGGCGGTGGGCCCGGTGGTTGTGGGCACAGCGGTCTCAGAGCTCATGGCTCTCTCCCTACGTCGGCATGATCCGAACAGGTTCGAACGGTCGGCGGCGCTGAGCCGCCCTCTCAGCTCGCTGCTGCGAGCTCCCGTGGGTGTGTGGAGTTGTGGGTCGTGCTGGTGGTGCGGTGGTGCTGGGTCGTGCGGTGGTGCTGGGTGGTGCGGTCGTCACCGTAGCGCACCGCGCCGGGCGTCGGCGCGACCGTCCCGCGTTCGGCGCTTGCCCGTGAGTGCGGCCACGGATCACCCGTCCGCCGGCGCGCCCTCCGCGATGTCGTCGGACATGTCGGGCTGGTAGACGCACACCCACAGCGCCCCGGCACGGACGCTGACCTCGAGCTTCTTCGACGGCTCGATCACGTCGCCGTCGAGCTGGCGTGGCTGCGGCCGGTCGGAGATCACGGAGATCCGTGACCCGCGCAGCACCTCCATGTTGGGGACGCGCTTGCGCCCTCGCAGCACCCCGACGAGGAGCTGGACCCAGTGGCCCAGGTTGCGGGGCGCGAGGATCGCGACGTCCATCTGCCCGTTGTCGGGCACCGCGTCGGGCAGCAGGTTGACGCCCGCCTGGAGCTTGCCGACGTTCCCGACGAGCACGCTGCGTGCACGACGGCGCAGCACCGGCCGGTCGTCGACGCGCACCTCGACCTTCATCTCGTCGTCGGCGAGGTGCTTGAACGCGGAGACGACGTACGCGAGCGCACCAGCCTTGGCCTTGAGCGCCGTCGGCGCGTCCTCCATCATCGCGGCGTCGAGCCCCATGCCGGCCATGACGGCGAACGCCTGCCCGTCGACCTCGCCGATGTCGACGGCGCGGCGCCCGCGGTCGAGCGCGAGGCGGATGCCGTCCTCCGGGCTGGGCGGGATACCGAGGTTGGTCGCGAGGAGGTTGCCCGTGCCGCCGGGCAGGACCGCGAGCGCCGCCTCGGTCCCGACGAGCCCTTCGATGCAGGCGCGCACGGTGCCGTCGCCGCCGCTCACGAACACGACCTCGGCGCCGTCCTCGACGGCCTGCCGGGCCTGGCCGGTGCCGGGGTCCTCGGCGGTCGTCTCGAGCCAGGCGGGGGCGGGCCAGCCCGCGTCGGCGAGCTGGGCCTCGATGGTCCGGCGGAGCTCGTCGAGCCCCTCGACCCGGTTCGGGTTGACGATGACCGCGGAACGGAGCGGTGCGTGGTCGAGACGTTGCTGGGCGGCGGGCTCGGGCGTTGCTTCGTGGGACGGGTTCACACCTGAGTATGTCGCGGCGCGCGCTGGCTCGCCCGGCAAGCGGACACCTCGGACCTTCCGGGCGTCCTCAGTACCCGAAGACCTGCACCCAGGTGTTGCCCACGCGCCCGATCCCCATCGCGGTGAAGTCGCAGTTGAGGATGTTCGCACGGTGCCCCTCGGACGCCATCCACGCGTCGACCACGGCCTGGGCGGTCTGCTGGCCCGCGGCGATGTTCTCACCGCCGGGTCGCGCGTACCCCTGAGCGGTCACGCGGTCGCCGAACGTCCGCCCGTCGAGGCTCGTGTGGCTGAAGTACCCCTGGTCGACCATGTCCTGCGCGTGCAGGGTCGCGGCGCGGGCGAGCTGGTCGTCGGCCCGCAGGGCCGGGCAGCTCGCGGCCGTGCGCTGCCCGTTGACGAGGCTCAGCACCGCGGCCATGTCCCCGGTGCCCGACGACGGCGCTCCCCCGGTCGAGCCGGCTCCGCCCGTCGAGGTGGTGGGGTCGGCGAGCAGCGCGGCCCGGGTCGCCGCACCGGCCACGCCGTCGGGCTCGAGGCCTCGTGCCGCCTGGAACGTGCGCAGAGCGCGGTCGGTCCCCGCACCGAACTCGCCGTCGGCCAGGACCGTGGCCCCGTGCACCTGCAGCCGCTCCTGGATCGCCTGGACCTCGGGTCCGGTCGCGCCGAGCTGCGGCGGGCCGGTCGGGGCGGGTGCCTCGGGCGCAGCCTCGGTGGTCGGCGCAGGGTCGGGCGCGGGGGGCGTGTCCGACGGACCCCCGGCTCCCCCGCCCGGTCGCTCGACCGTCGGCGCCACAGGCGCCTGCGCAGCGGGGTCCGCCTCGGCGAGGACCGCTCCGCGGGGGCCGTCGCTCCGGCTGGCGCGGTCGGCGTCCCGCCCGAGCGCGGCGTCCCAGCGCGCTCCGATCGGTTCGAGACCCGGCCCCTCGCCGTCGAGCTCCTGGACGGCCGGGACCGCGAGCAGACCGCCCACGAGGCCGAGCGTGACCACCATGACCTGAGGCAGCGCGCTCGCGCGACGCACCTCGGCGCCGGGGCGTGCGTGCCGGACGGCCTCGGCACGGCGCCGGCGCCTGGCCGCGCGCGACGGCGAGGACGCGATCTCCTCGGCACGGCGGCGGGCGGCGCGGGTCTGCGGAAGGTGGTCGGGCACGGGAGAGTCCGGCAGCACGAATGACCTTCCGTCGAGGGAACGTGGGCTGATCGTCCAGTATGCCCGTTCCGTGGGAGCGAGACCAGGCTGCGCACGCACGAAGGCCCGGACCCCTCAGGGGACCGGGCCTTCCACGCACGAGGCGAGCGACGCCGTCGGGCAGGAGGATCCCCCCGCCCGACGGCACGCACCTCACCGGGGCGTCACTGCTGGACGCGGAGCTCGAGCCCTTCGCCCTCGACCTGCGAGCGGTCGACCACGATCGTGTCGCCGTCCGCGATCTCGCCCGCGAGCAGCTTGCGCGCGAGGCGGTCGCCGATCTCGCGCTGCACCAGGCGGCGCAGCGGACGCGCTCCGTACGCGGGGTCGAAGCCCTCGAGCGCGAGCCACTCGCGCGCTCCGGCCGTGACCTCGAGCGTCAGGCGACGGTCCGCGAGCCGTTCGCCGAGCCGGTCGACCGCGATGTCCACGATCCGTCCCAGCTCGTCGAGGTTGAGCGGGTCGAAGATCACGACGTCGTCGAGCCGGTTGATGAACTCGGGCTTGAAGCTCGCCCGCACAGCCGACATGACGCCCTCACGCTTGGCCGCGTCGTCGAGCAGCGGGTCCACGAGGAACTGCGAGCCCAGGTTCGACGTCAGCACCAGGATGACGTTGCGGAAGTCGACCGTTCGGCCCTGGCCGTCGGTCAACCGGCCGTCGTCGAGCACCTGGAGCAGGATGTCGAACACCTCGGGGTGCGCCTTCTCGACCTCGTCGAGCAGCACGACCGAGTACGGCCTGCGCCGCACGGCCTCGGTGAGCTGGCCGCCCTCCTCGTAGCCGACGTACCCCGGAGGGGCACCGACCAGGCGCGAGACGCTGTGCTTCTCGCTGTACTCCGACATGTCGATGCGCACCATGGCACGCTCGTCGTCGAACAGGAAGTCCGCGAGCGCCTTCGCGAGCTCGGTCTTGCCGACGCCCGTGGGGCCGAGGAACAGGAACGAGCCCGTGGGGCGGTCGGGGTCGGCGACGCCTGCGCGGGAACGTCGTACGGCGTCCGACACCGCGGCGACCGCAGCCTTCTGCCCGATCAGGCGCTTACCGATCACGTCCTCCATGTGGAGGAGCTTCTCGGACTCGCCCTGGAGCATGCGGCCCGCGGGGATACCGGTCCACGCGGACACGACCTCGGCGATCTCGTCCGCACCGACCTTGTCGGCGATCATCGGCGCCTGGGGCGGCGCCGTGGCGGACTCGTCGCTGTCGATCGACGCCTCCTCCTGCTCGGCCGCCTGGAGCTGCTCCTGGAGCTGCGGGATCTCGCCGTACTGGATGCGCCCCGCGGTCTCGAGGTCGCCCTCGCGGATGGCCCGCTCGACCTGGACGCGGAGCTCGTCGAGCTTGGCGCGCAGGTCGCCGACGCGGTTGTGGCCCGCCTTCTCGGCGTCCCAGCGCGCGGTCAGCGCGGACAGCTCCTCGCGGCGGTCGGCCAGGTCGGCACGCAGCTTCTCGAGGCGCTCGCGCGAGGCGGGGTCGTCGGACTCGGAGAGCACGACCTCCTCCATCTCGAGGCGCGTGACGGCGCGCTGGAGCACGTCGATCTCGATGGGCGACGAGTCGAGCTCCATGCGCAGGCGCGACGCGGCCTCGTCGACCAGGTCGATCGCCTTGTCGGGGAGCTTGCGGCCCGTGATGTAGCGGTCCGAGAGCGCGGCGGCAGCCACGAGCGCCGAGTCGGCGATGGTCACCTTGTGGTGCGCCTCGTAGCGCTCCTTGAGCCCGCGCAGGATCGCGACGGTGTCCTCGACCGAGGGCTCGCCCACGAAGACCTGCTGGAAGCGGCGCTCGAGGGCCGGGTCCTTCTCGATGTGCTCGCGGTACTCGTCGAGGGTCGTCGCACCGACCAGGCGCAGCTCGCCGCGGGCGAGCATGGGCTTGAGCATGTTGCCCGCATCCATGGCGCCCTCTCCGCCCGCGCCCGCACCGACCACGGTGTGGAGCTCGTCGATGAAGGTCACGACCTCGCCGTCCGAGGACTTGATCTCCTCCAGGACGGCCTTGAGCCGCTCCTCGAACTCACCGCGGTACTTGGCGCCCGCGACCATGGCCGCGAGGTCGAGCGAGATGAGCTTCTTGCCCTTGAGCGAGTCGGGGACGTCGCCCGCGACGATGCGCTGGGCCAGCCCCTCGACCACGGCCGTCTTGCCGACGCCGGGGTCACCGATCAGGACGGGGTTGTTCTTGGTGCGCCGGGACAGGACCTGCACGACGCGCCGGATCTCCGAGTCGCGCCCGATCACGGGGTCGAGCTTGCCCTCGGCCGCGGCCGCGGTGAGGTCCTGGCCGTACTGCTCGAGGGCCTTGTAGGTGCCCTCGGGGTTGGGGCTCGTGACGCGGCCCGAGCCGCGGACCGCGGGCAGGGCCGAGCGCAGCGCGTCGGCGCTCGCCCCGGCGTCCGTGAGGATCTGTGCGGCGGGCGAGGAACCTGCGGCGATGCCGATGAGCAGGTGCTCGGTCGAGACGTACTCGTCCCCCATGCCCTGGGCCTCCTTCGAGGCCAGGTCGAGGGCGGTCGACGTCGCGCGCGACGCCGTCGGCTGCGCGACGGCCGATCCGCTCGCGGTGGGCAGCGAGACGAGCGCCGCGCGCACCTTCTGGCCGATGGCCTGGGCGTTCGCGCCCACGGCATCGAGGAGCCCGACGGCGACGCCCCCCTCCTGCGTGAGCAGTGCGGCGAGGAGGTGGACGGGTTCGAGCTGGGGGTTGCCGGCGGCCGAGGCGGTCTGGATGGCCTCGCCGATGGCCTGCTGGGACATGGTGGTGAACTTGGTGTCCATGGGGTCTCCGGTACTTCTGGGGTCTGGGTCTACCTGGATCAACGCGACCAAACTTGAGCGTATTCCACTCAAGTCTGTCCGTCATGTCGGCAACTGTGTCGGACGGCTGCCGTACCAGCCGGTGGTTCCCCTTTTCTCGTCCCGCGATCCACGGGATGCTGGGGGCGTGACTACACGACGGCTCGAACCTTCCGCCACCCTCGCACCGGACCGCGGCGACCGCACGACGGCGCCGGCCCACCCGGGAGAGCAGCTCTCCTCCGACCTCCCCGCCGGGGGTGCCCTGTGAACCTCGCACTCGTCGCGATCGTGGTGATCGTGCTCCTCGGGCTCGTCGTCATCGGGCTCGTCGCCTGGCTGCTCCTGCGCCCTCGCAAGGCACCGGCCGCCCAGCCGTACGGGTACGGCGCCCCCGTCGAGGGGTACCCGGCACAGCCCCCGTATCCCGGGCAGCCGGCGTACCCGGGGCAGCCCGGTCAGCCCTTCGGCGCTCCGGACCCGGCGGCCTCCGCCCCGGGCGCCGAACCGGTCCCGGCGCCCTACCCGGTGCAGCCTTCGCACGCGGTCGGGGCCGGGGTCCAGGCCGTCCCGGTCGACCAGTACGCACCGCAGCAGAGCCCGCCGGCCCCGCCCGGACCGCCTGCGCCGGCCGCCGGGCAGCAGTTCGCGCCGCCGCACGCGCCGGCCCCGCAGGTTCCCGACGCGCCAGCCTCCGCGGTCCCGCCGGCACCGGTCGCACAGCCGCACGCGCCGGCGCAGTACGCACCGCCGGCTGCCCACCCGCAGCCCGCGCAGACCTGGACGGCCGAGGTCACCGAGCCCTGGACCGAGCAGACCGACGACTCCGAGCTCGACGAGACCACACGCCTGCGCGAGGACCTCCGCCCGGCACCGCCCGCGGCGCCTGCTGCTCCTCCGGCTCCGCCCGCGAGCCCCGCACCACCCGCCTGATCCGCGGCTCCCGTCCGGCGAGCAGGGCGGGAAGCTCCCGCTCGCGAGGCGGGAGCGACCGCGCGAACCCGGTCGTACCGACCGAGGGCATCCCCCGGAAGGGGTTGTCAGGACGAGCGAGGCACGCCTCCTCGCTCGTCCTGACAGGGCACCCCGCAAGGGGCACAATGGCGGCACCGCGATACCGCCCGAGTACGCGGGCGAAGGGCTGCACCATGACGAACGGCTGGCACCAGGACGTCCTCGGCCCCGAGTGGGTCGCCCGCACGCTCGACCTCCCCGACGGCGACACCGCGACGCTCGTCCGCAAGGCGACGCCTCCCGCGGGAGGCGAGCGCCGCCGTCGGGCCGTGCTGTACGTCCACGGGTTCGTCGACTACTTCTTCCAGGCCCACCTCGGGGACGCTTTCGAGGACCACGGCTACGCGTTCTACGCGATCGACCTGCGGGGCTACGGCCGCTCGCTCGCGCACTGGACCGAGGCGGGCAAGGACCCCAACATGGTCGACGACCTGAGCGTCTACGCCCAGGACCTCGACGCCGCGGCCGCCGCGATCCGTGCCGAGGGCCACGACGAGCTCGTCGTCGTGGGGCACTCGACGGGCGGTCTCGTCACGAGCCTGTGGGCCAACGCACGACCGGGCAGGATCGCCGCGCTCGTCCTCAACAGCCCGTGGTTCGACCTCAACTCGAGCTGGTTCGACCGCGTGGTCTCCACCCGGGTGATCGACGTCGTCGGGCGCTTCGCCCCTCGCCTGAAGGTCGGGTCGCTCGACGACGCCTACGGGCAGGCGCTGCACGCCGGCACCGGAGGCGAGTGGGACTACGAGCTGGGCTGGAAGCCCCACGAGGGCTTCCCAGTCCGCGCCGGCTGGCTGCGCGAGATCCGTCGCGGGCACGAGCAGATCGCGCGCGGGCTGCACATCGAGTGCCCCGTGCTCGTCCTGACCTCGACACGGTCCGGCCCGAACAAGGGCTGGCACCCCGAGGTCATCACCACGGACAGCGTCCTGGACGTCCAGCACATCAAGGACCGCGCCCCCGGGCTCGGCGACGACGTGACACTCGTGGAGATCGAAGGCGGCGCGCACGACCTGGTCCTGTCCCCCGAGCCGGCGCGCAGCGCGTTCCTCGACGAGGTGTTCGGCTGGCTCGACGAGCGGCTGCCCGGCTGATGCGTGACCGGCCGGATGCGCGCTCGTCGTGCCGACTGCTGACGCACCTCGTCATCCGCGACGACGAGGTAGACCGGGAACCCGCACCGGACCGGACCTAGCCGAGGTTCACGCGAGGTCGCGCCGGCCCGGCTCGTCCGACGGCACGAGCGAACGCTCGCTCGCCGGGGACACCGAGATCACGGCCCCCGCGATCACGGGCGCAGCGGTCGCCCGACGCTCGAGCGCGTCGATGCGCTCGGCGACCACGTGCTCGTCGTCGTCCCCCACGAGGTCGACGCTCGCGACCAGGTAGAGCGAGCGCGGACCCACGTACTCGAGACGCAGGTACGTCACCCGGTCGACCTCGGGGTCGGCCAGCAGCTCGCGCAGCGCGGCGTCGCGCGTCGCGGCCCCCGCAGGCTCGCCCACGAGGAAGCGCCGGTTGCGGTCGATGAGGATCCACGAGATGACCCCGAGGATCAGGCCGACGACGATCGAGCCGATCGCGTCCGGGACGGGCGACCCCGTGACCTGGTGGAGGAAGATGCCCACGAACGCGACCACGAGCCCCATGAGCGCCGCGGCGTCCTCCGCGAACACGGCCCGCAGCGTCGGGTCGGACGTGACCAGGACGTGCTGGAGCAGGTCTCGCTCGGCCGCCTTCGCCTCCTTGCGCGCCTGCCGGTTCGCCTGCAGGAACGAGACCCCCTCGAGCACGAACGCGACGCCGAGCACCGCGTACGCGATCCCGAAGTCGTCGGCCGGCTCAGGGTGCACGAGCTCCTGGATGCCGTGCGTGATCGAGACCCCCGCGCCCACGGCGAACAGCCCGAGCGCCGCGAACATGGACCACACGTACGCCTCGCGCCCGAACCCCAGCGGGTGGTCGTGGTCCGCGGGCTTGCGCGACCGCTTGTTCGCGAGCAGGAGGAACACCTCGTTGCCCGTGTCGGCCCAGGAGTGCACGGCCTCCGCGACCATCGAGGCCGAGCCCGTGATCACCGCGGCGCCCGACTTGGCGACCGCGATGAGCAGGTTCGCGCCGAACGCGACGATCACCGTGAGCGCGCTCTCGGCGTGCTCCTCGGTCTTGACGACCCGGGGGCTGTCGGCGACGGGGGTGGTCGAGGGCGGCTGGGACGACGAGGTCATGTAGCGGGTCTATCACCGGACCCGGCGGGGCGCGCGGGGACAGGTCACCCTCGGCGGGTGTCCCCGTCCCCCTCGACGGGCCGGCCGTCACCCTCGGCATCGGTCGCAGCCTGCGCCGCGTCGCGGTCGGCCTCGACCTTCTCCCGGTCGGCGGCCTCCTGGTCGGCCGTGAGGTCGTCGAGCACCAGCAGGTCCGGACGCACCTTCCCGGTCCGGTAGCCCGCGCGCCCGACCATGTGCGCCGCGACGGGCGACGTCATGAGCTGGAAGATCACGACGAGCACGAGCATGCCCACGGCGGACCAGCTGCGGATCCGCAGCGCGAGCGCGATGAGCACGAGGATCAGGCCCAGCACCTGCGGCTTGGTCGCGGCGTGCATGCGCGCGAGCAGGTCCGGGAACCGCACGACGCCCACGCCCGCGGCGAACGCGAGGAACGCCCCGCACAGCAGGAAGATCGCGGCCAGGACGTCGGCCACCACGGTCCAGCTCATGAGCGTGCCTCCTCGGGTCCGGTCGTGCCGTCGACCTCGGGGGCGGCGGCGGGCTCTGCCTCCGCGAGATCGTCGGGCTCGTGCTCCGCGCCGTGCTCGGGGTCGGCAGCCATGTCGCGTTCGTCGTCCTCGGCCGCGAGCCGCTCGGCCTCCTCGGCCGCGATCTCCTCGCGGGTCTTGATGCGCCGCTCGCCCTCGGGCTCGACCGACGCGAAGCGCGCGATGGTCACGGACCCGACGAAGCCCACGAGCGAGAGCACGACGAGGATCGGGATGGTCTCGGTGCGCCGCGACCAGGCGGCCTCGAGCGCGATGGTGCCGACGAGCGTGGTCGTGAAGACGTCGAGCGCGATGGTGCGGTCGAGCATCGACGGCCCCTTCTCGGCACGCACGACGGCGAGCGTCGCGGCCGAGGCGAGGAGCACGGCGCAGATCAGGACGACGACGATCATCGCTTCCCCTCCCGTCGGTCGGTACGTCGATCGGTCCGGCGTGCAGCGTCGTCGGCGGCGGCGCCCGCCCCGCGCGTGCCCGACGGCGCCGCTCCCGCGGGCACGGACGGCTCACCCGGGTGGTGGTACAGCCCGGCGGCCTTGAGCTCCTCGTTGGACGCGAACGCGCGGAGCACCCGCGCCTCGAGGTCGAGCGTGTCCTGACGGACCTTGTCGGCGCCGCCCGCGGCGTCGAGGTCGAGCACGTGCAGGTAGAGCATGCCCGTGAGCCGGTGCGCCTCGATGACGAGCGATCCGGGCACGAGCGAGCTGAGCTCGGCCGTGATGGTCATGTAGATGTCCGAGGGGTTGCGGAGCCTGACACCGACCACGGCCCCGTGCGGGGTGTGGTGGAAGCGGAAGGCCTGCATGCTCACCTGGAACGAGGCGACCACGAGGTCGGCGACGAACCGGGAGACCAGCACGAGCAGGGGCCAAGGACGGACCGTCCCGCTCGTCGCGATCGACGGCAGCGGCATGAAGGTGATGAGCAGGCTCGCGATGATCACGCCCGCGATGAGGTTGCCCCACGAGAGGTCGCCCCAGAGCATGACCCACACGACCGTCAGCCAGGCAACGGTCCGCCACTGCGCGGTGAGCCGGCCGAACCAGCCGCCCGCGAGCGGACCTCTCCGACGGTGCAGGCTCATGAGTCCTCACCTCCCTGCTGCTCTTCCTCGACGAGGTCGCTCGACACTCCCTGCCCACGCCCCGAGTCGTCGGGGAACACCGCGTCGACGTACGTCGTGGGCTGCATGAGATTCCCTGCGGCGCGCTCGGCGTACGAGTAGAGGGGGCCCGCGGCGAACGTGAGCGCCAGACCGAACGCGACGAGCGCCGTCGTGGGCCCGACCATGCCGCGCGGGGTGCCCGTCGACGGAAGCTCGACCGGTGCCGTCTGCCAGAACGCCTTGTTCCATGCCTTGACGATCGCGTAGAGCGTCAGGAGCGAGGTCACGACGCTGCCCACGACGAGCGCCCACGTGAGCGGCGTGCCCTGGGCGACGCCCTCCTGGAGGAGGCCGACCTTGCCGAGGAAGCCGGACAGCGGCGGGATGCCCGCGAGGTTCATCGCGGGGACGAAGAACAGGATCGCGAGCCCCGGCGCGATCTTCGCGAGGCCGCCCAGCTTGTCGAGCGACGTGGATCCGCCCCGCCGCTCGATGAGCCCGACGACGAGGAACAGCGTCGTCTGGACGGTGATGTGGTGCACGACGTAGAAGATCGACGCCGCCATCCCGGCCTCGGACGCCATCGCGATGCCGAAGATCATGTAGCCGATGTGGCTGACCAGGGTGAACGACAGCAGACGTTTGATGTCGTTCTGCGCCACGGCGCCCAGGATCCCGATCACCATCGTCAGCAGCGCGAGCCACATGAGCACGGTGTCGAGGCGGTTGTCGGGGAACAGGAGCGTCTGGGTGCGGATGATCGCGTAGACGCCGACCTTGGTGAGCAGCCCCGCGAACACCGCCGTGACCGGGGCGGGCGCCGTCGGGTACGAGTCGGGGAGCCAGGCCGAGAGCGGGAAGATCGCCGCCTTGATCCCGAACGCGAGCAGCAGCAGGAGCTGCAGCGTCATGCGGACCCCGGGGTCCACGTCCGGGAGCCTCTCGGCGAGCTGGGCCAGGTTGACCGTGCCCGTCGCGGCATAGGTCAGCGCGATCGCGACGAGGAAGATGACCGACGAGAGGAGCGCGACGACCACGTAGATGGACCCGGCGCGGATGCGCTCCCCCGTCCCGCCGAGCGTCAGCAGGACGTACGACGCGGCGAGCAGGATCTCGAAGCCCACGTACAGGTTGAACAGGTCGCCCGAGAGGAACGCGTTGGCGACGCCCGCGGCCAGGACCAGGTAGGTCGGGTGGTAGATCGAGACGGGGGCCTTGTCGTGCCCGTCGGCCACGCCCTGCCCCAGCGAGTAGAGCAGGACGCACAGCAGCACGAAGCTCGAGACCGTGAGCATGAGCGCCGAGAGCCGGTCCGCGACCAGGTCGATGCCGACGGGCGCGGCCCACTCCCCGACGTCGACCACGATGGGGCCGCTGTCGGCGCCGATGAGCAGTCCGATCGACGCGGCCAGGACCAGCGTCAGCGCGGCGACCGAGATGATGTGCTGGGCGCGCGGGTGGCGCCACAGCGCGAGCGCGAGGCCCGCCGCGAAGAGCGGCAGGACGACGGGCAGCGGGACGAGGGTCGCGAAGCTGTAGGGGAAGGTCATCGGCCCTCACCTCCTCCGGTGCCCGGTCTGCCCTGTCTGCGTGCCGCCTTGTCCGGCCCAGGACGGTTCCCGTCGCGCGCGTCGGTCTCCCCGTCCCCGTCGCCGTCGGTCTCGTCGTAGACCTCGGCGGCCTCGTCGTCCAGGGTGGCTCCGCTCTCCTCGGTGTCGCTGTCCTCGAACGCCGGGGCGTTGCGCGCGGCGTGGCGCGCGACGCGGCGGTCCTCGAGGTCGTCCTGCACCTCGTCGTGGCCGTGCAGCTGCCACGACCGGTAGGCCATGGCGAGCACGAAGGCCGTGAGGCCCAGGGTGATGACGATCGCGGTCAGGACCATGGCCTGGACGAGCGGGTCGCTCATCTGGGCCGGCTCGGTCTTCCCGATGATCGGTGCGCCCCCGGCCCGCCCTCCGGCGACGAGGAACATGAGGTTCGCGCCGTTGCCGATGAGGATGAAGCCGATGAGCACGCGCGTCAGGCTGCGCTCGAGGAGCAGGTAGACACCCGTGGCGAACAGGACGCCGATCGCCAGGACCAGGACGAGGCTCGGGGTCATGTCGATGCTGTCGGTGGTCCGCGCGACCTCTGCGGGGTCGATGTCGGCTGCCGGCAGCAGGAGCGGCGCGAGCAGGTGGTTCGTCGGGTTCATCGTCGCCCCCCTCCGATCTGGTCCGGTTCCATCGCTTCCATGGGGCCCGCGTCCTCCCGGGCCGCGGCCTCGCCGTGGCGGTCGATCTCGGCACCGAGCGTGCGCAGGATGTCGAGGACCAGGCCGACGACCACGAGGAACACCCCGATGTCGAAGAACAGCGACGTGACCAGGTGGATCGTCCCGACGAGCGGGAGGGTCAGGTCGATCGCGACGCTCTGCAGCACGCTCCCGCCCATGATCAGGCCGATCAACCCGACCCCGACGGACAGGAACAGCCCCGTGCCCAGCAGCAGACCGGGGTGGACCGGAGCGGCCTCGCCGAGCTCGTAGCGTCCGCCCGCGAGGTAGCGGACGATCAGCGCGATCCCGACCACGAGCCCGGCCGCGAAGCCGCCACCGGGGGCGTTGTGCCCCGAGAAGAGCAGGAAGATCGCGAACACGATCATCGAGTGGAAGAGCACGCGCGTGACGACCTCGAAGATGACCGAGCGTCGCTGCGGGGCGAGCGTGCGTCCCGCGCTCAGCCACACGAGCATGCGAGGCTGCTTGCCCTCCGCGGTCGCCTCGTCGACGCCTCGGCGGCGCAGCGCGGCGCCCGGGTCCTCCTCGTTGGCCCAGATCCCGGGGGTCGCGGCGCCCGACGACGTCGCGTTGCGTTCGCGCAGGATCTCGCCGCTGCGGGTCCGCAGGAAGACCAGGGACGCGACACCGGTCGCCGCGACGAGCAGCACCGAGATCTCGCCCATGGTGTCCCAGGCGCGGATGTCCACGAGGGTCACGTTGACGATGTTCTTGCCGTACCCGTGGATGAACGCCTCGGCCGGGAAGTCGAGCGAGATGGGGCTCGCCACGCGGGCGAGCGGGACCGTGAGGGCGAAGCCCATCATGACCACGCCCACCGCGACGCCCAGGACGAGCCGCACCCAGCGCGACGTCGCGAGCGGCCGGTTGGAGAAGTACGGAGGGAGCCTGCGGAGCACCAGGACCATGACCACGAGGGTGATGGTCTCGACGAGGACCTGCGTGAGCGCGAGGTCCGGGGCGCCGTGCAGCAGGAACAGCATGGCGTTGCCGTAGCCCGCGATGCCCACGAGGATCACGGCCTTGAGGCGACGGCGCGAGCGGGCCGCGAGGACGGACGCGACGCAGATGGCCGCGACCGCGGCGATCTGCGCCGGGCGGTCCCATGCCTTGACCTGCTCGGGCCACTGCCCGCCGATGAACATCAGGAGGCCGGGCCCGACGACGAGCACGACGAGGATCGCGCCGAGGTAGAACGGCAGCGAACCACGCTGCGTGACCGCGGTGACGTCGGCAGCGACGTCGTCGAGGCGGCGCATGATCCGGCGGTAGGTGCGGTCGGCCTCCGGGCCGGTCCAGAGCGAGGCCTGGAACCGCTCGACGGCCTTGCGCTGCCAGAACAGCAGCGCGCCGACGGCGAGGATCAGGACCGTGAGCCCCAGGGCCGGCGTGAACCCGGCCCAGAGCGTCAGGTGCCCGGGCTCGCCGGTCGGGTAGGTGTCGGCGTAGGGCGCGAGCAGGTTCTCGCCGAAGTGCGGGACGAGCGCGGCCGCGAGGCCGAGCAGCGCCAGGACGAGCGCAGGCCACACGAGGAGGACGGGCTGGCGGTGGATGCGGGCCGGGTCGATCGGGGCCTCGTCGGGCAGCGGGAGCCCCGCGCCGCGCTGGGCGACGAGCTGCTTGCCGGTCGCGTTGAGGCGGACGTGCTCGTTGGCCCGGGCCACGGCCGCGGCGACGTGCTTCTTGGTCGCGAACGCGCCCCAGAAGAAGCGGGCGCCGTAGGCGACCGTGAACATCGAGCCCACGACGACGCCGATCAGCACCACGGCGTCGACCCAGGTCGGTCCTTCGCCGTGCAGGAGCGCCTCGAGCGCGGCCTCCTTGGCGACGTATCCCGCGAGCGGGGGCAGGCCGATCATGGACGCGGTCGCGAGGCCGCCCGCGAGCGCGGTCAGCGGCAGCGCGCGCCCGACGCCCGTCAGCCGGCGCAGGTCACGGGTGCCCGTCGCGGCGTCGACCACGCCGACCACGAGGAAGAGCGAGGCCTTGAACATGGCGTGCGCGCCGATCATCGCCAGGCCCGCGAGGGCGGCGGACCGCGTCCCGAGCCCGACGAGCAGGACGATCAGGCCGAGCTGGCTCACGGTGCCGAACGCCAGGACGAGCTTGAGGTCGTGCTGGCGCAGCGCGCGGTAGCCGCCCACGAGCAGCGTGCCCACACCCAGGACGATGACGATCGTGCGCCAGACCGTGGTGTCGGAGTAGGCGGGGGCGAACCGCGCCACGAGGTAGACGCCGGCCTTGACCATGGCCGCGGCGTGCAGGTAGGCGCTGACCGGGGTGGGCGCGGCCATGGCTGCGGGGAGCCAGAAGTGCAGCGGGATGAGGGCGGCCTTGCTCGCCGCCCCGGCCAGCAGGCACACGGTCGCGGCTGTCACGGCCCCGCCCGTCGGAGGGTCCGCGATGATCTCCGAGAGGCGGAAGGTGCCGCCCTGGACCCCCAGGATCACGACGCCCACGAGCATCGCCAGTCCGCCTGCGGTCGTGACGATGATGGCCTGCATCGCGGCTCGCCGGCTCGCCTTGCGGTCGGCGTAGTGGCCGATCAGCAGGTAGGAGAAGACGGTCGTGAGCTCCCAGAAGATGAACAGGAGCAGCATGTCGTCGGCCGTGACCAGGCCGACCATGGCCCCCGCGAACGCCGTGAGCACGGCGCCGAAGCGCCCGAGGCCGGACGCGGTGGGAGAGAAGTAGGCCGAGCAGTAGACGAGGACCAGGGCCCCCACGCCGCCGACGAGCAGCAGCATGAGCCAGGACAGGGTGTCCATGCGGAAGGCGAGCTCGAGCCCCAGCCCGGGCACCCACTGGGTGACCTCGGTGGGGTGCACGCCGTCCATGACGCGTGTGGTCCAGCTGAGGGCGTAGACAGCGGCGGAGGCGGGCGCGAGAGCCATCACCAAGAACGCCTTGCGGCCCAGCACCGACACGAGTGCGGGCGCGCCGAGTGCCATTGCCAGATGCGCAACGAGCAGATAGAGCACGTCCGCTCCGTCCTGGTCGGGGGCGGGTGGGCGAGAACGTGGACCAGGGGCTGCCGTCAGGACCGACCAGGACGACGCGACAGCGCGCATGCAGAGGACGGCCCGGAGACACACCGGGTCCGGTAAGTATTTTACCGTTCAACGAGGCCCTGGTGACCACTCGGCGCCCCGAGGATCGGTGGGTGATGTCACAGGTTCAGCGGGAACACACGAGCGGGCCACGACGCGGCGAGCCGCCGGTGCCCCCGGAGGGCGTCAGCGGACGGCCGACCGCCACGCCTCGATCCCCCCGAGGGTCCCGTCGGCGATGCGTCGTACCAGCACCTCGGTGTACGCGAGCTCGGCGCGCAGGATCGCCAGCTCGTAGCGCGAGTCCGCGACGGCGAGCTCGGACACCTCGGGCCGTGCCCCACCGGAGAGGTCGAGGTCCTCCAGGTCGTCCTCGAGCCTACGGATCTTGACCCGCAGCGCGACGAGACGGGCGCGCAGGAGGTCCGCGACGTCGTCGGGCGCCAGCAGCGGGAGGAAGCTGAGCGCCGCCATGAACTGCGGGTACTCCTTGACGGGCGCGCCCAGCAGGGCGCGCATCCAGTCGTCGACCTCGGTGCGCCCCGCCCCGGTCAACCGGTAGACGGTGCGCTGCGGGCGGTTCCCGTCCTGCTCGGTGCCCGCGGGCTCGATGAGCTCGTCGCGCACGAGCGCCGTGATGACCGAGTAGAGCGAGCCGTAGTTGAGCCGCACGGACTCGTCCTTGCGGCGGTCCTTGAGCGTGCGGGCGATCTCGTACGGGTGCATGGGCCGCTCCGCGAGCTGCGCGAGGACCGCGAGCGCCAGGGCGTTCGCGCGGCGCCGTACCGTGGCCGCGTCGCCGGACGCTGCGTCGTCAACCATGTCCGCCTCGCCCGTTCTCGCCCGTCTTCGACTACTCGGCACAGAGTATTCGCGGGCCCCTGGGAGCGCAACCACGCTCCGGCCTCCCGAGGCACCCTGGCTGGGTGCGGGCCGCCGGCCGGCCCGCACCCGTCGCTCAGATGTCCTGCGGGTCCACGAGGAAGTCGGCCTCGTCGGCGATCTCGCCACCGACCGCGGCGTAGAGCGCCCGCGTCACGGTCGCGATGAGCTCGGCCGCACGCTTGCGCGCGATCTTCAGCTCGAACGACGGCGACTCCATCTGTGCCTCGACCAGGTCGCGCGGCTCCCAGCGCAACCGGTAGGCGACAGCGCCCTGCGAGGCCCACGGGAGGTTGCGCAGCAGGAGCGGGAGCTGCTCCTCGCCGCCGATCTCCACGGCCACCAGGCCGTCGACCCCCATGTCGAGGATCAGGCCGTAGCCGTCGAGCACCTTGCCGCTCGTCAGTGCGGCGATGTCGATGTCGTCGGCCTGGGCGTGCAGCGCGCGCCGCAGCTCGGGGTCCATCTTCTCGCCGCGGTACAGCGGCAGCTCGCCGATGCCCTGGGGCGGGCCACCGTACGAGCGCCCCTCTGTCGCGAGCACCACGCGCGGGTGGACGGTCGAGACGACCGACAGCGCGGCCTCCGGGTCGAGCCACACGTCCGAGAACACCGACATGTCGACCGCGACGCCCGGGTCCGGGGTGAGCACGACCGCGGGCGCGGCCGGGTTGCCCGCGTCCACCCGGATCGAGCCGCCCAGGCGGCGCGCGACCTCGACGAGCCACGCGATGACACGCTCCTCCTCGCGCGTGGGCAGGCCCGCGGGGAAAGCTCGCCCGACGCCGTCGCGGTCCCCACCACCGGGGAACGGGACGTCGCCGCGCTCGCGCGGGCACACGACGTCGTACACCTGCGCCGTGCCGGGCGGCAGGCCCGGGTTGGTGCCGTCCGCCGACCACGGCGAGTACGGTCCCGTGAGCGTCGAGTGGCGCGAGGTGCGCAGGACCCCGGGTTCGCCCGGCTTGGCCGTGCGGGGCGCCGGGGTCAGGGGATCCGTGCCCGACGGCGCCACGTCCCACCGCGCCCCGGCGAACCTGGACACGGCGAGGGTCTCGACCTCGTCGATCTCGACGTCCCCCGGCAGCGCGAGCAGGTGCCGCGCCTGGTGGCCCTGCGCCGACGACGCGGGGAACGGCTGGAGGGTCGAGCTGGGCGCCTGGGACACGGTGGTGTCAGCCTCTCTGCGGTGAGAACGTCCGATCTGGCGGGCTCGGGTGAGCCGGCTGGGGATCACACGTCGGTGCGGTGGAAGTTCTGCCAGGAGCGCGAGGCCGTCGGGCCCCGCTGACCCTGGTACCGAGAACCATAGATCGACGAGCCGTACGGGTGCTCCGACGCCGACGACAGCCGGAAGAAGCACAGCTGGCCGATCTTCATCCCGGGCCACAGCGTGATGGGGAGCGTCGCGACGTTGCTCAGCTCGAGCGTCACGTGGCCGCTGAACCCGGGGTCGATGAAGCCGGCGGTCGAGTGGGTGAGGAGCCCGAGGCGCCCCAGGGAGGACTTGCCCTCGAGGCGGGCCGCGACGTCGTCGGGCAGCGAGACCTGCTCGTAGGTAGCGCCCAGGACGAACTCGCCCGGGTGCAGGATGAACGGCTCGCCCGGCTCGACCTCGACGAGGCGCGTCAGGTCCGGCTGGTCCGTCGACGGGTCGATGAACGGGTACTTGTGGTTGTCGAACAACCGGAAGAACTTGTCCAGGCGCACGTCGATGCTCGACGGCTGGAGCATCGCGGGGTCGTAGGGGTCGAGGCGGACCCGCTGGGCGTCGATCTCGGCGGTGATGTCGCGGTCGGAGAGGAGCACGGGGCAACGGTACTCCGCGCCGGGTCGCCGCCGGGAGGCGGTCCGGGGCGGCCTGCGGGAGCACTGCCTCGGCGGCGGTGGGCCGCCGCGAGCCGGGCGCGAGCCAGTGTCCCGAGGCGCCGGTCCCGAGGCAGGTCAGGCAGGTGGGCTCGGACGCCTGACCGGCCTCGGGGCCGACTCTCGCGGAGCCGGTTGCGTCAGCTGCGCAGCGGGCGACCCGTCGAGTCGACCGCGTACTGCCCTGTCTTGGACGTCAGGTAGAGGATGCCCTCGACGAGCCCCCAGATCGCGACGGCCCAGCTGAGCATCCCCAGCGACAGCACCGAGATGAGCAGCATGGTCACGCCGATCCCGGTGTACCCCAGGTAGAACCGGTGGATCCCGAGGCTGCCCAGGAAGATGCCGAGCAGACCCGCCGCGAGCCGCGACTTGGCGTTCGGGTCCTCGTAGTAGCCGGTCTGCTGGGCACCGTACGCGCCGTAGGGCTGCTGGTAGCCCGGCTGGCCCTGCTGGCCGTACGGGTCTGCCGGAGCGGCGTAGCCGTAGCCGGGCTGCTGGCCGTACGGGTCCGCGGGGGCACCGTAGCCGGGCTGGGCCTGCTGGCCGTAGGGGTCCGCCGGGGCGGCGTACCCATAGCCGGTCTGCTCGCCGTAGCCGCCCTGCTGGCCCGCAGTCGGGTCGACGGGCGGGTAGCCCTGAACCCCCGGGGCCGCGGGCGAACCGGCGGGCGTGCCGTAGCCGGGCTGGGCCGGCTGGCCGTACGCGGGCTGCTGCGCCGCGTACGGGTCCGCTCCAGCCGCAGGATCAGTGGGCTGCTGCTGGTACGGGTTCTCGGACAAGGCGCCTCCTCAGGCGTAGTGCAGGCTCGGATGCTGGCATCATGGCCCGTGTTGGGTATGATCGTGGACGCACGCCGGTTCCTGACCGGTTCGCACCGGCCGGAGACGGCCTGCGAGCTGCAGGGTTCCACGTCATGCGGATGTAGTTCAATGGTAGAACTTCAGCTTCCCAAGCTGATAGCGCGGGTTCGATTCCCGTCATCCGCTCCGCTCGAGAGGCCCCGCACCGACACGGTGCGGGGCCTCTCGCGTCCCTGAGGCGTGAGGGATCGTCAGACGTCGCGCCGAGCACGCACCACGTAGCTCGCGACCCCGGCGACGACCGCGACCACGCCCAGCACGACCCAGAGCATCGGCGAGCCGGGTTCGTCACCTCCCGCGATCGCCGTGACGACTCCTCCGACGGCCCAGATCGCACCGATCACGACCAGGGCCAGCGAGCTCCAGTACCGACTCACGACAAGCACCCCTCCCCGTTCCCCGGCGCGCGCCCCGCACGCCTCTCGGAGCATGCCACGCACGACCCACAGAATCAGGCATATCGCCGCCAACCCGTTCGTATCGTGACATCGTGTCGCAATGTTTCCGCATCTGCGGCACTATGCTCGCTCTCATGCCGCACTATCGGATTCGCGAAGCTGCCGACCTGCTCGGTGTCAGCGACGACACCGTCCGCCGCTGGGTCGACGCCGGAGACCTCGACGTCACCCTCGACGACTCCGGGCGCAAGGTCGTCGACGGTGCGCAGCTCGCGCGCTTCGCGACCCGGAACGCCCAGTCCCCTACGAGCGACCCCTCGGGCGTGGCCCGCTCGGCCCGGAACCGGTTCGTCGGGATCGTGACCCACGTCGTGAGCGACACCGTCATGTCCCAGGTCGAGATGCTGTGCGGCGGGCAGCGCGTCGTGTCGCTCATGAGCACCGAGGCCGTGCGCGAGCTCGGGCTCGAGCCCGGCAGCCTCGCGGTCGCCGTCGTCAAGGCCACCACCGTGATCGTCGAGACGCCAGGAGGCATCGCGTGAACCGCACCACCCCCGCTCCCCGGACCGCACGGTCGTCCGCCGCACCCCGCCGGCGAGCCACGAGGCGTGCGCTCGCCGTGGCGACCACCGCCCTGCTGACGGCTGCCCTCGCAGCGTGCGGGACGTCGTCGGGCAGCGAGGCCCCCGCCGCCGGCGCCACCTCGTCACCCGACGCGGCCGTCGAGGAGCAGACCCTCACGGTGCTCGCCGCCGCGTCGCTGCGCGACGTGTTCGCCGAGCTCGCCGAGGGCTTCGAGACCGAGCACGACGGTGTGACCGTCGCCCTGTCGTTCGCCGGGTCGGCCGACCTCGCCGACCAGCTCCTCGCCGGCAGCCCCGGCGACGTGTTCGCGTCGGCCGACACCAAGAACATGGACCGCGTCGTCGAGGGCGGCGACGCGGCCGACCCCGTGGTGTTCGCGACCAACACGCTCACGGTCGTCGTCCCCGCCGGGAACCCCGGCGGCGTCACGTCGTTCGCCGACCTGTCGCGCGAGGACCTCAAGGTCGTCGTGTGCGCGGCCGAGGTGCCCTGCGGGTCCGCGACCGCCAAGGTTGAGGCCGCTGCCGGCACCGCCGTCCACCGCGTGAGCGAGGAGGCGAGCGTGACCGACGTCCTCGCCAAGGTCACCGCCGGGGAGGCCGACGCCGGGATCGTCTACGTGACCGACGCGACCCTCGCGGGCGACGACGTCGAGGTGATCGACGTGCCCGAGACCAGGACCGTCGTCAACACCTACCCGATCGCCATGACGTCGGGCGCCGCGGACGCCGCACTGGCACAGGAGTGGCTCGACCTCGTGACCGGCCCCGTCGGCCAGGCCGCGCTCGCGAAGGCGGGCTTCGGGGCACCGTGAGGCCAGGACGCGGGGAGGGGACCGGTCTCGGCTCGATCCCCGGCCGCGCCCGGGACCGGGGCCTCGGGCGGCAGCGGGAGGCCGGCTGATGCGTGGCCTGCCCCGCTGGGTGCTCGCGCCCGCGCTGCTCGGCGCCCTGTTCGTCGTCGTGCCCGTGGTCGCGATGGTCGCGCGCCTCGACGTGTCCGGGGGGCTCGGCGGGATCTGGGACCTGCTCACCTCGCCCACCGCGACCGACGCCCTGTGGCTCTCGGTGCGGACCTCGCTCGTCGCGACCGTGTGCTGCGTGCTCCTCGGCGCACCCATGGCCCTGGTCCTCGCGCGGACCACGTTCCCCGGGCAGCGCGTCGCCCGTGCGCTCGTGCTGCTCCCCCTCGTCCTGCCACCGGTCGTGGGGGGCATCGCGCTGCTCTACACGTTCGGGCGGCGCGGGCTGATCGGCCAGCACCTGTCCGTCCTGGGGATCGAGGTCGCGTTCACGACCACCGCGGTGGTCATGGCGCAGACCTTCGTCGCGCTGCCGTTCCTGGTGCTGAGCCTCGAGGGGTCGCTGCGGACCCACGACGCGCGCTACGAGGAGGTCGCCGCGACGCTCGGCGCCTCCCCCACGACCGTGCTGCGCCGCGTGACCCTGCCGCTCGTCCTTCCCGGGCTCGTGTCCGGGGCGGTGCTCGCGTTCGCGCGCGCCCTCGGGGAGTTCGGCGCGACCATCACGTTCGCCGGGGCGCTCCAGGGCGTCACGCAGACCCTGCCGCTCGAGATCTACCTGCAGCGCAGCGCCGACCCCGACGCAGCGGTCGCGCTCTCGCTCCTGCTCGTGGTCGTGGCCGTGATCGTCACGGCGGCCGTGCACGGCGGGCCGTTCGGGAGCACGGAGCCTCGCGTCCGGGAGGCGGGGCCGTCCGCCGAGGACGACCGGGGTCTCGACCCCGACCGGGGCACCGGGCGTGACCGGGGGCTCACCCAGGCCGACGAGCGTCCTGGCGACGACGACCGGCCCGGTCACCCCCGGGAGCCGGGCGCGACCCCCGTGGCGGGCGAGCCCGTCACCCTCGGCGTGCGGGTGCGCCTCGCCGGACGCGGCGTCGACCTCGACCTCACGGTCGAGCCCGGCCAGGTCGTCGCGATCCTCGGGCCCAACGGCGCCGGGAAGTCGACCGTCCTCCAGGCCGTCACGGGCCTGCTCCCCCACCGCGCGCACCCCCCGCGTCGCGCGGGGTCCCGCGCACCGCGCCCCCTGCCCGACGGCGCCGCTCCCGGCTCGCGGACGAACGCGCCTGTGCCCGTGCCCCCGCCCGACGAGCTCCGCGTCACGGTCGACGGCGAGGTACTGACCGACACCTCGCGCGGCCTCTCGGTCCCGCCGCGCCGCCGCGGGGTCGGCTGGCTGACCCAGCGGCCGCTGCTGTTCGGGCACCTCGACGCGGCGGACAACGTCGCGTTCGGCCTACGGGCTCGGGGTGTGCCCCGCCGTGCGGCACGGGCCGACGCCCGTGAGCGCCTCGACGGGCTCGGTGCCGGACCGCTCGCGGCACGTCGCCCCGGCGCGCTCTCGGGCGGCCAGGCCCAGCGGGTCTCGATCACGCGGGCGCTCGCGACCGACCCGCGCGTCCTGCTGCTCGACGAGCCGCTGGCCTCGCTCGACGTCGGGGTCGCGCAGCAGGTGCGCCGTGTCCTGCACGACGCGCAGCGCGCCGCTCCGCGCACGACCCTGCTCGTGACGCACGACCTGCTCGACGTCCTCCTGCTCGCCGACCGGGCCGTCGTGCTCGAGGAGGGCCGGGTCGTGGAGGACGGCCCGGCGCGCGAGGTCCTGACCCGGCCCCGGTCCCGGTTCGCGGCGCGGCTCGCGGGCATCAACCTCCTGGCGGGCATCGCGACCGACGACGGCGGGTTGCTGCTCACGACCGGCGACGGGTCCGTCGGCGGTCCGACCGTCACCACGAGCCCGGCCCAGGACACCGCGCCCCGCGGCGGCACCGGCACCGGCCACCTGGGCCTCGGACCGGCGCTCATGGTCGCGGGCGTCGTCGCCGACGCGGCCGACCTGGTCCCCGGCGATCCCGCGGTCGCGGTGTTCGAGCCCCGCGCGGTCGCCGTCCACCGTGAGGCGCCGTCGGGCAGCCCGCGGAACGCCTTCGCGGTGACCATCACCTCGATCGAGCCGCACGGGCAGCTCTTCCGGGCCTGGGGCGAGGTGCCGGGTCCGCGCGAGGTGCGTGACGCCGTCGGGCACCTGGCCGCCGACCTGACCCCCCGCTCGGTCGCCGACCTGCGCCTCGCCCCGGGCGAGCGCGTGTGGTTCGCCGTCAAGGCGGCCGAGGTGCAGATCTACGGCACGCGCTGAGTGCCGAGCCCGTGCGCGACGCGCCCGGCGTGCCGCGCACGAGCTCCGCACCCGGCAGGAGGCTCAGCGCGAGACGGCAGCCTTGACCGACTCCGCGAGGCTCCCCGTCACGGGCACGTCGGCCAGGAGCAGGGTCTGCCCCGCGTGGTAGATGTCGGGCTTGCCGTCCCACACGACGCCCGACGGGCGGTTGTGGACGTCGAGCTCGTGGTGCCACGAGCCGTGCTCGACGTCGACCAGGTGAGCCTGCGCGTACGCCCACCACTCCTGGGCGAGCCGCGCGTACCGCTCCTCCCCCGTGGCCTTGGCGAGCACCTCGGCGGCACCGATCGCCTCGGCCGCGACCCAGTGGAAGCGACGCCGCTCGATGGGGCGGCCGTGCCAGTTGACGGTGTAGACGAACCCGCCCTCGTCCGGGTCCCAGCCGTCGGCGAGCGCCCGGTCGAACAGGTGGCGGGCCGCCTCGAGGTGCGGACCCGGGATGCCCGCGGACGCGCCCGCACCCGCGGAGTCGCTCGCGGCATCGAGCTGCACCAGCAGCCGCGCCCACTCGAAGCCGTGCCCCGGGGTCGAGCCGTAGGGCTTGAACTGGTCGTTGGGGCGCTCGGCGTTGAGCTCGGGCTCGGGGCTCCAGGACTCGTCGAAGTGCTCGACGACCCGCCACTCCCACTCGGCGGCCACCGCGACGACCCGGTCGGCGACGGCCGTCGCGTGAGCGAGCCAGAGCGGGTCACCGGTTGCCGAGTGCGCCGCGAGCATCGCCTCGACCCCGTGCATGTTCGCGTTCGCACCACGATAAGGAGCGCAGGTCGTCCAGGCGCGGTCCCACTCGTCGCACAGCATCTGCTCCGCCTCCCAGAACTCCTGCTCCAGGATCCGGAGGGCGAGGTCGAGCAGCTCGCGTGCGCCCGGCCGCCCGGCCACCGTCCCGCTCGCGGCCGCGAGGACCACGAACGCGTGCGCGTAGGCGCTCTTGGTGTCGTCCACCGCGTCCCCCGGCCCTCGCGAGGCGAACCAGCCGCCGTCCACGGGGTCGGCGAGGTAGGTCCGCAGGCCCTCGAGCGCCAGGTCGGCGTGCTCGTCCGCACCCGGGACGCCCAGCAGGGAGCCGAGCGAGTACATGTGCGCCATGCGCGCCGTGATCCACGTGTGCACGGGCTCGCGGGGGTCCGGCGCGCCCTTGTCGTCGAGCCAGCGAGCCCCGCCGTCCGCTCCCAGCGACGCCTCCGCGAAGGTGAGCAGCCCGTCGAGCTGGCTCCGGCGCCACGTGGCAGCGTCCGGTGCTCCGGCTGCGTCGTCCCTGGTGGTCATGGTTCCCCGTTCCTCGTACCTGTCAATGATGTTCCCCCGGGTGGGTGCCCCGCCGCCGGACGTCCGGCGGCGGGGCACCCGCTCAGGTACTTCTGCGGCTAGCCGCAGGTGGCCGCGCCGTAGGCGACCTCGCTGGTGACGACGACCTCCTCACCGTCGACCGTCGCCGTGGCGGTCACCGTCGCGGTGCCCGCCTCGATCGAGCCCGCACGCGTCGCGAACGACTGGTGCGCGCTCTTGCCCGACCCGACGTTCGTGAACGTCTTGGTGCCGAACGGGGTGACGACCTTGATCGTCACGGGGAAGGACTCCCCGTTGACCGCGGTGACGGACAGCGTGACCTTCTTGGCCGTGCACTGCGTCTTGACGGTCGTCGCGACGTCGAGCGTCGGAGCGGCCTCGGTGACCGTGACGGTCACCGGGGTGCTCTTGCTCGCGTACCCGTCGTCGACGGTCACGTAGGCGGTGTAGGTCCCGGGCTGCGCGTAGGTGTGCGCACCCTTGACCGTGCCGGCGACGTCACCCGGGACGACCGTCCCGGAGGTCACGTCGCTGCCGTCGCCCCACGTGATCGCCGCCCGCAGCGGCGAACCGGCCGTCGCGCGTCCACCGGTCACGGTGGCGAGCGTCGCCTCGAGCGAGGCACCTGCCGCGACGTTCACGCCCGCTGCCGCCTCGACGACCAGCGGAGCGTGCTCCACCGGGGTGCCGTCGGAGGCGACCGTGAAGACGTGGATGCGTCCGTCGCTCGAGAGCGACCCCGGCTGGTCCGGGAGCGTGAGGCTCACGGGCCGCTTGCCCTCGGGGAGCGTGACCGGCGCCGTCGCGAAGATCGCGGCGGGGGTGCCGGTCTGCGGGCTGCCACCGCGCAGGCGGTGGTCGGTCACCGCGACGGGGATGTTGCCGTACACCGGGTTGCGGGCAGCGCCCGACCAGTCGCCGAAGCTCAGGTCGATGGGCTGCGACGAGCCGTCGTCGAACGTCAGCGTCCCGGAGGCCACCTGGTTCTTCTCCGTGCCCGTGCCGATCACCGAGAGCTGCTCGGCGTCCGCGGGGACGTCGATCTCGATGGTCTGGCCGTCGCCTGTCGCGTTGTCGGGCTGCGCCACCGGGACTGCCGGGACGTCGAACGCGAGGTCCGTGCCCGGCACCGTGCCGCGCTGGCCCTGCACGAAGCCCTTCGCCGCGAGCTGGGCCCGGTCGAAGAACACGCCCTGGCCGTCGCAGCTGCCGAACGTGGTCCCGACGTCGCCGATGCACACGTTGTCGTAGGCCGCGAGGAGCGAGCCCTCCCGGACCAGCTCGACGGACACGTCGAGCGAGGCCGTGACGGTCTTGTCGCCGCGCGTGACCGTGACCGTGACCGGGTAGACGCCCGGTGCGGCGAAGGTGTGCGGTGCGGTGACGGTGTACCCGCCGAGCTGGACCTTGGTGAGGATCCCGGTGGCGGGCTCGCTGCCGTCCCCGAAGGTCACGGTCGTGGAGACGTCGCCTGCGGCGACCTCCTCGGGCGTGACCCCGACGAGCGTCGCGAGCGACGCCTTGACCTCGGTGCCGGTCGTGGTCGCCACGTCCTGGCCGGCCGTGAGCGTGAGCTCGGCGCCGGTCGAGGCCTTGGGGTCGGCGAGCAGCTCGAGCTCGGCGAGCGCGAGCGCCCCCTCGCCCGAGGTCGCCGTGATCGCCACGCGGTACTGCGAGTACGCGGCGGGCTCGGCGAGCGTGAACGGCCGCGTCTGGACTGCCCAGCGGAACTGCTGGTCGGTGCGCTCGTCGAGCGTCGTCCAGGTCTGGCCGTCGTTCGAGCCCTCGACCTTCCAGGCCTTGGGTGCGGCCGTGCCGGTCGCCCCCGAGGTCAGGGTGTAGGACGTGACCGTCGGCTGGAGGCCTGCGGCCTTCCAGGTGACGACGGGCGTGCCCGTCGTGAAGGTCGTGCGGGTCTGCGACGTGTTGTCGGTGAGCGACGCGAGCTGGGCGGCCGGCGTGCCGTCGGAGACGGTCACCGTCCCCAGGCCCGACGTCGTCACGTCCGTGTCGGACTCGGGCGCCTCGTCACCGGTGGTCAAGGACGGCGGTGCGTCGTCCTCGCCCGTGCCCCACGCGGAGGGCTCGGGGCCCATCTCGAAGTCGAGCGTGGTGCCGCCGACCAGGTCGGAGTGCTTGATCGACGTCGAGGTGTGCGCCTCGCCGTCGACCGTGAGCGACTGGACGTAGACGTTGTCGACGCTGTTCTGCGGGGCGTTGACGACCAGGTCGCCGCTCTCGAGGTGCACGGTCGCCTTGGTGAACTGCGGCGAGCCGATCGCGTACTCCTCCGAGCCGACCTGCAAGGGGTAGATACCGAGCGAGGACAGGATCCACCACGACGACATCTCGCCGTTGTCCTCGTCGCCGGGGTAGCCCTGGCCGATGTCGCTGCCCACGAACAGGCGGCGCAGCGACTCGCGGACCTTCTCCTGCGCCTTGGACGGGGCGCCGGCCGCGTCGTAGAGGTAGGGGATGTGGTGCGAGACCTGGTTGCTCATGCCCCACTGGCCCATGCGGACGTCACGTGCCTCGAGACGCTCGTGGATGCCGCCGTTGGGGGCCTTCTCCGGGGTGCTGAAGAACAGGTCGAGCTTGGCCTCGAGGCCGTCCTGACCGCCGTAGAGGTTGGCGAGGCCCTGACCGTCCTGGGGGGCGTGGAACGCGAAGTTCCAGCCGCTGGTCTCGGTGTAGGGACCGCCCCAGTCCTCGGGGTTGAACGTCTCGGGCGACTTCTCGAACGTCCCGTCGGCGTTGCGGCCCTGGAAGAAGCCCGTGGCCGGGTCGAACAGGTTGACGTAGTGCGTCGCACGCTCGAGGAAGTACTCGGACTCCTCGCGCAGCTGCTCGCGGCGCTCGTCGGGCGTGGCGGGGTCCTCGGCGAGGGCCGCGGCCATGTTGCCGATGCCGAAGTCGTTGATGAGTCCCTCGAGGCCCCACGACACGGACTCGTGCGTGGACGCCTGGGTGTAGCCGAGGAACTGCGACGTGTCGAGGCCCTTGCGGCCCACGGCGTTGTTCGGCGGCAGGACGGTCGCGTTCTTGAGCGCGGCGTCGTACGTCGCGAGCGGGTCCGCGAGCGGGACACCCTTGAGGTACGCGTCGGCGAAGGCCACGTCCGAGCTGGTGCCGGTCATGAGGTCCGCGTAGCCCGGGGAGGACCAGCGGGCGACCCAGCCGCCGTCACGGTACTGCTGGACGAACCCGTCGACGAGCTCGGCCGCCAGCTCCGGGTACAGGAGCGAGTAGGCGGGCCAGGCCGTGCGGTAGGTGTCCCAGAAGCCGTTGTTGACGTAGATCTTGCCGTCGACGATCTTGGCGTTCGTCGTGGTGTCGCTCGCGCTGCCCGTCTTGGCGGCGACGGGGCTCGCGTACTGGAACTTCGGTGCCTCGGCCGTGCCCGTGTTCTCGAACTGCGAGTTGGGGTAGAGGTTGAGGCGGTAGAGGTTGGAGTAGAGCGTCGTGAGCTTGTCCTCGTTGGCGCCCTCGACCTCGACGACCTTCAGTCGGTCGTTCCAGGCGGACTGCGCCGCGGAGCGCACGTCCTCGAAGGACCTGCCCGTGACCTCGAGGTCGAGGTTCTTGCGGGCCTGCGCCTGGCTGATGAAGGACGTGGCCACGCGGAGCTCGACGGTCTTGTCCGACGAGGTGTCGAACGTCGCGAACCGGGCGTTGGCGCGGTTGCCCGCGGCCGTCCCGACCGCGCTGGGCAGGCGGTCGAACGTCCCGGAGATGAACATGCGCGAGCGTCCGGCGGAGAGTCCGCTGCCGCCGTCGACCCAGCCGGAGAGCGTGCCGCTCGCGGCGTCGTAGGCCAGCTTGGCGTCGCCGCTCACGCTGTCGACGAGGACCTGGCCCTGGTCGGTCGCGTAGGAGAAGCGGAGCACCGCGCCGTGGTCGGTCGGGGTGACCTCGGCCTGGATGCCGTTGGTGAACCTCACGCCGTAGTAGTCGGGCTGCGCGGTCTCGTCGTCGTGCGTGAACTCGAGCGCGCGCGTGCCGAGCGTGGCGTTGGGCGTGCCGCCGCCGGCCGCGGGCAGGAACGCGAGCTGGTTGCGGTCACCCATCCAGGGGCTGGGCTCGTGCGAGACCCCGATGCCCTGGAGCTGGGGCTTGTTGTTCGCGTTGTTCTGCTGCTGGTACGCGTAGAGCCAGCTCTGGGACGCCGCGTCGGTCATGGGCGTCCAGAAGTTGAAGCCGTTGGGCACCGCGGACGCGGGGATGTTGTTGCCGCGCGAGAACCCGCCGGTCGCGAACGTGCCGCGGCGCGTGTCGACGTAGTTGGTCAGGCTCGACCCGTCGATCCGCTCGGGGCTCGCGGTGAACGCGATGTCGTCGACCCAGCCCTGGAAGCGCGTGCCGGCCTTGCCCGTGGGGTTGTCGTAGCCGAGCAGGACCTCGTCGACCGTCTTGCCGGTCGCGACGCCGCCCAGGTCCACCTGGATGGAGTTCCACTGGTTGGCGTAGAGGATCTTGCCCGTGCCCTGGCCCTCGGGCGAGAACGGGGTGTCGTGCTGGTCGCGCGCGCCGAGCTCGGACAGGTACGTCCCGTCGGTGAACCGCACGTCGACCGACGCGTACGTCGAGGGGTACGCGAGGTCGTTGAGGAGCTCGGGGAAGATCGTGTAGCTCAGGCGCGTGTCCTCGCCCACGGCGACGTCGACGTCGTCGTACAGGATGTTGGTCGCGCTCGACGGCCCGTCCGCGAGCTGGCTGCCCGCGTAGCGCAGGGCCTTGGTGCCCGTGAAGCCGACGTTGGTCTTGATGGTCGGGCCGCTCGACGGGCCGGCACCGACCTTGGTGACCATGGGCGTCTGCGCGGGCGCAGCGTTCAGGTCGGTCGAGAGGTTCCAGTCCGCGAGCTGGAGGAGCGGCTCGCCCGAGTTCGCGGTGACGTTGAGGCGGTAGTGCTGGTAGGTGCCGGGCGTCGCGACCTCGAAGACCCGGGCCTGCTTGCGCTGGGGGAAGTCCTCGTTGGTCCGCTGGTCGAGCGGGACCCACGTGGTGCCGTCCGTGGACCCCTCCAGGGTCCAGCTCTTGGGGTCGCGCCCCTCGGCGTCGTCGCCCGACGTCATCGAGTAGCCCGTGATCCGCACGGGCTCGGTGAACGCGTAGGCGACCCAGCCGGTCGTGGTCCGGGTGAGCCACTTGGTGCCGGAGTTGTCGTCGGCGAGCTTGGCCGCGCCCTCGTTGGGGAGGTTCTCGCCGCTCGCGGTCACGCCCGCGAGCTTGCCGAGCGCGCTGCCGGGCAGCGTGCTGACGGGTCCGGTGACGTTGGACTGCCAGGGGGCGCCGTCGCGCTGGGCGACGGTCGTGTCGAGCGCGGCGGCGTCACCGGTCTCGAACGACGTCGAGAAGTCGCCGGGCTCGGGTGCGGCCGAGGCCGTCCCGACGCCGACCGGGAGCATGTGCAGGGCGAGGCCGGCCGCGAGGACGCCCGCGATGCGGCGCCGGCCCTTGCCCGCGGGTGTGCCGGGAGAGGTGGGCTTGCTGCCCGACGGCGCATCCGCCGTCGGGCGTTCGTGCGTGGGTGGGTACCAGCTCATGTCGTGCGATCTCCTTCGATCGTTCCGGCCACAGTTGGTGCAGCGGGGTCTTCTTCCGTGCGGTGCGGGCCACCGGGTGGTGGTCCGCGGGTCTCGGCCTCCCGTCCCCCCGGGAAGCCGACAGCGCTGTCAAGTTGGTGCAAGCAACTCCCTCGTCGACCCTTCTCAGAGGGTCGACGAGGGAGCGCCGTTCCCCGGTGCACAGCGTCGGACACCGGAAGTCTGGGGCTCGGCGCGGCTGCCGGTCCGCCCCGGGGTTCCCCGGGACGGACCGGCAGCCAGGCGTCAGCCCTTCACGGAGCCGGACATGAGGCCGCCCATGAAGTACTTGCCGAGCAGGATGTACACGATGAGCGTCGGGAGCGAGGCGAACAGGGCCCCCGCCATCGAGACGCCGTAGTTCTGGAGCAGGGCACCGTTCGCGAGGTTGTTGAGCGCGAGCGTGACCGGGCCGTTCTGGCTCGAGGAGAAGAACACCGCGAAGAGGAAGTCGTTCCACGCCGAGGTGAACTGCCAGATGAGCACGACCACGAAGCTCGGGATCGAGATCGGCAGGACGATCGACCAGTACGTGCGCAGCATGCCCGCGCCGTCGACGCGGGCGGCCTCGATGAGCTCGTTCGGGACGGTCTGGTAGTAGTTGCGGAAGATCAGGGTCGTGATCGGCAGGCCGTAGATCACGTGCAGCAGGATCAGCGTGGGGATGCCGCTCGGCAGGTTGAGGTCCTGGACCAGCTGGTTGAGCGGGATGATCACCGCCTGGTACGGGATGAACATGCCGAACAGGATGAGCGTGAAGACGAGGTTCGCCCCGCGGAAGGTCCAGCGCGAGAGCACGAACCCGTTGAGCGACCCGAGGAACGCCGCGATGATCGCCGAGGGGATCACCATCTGCAGCGTGCGCAGGATCGCCGGGGACAGCGCGGTCCAGGCCGCCTGCCAGTTCTCCGTGGTCCACACCTGGGGAAGATTCCACGCGCGGCTCGGGGCCGCGTCGCCCGCCCCCTTGAAGCTCGTCACGAACAGGACGTAGACGGGCACGAGGACGATCAGCACGAACAGGATGAGGATCGCGTAGCGGAGCGTGCGCCCCACGGAGAAGCGCTGGACGGGCTTCTTCTGCCGGCGCGAGCCTGCCGCTCCGGAGCCCGATCCCGAGCCGGGGGTCTGCGCCTCGACGGGCGTGGCGACGGCGGTCATCGGATCTTCTCCTTGCGGTTCAGGGAGATCAGGTAGGGCACGATCACGAAGGCCACGATGACCAGCAGGATCGCACCGACGGCCGCAGCGTTCGCGTAGTCGAAGCTGGACTTGAAGACGTACATGTCGACGGCCGGAACCTTGGTCTGGTAGTTCGAGGGCTTGGAGATCGACATGATGAGGTCGAACGCCTTGAGGGACATGTGGCCCACGATGATGAGGGCCGAGAGGGCGATCGGCGTGAGCTGCGGGAACAGCACGTGGCGGTACAGCTTCCACTCGTTGGCGCCGTCCATGCGGGCCGCCTCGCGCAGCTCCTCGGGGATCCCGCGGAAGCCGGCGAGGAACAGTGCCATGACGTAGCCCGAGAGCTGCCAGATCGCGGGGATCGCGATGGCCGCGATGCCGAACGTGACGTTGTTCCACCAGTTGTTCTGGAGGGCGTCCAGACCGATCATCTGGAACAGCCGGTTGAGGCCGCTCGCGTTCTCGCCCTGGTTGGAGTTGAGGAGCCAGCGCCACACGACACCCGAAGCGACGAACGAGACCGCCATGGGGAAGAGGTAGACGGCGCGGAAGAAGCCCTCGCCCTTGATGGGCTTGTCGAGGAGCCAGGCCCAGACGAAGCCGACGACCATGGTGCCGACCAGGAAGACCACGGTGTAGATCAGGAGGTTCATCAGCGAGTGCTGGAACTCAGGGCTCGCGAGCAGGTCGAGGTAGTTCTGGAAGCCGACCCGCGAGACGGGGGCCTGCCCCGTGGACTGCGCGGCCTTGTGCATGTCCGTGGTCGAGGTGGAGAAGTTGATCCCGATGAGGCCGTAGACGAAGACCCCCACCAAGATCAGTGACGGGGCGACGAGGAGCAGTGGCGGGCCCCATCGTCGAGCGGACTGGATCACCGGTGATCCTCCCAAGGTGTGGGCACCTCCCGACGGCTCTCACGGCGCACGAAGGTGCGACGGGGCCCTGCCGGGGACGGTGCGGTGGAAACGAGCTGCGGGTACGGCGGGGTGGGGCGGACCGTCCGGGGCCCGTCGCGGAGCTGCGCGAGCAGCTCCGCGACGGACGACCCCGGTCGGCCGGGTCAGGCGTCCTTACTCGGCGGCAGCGGCGGCCAGGTCGGCCTGGTACTGCGCGAGGTCGGAGGCGCCGGAGGTGAACTTGCTCGTCGCGTCCGAGATGCCGTTCAGGACGGCGATCGAGGCAGCCGCACCGTGAGCGAGCGACGGGACGATCGTGTCGTCCGCGAAGGACGTGATCGCGGTCTGCTGGTACTCGGAGAAGTCAGCAGGGTTCGCGTCGGTACGGGCCGGGATGGAGCCCTTGGCCTTGTTGAACGCGGTCTGGCCCTCGAGGCTGGACACGGTCTCGATCCAGGCCTTGGCACCGTCGGCGTTCTTGGCACCCACGGGGAGCGTGAACGAGTCGGCGAGGAAGCCGAACATGCCGTCCGTCCCGGGGACCGGGAAGTACGTGAAGTCGGTGCCGGCGGTCTTGCCGGCCTCTTCGAACGCCGCCACGGCCCAGTCGCCCATGACGTTGAACGCTGCCTGGCCGTCCATGACGAGCTGCGTCGCCTCGGGCCAGTCCAGACCGTCACGGTCGGTGTTGGTGTAGCTCATGAGCTTCTGGAAGTCCTCGAGAGCGGCCGTGACCTCGGCGCTCTCCCAGTCGGTCGAACCGTCCCACAGGCCGTTGTAGGCCTCGGCGCCCAGGTCGGCCATGAGGACCGTCTCGAGCAGGTTGACCTGGGTCCACGTCGTGGCGACCGAGAGCGGGGTCTTGCCCGTGGCCTTGACGGCGTCGAGGGCGACGAACCAGTCGTCCATGGTCTCGTACGTGGCGGCCGGGTCGAGGCCCGCCTCCGTCAGCACGGCCGGGTTGGCCCAGACCATGTTGGAGCGGTGGATGTTGGAGGGCATCGAGTAGATCTTGCCGTCCACCGTGAGGAGGTCGATCAGGTCCGCGGGGAAGACGTCCTTGACGCCGTACTCGTCGTACAGGTCCGAGATGTCCTCGAGCTGTGCGGCGTCGATGTAGTCCGTGAGCTCCTTGCCGGCGTGCGCCTGGAACGTGTCCGGCGGGTCGTTGGCCTGGAGGCGGGTCTGGAGGAGGTCCTTCGCGGCCGAACCGGCACCGCCGGCGACCGCGCCGTTCTCGAAGGTGAAGTCGGGGTGCTGCTCGTCGAAGACGGTGACGAGGGCGTCGAGCCCTGCCTTCTCCGAACCGGCTGCCCACCAGGTGAAGACCTCGACGTTGCCGCCCGAGGCGGCGTCCGTGCCACCTTCGGTCGAGTCGTTGCCGGTGTCTCCGCTGCAAGCTGCGAGGGCCAGGAGGGCAGCGGTGCCCACCAGTGCCCCAGCGACACGCAATCCGTTACGCATGGGATCCTACTTTCGTGTTGACAGCGCTGTCAGGAACAGGACGAACGTACGGCGGCCCGACGCCACTTGTCAAAGAGCTGCGCCGAATCGTTACCTGGGGGAGACCTCAGGGCGCCCCGAAGAGGACGTCGGCGACAAAGCGGCCTCCCCCACGAACCCGGACATCCCGCGGTTCCTCACGGTCCGAGGGGCGGCAGGGCAGGCTCCGCGGATCACCCGGTGGCGCCCTGACTCCCGACGGCACGGGTTGCGCTGATCGAATCCACGTTGCGCTGGGCGGGCCCCAGTCCCGCTCAGCCGACACCGCCGCGCACGACCTCCACCGGGCACCTGGGCGTGAATGCGCCGCGGGAGCAGGCACCGGCGGGCACGGGAGCAGGCACCGGTGGGCACGGGAGCAGGCACCGGTGGGCACGGGAGCAGGCACCGGTGGGCACGGGAGCGGGCAGCGGTGCCGCGGGGCGGCGCCGCAGCACCGCGCGGACGCGGCGCCCTGCGGGAGCACGGGTCGCGCGGGCGCCCGAGGATCGAGACGTCACCGCCGACGGGTGCGCCTCAGCCGACTGCCGGCACGCCCTCCAGGGGCGCCGCCAGGGCGATCTCGCCCGACCCGCGCGGGATGAGGACCGTGGGCACGACACGCAGGTGCGCAGGCTCGCCGGGCGACTCGATGCGCGCCACGGCGAGCCGCGCGGCCTCCTGGCCCATCGCGGAGACCTCGTAGCCGACGACGCTGACCTCGAGGATGTCCGCGAGCTCGAAGTCGTCGAACCCGACGAGGGCGACGTCGCGCCGCGCCCCACGAGCCGCGGGGTGCAGCGCCCGGAGCGCCCCCTGGGTGATCTTGTTGTTGGCCGTCAGGATCGCGGTGGGCGGCTCGTCGAGCGCCAGCAGCTCCTCGACCGCGACGCGTGCCGTCTCGGCGTCGTGCAGCCCGTCGCGCACGTAGCGCTCGGGGTCGCCGATGCCCGCGTCCCGCAGGGCGTTGACGAAGCCCTCACGACGCTCGCGGAACGTCCAGAGCCGCGGGAGGTCCCCCGCGAGCGCGATCCTGCGGTGCCCCTGGTCGACGAGGTGGCGCGCGGCGGCCGCGGCCCCGGCCCGGTTGTCGAGCACCACGGTGTCAGCGTCGATCCCGCCCGGCGGGCGGTCGAGGAAGACGATCGGCACGCCGTCGGCGAGCTCGGAACGCAGGTACGAGTGGTCGTCGGCCGTCGGGGCGATGAAGAGAGCCGCGACCCGGCGCTCGATGAGCGCGTCGATCAGCTCGCGCTCACGGTCCACGTCCTCGTCGGAGCTCGCCGTGATGAGCTGGAGCCCGTGCTTGCGCAGCTCGCGCTCGATCCCGCTCGCGAGGTCCGAGTAGAACGGGTTGGCGATGTCACCGGTGACGAAGCCGACGAGCCGCGAGACGCCTCCGCGCGCGAGGTCGGCCGCCACGGCGTTGCGACGGAAGCCGAGCGCGTCGGCCGCTGCACGGACCTTGAGCCGGGTCGACTCGGAGACGCTGGGTTCGTTGTTGAGCACGCGGGAGGCGGTCTTGAGACTCACTCCTGCGGCCTCGGCCACCGCGGCGAGGGTCGGTCGACCTCCACCGCGTGCAGTTCGGCCGTCCTTGGCCACCACATCCACCCCCGCACGATTGACTGGCGGGGATTCTTCCACACCCCAGCGCGCCCCGGCCCGGAGTGCCACCTGACCGACTCGTCGCAACGAGGGGCTGGTCAGGACGACCCCGGTGTGTATAGGGTGAGTACACCCGACCATGACAGCGCTGTCAAGTCGAGACGAGCACACAGACAGGACAGCGGACCAGCCCGCCGCCCAACCCGCGGCGACAGACCCGACACCCGCCCGACCCTCGCACCACCTGCCTCACCCCCGAACCTGCCCGACGGCGCCGCGCACCCCACGCGCGACGCCGCTCCCGGGCGCGCCCCGGGGTGGGCAGCACCCCCGAGAGGACACGTCCCTTGCCCGTCCCAGCCTCCCCCTCCCGCACCCGCGGCCGTCTGCCCGCGCTGGTCGCGGCGGCGGCCCTCGTCACAGGCCTCGGCCTCACGGCCCCGAGCACCGCCACGGCCCAGCCCGTCGCCGGCGCCGACCTCGTGAACCTGGACCCCTTCGCTGCCGTCGATCCCTGGATCGGTACCGCCGAGGACTTCTCCCAGAACAAGGGGAACGCGGCGTACGGCAACACCTGGCCCGGCGCGACGGTGCCCTTCGGCATGGTGCAGTCGAGCCCCACGACCTTCCGCAGCCGCGACGGCGACATGCGTGGCGGCTACGAGTACAGCGCCGACAAGATCCGCGGGTTCGGCATGAACCGCCTGTCCGGGACGGGATGCGTCAACCGCAACGGCGCGTTCGACTTTCCCGTCCTGCCCTACGCGGGCCCCCTCACCGCCCAGGGCGCTCTCCCGTCCTCCCCCGGCGACGACATCAAGCCGTACTACCTCGCGTTCGACCACGCGGACGAGGTCGGCGAACCCGGGTACTACTCGGTCGACCTCGCGAACGGCGTGTCCACCGAGCTCACCGCGACGACCCGCACCGCGATCAGCCGCTTCGACTTCCCCGCGGACGCCGACTCGTCGACCCTGATCTTCAACACCACGGGTTCGAACAACAGCGTCTTCGGCAGCGGGGTGACCATCGAGGGCAGCACGATCTCCGGCTGGGTCGAGACCGCACCGGTCTGCGAAGGCGGCGGGCGCTACAAGGCGTACTACTCGGCGACGTTCGACCAGCCGATCGTCTCGTCCGGCACCTGGACCGGCGGGGACGTCACGGTCGGCTCGACCAGCGCGTCCGCACAGAAGCGGCACGGTGCGGGCGTCTTCGTGACCTTCCCCGACGGGGCCGAGGTCACGGTCAAGGCAGGCCTGTCCTACGTGAGCATCGAGAACGCCGCGGAGAACGCCACCACGGAGGCGGGCCACGTGACGTTCGACGAGGCGCGCGCATCGGCGGAGACCACCTGGCGCGACGCCCTGAGCACGATCGACGTCGCGGGGGGCACCGAGGCCGAGCAGGTGACCCTCTACACGGCGCTCTACCACTCGCTGCTGCACCCGAACACCTACGACGACGTCAACGGCGAGTACTTCGGCTACGACGGCACGGTCCGCCAGGTGGAACCCGGGCGTCACCACTACGCGACGTACTCCGGCTGGGACATGTACCGCGGCCAGGCACAGCTCGTCGCGATGCTCTTCCCCGACGTCGCGTCCGACATCAACCAGTCGATCGTCGACCTGGTGGGCCAGTCGGGCTACTGGCCCAACTGGCCGCACCTCGGCGTGGCGCAGCAGAAGATGAGCGGAGACTCCCTGCCGACCGTCCTCTCGGTCATCGACGCGTTCGGCAGCACCGACTACGACCGCGAGGCGGCGCTCGCGCACCTCGTCTCCTCGCAGGCCCTGCCTCTCGACGCCGCGCGGAACAAGCGCGACAACGGGTACCAGTTCGCAGGACTCGGGTTCGTCGAGAACGCGAAGAACGCCGTCTCGACCTCGACGACGCTCGAGTACGCGACCAACGACTTCTCGATCGCCCAGCTCGCCCAGCGTCTGGGCGACGACGCGGCGTACGACCGGTTCATGCAGCGCGCACAGAACTGGCAGAACGTGTTCGACCCCGTCACCCGCGAGATCCGTCCCCGCGGTCGCAACGGCTTCGACCGCGCGTTCAACCTCGGTGAGCGGGGCAACCAGTTCGACCAGGCGACCGGCTACCAGTACGGCTGGGCCGTCCCGCAGAACATGAGCACGCTCATCGCCAAGCGTGGCGGGGTGGAGAAGGTCACGGCCGATCTCGACAAGCACCTCACGCGGCTCGACGCAGGCGTCTACAACACCCCGTACGCCTACATGAGCAACCAGCCCAGCACCTCGACGCCCTGGGTCTACCACTGGCTCCAGCAGCCCGCGAAGACGACGGACGCCCTGGACCGGGCGCGGGCCGAGCTCTTCACGACCGCTCCCACAGGCATTCCCGGCAACGACGACCTGGGCTCGCTCTCGTCGTGGTTCGTCTGGTCCAACCTCGGCCTCTACCCGGCGATCTTCGGCCGCGCCGAGCTGCTCGTGTCCTCGCCCGCGTTCGACCAGGTCACCATCACGAGCCGGGTCGCCGACGGTGCGCCCCGGGTCATCTCGCTCACGGCGCCCGGCGCGTCGAGCGGATCGCGCTACGTGGACTCGCTCCGGGTCGACGGCGTCACGTCCTCGGCCTCGTGGCTCCCGGAGTCCTTCACCCAGCAGGGCGGCACGCTCGACCTCACCATGCGCTCGACCCCGGGCACCTGGGGCACCGGGAAGGCCGACGTCCCGCCGTCGTTCACCGACGGGAGCGACGTCTTCAACAACATCGGCACGACGACGGACGGCAAGGGCGCGACGGGTTCGATCGACGCGTCCGACAACACCCTGTCCCGCGCCGACCTTGCCGCGGCCGGCGCGACTCCCGGCGCTCGCCTCCCCCTGGGCACGACGGGGGTCACCTACACCTGGCCGGATGCCGCGCCGGGTGCGCCCGACAACTGGATCCCCCACGGCCAGAGCGTCCCGATGGGCGTCCGGGTCGAGAAGATCTCGTTCCTCGGTCTGGCCACCAACGGGCCGGCCAAGGGCACGGCGACGGTCGTCTACACCGACGGCACCCGGCAGGACGTCCAGGTCGAGCTGACGGACTGGACCCCGGGGACCACCTACCAGTTCGGCAACGTCCCGGTCGTGACCACGACGGGTCGCAACAAGGCCAACGGCACCAAGGACACGACCCAGGCCAAGGTCTTCGGGACGGTGCCGGTGTCGGTCGACCCGACCCGCACGATCGAGTCGGTGATCCTGCCGCAGGGGACCGACAAGGGCGTGATGCACCTGTTCGCGGTCGGCACCTCCGAGCCGATCGTCGACCGGGGGGTCGAGGTCGTCGCGAGCGCCAGGGCGCAGTGCACGGGCCGGACCGGGGCCGTCGTGGTCCGCGTGGTCAACGACGACTCGGTCCCCCTCGACGTCGTCGTGGCGACGGCGTGGGGCACCAAGACCTTCTCGCAGGTCGCCCCCGGCAGGTCCGCCGCACAGACCTTCTCGACCCGGTCCGCCGACGTCGAGGCCGGGAGCGTCACCGTGACCGCACGGCCGAGCGACGCGCAGGACGTGCGCGAGACCGTCACCGACGTCGAGCACGCGGCGGTGACCTGCGGACAGTGAGCACGACCCTGGGGGCGGGACCGCCCTCCCGCCCCCGGGGCTCCACCCCTCCGATGCGTCGACGACGACGCAGGAAGCAGCCGACCATGCACCGCACGCCCCTCCGTCCCCGGGCGGACCGCGCTCCCGAGCCACGGCCCTCGCGCCGGCCCCGGCGACGTGCGCTCCGGACCGCCGTCGTCGCCCTGACCTCGGGCTCGCTCCTCCTCGCGGGCCTCACGGCCACGGCCTCCGCGACCGGGGTGCCCGCGACCACCGGCGCGAGCACCTCGTCCACGGCCCCGGCCTACGGCGCCCCCGACGAGACGGCCGCCACGTACTACGAGGCGCTGCTGCGCCACACCCGCTGGGTCGAGTCGGTCTACGACCCTGCCGCAGGCGTCTACCAGCTCAAGGACATGAACTTCGCCGTCGTGCTCGGCAACGCCGTGCTCGTGACCCAGGGCGAGTACGACGCCGAGCTCGCCGGCATCTCGCGCGAGGACCTCAAGGCGCACACGCTCTCGACGATCACGCACTACGCGGCGTCGAACCGCCTCGTGAACCCCCAGGGCACCTGGGGGCGCAAGCTGTTCTGGGAGTCGACCTTCCAGTCGTACTTCCTCGCCGCGGGCCGCCTCCTGTGGGACGACCTCGACGCGACGACGCGCGCGAACCTCACGACGATCGCGACCGAGCAGTCGCGCTACGCGGCCGACCTGAACTTCGCCCAGGACCCGCTGTCGGGTGGCTGGAACGCCCACTGGCCCACGGGCGGGTACAAGGGCGACACCGCGCAGGAGGAGGTCGGCGTCTACACGCAGGCCCTCGCACCGGGCCTCGCCTGGGCGCCCGACGACCCCGACGCCGGCCGCTGGGCCGACCAGCTCGCGACCTGGGGGCGCAACGCCGCGGGCCAGCCGACGGCCGACAAGAACAACCCCGCGGTCGTGGCGGGTGCTCCTGTCTCGGACAACACGATGCAGAACATCTACGACACCTACATCGTGGAGAACCACGGGTCGTTCGGGCCGCACTACCAGTCGGACGTGTGGCGCTCGGGGGCGCGCAACGCGATCCACTTCCTCCTGGCCGGCGAGCCGATCCCGGAGATCCTGCTCGAGCAGCCCAACTCCGCGGAGCTGTGGCGGTCCATCCAGCTCGTCATGTCGGAGCAGGGCGAGCCGTTCATGCCCATGGTCAACGACCGCGAGTTCCTCTACGGCCGCGACGTGCTGCCCGTGGCGTTCCTCGGTCAGGTCCTGCGTGACCCTGACGCGGCGCGCGCCGAGGCGAGCCTCGCGGACGCTCTCGCGGACTACCAGATGTACGCGCCGGTCTACCGCCTGACGAAGTTCTCGGGCGAGGCCAAGTACGAGCCCGAGGCGCGCGCCGAGATCGCGATCTCCTACCTCCTGCACGTCGCGAGCGCCGAGTCCCCCGAGGGTCCGGTCGTCCCGACCCCTTCCGACGAGCTCTTCGAGCGCCTCGCGGGAGTCCGTGACTTCGGCGCGGGCCCGGGCCTGGTCGTCCAGCAGTCCGCGAACGCCTGGGCCGGCGCGGTCAGCCGCCAGGGCTTCGTCAAGTTCCCCTGGGTCCCCGAGCAGGACTCGTGGCTCTTCCACCTCTCGGGCAGCTCGCCCTTCCTCTACCCGAACGCATCGGCCCAGGTGAGCGCCCGGTCGGTCGACGTCTCGACCGCTGCCAGGGACGGGTTCGACGGGACCGCCTCGGTCTTCCGGATCGGGGACGGGTACGCGGGCCAGGTGACGCTCCCGACGGGGTCTGCGATCTACGCCTCGACGGGCGCGGGTCCCACCGACGGGACCGTGACGGTCCGCAACCTCGACATGGGCGGGTACAACGGGCTCGACGGGTCGCGCACCTACACGACGTCCGACGGAGAGGTCACCGCGGCCAACCCCGTCGTCCCGGCCACGGACCCGGCCGACGCCAACGCGGCGCGCGTCGACGACCTGCCGTTCGACCAGGTCCAGGCCCGCTACGTCCGGATGAAGGGCATCCGCGGCAACGCGACCTACGGGTACTCGATGTACGCGTTCCACGCCTACGGCCCGGACGGGGCGGCCGACCTGGCCGCGAAGAAGCCCGCGACCGCGTCGAGCCAGGACGCCGAGGGCGGCCGCACGGCCGCACGCGTCACGGACGGCAGCCCCACGACGCGGTGGGCGGTCTCCAAGACCGACCGCACCCGCCCCGACTCGTGGGTCCAGGTGGACCTGGGCGAGGTGCGGACCCTGGCCTCTGTGCGCCTGGCGTGGGAGGCCTCGGCCGGCGCCGAGTACACCGTGGAGACCTCGCTCGACGGCACGACCTGGACCGTCGCGACCCGGTACGGGAAGTCGGCCCAGGACGCCAACGTCGCGCGCCTCGACACCGTGGACCTCACGGCGGCGGACGGGTCCTCCCCCGCCCCCGCGCGCTTCGTCCGGATGCAGGGCGTCCGCGGCAACGCCGACTACGGGTACTCGCTCTACCACCTGCGCGCGTTCGGCCCGCAGGGGTCGACGAACCTCGCGGCGGGCAGGCCCGCCACCGCGTCGAGCGCCGACGACGGCAAGCCCGCGACCGCAGTCACGGACGGCAAGGCCGACACCCGCTGGGCCGTCTCGCGCACGGACCGCACCCGGCCCGACTCCTGGGTGCAGATCGACCTCGGCACCGTCCAGGACGTGTCCCGGGTCGAGCTGGGCTGGGAGGCGTCGGCCGGAGACGTGTACGTGATCCAGACCTCGACCGACGGCACGACCTGGCACGACGCCGGGCGGCACGAGGAGAAGGGCACCGAGGTCCTGCGCTCGCAGGGCGGCTGGATCAACATCGAGGGCAAGGGCGGGTTCGTGGTCCGCGGCACGGACGCCCCGGTCACCGTCTCGCGCTCGGGCGACGCCAAGCACGTCGTGCGCCTGGCCGACGGCGCGACGGGCCCCCGGCTCGTCGAGGCCGTGGTCGGCGACGCGGCGACGACCGCGCAGCAGGCCGCGCGCGCCGTCCCGACGAGCAGCTCGCCCGGGACGCTCGTGAGCGGTCTGGACGGCTACCTGTCGGTCTTCAACCTCACCGGTGCGCCGGTCACCACGACGGTCACCGTGGCCCACGACGCCTCGACGGCGGCCCTTTACCCGGGCAGGCAGCGTGTGACGGCTGCCGGGTCCCAGGTCGAGGTGAGCGTCCCGGCCGGCAGCGCGGTCGTCCTGGCACCCCGTGCGACGCTCGACGTCTCGCAGGTCACCGGGTCGCTCGACGCCGACGTCACCGACGCACGCACCGTGGTCCTCACCTCGGCGGCCCCCGTCTCGCTCGTCGTCCGCAATGCCGAGACGGGCGACGCCCGCGAGGTCGCGGTCCCGGGCACGGCGACGCCCACCACGCTCCGCTTCCGGGGAGCGACCCCGTTCCCCGTGGCGGACCACGCCCTGAGCACCCTCACGTTCCCGGCCTCGGTGCTCCCGTCGGGCATGACGTCGCCGTCGCTCGCGGTCGACGGCGACCCGTCGACCGCCTGGTCGCCGGGTTCCGCCACGGGACGCATGGTCACCGACCTCGGCGCCCCGCAGGAGGTCGGCCGGGTCGTCACGCGCTGGGACGGGGACGCCCCGGCGGCCACGGTCTCGGTCAGCGACGACGGTCTGACGTTCACGGACGTCGGCCGGATCGAGGGTGGGTCCGGCCGCGGCTCGCTCGACGTCGGAGCCACCACGCGCTACGTCGCCCTGACCGTCGACGGGTGGGCTGCCGGCGGGCCGGGGCTCTCGAGCCTCCAGGCCCTCGCGCCGGGCGCCGCGGACCCCCGGCTCGCGACCGACCTGTCGATCGGCACGACGGTCACCACGAAGTGCACGGCCGGGGTCCAGTACCTGTCCGTCCGCGTCGTGAACGGCGAGCAGGTCCCGCTCGACGTGGTCGTCCGGACTCCCGCGGGCACCAAGACGTTCGTCGGGGTCGCACCGGGACGGTCCGCGTCGCAGACCTTCCGGGTCCGCGAGGCCGGTGACGCCACCGGGATCGTCGAGACCACCGCCACGGGGTCAGGCGGCGGCACCACCGTCGTCGAGTCCCCCTTCCAGCCGGCCGCCTGCGGGTAGCCCATCGCCGCCGCCGCGTCGCCCGTCCCCCCGGGCGGCGCGGCGGCCCCACCCCGAGGAGAAGTCCATGTCGCGCTACGCCTACGTCCCCGACCCGGAGAACGACGCGGTCCAGTCCGTCATCGACGAGCTCACGAGCCCGTTGACCCGCGCGGTGCTGCGGCAGCTCACGACCCACGGCGGTCTCATGAGCGGTCAGCTCGCCCTCGCGACGGGGGCCCACCAGCAGTCCGTCCTGCACGTCCTGGGTCGGCTCGAACGGCACGGCCTGGTCCGCGCCGACCAACCGCGCGAGGCTCGCCAGGGACGGCGCGTGCGGTACTCCGCCGACGTCGAGAAGGTCGACCGGATGCTCGCCACGCTCCGCCGGTACCTGCTGGCACCGGAGCCGGTGGCCTCCTCGCGCGGTCCCGTCCAGGTGTCGGCCACGGCCTGAGCACCGGTGCCCGTGCGACCGGGGCGAGACGACCACCGGGGCGCGCTCCGCCGTCGGGCCGGACGGATTCGTCGCCGTGCTCCACCCTCGGCTAATCTTCGATCGCCCTGCCGGTCCAGGACGCCGCCGGAGGGTTGCTCGCAGGCGGCCAGAGCAGCAGGAGGCCTGATGGGTCGCACCGCTCCCGGGTGGTACTCGGATCCTTCGGCCGCCGGCACCGAGCGGTGGTTCGACGGCGACCGCTGGTCCCAGCACACGCGCCCCACGGCCCTGCCCGCGAGCACGCAGCGCCTGCCTCTCGGAGTGGGCGCAGCGCTCCCCCGCACGGACCAGCCCGCGACCCCGTTCGCCGAGGTCAGGCCATCGATCGAGGAGCAGCCCGCGACGTATGCGCCGGCCTCCTCGGTGCGCGCGCTGCCCCCCGTGCCGCCTCCGCCGGCGGGAGCCGTGAGGTCGGGACCTCCCGCGGGCCCGCACCCGTCCGGCCCGACGGCGCAGCGCACCCGAGCGCGTCGGCCCGCCCCGCAGCGGGGTCTTCTCTCCAGGCCCGCGCTCTGGGTCGGGGCTGCCGTGCTGGTCGTCGCGGTCACCGGCAGCGCCGCGGCCCTCGCCGGGCAGGGTGAAGACCCGGCACCGCCGGCCGTGGTCGCCAAGCCGTCGACCGCCCCGACGCCCGTCGACGAGGCGCCCGAGGACAGCACCCCGGACTACATCGAGGTCGCGAACTCGGCCGTCCTCGAGCTCGCGGCCCTCGACATCGCGACCGTGACGGCGGCGGCACCGTCGCAGAGCGCTCTCGCGACGGTCGCGCTCCTCGAGGTCGGCGAGCCGAACCCCGTCACCGGGTACTCGGCCGACGCGTTCGGCACGCGCTTCGCGGACACCGACGGCAACGGCTGCGACACGCGCAACGACGCGCTCGCGCGGTCCCTGTCCGGGGTCTCGTTCAAGCCCGGGACGCGAGACTGCGTGGTCATGACCGGGCTCCTGAGCGACCCGTACAGCGGCAAGGACGTCGCGTTCGAGCGCGGCCCCCTGTCGTCCGGCGCGGTCCAGGTGGACCACGTCGTGCCCCTGACCGACGCCTGGCGCCACGGCGCACAGTCGTGGGACGTGCCGCGCCGCGAGGCTTTCGCCAACGACCCGCTCAACCTCCTGGTCGTGGACGGCACGCTCAACCAGCAGAAGGGTGATGGGAGCGCATCGGCCTGGCTCCCGCCGGCCGAGTCCTTCCGGTGCGCCTACGTCGCCCGCCAGGTCGCGGTCAAGTACACGTACGGCCTGCGGGTCTCGGCCGCCGAGCAGGCCGCCATGGTCGCGGTCCTCTCGACGTGCCCCGACGAACCGCTCCCCACCGGGTCGACGCTGCCCCCGCCCCGCGACCCCGTCGTCCCCGCACCGGTCAAGCCCAAGCCCACGCCCAGCCCGACGCCGACCCCGACGCAGGAGGCGCCGCCCGTCGCGGCCGAGCCCGCGCCTCCCGAGACGCCTGCACCGACGCCCGCTCCGACTCCTACTCCGACGACCACGCCGATCCCCAAGGACTGCAAGGTGAAGGGTCTCTTCCTGCGCCCGACCGACGGCGCCACGAACGTCTACTACGTGCGGGGCGAGGAGTGGAACTTCAAGGAGGTCGTGGCCGACGTGTGCTTCGACAACCGCAAGGAGGCCGAGGCCGCAGGGTTCAAGCGGGCCTGGTGGTGACCTTGCCGACCGCGCGCGGTACCTCTTCGCCGACTCCCCCACCTACCACGGTGTCCCGACCGACAAGCTCGTGATCGGCAACTTCTGCCAGTTCGCGTCGGGGACGACCTTCCTGCTGGGCGGCAACCAAGGGCACGACATGGACGCGGTCACCGCGTACGGGTTCAACTTCGTCGACGGCGCGGCCGACGCCTGGAAGCCGATCGGTGACACCGTCGTGGGGCACGAGGTCTGGACCGGGTACGAGTCGACCATCCTGGGCGGCGTGCAGATCGGGGTGGGTGCGATCATCGGGGCGCGCGCCGTCGTCGCGAAGGACGTCGCTCCTTTCGCTGTGGTCGTGGGTGACGGGCGCGTGGTGCGCCATCGTTTCGACGCGCTGCGGCGCAAGCTGCTCTGGCGGGCCCGGTGGTGGACCTGGGACGACGAGCACGTCCGGGAGTCGCTGCCGCTCCTGCAGGGCAGCGACGTCGAGGCGCTCGCCAGGTCGGTGGGGGTCACGCCCGACGACGTCGCGCTCGATCCCGACCCCGCCCACCTCACGGGCGCACAGGCGGTCCTCTGATCCAGCCCGCCCCCCTCCAGACCCGCCGCGCAGCGGGCCGCCCCGTCCCTCGACGTCGGTCGAGGGACGGGGCGGCCCGGTGTGCTCCGTTCGAGAGGTGACGGCTCAGCGGTCGGACCAGGCCTCGGGGTAGCCGGGCAGGTCCTCGCCACCGAACTTGGCGTAGTGCAGCGACGGCATGTCCTTGTTGGCCTCGAGGTACTTGTCGAGGTCCTTCTCGGTGATGGGCGACTGCGGGAGGACCCACTCGACCGGGACCTGCTCGCCGTTCCAGATCTTCTGGGCCGCGAGCACGGGCGTACGCCACTGGAACGTCGAGTAGACCGTCCCGAGCGCGGTCATGTCCGTCTCCTGCCACTTGCGCATGAAGCTCAGCTCGTCCTCGCCCATGAACACGGGGTAGGGCTTGCCGGCGTCCTCGAACGCCTCGACCGCCGCGACGGCGCCGTCACCGGCGTCCATCCAGATGCCGTCCACGTCACCGCGCTGCAGGTACTGCGTCACGATGTCCTTGATCTTGGCGCCGTCACCACCGGTGAACTCCTGGCCCACGACCTCGATCTCGCTCTCGGAGAAGATCTTGTCCGCGGCGGCCCAACGGTTCTCGAGCACGTCGACGCCCGGCAGCACGCGCAGCGCCAGGACCTTCGAGCCGGGCTCGAGGTTGTCCACGAGGAACTCGGCGCCGTCGGCGCCGTAGGCGTAGCCACCGATCGGGTGGATGTAGGTGACCATGCAGTCGGTGTTGACGCCGCGGTCGAACACGATCACGGGCTTGCCGCTCTCGCACGCCGCCTCGACCGCCGGGGTCAGGGTCGCGGTGGTCGAGGGCGAGATGATGATCGCGTCGCAGTCACCGGCCTCGACGAACGCCTGGATGTCGGTGATCTGCTTGTTGTCGTCGTCGGCCGCGTCCGAGACGCGGAACTCCGAGATCTCGCCCGAGGCCTTGAGGACCTCGACCTGCTGCTGCATCGTGATGAAGGCGGTCACACGCCACGGGTTGGACAGCGAGGCGTTGGAGAAGCAGAGCTTCTTGCCCCCCTCCTTGGCGTACTGCGCGGTGTCCACGAACTCGGGGTCGATCGCCTGCAGCCACGGCTGGTCGGCCGGGCCCTCGGGGACCGCCGAGCGCTGCGCGAGCTGGCGCTCGTAGTCGGCCTGCACGAACCACTGGCTGTTCGCACCGGACTCGTCGGCCCCGGCCTCCTCCGAGGCCGTGCCCCCCGCCTCGGGGACCGCGTCGGTGGGGGCGTCGGTGGTGCACGCAGCGGTGAAAAGCAGTGCCGCGGTCGCGGCCCCTGCCATGAGAACTCGAGAAGAACGCATTTCCTGCTCCTGATGATCGAGACGTCGTCGTCTGATGGATGCGCTGAACGGTGGTGCTGAACGGGGTGATGACGGCAGCGGCGAGCCGCCCGGCAGGAAACGGGTACGCCGCGTCGAACAGGGTGTTCGAGGGTGCTCCCGGGCCACGGGCTCGACACCGAGCCCGGCCGGGAGAAGGTGCAGGTCCTGTTCTCAGGGCCTGCGGGGGGTGACGCTAGGCCTTCGGGGCCTTGGCGGGACGCCCCGGGACGGGGGTGCCGAGGAGCGACAGGAGCTGGGCCCTGATCCGGAGCTCGCTCTCCGGCGCGCAGGACTGCGGCCGGAACAACGAGATCTGCTTGATGCCCTCCATCGCGGAGAACATCACGCTGACCGCGCTGTCCACGTCGTCGCACTCGAGCTCTCCGGCACCGACCGCGCGATGGGTCAGTCCCAGGAAGTACCGTTCGGCCTCGTCCAGGAAGCCCGCCCAGCTCACGCGGACGTCCTGGTCGTAGAGCGCCTGCGCGACGATCTCCATCGTGAAGACACGGTTCGCATCGTCCAGCAGGCAGCTGCGCACCGAGTACTCCACGGCGGCCTCGACCTTCGCGAACGCGCCGGTCGACTGCTCCGTCGCGGCGGTGATCGCCTCTCGCCACTGGCGGTAGTACACCCCGCACGCTGCGAGCACGACCTCCTTCTTCGAGGAGTAGTGCCAGTACAGGCTGCCCTTGGTCACCCCGGCGCCTGCCGCGATCGCGTCCATGTTGACCCCGGCGATGCCTCGCGTCGAGAACAGCGTGAACGCTGCGAGCGCGAGCTCGTCGGGCTTGGCAACAGTGGGCGAGGACGTCGGCATGACGCCACCCTACCTCCTTCCATACTCGTCGGTACTGAACGGGACGGTCCCCGTCGCGCACCTGCCGACGCGCGACCGGGGGAGCTCAGGCGAACGCGGGCACGCGCTCGGTGAACCCGGCCGCCGCGATCTCCTTGCGGAGCCACGACAACGAGTCCGCGAGCATCGGCCCGCCCTGCCCTTCGCACTCGATGCTCAGGACGCCGTCGAACCCGTTGTCGCTGAGCTTCGCGAGGATCTGCCGGATGTTCTCGGCGTTCACGCCGTCCCCTGCTGCCACGTGGCTGATCGCGATGCCCGTCGCGCCCCCACGGACGGCGTCGGCGAGCGACTGTGAGACGTCCTTGATGTGCACGTGGTCGATCTTGTCGAGGAACCGGTCGGCGAACTGGACCGGGTCGTTGCCGGCGATGAAGGTGTTCCCGGTGTCCAGGTTCAGGCGCAGCCACGGCGAGTCCCCGCAGAACGCGAGCATCTCCGCGAGCCAGTCGGCCCTGGTCGTGAAGTACCCGTGGACCTCGATCGTCACGACGACCTCGTGCGCCTCGGCGACCCGGATGATCTCGCCGTAGCTGCGCTTCATGAGGTCGAGGGCCTCGCGGTCCTCGAGCCCCTCGGGCTTGTGGAGCCCGTCGGTCGTCGCGACGCGGGGAGAGCCCGCGAGGGCGGCCCAGGCGATGGCCTTCTGGACGTACGGGACGCCGACCGTGAGCCCGTCCCGGCCGGACAGCGGGTAGGCCGCGTCGATCTGGGAGAACTCGACGCCGTACCGCTCCATCTTCTTGCGGAGCAGCGCCGGGTCCTCGAGGAGCGAGATGTGCGGGAAGTAGCCGAGCCCGTGGATCCAGCAGGCGCCCTCGATCACGCCCGGCTCGATGTAGTGGACGTCGTTCTCCTGCGCCCAGGCCAACGCCTGCTCGAACGACTTGTGGCTGGAGTTGAAGGCGTCGGTGTGGAAACCGATTCCGATCTGTGGCATGGGACCCCTCCATCGGGATAGGAACGTACTGGTCGGTGCGGGTCTGAGATCCGGTTCTGCGGGCCTCATCGTTGAGATTCCGTCGGGCCATTCAGCCTTGCACGTCTTCACCATACTGACCAGTATTGCAATGTGGTGCCGCTGACACTAGCATCACGATCACGTTCTGACGACCATCGATCAAAAGTTGCCAGATCGCCGTATGAACAGATCGCAGGGGCCCGACGCAACGGAGCGGACATGAGGGAGCACAGATGAGAACGCGCAGAGGGGCAGCCATCGCGGCCTGCCTGGCACTGTCGACAGGACTGGCCGGGGTGCTGACCGCGCCGGCCGGCGCCCACGAGGGGCACGAGCACCCCGAGAACCCGGAGTTCAAGGCGCTGATCTTCTCGGAGACGGCCGGGTTCGTGCACGACTCGGTCCCCGAGGCCAAGGCCATGTGGGACGAGCTCGCGGCCGAGGGCGGATTCGAGGTCGTCCAGGCGACCGACTCGACGCTCTTCACCGACGAGGGCCTCGCGGACTTCGACGTGATCGTGCTGGCCCAGGCGTCCGGGGACGTCTGGAACCCGGCCGAGGAGAAGGCCTTCGAGAAGTACGTGCGCGGGGGCGGCGGCGTCGTCGCCATGCACAACCCGCTCGACATGGAGCCGGGCTTCCCGTTCTACCGTGCGCTCATCGGCACCGAGTTCACCGCGCACTCCGCCGCCGGGACGCCGGGCGAGATGACCGTCGTCGACCGCGAGCACCCGTCGACCGCTGACCTGCCCGAGCGCTGGGAGCGCAACGAGGAGTGGTACGGCTTCACCAAGTCGGTCCGGGGCGACAAGCACGTCCTGGCCCAGCTCGACCCGACGAGCGTCCCCACCTCGACCCCCGGACGCATGCTCGACCACCCCGTGACGTGGTGCTCGGACTACGAGGGCGGCCGGACCTGGGTCACCTCGGTCGGCCACGCCAAGTCGTCGTACAGCGAGGAGAACGTGCGCAAGCACGCCCTCGGCGGCATCCGCTACGCGGCGGGCGTCGAGCCCGGAGCGTGCGGCGGCACGGTGTGGGACAACTTCGACAAGGTGCCGCTCGACACCAACACCTCGGCCCCCTGGGGCATCGCGGTCGCAGGCGACGGCCGCGTCTTCTTCACCGAGCTCGTCCGCGGCCAGGTCCGGATCTACGACCCGGAGCTCAAGAGCACCGTGACGGCCGCGACGATCCCCGTGTACGGGGGCGGCGAGGACGGCATGCTCGGCCTGGCGCTCGACCCGCAGTTCGCGCAGAACAACTGGGTCTACCTCTACTACTCCCCCCGGGACGGCGGCTCGGTCAACAGACTCTCCCGCTTCACCATGGAGGGCAACACCATGAACCTCGACTCCGAGGTCGTGATGCTGGAGATCCCCGCCGGCCGTGACGACAAGGAGATCGGGCACACCGGTGGCACGCTGCGCTTCGACGGCCAGGGCAACCTGTGGCTGTCGGTCGGCGACGACGTGGTTCCGTTCGAGTCCTCGGGCTACACCCCGATCGACGAGCGTCCGGGCCGCGCGCACTTCGACGCCCAGGGCACGTCGGCCAACAGCAACGACCTCCGCGGCAAGCTCCTGCGCATCACGCCCGAGCCGGACGGCACCTACTCGGTGCCCGAGGGCAACCTCTTCCCCGAGGCCGAGGACACGGCGGACAAGACCCGTCCCGAGATCTACGCGATGGGCTTCCGCAACCCGTTCCGCTTCACGGTCGACGTCGACGGCACGGTCTACCTCGCCGACTACGGGCCCGACGCCGGCACCGCCAACCCGAACCGTGGCCCCGCGGGCTACGTCGAGTGGCAGTCGATCAAGGCCCCGGGCAACTACGGCTGGCCGTACTGCCACGCGAACAACATCGCGTACAACGACTTCGACTTCGTGACGAACACGTCGGGTGCGAAGTTCGACTGCGCCAACCCGGTCAACACGTCCCCGAACAACACCGGGCTGACCGCGCTGCCGCCGTCGATCCCCGCCGAGGTCTACTACTCGTACGGCGCCTCGGCCGAGTTCCCGCAGCTCGGCAGCGGCGCGGGCGCGCCCATGGCCGGGCCGGTCTACCACTTCGACCAGGCGCTCGACTCGGACCGCAAGTGGCCCGAGTACTTCAGCGGCACGCCGTTGTTCTTCGAGTGGGGGCGCAACTTCATCAAGGAGTTCCCGCTGGCCGCGGACGGTTCGCTGCTCGCGATCAACCCGGTGCTCTCGAGCCAGCAGTTCCTCTCGCCGCTCGACCTGCAGTTCGGGCCCGACGGCGCGCTGTACCTCCTCGAGTGGGGCGGCGGCTTCGGCCGTGACAACCCCAACTCGGGCCTGTACCGCGTCGACTACGCGGCCGACGGCCGGGCTCCCACGGCACAGGCCACGGCCGACGTCACGACCGGTCTCGCCCCGCTGTCGGTGACGTTCTCGAGCGAGGGCACCGTCGACCGTGACGGCGACGAGCTCGAGTTCGCCTGGGACTTCGGCGACGGCAGCACCTCGACCGAGCAGAACCCGACCCACGTCTACACGACCAACGGCAACTTCGAAGCGCGCCTGACGGTCACGGAGAAGACGGAGTCCGCCAAGACGGGTACCGCCACGGTCCCGATCGTGGTGGGCAACACGAGCCCGGTCGTGACGATCACGGCTCCGCCGAACGGCAGCTTCTTCCGCTGGAACGACGTCCTGCCGTGGAAGGTCGAGGTGACCGACGCCGAGGACGGCCAGATCGACTGCAAGGACGTCACGGTCCAGCCGGCCCTGGGCCACGACGAGCACGCGCACCCCACGCTGCCCGTCAACGCGTGCGAGGGCGAGGCCTCGACGATCCTCGACGAGGGGCACCTCGAGGCGGACGCGTTCTGGGTCATCGACGCGCGCTACACCGACAAGGGCGGGGCCGCGGGCGTCCAGCCGATCACGACGAGCGCGACCAACGTCTACCGCCCCACGCGCTTCCAGGCGCACTACTGGGACGAGGTCAAGGGGGTCGCGGTCGAGAACAACGCCGCGGCCGAGCTCGGTCAGTACGTCGGCGACATCCAGGACAACGACTGGCTGCGCTACGAGGACATGAACTTCCAGGGGATCGACGCCGTGCGGTATCGCGTGTCGGCAGGTCCGGAGGGCGGCGGACGGATCGAGATGCGTCTGGGCTCGCCGACCGGTCAGCTCGTGGCCACGACACCCGTGAACAGCACGGGCGGATGGTTCACGTTCAAGGAGACGGACCCGACACCGATCACCGCCCCCGCCGGGACGCACGACGTCTACCTGGTCTTCCGCTCGAACCCCGGGGTCAACTGGTCGATGACGCTCGACGTGTTCGAGGCCGTCGGGTCCGGCGTCGGCGTCCCACCGGAGGGCGCACCTCGTCAGGACACCTCGACCCAGGGTGACTGGATCGGGAAGTACGGCACGGCGGGCTACGCGATCCCTCAGATCGGGACGCAGCTGCCCCAGGGCGTCACGGTGGCTCCGGTCACGGGGACCCAGGCCTGGACGTGGGAGCAGAGCACCACCAAGCGTTCGGCGCTCCAGGTCCCGCCCGACGGCGCCGCGCGTCGCGCATCGACGTGGTTCGGCGCCGGGGCGGCGGTCGACGTCACGGTCCCCGAGGGCTCGGTCTACGACCTGTCGGTCTACGTCAACAGCCACGACACGGCGAGGACGCAGGACGTCCAGGTCCTGCGGGCCGACGGCTCGGTCCTCTACCCGGCGTTCTCGGTCGCGGACAACGCGGCGGGCGTGTGGCTCACCTACCGGATCGAGTCCTCGGTCCGGGTCAAGGCCGACAAGGTCACGGGCCCGAACGCCGTGATCGGCGGCATCTTCCTCGACGTGCCCGACGTCGAGCAGCCCGAGCTCGCCGTCACGGCGACGGTCACCGCCAAGTGCGTCGCGGGGCGTACGACGCTCACGGTTCGGGCGGTCAACGGTGAGGACGTCCCCGTGGACGTCGTCGTCGAGACCCCGCACGGCCGCAAGACCTTCGCGGGCGTGGCTCCCGAGAAGTCGGCCCAGCAGTCCTTCGCGACCCGTGCCGCGAGCATCCCGGCCGGCGAGGTCACCGTGACCGCGACGGGCGACACAGGATCCGGTCCGATCACCACGCAGATCGTGACCGGCTACGAGGCGGTCGACTGCGGTTGACGCTTCACGAGGCCGCGCGCGTCTTCCACTCCTGAGGCGCGCGAGGCCCCACCCGAGGTCGAGGTCAGCGTCGTTCTTCTGTCGGACAGCGACGCCGATCTCGTCCTCAGCCCCGCCCCCGACTCCCCGGGGGCGGGGCGCTCTGCCGTACCCTCAGCAGGCTTGGTGCACTTTCATGCTTGTTTGAACTGGTAATCCGTCAGATATTGACATACTGGTCGGGATGGCTGAGGCTCGAAGGGTTCCCGACCGCTCAATGAGGAGTGCCCGTGAGAATCCCGCACCGTGGTCGCGGCGTCGCAGCCGTCGCCGTGACCCTTGCCCTGATCTGTCCTGCCGTGGCGACGACCGCCTGGTCGTCCGCCGCCCCCGCCGCCGCCTCCGAGGACGAGGCACCCCTCGCGCTCGTCCCGAGGCCCGTGAGCCTCGAGCGAGGGCCCGGGTCCGGGTTCCGGCTCGGCCCGACGAGCGTGATCGTCGCTCCCGACGACGCCGCGCCGGTCGGCGAGTACCTCGCCGACCTGCTCCGACCGTCCACGGGGTTCTCGTTGCCGGTCTCCGACGCGTCAGCCGCGACCGGCGCGATCACGCTCACCCTGACCGACGCCGCCTCGACGGACCCCGAGGGCTACGACCTCACCGTCTCCGAGGGGGCCGTCGCGATCGACGCACCTACGGCGGCCGGGCTCTTCCACGGTGTGCAGTCGCTCCGTCAGCTCCTCCCCGCAGCGGTCGAGGCGACCCAGGTGCAGGACGCGGACTGGGTCGTCCCCGCAGTCACCATCGAGGACGAGCCCCGGTTCGAGTACCGCAGCGCGATGCTCGACGTCGCCCGCCGCTTCTACCCCGTCGACGCGGTCAAGCGCTACATCGACCAGATCGCGCTCTACAAGCTCAACACCCTGCACCTGCACCTCACGGACGACCAGGGCTGGCGCATCGCGATCGACGGGCTCCCCGCCCTGACGGAGATCGGTGCCTCGACGCAGAGCGGCTGGGCCCCGGGCAGCAACACGGGCGATCCGTGGTTCTACACCCCTGCGGACTACGCGGAGATCGTCGAGTACGCGGCCTCGCGCTACATCGAGGTCGTCCCCGAGATCGACGGCCCGGGACACACCCTCGCGGCACAGGCGTCCGTCCCGGGCCTCACGTGCGACGGGGTGCCGACCGCGCCGTACTACGGGTTCGACGTGAACCTGCCGATGGTCTGCGCGACCGAGGCCAACTCGGCGAACATCCGCGACTACCTCGAGAAGGTCATCTCCTCGGTCGCCGCGCAGAACCCCGGCCAGTACATCCACCTCGGCGGCGACGAGGTCCCCAACCCGCCGGCGGGCTGGTACGAGGCGTACACGGCCATGGCCAACGAGATCGCGACCGAGCACGGCAAGACGATCGTCGGATGGCACCAGTGGGCACAGGGGGCGACCCTGCCCGCAGGCAGCCTGGTCCAGTACTGGGCCGAGGGGCGCGTCAACCGTCCCAAGATCGGCGTGGGCGCCGAGAGCGCGGACATCCGTGAGGTCCGCGCGGCCCTGGCGGCCGGGGCGCGCGTCGTCGTGTCGCCGGCCGACCGGTCCTACACCGACATGAAGTACAGCTCCTCGACGGCCTACGGCCTCTCGTGGGCCGGCCTCGTCAACCTGCGACGCGCCTACGACTGGGACCCCGTGACGGAGCTCTCGAGCACCGACGGCACGGTCAAGGTCGTGACCGAGGAGCAGGTCGCGGGGGTCGAGGCCTCGCTGTGGGCCGACCGGGCCTACCGCGGGAGCACGAGCCTGCCCACGAGCCACTCCCAGTTCATCCCGGTCGAGCAGTACACCGACCACATGATCTTCCCGCGCATGCCCGCGATCGCCGAGATCGCCTGGTCACCGGCGCAGGACAAGGACTACACCGAGTTCCTCTCCCGCCTCACGCAGCACGACGACCGCTGGGACGCCCTGGGGTACGAGTGGTTCCGCGCGCCCGACGTCGAGTGGGAGCCCGTCGTCCCCGTGGAGCCCGAGCTGGTCCACCACTGGGCCTTCGACGAGACGAGCGGACAGTCGGCCCTGGACGTCGTGACCGGTGTGCGGGCCGCGGTGGACGGCGGCACCTGGACCCCCGGCCAGCTGGGCGGTGCGGTCAGCCTCGACGGCGTGGACGACGGGGTGGCACTCAGCGCCGCTCCCGTGAGCGGACCGTGGACGGTCGCGTCCTGGGTCCGTCGCACGGGCGCCAGGAGCAGCTCCGCCCTGCTCTCGGACACCTCGTCCGGGGTGCGCACCGCGATCAAGCTCGAGCAGTACAAGGCCACGGCCAAGGTCGGGTTCACGCAGCTCGGCGTCGCCGACCATCGGTCCGAGTACGCCACCCCGCTCGACGAGTGGGTGCACCTGACGCTGGTCTCGGACGGCGCGACCATCACGGTCTACGCGGACGGTGCGCAGGTCTCGACCGTCCCGGGTACCGCGACGCTCGGGCTGGCCCAGCTCGGACGGCTCATGAACGCCCCGGGGTGGCCGGGTGCGAGCGACGCGGCGGCCGTCGACGTCGACGACCTGCGGGTCTACACCGGTGCCCTCGACCGGGCCGCGGTCGGTGCGCTCTGGGACGTGGTCTCGCCGACCCCCGCGACGGTCGAGGTCGACGCGACCACGCGCTGCGTCGCCGGCAGGGTGGTGATCAGCGTCCGTGCGGTCAACGTCGGTGACGTGGCGGTCGACCTCCAGGTCGTGACCGCGGCCGGCAAGAAGTCGTTCAGCGCGGTCGCCCCCGGGGCCAGCGCGCACCAGTCCTTCGCGACCCGTGCCTCGACGATCGACGCCGGGACCGTGACGGTCACGACGGGCGGGGCGGGGGGCACCGAGAGCGAGGTCACGGCCGGCCACCCGGCGCTGGACTGCGGCTGACCGAGAGACCAGCGAAAAGCACGAAGGCCAGGAACCTTGCGGTTCCTGGCCTTCGTGTTCTGTGCGCCCGGAGGGATTCGAACCCCCAACCTTCTGATCCGTAGTTGTGCGCAAACCACCGGATCCCTGTGGATACCTGTCATCCACTCCCCCTGCCGGGCCGGTCGATCCCCACCACTCTTCCCTACGTTGCTGTCACTGCTGCTGTCACAACCCAAGGCGAAGAACCACGATGGCCCGTCGCAAGCCCTGGCCCCTGCCCGACCCAATCCCCGGCGAAGACCGCACTTTCGGCAACGGTCTCTACATCGACCTCATCCCTCGATCGAGCTGGTACAGCTACGCTCGATCCGCGATGCGCTCCGAGACGTGGAAGCGAGTGAGCCTCGCTGTCCGGGAACGGGCAGACATGACCTGCGAGGTGTGTGGGGCTATCGCCGACCCCGCGAACCGCCAGTACCACGCAGCGCACGAGCGGTGGGACTTCGACGAGACCACCCGCAGCCAAACGCTCAGGCGCCTGATGTGCCTGTGCGACGGGTGTCACGCGGCGACCCACTACGGTCACAACGAACTCGAGGGCGACGTCGAGGCCGCCCAGGAGAGAATGATCGCCCTCAACGGGTGGGACGAGCTCCGACTCCTCGAGCACATCGATCGAGCGTTCGAGGTCTGGCGTCGTCGAAGTGCGATCGAGTGGCGGGTCGATGTGTCGATGCTGAGAGAAGCCGGCGTCCCCCTGATCGCGCAGGCTGAACTCACGTAGCGCGACGATGTCCTAGGGGCAGACACTCCATCACAGAGTGGTTGCCCCTCTGGCGTGTCTGGCGTTGGCGAGTACCGCGGCCCGCAGCGAAGCGAGGACACGCGGGCGCAGCCGGCGTCAGGCGCGCCCGCAGCGGCGGAGCCGCTGCCTTGAACGAGTAGAGAAACTCCTCACGAGTCACCTGTACCATCAGGCCAGCAGTGTGACCCTCGGCACATCGGAGAACGGAGATTCGCAATGTCCGAGAGCAGGACGTCGGTGAGTGCACTGCCAGCGCCCGCACCAGTGCCGACCACAGGCTCAGCTTTCTCCGGCCCAATGCCCACTCCCGCCAAGCTCGTACACTTTTACAGCCCAGACGAATGGGAAGAACTGATTCGAGAGTGGGCAACCGTGCTTGACTACGCTGCGGTAAAACGCCTTGGCGGTTCGAACGACCGCGGTGTAGATATCGCCGGATTCCTGACCGAATCCGGATGGGAAGGCGAGTGGGATTGCTTCCAGGCAAAGCACTACAATAAGCCAATTACACAAGCTGTCGCATTTCCGGAGATCTATAAGCTATTTAGACACGTCCTCGACGGGTCATATACCTTACCTAGAAGATACCGTTTCATTGCGCCCCAGAACTGCGGTAAGAGCCTCGATCGCCTCCTGAGCTCTCCAACCGAACTTCGTCAAGAATTCATCAAACACCTCGAAGGTCTCCCCAAGCGATCCGCTCCGCCGCCGAGCGATGAAATCGACCAAGTAGGCCAATTTGCCGAAACCGCAGATTTCGCGATTTTCGATTGCTTGAATCGGGATGAACTCTTGACCACACATTCCACGAGTCGATACCATGCCTATAGATTTGGGACAGCACTCGCGCCTCGGCAACAACCGGAACCCGCGCCCGACGAAGTGCAACCCGAAGAAGCCACTTACATTCAGCGGCTCATGGATATCTACGGCGAGTCTGCGAAAGCAAACGGCGCCGAAGCCATCCCAACATCTCTCGGGCCAAGGGATACGCAACACCTAGCAAGGCAACGCATCTCCTTTTACAGCGCAGAATCCCTTCGAATGTACGCGCGGGACAACACACCGGATGGCAACTTTGAGAGATTACTCGACGACGTCCACGACGGGGTCATCGAGACGGTCCACCAACCAAATCAGAGCGGGTATGAGAGACTTCACGGAGTCCAGAAAGTGGCGCTCTTGCTACCACTCCAAAACCATCTCCTAGCAACCCGAGTGACAAACGCCGATCGAAACGGCATCTGTCACCACTTGGCCAATCAGAACAGGATCCACTGGGTGATGGCCGAATGACACCAACGGTCCTCAATGGCCCCTTCGAGCTCGCCAATCGCATCCTCTACATACTCGACGCGGCATGGCCACAAGGAGTGACCTTTAATAGCCTTGCTCTCCTAGACTACGCACTTGTCCACAGTGAGGAACTTGGCGGCCCACCGAGCCTCCACCCTGCAACTCCTGGAAAGCAGGGGGAGCTTGCGGTCAGGCGGCCCACACTTCAGACCGCCATCGCACTACTTATCCGTCATGGCCTTATAGACGCAACAGCCACAGATGCGGGTATCGCGTACTCTGCGAGCGAATCTGCTGGCGCCTTCGTCGAACTCATCCAGTCGGATCAAGGGGTCCGGCTGCGAGAACGTTCTGAATGGATCGCGGGAAATCTAGTAGGGCTCACACGCGACCAATTGCGTGAGGTGCTACGTGGTATCACCTCCGAATGGCAGCACGAGTTTGAAACACCAGGCACCGAGGAGACCTCAGGATGAATCGGATGTGGATCGAGAGCCTCTCATTCACCGGACCATCAGCCCAGGAAGTTCGTCTGCAGTTCGGACCACGGTTAAATGTGGTGCACGGCCCCTCCGACACGGGTAAATCATTTATCGCGGATTCGATCGGCTTCATGCTAGGTGGATCTCGCCTAAAGCAGATCCCCGAAAGCTCGGCCTATGACGACGTTCATATTGCCTTCACGGCTACTGAGGGTCGTAGTCTCAAGATCCAACGGTCGACGGTTGGAGGGAAGTTCTTCATAACGACCGATGGAGGTCCTCGATCGGACGTATCCGAAACGTTCGCTGCAGGTCACAACGCAAAAAAGTCGTACTCCACATTCCTCCTTTCCGAACTTGGCATCAACGGAGTGATGCTACGAAAGAACGCACTTGGGGAGACCCAGAAGTTCACCATTAGGACACTGGCACACTTTTCAATAATCGACGAAACAAAGATCCAAGATGACGAGGCGCCAGCCCTGTCGGGAATTCCAACGTCTCGAACCGCAGAGACTTCCGCGCTTCGTTACTTGCTTGACGGACAAGATGACTCTCGACTGGAGTCTTCTGCGGTGGACCGAACGGCCGCTGCGATAGGCGCTGCGAAGACATCTGGAATCGAGGCCGCAATCTACTCGCTGCGTGAATCAGCGACGACCCCGTTCGCTGAACTTTCAGAGCGAGCGGAAATCATAGACCTACGCCTCGATGTCATAACCCAGGACATGCAGGTCGGCTTCATGGAACGTGATCGAGTTCTGGGAATTATACAAACGATCGAGTCCTCGATGCGCAATATTGATGCCAAACTTGGCGAGCTAAAGGGTCTGGAGTTTCGATTTGAACTACTGGAAGACCAGTACCGTTCGGACTTGGAGCGTCTTGCGCTAGTCGAGGAATTTGGTTCACTCCTAAACTACCTCACGCCTGGTTCATGCCCATTCTGTGGGGCATCCGTCGAGCACCAACATCGCGATGGATCCGAGGTGGCCGTTCCGGACATGTCTCTCGCAGTGGTGGCAGAACGCACTGAAACTAGCGCGCTACTCAGGGACCTAAGCGATGCGAAGGACGCGCTAGCGAACGAAATCTCGGGTCTCGAAGATTCTTGGGGCCATGAGGCGGCGCGATTGACTTCCTCCCATGACGAATTTGGCACGCTTGACAGTCAGCTCACACCCAGCCGTGGTGAACTGGCCGCGCTGGCAGAATCCCGGGCCGAGATCGCACGCGAGATCTCAATCCATGAGCAAATTGAGAGGCTTGAGAGTCTCATCGTTGCGGAAGATCCAGGCGATCCGGGCGAACTGCAGTTTCGCGAGATTTCTCCGGCAGTGGCCGACAGATTGTCCCATCATTTGGTTCGCATTTTGGACGCATGGGGATATCCAGAAGCTCAAGATGTGCGTTTCGATCGCACTACACTTGAGATCTTCACCGGTGACCAACCACGTAAGACACATGGTAAAGGTGTGCGAGCTCTCCTGCACGCTGCGTTCACGGTGGCCCTGGCAGAGTACTGCTTCGAGGCTGGCACCGCCCATCCTGGATTCATAGTCCTTGACTCACCACTAGTTACGTACCGAGCTGCGGATGAAGGCCGCGACGCCGAGGGCCTTTCACCGGAGGTCGGGGAACGCTTCTATCGGTATTTGGATCGCACTTTTCCCGGGCAGTCACTGGTATTGGAGAACATGGCACCGACGATCGACGTGATGTCAGACACCACGGTCATCGAGTTCTCCAAGAACCTGACGATTGGTCGGTACGGGCTATTTCCGAACCGTTCTTAGATTCCGTGAATTCACTTCGCGAAGGCGGCCTCCTCGTCCTCGTTAGCCTCGCTGCTAGCTAGATGCGCCCTAGGCCGCAGTATCTCCCCTGGCATGTTCTTGGAACATCTCTGAGAACGCACACCCGATCCAGCTTAGAAGGATGACGCAGATGCGGCTTGAGGTTAATGGTGCTGGTGTGACTGGTTATTTCTCGAAGGTCATTGTTCTTCCGGCGACATCTGTGCTCCCGGCGAAGGTCCACAGCGAAGGCCGCGTGGTGCAACATGGATGGGCCGTTCGAGCCGGTACGTCCGACTGGTACTTCTTCGAGCACTCTCCCGTCGCTGCTGCATACACGTTGGCTGTTCGGCAGGCGCAGGGCGTGACGTCCGTGGACGTGCAAGTTGCTGCATCCGAGTCTCGCTGGCGCGGTCTTCAGGACGTGCACACTCTGTACCTCGGTCCGGCCGTTGATCTCCGCGACCCCGAACTGGCACTTCAGTTTGCACGAGGGATGAGCACAGCGAGCAGTCGGTGGCAGGCTCCCGCGTAGGACCACAGATTCCACCACCCGGCGCCCCGGTCTCCTAGCCGAGGCGGGCTGTTGCGCCGTTCTGCTCGCTAGGCTCGAACTTGTACTCCCACTCGAAGTACGAACCTCGGCAGATCCACACGGAGTACTCCAAAGGCTCGCCTGAACCGGTCGTCGCCGAGCGGTGGACCTCCATGACGGACTCCCCTTCCGGCAGGGCCATGAGCTCTCGCTCCTCTGGCGTCGGAAGCCGGCTGATGAGGCGTTCCCGCAACTCACCGACGACGACGCCAAGGTTGGCGTAGGCGGTGAGGCTCTCCATGAACATCCCCTGGTCGTCAAGGCAGGCTGGCGGCGCACCGAGCGCATCGTCGATCGCTGCGGGAACGTAGGTCGTGATGCTCCTGGTGACGGCAGGAGGCTCGTCGCTGATCAGGAATCTGCGCGACCGCACCTTCGTGCCGATCTCCACTCCGAGTCCTTCCGCAACTTCGCGCGTGGCTCCCGCCACCGGGCGGACTTCAAGCAGACTTTCTGCGAGCTTGCGCGCTAGCCGTTCCTCCACTGCCGACCCGAAGGTAAGCGCCCCGATCGAGCCGACCTCCTTAAGCGGAAGTTCCACAGCGTGGGCTCTAGCGCGGGTCGTCCCTGTTAGCGCCCCGAGGCCAATCCGACGCGGCGTCTCCCGAACGACGGTCCCGCGGCGGCGAACCGGCGTCACCACTCCGTCACGCGCGAGCAAATTGACCGCCGCGCGCACGGTCTTGATGCTCACGCCCTCCTGCTGGGCGATTACCTCCTGCTTGGGGAGCGTAGACCCTGCTGGGTACTCGCCTCGCTCGATCGCCGCCCGGAGCTTGGTTGCGATCTCCTCGTACTGCGCCGCCATGATCTACACCTCCTCGTGCCGACGAGCCTACCGGGGACCACGCCAAGAGTCGTGACTTATTAGAGCCTCCTCTATTGACAGCAACGCTTCGGACTGCTTCGATCTGATTAGAGCCTCCCCTATTCGTCGTCGACGAGGGCTCAAGCAGAGGAGCGAACCATGGCTGTGCAGACCCGCATCAGGGTGGAGATGACCGACGTGTTCCCGTCCGGAGCGTTCGTGATCGGTGAGGTCATGCCGGACGAGGACTACGACATCCGTAAGAGCGGCGTCGTTGACCCGCAGCGGCGCGACAAAGAGACGGGCCAGCGGGTGTGGAACGTGCGTGTCCTGGACACCGACCCCGCGGGCCGCAAGGGCTCCGGCGAGGTGACCGTGAAGATCCTGGCGGACCACCAGCCCGTGCCGCCTGCCGAGCTCCCCGGCCTGCCGTTGCGTCCGGTGGAGTTCGAGAACCTCACGGTGACGCCGTACGTCGACACGAACGGGTCTCGACCCCGGCTCGCCTACTCGTTCCGAGCGACGGCGATGCGTGCGCCGAAGTCCGCCAAGGTCACCCAGGCTGCGTGAGCGCGATGGTGACAGTGGTGTTCCGAGGCATCTGGCTGGAGGTGCGCTGGGCGGCGCGTGAGTTCGCTTGGCGGTACTCGTTGTCCTGGCGATGGTGGCTGATCCTCACGATCGTCGTGCCTGCAGTCGCGGCGATCGGTGGTTCTACGGCCCCGTACGTCTTAGTCGGCGCATGGTTCGGCGGTCTCGCGGCTTGGCTGCGTTTCGCGCCGCAGTCGCACTGGCGATGGGTCTCTGGTCCGCTGTGGCGTCGTCGTGTCCGTCGCAATGTCCAGGCCACGTGGCCGGCCCTTGCCGGTGTTTCGGGGCTCACTCGTCGCGGGAAGGGGCGGAATGGTGAACCGGTGCTCGTCGTCCCTGCCCTGCGTGTTCGGTGGCGTGACGGCCTCCTGACACTCCGGCCTCGGCTACTCGTCGGGCAGACCGTCGAGGACTACCTCCAGGCGGCCGAGCGGTTCCGCCAGACCTTCGGGGCAACGCGGGTCCACGTCATCTCGAACGGCGAGTGCGTGGTCACCCTGTCGTTCAGCGACACGCTCGCACACGTCGTCCCTCGACCTCGTCCGCAGCTCACTGCGGAGCCCGAGATCGGGGAGATCACCATGGGCATCGCCGAGGACGGCGTGCAGTGGCGTCTCAGGTTGGCCGGCACGCACACCCTCGTGGCCGGCTGCTCCGGATCCGGGAAGGCGTCGCTGGTCTGGGGCGTCTCGCTCGGCCTTGCGCCGGCTGTGCACTCAGGCGTGGTGCAGCTCTGGGGTGTTGATCTCAAGGGGGGCATGGAGCTCTCGATGGGGCGTCCGCTCTTCACCTGCTACGCCACCGAACCGGAGGAAGCGGTGGCTTTGCTCGAGGAGGCGGTCCAGAGGATGCGCAAACGTGCGGCTCGGCTGGCCGGGGTGACTCGTCAGCACACGCCGAGCGCGGCTGATCCGTTCGTCGTCGTCCTCATAGACGAGGTCGCGGCGCTCACGGCATACCTGAACGACCGGGACCTCAAGAGGCGTGCGAACGACGCACTCGCGCTGCTGTGCTCGCAGGGCAGGGCGCTCGGTGTCTCGGTCGTGGCGTGCCTCCAAGACCCCCGTAAGGAGGTGCTGGGAATGCGTGGACTCTTCACGCAGACGGTCGGGCTTCGGCTGCGTGACCGCGAGGAGACAGCAATGGTGCTCGGTGACGGGGCGGTCGCTTCGGGGGCTGCGTGCCACACCATCCCGGCGACGTCGCCTGGTGTCGCGTTCGTCGTCCCGCCGGAGGGCGGCACTCCCGTCCGTGTCCGGGCATGGCGCGTGGACGACGAGACGATCCGGTACACAGCGGCGCTCTTTGCTGCACCGGTACAGATCCCGGTCGTCGTGAAGCAGCCAGCAACGGACGCTTCCGCGCCACGCCGTCGGTCGCGTCAGACGCAGGAGAGCGCGGCGTGAACGGCAGGGCGCAGGGCTCCGAGGTGATGGCTCGACGGATCGTCTCGCGACGCTTCGACGAGTGGGCGGCTCAGGTTGCCTCCACGGGGTTCTGCGCCCGGCCGATCCGCCTCATCGGCAGTGCGGACCGGTTCAACACGTCGACCGGCGAGCTCGTCGGCTCGATGCACACCCAAGACCTTCCGGACGGCGTCATGTATGTCCGGTGTGGGAACCGTAGGTCGTCAGAATGCCCCTCGTGCTCTCGTGAGTACCAGGGCGACTACTGGCACCTCGTGACGGCCGGGGTCGCCGGTGGGGACAAAGGAGTCCCCGAATCGATCGCCTCCCACCCGCTGGTCTTCGTGACCCTCACGGCCCCCTCGTTCGGCGCAGTCCACGCAGCCAAGAAGCCCGGCTCGGCTTCGGCAGCCTGCCATCCGCGCTCGCGCTCACGGTTCTGCGAGCACGGCACGGTCGTCTCGTGCACGCGCGTGCACTCGATCGACGACGCCGAGGTCGGTTCACCGCTCTGCGGCAAGTGCTATGACTACGCGGGCCACGTCGTGTGGCAGTGGCACGCGAGCGAGCTCTGGCGCCGGTTCACCATCTCGCTGTCCCGGACCCTCGCCAAGCACCTCGGTCTCTCCGAGAATGCGGCGCGCAAGATCGTTCGTCTCCAGTACGCCAAGGTCGCCGAGTACCAGCGCCGGGGTGCGATCCACTTCCACGCACTCATCCGGCTCGACGGTGCAGCAACAGACGAGGACGCCTTCCCCGCTTCCCCGATCCCGCTCACCGCGGCAGGCCTCGCTTCACTGGTTCCCGATGCTGCGCGCTCAGTTCGTGTGATCGCGCCTGGCGTCGACGATCACGACTCCGTTCGAGCGCTGCGGTTCGGAGTTCAGGTCGATGCCCGCCCGGTGCGACATTCTGCGCTCGAGCACGGTGGCGAGATCAGCCCGCGCATGGTGGCCGGGTATCTCGCGAAGTACGTGACCAAGGCTGCTGCCGACGCCGAGCCGGATGGTCGATCGCGGCACTTCGGCCTGATCCGCGACTGCGCTCGAGGACTGGCCCAGCGCGCCTGCGTCTCCCAGGGCCTTGAATCGCCTTACCTGCTCCTCGCGAAGTGGAGCCGGGCGCTCGGGTTCCGTGGTCACGTCGGCAGCAAGTCGCGCCGGTTCTCCACGACCATGGGCCGACTCAGGGAAGCCCGCCGCCGTTTCCAGCGTCGACAGAGCCTCCAGACGACCGGCCCTGTCGCCGAGCTCTCGCACGAGGATGAGCTCGACGAGTCGACGACCGTCACCCTCAACAGCTTCGTCTATGCCGGTAGCGGCTGGCTCACCACGGCTGACGCAGATCTGGCCGCCGAGGCAGCGGCAGCCGCGCGGGAGTGGCAGGTCACCCGCGCACACCGACGTCACACCCCGGCGTCGTCCTGATACCTGCGCCCCCAGAGCCGCTCGGTGCCGCTCCAGGGTCGGGCGGAGCCCGATCACGTAGTGACGCCGAAGGCGCCCTTGAATGGCGCCGAGCGGCTCGGACACTGGCGCATCAGGGCGTCGCCTTCCGACCGCCAACGACGCACGGAAGGAACGACCAAGCATGACCATCACACCGATCGAGAGGCTCTGCGCGACGCCCGAGGAGGCCGCGGAAGCGCTGCGGGTCTCCAAGTCACGCATCTACGACCTGCTGCGCACCAACCAGCTCCACAGCATCAAGATCGGCCGCTCGCGGTTGATTCCAGTCGATGAGCTCCGCCGGTTCGTCGCTGAGCAGTCTCTTGCGCCGGTGACCGCGTGAGTCGCAACGCCAACGGCGAGGGCAGTATCTACGCCCGTCAGGACGGTCGCTATGCCGGGGCCGCGTACGTCATCACGCGTGACGGTGCTCGGCGTCGTCGGACCGTGTACGGCAAGACCCGACGTGAGGTCGCCGCGAAGCTCCGCACTCTCCAGGAGCAGTCGGCACAGGGCATCCCGGCCTACGACCGGGGAATGCCGCTCCGTGACTACCTCGCGCACTGGCTCGATGCCGTAGCTGCCGAGAAGGTCAGCGCCAAGACGCTCGTAAACTACCGGCTGTTCGTCAACCGGCACATCGTCCCGGTGATCGGCGACAAGCGGATCGGCACGCTGTCCTCCGACGACGTGCGGGCACTGATCGCCGCCAAGCGGAAGGAGGGCTTCGCTCCTCGAACTGTCCGGCAGATGCATGCGACGCTGCGTGTGGCCCTCCAGCACGCCGTCCGGGAACGGCTCGTACCGGCCAACGTCGCGGGGAGCATGTCTGTCCGGATCGAACGGGAGTCGTCGATCAACCCGTTCGACTCGGATGAGGCGCGGTCCTTTCTCCAGGCTGTGCGCGGCGATCCCTGGGAGGCGCTCTGGATCGTCGCGATCACCATGGGTCTCCGCAAGGGCGAGCTGCTCGGGCTCCAGTGGCATGACGTCGACCTGGCGGGCGGAAGCCTCATGATCCGGAGGTCGCTCCAGCGCATCGGCACGGAGCTCGTGACGGCCCCTCCGAAGACCCGCTCGTCGATCCGGGCACTCCAGATCCCGTCGATGGCCGCCAAGGCCCTTGTAGCGCATCGCGAGCTCGAGGAGGAGAAGGCCAGGGCGTTTGGTCACCGGTGGGCGCGTTCACGGCCCGTCTTCACATCGGCCAAGGGGGCGCTCATCGAACCGCGCGACGTGAACCATGCCCTCGACCGTGTGCTCACGACAGCGGACCTGCGCCGCATCAGGGTCCACGATCTGCGGCACACCTGCGCGACGCTGCTGCTCTCCCAAGGCGTTCCACAGCGCGTGATCATGGACCAGCTCGGGCACTCGAGCATCACTGTCACCATGAACATCTACGCTCACGTCATGCCGGCTATGCACACGGACTCGGCGGCACGCATGGATGCGCTGCTAGACCCACAAGATTGAAGGAATGGTGCTCACGACGATGGTGGACCAACTGTTCGGCACGGCACAGCACCGTGACGCAAGGGACCTCAGCAACTTCTTGGTTCACATGACGAGAAGCCCCGAAGACCTGGCGAGCATCATCACATCTGGGTGTCTGGAAGCTCGCAGTCGATGTGGGCTTGGTAGGAAGCACGGAGAAGTCGCCGGGGGGCATCACGCGATCTGCCTCACCGAGATGCCCCTGGCAGAGCTCGATCGGCTAGCGAAGCGCGGCAAGTCGTACGGCATCGCCTTCCCAAAGGACTTCGTCCTCAAGAACGGTGGCCAACCGATCTGGTACCTGGATCACGACAGCGCCCCTCACGCAGCCATGGAGGCGATCATGGAGGAGGTTGCGCAGCGCAAGGAGTGGGACAACCCCATCTGGGCGTTGACGCCGTTCGTTGAGACGGTAGTTCGCTCTGGCAGTACCGGAGCGAAGTACCGCGACTGGCGTTGGGAGCGCGAGTGGCGGGTCCCGCGCGACATGTACTTCGACCTGAAGGATGTCGCGACTCTCGTTCTCCTCGACGGTGCAGAACCCGTCTACCTGGAGGGGGTCGAACTCGGCGTCCCCCTCTATCGACACCCCAAGCACGACTACGTCTGGGTGGAGGGGCCGACACCCGCAGTCGTGGCGGCCGTCGAGCGCATGTTGGAGCTCTTTCACGAGAACTACTTGTCCCCAGACGATGCCGGACTCTCGTACGTCACGGCTGAAGGCGGGTACATCTGGGTCGTCGAGGAGCATGAGACGGAGGACGCGCTCGCCAACCTCTTCGGTTCGATGCCCACCGAAATCTGGGAGGACCTGTCGGGGCACCTCAACCAGATCAGCGGCACCTGGGCATCAAGGGCGGAAGTGGAGGGGATCGGCACCGATGTCTGATGCGTCGACGTCAGCCCCGTTGCTGTCATCTACTGCTGTCACAACGACGAACGGCCCCACTCTGTCGAGTGGAGCCGCTGGTCAGGTGCGTGCGCCCGGAGGGATTCGAACCCCCAACCTTCTGATCCGTAGTCAGATGCTCTATCCGTTGAGCTACGGGCGCCCGGCTGTTCGTGATTTCTCTTGAGCAGCCGTCGAGAAGACTACAACGGTTTTCGCTGGATACTCAAACCGATACGGCCTGACCAGCCTCTTCGTGACGCACGACACCTTCCGACGAGGCGCTCGAGCACGGGATCACCGCCCTCGAGCCCCCTCGCGATACGGACGCTCCGTCAGCACATCGGACGTCATACCTCCTGTAGTCTCACGGTCAGCCGGCACGACCGCGCCGACACCGCAGACGGAGGAGACCACCGTGAGACTCGCTCGGATCGCCACCCCTACCGGCCCGCGTCCCGTCGTCCAGGACGGCGACGTCTGGGCCGTGGTCGTCGACCACCACGCCCCCGACCTCGAGCGCACGGGCGAGACCCATCCCGTCGACGGCGCTCGCCTCCTTGCCCCGTGCGAACCGCGCGTCGTGCTCGGCATGGCCCACAACAGCGGTCCCGCAGACCGCCTCGTCCCGCCGCAGGCGTTCACCAAGTCGGCGCGCACCGTGGTCGGCCCGGGTGAGCCCGTCCGGCTGGACCCCGCCGCGGGCAAGGTTGTGGTCGAGGGCGAGCTCGCGATCGTCATCGCCCGCACGGCCCGCCACCTCACGCCCGAGCAGGTCCCGGGCGCGATCCTCGGCTGGACCGTCGGCAACGACGTCACGGCGTACGAGCAGAGCGCGCTCGACGACAAGTTCACGCAGTCCAAGAACGGCGACGGCTTCACGCCGCTCGGCCCCTGGATCGAGACCGACCTCGCCGTGGCAGACGTCGCAGACCTCGCGATCGACGTCCAGGTCGACGGCGCCACCGAGGCCAAGGCGTCGACGTCGGGTCTCGCGTGGGACGTCGTCGAGCAGCTCGTCTACCTGACCTCGCACCTGACCCTCGGGCCGGGCGACGTGGTCCTCACGGGGTCGCCCAGCACGTCGGCGCACGTCGTCCCGGGCCAGACCTCCGCGATCTCGATCGAGGGCATCGGGACGCTGACCAACCCGATCGTCTGAGCCGCGGGCCGTGGTGGCCGCCGGTGCAGGCGGCCACCACGGGAGCCACCGTCCAGCACCCGCCCGCGGCCCGTACGCCGCGAGAACGGCGGCCGGTCCCCCCAGGGCATGACACGCCGTCGGGCAGGTCCCCACCGTGGCCGGACGCGGCGCCCCTCGTCCCCGCCGAAGGATGGGAGCATGACGAACCTCGGCCCCGCCCCCTCGACCGGCTCGCCCCTCGTCGCCTCCGGGCTGACGAAGGTCTACGGCACCGACCACACCGCCACGCACGCCCTCGCGGGCGTCTCCCTCACGGTCTCGCCCGGCGAGTCCGTGGCCATCATGGGCCCCTCGGGCTCGGGCAAGACGACCCTGCTGCACTGCCTCGCGGGCATCATCAAGCCCACGTCGGGCGCGGTGTCCTGGCGGGGCGAGGACCTCACGACGCTCAGCGAGGGCCGCCGCACGGCCCTGCGCCGCCAGGACTTCGGCTTCGTCTTCCAGTCGGGCCAGCTCCTGCCCGAGCTCCCCGCTGTCGAGAACGCGGCCCTGCCCCTCATGCTCGCCGGCACGCCGCGGGCCGAGGCCACGCAGGTCGCCGCGCGCTGGCTCGCGCACCTGGGTCTGGCCGGCATGGAGCAGCGCCGCCCGGGCGAGCTCTCGGGCGGGCAGGTGCAGCGCGTCGCGATCGCGCGCGCCCTCGTCGGGTCGCCCGGCGTCGTCTTTGCCGACGAGCCGACCGGTGCGCTGGACCAGGCCACGGGCGCCGAGGTCCTCTCGGTCCTCACAGGGGCGGTCCAGGCGTCCGGCGCTGCCCTCGTGGTCGTGACCCACGACGCGGGCGTGGCCCGCTACTGCTCGCGCACGGTCACCATGCGCGACGGGCTCGTGTCGGGCGAGTTCTTCGCAGGAGTCCCCGCGCAGCAAGCACCTCCGCAGACGCCCGTGCCCGACGCCGCCACGCAGGCAGCCATGGCCGCTCACCCCGCGAACGGGGCCCCGTCCGCTACGCAGCCCGGCCAGAGCCACGGGGCGACGCGATGAAGGCCACGCTCGACCTGTGGTGGCTCCTGCGCCGCCGCAGCTCCGACAGCCGCGACCCCCAGGGCCTGACCAACGTGCTGGCGATCATCGCGTTCGCGACGACGACCGCGATCCTGCTCGTCGTCGTCGGGGGCGTGGGCGCCTTCCTGGGGCGCGCGGGCGGCCTCGACGGCATGACCCGGGGGGTCGAGGCCGACGTGACGTCCTACGACACCCAGTACCCGCTCTTCGCGGCCATCGCCGCGCTCCTGCTCCTCATCCCGCTCGTCACGCTGGGAGGCGCCGCCGCCCGCCTCGCGGTCGCCCGCCGCGACGCGCGCCTCGCGTCGCTGCGCCTCGCGGGAGCGACCACGGGGCAGGTCGCGACCCTCACGGTCCTCGACGCGGCCGCGCAGGCCCTCGTGGGGGCCCTCGCGGGCCTGGTCGGCTACGCGGCCCTGCTGCCCCTCGTGGCCCAGCTCCGCTTCCAGGGCCGGACGTTCGCGCTGTCCGAGCTCTGGGTGGGGGTCCCGGCGATGCTGATCGCGGTCGTCGGGGTCGTGCTCGTCGCGCTGGTCTCGGCGGCCGTGTCGCTGCGCCGCGTCGCCATCACGCCGCTCGGCGTCGCCGCACGCGTGACCCCTCCGGGCCTCAAGGCCGTGCGCCTGGTCAGCACGGGCGTCGCGTTCCTCGCCATGATCGTCGTGACCAACGTGTCGCTCGGGAGCGCGGCCGTGGCGATCACGGTCCTGGTGCTCGTGCTCGTCGCGGGGTTCGCGACGCTCAACGTCGTCGGACCGTTCGTCATCTGGGTCGTCGGTCGGATCACCGCGCACCGCGCTCGGACCGTCCCCACGCTCCTCGCGGGCCGCCGCATCGTCGACTCGCCCAAGACCGCGTGGCGCTCGGTCGGCGGCGTCGCCCTCGCGACGTTCATCGCCGGCATGACGAGCATCTTCGCGCTGTTCGACCCGGGCATGGGAGCCGACCCGGGCGAGGTCCAGTTCCTCACCGACCTCACGACCGGCGGCTTCCTGACGCTCGCGATCGCGGGCGTGCTCGCCGCGGTCTCGACCGGCGTCATGCAGGCGGGCCGCGTGATCGACCAGCGTGGCGAGTACCGCACGCTGACCCTCGCGGGCACCGACCTCAAGACCCTCGACAAGGCGCGGCTGCGCGAGACGGTCATCCCGCTCGTCGCGAGCGTGGGCGTGGCCACGACGGGCGCCCTGATGTTCATGGCGCCGATCGTGGGCCTCAACGCGTTCGCGAACGTGGACGTCGTGCTGCAGTTCCTGCTGTGCGTCGCAGGGGCGTCGGCGCTCGTCCTGGCCGGCGCGGCCGCGTCGCGGTTCGTGGTCCGCTCGGCGATGGCGGCCTGAGCCGAGCTGCGCCTGCGGGTGCCCGACGGCGGGGCGTGCGCTCCGTCGTCGGGCGTTCCGCACGAGCGGGGCGGGTGGGCGCGCGGGCCGCAGTGGTGGGCCTCTGCGCGATGGGCGCCCGGTCGAGTCACGGGCGACAGAAAAGGCCCCGGGCCTGACGCAGCCGGGACCTTCCTGAGCGGAGACGGAGGGATTCGAACCCTCGAACGGGTTGCCCCGTTACCACCTTAGCAGGGTGGCGCACTAGACCTGGCTATGCGACGTCTCCTTGCTCGGATGCTAGGCACCGAGCGTCGCAAGGCTACCTTCTCCCGGCACCGCGGAGCAAAACGCGGCCACCGAGGCCCCTCCGAGCACGTCCCGGCCGCCCGTCCGAACAGCGCTGCCCGGAGTCCCGGAACGAGCGGAGCCGCCCTCCTCGTCACGAGGAGAGCGGCTCCGGTGCCCAGGTCGCGAGGCGTCAGCCCCGCGCGGGCACCTCGTCCTTCTCGACGTCACCGTCCCGCTCGGCGCCCTCGGCGGGGTCGACAGCGCCCTCGGCCGGGTCCTCCGCCGCTGGGTGCGCGTGCGGGTGGCGCCGCTCGAGCGAGGCCCCCTCGACGTCGACGTCGGGCAGGATCTTGTCGAGCCAGCGCGGCAGCCACCACGCCTTGTCGCCCGCGAGGTGCATGAGCGCGGGCACGAGCATCATCCGCACGACGAACGCGTCCACGAGCACGCCGAACGCGAGCGCGAACCCGATCGGCCGGATCATCGCGCTGTGCGAGAAGATGAACCCGCCGAACACCGCGATCATGATGATCGCCGCCGCGGTCACGACCGAGCGTCCGGCCCGGACACCCTGCACGACCGCGATCCGCGCGGGCGCACCGTGGGCGTACGCCTCACGCATGCCCGAGCCGAGGAAGAGCATGTAGTCCATCGCGAGCCCGAACAGGATGCCGACGAGGATGGTCGGCAGGAAGTTCAGGATCGGGCCCGGGCTCTCGACGCCGAACACACCGCTCAGCCAGCCCCACTGGTAGATCGCGACGACCCCACCGAGCGCCGCGAAGTACGACAGGATGAAGCCCAACGTCGCGATGACCGGCACGAAGATCGACCGGAACACCAGCACCAGGATGATGAGCGACAGGCCGACCACGACCGCGAGGTAGACCGGCAGCGCGGACTCGAGCTTCTCCGAGATGTCGACGTTGCCGCTCGCCGAGCCGGCCACCCCGATCTCGTACGTCCCGTCGATGGGAGACAGGTCGCGCAGCGTGTGCACGAGCTCCTCGGTCGACTCGCTCGTGGGGCCCTCGCGAGGCACCACCTGGAACGCCGCGACCGTGCCGTCCTCGGACGTGCCGATCGGCGCGACCGCCACGACGTCCTCCTGGTCGAACAGCACCTGGGCGATCTCCACCTGGGCCGTCATCGAGTCGGCCTCGGTCTCGGACCCTGCCTCGACGGCCGGCAGGTCGGCCACCACGAGCAACGTCCCGTTCTGGCCCTCGCCGAACTTCTCGGCCAGGGTCGCGTACGCCTGGTACTGCGACGAGTCGTGCGGCTCGGTCGAGCCGTCGGGCAGGTTCACCCGGAGGTCGAGCGCCGGCAGCGCGACGAGCAGGAGCCCTGCGACGCCGACGACGACGCGCACGACGGCCCACCCGGTCGACATGGGACGGACGGGGGTCGCAGAGGCTGCGGCGGGGCCTGCGACAGCCGCTCCCCCGGTCCCCGCGCCGGCCTCGAGCTGAGCGCGCTCCTTCTTGCTGAGGATGCGCAGGCCCACGAGCCCCAGCAGGGCAGGCGTGAGCGTGACCGCGATGAGCACCGCGATCGCGATGCACAGCGCGCCGACCGTGCCCATGAGCCCCAGGAACGGGATGCCCGTGACGTTGAGGGCCAGCAGCGCCACGAGCACCGTGGTCCCCGCGAACACCACGGCGTTGCCCGAGGTCCCGTTCGCGAGCGCGATCGACTCGTGCAGCTCGTCGCCCGCCTTGAGCTGGCGGCGGTGCCGGTTGACGATGAAGAGCGAGTAGTCGATGCCGACGGCCAGGCCCAGCATGAGCCCGAGCACGGGGGTCACGGACGCCATCTCGACGACGCCGGACAGGGACAGCGCCCCCAGCGCGCCGATGCCCACGCCGATGAGGGCCGTGAGGATCGGCAGGCCCGCACCGATGAGCGTGCCCAGCATGATGACCAGGACGACCGCGGCGACCAGGAGGCCCACGATCTCGCCGGCGCCGATGATGCTCGGCGCGCCCATGGTCATGTCGGACGAGAGGTCGATCTGCAGCCCCTCGGGAGCGTCCGCGAAGACGTCGACGAGCGCGTCCTTGGTCTCCTGCGGGATCTCCATCTGCGGGTCGGTGAACGAGACCATGACGATCGCCGCGCTGCCGTCCTCCGAGACCATGCGGATCTCCGAGGCCATGTCGAGGAGCGTGGCCCCCTGCTCGAGCTGGGCCTCCTGCTCCTCGAGCGTCGCGCGGCCGTCGTCGAGCGTCGTCTGCTGCGTGTCGAGCGCCGCGAGCCCCTCGTCGAGAGCGGACTGCTGGGCGTCGAGCTCCGGCTGGACCTGCGCGAGCATGCCCGCAGCCTCGGCCTGGGCGCGCGCGGCGTCGAGCTGGGCCTGGCCCGCCTCGAGCTGCTCACGCCCCGCGTCGAGCTGCGCCTGCCCGGCGTCGAGCTGCGCCCGGCCGTCCTCGATCTGGGTACGGCCCGACTCGACCTGCTGCGCCTGCGCCGCACGGTCCGCCTCGGTCTGGAACGGGTCCATGACCGTGGTGACGCCGTCGACCGCAGCGGCCTCGGCGACCAGCCCGGCGACGGCCTCTTCCTGCTCGGCCGTGAAGGGCTCGCCGTCCTCGGTCTGGACCACGACGGTGCCCGTACCGCCCGAGGCGTCGGGGAAGTCGCTCTGGAGGCGGTCGGTGACCTCGGCCGTCGGGGTGCCGGGGATCGAGAACGTGGTCGCGAGCGTGCCGGCGCCGAGCGCGAACGCGATGCCCGCCACGACGAGGATCGCGAGCCACGAGACGACGACCGTCCGGGCTCGGCGAGCCGACCAGCGGCCGACGCGATAGAGGAATTCAGCCATGGGAGTCCTTCGGTTGCGCGCGAGTACGCGGTGAACAGGAGTCAGTGGGTGCGGCGCGACGACGCGACCGAGGCGTGCCCGGTCCGTGTCGCGTCGAGGAGCCGTTCGAGGAGGGCCGACCAGGTCTCGCGGGAGTCGACGTCGTCGACCGCCCCCGTGACCTCGACCCAGTGGAGATAGATCACGATGAGCCCGCTCATGACCGAGCCGACGAGCAGCTCGACGTCGAACGGGTCGGCCTCGGGGTGGCTCGAGGCCAGTCCTGTCGTGAGGCGCGTGCTGACCTCGGCGAACACCTTGATGAGGGTCAACGCGCGGCGGGGAGAGGGGCCGCCCTCGTCCCCGAGCACCCGCGTCAGGTAGGTCAGCGGGGTCACGAAGTCGGTCGCCCGCAGGGCGTCGGCGACCTCGTCGAGCAGCGCGGCGTCCGTGTGGGCGGGGTCCGCGCTCGTCGAGAGCGCGTCGAGGCGGCCGAGCGCCGCACCGACGACCTCGCTGCAGACCTCGGTCACGACGTCGTCGAGCGAGGCGAAGTGGTTGAAGACCGTGCGTCGCGAGACGTCCGCCCGTGCCGCGAGCTCGTCGACCGAGAAGGCCGTGCCGCCCGACTCGCCGATCAGGGCGGCCGCTGCGTCCACGATCGCGCGCCGGTGGCGCGCCTTGAGGGCAGCACGACGATCTCCGGTGGCGAGGGACATGTTCCTACGCTAAGTGCATCGATGCACTCGGTGCAACGAGCCGGGTGAGAGACCTGTGAAGCAATCGGGCCGACTCGGGCACCTACCGCTCGAACGTCCAGTTCTTGTCGGTGAGCATGCGCGCGACCGCGAGCCCGATCGACAGCGCGATGATGACGAGCCCGGCCTCCACGGTCGAGGCCAGCGCGTCGACCGTGGCCCCGCTGTTGAACTGGTACACCGCCCGGTACGCCGTGACTCCGGGCACCATGATCACCACGGCGGGCACGGACAGCGTGATGCGGGGAACGTTCATCGCCGGGGCGATGTAGGCCGCGAGGACGCCGACGACGAGCGCGGTCGCCGCAGCGGCGGCCTGCGACGCGAAGCCCGCGTCGATCATCAGGAGACGACCCACGTTGGCGACCATGCCGATCGACGCCGCGCCCACTGCCATCTTCCAGGGGCTGTTGAACATCAGCGCGAAGCCGAGGACGCCCGCGAAGCTGGCCAGGAGCCGGAGCGCGAGGAACAGGGTGTCGTCGAGCGCGGGCGGCGGCAGCCGGTCCGGTTGGAGGCCCGCGATCGCGGACACGGCCCACACCGCGAGGGCCGCCGACGCCAGGATCATCAGCGCGTAGGTCATGCGTGCGATCCCGGCCGAGAAGTCCAGCTTGGCCAGGTCGAGGGCCGCCGTCACGAGCGCGAACCCGGGCACCAGGAACAGGACCGCGGACACGTAGCCGGCCTCGTGCCCGCCGGAGAGCCCCAGCACGTTCTCGAAGGCCAGGACGACCAGCAGGTACGCGGACGCCGCCACGGTCGCCGCGAGCATGGTCGTGCCGAACTGGTTGATCCCCTTGTGCAGCATGGCCCGGCGCACCATCTGCCCCAGGAACGCGCCGACGAACACCGCGCCGCACTCGATCACGCCACCGTTGTTGAGGAACGCGAACGCTGCACACGCGATCGCCGCCCACAGGGCGTTGAGGAACGCACCGTAGAGCAAGGGCTTGGCGGCGATCCGTTGGAGCTCCGCGTCGACCTCGGCGGCCGTGACGTGCTCGGGCAGGTCTCCGACGTACGACTCGAGCTCCGACAGGCGGTCCGAGTTGATGCCGACCGCACGGACCTCGGAGACCTCGGTGCGGAAGTTCCGGTCGCGGTAGGACGTCGCGGTGATCTCGGTGAGCGTCACGTGGGCAGCGGTACGGTCCAGCCCCAGGGCGCGCCCCACCCGCGTCATGTGGGACTTCACGCGGTAGCTGCCGGTCCCCGCGGAGAGCGCGAGGCGCCCGACCCGCAGAACCGTGCCGGACTGTCGGACGAGCTCGCTCGGCCCCAGGCCCGGCTCGTCGGTCGCTTCTGCTGTCACCCCGTCATGATGTCCCGTCCGTCCCCCCGGTGCACCCACGGGCGACCCGGTGAGACGGTCCGGTCCACGTGTCCCGCGCGCCACCGAGCCCGTGAGACGACGAGAGGCCCCGGACCGCACGTGCGGTCCGGGGCCTCTCGCCAGTGGCGGAGGGCGAGGGATTCGAACCCCCGGTTGCTTGCGCAACAACGGTTTTCAAGACCGTCACATTAGGCCGCTCTGTCAGCCCTCCTGGGATGCTCCGACGCACATTCTGGCACGTCCGGGCACCTGTCGGCGCTGACCGGCACCGACCGGGCCCTGGCGCGACCACCGGTGGGCACGGTCGCGCTGCCCTCGCCCCGGCACGACGACGGCGGGTCACCCTGGGAAGGGAACCCGCCGCCGTACTGCGATCGTCGGGCTGTCCGGCCCGCGCGAGGAACGCGTCAGGCTGCGCCCGAGCGCAGCTGGCGCATCGCGAGCTGGACGAGCGAGATCAGCGTCTGCTTGGTCGCCGCACGCGAACGAGCGTCGGTGTAGAGCATGGGCACGTGCGCGGGGATCTGCAGCGCCTCACGGACGTCCTCGAGCTTGTGCTTGGCGACGCCGTCGAAGCAGTTGACGCCGACGACGAACGGGATGCCGCGCGACTCGAAGTAGTCGATCGCCGGGAAGCACTGCTCCAGGCGGTCCGTGTCCACGAGCACCACGGCACCGATCGCGCCGCGCACCAGGTCGTCCCACATGAAGAGGAAGCGGTCCTGGCCCGGCGTGCCGAACAGGTAGAGCCACAGCGAGCCCGGGAGCTCGATGCGACCGAAGTCCATCGCGACCGTGGTCGTCATCTTGCGGTCGCTCACGCCACCCGCGTCGTCGACCCCCACCGAGTGCTCCGTCATCGCGGCCTCGGTGTTGAGCGGCTCGATGTCCGAGATGGAGCCGATGAACGTCGTCTTGCCCACGGCGAAGCCGCCCGCGACGACGATCTTGACGACCGTCGGCGCGGTCCGCGTCGCCTGAGGGGCGGCCGCAGGAGCTGCCGCGGGAGCGGCGGGAGCGGCGACGGGCTGAGCGGCCACCGGCTGCTGGGCCGCCGGGGCGGGCGCCTGCTGCACTGGCGGCGTCTGGTGGACCGTCGGCGCCTGCTGCGCGGCGACCGGGGCAGGGCTCTGCGGCGAGGGCGCCGGAGCCGCTGCCGCCTGCGGGCTCAGCACGCTCTGGCGGACCGGGGCCGCCGACTGCGCAGCGGGAGCCTGCACGCTGGGCGCACCGCCCCCGGGCGCGACCGGAGCCCATGACGGGCTCGCGACGGCCGGGCCGGCGCCAGGCTGCGGCTGACCGCCCGAGGCAGCGTCAGAGGGTGGAAATGCCATTGAGAACACTCTCCAAGATGCTCAGGGACAGTCCCGAGTTGCTGCCGCCGTGGCCGGTGTGGACGTTCAGCGGTGTCGACGTGTGAACCGTCAGGTAGTTGTCCTCGGCGAGGTCGGCGACGAGGATGCGGGTGACGCCGAGGGGCATCCGCAGAAGCGCTGAGAGCTCGGCGATCGACACGTAGTTGTGAGCGGCGTGCTGGAGGATCGCGCGCTTCTCAGGAGGCAGGCCGTAGCTGTTCACAGCACCCGGCATCACCTCGACGAGGGCCTCGAGCGGGAGGTCCGAGGTCGCCGAACGGACACGTCCGCCGGTCACCGCGTACGGACGGACCGTCGCGGCCTCGTACGAGTCCGAGCTGTGCGCTCCCAAGCTGCCAAAAGGTGCGTTCGTCATCGACCTAACCTCATCCCACCGGGGCTCGTGTTGCTCCGTCAACAGGCAGGCTACCGCGCATCTCCGAGATCAACTGAGGCGTCAGGGTCGCCTCGGTCCGGGAGACGAGAAGCGCCATCTCGTAGCCGATCAGTCCGATGTCGCACGTGGACTCGGCGACGACGCCGAGGACGGATCCGTTCGACACGTTCATGAGGAAGAGGAAGCCGTTGTCCATCTCGACGATCGACTGACGGACGTTGCCCCCGTTGAGCTGACGTGCGGCCCCTCGGGTCAGGCTGGACATGCCGGACACGATCGCGGCGAGCTGGTCACCGCTCGTGCGGTCCAGCTGGTCGGACATCGCCATGAGCAGGCCGTCCGCAGACACCACCAGGGTGTGCCGACTTCCCGGGACGGTCCGCACGAAGTTGTCGAGCAACCACCCGAAATTGGTTGCTTCGGTGCTGAGCGCGTTCACACTTCCTCCTTGTCAGTTGCCACAGACGGCGAGCTGTTCGTTACCGCGACTGCGGCGCTGAGTCAGGGACATCATTCCCGTGCAAGGACGGGTCCGTCGACCCCGTCTCGTCGTCGGCCTCGACCCGTCCCCGGGCCGTCGCCGACTGGAAGGCTGCGAGCCGGGCTCGCAGCTGCTCAGGATCGCGATCGATCTTCGCGGTGAACCGGTCGACGTAGTCCTCGCGGTTCACCGTCCGCGCGCGCCGCGTCAGTCCGGACGCCGTGACGTCGGACTGGGCCTGGGGGCTGTACGTGCCGGCCGACTCCGCGAACGCCTTGCCCTGGACCTCGGGCCCGTTCCGCAGCAGCGTCGACATCTCCTCGTAGAGCACGGCCGAGGCGATCCAGTCGGACCGTGCCTCGACCGAGTCCGACACGTAGGTCGGGTCGAGAGGCTCGATCTGCTCCTGGGCCGGACGCCGGACCAGAGGCACCGGCGCCGCCTGCGCAGGTGCCTGCGGCTGTGCCGCTGCAGGTGGCGGCGCGAACGAGGTCGGCGCGGCCGGAGCCGCGAAGGCGACAGGCTGCGAAGAAGTCTGAGGCTGCTGGTAGGCGACCGGTGCGGCCTGAGGCTGCTGGTAGGCGGCAGGCGCGGCCTGCTGCACGGCGGGGGCCTGGGGCTGCTGGTAGGCGACGGGCGCCTGCTGGTCCGCTCCCGCGGGCTGCGAGGAGAGCGCGGCGGCCGAGGGACGGATGACGGGCAGCGTCCCCGTCCGGGGACGACGGTTGAAGATCCCTCGCTTGCGCGCCTGGCTCTCACGCAGCGACCGGCGCGTCGGCAGGTCGGCCATGAGGTCCTCGAACTTCGGCAGCGCCTCGAACGAGAGCTCCTCGGGGATCTCTTCCTGGTGCGCGGACGCGACGGGTGCAGCCTGCCCTGCCGGAGCCTCGTGGGCCACGACGGGCGGAGGGGACTGCACGACCGGGGGCTCGAAGCTCGCCGCGGGGGGTGCGGCCGGGGCCTCGTACGCCACGGCCGGTGGAGCGAACTGCTGGACCGGCGCCTCGGCTGCGGCCGGGGCATGGCGCTGCGGAAGGTCGATCACCGGGACTGCCGGCTCCTCGCCGCGGACCGGCAGGACGACGGGCGCCTCGACGACGGGAACCTCCGCGACCGGCACGAAGGGCACCTCGGTGACCAGCTGCTCGGCGACAGGCGCGACGGGCACCTGGGCGACCGGCGCCTCGCCCTCGGACGCACCGAGCGGCTCGATCGCGAACTGCGGGGCCCACGTGCCGTCGTCGGGCACGAAGTCCGGGACGGAGATGTCGGTCGCCGAGACGTCCGGGGCCGCGTCGAGCTCGACGGCCTGCTGCTCGGCGGTGCTCGGATCGGTCGTGCCCAGGGCACGGAAGCTCGTGAACATCGCGGACCGCGTGCTCACGTCCAGGACGGGGATCTCGGCCGACACCGGCTGGACGTGCGGCATGACGCCGGTCGTCTCCGCGGGGCTCGTGGCGCGAGCGCGGCTCGGCAGCGAGTTGCCCGTGGCCGCGACACCCTCCGGCGGGGACCACGCGTCGGGAGCCGCGGGCAGGTCCAGGGGCAGCGACGGGGTCGCCAGCGGCGGCAGGACGATCGAGCCGGTCTGCGGACCGGGGACGAACGACGCGCTGGGCGCCGAGCCTGCAGGGTCCATGCCGCGCGAACGACGACGGGGCATGCCCGTGGACGTGGCGCCGTCGGTCAGTGCGGCGAGGTCGACGGCAACGGCGACCGGGGCCTCGTGGTCGATCTGCGGGGTCGAGGTCGTGGCGGGCCCCGAGTACACGGGTGCGGCGGGCTGCGGCGCGGGCGCCGAGATCTGGTCCGCCGCGACCTGCGTGCGGTTGTCCAGCGGGTCCGTCGGCATCGGCAGCGGCACGTTGGAGTCGGGCACGAAGAGGACGTTCGGGAAGCTGACCGTGACGAGGGTCCCCGCCCCCTCGGGGGCACGCTCGAACGTCACGCGCGCACCGAGACGGTCGGAGATGCGCCCGACGACGTACAGGCCGAGACGCTGCGAGCCGACGACGTCCGACGCGGCGTGCGCGTTGACCTTGCGGTTCGCCTCGCCGATCTCCTCGGGGGTCATGCCGAGCCCGTGGTCGCGGATGATGATCTTGACGAAGCGCTCGTCGCGCCCCGTGCTGACCTCGACCGGGGTGTGCGGCTCCGAGAACATCGTCGCGTTCTCGAGGAGCTCCGCGATGAGGTGCGCGGCGTTGAGGGCGTTGTGCCCCAGCATGAGCGGGTCGACGACCAGGTTCAGGCGGACACGGTCGTACAGCTCGATCTCGGACGACGCCGTACGGATGACGTCGGAGGCCGGCATGGGCTGGCGCACGCGTCGGCCCGAGTCGATGCCCGCGAGGACCAGGAGCGACTCCGCGTTACGTCGCATCCGCGTCGCGAGGTGGTCGAGGCGGAACAGGTTCGACAGCGTGTTGGCGTCTTCCTCGGACCGCTCGAGGTCGTCGAGGAACGCGAGCTGACGGTTGAGGAGGACCTGGTCGCGGCGCGCGACGTTGACGAACATCTCGGCGATCGAGCCACGGAGAGCAGCCTGCTCCCGGGCGACCTGGATGGTCGTGGAGTTCACGTCGTTGAACGCGTTGGCGAGCTGGCCGACCTCGTCGGTCGACTCGATCTCGATCGGCTGGATGCTGATGCCGGGTCCCTGCCCCGGGATCGACACCTGCTCGACGAGGCGGGGCAGCTGGTCACGCACGTCCTGGGCTGCGTCGGTCAGGCGACGCAGCGGGTTCACGATCTGACGTGCGATGGCACCGGCCACGGCGATCGTGGCACCGAAGGCGAGCAGGGTCACGAGGATCGTGATGACGGCTCGCGTCACGGCGGCCGTCGCGTTGTCCGACGCGATCTCGCCCGTCTCCGCGAGGACCTTGTCACGGACCGGGGTGATGTTCTTGAGGTCGTTGGCCGAGGCCGCCGACCAGTCCTGAAGGGCGGTGGCGCCCGTCGCGGCGTTCCCGGCGAGGCCCGAGCGCAGGCTGACGTAGGTGCCGATGGGTGACGGGATGACCTGGTCGATCCGCAGCTCTCGGACGGCCTTGCGCGCCTGCACCGCCTTGGTGTCTCCCTCGCTGACGAGACGCGCGGCACGGAGCGAGGCAGGGCCGATGTTGATCGGCGCACTGGGGTTCGCCTTCAGCGTCAGGATGTCGTCGAAGAGGAACTGGACCACGGGGAGCTCGAGCGATACCTGGCTCATGAGCACGTTGGCGTCGACGTACGCGTCGAGGAACTGCGCGAGGGTGCGGTCGTCGGACGTGTCCGCGAGGACGCGCGGGACGTCGAGCGCGTCGTCGATCAGGGTGTTGTACTTCGAGGTGAAGCCGAGCTCCTGGATCGAGTTCGTGTCGATCTGCTTGCGGATGTCCGTGAGCTCGGCACGGTCCTTGACCGTCGCGTCGACCGCGTCGCGCACGCGCTGGTCGAGCATCGACATGTTGAGGCCGGCATACACGGCGTCGCGTCGGTCGAGGGCCTTGTCCGATGCGAGGCGAGCCTCCTCGACCAGGGCGTCAGCGTCCTCGACCCTGTGCACTCGCTGGATCTCGGCGGCGCGCTCGGCGGCCACGGCCCTCCCGGCGACGTCCTGGGTCGCGAACGCCTTGACCAGTGCCTGCGCCTGCTGGGCGACCCGCGCCTCGTTGATCGCCTGGACCGAGAAGATCGTCGCGGCCAGGAACAGGACGAGGACAGGCAGCGCGAGTGCCGCAAGGATCTTCCCGCGAACGCTCAACCTGCGGAGCATACGAACCTCTCTCCAAACCCTGTAACCAGCGGAAGTTCGTGGGTCCCGGTCGCCTCCGACCGTCCCCCACGCGCCAGACGTGCGTACTAACTATCGGTGCACTTGCCCCGCAGACCTAATCCGGTCATCCGGGGCAAGGCGGTACGTCGAGCCGCGGCTCTCCGCTGACGGACACGAGTCCTCGTCGACGAGGACGTAGTGTCTTTTGTGTGCGAGCCGTCACGATAGCGGCCCCGGGCGGGCCAGAGAAACTCACCATGTCCACACTCCCCGACCCCGAACCGGGTCCCGGAGAGGTGGTGATCGACGTCGTCTCGAGTGGCGTGAACCCTGCTGACCTGCTACAACGCGCCGGCCACTACCCTCCACCACCCGGCGCCCCGGTATGGCCGGGTCTCGAGGTGTCTGGGGTGATTTCGGCGATTGGCCCGCGTCTCACAGGGTGGGACGTGGGCGACGAGGTCGTCGCCCTGCTCGACGGCGGGGGCTACGCGGAGAAGGTTCGCGTCCGGGCCTCTCAGGTCCTTCCCCTGCCCGACGGCGTCACCCTCGTCGACGGGGCCGCCCTGCCCGAGGCCGTGTGCACGGCGTGGAGCAACCTGGTCGACGTCGGGCGCCTCGCCCGGGGCGAGGTCCTGCTCGTGCACGGCGGCTCGGGAGGAGTCGGCTCGGTCGCGACGCAGATCGGGGCCGCGCTCGGTGCCCGGGTGATCACGACCGCGGGTGGCCCCGAGCGCACGGCGCGCTGCCTCACGCTCGGCGCGGAGACCGCCGTCGACCACCGGACCCAGGACTTCGTCGCCGCGGTGCGCGACGCCTCGGGCGGCGCGGGCGCGGACGTGGTGCTCGACGTCGTCGGGGCCGCCTATCTCCCCGACAACCTCCGGGTGCTCGCGACGGGCGGACGGCTCGTCGTGATCGGGATGCAGAAGGGGCGCCGTGGTGAGCTCGACCTGGGGATGCTGCTCGCCAAGCGCGCCCAGGTGAGCGGCACGACCCTGCGCGCGCGGCCCGCCGAGGAGAAGGCAAGGCTCGTCCGCGACGTGCTCGAGCACGTCTGGCCCCTGGTCGCCGACGGGCGCGTCCGGCCCGTCGTCCACGCGCGGCTTCCCCTGGAGCGTGCCGCGGACGCGCACCGGCTCCTGGAGTCGGGCGAGGTGTTCGGCAAGGTCCTGCTGCTCCCCTGACGCAGGTGCGCCCCGACCGTCGCGCGGAGCGCCTGTTCGGGTCAGACTGGGGCGATGAGCGACGAGCCGCGCACCGACCAGAGCCCCGACCCGACCGAGAGCGGGCAGCAGACCCCTCCCGAGAGCACGCAGGGGGGCCCTGAGGACGCCCCTGCGGACGAGGGCGAGGCTCAGCGCGTCACGATCGTCGGGCCCGACGGGACGGGGGTCTCGGTCGTCGCGAGCGACGACTCGACCGACGAGGACCGCAACCCGAGCGCGGTCATCGAGGAGCCCGCCAAGGTCATGCGGATCGGCGGCATGATCAAGCGCCTGCTCGAGGAGGTCCGCGACGCGCCCCTCGACGAGGCCGCGCGCAGCCGCCTCGCGGAGATCCACGAGAGGTCGCTCAAGGAGCTCGAGGAGGGGCTCTCGCCCGACCTGGTCGCCGAGCTTCACCGCATCTCGTTGCCGTTCACCGACGACGCAGTGCCGTCCGACGCCGAGCTGCGCGTGGCGCAGGCCCAGCTCGTGGGCTGGCTCGAAGGGCTGTTCCACGGCATCCAGACGGCCCTCGTGGCCCAGCAGATGGCGGCGCAGGCCCAGCTCTCGCAGATCCGCCGCGCGCTGCCGCCGGGCACGCTCCCGGTCCCGGGCATGCCCGGTCACCCCGGGCAGCACGCGCGGCCGGGCGCCCCACGCGAGGGCGACGACGGCCGGCCCTCACCGGGCCAGTACCTCTGAGACCTGCTGCACCTCGGCTCCCGCCCGTGCAGCTCGCCCCCGTGCGCTCTACGCGGGCGGCGGGTCCGTGCGCTGAGCGGTCATCGCGATGGCCCCCGAGACCAGGAGCAGGCCGACGAGCTCGAGCCACGACGGGAACTGCTGGAGCACGACGGCGCCGATCACCACCGCGGTCGCGGGCAGCATCGCGAGGAGCACGGAGAACGTCGCGGCGCTGACCCTGCGCAGGATGAGCTGCTCGAGCACGTACGGGACGACCGACGAGCACACCGCGATCCCCACGACCGCGAGGAGCAGCTGCCAGTCCTCGAGCACGGCCCCGGACGACGGCGCCAGGAACGGCGCGAAGACCAGGGCGCCCGCGGCCATCGCGACCGAGAGCGACGTGACCCCTGACCCGGCCAGGGCCACGCGGCGGCCCAGCAGGATGTACGCGGCCCAGCACGCCGCCGCGAGACCGATCGCGACGAGCCCGATCACGACGTCCTCGCGCGGCAGGTCGGACGTGAGCGTGACGCCCGCGAGGAGCACGACGCCCACCGCCGCGACCGCGATGCCGCCGCGCTCGCGCCAACCCCGCCCGGTGATCGCCGCGACCGCCACGGGACCGATGAACTCGATCGCGACCGCCGACCCGAGAGGAAGATGGTCGATCCCGACGTAGAACGTCACGTTCATGGCAGCCAGGGCCACGCCGAACACCGCGGCCCACGCGAGGGTGCGCCAGGTCCAGCGCTGCCGCCACGGGCGGCGCCACGCGAGGAGCAGCAGAGCCGCGACGACGATGCGCAGCCAGGCGACCTCGGGCGCACCGACGACCGCGAACAGCCCCACCGCGATCGCGGCGCCGAGGTACTGGGTCAGCCCGGAGACGACGAAGAGGGCGGGCGGAGGGACCCGCCCTGCGGCGGAAGCCAGCGCACGGCTGGGGCCAGAGAGCACCCGACGACCCTACGTCGGGCCCTGCCGACCCCGAGACCAGGAGCACCTGGCGACGTGTGGCGCGCGACGCCGTCGGGCAGCAGGGCCACCCCCCGCAAGCACCGGTCACGAGTCCTCTGCGAGCCCACCACCGCGCAAGGGGGTAATGCGCGCAGAGACGTCGGGCGGGGTCGTTCGCGCGGCCGTGGCCGGGCCTGCCGGATGGCAGGCCGTGCGAACAACCCCGCCCGACGGCGGAGCACCGAGACTCACCCCTTGACGGAACCCGCCAGGAGACCTCGGACGAAGTACCGCTGGAGCGCCAGGAAGACGATGACCGGGACGACCATCGAGATGAACGCTCCGGCCGGCAGCAGGTGCCAGTTGGCGCCTCGTGACCCGGAGAGCTCGGCGATGCGGACCGTGAGGGGCGCGACGTCGAGCGCCGAGCCGAAGGTCAGCGCGACGAGCAGGTCGTTCCACACCCACAGGAACTGGAAGATCCCGAACGCCGCGATGGCCGGGACCAGGAGCGGCATGAGGACCGTGAAGAAGATCCGCACGTGCCCTGCGCCGTCGACGCGCGCGGCCTCGACGAGCTCACGCGGGATGTCCTTCATGAAGTTGTGGAACAGGAAGATCGCGAGCGGCAGCGCGAAGATCGTGTGCGAGAGCCAGACGGGCCAGAACGAGCCGTCGATGCCCCAGCTCACGTACTGCGAGAGCAGGGGCACGAGCGTGACCTGGATGGGGATGATCTGGAGCGCGAAGACCGCGACGAACAGCAGGTTGCGGCCCCGGAAGTCGATCCACGCGAACGCGTACGCCGCGAGGAGCGCCAGGGTGATGGGGATGATGACGGCCGGCAGGGTGATGACGACCGAGTTCACGAAGTAGCTCGCGAAGTTGGTCGAGCTGCCGAAGAGCGCGTCCTGGTAGTTCTCGAGCGTGAACTCGGGGTTGCTGAACGCGGTCCACCAGCCGGTGCGACGGATGTCCGCGGCGGGGCGGAACGACGTGACGAGCAGCCCGAACGTCGGGATGGTCCACAGGACCGCGAGGACGATCGCGATGGCCGACGCGCTCTTGGAGCTCGCGCGACGGCGGACGGCGCCCGCCCGACGGTCGAGGCTGTCGAGCTTGCCGACGCCCTTGCCCTGCTCGGGGGTCTCGTCGACGATCGTGGTGTCGGGGATCGGGATGCTCATCGGATCTCCTCCGACGCCCGCAGCTGGCGCACGTTGTAGATGATGATCGGGATGACGAGGATGAACAGGATCACGGCGAGCGCGGCGCCGAGGCCCTTCTCGCCCTGTCGCAGGGCCTGCGTGTAGAACTCGTTCGCGACGACCGAGGTGTCGAACCGCCCGCCCGTCATGGTCCGGACGATGTCGAAGACCTTGAGGGTGCCTATCGCGATCGTCGTGAGGACCACGATGAGCGCAGGGCGGATGCTCGGGACGGTGATGTAGCGGAACATGCGCATGCCCGAGACCCCGTCGAGGCGGGCGGCCTCGACGATGTCGTCGGGGATGGCGCGGATGGCCGCGGCGAGGATCGTCATGGCGAACCCGGCCTGGATCCAGATCATGACCATGATGAGGAAGAACGTGTTCCAGGGGGCGTCGAGCAGGAACTTCTGGGGTTCGAGCCCCACCCAGACGAGGATCTGGTTCAGGAGACCGATCTGCTGGATGTTCCCGATGTCCGCCTTGTACTCGTACATGAACTTCCAGATGATGCCCGCGCCGACCATCGAGATGGCCATGGGGAGGAAGATCAGGGTCTTGGCGAACTTCTCGAAGCGCGACCGGTCGATCACGACCGCGTAGATCAGGCCCAGCAGCGTCGAGACGAGCGGGACCACGATGACCCAGATCGCGGTGTTGCGCAGGACCACCTGGAACTCGTCGCGGGTCAGCGCGGTGATGTAGTTGTCGAGCCCGACGAACTCCGTGCTGGTGCGGTTGAAGAACGAGTCACGGACCGTCTTGATGCCCGGGTAGAGCAGCCCGAACCCGATGAGCAGGAGCGCCGGGCCGGCGAAGACCGCGGCGATCACCCAGTTGGGGACCCGCTTGGGTAGGTCCGCGAGGAAGAGGATCACGCCCATCACGACGACGAACAGGAGGATCGCGAACAGCATGACCGCGAACTTCCCTGCCGGACCGTCAGGCGTCAGTAGCCAGTCCATGGAGCACTCCTTCGTGCGATGGGGGCCCGCCATGGTGGCGGGCCCCCATCTGTGGATCGTAGGTCAGGCGTCAGCGGACGGTCAGGACGTCGGCCACGAAGCCTCGATCGCGTCGAGCACCGCGGTGTCCGACTTGTCGCTCGCGATCCACTCGGTCATCTCGGTCCAGAACGACCCTGCTCCCACGGCGGCGGGCATCATGTCCGAGCCGTCGAAGCGGAACACGTAGCTGTCGTCGGTCAGCAGACCGTACGAGAGCTGGTCGATCGGGGACTGCAGGAGGCTCTTGTCGAGCTCCTTGTTGGCGCTGATCCAGCCCTGCGGGGTCGCGGTCGCCTTGGCGTTCGACCACTCGGGGCTCGTGAGGAACGCCTGGAAGGCCTGGACCTCGGGACGGTCAGCGAACGAGACGACGAACTCGCCGCCGCCCAGGACCGGCTTGGCCTCGGTGTCGTTGCCCGGGAAGTAGAACGCGAAGACGTCGCCGTCCTCGGCCACCGTGGTGCCCTCGGGCCAGTTGGCCTGGTAGAACGACGCCTGGCGGTGCATGTAGCAGAGGCCGTCGAGGATGGGCAGGCCGCCCTCGGTGAACTCGGTCGTCGCGATCGACGAGACGTCGCCGATGCCGCCGTTGACGTAGTCGTCGTTCTTGAGCACCGTGCCGACCGTGGCGAGGGCCTCGGCGATCTGCGGGTCGTTGAACGGGATCTCGTGGTTGACCCACTGGTCGTAGACCTCGGGTCCGGCCGTACGGAGGACGACGTCCTCCATCCAGTCGGTCGCGGGCCAGCCCGTGGCCTCGCCCGAGCCGATGCCGGCGCACCAGGGCTTGATCTCGCCGTCCGGGTTGTCCTCGACGATCTGGTCGGAGAGCGCGATGAGCTCGTCCCAGGTGGTGGGGATCTCGTAGCCGGCGTCCTCGAACATGGCCGGGGAGTACCAGACGAAGGACTTCACGTTGGCGCCGAGCGGGGTCGCGTAGAGCGTCCCGTCGACCGTCCCGTAGTCGCGCCACGACTCGGTGTAGAACTCGTCGACGTTGGCCGACGCGGCGTCCCCGACGGGGAGGATCGCGTCCGGGTAGTCCTGGACGAGGCTCTTGAGGAAGCCCGGCTGGGGGATGTAGGCGATGTCCGGCGCGCTGCCGGACTGGATGCGGATGGGCAGCTGCGCCTCGAACTCCTTGGAGCCCTCGTACTTGATGGTGGCGCCCGTGCAGTCCTCGAACGGCTTGTAGGACTCCTGCTGCTGCTCGGCCTCGGTGTCGACGATCGTCGTGTAGACCGAGACCGTCTTGCCCGAGAGGTCGCCGTACTCCTCGTAGGCGGAACAGTCCGCGGTCGCGGCCTCGGTGTCTCCGGCGTCGCCTCCGTCGCCGCTGCCGCTGCACGCGGTGAGCACGATGGCGAGGCTCGCGCCGCCAGCGACGGCCGCGAGCGCGCGGCGCTTGATGGACAGGGTGCTTCTTGCCATGACTTTTCCTCCACAACGTTGTGGTGCTGACATCGCGGTCGGCCCGCAGGTGTCGCAGTCACGTCGGCCACGACGCGACTGCCCCACTGCTCATGCAAGCGTTTACATCTCGGTTGCGCAAGCACAAGCAGGGGTCACTTCAGTAACGATTCCGTTACTCATGACGCCTCGCAACCGCCCAATGTGGTCACGCTCCCACATCTGTGACCTGCGAAAGCCCCGGAACGCCGCGGAAACGGGGTCAACGAGGACGTGCGGTCGAGGTCCGCCGGACGAGGCGCGTCGGGTACGTCAGGCTCTCGGGGACGGGCGCGCCGTTGATCATCTCCATGAGCAGCATCGAGGCGTCCGCGCCCTGCTGATAGGCGTCCTGCCCGATCGTCGTGAGCCCGACCAGCTCGCCCAGGTCGTGCCCGTCGACCCCGATGACCGACAGGTCCCCGGGCACGTCCAGCCCCAGGTCACGGGCCGCGAGGATCGCTCCCATCGCCATCTCGTCCGAGGCCGCGAAGATCGCCGTGACGTCGGGCCTGCGGCGCAGCAGCTCCCTGGTCGACGACCGGCCGCCCTCGACGTCGAACCCCCCGTTGGCCACGAGCCCGGCCGAGACCTCCAGGCCCGCGGCGACCAGCGCGCGCTCGTAGCCCGTCGAGCGCTCGACGGGCGGCGACCACGACGAGACCAGGTCAGGCATGCCCGTGACGTGCCCGATCACGCGGTGGCCCAGGTCGATCAGGTGCCACGTCGCGAGGGAGCCAGTGCGGACGTCGTCGAGCCGGACCGTGACCTGGTCCGCGGGGCCCGAGCCCACGAACGCGAGCGGGGTGCCCAGCTCGACGAGCGAGCGGACCTCGTCGTCGTCGAGCGGGAGCCCCACCACCAGGGTCCCGTCGACGCGCCGCCGCAGCACCGTGGGGTCGACCTTGCGCCGCGGCCGGTCCTCCCCCACCTCGAACGTGTAGAGCAGCACGTCGTAGCCCACCGAGCGCAGCGCCCGCTCGGCGCCCTCGATCACGTTGGCGAAGAACCAGCGGCTGACCCACGGGGTGATCACGCCGATCGTGCGGGTCCTACCCGTCGCGAGCGAGGCCGCAGACGGCGACGGGACGTACCCCAGCTCCTCGGCCACGGCCCGGACCCGTGCGCGCGTCGCCGCCGAGACGTTCGGGAGTCCGCGCAGGGCTCGCGAGACCGTCGCCGTCGAGACCCCGGCCGCCTGCGCTACCTCGTCGATTCCTGCCACGAGGAGCGATTCTCCCCCTCACGGCGGTCAGAAGCGATTCGCGCCCGGCATGCGCGCACCGGGCGCGCGTCCTGCGTCGCCACCGGACCGAGGCGCACCCCACCCCACGACCACCGCGCCACGGCGGGCCGCGGCGCCCTGGGAGTTGCGCCCCGCCTGCCCTCCCGTGACACCCTGGGAGCAGGTCGGAGAGCCCCGTGGAACCCCGCATCGGCCCCGGCACACCCGAGCACGCACCGAGAGGAACACCATGATCGAGCTGAGGACCCCCCGCGAGATCGAGCAGATGCGCCCGGCCGGCCGCTTCGTCGCGGACGTCCTCACGCAGGTCAGCGCCGCCGCGAAGGTCGGCGTCAACCTGCTCGAGCTCGACGCCCTGGCCCACCGGATGATCAAGGAGCGGGGCGCCGAGTCCTGCTACATCGACTACCACCCCTCGTTCGGGGCGAGCCCTTTCGGCAAGGTCATCTGCACCTCGGTCAACGACGCCGTCCTGCACGGCCTGCCGTTCGACTACCGCCTCCAGGACGGCGACCTGCTGAGCCTCGACTTCGCGGCCTCGGTCGACGGCTGGGTCTCCGACAGCGCGGTGTCGTTCGTCGTCGGGAACCCGCGCGGGGGCGACCGCGGCGCCGCGGACCAGAAGCTCATCGAGGCGACGCAGGACGCGCTCGCCGCGGGCATCGCGGCCGCGCAGCCGGGCAACAAGATCGGTGACATCTCGGCGGCGATCGCGGCCGTCGGGCACGGGGCCGGCTACCGCATCAACACCGACTTCGGCGGGCACGGCGTGGGCCGCACCATGCACGGCGACCCCCACGTGCCCAACGACGGCCGCAAGGGCCGCGGCTTCCCGCTCAAGCCGGGCCTCGTGATCGCGATCGAGCCGTGGTTCCTCGAGACGACCGACGAGATCTTCACCGACCCCGACGGCTGGACGCTGCGCAGCGCCGACGGCTCGCGCGGCGCGCACTCGGAGCACACGGTCGCGATCACCGAGGACGGGCCGCTCGTCCTGACGGCGCGCGACTGACGCTCGGTCGTTCGCTCGCGAGGTAGAGGGCCCGCGTCGAGGGAGAGGGTTCGGACCCTCTCCCTCGACGGTCCCCCTCTACCCGGGGCCGAGGGAGATCGCCTCACGCCACGGGCGCCGACGCCTCGAGCAGCTTCATGAACTCGCGCATCCACGCCGGGTGGTCGGGCCAGGCTCGCCCCGTGACGAGGTTGCCGTCGACGACGCCCGCCCCGTCCTCGAAGATCCCTCCGCCCGCCTCGACGTCGAGCCGCAGCTCCGGGTAGGCCGACGACGTCCTCCCCTCGAGCACGCCCGCCGCCGCGAGCAGCATGGGTCCGTGACAGATCGCCGCGACCGGCGCACCCGCGGCGAAGAAGTGCTGGACGATCCGCTGCGCGTCGGGGTCGTTCCTGATGTACTCCGGCGCACGGCCGCCCGGCACCACGAGCGCCACGTAGTCCGAGGGGTCGACGTCGGCGAACGCGACGTCGGCCGCGAGCGTGTGGCCGAGCTTCTCGGTGTACGTGTCGAACCCGTCGACGAAGTCGTGCACGACGAGCTGGACCTTGCGCTTCGAGGGCGCCGCGACGTCGACCTCGTAGCCCGCCTCCAGCAGCCGCTGGTAGGGGTAGAAGACCTCGAGGGTCTCGCCGCCGTCACCGGTCAGGAGGATCACCTTGGGAGCCATGCCGCACCTCCGTGCATGTCGTCGCGCTGCGCCGCGCGAGAGCGTCCGGGCGGCGTCGGTGCCGCCGGTCCACCCAGCGTGCGCCGCGGCGTCGACGCGGGCAAGGGCGGTTCGCACCAGGTGAGAAACGCATGCCCGACGGCGTCGCGCACCACCCGTCGAGGCGTCGCTATGCTCGCCCCATGACCGCAACGTCGCGGCGAGCCGGTCCTGCGAGGCCCACGCCGCGAGGTAGAACGTCCTGCGCGAGGTAGTACGCAGCGCGTTCTACCTCGCGCAACGCGTTCTACCTCGCCGCGCGACCGGTGACGGGCCTCTTGTAGAACGTCGCCGAGTCCTCGTACCCGAGCCTCGCGAACAGCCCGCGAGCCTTCAGACCAGACTCCGCAGCACGGCGACCGCGCCGGCCTCGTCGATGCTGCCCGTGACCTCGTCGGCCGCGTCCTTGACCTCGGGCTCGGCGTGGCCCATGGCCACCCCGCGACCGGCCCAGCGCAGCATGTCGATGTCGTTGCTGCCGTCGCCCACGGCCACGGTCGCCCCCGGCGCCACGCCCAGCAGGCCGCGCACGCGCTCGAGCGCGCTCGCCTTGGTCACGCCCAGCGGCGCGATGTCCATCCACGCCGTCCAGCCGACCGCGTACGTCACGTCGCTCAGCCCGAGCGAGCGTGCGAGCTCGCTGAAGGCCTCGCTCGTGGACCCGGGACTGCGCACCACGACACGCGTGACCTCGCCCGACCACAGCTCCTCGAAGTCGACCACGTCGTGCACGCCGTCGAGCTCGCCGTGCGGGAAGAGGTCGTTCATGCGGAAGCCGACGCCCACGTCCTCGACCGCGAAGAGTGCGTCGGGGAGCTGGTCGCGCAGCAGCCGCAGCGCGTTCTCCGGGTTGAACGTGATCATCTCGTCGACCACGTAGCCCGTGGGCGAGGCGTCGTCGAAACGAGCCGTCACGGCACCGTTCGAGCACACCATGTACCCCTCGGCGAGGCCGAGGCGCTCGGCGATGGGCAGCACCGCGATGAGCGAGCGGCCCGACGACAGCATCACGTGGTGCCCCGCCGCGCGCACGGCCGCGACGGCCTCGACGACGCCGTCGCTCAGGACGTCGTCGTGGCTCAGGATCGTCCCGTCGATGTCGAGCGCGACGAGCAGCGGGCCCTCCCCCGGGCGGGCCGGGTGCGCGGGAGACGCGGCAGCGGTCTCCCCGGCAGCAGGATCCGTGCCCGACGGCGCCACCTCGCCCGGGGACGGCGACGCACCTGAGGGTGCGGCGTCGTCGGGCCGGGTGGTGGTCCTGACGTCCGGCGAAGGACCCGTCACTTCGTGACCTTCGACGAGCCCTTCGGCGATCCGGCCGACGGCGCGACCGGCTCGAGGACCTCGAGCCCGCCCAGGTAAGGACGCAGGCCCTCCGGGACACGGACCGAGCCGTCGGGCTGCTGGTGGTTCTCGAGGATCGCGACGATCCAGCGCGTCGTGCCCAGGGTGCCGTTGAGCGTGGCGACCGTGCGGGTCTCCGCCTTGCCGTCGACCTCGACGCGCTCGCGCACGCCCAGGCGGCGGGCCTGGAACGTGGTGCAGTTCGAGGTCGAGGTGAGCTCGAGGTAGCGCTCCTGCGTGGGCAGCCAGGCCTCGCAGTCGAACTTGCGGGCCGCGCTCGACCCCAGGTCGCCCGCGGCCGTGTCGATCACGCGGTACGGCAGCTCGCACTTGCGCAGCATGGCCTCCTCCCAGCCCAGGAGGCGCTGGTGCTCGGCCTCGGCGTCGGCCGGGTCGATGTAGCTGAACATCTCGACCTTGTGGAACTGGTGCACGCGGATGATGCCGCGCGTGTCCTTGCCGTACGAGCCGGCCTCGCGGCGGTAGCACGCGCTCCAGCCCGCGTAGCGCTTGGGGCCCTCCGACAGGTCGAGGATCTCGCCCGAGTGGTAGCCCGCGAGCGCGACCTCGCTCGTGCCGACCAGGTACAGGTCGTCGGCCTCGAGGCGGTAGATCTCGTCCGCGTGGGCGCCCAGGAAGCCCGTGCCCTGCATGATCTCGGGGCGCACGAGCGTGGGCGTGATGACGGGCGTGAAGCCCTCCTGGATCGCCTGGTCCATCGCGGCGTTGAGCAGCGCGAGCTCGAGGCGCGCCCCGATGCCCGTGAGGTAGTAGAACCGCGCCCCCGACACCTTGGCGCCGCGCTCGGTGTCGATCGCGCGCAGGCCCTCGCCCAGCTCGAGGTGGTCGCGGGGCGTGAAGCCCTCGGCCGCGAAGTCGCGGACGGTGCCCTCCTCGCGGAGCACGACGTAGTCGTCCTCGCCGCCCGGAGGGGCACCCTCGATCACGTTCGAGATCTTGTAGAGGACGTCCTTGAGCTGCGCCTCGGCGTCGTCGGCGTCCTTCTGCCGGGCCTTGACGCCCTCGGCGAGCTGCTTGGTGTGCGCGAGCAGGGCGGACTTCTCCTCGCCCTGCGCCTGGGCGACCTTCTTGCCCAGGGACTTCTGCTCGGCACGCATCTGCTCGAAGTCCGTCAGCGCGCTGCGACGGCGGGAGTCGGCGTCGAGCGCCTGGTCCACGAGGGCGGGGTCGTCGCCGCGAGCCACCTGGCTGGCGCGGACGACGTCGGGGTTGTCGCGCAGAAGTCGAAGATCGATCACCACTAGAGGGTATCCAACGTGCGGGAGGGCGCGACACGGGGCCCGCCGAGGGGGACCCGAGCGGACGCCGCCGGTGACGCGCACCGGTCACCCCCGGCGGGCGAGCCCGTCACCCCCGGCGACCCAGCGGGATCACCAGCGGCGTGCCCGTGACCGGGTCGTCGATGATCGTGCACCGCAGCCCGAACACCTCCTCGACCAGCTCGGCCGTGACGATCTCCCCGGGCGCCCCCTGCGCCACCACGGCCCCGTCCTTCATCGCGACCAGGTGCGTCGCGTAACGGCACGCGTGGTTGAGGTCGTGCAGCACCGCGACGAGCGTGCGCCCCTCGCGGTTGAGGTCGCCGAACAGCTCGAGGAGCTCGATCTGGTGCGCGATGTCGAGGAACGTCGTGGGCTCGTCGAGCAGCAGCAGCTCGGTCTCCTGCGCGAGCACCATGGACACCCACACGCGCTGGCGCTGCCCGCCCGACAGCTCGTCGACGGGCCGCGCCGACAGCGGCGTGACCTGCGTGGCCGCGAGCGCCCGCACCACGGCGTCCTCGTCGTCGCGCGACCACTGCCGCAGGAGCTTCTGGTGCGGGTAGCGGCCGCGCGCGACGAGGTCCGCGACCGTGATGCCGTCGGGCGCGATCGACGTCTGGGGCAGGAGCCCGAGCCGGCGCGCGACCTCCTTGGCCTTGTAGGACGTGATGGTCTTGCCGTCGAGCACGACCTGCCCGGCGCTCGGGGTGAGCAGCCGCGACAGCGCGCGCAGCAGGGTCGACTTGCCGCACGCGTTGGGTCCCACGATCACGGTGAACGACCGGTCGGGGATCGCGACGTCGAGCCCCTGGGACACGATGCGCTCGTGGTACCCGATGCTGAGGCCTTCGGCGCGCAGCCGGGGCTCGCCGGGGGCCACGAGCGTGGCCTGGGGAGGAGCGGCCTGCCCGACGGCGGGGCTCGCCGCGGGTGCGTCGGCCTCGGCCGGGGTCGTGGTCACCGGGTGCGTCGTGGCGGTCATCGCCGTCTCCTCGGGAGGGGTGGGGCTGGTCGGGGGTGCGTCGGGGGTGCGTCGGCGGCAGGCACGGACAGCGTGGCCGGGGCCGTGCGGGTCGCGGGCCGGCGGGTCGCGGGTCGGGTCCAGGTGCTCACTGCCGCCTCGCCTCCCGGGCGAGCAGCCACACGAGGTAGCAGCCGCCGATGCTCACGGTCACGACGCCCACGGGCAGCTGGGTGGGCGCGAACGCCCGCTGTGCGACCAGGTCGCTCGCGGCGAGCAGCGCGGCCCCCATGGCGGCCGAGGACGCGAGCCCGACGGTCGCGCCGCGCGTGAGGCGGCGGGCGAGCTGGGGGGCCGCGAGCGAGATGAACGCGATGGGTCCGGCCGCGGCCGTGACGAGCGCGGTCAGGGCGACGCCCACGACGACGAGCGAGAGCCGCGTGCGCTCGGAGCGGACCCCGAGGGCCTGCGCGGCGTCGTCGCCCATCTCGAGGACGTTCATGCGTCGCCCCAGGAGGAACAGCGGCGGCACGAGGACCGCGAGGATGAGCACGACCGGCAGGACCTGGGTCCACGACAGCCCGTTGAGGCTGCCCGCTCCCCAGGTCGCGGCGGCCATGGCACGCGAGAGCTCGGCCTTGAGGATGAGCCACGTGTTGACCGACGCGAGCATCGCGCTGATCGCGATGCCCACGATGATGAGCCGGAAGCCCTGGACGCCGTTCTTGTACGCGAGCAGGTAGACGATGCCCGCGGTCGCGAGCCCGCCGATCATGGCCCCGGCCGCGACCGCGCCGTACGAGCCCCCCAGGACCAGGATCACGACGAGCGCGCCGGTGTAGGCGCCCGTGTTGAACCCGATGATGTCGGGGCTGCCGAGGGGGTTGCGGGTCAGCGACTGGAAGATCGCGCCGCTCATCCCCAGCGCCCCGCCCAGCAGGATCGCGAGCAGGACGCGCGGCAGGCGCCACTCGACCACGACCATGCGGACCACGTCGGAGGCCTCGCCCGTCAGGGCGCGCAGGACGTCGGGCACGGGCACCGCGTAGTCGCCCACGCCGAGCGCGACGACGCCCACGGCCGCGGCGAGCAGCACGAGCACGAGGGTCACGACGGCGGCTCGCACGTCGAGGCGTGCGGAGAACCCTCCGCGTCGCGAGCGCAGGACGCGTGTGGGCCGGCCGAAGTCGAGGCGCGCACCGGCCGACGGGGCGCCCGCGGGTGCCGGGGAGGTGCCCGAGACGTCGGGCCCCCCGGGGAGCGGGGTCTGCACGGGAGCCGTCACAGCCCGCTCACCTGCCTGCGTCGCACGAGCCAGATGAGGACGGGGGCGCCGATGAACGCCGTGACGATGCCGACCTGCAGCTCGGCGGGCCGCAGGACCAGGCGCGCTGCGACGTCGGACACCAGGAGCAGGACGGGCGACAGGACGAGCGTGTAGGACAGGATCCACCGCTGGTCCGGGCCCACGATCCAGCGCGCGACGTGCGGGACCATGAGCCCCACGAACCCGATGGGGCCCGCGGCGGCCGTCGCGGCCCCGCACAGGAGCGTCACGGCGATCACGACGATCGTGCGGGTCCGGTTGATGTGGGCGCCGAGGGACCGGGCCAGGTCGTCGCCCAGCGCGACCGCGTTGAGCGGGCGCGCCGCGACGACCGCGAGCACGACCCCCACGAGGATGAACGGCGTGACCGTCCCGACCATCTCCCACGAGCGGTTGCTGAGCGTGCCCGCTCCCCAGTAGCGCATCTTGTCGAAGACCTGCGGGTTGAGCAGCGTGATCCCCGACGAGATCCCGCCCAGCACCGCGCCGATCGAGATCCCGGCGAGCGTGAGCCGGACGGGCGTCGCGCCCCCGCGCCCGAGCGAGCCGATGAGGTACACGACGACCGTCGTGACGATCGCCCCGAGGAACGCGAACCAGATGTACTGCTGGATGTTGACGACGCCGAACGTCGCGACCCCGAGCACCACGGCGAAGCCCGCGCCCGCGTTGACGCCCAGGATGCCGGGGTCGGCGAGCGGGTTGCGCGTCAGGGCCTGGATCAGCGCACCCGAGAGTCCGAGCGCGACGCCGACCAGCAGGCCGAGGGCCGTGCGGGGAAGGCGCAGGTCGCGCAGGATGACCACGTCGTTCGGGTCAGCGCCGGGCGCACCGACCAGCGCGGACCACACCGAGGTCAGCGGGATCGTCTTGGAGCCCACCGCGAGGCTCACGAAGAGCATCAGGACCAGGACCCCGACGGCGACGAGCAGCCACGCGGTCCGCGACGCGTTGGTCGCGGCGAGGCCGGGCGCCCTGTCGGCGGCCGGGGTGGGGGCTGCCGACGAGGCCGGCGGGGCGCCGGCCCCCGCAGGGGCCCGTTCGGTCGTCGTCATCTCACAGCCCCAACGACTCGAGCTTGTCGAAGTACGCGTCGGTGATCTCTTCCTCGTCACGCTCCTCGTCGGCCCACAGGGAGTCGATCCACGCCTTGACGCTCGGGTCGAGGTTCTCCCAGCGCTCCTCCCACTCCTCGGCCCCCGCGGTCCAGTACCCGATGGTCTTGTAGGCCGTGACGGGCAGCCCGCGCTCGTGGCGCAGGTACTTGCGGACGGCGCGCAGCACCTTGGTCTCGCCCGCGAACCAGACGTACCCGACGCCGTCGGGCAGGTCGATGCTCCGCAGGATCTCCTCGAGCCGGCACGGGCCGTGGCCGTTGCCGCCGTAGACCCACGCGATGTCGACGTCGGGGTTCACGGGGAAGGACTGGCGGTGACCCGCGTCGGGGACCTCGACGACGACGCGCGTGCGCACGCCCGCCGGGGCCTGCTCGATCAGCCGGCCGACCGCGGGCAGGCCCGTCGCGTCCGCGAGGAGGATCTGCCACGCGAGGTCCGCGGGCGGGTCGTACAGCCCGCGGGGGGAGCTCAGCCCGACGACGTCGCCCGGCGTCGCCTGCTGGGCCCAGGTCGCGGCGACTCCCCCGTCGTGCACGACGAAGTCGATCACGACCAGGCCCGGCGCGGGCACCGCGCGGACCGTGTAGGTCCGCATGGGTGACGCCTGGACGCCCTCGGGGTAGTCCCACGAGTCCTCGGTCGCGAACGGCAGGACGGGTTCGGCCTCGCCCGGCGTGGGCAGGAAGACGCGCAGGTACTCGTCGCCCACGCCCGTCGACTCGAAGTCCGCGAGCCCCTCGCCGCCCAGCGTGACCCGGATCATGCCCGGGGTCAGGCGCTCGACCGCCACGACCTCGGCCCGGTGGATGCGCATCACGGCAGCAGCGCCTTCTCGACGACCTCGAGGAACGCGTACTGGCCGCTGGGCGACCCGTAGACCATCTCGAGGTCGTGGACCGCGACGTTCTGGTTCGTGACGAACGGCAGCGCGGCCCACAGGCCGTTGCCCGCGAGCTCGGCGAACGGGTCGTCGAGCTCGCCCGTCTTCTCGTCCGGCGCGGTCGAGGTGAAGGCCCAGTCGATGCCCGCGAGCTGCTCGAGCTGCTCGGTGCCGAGCGTCGTGCCCTCCTCGGGCTCGACGAGCGGCGAGATCTTCAGGCCCAGGTCCTTGAAGACCAGGCAGGGCGTGCCGTAGCAGGACACGATGATCTCCCCGTCGCCGTAGCCCACGGGGGCGACGACCGGGTCGATGCCGGCCTCGGCGAGGCGGGCCTTCACGTCGTCGACCTTGGCCTGGTACCTCGCGGTCCAGGCGTCGTGCTCCTCGACCCTGTCGAACGCCTCCGCGACCTCGGCGAAGCTCTCGCGCCAGTCGCGGCCGTCGAACCCGTTGAAGCTGTAGGTCGGGGCGATGTCGGGGAGCTTGGTCACGAGCTCGTCGTCGTAGCCCAGACCGTTGAGGATCACGTCCGGCTGGGCCGCGAGGATCTCCTCGTAGTTGTACTCGGGGAAGTTCTCGAACGACTTGATGCCCGCGAGCGCGTCCTGGTCGAAGAACGACGGGAAGGTCGTGTACCCCTGCGAGCGGATGGGCTGCGACCCCGCGAGCGGGATGCCCAGGGTGATGAGCATGTCGAGGTCGGTCGTGTACACCCCGAGCGCGGCCTGCGGGTCGGCCGGGATCGTGGTCTCGCCGAACGCGCTCTGGACCGTGCGGGTCCCGGCATCGTTCGTGTCGGCGCCGCTCGTGCCGCCGCTGTCCCCGGCGTCGGTCCCCGACGCGCACGCGCCCAGGAGCAGGGCGAGCGTGGCGGCCGAGGCGGTCGCGAGCAGGGTGGACCGGCGGGTGGTGCGTGTGGTCATGGGACTTCCTGGTTCGGGTGGCCGCGGGGTCGCGGCGAGGACGGAGCTGTCGTGGGAGCCCGCGGTCGCGGGCGTGGAGGGCCGTGGGCGCCGGGCGCCCTCGGCGCCGAGGTCAGAGCAGGCGCGCGGCCTCGCGCAGGTCCTCGGCGAAGACCTGGGCCGTCAGGGCGAGCCCGAAGTTGCGGTCGTAGCGGAGCTCGGCCACGCGGCCCGCCTGGACGGCGGGCACGGCGAGCCACGCGGGGTTGGACGCCGCCGGGTCGTCGGGGTTCTGGAGGACGACCAGGTCGGCGTCGTGGAAGAGGTCGAGGTTCTCGAACGAGAACCGCTGGACAGAGCCGTTGCTCTGCCCGGCGGCCGGGAGCACGAGGTCCATGCCGACGTCGCGGGCGATGCCCGAGCAGAAGCTGTCGGGCTCCTGGATCCAGAAGCCCTCCTCGTCGGCACCCGCGATGACGACCTTGCGGCCGGTCACGAGCGGGGCGATCTCGGCCGAGACGTCGGCGACCGTGGCGTCGTAGGCGTCGATCGCCTCGATCGCCTGCTGCTCGCGCCCGAACGCGGCGAGCTGGCGGCGCAGCGACGCCTTCCAGTCGGGGTCGTCGTCACCGACGACGAGGACGGGCGCGATGCCCTCGGCCAGCAGCTCGTTCTCCTGGTAGTAGTTCCACCACCCCGCGCCGACCACGAGCATGTCGGGCGAGTGGGACAGGATCGACTCGGCGTTGGGCTCGATGTTGGACCCACCCAGGCGCTCGACCCCCGCGGGCAGGTGCGCCATGAGGTGGCTCTCGTCGGACCACTCGGTGGCCACGATCGGCAGCCCGGCGAGGAGCGCGAACTCGAGGCCCGCCCGGGCCTCCAGGACCACGACCCGCTCGGGGTGCAGGGGCAGGTCCGTGCGGTAGCCGTCGTGCTCGAACGGCATGGTCTCGCCGCCCGCGGCAGGTGTGCCCGCCGCCTGGCCCGACCCGTCGCCGCACGCCGCGAGGAGCCCCGCGACCGTGAGCGCCCCGGCGCCGACGAGGAAGTCACGGCGCGTGATCGCGGCGACGACCCGTTGCCACTGGTCGTCGCCGACCGGGGTGGACGTCGCGTCCACAGGGGTGTCGGGGCGGGCGGTCAGGACGAGGGTCACGAGGTCTCCCGGGCAGACGACGGCGACGCGACGGTCCCCGTCAGAGGCAGTTAGGTATCCCTACCCTAACCACGTCGGGAGCGCGGCAGATGGCCGATCGTCGCTGCCAGAGGCCAGGGGATGTTCCGCATCGGCCTTGACCGACGCGACGTACCAGCCCGGGGTGTGGCCGAGGACCCTGCGGAAGGACTGCACGAACGCGCTCGGCGTCCGGTAGCCCACCCGGCGGCTCACGGTCCCGACGGGCATGCCGCCCGCGAGCAGCCCGATCGCGACCCGGACCCGCGCGTGGATGCGCCACTGCGCGAACGTCATGCCCGTCTCGCGATGGAACAGGCGCGAGAAGTTGCGCACGCTCACCGACACCTCGCGCGCCCACGCCTCGAGGGAACGCGTGTCAGCCGGGTCGTCGAGCAGACGTCGGGCGACCGACTCGAGGCGCGCGTCCGAGGGCATGGGCAGCACCATGGGCGTGACGTCCACGGGAGACAGGAGGTCGACCACGACACGCTCGCTGCGCCGTCGGGCCGCGGGGTCCATGTCGTTCCTGAACAGGTGGACCATGAGCTCGCGCGCCGCCGGAGGGACCGCGACCGCGGTCGTGCGGTGCGCGCGGTCGAGGACGGCGACGAATGCGCCCTCCGCGGGGGCAGCGGGGACGGGCGCCCCTGGCCGCGCTGGCCGCGCCGGCCGCGCGGGCCGCTCGGCGTGCCGCTCGGCCGCCCCCTCGGTCGACGGCACCGACAGGTCCGCGTCGACGTAGGTGCAGTAGAACCCCGTGCCGCCCGCGGTCTGGACCGCGTGCGCGACGCCCGCCGGGATCCACAGCCCGATCGTCGGCGGGACCGCGAAGAAGCCGTGCTCGGTCTCGACCGTGAGCACGCCCTGCGTGCCCCACAGGAGCTCGTGGAACGCGTGCACGTGCACGGGCCACAGACCCGGCGTGCTGGGCGGGAAGTGGGACGTCGAGACCGACCGGACCTCGCGGGCCGCGGCCACGATCGCGGCATCCTCGGCCTGCTGGGCAGCCGCGGGGCAGGCATCGTCGGGCATGGCGATCGGGACGAACGGGACGGAGGGAGGCGCCTGGCCGATGAGCGACATGATCCGGCAGGCTATCCCACATCGGCACAGCAAGGTAAGCATTACCTTAGCAAGCATGCCTCCCCGTCTCCGCCGTCCTGCACGCCCGGACCGGCGACCACGCCCCGCCCGCGGGAACGGCGTCGCCGTGCCGACGACCGTCGGCGGGATCTTCCGCCTCGTGCTCGCCGGCAACCGGCGCTGGCTCCTGCTGACCGTGGGCGCGGGCGGCTTCATGCTCCACCAGGTCACCGAGGCGCTCGTGCCCGTGCTGATCGGCGTGGTCGTGGACCGCGCGATCGTGCCGCGCGACGGCGCCGCGCTCGGCCTGTGGCTCGCCGTGCTCGCCGCCGTCTTCGTCGTCCTGACCATGGCGTGGCGGATCGGCATGCGCTCGACCGTGCGCGCCTTCTCGTTCGCGGCGCACGACCTGCGCCAGCTCACGGTCGCGCGCGTGCTGGACCCGCTCGGCATGGCCCGGCGGCGCGCCGCGGGCGAGACCCTGACCATCGCGTCCTCCGACACCAACCGCGTCGCGGGGATCTCGTGGCTCGTCACGGGTCAGCTCGGCGCGCTCGCCGCGATCGGCACGACCGCCGTGAGCCTCCTGCTCGTCTCGGTGCCGCTCGGGATCGCGGTCCTCGTCGCGACCCCCGTGATGCTGCTCGTGATGCACCGGCTCTCGGTGCCGCTCGAGGCCCGCAGCGAGACCGAGCAGGAGGCCGCGGCGCGCGCCGGCGGCCTCGCGACCGACCTCGTCACGGGCCTGCGCGTCCTCAAGGGCCTGGGCGCCGAGGAGGCCGCGGCCGACCGCTACCGGCGCGCGAGCCGCGACTCGCTCGGTGCCGCACTGCGCGCCGTGCGTTCCCGGGCCGCGTACCAGGCCGTGAGCACCGTGCTCTCGGTCGTCTTCCTCGCGGCGGTCGCGCTCTTCGCCGGCCGCATGGCGCTCGCCGGGCAGATCACCGTGGGCGAGCTCGTGGCCGTCGTCGGCCTCGCGCAGTTCGTCCAGGAACCCATGTCCCGGACAGGCTTCCTGGGCGTCGAGCTCGCGCAGAAGCGCGCCTCCGCGCGCCGTCTGCTGCTCCTGCTCGGCGAGCCGACCGTCCACAGCCCTGTGGACGGGGCCGTCGCACGCGCCGCGGCGCGCGTCGAGGGGGCAGCGACCGTGACGATCGCGGGCGCCTTCGGCAGCTCCGTCGTGCCTCGCGTCACGGCCCGGGTGGGCCAGGTCGTGGGCATCGTGGTGCCCGACGGCGGCGACGCCGGCCGGCTCGTCGACGTCCTCGGGTGCCGCGCACCCGCCCCACCCGGAGCCGTCGTCGTGAACGGGACCGACCTCGCCACGCTCGACCCGTCGACCGGGCGTGCGCTCGTGTTCGCGGCCCGGCACGAGGCCTCGCTGTTCAGCACGACCGTGCGCGAGAACCTCGCGCCCGACGGACCCCTCGACGAGCGCGCGCTCGACGCCTCAGGGACTGGAGAGGTGCTCGGGCACCTCGCCGAGGGCCTCGACACCTCGCTGGTCGGCCGCGGCCAGCACCTGTCCGGCGGGCAGCGCCAACGGCTCGTCCTGGGCCGAGCGCTGCACCGGCCCGAGCCCGTGCTCGTGCTGCACGACCCCACGACCGCGGTCGACAGCGTGACCGAGGCCCGGATCGCCGCCGCGCTGCGCGGCTTCCCCGAGCGCGCCCTCGTGCTGGTGACCTCGAGCCCGACGCTCCTGGCCGTGTGCGACGAGGTCGTCACGGCGGTCGCCGCCGTCCCGGCCGGGTCCGACCGTGAGCTGGTGGCCTCGTGAGCGGCGACGTCGTGACCGCCGACCCGGCGGGGCCGGCCACGCCGGCTGCCCCCGCCCTCCCGGGCGCCCCAGGCGCTCCGGATGCCCCCGCCGTCCCCGCGCGGGCCATCCTGCCCGTCGCCACGACGGCTGCGACCAACGCCGCGCTGTGGCGCATGCTCACGAGACGCCGCTGGCTCTTCGCCGCGACCGTCGCGGTGCTGCTGGCGGGCTCGGTCGCGGGACTCGCGACCCCGGCGCTGCTCGGGGTCATGGTCAACGTCGTCGTCGAGGGCGGCCAGACCTCCGAGCTCGTGCGCTTCGGCCTGCTGCTCCTCGGGGCGGGCGTGCTGAGCGCGATCCTCGGCTACCTGGGACAGACCCTGCTCGCCCGGATCTGCGAGGGCGCGCTCGCGGACCTGCGCGAGGACGTCCTCGCGAGCGCGCTCGACCTGCCGCTCGAACAGGTCGAGCAGGCGGGCGTCGGCGACGTCGTCGCGCGCGTCTCGGGGGACGTCGACGCCGTGAGCGAGGCGATCTCGGGCGTCCTGCCCGCCGTCACGTCGGCCGTGTTCACGATCGCCCTGACGCTCGTGGGGCTCGGGGCCCTCGACTGGCGCTTCGCGCTCGCCGCGGTCGCGGCGGCTCCCCTGCAGGTCGTGTCGCTGCGCTGGTTCCTGCGCCGCTCGGGTCCCGTCTACCGCGAGGTGCGGGTCGCCGAGGCCCAGCGCACCGAGCAGGTCATCGAGACCGTCGCGGGGGCCACGACCGTCACGACGCTGGGGCACGGCGAGCGGCACGAGGCCCTCGTGGCGCAGTCCTCGATCCGGGCCATCGACCTGTCGCTGACGGGGATCGCGCTGCTGACCCGGTTCTACAACCGGCTCAACATCGCCGAGCTCATCGGGCTCGGGGCCGTCCTCGCGGTCGGGTTCTGGCTCGTCTCGGGCGACGCCGTGACGGTGGGCGCCGCGACGGCCGCGGCACTGTACTTCCACCGGCTGTTCGGGCCGATCGGGATGGTCCTGGGCGAGTTCGACGAGATCCAGAAGGCCGGGGCCGGTCTCGCGCGTCTCGTGGGCGTGACGACGGCGACCGCACGGCCCGCCGAGGGGGACGGGGTTCCTGCCGAAGGTGACCGGGCTCCCGCCGAGGGCGACCGTCCCGCGAGCGCCGCCGAGGTCCGGGAGCCGCGCTCCGCCGTCGTGCTCCGGGACGTGAGCTTCGCCTACTCCCCCGGGCGCGAGGTCCTCACGGGCGTGGACCTCGAGGTCGCCGAGGGCGAGCACGTCGCGCTCGTCGGGGCGTCCGGGGCCGGCAAGACGTCGGTCGCGAAGCTCGCGATGGGCATCCACCGCCCGACGCGCGGCGCCGTGCAGGTCCTGGGCGCGGCACCGGGGCGACGCCGTCGGGCCTCCGCCGACGGGCCGCCCGCGCCTCGGCCCGACGCGGCCATGGTGAGCCAGGAGGTCCACGTCTTCAGCGGGACCCTCGCCGAGGACCTGCGGCTCGCCGCGCCCCGCGCGAGCGACGCCGAGCTCCACGCGGCCCTCGACGCGGTCGAGGCGGGCTGGGTCGCTGACCTGCCCGAGGGCCTCGCGACCGCCGTGGGTGCGGGCGGCCTCGACCTGTCGCCGGACCGTGCCCAGCAGCTCGCGCTCGCACGGATCCTGCTCCTGGACCCTGCGGTCGTGGTGCTCGACGAGGCCACGGCCGAGGTCGGGACCGACGGCGCCGCGACGCTCGACCGGGCGGCCCGGGCCGCGCTGTCGGGGCGGACCGCGGTCGTGATCGCGCACCGGCTGAGCCAGGCCGCGGCGGCCGACCGGGTCGTGGTCATGGACGCCGGACGGGTCGTGGAGTCGGGGACGCACGACGAGCTGCGGGCGACCGGCGGCCCGTACGCGCGGCTGTGGGCAGCGTGGGAGCGGGGATCGGTCGGCCGCTGAGCACGACCGGGACCCGCCGTCGGGTTGGTCACCTTCGGCGGGCACGACCGTCTCCCTCGGCACCCCGAGCGCTACCGTGTCCGACATGGGTTGGGAAATGTGGTTGGGAGTCGCGGCGGTCGCCATCTCCGCCGTCGCGCTCACGGTCGCGATGACCGTCTGGTCCCAGCAACGACGCCGACGACGCCTCGACCCGCCCGTGGTCGCCGCCGAGCCGCCCGACGACGCGGGCCAGCTCATCGCGTTCGTCGCCAACCCGTCCAAGCCCGCTGCCGCGAACCTCGAGCGCACGGTCCGCCTGGTGTGCGCCGAGGCCGACCTCCCCGAGCCCCTGTGGTTCGAGACGACGATCGAGGACCCGGGCGTCGGGCAGACCCGCGAGGCCCTCGCGCGCGGCGCCGACATCGTGGTCGCGGTCGGCGGCGACGGGACCGTCCGGGCCGTCGCCGAGGCCATGGTCGGTACGGGCACGCCCATGGGTCTCATCCCCATCGGCACGGGCAACCTGCTCGCCCGCAACCTCGACCTGCCCATCACGGACCCCGAGGAGGCGCTGCGCATCGTCGTCGCGGGCGCGGACCGCGTCATCGACGTCGGCTGGGCGCGCGTCCTGGAGTACGCGGAGCCCGACGACGGCGCGCGCAGCCCCGCGCGGACCGGCGCCACGGGCGCGGATGCCTCAGGCGACGGGGACGGCGGCCCGGCCGCCGGCTCCGACCCCTCGGCCGCCTCGGACGAGCAGCCCGAGGGCACGCTCGCGGGCCGGGACACCGAGACCGCGCACATCTTCCTCGTCATCGCGGGGCTCGGTTTCGACGCCGCGATGGTCGCCGACGCCGACGCGACCCTCAAGGCCAAGGTGGGCTGGGTCGCGTACTTCGTCGCGGGGATCCGGCACCTGCACGGCCGCCGCCTGCGCGCCCAGATCCAGCTCGACGACGCACCGCCCGTCCAGGCCAAGCTGCGGACCCTCATGGTCGGCAACTGCGGCAAGCTGCCCGGCGGCATCACGCTGCTGCCCGACGCGGTGCTCGACGACGGCATCCTCGACATCGCCGCGATCGACACCCGGGGCGGGGTCGTGGGCTGGGCCCAGCTCTTCGGCGACGTCGTCATGCAGGGCTTCGGCGTGACCAACGACCTGCCCGCGAAGATCGGCCGGATCGACCACGCGCGGGCCAAGCGCGTCCGCGTCCGGGTCGAGGGCGGCGAGCAGGCGCAGGTCGACGGCGACCTCCTGGGGCGGGCCGTCGAGCTCGAGGCCTGGGTCGAGCCGGGCGGGCTGGTCGTGCGCACGGCCTGACCTGCGGGCATCATTCGACCTGACGCACCGACCTTCACCACCGAGGAGCACCCCTTAGATGACCGCACCGCAGGACGTCGCTCCGCACCGTGGCCTGGCGCCGTCGACCCGGACCCTGATCAGCCTGGCCGCCGGGGTGGTCGTGCTCGCCGGGGTGTACTTCGCGCGCGGTCTGTTCGGCCCGCTCGCTCTCGCGGCGGTCGTCGTGATCATCGTGCAGCCCGTCCGCGGGCCGCTCGAGCGGCGCGGCTGGCCGCGGTGGGCCGCGACGACCGGGATGATCGTGGTCGCCTACCTGATCCTCGGCGCGCTCGCGGCGCTGCTCGCGTTCGCCGGTGTGCAGTTCGCGAACCTCGTGGGCCAGTACCTCGACGACCTCGCCAAGACCGTCAACCAGATCACGTCGTGGCTCGAGTCGTTCGGCGTCGAGGGGCAGGTCGCGGACGCGGTGTCGTCGTGGCTCGACCCGAGCACGATCGCGGGCCTCGCAGCCACGGTCGGCGGGACGGCCATGACCGTGCTCACGGCCTTCTTCTTCGTGCTCGCGTACGTGATCTTCATGGCTGCCGACTCCGGTCGCTACCAGGACGCCCACGCCCGCTTCGGGGCGACGCGCCCCGCGACGCTCGCCCGGATCACGTCCTACAACTCGGGCGTCCGCCGCTACTTCGTCGTCAACGCCACGTTCGGTGCGGTCGTGGCCGTGGTCGACGGCCTGGCCCTGTGGTGGATGGGGGTCCCGGCGCCCGCCGTCTGGGCGATCCTCGCGTTCGTCACCAACTTCATCCCGAACATCGGGTTCGTGCTCGGCGTGGTCCCCCCGACCGTCATGGCGCTCGTCGTGGGCGGCTGGCCGCTCGCGCTCGGGGTGGTCGCGGTCTACTGCGTGGTCAACGTGGTCCTGCAGGTGCTCGTGCAGCCCAAGTTCGTGGCCGACGCGGTCAACCTGAGCCTCACGCTGAGCTTCTTCTCGGTCGTGTTCTGGACGCTCGTGATCGGCCCGCTGGGCGCGATCCTCGCGATCCCGCTCACGCTGCTCACGAGGGCGCTCGTCATCGAGGGCGACCCGGACGCGGGGTGGCTGCGCTACCTGTCGGGCGACACGTCGGGGGCGCCCCCGGCTGCAGGGCCGGCACCGGCGAAGGCCGACGCTCCGGACGAGGCACTGGTGACCCCCACGAGGACGGTGTCGCTCGAGGCGAGCACCGGTGCGGCCTCGGACGGGCCCGACGGCGACGAGCCGGACCGCCCGACCACCTGAGCCACTTCCGCCCGCCCTGCGCCGACCTCGTGGAGGATCTGTGGCCGCGCAGCCTCGCCGACGGGCCGCCGACGTGACCCCCCGTAGGCTGGACCGGTGACGAATCCGGCCCCCGCACAGACCCCTCGTCGCACCAGTCGTCGGGGGTTCGCCGCGCTGCTCCTCGCGATCGGCGCGCTCGTCGCCCCGGCGCTGCCCGCCGCGGCCGCTACCGCGACCTCGTCGCCGGCCTCCACCGAGGCCCCTACCGATTCCTCGCCCGAGGGCCCGACCGTCCTGGTCGGCGTCGCCGGGTTGCGCTGGACGGACGTCAACCCGACGACGGTCCCGCACCTGTGGAGCATGATCGGGTCGAGCTCGGTCGGGTCGATCAACGTCCGCACGGGCGCCGGCCCGGTCACGTGCCCGCTCGACGCGTGGCTCACGCTGTCCGCGGGCCAGCGAGAGTCGAGCGCTCCCCCGGCCGTCGAGCCGGTCCCCTCGGAGGACCCGGCTGACCCCGCGGAGATCTCGCCCACGATCGACTGCGAGCCCCTGCCCACGCTCGACGCGGGGACGGGCGTGGGCTCGTCGTCGGTGCCGGGGTGGGCCACGCTCACGACCGGGCCCGAGGACCTGGTCGAGGAGCCGACCGACACCACGGTCGACCCCGAGACGGGCGCGGTGGTGCCCCGCGGGCCGGGCGCGCTCGGCACCGAGCTCGCGGCGGCGGGCGTGTGCAGCACCGCGGTCGGGCCGGGGGGAGCGATCACGCTCGCGGACTCGACGGGCGCGGTCTCCCGCTACGTCCCGACGCTCGACGCCCTCTCGCAGGACGAGCTCGCGGCGTGCGACACGGTCGTGATCGACCAGGGCGAGCTGCCCGAGTCCTCGCCCGAGCGGACCGAGGCGCTGCGCGAGCTCGACCGGGTCCTCGAGCGCCTGACCTCGGACCTGCCGCGCGACTCGCGCGTCCTCGTGGCGGGGATCGCCGACACCCCGGGCGCCAAGCCCGGTCTGCAGGTCGTCGTGGACTGGACGGCCTCAGGCTCGGAGCACGGCTGGCTCCAGTCCGAGTCGACGCGCTTCAAGGGACTCGTCCAGCTCACGGACCTCACCGCGACGCTCGCGGCCGACGCCGGGATCAGCACCGCCGCGTTCGAGGGCGGCGCCCCGCTCGAGTCGGGTGACGACCGTCGCATGAGCATCTCGCGCACGGTCGAGAACCGTCGCTACCTCGGTGTCCTGTCGGACACCGCCCCGAACCTCATGCCGGCGTTCGTGGGGCTGCTCATCGGTTCGCTCGTGATCGCGGTCGGGGCCACGCTGTGGTCGCGTCGGGCGGCCGAGCGGCGCGCGGCCGGATCTCCCTCCGGCCCGACGACGCCGCTCCCCCCGAGCCCCCGAGGTCGCCGGGTCCTGTCGGCCGTCCTGCTCCTGGTCGCCTCCGCGCCGGCCGCGTCGTCGCTCAGCACCCTCGCCCGGTGGTGGGTCTCCCCCGCGCCGACGTTCGCGCTCATCCTCTCGGTGAGCGTGGCGACCGTCGTGGTCGCCCTCGTCGCGTGGTTCGTGAGCCGGGTCCTGCCGCGCAGCCCGTGGCGCCTCGCGGCGGCGGTCTCGGGAGTCACGTGGCTCGTCCTGACGGTCGACGGACTGACGGGGACGACGCTCCAGCAGGGGTCGCTCCTGGGCCCGGCCCCCGTGCTCGGGGCGCGCTTCTACGGCTTCAACAACATGACGTTCGCGGTCTACGGCGCCGCCGCGCTCCTGCTCGCCGGGAGCATCGCGTCCCAGCTCGCGGCGCACGGGAGGCGACGGGCGGGCATCGCGGTGGTCGTCGGCGTCGGGATCGTCACGACGGTCGTCGACGGCTGGCCCGCGTTCGGTGCCGACTTCGGCGGGATCCTCGCCCTGATCCCCGCGTTCGCGATCCTCGCCCTGCTGGTCGCCCAGGTGCGCATCACCGTGCGGCGGATCCTCGCGGTCGCGGCCGCGACGATCGGCGTGGTCGTGGTCGTGTCGGTCGTCGACTGGGCGATCCCGGGGACCAGCTCCCACCTGGGCGGGTTCGTCCAGCGGTTCCTCGACGGGGACGCGCTGAGCATGATCGCGACCAAGGCCTCAGGCGCCTGGGCGACGGTCGCGAGCGTGCCCGGAGTCCTCGCGACCGTGGCCGTCGTGGCCACGGCCTTCGCGGCCCTTCGCCCCGACGTCTGCCGCCTGCCCGAGGTCGCTGCCGCGTACCGCGCCTGGCCCCAGCTCCGGTCCCTCGTGGTCTCGCTCGTGGTCGCCGCCGGGATCGGGTCGGTCCTCAACGACTCGGGCGTCATCATCGCGGTCATGTTCGTCGTCGTGGCGATCGCGACCGTCGTGGCCTCGTTCCTCTCGGAGTCGTCGATCGCAGCCGTCGCCACGGCGGTCCCCACCGCGGTCCCCGTCGCAGCATCCGCGGCGGCCTCCCCGAGGACGCGCGCGCCGCGCATCGCGGGGCTCTCGACCGACTCGGGCACGGTCCGCCGCATGCCCACCACGATCCTCGCGGTGGGCGGCGGCCTGCTCCTCTCGCTCCTGCTCGCCGCGGCCGTCGTGCCGACGAGCGGCGCCGCCGTCGCGGGCGACGAGGTCCGTCGCGGCACGGGCGCACCCGTCGCACCCGAGGGCGAGAGCCTCGTCGTGATCGGCACGTCCGGACTGCGCTGGCCCGACGTCTCGTCCGGGACGGCCCCCGAGCTCCGCACGCTCCTCACCGAGGGGGCGGGCGCCGCGGGCGACTCGCTCCCCACGGGGGCCGCGAGCCGGTGCCCTGCGTCGGGGTGGCTCGCGCTCTCGTCAGGGCAGTACGTGCGCCACGACCCGCTCCTGCTCGACGACGGCACGACGTCGTGCGCCCCTGTCACCACGGTCGCGGCCGACGGGACGACGACCTCGACGGACGAGCCCGTCGACACGGTCGCGTCGTCGCGCGTGGCGACCCCCGCGACCTCGGTCCAGGTCGAGGGATGGCAGGACATGGTGGACGCGCAGTCCCGGACCGTCGAGCTCGGCACCCTGGGCCAGGCGATCTCGGACGCGGGCGTCTGCGCGACGGCCGTCGGGCCGCGCGCGGCGCTCGCCCTCGCGGACCGCGACGGGACGGTCGCGCGCTACCAGGACCTGCCCGCCGCCCTGGCCCCGGTCAACGACACGTTCGGCTGCGCGCTGACCGTGATCGACGCGGGAGACGCGACCCCGGCAGCGCTGGAGACGATCCCGGGCGAGACGCCGGCCGAGCGCTCGGCCCGGTATCGCGCCGAGCGGCCCGGGCTCGTCGCCGGCGTCGACGCGACGGTCGGCCGGGTCCTGGACGCCGTGCCGGACTCGGCGACGGTCCTCGTGGTCGACGTCGTCAACAACCCAGGCGCCCGCCCTGCGCTGGGCGTGACCATGGTCCGGTCCTCGGCCTCGATCGAGTCCGACCAGCCCCGGTTCCTCACGAGCTCGGCGACCCGCTCCGACGGGATCGTCCGTCTGCTCGACGTGCCCCCGACGATCCTGGGCGCCCTGGGCGTCGAGGTCCCGGCAGGGATCGACACGTCGATCATGACCTACGGCTCGCCCCGACCCGTCGACGCTGCGTCGGCGGCCGACGCCCTGGCAGACCTGACATCACGTGACCAGGTCCGGCGGCAGATCTACCCGTACTTCGTCGACTACGCGGGGTACGCGGGCCTGGTCCTCGCGGCCGGCTGCCTGCTGCTGGCGCCCGTCGCCCGCCGCAAGGACTCGCGGGGCTGGCGGATCGGGCGGCGGGTCGCCGAGGGAGCGGCGCTGGTCCTCGCGTCCTTGCCCGCCGCGGCGTTCGTGTCGTCGATGACGTCGTGGTGGCGGTTCGAGAACCCGATGCTCGCGGCCGTCGCCGTGTCGATCGGCTCGACCGTCGTGGTCGCCGGGCTCGGGGCGCTCGCTCCTCGACGCCCCGTCTGGGCGGGCCCCGCCCTGGTCGCGGGCATCACGTTCGCGGTGCTGACGCTCGACGCACTGCTGGGCACCCCGTTCAACCGAGCGAGCCCGCTCGGCTCGGCGCCGACGTTCGGGGCGCGCTTCTACGGGTTCGGCAACCCGACGTTCTCGGTGTACGCGGTCGCGGGGGTCCTCGCCGCGGCCGGGGTCGCACAGTGGCTCGTGCTCCGTGGGCGACGGCGCACGGCGACGCTCGTGGTCGGGGTCGTCGGCGTGGTCGCGATGGCCGTCGACGTCTGGCCCACGCTCGGGGCCGACCTCGGCGGCGGGCTGGTCCTCGTCCCGACCTTCGCGATCCTGCTGCTCGCGACGTCGGGCGCGCGCCTGACGTTCCGGCGGTTCTTCACGATCGGCCTGGCCGGCGTGGGGGTCGTCGCGGCGATCGGCGTGCTCGACTGGCTTCGACCGCCTGCCGCGCGCTCGCACCTTGGGCGCTTCGTGGGTCAGGTGGTCGACGGCGACGCGTGGGAGATGCTCTGGCGCAAGGCCGGGTACGCGGCCCGCTCGGTGCTGGGCGGGGTCCCGGTGTGGATCACGCTCGTGGTGCTGGTCTGGTTCGCGCTCGTGCTGTTCGCGCCGCGCCGCTTCACGCCGGCCTGGTTCGCACGGTCCGAGGCCGGGTGGCCCCTCTTCCGGCCCGCGATCCTCGCGATCTGGGTCATGTGCGTGAGCGGCTCGCTCGTCAACGACTTCGGGGTCCGGATCGCGATGATCGCCCTGGTCGCGGCCGTGCCGCTCGTGGTGCTCACCGCGCTGCGCGCGACGCCGGGAAGCCCGGGCGAGGTCCCCGACGCGGCTGGCGGGACGGTCTCCGGGACGGGAGCGGCGCCGTCGGGCACCGTGTCCTCCGGGACGGGCGCGCGGCCCTCTGGCGTGCTGCCCTCCCTGCCCGACGGCGGGGGCTCGCCCGACGACGCGGCGGAACCGGCGGCGTCGGGCAGGTAGACGACGAGGCGCCCGGGCGGAGTCCGCCCGGGCGCCTCGTGCGGCGTGCTACTTCCCGGAGTGCTTGTGCCCGCCGAGCGCGTCGAGCGCGCTGCGGACGCGACGCGCCCCGACCGCGAGCTGCACGTCGCGGTACTGGTTGGCGCGGTGGATCTGCCCCTTGAGGTCGGACCCGGACGGGCGGTGGCGCAGGTCGCACGGGACCTCGACCGCGACGTAGCCCTTGCGGAGCAGGTCGATCGTCAGACCCGTCTCGACTCCCCAGCCACGGGCCAGCGGCGTCGCGGCCTCGAAGGCCTCGCGCGTCAGGCAGCGCATGCCGGACAACGGCTGCGTGGGCGTCCAGCCCGTCATGGACTGGATGGCACGACGCGCGGCACCCACGACGATCCCGCGACCGCCCGCGCCGGGCTGCGGCGGGAGCAGGGCGATGGACATGTCCGCCAGGCCGTCGAGCACCGGGGGCACGAGCGGGGCCGTGTTGACCGCGGTCTCGCCCAGGTCGCCGTCGATGAAGAGCAGGAGGCGCGGGGGGCGGTCCGCGACGTCACGCATCGCGACGACGGCTGCGCCCGTCTCCATGGCTGCCGCCTTGCCGCGGTTGTGGGAGTGGCGCACGACCACGGCCCCCGCCTCGCGGGCGACGTGCTGCGTGGTGTCCTCGCTGCCGTCGTCCACGACGAGCACCAGGTCGACGTGGGGGATGGCCTTGGCCGCCCGGACCGTGGCCGCGATGCGACGCGCCTCGTCCTTGGCGGGGATGATCACCGCCACGCGCTGCTTCTGCCGTGAACCGCCGTGCAGCGGGGCCGGGCGCGGGGTCTTCGCCACCGGGAGCGCGTGCGTCCCGTTGGCGGGGACGCCCGACACGTCCCCGGTGGTTCCGGTGTTCAGTCCTGACTCGGTCGACCGATGGTCCGCGTTCACGCAATCCAGCCTAGTAGTGCAAAGAGTTTCCCGCAGTTTGCCACACTCGAGGTGCCAAAGTCACGGGGATGTCCCAGAGAACGGTGTTCTCGGGTTCTTGCCGAGGTATCTCTCGGTCAGCCTGGCGTCTGTGCTTCCGGGTCGCCGGACGTGACCTGCCCGAGGCCGACGGGCGGGGCGACGATGCCGCCGCCCGCCGGTCTCGGGGTGGTGCTGGTGGTGCCGTGGTGCTGGTGTGCTGCCCGTGGTGAGGGGCTCGTCAGCGGAGCGTGACCTGGCGGGACACGATGCCCGCACGCGCACGACGCTCGTTGGCGTCGAGCGGCTCGGTGACCGCGAGCGCCGCGTCGATCTTCGCCTTGAGCTCCTTGGCGGGCTCCTCGAGGTCCGCGGCCTCGGTGCCGCGCGGCAGCTCCCAGACGGGGACCAGCAGGCCCGACGACCGGAACGCGCCGACGAACTTGCCGCCGCCCAGCCCCGACTCGCGCTTGGCGTGCAGGCGCGAGATCGCGTCGATCAGCGCCTCCTCGCCCACGGGCCAGGCCCAGCGCAGGAACTCGCGGCTCATGGAGCACCAGTAGGCCGACTCGACCGACTCGAGCTTGACCGTGGGCACGATCGACTCCGACGCCTGGTCGAGCGACGCCTTGAGGTCCGGCGTGACGTCCGTGGTGGGGTCGAGCCAGAACGAGAAGTCGTCGTGGACCGTGACCTCGAACGGCACCGACAGGTCCAGGACGTCCTGCAGGCGCGGACCCGGGCCCGGCAGCTCGCCGAGCTCGATCGACGTGCCCGGCTCGGCCTCGATGGCCTCGAGCAGGACCGACGCGAGGTCGCGGCTCGTGTCGCCCGAGCCCGCGAGGGTCTGGAGCGCCAGGAGGATGGTGCCGTCCTGACGGTGCAGCGCGGCCCAGCCGGCCGGGAGGATCGTCACGACGAGCACGTCGCGAGCGCCGTACTCCTTCGTGGTGCGAGCAGGTGCCGAGGCCGAGGGGACGACCTCCCGCAGGGCGACCCAGTCGGTCTCGCCGGGGAGACCCTCGAAGGGGCGCAGCACGAAGTCGGGCGTCGAGTTCTTGGCCATGGGGAAAGTGTAGTGGGAGCGGGCTGCGGGGCCGGCGGGCTCCTACTGCTCGACCGGGAACCCTCGCTGCGACCACGCGACCATGCCGCCGTCGAGGTTCGTCGCGTCGAAGTCGCCCTGGTTGAGCCACGCCGCGGCGCGCGCCGAGCGTCCGCCCGAGTGGCAGATCACGAGGATCGGGACCTCGGGGTCCAGCTCGCCCCAGCGCACGGGCAGCTCGCCCAGGGGGATGTGGACGGCGTCGGGCGCGTGTCCCGCGTCCCACTCGTCCTGCTCGCGCACGTCGAGGAGCACGACGCCCTCGGGCACGGGGTGCTCGGCGTCGAGCTCGGACACGTCGGTCGTGGGTACCTGGGGCGGGAACATGGTGACCAGCCTACGTTTCTGACGAGACGTCGTCGGATCGTGGTCGTGCGCCGCGCCGGTCCCCCCTCCCGGGACCGACCTCCCGCGACGCCCTGACCAGTGGCAGGATCGTCGCATGGACCCCCGCGCCGGAACCCTCGCCCAGCCCCAGGACCTCATCGACGTGGACGCCGTGGTCGGCGCCTACTACGACCTCTCCCCCGACGTCGACGACCCGGCGCAGAAGGTGGTGTTCGGGACGTCGGGCCACCGCGGGTCGAGCCTGGACCACGCGTTCAACGAGGCGCACATCCTCGCGATCACCGCGGCGATCGTCGAGTACCGGCGCGCCCAGGGCACCGACGGCCCTCTCTTCATCGGCCGTGACACGCACGCGCTGTCGCTGCCCGCGTGGCAGACGGCGATCGAGGTCCTCACGGCCGCGGGCGTCCAGACGTACATCGACGCGCGCGACTCCTACACCCCGACCCCGGCCGTGTCCCAGTCGATCCTGCTGCACAACGGCGCAGCCACCGAGGCCGGGGTCCGCACCACGGGCCCCGAGCTCGCGGACGGGATCGTCGTGACGCCGTCGCACAACCCCCCGCGCGACGGCGGCTTCAAGTACAACCCGCCGCACGGCGGGCCCGCGGACTCGGAGGCGACGGGCTGGATCGCGGACCGCGCGAACGAGATCCTGCGCTCGGGCGTCGGGCACGTCGAGCGGGTCCCGCTCGAGCGCGCGCTGACGGCCGAGACCACGCACCGCCACGACTTCCTCACGGCGTACGTCGACGACCTGGCCTCGGTCCTGGACCTCGAGGCCATCCGCGGCGCGGGCGTCGCGATCGGTGCCGACCCCCTGGGCGGGGCGTCGGTCGAGTACTGGGGCGAGATCGGCGAGCGCTACGGGCTGGACCTGACGGTCGTGAACCCGCAGGTCGACCCGCGCTGGGCCTTCATGACGCTCGACTGGGACGGCAAGATCCGCATGGACTGCTCGTCGCCGTACGCCATGGCCTCGCTCGTGCAGAAGATGACGGACCCGGACGCGACCTCGACGTTCGACATCGCGACGGGCAACGACGCGGACTCGGACCGCCACGGGATCGTGACCCCGGACGCGGGCCTCATGAACCCCAACCACTACCTGGCGGTCGCGATCGACTACCTGTACGGCGGGGCCCGTCCGGGCTGGCGTCCGGACGCCGCGATCGGCAAGACGCTCGTGTCCTCGTCGCTCATCGACCGGGTGGGGGCGGGGATCGGTCGCCGCGTCGAGGAGGTGCCGGTCGGCTTCAAGTGGTTCGTGCCCGGCCTGCTCGACGGCTCGGTCGGGTTCGGCGGCGAGGAGTCCGCGGGCGCCTCGTTCCTGCGCACGAACGGCGGGGTGTGGACCACGGACAAGGACGGCCTGCTGCTCGCGCTGCTCGCCTCGGAGATCCTCGCGACCACGGGCCAGACGCCGTCCCAGCACCATGCCCGGCTCGTCGAGCAGTACGGCGAGTCCTGGTACGCCCGGGTCGACGCCCCGGCCTCGCTCGAGGAGAAGTCGGCGCTCGCGAGGCTCAGCCCGGAGCAGGTCACGTCGACGACGCTCGCGGGCGAGGAGATCACCGCGAAGCTGACCACGGCGCCGGGCAACGGCGCGGCGATCGGCGGCCTCAAGGTCACCACGGAGAACGCGTGGTTCGCGGCGCGCCCCTCGGGCACGGAGAACGTGTACAAGATCTACGCCGAGTCGTTCGTCTCGGCCGACCACCTCACGCAGGTGCAGGACGAGGCCAAGCAGGTCGTCTCGGACGCCCTGGGCGGCTGATGCCCGGGGTGAGGTGCCCGACGGCGGCGCGTGCCGTCGTCGGGCACCTCACCGCTTCACCCTCTCGCCCCGGGGCACTGAGCGGCCCCTGGCCTCGGGAATCTCCGTCGGGTATCTCACATGGGTACTTCTCACCATCAGAAACACGGTCTGCCGCGGACCTCTACTCCTAGTATCGAAGCGTCCCCTCGTCGATCCTCTGGAGTTCCCATGCGCACGTCACGAGCCGCTCTCGCACTGCCCCTGGCCCTCGTCGCCGTCCTCGGCCTGTCCGCCTGCTCGGGCGACGCCGCCCCCGAGGAGACCACCTCGGCCTCGACGAGCGTCGAGACGCCGGACACCGAGGAGACCCCCGCGGAGGAGGCCGAGACCGAGGCCGAGCCCGCCGCCACGGGCGACAAGCCCGCGTGGGCCGCGTCCAACGAGGTCGTCGGCACCAAGCTCGGCACGGCCGAGGGCGACGGCTTCACCGTGGACATCTACCAGGTGAGCACCGCGGTCGCGACGAAGACCGGCCAGTTCGCGGACGAGTCGGGCAAGCCGATCCTCAACCCGGGCGACCCGATCGTGTTCGTCAACTACGTCCTGACCAACACGGGCGACGCCGACCTGCCGCTGACCTACTCGATCGTGGGCGTCGACGCGCGCTACGCCGACTGGCCCTACATGCAGGGCATGGACAGCATCGTGGACAACGCGCTCTTCGAGGCGGCCGGGGTCGTCGACTCCCCGATCGCCCCGGGCTCGGGCGAGGCGCCGTTCGTCCTCGCGCCGGGGCAGTCCGTCGCCTACGGCGAGAACTTCAAGCACCAGCCCGGCTCGCCCATCGAGTTCGAGGTCACGCTGACCCCGGCGGACGCCGCGGGCGACCTGGACCACGACCTGCGCCAGGAGGTCGCGCTCTCCGCGACCATCGCCTGATCCGGGCGGACCCCGAGCGGGGCAGGCTCTCGTCACCGACGAGGGTCTGCCCCGCTCGGTCGTTCACGGGACGGCAGGCGTCAGCGCGCGATCAGGTCCTGGTACTCCTCGTGGAGCTGCACGAACGCCCGGATGAACGGGCACAGCGGCACCACCTTGTCCCCCGACGCGCGCACCTGGTCGAGCGCTCCGCGGGCGAGCGAGGACCCGATCCCGTTGCCCGCGTAGACGTCGTCGACCTCGGTGTGCGTGAACACGACCTGGCCGGGTTGTCGGACGTACGCCGCGAACCCCGCCACGTCGCCCTCGGGCGTGCGTGCCTCGAACCGCTCCTGCTCCGGGTTGTCGACGATCGTGATCGCCTGCGTCTGCTCGCTCACCCGTTCATCATGCGGGCCGCCTGCGGTTCGCGCGCGTCCGGTCGAGCGGTGACACTACGAAGGGGCCCTCGACGAGGCGTGGCACTGCGCCGAGGATCACGCCCCGCAGACGCTCGGCGACGCGGCAACCGATGGGAGACTGAGACGGTGGTCCAAGACTCCCCCCGTGCAGCGGCAGACGACTCCCGCAACCCCTACCGCGTCGTCCTCAGCAAGCCGGGGGCGCTGAACTTCTCGGCCGCGGCCGTCGTGGCCCGGCTCCCCATGTCCATGGTCGGCATCGGGATCGTCCTGATGATCCAGGGCATCTACGGCTCGTACGCGATGGCCGGACGTGTCTCCGCGGCCTACGTGATCGCGCAGGCCATCGCCTCGCCGCAGATCGCCCGCTACGTCGACCGCGTGGGCCAGGCCAAGGTCATGCGCCCCATGCTCGTCGTGAGCACGCTGGGCCTGCTCGGCCTCGTGCTCTCGGCGGTCAACCAGGCCCCCGAGGTGTGGCTCTACGCGACCGCGATCATCGCGGGCGCGAGCATCGGCTCGTACGGCTCGATGGTCCGCGCGCGCTGGACCCATGCCGTGAACGACCCGCGCCAGCTCCACACGGCCTACTCGCTCGAGTCGGCGCTCGACGAGCTCGTCTTCGTCGTCGGGCCCGTCCTCGCAACCCTGCTCGCGACCGAGGTCACCGACTCGGCCGGGATCATCGTCCCCATGGTCGCGGCCGTGGTGGGCGGCGTCTGGTTCCTCTCGCAGCGCCGCACCGAACCCCCGGTCATGCCCGCGGTCCCCGGGGTCAAGCACCGCTCCGCGATGCGTTCGCCCGGCATGATCGTGCTCGCGGTCGTGTTCGTCGCGATGGGCCTCATCTTCGGCGCGACCGACGTCTCGACCATCGCGTTCGCCGAGGAGCAGGGCTCCAAGTCGGCGTCGGGTCTCATCCTGGGCGTCTTCGCGATGGGCTCGCTCATCTCGGGCCTCGCCTACGGCGCGCGCCACTGGGTCTCGCCGCTGTGGAAGCGGTTCACGATCGGCATGGTCGCGCTCGCGCTGGGCGTGTCCCTGTTCTTCGTCGTCACGTCGCTGCCGATGCTCGCGGTCGTCATGTTCGTCACGGGCTTCACGATCGCCCCGACGCTCATCAACGGCAACGCCCTGGTCCAGAACCTCGTGACCCCGCACCAGCTCACCGAGGGGCTCGCCTGGGTCGGGACGTCCCTGGGCGTGGGCGTCTCGTTCGGCGCGTCGATCGCGGGGTCGCGGATCGACGCCGCGGGCGCGCACGCGGGCTTCCAGGTCGTGATGATCGCGGCGGGCGTCGCGGTCCTCGCGGTCCTCGCCTCGACGCGGGTCCTGCGCCGCGGCGCGCCGCGCGACGACGTCGCGGAGCCGGCGGAGACCGCGGACGTCCCGGACGACGAGGCCCCGGAGCAGGGTCCCGCGACGGCCTGAGCGCCGTCGCCCGACGGCGGAGCGCACCCCAGGCGGTGCGTGTCCCGGCCACGGGCGGGCACCCCGGGCGGGCGGCCCGCCCGACGCCACGACCGCGCCGGGCGACCCGACTGCTCGCGGTGAGCGGCGCCGTCGGGCCGCCGTCCGTGCGTCACAGCGCGACCGTCCGCACCGCGCTGTGACGCACGGACGTGACGAGCAGAACGGCCCCAGCGGCTGCATCCGGACGGCATCGAGCGCACGATGGAAAGGTCCCCTTTCCCCTCGTGCGGAGGTTCTCCCATGGCACTCGGTCTCGGTCGTCCCCAGGACAAGCGGAACAGGACGGTCGCCGACCTGCTCGTCGCCCAGCTCATCGAGGCCGGGGTCGAACGGATCTACGGGATCGTGGGCGACAGCCTCAACCCCGTGGTCGACGCGGTCCGGCGCAGCCAGAAGGGGAAGGGCAAGGGCATCGAGTGGGTGCACGTGCGCCACGAGGAGTCCGCGGCGTTCGCCGCCGCGGCCGAGGCCGAGGTCACCGGGAAGCTCGCGGTGTGCGCGGGCTCGTGCGGCCCGGGCAACCTCCACCTCATCAACGGGCTCTACGACGCCAACCGCTCCAAGGTGCCCGTCCTCGCGATCGCGAGCCACATCCCCAGCGCGCAGATCGGCACGAGCTTCTTCCAGGAGACGCACCCCGACCGCCTGTTCACCGAGTGCTCGGTGTACTCCGAGATGATCTCGTCCTCCCAGCAGGCGCCGCGCGTCATCAACTCCGCGATCCACCACGCGTACGGCGCCCCGGGAGTCGCGGTCCTGACGATCCCCGGCGACGTCGCGGACCTCGACGCCGCGGCCGAGATCATCGACGTCGCGGTGCACCCGGCCAGGCCGCGGATCGTCCCGGACCCCGACGCGCTGCGGACGCTGGCCGACGCGATCAACAAGGCCAAGAAGGTCACGATCTTCGCAGGTGCCGGGACGCGCGGCGCGCACGACGACGTGATCGCGCTCGCCGACAAGATCGCGGCGCCGATCGGCCACTCGCTGCGCGGCAAGGAGTGGATCCAGTACGACAACCCGTTCGACGTCGGGATGAGCGGGCTGCTCGGCTACGGCGCCGCGCACGACGCCATGCAGGAGGCCGACCTCCTGGTCCTGCTCGGCACCGACTTCCCGTACGACCAGTTCCTGCCCGAGTCCGTGCGCACCGCGCAGGTCGACACCGACCCCACGCACCTGGGCCGGCGGACGCGGCTCGACGTCGCCGTGGTCGGCGACGTGGGCGAGACCGTGCGGCTCCTCATGCCGCTCGTCAACACGGCCAAGAACCGCTCGTTCCTCGACGGCATGGTCGCCAAGCACGAGAAGTCGATGACGGGCGTGGTCGGCGCCTACACCAAGGACGTCGAGAAGCACTCGCCCATCCACCCCGAGTACGTCGCGGACCTCCTGGACCAGGAGGCCGCCGACGACGCGGTCTTCACCGTGGACACGGGCATGTGCAACGTGTGGGCCGCCCGGTACATCAGCCCCAACGGCAAGCGCCGCGTGATCGGGTCGTTCCTGCACGGGTCCATGGCCAACGCGGTGCCGCACGCGATCGGCGTCGCGGCCGCCCAGCCGGACCGGCAGGTCGTCGCGATGGCCGGCGACGGCGGGCTCTCGATGCTCCTGGGCGAGCTCATCACGATCAAGGCCTACGAGCTGCCCGTCAAGGTCGTGCTGTTCGACAACGCGAGCCTCGGGATGGTGCGCCTCGAGATGCTCGTCGACGGGCTGCCCATGTTCGGCACCGAGTCGCCGCACATCGACTACGCCGCGGTGGCGAACGCGATCGGGATCCCGTCGGTGCGCGTCGAGCGCGCCAAGGACGTGCGCGGCGCGCTGCGCGGGGCCCTCTCGCGCCCGGGTCCCGCCCTGGTCGACGTCGTGACCGACCCGCGCGCGCTGTCCCTGCCCCCGACCATCACGGCCGGGCAGGTGCGCGGCTTCGCGGTCGCGATGAGCAAGGAGGTCCTGGGCGGCGGCATGGGAGAGGTCGTGTCGATGGCCCGGGCGAACCTGCGCAACGTGCCGCGGCTGTAGGGCTGCACGTCGACCGCGTCGCTGCCCGCGGGCCCGGCATTGGATTGGTTGTCAGAACTGAGCCGGTCGATACCCCGGTGCACTTCTGACAACCGAGCACAGGCGAGCAGTGCCAGGTGGGCCCGACGCGCAGGCGGGGCCGGGCTCAGCCGGCGGCGATCTGCGCGAGCGCCGCGAGGTGGGCCTCGACGGCGCGTCGGCCGTCCGGGGTGAGCGTGACCCAGGTGAGGCGGCGCGCGTCGCTCCGGTCCGGGGAGCTCTCCTTGCGCACCGTGACGAACCCTGCGTCACTGAGCACCCGGAGGTTCTTGGACAGGTTCGCGTCGCTCAGGCCGAGCGTGTCGCGCAGCACCGCGAACTCGAGCTCCGCTCCCCGCCGGAGCACCCCGCAGATGCGCAGGCGGACGGGCGAGTGGACGACCTCGTTGAACGCGGGGGTGGTGCTCATCGCTCCGTCCCGGCCAGCTCGCGCCGGAAGGCCCTGTCGTACAGCGGGCCGAGCACGACCGCCGCGACGAACCCGACGGACGCCGGCACCAGCACCCACGTGTACTCGATCTCGGTGAACCTGACGAGCAGCATGGCGCCGAAGCAGAGCAGGATCGTCGTCAGCATGACCTGATAGATGCGCTTCGACCGAGGTCCCGCCGGCTGGCTGAACCACAGACCGTAGCGGCGGCGGTAGACGAGGACGAGGACCGGCAGCGCGAACAGGGCGACCGGCAGCGTGATGAGCGAGGCCGGGGACGGCAGCGCCTGGGTGCAGATGATCACCGCCACGATCGTGCCGAGCGTCAGGTGGTACCACCAGGGCGTGACCGCGCGCTCCGCGAGCGTCGCCCCGTCGGCGTCGAGCCCCTCGAGCGCTGCACGCGCCTGCGCCGGGGAGAGCCCGGGCATGGTGCTCGGGGACTCCTCCTCGTGGAAGTCATTTTCCATGCTGGCAAGTCTATGGATGACTTGCCAGCATGGCAAGAGATCAGTTGTCAGAACTGAGCCGGTCGATGCCCCGGTGCACTTCTGACAACCGATCGCGGGCCGCGCGCCGGGCGCCGAGCGCCGAGCGACGAGCGACGAGCGACGAGCGACGAGCGACGAGCGACGAGCCTTCCGCCCCGCCCGTCGAATCGATACGATCTCCGCGTGCTCACCAAGATGACGGTCACCGACGACCAGCTCGCCCGACTGCTCGCCCCGCTCGGCGAGGTGGCTGCGGCCGGCCCCCTCGACGGCGGGATGTTCGCCTCGACCTACCGCGTCGACCTCACCGACGGGCGGCGCTGCGTCGTGAAGGTCACGAGCGCTGACACGTCCCGGCTCCTGCGCTACGAGCACGGGATCCTCGGCACCGAGGAGGAGGTCTACCGCCGCGCGGCCGACCGCCCCGACCTCCTCATGCCGCGCGTGGTCCACAGCGACTTCAGCCGCGAGGTGGTCGACGGCGACGCGCTCGTCGTGTCGTTCCTCGACGGCGACGTGTGGAACGCCCTGCCTCCGCTCGACGACGCCGCGACGGCCCAGGTCCGGCACGACCTCGGCGCCTTCATGGCCCGCCTGCACACCGTGACGGGAGAGTCGTTCGGGTATCCCGCGCAGGCGTCGGGCCTGAGCGCCCCGACCTGGCCCGAGGCGTTCGGCCGCATGGTCGAGGCCCTGCTCGCCGACGCCGAGACGTGGGGCGTCGTGCTGCCCGCCGACGCGCTGCGGGGCGCCCTCGCGGACCACCACGACGCGCTCGCCGAGGTCACGGTCCCCGCGCTCGTCCACACCGACCTGTGGCCCGGCAACCTCTTCCTCTCCCCCGACGCGTCGTCGGTGCTGCGCCTGAGCGGCGTGATCGACACCGAGCGCAGCCTGTGGGGCGACCCGCTGTACGAGCTCGCGGGAGCCGACCAGCTCGGGCTGGGCCCGGTCCCGCCCGCAATGCTCGCGGGCTACCGCGACGCGGGCGGCCGGCTCCCGGTCGCCGAGCCGTGGTTCGCGTCGCCCGTGCCGGGTGAAATCCGGCCCGACGGCGGCGCACCGGACGGGCGCGACGTCGTCGGGCGGGCGAGGCCCGGGGCGAGCACGCTCGGGGCCGGCGACGTCCGCCTGCTCCTGTACCGCGCGTACCTCAGCGCGCTGCTCGTGACCGAGGTCGCGCCGCGCGACTACCAGGGCGAATGGGTGCAGGGCTACCGGGACACCGCGGCGGGGAACCTCGGCGTACTGCTCGACCAGCTCTCCCGCTGACGCCACGGCTCAGTTGTCAGAGCTGAGCCGGTCCATACCCCGGTGCGGTTCTGACAACTCGTCCTCGGCACGCGGACCGACCACCGAGGGCCGAAGACCCCATGGTGCGGAGTCCCCATCTCGTCGAAGGGCACCCTTGAGTCACGCTAGAGTTCGGGCAAGTTCACGATCACGTCAAGTGTTCGGGCGACCAGTGCTCGACGGCGGGGCGTGACCGACCCCAGGGGGTTTCACGGTGATCACGTTCGTCGTCGTCGGCATCGTCGGGCTGGCTCTCGTCCTGTTCTCGATGATCCTCGGTGAGTTCATCGAGCTCGGCGACGGAGCCGTGTCCGGGACCTCGCTGGGCGTCGGGGCCATCGTGTTCGGCGCGACCGGCGCGATCGTCGTGTCGAACGACCTGCCGATCGTCCTCGCGTACGTCGGCTCCGCGGTGCTCGCGGTCCTCGTGGTCCTCCTCGTGCACGTGCTCACCAAGAAGCTGCGCGAGTCCGACGACGCCGTGCCCGTGTCCCTCGTGGGCGTCCAGGGCACCGCGACCAGCGACATCTCCGCCGCGACCGGCGAGGTCTCGCTCGACGCCGCGCACGAGCTCGAGCGACGCCTCGCCTGGGCCGACGAGCCCATCCCGACCGGGGCCCGCGTCGTGGTCCTCGAGCAGTCCGGCACGCGCGTCCGCGTCCGGCGCCACTACCCCAACGACTGACCCGCCGGCCCAGCGGCTCACCCTCCCGCCCGACGACTGACCCTCCCGCCAGGGACCCCTCACCCCGGGAACCCGGCAGCACCACCCGCACCACGGCACGACCCGCACGACCCGCTCGCACGACCCGCCACCGAAAGGAGTCGCGCCGCAGGCGCGTACAGACATGCTCGAAGATTCCAACGTCGTCGGCATCATCGCCACGATCGCCCTGATCATCGCGTTCTTCGCGATCATCACGTTCATCGCCAAGCGCATCCGCCGCGTTCCCCCGAACGAGGCCCTGATCATCGTCGGGCGCGGCGCAGGCCGCAAGGAGGCCGCCGGCACCGGCCAGCGCGTCGTCACGGGCGGCCGCACGTTCGTGTGGCCCATCCTCCAGCAGGGCTTCTCCATCTCGCTCGAGCAGCGCCAGATCGGCATCACGGTCGAGGGCGTCGACAAGAACCGCATCAAGATCGCCATCAAGGCGTCGATCAACTTCAAGGTCCGTGGCGACGAGGAGGGCGTGCGTCGCGCGGCCCAGCGCTTCCTGTCCCAGCAGGGCACGCTGACCGAGATCATCAAGGAGTCCCTCGAGGGCTCGCTGCGCTCGATCGTGGGCGACATGACGATCGAGCAGATCATCTCCGACCGCAAGGGCCTCTCGGACCGCGTCGTCGAGTCCACCAAGACGGACCTCTCGGAGCAGGGCCTGCAGGTCGACCTCCTCAACATCTCGGACATCTCGACCCCGGGCTCCGACTACCTCGCCAACCTCGGTCGCGCCGAGGCCGCCCGCGCCCGCCAGGTCGCCGAGGTCTCCGAGGCCGAGGCCCAGCGCGCGTCCGAGTTCGCCGCGATCGACGCCGCCGAGCAGATCGCCGAGCGCCAGAAGGCGCTCGACCTCAAGCGCGCCATCATCAAGGCCGAGACCGACAAGGCCAACGCCGAGGCCGAGGCCGCGGGTCAGCTCGCGCGCGCCGAGCAGGAGCGGCTCGTCGCGGTCGAGGAGCGCGAGGCGCTGTCCGAGCAGGCCCGCGTGACGCAGGAGCGTCTCGACATCGAGATCCGCAAGCCCGCCGAGGCCGCGGCCTACGCCGAGGTCCAGCGAGCCAACGCCCAGCGTGACTCGTCGAACGCCGCCACCGAGGCCGACGCGTACAAGCGCACCACGATCGCCGAGGCCAACAAGACCGCCGCGATCCAGGACGCCGAGGCCTCCGCGGCCGCCGTCCGTCGCGCCGGCGAGGCCGAGCGTGACCGCCAGGTCGCCCTGGCCGTCGGTATCAAGGCCGAGGGTGAGGCACGCGCGTTCGCGGTCGAGGCCGAGGGCCGCGCCGAGGCCGTCGCGACCGACGCCAAGGCCGAGGCGCTCAAGAAGTACGGCGAGGCGGCCCTGGTCCAGGAGCTCATCGAGCGCCTGCCGGAGATCGTCCGCGCCGCGGCCGAGCCCATCGGCAAGATCCAGGGCATGACCGTCATCTCGACCGACGGTGCGAGCGCGATCACCAAGAACGTCGCGTCGGTCCTGGGCGAGGGCCAGCAGGTCATCAAGCAGCTCACGGGCGTCGACATCAACCAGCTCATCGCCGGGCTGGCCGGTGGGCACCTGAGCGGCCAGTCCGTGTCGAACGGATCGTCGTCCGCGTCGTCGGCGGCGTCGTCCAACTGACGAACCCGATGCCGGGGTGGAGCCGAGCGCGTGAGGTGGACCCTGCCGGGGTCCACCTCACGCAGGAGGGTCCACCCCGGCGCCGTCCTCCGTCCCACCCCACCCATCGGAGCCCCGCATGCTGAGCGCCCAGCAGGTCCTGGACACGACGTTCACCGCGACCAAGTTCCGCGAGGGCTACGACGTCGAGCAGGTCGACATCTACCTCGACGACGTCAGCGCGACGCTCAAGGCGTACGAGGCGGGCGGCCGTCCCGGCCCGGGACTGCTCACCTCGGTCGAGGCCCGAGGCGCCCGGTTCTCGGCCACGAAATGGCGTGAGGGCTACGACGTCACCGAGGTCGACGACCTCATCGATTCGATCGTCGGCACACTCCAGTCCTACGAGGCCCGGCCCACCCCGGCCCTGCACCCGACCGACGCGGTGAGCGACGCCGTCGGGCAGCAGGACACGACCGCCCCACCGTCACCCGCTGCCGGTGCGGCTGCCGGCGACGGCGCCCGGCCCCTCGGCGTCCACGACCTGACGACCCAGCTCCAGTACGCCCGCGTCCGCGCGAACGGCAGCGACCGGCTCGTCGTGCTGCTGCCCGACGGCTCGACGGCCCACGTGACCGCCCTCGATGCCGGGCCGCACGGGATCACGCTCCGCACCGCGCCCCAGGCGTAGCCGGGGACGGTCCTAGGGCCGCCGCACCCGCAGCACCGTGTCGCGGATCGTCACGGGCTCCCCGTCGGCGCCGAGCATCTCGCGCTCGGGCGCGGTGTTCGTCTCGACGTCCCACCCGTCGAGGTCGAGCTCGGCCAGGAGGTCGTCCCCCGTGTAGAAGAAGTGCTCGTCGAAGTCCTTGCGCACGGTCTCGTGGTCCGCAGGGTGGTGCCCGACGACGAGCAGCCGCCCGCCCGGCGCGACCGCCTGTGCGAGGCGCGGGAAGACCTGCCGGCGCAGGTCGGCCGGCAGGTGCATGAAGTGGGCCGTCACGAGGTCGAACCGCTCGTCCCCCGGCTCCCACCCGAGCAGGTCGCCCTGGCGCCACTCGATCCGCGCCGCGACCTCGGCCCCTACCGCGGCGGCGTGGGACGCGGCCTTCTCGAGCGCCACGGGCGACACGTCGAGCCCCACGACGTCCCACCCCTGCTGCGCGAGCCACACCGCGTCGGCCCCCTCGCCCGCGCCCACGTCGAGCGCCCGCCCCGTGGGCAGGTCCGCCACCTCGCGTACGAGCTGCGGGTTCGGGTTGCCGCTCCACACCGCGGCCGTCGAGCCGTAGCGCTCGTCCCAGAAGGCCTGGTCGAAGTGGTGCTGCTGGTGGCCGTGGCCGTGCTCGTGGTCGTGCTGCTGGGTCACGTTCGCTCCTCGGGTCGGTGCCGGCCCGGGACGGCCGTCACTCCCGACCTTGCTGCCGCACCCCGCCCCGAGGCAAGTCCGGTTGCCGTTCCGGCAAGATCCGCGGACATTCAGCCCATCCAGCCGAGCCAGACCACGGCGTCGCGCGCGAGCAGGAAGCCCACGATCCCCACGACCCACGCCGTGGTCGACGCCGCGTTCTTCGTCATCCACACGTTGAGCCGGTCGAGGAGCGGGCCCACCTGCCGGGCCGCGAGGACACGACCCGCCAGCAGGACGAGCGCGGGCAGCACCATGACGACGCAGTACCCCGCGAGGACCAGCCCGGTCGTCGGCCACCCCAGGCCCGCCTGGGTGAGCAGCCCGATCGCCGCGAGGTACGGGAGCATCGACGCGAGCTCGATCGCCGCGGCACCCAGCGCGAGGCCCATGAGGGCCGTCACGGATCCCGTCTCCGGCGCGGTGTCGACGCCCGCGCGGGGCGGGGTCACGCGCACGGGGTGCGCTCCGCCGTCGGGCAGGGGAAGCAGGCCCGACGGCGCCGCGCCCTCCCCGCCCGACGTCCCCATCGCGCGGGCCCGCCACCGCAGGACGCGCCCCTGACCGGTCGACGACCCCTTGGACCGGCGGTCGATCCGGAAGCTGTACGCGACCAGGCCCACCCCGAGCAGCAGCTCGACGATCCTGACCGGGCGGGTCTCGACGACCTGCCCGAGGACGTCGGCGAACGCGCCCGCGCCCAGCGCGACGACCAGGCCGACCGCGAGATAGAACCCGACGATCGTGGCCAGGTAGACGAGCATCCGCGCGACCCGCACCCGGCCCGGGGTCATGAGCAGCCACACCGGGATCAGCAAGGTGCCGAAGCTCGTCGAGTCGACGAGGGCCAGGACCGCGAGCGCCCCGAGGAGAGGAAGGAGTTCCATGCCGCAAGGCTCGCTGCCGGAGATGGGCCTGTCGTCGGGCGGACGGGCGATCCTTGCCGGGCGCTGCGCCGCGCCGTACATCGTTCGGGCGATCCACGGCCCGGCCCCCTGTGCTGAGATGGGAACGTGCCCGATCCCCTGCCCGCTCCTGCGTCGGACGGCGTGACCGCGACCGCGTCCGCCGGCGACGGCGCTGGTGGTGGCGACGGCTCGGGCGCTCCGGACGCCCGGGCCGCCGGCTCGTCACCCCGTGCGTCGCGCGTGCGGCGCGTGGTCAGCACCGTCGCCACGGGCCTGCGCACCGACAGCAGGCGCGGCGACGCGTACAACGCCGTCGGGATGTTCGTGATCGGGGTCCTGCTCCTGCTCGTCGACGTCGTGCAGGTGTGGTCGATCCCGCCACTCGTGACGGTCGACGGGCGCTGGTGGCACGTGCTGCCCCTGCTCGCCGGGTGCGTCGCGCTGGTCTTCAAGCGCGCGCATCCGGCGGTCGCGCTCAGCGTCGGGACCGTGGCGTTCGCGGTCGACCTGTCGTTCGGGGGCAGCCTCGGCATGGTCCTGGTCCTGTGGGACCTGCTCTACGCGAGCGGGCTGCACGGCAGCAGGCGGCTGCGGACGGTGGTGGGGGTCGCCGTCGGGGTGATGGTCGTCGCGGTCGCGGTGCTCACGGGGGAGCACTACCGGGACGTGCAAGGGTTCGTGGTCGGCGGCATCCAGGTCGCAGCGATCCTCGCGACACCGCTCTGGTGGGCCGCGAACGTGCGGCAGAAGTCCGACCTCGCGGACCTCGCCGCCGAGCGGGCCGACCTCGAGGCGGAGCGCGCCGACCTCGAGGCCCAGCGTGCGGCCGACCTCGAGCAGATCGCGACGCTCGGGCAGCACGAGGCCGTGCGCGCGGAGAGGGCCGCGATGGCGCGCGACCTGCACGACGTCATCGCGTCCCACCTGTCCGCCATCGCGATCCACTCGGGGGCCGCGCTCGCGTCGCCACCCGATGCCGCGCGGGACCGCGCCGCGCTCGAGCTCGTGCGGTCGAGCAGCATCACGTCGCTCGAGGAGATGCGGGCCATGATCCTGCTGCTGCGCTCGGACCTGCCGCGGGACGGTGCGTCTCGCGCTGGTGCGCTCGGCGTGGATCAGTTGTCAGAACGTGGCCGGGGTATGGACCGGCTCAGTTCTGACAACTTGTCCCCAGACAGTGGTCCTCCAGACCTGCGCGAGGGGGTGCCCCTCGCCCCTGCCGATCAGTTGTCAGAACGTGGCCGGGGTATGGACCGGCTCAGTTCTGACAACAGAGCCACGGTGCTCGGGGGTGAAGCCGTCGCCGCCCCCGCACGGCTCGCCCGGCTCGACGACGTCCTCGTCTCCGCACGCGCGCAGGGGCTCACGGTCGACGTCGAGGACCCGGACGACGCCCGCTCGGCGACGCTCCCCGCGGCCGTCGACCAGGCTGCGCACCGGATCGCGCAGGAAGCCCTGACCAATGCCGCCAAGCACGCGCCCGGCGGGCGGGTGCTGGTCACGCTCGGGCTGGGACCGGACCGCCTCACGGTCGAGGTCACGAGCTCCCTCACCGACGAACCCCGCCCGCTCCCGCCGAGCCTGAGCACCCGCACCGGGCTCCTCACGATGCGCGAGCGCGCCGAGGCTCTGGGCGGCACGTTCAGGGCGGGCCCTGTCGACGCACGTACTACCGGTCCCCGTGCCGCGGGCGGAGCCTGGCACGTGCGGGCCGTGCTGCCCCTGGGCCGACCGGCCGGTCCCCCGACCGCCCCCTCCCCGACTGCCACGACCGCCACGGATCAGTTGTCAGAAGCAGGCCGGGGTATCGACCGGCCCAGATCTGACAACTCCTCGGCCGACGGGATCCCACCGACCCCGCACGGTCGCAGCGCTCCACGCCACACCGACCCACCCGGAGACCCCGCATGATCCGCGTCCTGCTCGCCGACGACCACGCCGCGATCCGCGCCGGCCTCCGGTTCCTGCTCGACTCGGCACCGGACATCGAGGTCGTCGGCGAGGCCGGCGACGGCGCGGCCGCGATCACCAACGCCCGCGCGCTGCGCCCCGAGGTCGTGCTCATGGACCTGCGCATGCCCGGCGTCGACGGCATCGAGGCCACGCGCACGATCGTCTCCGAGAAGCTCGCCGAGGTCCTCGTCCTCACGACGTTCGACCTCGACGAGTACGTCGACGAGGCACTGCGCGCCGGAGCCGCAGGGTTCCTGCTCAAGACCGCGGAGCCCGCCGCGCTCATCGACGCGGTCCGCCGGGTCGCGGCGGGCGACGGGGTCCTGGCCCCCGAGGTCACGCGCCGCCTGTTGGCGGCGTTCGCGTCCGCCCCGAGGCCCGACGGCGCCGCTCACCTCGCGGGGCGAGCGGCGCCGTCGGGCACGGGTCGGACGGGCGGCACGCCGGCCGACGAACAACGCGGCGAGACCACCGCGCGGCTCCGCGAGCTGACCCCGCGCGAGGTCGACGTGCTCGCGGCCCTCGGGCGGGGGCTGTCGAACCAGGGCATCGCCGACGAGCTGTTCATCAGCGAGGCTACGGCCAAGACGCACGTGTCGCGCGTGCTCGCGAAGGTCCAGGTCACGACGCGCATGCAGGCCGCGATCGTCGCGCGGGACGCGGGGCTCGCGTAGCGCACCGCGCCTCTACGCCGAGAAGTGAGCAGATGCCCCTGATCCGCGCGGATCAGGGGCATCTGCTCACTTCTCGGCAGGGGCGGGGCTGTGCCTCAGGCCGACTCGACGATGTGGCCCCGCTTGATCACGAAGTCGTCGCGCATGTCCTCGAGCTCCTTGCCGCGCGTCTCCGGGATCTTGTAGAAGACGAAGAACAGCGACAGCAGCGCGAAGAACGCGTAGAACGCGTACGCGAAGCTCAGACCGATGTCCGCCAGGACGGGGAACGACGTCGAGATCGCGAAGTTCGCGACCCACTGCGCGGCTGCGGCGACGGCCAGCGCGCTCGCACGGATGCGGTTGGGGAACATCTCGCCCAGCAGCACCCAGACGACCGGCCCCCACGACGCCCCGAAGAACACCACGAACGCGTTGGCCGCGATGAGCGCGACCGTGGCCCAGGCGCCGTCGAGCGAGGCCGTGGACGTGCCGTCGGAGGCCGTGGTCATCGTGGCCTGCGTGAACGCGACGGCCATCATGCCCAGCGAGACGAACATGCCCGTCGACCCCGCGAGGAGCAGGATGCGGCGGCCGATGCGGTCGATCAGCAAGATCGCGACGATCGTCACCACGATGTTGGTGACCGAGGTGATGACCGAGGTCAGGAGCGCGTCGTCCTCCGAGAACCCGACCGACCGCCACAGCGTCGTCGAGTAGTAGAAGATCACGTTGATGCCCACGAACTGCTGGAAGACCGAGAGCAGGATGCCGACCCAGACGATCGGCTTGAGGCCCAGCCGCTTGCCCCGCAGGTCCTTGAGCGAGGCCTTGGTGTCCGACTTGAGGGAGTTCTCGATGTCCGCGATCTTGTGGTCGACGTCCTGGACCCCCGTGAACTCCCGCAGGACCTCGGCCGCCTTCTTGGTCTCCCCCTTGGCGACCAGGTAGCGGGGAGACTCGGGGATGCGCAGCGCGAACAGACCGTACGCGACCGCCGGGACGGCCGCGGCCATGAACATCCAGCGCCACGCCTCCTGACCCAGCCACAGGACGTTCGACGCGCCACCCGCGGCCCCGGCCAGCGCTGCGTCGGTGAGGAGGGAGGCGAAGATACCGGTCACGATCGCGAGCTGCTGCAGAGACCCGAGCCGGCCACGGATGCGGGCCGGGGAGACCTCCGCGATGTACGCGGGAGCGATGACCGACGCAGCCCCGATCCCCAGGCCGCCGATGACGCGCCACAGGATCAGGTCCACGACCGAGAACGCGAGGCCGGACCCGAACGCCGACACGAAGAACAGCGCCGACGCGATGAGCATGACCTTGATGCGGCCGATCTTGTTCGCGACCGGACCCGCGAACCACGCACCCACCGCACAGCCGATCAGCGCGGACGAGACCGCGAAGCCCGTGATCGCCGCGTTGAGCTCGAACGTCTCGGACAGGGAGTCGACGGCCCCGTTGATCACCGCCGTGTCGAACCCGAACAGGAAGCCACCGAGCGCTGCTGCGAGGCTGATCCCGACGACTTTCTTGTTGAGCCGCTTGGCCTGCGCCTGAGCGCGGGGATCCCCCGCCGCTCCTGCGTCGTTGCTGGTCATGACGACCCCCTCCGTGTCAGGTTTCCCTTCGACGATAGTGACGAGAGGGCGCGGTCGCGCGGTGAAGCGACCGTGGTGAGCGTCACGCGATCGCGTCGAGGACCATCCAGGTGACGTGCCTCGTCCGGGGGTCGACGGCGTCGCCCGGGTTCCACACGGCGTCGCACCCCGCCGGGGTCCCCGAGACCGGAGCCCAGTCGAGGCCCGTCGAGGCGACGAGGTGCAGGACGGCGGCCTCGGCGTCGTCGCTCGCGACCCGCGGCCAGGCGAGCCCGGTCACGACGACCCAGGTGCCCGGGACCTTCCAGTACTCGACTGGCTCGTCGACGTCGACGGGCTCGAGGCCGAGCGCGGCCACGACCGCGCGCGCCCTGGCTGCCGCCTCGTCGGCACCGCCTGCCTCGACGTGCGTCCGGAGGGAGACGTGACGACGGCGCAGGCGTTCGCCCGGCCGCGAGGATGCTTCGCGCTCGTGCTGCTCGACGGTCGCCCGACGCCCCTCGTCGTCGCGGAACCAGCCGGTCGCTACGAGGCGTTCGGCAGCGGCGCCGACGAGGTCGGCCTCGCCGTCGAGCTCGACGGCGAAGGCCCAGGGCTCACCCGGCCCAGGACGCGAGACCCCGCGCACCACGCCGGTCCCGGCGATCCCGGCCGTCGCCCCCAGCACACAGACCTCCTGGCCGAACCAGAACGGCGGCAGCTCCTCCTCGATCTCCACGTCAGGACCGTAGCTCGTCGCCGGACCGTAGAGGGTCGCTGCGTCGAGCGGCCGCGGCCCGGAGCAGCAGCGGTGCGCTCGCGAGACCGGCGACCGCGTAGGTCCGGATCGCGCGCCGGAGCTCCTCCTCGGGCCCGGGAGCCTCTGGGCGGGCTGCGGTCGTGCGGGTGGTGGTGCCAGGAACGGGTCCGGCACCCCTACGGCTCGGGGTGCAGCGCGTCGTACCTGAGGAAGCGCGGCTGCGTCCGCAGGATCAGCCACACCACGACGATGCAGGCCAGCCCGCCCGCGACCGCGGCCCACGCCTCGCCGAACCAGCTCGCCTGGGCGCCGAGGACCACCTCGCCCAGGCGCGGGCCGCCCGCGACGACGACGATGAAGACGCCCTGGAGGCGGCCTCGCATGTCGTCGGGGGTCGCGGTCTGGAGGATCGTCTGGCGGAAGACCGCGCTCACCGCGTCGGACGCCCCGGCCAGCGCGAGCGCGACGCACGCCGCGACCAGGCCGCCCACGAGCACCTGCGGCGGGTTGCTCGAGCCCACGAGGAGCAGCACGGCACCGAACGCCGCGATCGACAGCCCCCACGCCGTGATGGCCCACGCGATCACGAGCCCCTGCCAGCGCACGCGCGAGAGCGCGCCCGAGAAGACCCCGGCGAGCACCGCGCCGACCGCGAACGCCGCGCTCAGCACCCCCGTCGTGGTCTCGCCGCCACCGATGAAGAGCACGCCGACCGCGGGCAGCAGCACGCGCGGGAACGCGAGGATCATCGCGGCGAGGTCGACCAGGAAGGTCGTGCGCACGTTGGGCCGGGTCGCGAGGTAGCGCAGGCCGTCGACGACCGAGCTGATGCCGACGACCTTGCGGCGGGGCACCGACGGCTCCCCGGCCTCGCCACCAGCCACGTCGTCAGACGTGCCCCGGTGGGGAGCCCGGTCCAGCTCTGACGACGTGTCCTCGGGAGACAGGACCGGCGGGATCGACGGCAGCCGCCACACGGCCCACAGCGCCGCGGCGAACAGCACCACGTCGATCGAGTACGCGATCCCGTACCCCCACAGCGCCACGAGGAACGCGCCGAGCAGCGGGCCCACGGTCAGCGCGATGCTCCACGAGATGGTCTGCAGCGCGTTCGCGGCGGGCAGGAGGCGGGGCTCGACCAAGCGCGGGATGATCGCCGAGCGCGCGGGGTTGTTGATAGCGAACGCGGCCGACTGGAGCGCCACGAGCCCGTACAGGACCCCGACCGACCCGACGTCGAGCCACGCCTGGAGCGCGAGCAGTCCCGTGACGACCCACAGCGCCCACGACGCGAGCAGCGCGACCTTGCGGCGGTCGTAGGCGTCGACGAGCGCGCCCCCGTACAGGCCGAGCGCCACGAGGGGCACGAGCGCGAAGATGCCCAGCACGCCGACCGCGAGCGTCGAGCCCGTGAGCGCGTACACCTGCAGCCCCACGGCGACGACGGTCAGCTGCGAGCCGAGGTTGGAGACCCCGAGCCCCCACCACAGCCGACGGAACGGCGGGGAGACGCGGAGCGGGGTCGTGTCGGCAAGGATGCCGTCGAGGCGGGGCACGATCGACGAGGCTACCTCGCGGCGGTCGGAAGACCGTCTCCCGAGGCGACCGTCTCAGAACCGCGGGTCGCTCCGCGGGGTGCGCGGCGCCGTCGGGCCGTGGGCGCGTCAGGCCGTGGGCGCGTCAGGCCGTGAGCGCTGCCCGGACCTCCCCGACGAGCGCGGCCATGGCGCGCTCGGCCTCGGCGGCGTCCCCCGCGGCGACCGCGCGGGCCACGGCCTCGTGCTCGTCGAGCGCCTCGGCGACGGGGGCCTGCGGCATGAGGCCCAGGTGCGTGCGCCCGGCGAGGACCTCGCCCACGACCTCGTGCAGCGCGGCGAACATCTCGTTGCCCGACGACCGCAGGAGCAGCGCGTGCAGGCGGATGTCGAGCACGAGGAACTCCTCGAGGCGTCCGGCCTCGCCCAGCTCGCGCATGCGCGCGGCGAGCTCGACGAGCTCTGTGCGGGCCTCGGGGGTCGCGTGCCGGGCGGCACCCGCGGCGGCCAGGGGTTCGACGGCGCAGCGCAGCTCGGTCAGCGAGCGCAGCTGTGCGTCCCGGCCGGGTCCGGCGAGGCGCCAGCGGATGATCCGGGCGTCGTAGACGTTCCAGTCCTGCTCGGGGAGCACGACCAGGCCGATGCGACGCCCCGAGCGGACGAGGCCGAGCGCTTCGAGCTGGCGCATGGTCTCGCGGGTCACGGTGCGCGAGACACCGAACTCGGTCCCGATCCCGTCCAGGGTCAACGTGCTGCCCGCAGGGAGGTGACCTGCGGTGATGCGGTGGCCGAGGACGTCGGTCACCGAGCTGTGGAGCACCGTCGCGGACATGGGTCGAGCCTACGACCCTTTCATAGGTCACACCATTGTCTTGCCAAAGGTGATACCAATCGTGCATGCTCGGTGAGCGGCCGCAGAGGTCCGCGCACGACGCAGCAGTCGACGGACAGCCAAGGAACCCCCCTCATGGACACAGACGTCAGCCCCACCCCGGACAGGGTCGTCACCCCGTCGTCGGGCGCGGCCCCGGCCAGGACTCCCGCGGTCGACCCCGACCCCGTGCACCTCGTCATCATGGGTGTCGCCGGCTCGGGCAAGACCACGGTCGCGACCCTGCTCGCGGAACGCACGCACCGCCCGTACGCCGAGGCGGACGAGTTCCACCCGCAGGCCAACATCGACAAGATGAGCGCGGGCACCCCGCTCACCGACGAGGACCGCTGGCCCTGGCTCCGCGCGATGCGCGACTGGCTCGACGAGCAGGCCGCCGAGGGCGACTCGGCGGTCGTGACGTGCTCGGCGCTCAAGCACAGCTACCGGGACCTGCTGCGGACCGCGCACGGGCGCGTCCGGTTCGTGCACCTCACGGGCAGCACCGAGCTGCTCGAGGACCGCATGACGCACCGCAGCGGGCACTTCATGCCCGCGTCCCTGCTGCCGTCCCAGCTCGCGACGCTCGAACCCCTCGCGGCCGACGAGGACGGGATCACGCTCGACGTCGGCGCACCGCCCGAGGAGCTCGTGGACCGGATCCTCGCGTCCACGGCCCTGCCCCACCCCACGATCCCCCGCGCCGACGGACGAGCGCGGCGCACCCCGACCAGAACGTCCATCCACCCCGAGGAGCGATGATGCTCACCCTCGCCTCGCACCCGCTCGCCGCGGGCGCCCTGCGCGCAGCCACCGAGACGCCGACGACCGACGCCGGGACGACCCAGCTCATCCTCGCGGCCGTGCTCGGGATCGCCACGATCATCGTCCTGATCGTGTGGCTCAAGCTCCACCCGTTCCTGTCCCTCATGATCGGCTCGGCGGTCCTCGCGATCGTCGCGGGCATCGACTTCGTGAGCGCGTTCGTGAGCTTCTCGGCGGGGCTCGGCTCGACCGTCGCGGGGGTCGGCGTCCTCATCGCGCTCGGCGCGATCATCGGCAAGATGCTCATCGACTCGGGCGGCGCGGACCAGATCGTCGACACGATCCTGGCGCGCACGCCCCTGCAGCGGCTGCCGTGGGCCATGGCGCTCATCGCGTTCGTGGTCGGCATCCCGCTGTTCTTCGAGGTCGGCGTGGTCCTGCTCATCCCCGTCGTCATGATGGTCGCGCGGCGCTCCAAGGTCTCCCCGATCCTCGTCGGCATCCCGGCCCTCGCGGGGCTGTCGGCGCTGCACGGCCTGGTCCCCCCGCACCCGGGGCCGCTGCTCGCGATCGACGCGCTGGGCGCGAACCTCGGCCTGACGCTGGGGCTCGGCCTGCTCGTCGCGGTGCCGACCGTGATCGTCGCGGGGCCCCTGCTCGCCAAGCCGCTCGCGGTGTGGGTCAAGCTGCCCCCGCCCACGACCGTCCTGGGCGTGTCCGAGCGCGACGAGGACGCCCCGCGCCCGAGCTTCGCGGTCGCCGTCACCGTGGTCCTGCTGCCCGTGATCCTCATGCTGGCCCGGACGGTCGTCGAGATGACCGGGACCCTGGAGTCGCCCGTCGGCAAGGGGCTCGAGTTCATCGGGACGCCGCTCGTCGCGTTGCTCATCACGTCGCTCGTGTCGCTCGTGGCGTTCGGCAGCGCGATGGGTCGCACGCGCGACGAGATCAGCACGCTGGTCGACAAGTCCTTCGCCCCGATCGCGGGCATCCTGCTGATCGTGGGCGCGGGCGGCGGTTTCAAGCAGACGCTCGTCGACACGGGAGTGGGCGACGTCATCGCGAACGGGATCTCCGACGCGAACCTCTCGCCGCTCCTCGCGGGATGGCTGGTCGCGGCGCTCATCCGCGTCGCGACGGGGTCGGCGACGGTCGCGACCATCACGGCCGCCGGGATCATGGCCCCGCTCGCCGCGGGCCTCTCGCCCACGCACGCGGCGCTGCTGGTCCTCGCGATCGGCGCGGGCTCGGTGTTCCTGTCCCACGTCAACGACGCCGGGTTCTGGCTCATCAAGGAGTACTTCGGCATGACCGTGGGGCAGACGTTCAAGACGTGGTCCGTCATGGAGTGCGTGCTGTCGGTCGTGGCGCTGATCGTGATCCTGCTGCTGGGCCTGGTCGTCTAGCGCACCTCCCTGCCCGACGGCGGCCGACCGGTCCGCCGTGGGGCGCCCGCGGCGTCAGGGTTGCCGTGGCCTGTGGCCCGGCGACCCGGCGACCCGGCGACCCGGCGACCCGGCGACCCGGCGACCCGGCGACCCGGCGACCCGGCGACCCGGACCAGCATGTGTTTTCTGTGGAGCCACCACAATTGTGGTGGCTCCACAGAAAACACTCCCCAGTCCCGGCTCGGCACCCAGGACCGAGCCGGGGTCGGGCAGACGCGCTCGAGGCCGGGCCGTCCGACAGATCGGACGGCCCGGCCCTTCGGTTCACCCGAGCGTCAGCGCGCCGGGATCACCTCAGTCCGCCGAGCGGACCCCGGCTCTACGCACCGGCTCGCGTCGACGCACCAGGAGGCGGACCGCCTGGCCCAGGAGGACGAGGACTCCGGCGAACACCAGCAGCCCGTAGTCCGCACCGGTCGTCGCGAGCGATCCCGACGTCGCCGCCGTGACCGAGGCTGCGGCGACCGTGCCAGATCCCGTCACGACCTGACGGCTGACCGTCTGGACGGTGTCCGTCGACCCGGCGGGGTCGACCGAGATCGTCGGCATGACCGGGTCAACGGGGTCGACGGGGTTCGTCGGGTCCACGGGGTCCGTCGGGTCCGTCGGGTCCGTCGGGTCCGTCGGGTCGGTCGGGTCCGTGGGGTCGACGACTGCCGCGGCGGGGCACCCGACCGAGGCGTTGCCCAGGAGGCCGACGCCCAAGCAGGACACGTCCACCGGGACGGTGATCGGCAGGTTCACGCTGACGTCGGGCAGCGGTCCGAGCACGCCGTCGCTCCCGAGGAGCCCCTCAAGGAGCCCGTCCTCACCGAGGACGCCGTCCAACAGACCACCACCGGTCAGCCCACCCAGCAGGCCGCCCGGGATCCCCGTGACGCCCCCTGCGTCGGTCCCTGTACCGGCACCAGCACCTGCACCAGGAATGACTGACGCGTCTCCGAGAACGCCCACCGCGATGTCCGTCACGCTGACCGGCACCGTCACGGGGATGTCGACCGAGACACCGCCCGACGGCGCCTCACTCCCCGTAGGAGCGGGCACCGCAGCTACCGGCTGGACAGGAGCAGGCGACGAGACCGTCGCGTCGCCCAGGACGCCTGCGGCGATCCCCGAGACGTTCACTGGGACCGTGACCGGCACGTCGACATCGACGCCGGCGGATTCGGCGTCGGACACCGGAGCGGGCACAGGCGCCGGTGCAGGTGCAGGTGCAGGTGCAGGTGCAGGTGAGCTCACCGCGGCGTCCCCGAGGATGCCCACGGCGACGCCGGAGACGTCCACCGGGATCGTGATCGGCACGTCGATCGCGATGTCCGCGGGGCCACCCGTCGGGGGTGCCGTGACCGGAGCCGGCGCAGGTGCAGGAGCGGGCGCAGGTGCAGGTGCAGGTGCAGGTGCAGGTGCAGGCGAGCTCACCGCGGCGTCCCCGAGGACGCCCACGGCGACGTCCGAGACGTTGACCGGCACGTTCACCGGGACGTCGACCGCGACGTCGGGCAGGACCCCGACGACCTGGCTGAGCGAGACGTCGACGCCGAGGTCGAGTCCGAGGTTGCCGAGGAGGTCCCCCTCGGAGGCCTGGGCCGAGACGGCCCCGACGGCCAGCAGGCCGCCTGTGACGAGCGCTGTCTGCAGCGCACGACGAACGTAGGTGTGCATGATCGTTTCTCCTTGCATGACATGGACGGCGCGCCGAGAAGGGGGCTGCGCCGGATGGCTCGTGCCGCACGCGAGGGCGCGACGTGGCCAGGTCATGCAGGGGAGACAGGGACCTCGAAGAACGTGGAGGAGCGGGCCGCACGCGCCTCGGCGTCGGGCAGCGCCCAGAGCGTCGAGGGGGCGAAGAACGGGGAGTCGGCAGAGAGAGCCGAGTCACCACCGGAGCCGCCACGAGGCGACACGGTGCTGGAACCGCTCGACGGCGCCGCGGAGTCGACTCCCCCGGGCCCGGACAGAGGGCTCCCCAGGGGTTCGTGGGTGGGGCTGCTCAGCACGGCTGCGGAGGTGTCGGAGACGGAAGCGAGCGAGCCGAGCGGCGCCCTGTCGCCGAGACGGAGACGGCCGAGCGCCGCGGCCTCGAGCCTGTCCACCGACGACTCCACCCCGAGCGCTGGGAGCGCAGCATCGGGACCTGTCGATCCCCCGCCCAGGCCGGGTCCCACGTCAGGAACCGTCGCGACACCGGCTCCAGGAGCCGTGCCGCCGGGAACAGAGGGAACCACCTCGTTGCCATCACCCGGAACCGTCCCGGGACCTGTCCCCGGGAGGATCGGGTCCACGACCGGGGCCAGAGGATCCAGCACCGACCCGAGGACCGGGTCGAGCGCGCCGACCACGGGGGCCAGCGGATCGAGCACCGGGTTCAGCACGGGAGCGAGCGGCTCGAGGATCGGCGCGACCACCGGAGCCAGCGAGTCGGCGACCGGTGCGGTCACCGGGGCGAGCGTGTCGAGCACGGGCGTGACCGCCGGAGCGACCGCATCCACCACGGGCTTCGCGACCGGTGCCACGACCTGGGCGACGCCCCCCGTGACGGGAGCGACGACGTCGGCCACGGGCTTGACCACGGGTGCGACCGGAGCTGCGACCGCCTCGACGACCGGTGCGACCGGCTTCGTCACGGGGGCCACGACCTGCTGCACGACCGGGTCGAGCACGGGCTTGACGACGTCCTGCACGACGGGGGTGATGATCGGCTCGACGACCTGCTGGACCGTGCTCGTCACGGGGGCGAGGAGCCCGCCGAGACCGAGCGGGTCGTCGGCCGCGGCAGCCGAGCCGGCCGTCCCGATCGCGAGAAGCGTCCCGACCCCGGCGCCGGCACCGGCAACCAGTCCGCGCACCAGCCACCGCCGCGCGCGGGAGCGCACGGGGAGAGCTGCGGCAGACCTGGGCATCGGCATCCTCGTCGGTGGAACGGTCGTACGAGTTCCCACCGTAGGAGAGGCCGCTGCGCTCCGCACGCCGACGGCGGGCGATTCACCCGCCCCCACGACCTGCCCCGTTACCCGACCGTGGTCCCGAAGATCAGCCCCAGCGCGTACGTCGCGGCGGCTGCACCGAACCCGATCGCGATCTGGCGCAGCGCCCGCTTGACGGGTGACGCCCCCGACAGCAGCCCGACCGTGGCGCCCGTCCCGAGCAGCGCCAGCCCCACGAGGACGCTCCCGACGAGCACCGCGACCCCGCCCTGGAGGCCGAACAGGTACGGCAGCACCGGGACGAGCGCGCCCGACGCGAAGAAGAGGAACGACGACACGGCCGCCCCCATCGCGGAGCCGTGCGTCTCGAACTCGTCCACCTCGGCGGCCGGGGCGATCACGGTCGCCGCGGTGTACGTCGACAGCACCTCGCCCGCGTGCTTCTCGGCCTCGTCGGGAGTCAGGCCACGTGCCCGGTAGACGAGCGCGAGCTCGTTGGCGTCGACGTCGAGGTGCGGCAGCGCGGCCGAGGCCAACGGGCTGGGCGTCGACGCGTCGAGCAGCTCGCGCTGCGACCGCACCGACACGTACTCGCCCGCCCCCATCGACAACGCACCGGCGAGCAACCCCGCGAGACCCGTGAGCAGCACGGTCTCGTTCGACGCACCCGACGCTCCGATCCCCAGGATCAGCGCGAGGTTGGAGACCAGGCCGTCGTTCGCGCCGAACACCGCGGCGCGGAACGTCCCCGACATGCGCATGCGCCCGCGCGTCGCGAGCCCTCGCACGACCTCCTCGTGGATGCGTTCGTCGGCGGCCATCGCGGCGGTCGCGTCGACGTCGGTCTCGTACGTCGAGCGGGCCTCGGCCCGCTGCGCGAGAGCGAGCACGAACACCCCGCCGAACCGGCGCGCGAACAGCCCGAGCGACCGTGTGCGCCAGTCGCCGCGCAGGGGCTTGCCTGCGTCGTCGCCCAGCAGCGCGAGCCAGTGGTCCTCGTGGCGCTTCTCGGCGTCCGCGAGCGCCAGCAGGATCTCCTTCTCCTCGCCCGAGCGGCGCGACGCGAGGTCGCGGTAGGACGCGGCCTCAGCACGCTCGTCGGCCAGGTACTGGCGCCAGCGACGGATCTCCTGAGGGGTCCGACGACGGGCCTCGCCGGCGTGCGCGGGCATGCCGGAGCTCGGGGCAGCGGGGGGTGTCATGCGTTCATCATGGCAAGAAAGGGGCCTCCGTGGGTTTCGGGATCCCCAACTTTTCCGCACGGTTCTGCGGTTCGCGGGAGTTCCGACAGCCGCTGCGGGGGCGTCCCGTGGTTGGATCGGAACATGTCCGAGAACACCGAACGCACCCGTCCTGAGGTCGATGCCCCCGAGGGCCCGGCCCCCACCGAGCTCGAGGTCGTCGACCTGATCGTCGGCGACGGCGCCGAGGCGCAGCCCGGCTCGACCGTCAACGTCCACTACCTGGGCGTCGAGTACGACTCCGGCGAGGAGTTCGACTCGTCCTGGAGCCGTGGCCAGTCCATCAACTTCCCGCTGCGCAGCCTCATCGCCGGCTGGCAGCAGGGCATCCCGGGGATGAAGGTCGGCGGGCGCCGCAAGCTCGTCTGCCCCCCGGAGCTCGCCTACGGCCCGGCCGGTGGTGGCCACCGCCTGTCCGGCAAGACGCTCGTCTTCGTGATCGACCTGCTCGGCGTCAGCTGACCACGGCCTGATCACGCGTCGCCCTCGCTCCCCCGGTCACCGGTGGGGGCGGGGGCGTCGTGCTGTCGGGGGTTCCTGGGCTCGTCGTGCCCGGCGGTCGTCGCTCGCCTGAGGCGTCCGTCACCCCGTTCCCGGTGCCCGACGACGGAGCGCACCACGCGCGCACGGGTGCGCTCCGCCGTCGGGCGCACAGCGAGCAGACAGCGGTCCTGGCGCCCCCGAAAGTCGGGGACAATGGGCGCGACGGACTTCCGACTCCGATGAGCGAGGACGCACAAGTGATCACTGTCAGCACCGACGGCTCGTGCCTGGTCAACCCGGGTGGAGCGATCGGTTGGGCGTGGATCAACCACGACGGAACCTTCGACTCGGGCGGCGCAGCCTCCGGGACGAACCAGATCGCGGAGCTCATGGCTCTGCTGGAGGCGGTACGCGCCCACCAGAGCGCAGAGCCGCTCCTCATCGAGTCCGACTCCCAGTACGCCATCAAGTGCGCGTCGGAGTGGCTCGAGGGCTGGAAGCGCAAGGGCTGGCGGACGGCCGGCGGCAGCCCCGTGAAGAACCTCGAGCTCGTGCAGGGCATCGAGGCCGCGATCCAGGCCCGCCCCGGACCGGTGCGGTTCCGGTGGGTGCGGGGGCACGTCGGCAACCACTTCAACGAGCGGGCCGACCAGCTCGCGGGCCTCGCGGCACAGGACTGGGCCGCCGGGCGCGGCGAGGAGCGGGCCACGCTCGCTGGCACCGACGACCTCGCGGTCGCGCCCGCCAAGCGGCCGGCTGCTGCGGGCCGTGCGGCCACCAAGGTCGGGGCGAGTGCCGCGAGCAAGGCCGCCGCGGACGCCTGGACCGAGTCGACGCTCTTCGACTGACGCTCCGCCCGAACGGTTCGAGGCCGCTGCCCGTCCGGTGGCGGCCTCGTCCCTGTTCCGGCCTGGTCCCGCTTTCCTTGTCCGCGGCTCCACACGATCCCCCGGTGCGCGCCGAGAACGAGGTTGCGCCCGTTCTGCGGCTCATGACGACCGCAACCTCGTGCTCGGCGGATCGTCCCGCCGGGAGCCTCAGGCTCCGGTGCGACACTGGAGCGATGACCGCGTCCCCGCTCCCCGCCCCGGCTCTCGCCGGGACCGGACCGGCCGACCCGGTCGACACCTCGACCACACCGCTCCCCCTCGTCCTGCGTTCCGAGCGGCCGCTCGACCTGCGCTCGACGCTCGCGAAGCTCGCGCGCGGCCCCTACGACCCCACGTTCCGCGTGGTGCCGAGCGGCCCGCAGGCCGGGACCTGGCGCACGAGCCTCTTCCCGGCCGGACCCGTGACCTACCGCCTGGTGCAGGCGGGGGTGTGTGACGTCGTCGGGCAGGCGTGGGGGCCCGGGGCGGGCGAGCTCGCCGCGTCGCTCCCCGCGCTCCTCGGGGAGCCCGACGACGCAGCCTCCTTCGCGCCTCCCGCCCGCCTCGCGGACGCGCACCGCAGGCACCCCGGGCTGCGCGTCCCCCGTACCGGGCGGGTGCTCGAGGCGCTCGTGCCTGCGGTCCTCGAGCAGAAGGTGCAGACCGTGACCGCCCACCACGCGTGGCGCTGGCTGCTCGCACGCTACGGGAAGCCCGCGCCGGGCCCTGCCCCCGACGGCATGCGCGTGGTCCCCGACGCCCGGACCTGGGCCACGATCCCCACGTGGGACTGGCACCGGGCCGGCGTCGACCCCCGACGGGCGCGGACCGTCGTCGAGTGCGCGCGCGTCGCACGCCGGCTCGAGGAGTGCACCGCGATGGACCCGACCGCGGCGCAGGCGCGGTTGCAGCTCGTGCCCGGGGTCGGGGTATGGACGGCCGCGGAGGTCGGGCAGCGGGCGCTCGGAGACGCGGACGCGGTGTCGGTCGGCGACTTCCACCTCGCCAAGGCCGTCGGCTGGGCGCTGACCGGCGAACGGACCGACGACGCCGGGATGCTGCGGCTGCTCGCGCCCTACGCGCCCCACCGGTACCGGGTCGTGCGGCTGCTCGAGGTGTCGGGGCTGGGCCACGCGCCTCGGCGGGGGCCGAGGCTCTCGATCCAGGACCACCGGGGGAACTGAGCACGAGGTTCCGTGCGGTCGAGCACGAGGTTGCGGTCACCAAGCCGGTCATAACGACCGCAACCTCGTGCTCGGCACCAGCACCGCACCGCACCAGCACCGGCACACTCACCCCCGGACGGCCGCTCCCCGACACGCCCCGGCCGGGAGATGACACCGCGTTGTGAACCATCCCACTGGTCCTCACCACGCACGACCGGCCTCGCTCCCAGCCGATGAGGTTAGCCTTACCTCTAGCAGCATCCCCGCGCAGCACCGACCGAGGAGCATCATGTCCGCTCGCACCATCTCTCGACGGCTCCGGCCCACGGCCCTGGTCGCCGCGACCGTCGCCACCGCCTTCGCGCTCGGCGCCTGCTCCGGCGGGTCGGGCGACGACGCCTCGTCGCCCGCGGCCGACGGCACCGCGTCCGAGGGCGCCTTCCCCGTCACGATCGACAGCGCGCTCGGCGAGGCCGTCATCGAGGAGAAGCCCGAGCGCGTCGTGACGTGGGGCTGGTCGACGCAGGACGCCGTCCTGGCGCTGGGCGTCGTGCCCGTCGCGATGCCCGCCTACACGTACGGCGGCAACGAGGACGGCGTGCTCCCCTGGGTCGCCGAGAAGCTCGACGAGATGGGCGCCGAGACGCCCACCCTGCTCTCGGGCGGCGACACGAGCGAGGTGCCGTTCGAGGAGGTCGTCGCGGCCGAGCCCGACGTCATCCTGGCCCCCTACTCGGGCATCACGCAGGAGGAGTTCGACAAGCTCTCCAAGATCGCGCCGGTCGTCGCCTACCCGGACCAGCCGTGGGCGCTGTCCTGGCAGGACCAGCTCGACATCGTCGGCGACGCCCTGGGCCTGTCGGAGGAGGCCGACGCGCTCGTCGAGGAGACGACCGCCGGCATCACCGCGCAGTCGGACGCGTACCCCGTCATCCAGGGCAAGTCGTTCCTGTACGCGGCAGCCAACACGGCCGACCAGCTCAACGTCTACCGCGCCGAGGACCCGCGCGTGCAGGTCGTCGAGGACCTGGGCATGACGCTCTCCCCGAGCGTCGAGGAGCTCGACGCCGACCCGACGTCCGGCACCTTCTGGTACCCGCTGAGCTACGAGAACGTCTCCAAGATCGACGCCGACGTCCTCATCATGTACTTCGCGACGCAGGCCGACGTCGACACGTTCGTGGCCGACCCGGTCATCGCCGCGATGCCCACCGTGGCCGAGGGCCGCTTCGCCCCGATCGTCGGCGAGTCGTTCGTCATGGCGTCGAGCGCCCCCACGGCGCTGTCGATCCCGTGGATGCTCGACCAGTACGTGCCGCAGCTCGCGGCCGCCGCCGAGAAGGTGTCGTAGTCTCGCACCACTCATGAGCACGACCCACAGCACTGACGCCGGCACGGGCCGGGCGACCTCTCGTCGCCCGGCCCGTCGTCGGCGTCTCGTCATCGGACTCGCCACCTTGCTCGTTGCCTTGGCCGCGGTGTGCGCGCTGAGCCTCGCGGTCGGGGCCAACGCCCTGCCCCTGAGCGTCGTCGTGGACGCCCTCACGAGCTACGACCCGACCAACCCCGACCACCTCGTGGTGGTCGAGAAGCGCGTGCCCCGCACGCTCGTGGGCCTGGTCGCGGGGGCCGCGCTCGGCGCCGCGGGCACGCTCATGCAGGGCCTGACGCGCAACCCGCTCGCCGACCCGGGCCTGCTCGGCATCAGCGCAGGAGCCTCGCTCTTCGTGGTCGGCGCGATCTCGTTCTTCGGCGTCTCGCAGGTCGGCGGCTACGTGTGGTTCGCGTTCATCGGAGCCGCCGTCGCGGCCGCGGTCGTCTACGGCGTCGCGAGCGTGGGGCGCGAGGGCGCGACACCCGTCAAGCTCGCCCTCGCCGGAGCGGCCGTCACGGCTGCGCTGACCTCGGTCGTGACCGCGGTCCTCCTGGTCGACCGCGCTGCGCTCGACCTCATGCGCTTCTGGCAGGTCGGCTCGCTCGCGGCGCGCGGCTCGACGGTCATGTGGCAGGTGCTGCCGTTCGTGGTCGTGGGCCTCGTCCTGGCCCTCGCGCTCGGCCGCTCGCTCAACGGCCTGGCCCTGGGCGACGACGTCGCGCGCGGCCTCGGGCAGGACGTCACCCGCACGCGCGTCGTCGCGGGCATCGCGATCGTCCTGCTGTGCGGGGCCGCGACCGCGGCCGTGGGACCCGTGGCGTTCGTGGGGCTCGTCGTCCCGCACGTGGCGCGCTACGTCGTCGGGCTGGACTACCGGTGGGTGCTCCCGTACGCGGTCGTCGCGGCGCCCGTGCTGCTCATCGGGTGCGACGTGATCGGGCGCGTCGTGGCCCGGCCGGGCGAGCTCCAGGTGGGCGTGGTCACGGCCGTCGTGGGTGCGCCCCTGTTCATCGCGCTCGTGCGGCGCGGGAAGACGGTGTCGCTGTGAGCGCCCCGACCACCGTCCCGCACGGCCTGCCCGACGGCGCCGCTCACCAGGGCATCGACGTCGCCCGAGCCTCGCGCCACCGCGGGCGGGCGCGCGAGGCGCGCCTGGTCACCGGGCTGTCGGTCGCGCTCGTGGTGCTCGCCGCGATCGGGCTGACGCTGGGCGACGCGGCCGTCCCGCTCTCCGGCATCCTCGACACGGTCCTGGGCCGAGCCGACGTCCTCACGCAGTTCGTGATGGTCGAGCTGCGCCTCCCCCGCCTCCTGACGGCACTGGTCGTCGGGGCCGCGCTCGGCCTGTCGGGCGCGCTGTTCCAGTCGATCGTGCGCAACCCGCTCGCGAGCCCCGACATCATCGGGATCACGCAGAGCGCGAGCGCCGCGGGCGTCGTGGGCGTCGTGGTCCTGGGGATCAGCGGGCTCGCGCTCACCGGCCTGGTGCTCGCCGGGTCGCTCGTCGCGGCCGTCGCGATCTACCTGCTCGCGTGGCGCGGTGGCGTGGCCGGGTACCGGCTCGTCCTGATCGGGATCGGCGTCGCGGCCCTGTGCATGAGCGTGGTCTCGTGGGTCCTGACGACGAGCGACGTGCGTGACGCGCAGGCCGCGCTCGTGTGGATCACGGGCTCGCTCGCGCGCTCCGACTGGTCGACCCTCAACCCGTTGCTGATCTGCTTCGCGGTGCTCGTGCCGCTCACGGCCTTCCTGGCACCGCGGCTGCGCTCGCTCGAGCTCGGCGACGACGCCGCGGCCGCGCTCGGCATCCGCGTCGAGCGCTCCCGGCTCCTGCTGATCCTCGTGGCCGTGGGCCTCGCCGGCTCGGCCGTCGCGGTCGTGGGCCCCGTCGCGTTCGTCGCGCTCGTCGCGGCCCCCATCGCCCGCCGCACCCTGGGCGACGGCCGGCTCGCGCTCGTGCCCGCGGCGCTCGTGGGCGCGTTGCTCGTGCTCGGCTCCGACCTCGTCGCACAGTTCGCGATCCCCGACGTGACGCTGCCCGTGGGCGTCGTCACGGGGATCGTCGGCGCCCCCTACCTGCTGTGGCTGCTCGTGCGCACCAACCGTTCCGGACGCGGAGGCTGAGAATGACCGAACATCCCGAGACCGCCGGGGGCGCGCCCGAGGCGAGCGACGCCGTCGGGCCTCCTGCCGACGCGCGGGCTCCGCACGCCGCGGCCGGTGGTGCCGGCGCGCGCGCCGCCGGGACGCACACGCTCGCAGCCGACCACGTGTCGCTCGCGTACGACGAGCGCCGCGTCGTCGAGGACCTCAGCCTCACGGTCGCGGCCGGGAAGATCACGTCGATCGTCGGCTCCAACGGGTGCGGCAAGTCGACGCTGCTGCGCGGCCTCGCGCGCCTGCTCAAGCCCGTGAGCGGGGCCGTCCTGCTCGACGGCGAGGACATCCGCACGCTGCCCACCAAGCAGGTCGCGACCACGCTGGGCCTGCTGCCGCAGAGCCCCGTGGCCCCCGACGGCATCACGGTCGCGGACCTCGTGGGCCGCGGCCGCTACCCCCACCAGGGCTGGTTCCGCCGCTGGACCGCGGGCGACGACGAGGCCGTGGCGGACGCGCTCGCCTCGACCGGGACGCTCGACCTGGCCGAGCGGTCCGTGGACGAACTCTCGGGCGGGCAGCGGCAGCGCGTGTGGATCGCCATGGCGCTCGCGCAGCGCACCGACCTGCTGCTGCTCGACGAGCCGACGACGTTCCTCGACATCGCCCACCAGATCGACGTGCTGGACCTGCTCGTGGACCTCAACGAGTCGCGCGGGACCACGGTCGTCATGGTGCTGCACGACCTCGACATGGCGTGCCGCTACTCCGACCGCCTCGTCGCGATGCGCGACGGCAAGGTGCACACCGAGGGCGCACCGGGCGACGTCGTCGACGCTCGGATGGTGCGCGAGGTGTTCGGCCTGGACTCGCTCGTGGTGCCCGACCCGATCACGGGGACGCCGACCCTCGTGCCGATGGGTCGGCACCACCGGGGCTGAGCGGGACGCACCCGAGAACGAGGTTGCGGTCGTTCTGAGCCGCAGAACGGACACAACCCCGTGCTCGAGCGCACGGGAGGGTCACTCCGGGAGAGCGCACACCCCGTCGACGCACACCGCGGCGTCGTCGTTGCCCATCATCGTGAACGGCGCGGCGGCCTCGGCGGCCGAGACCGTCATGAGGGTCGTGCGACGCGGGTTCGCGATCGAGTGGAAAGGGCTGTCCTGCATGGTGTCGGTCATGGGATCTCCTGAAGTCACGTGCTGCGATGCTCGTGGTGGGTGGGCGGGCATCGTCTCGAAGGGAGGACGGGTGCGCTGCCACCGAGGACCAGCGACGCTGCGGGTTTCCCGACAGTCTGGCTGATACTCGGTCGCATTTGCTACCGCTCCTCCTGTGATCTCGGTCGCATTCCACCTGGTAGGTGGGTGGCCGCGACCGAGGACGACCGGGGAACGGTCAGGCCACCGACTCCGCGGCGTCCGCGACGACCTGGTCGAGGACCTGCGTGAAGACGGCCGGGTCCTGCGCGCCCGACACCCCGTACTTGCCGTTGAACACGAAGAACGGGACGCCGCTGATGCCGTAGGCGCGGGCCAGCGCGATGTCCTGCTCGACGTCGTCCTCGAAGTCACCGTTCTCGAGGACCGTGCGGACCTCGTCGGCGTCCAGGCCGACCTCGGCCGCGAGCGCCGCGAGCTCCTCGATGCGGCCGACGTGACGGCCCTGCTCGAAGTACGCCTTGAGGAGGCGCTCCTTCATCTCGACCTGCTTGCCCTGGGACTTCGCGAAGTGCAGCAGCTCGTGCGCCTTGAGGGTCTTGGTGTGCTGAAGGGCGTCGAAGTCGTACGCGAGCCCCTCGGCTGCGGCGACCGTCGTCATCTGTCCGAGCATCTGCTCGACCTGACCCGCGGGCATGCCCTTGTGCTTGGCCAGGAAGTCGACCTCGGTGCCCTCGAAGTCGACCGGGGTGTCCGGTGCGAGCTCGAACGAGTGGTACTCGATCTCCACCTCGGGGGCGTCGTCGCGGCCCGAGAACCCGGCCAGCGCCGTCTCGAAGCGGCGCTTGCCGACGTAGCACCAGGGGCACGCCACGTCGGACCAGATGTCGACCTTCACCTTTTCGCTCATGACGGGTTTCAACGACCGGGACGCCCCGAGGATTCCCCGCAGCGGTGTGATCCTGCCGACGCACGGCTCGGCGGCGGGCCGTGTGGCGCTGCGTCAAGCCCGACGACCGGCCGGCTCAGTCCGCGTGCCGCGCCCGGTAGAGGTCCTGCAGCACCATGATCTCGGCACCGTGGTGGATGAGCTCGCGGTTCATGTGGAGCACGAGGTGCCCGAACGGCGCCTGCGCGTCGATCTCGGTCGCCTGGCTGAGCCCGACCGTGAAGACCTGGTCCTCGGGGAGCTCGTCGACGCCCGTGCGCCACAGGTCCACCCAGCGCGTCAGGCCCTCGATCGCCGGGTCCACCTCGCCCGAGAACGCGACCGCGTCTCGCCGGGCGATCCGGTCGCCGAACGTCCACTCCCACCGCTCGAAGAACGCCTCGGTGAGGTGTGCGACGAGCCACGCGATGGTCCGCGGCTGGGGCGAGTCGGAGCCCTCGGGCCACTCCATGACCCACTCGCCGATCCCGAGCGTGCGGGGCGTGCGCTCGTCGCCGCGCCGCACGACGCGCAGCGCGTCCGGCCCGGGCTCCCACGCGAACTCCTCCTGGCTGAGCGTCACGAGCCGTCCCAGGACCTCGAGCCACGAGAAGCCGAGCTGCCCGCGCACCATGGCGAGCGGGGTCGGGACGGTCAGCACGGACCAGTCGAAGTCGGGGCTGCCGTAGGTCGCGTCGTCGCTCATGGGTGGCTCCTGGGTGCGGGGTCGGGGTGCGCTCGTGCCCGACGGCGTCACGCGCCCCGGGCGTCCTGCTCTCCTCCGCGATCATCCCCCGGGGCGCGGGTGGTCCGCCTGCGGGGGCGCCGCTCAGCGTCGCGAGCGGAGCTCGTCGTGGAGCGCGCGGGCGGCGAACCCGAGGGCCTGCTCGGCCGCCGGCTGGATCCGTGCGGGCACGGTGGACTCGCTCAGCACGGCGATCGCGAAGGCCGAGCCGTCGTGGTGCTCGAGGACCCCGACCTCGTGCCGCAGGTGCAGGAACGTCCCGGTCTTCGACGACCAGGTCGACGCATCGCTCTCGAGGTCCGGTGCGAGCCGGTTCCGCAGGACGTTCCTGGCCAGGAGCGCACGGGTCCTCTCGACCGTCGCGCGGTCGAGCCGCTGTCCTGTCCACACCTCACGCAGCAGCCGGACGAGCCCCCGGGCCGTGCCCGCGTTCGCCTGCGTGACGTCGAGCTGCGGGACGAGGTGCCCCCGTCCCTCGGTCGTCGAACGGATGGCCAGGGAGAGCGCGAGATGCAGCTCGTCCGGGCCGAGGCGGCTCGCGAGGGTGCGGTGGAGCTCGTGGATGGGGTGCCGCAGCGTCACGTCCGTGATCCCGAGCGCGCGCAGCGTGGTGTTGACCTCGCCCGGTGGGCACAGCGCGAACAGGGCATCGGCCGCGGTGTCGTCGCTCAGGCAGGTCGCGAGGTACAGCAGGTCCTCGACGGCGACGCTCGCGGGGTGGGCGAACTGCGAGAGCCCGGTCGGCCCCGGCGTCCGCTCGGACCTGCCGAGCGTGACGACCGCCGACAGGTCGATCGTCCCCGCCGCTGCCCGCTCGAGGACCGCGACCAGGAGGGGAAGCTTGACGACCGAGGCGAGCGGGTAGGGCACGTCCGGCTCGATCGCGAGCTCCCTGCCCGTCCTGAGATCCTGCACGAGGACCGAGGCCCGGAGCCCGGCTGCGTCGAGCACCCGGACGGCCTCCCCGACCACCGACCCGTCACCCACGGACGGGCTCCAGCCCGGTCTGCGTCGCACGGTCGCTCGCGTCGTCGGCCCCGAGCACGGTCACCACGGCAGACGAGCAGAGTGCGACGAAACGCGCCGCGAGGCTCTCGTCGGCCGCGCCCACGGCGTACGCCCGCACGAGCTGCTGGTCGCCGAGGGGGCGCCAACGCAGGTCGTAGGTCGAGGCCTCGGGCCGCGTGCAGAGGACCAGGTCGTCGGACACGAGGATCTCGGACAGCGCTCGCACGGTCGACTCCGCGACGCGGACCTGGACGGGAGCGAGCCCCGCCTCGTCCCGGGCCCGCTCCATCCGGTCGCGGACGTGGGGCACGTCGTCCTCGGGCTGGAGCCAGAGCCGTCGCAGGGCTCCCGTCGGTCGTCCGCGCGCGGGGCGCAGCTCACCCAGGTGGAACGTCCCCGTCGCGTCGTCGTCCGGGTGGGAGCCGACCCCGAGCCGTGCCGTCCAGCGCGCCCGGTCCGAGGGGACGTTCTCGAGGAAGAGCGAGGTACGCCCGGAACGGAAGGCCTCGGCGCGTTCGGCCGGGTTCCCCGCGACAGGGGCGAGCGGGAGCCGCCCGGCAGCACCGGCTGCGCACAGCTCTGCCAGCACGAGCGGTGGCACCGACGGAGGGACGCCCACGCTCAGCGGGCGCGCACGAGAGCGTCTGGCGTCGTCGACCAGGTCGGCGGCCGCACCGACGAGCCGGGCGGCGCTGGGCAGGACCCCGCGGCCGAGCGCGGTGAGCGCGACCCGCCGCGACGTCCGGTCGAACAGCCGCCCGCCCAGATGGGCCTCGAGGGCACCGATGCGTCGGCTCGCCACGGACTGGCTGATGCCCGCCGCCAGGGCGCCGGCCGTGAAGCTCTCCCGGTCGGCGACGGCGACGAAAGCCTCGCACGCTGCCAGGACATCGAGTGATCGACCCATGGATGCCACTCTTGCATCGATGGGGGCATTTCGTGCTTTGTCTGCATCGATCGCCGCTCCGAGACTCGTGGCATGACTCCTCGAGACACGACCGCCCCACCGGTCTCCCGCCGATCCGTCCTCACCCTGCTCGCCGCTGCGGGGCTCACGGCCGCCTGCTCTCCGCACGGCACGGACCCTGCGGTCGCCGCCCCGGCCTCCGGATCACCGTCGACCGCGGGGCGACACGAGCTCGACGAGGCCCTGCGCGACCTCGAACGGTCGCGGTCGCTCACGGTCGGGGTGAGCGTGCGTGGCGGCGGCCGGGCGGACTACGGCTACCGCGCGGCCGAGTGCTTCCCGATGTGCTCGCTGTTCAAGCCGATCGCCGTGGGGGCGCTGCTCGCGGACAAGGCCTACGACGACGCGTACTGGTCGCGCGAGATCGCGTTCGGCCCGGAGGACCTCGTCGAGAACTCCCCCGTGACGTCCGCGACGACGACGTGGCGCATGACCCCCGCGCAGCTCGCCGACGCCGCGCTCCGCTTCAGCGACAACACCGCGGGCAACCTCGTGCTGCGGGAGATCGGCGGCCCGACGGCGGTCACGAGCTTCGCCGCCTCGCTCGGCGCGCGCGCGACGCGCCTCGACCGGATCGAGCCGCAGCTCAACGAGGCGACGCCGGGAGACGACCGCGACACCTCGACGCCGGACGACGTCGCGCGCATCTACGGCGCGCTCCTGCTCGAGCGCGGGGCCGGCGCCCTGACCGCGGCACGGCTCGGGGACTGGATGCTGCGGAGCACCACGTCCGGCAAGCGGTTCCGCGCCGGCCTCGACGGCACCTACGAGCTCGCGGACAAGACCGGCGCGGGCGGCTACGGCGTCGTCAACGACGCGGGCGTCCTGTGGCGGCCCGGCGTCGAGCCGACGACACTCGTCGTCATGACCCGCACGGACTCTCCGGGGGCGACCTGGGACGACGAGGCCGTCGCCGCGATCACCCGTCTCGTCGTGGCCTCGTGAGCGCAGGACGCTGGGTGCTCGGGAGCCTGGTCACGATCCTGGCGGTCGGCACGCTCGGAGCCGTCCTCGTGCTGGGCGCGGTCGCGCTGCAGCTCGACACCTGGGCCGATCGCTCGGCCAACCAGCCCGCGGCAGCGGCCTCCCCGGCCTCCCCGACCGTCTCGCCGTCACCGACCGGGGCCTGCCCGGCGACCGACGACGACACGCCGGCCGGCTGCCTGCCGTACGACCCCGAAGCGCTCATGCGCTCGAACGACGCGTACCGGCAGCGGAGCTCCACCTCGGAGGACGCGGCTCTCGCGGCGCGCTCGGTCCCGGCGGTCGAGGCGGCGCTGGCCGCGCTCACCGGGTCCGGTGCGACGTTCCGCTCGCAGGACGTCGTCGACGCCCTGACCGCTGCGGGCTTCGCCACGGTCCAGACCACGGGCGACACGGACGTCTGGGGAGACGGCACGACGGCTTTCGGGATCGGCGTGAGCGTCCCGGGCGGGTGCGTGTTCGGAGACGTCCGGCCGGGTGTGCTCGCGCTGGAGTCAGGCGGCCCGATCGCCGACGGCGGCTGTCTCGAGATGCCCTCGCACTAGGTCAGCGACAGGAAGAGCTTCTCGAGCTTCTGGACGTCGGCCGGACCGTTCTCGTCGTCCGTGAGGCACTGCTTCATGCCCGACGCGATGATCGCGAACCCGGCACGGTCGAGCGCCTTGGACACCGCGGAGAGCTGCATCACGAGGTCGGCGCAGTCGCCGCCCTCGTCGACCATCCGCACGACCGCGGCGAGCTGCCCCTGGGCGCGCTTGAGCCGGTTCGAGACCTTCTTCATCTCGTCCTTGTCGAGCTCCATGACTCTTCCTCTCGTCGCACGCACACGTCGCGGGTGCTGCTCGTGCGCTGCACCAGCCCGAACAGGACAACAGCCAGCGCGGGCAGCACCATCCCGACCTGGTGCGGCGCCTGGCCCACCAGGAACACCGCGGCGAGGACGGTGCCTCCCGAGACGGCCGCGCACGGCGAGCACCCGAGGGTATCCCGCCAGACCTCGCCCCGGGCCGGGACGTAGGTCGCGAGCGTGAGTGCGCCGACGACGGCGACCACCACGAGCAGGGCGACCCACCCGGGCGTGACCGCGGGCGACCAGCCGCCTCCGGCCTGCACGAGCAGCCAGAGCACTCCCGGTGCGAGCGAGGCGCCGACGACGAGCCGACGCCTCCCCCACACCTGCCGCCGGACCTGCACCGCGAACGGCCCGGAGACCGCGTCGGGCGCGAGCGGCCCGGGCGCCGCCGGCGCGGTCACGCCGGGCTCGGTCGCGACGGGCTCGGTCATGACCTGTTCGACCCGAACAGCCTCGCGAGGAACGAGCCGGGCGACGAGCCCTGCGACGGCTCGGCCGCGTGCCCCTCGCACCGGTCCTTGCGCGGGACGCCCCGCATGACGTCGTCGACGTGCTGGCCGCAGCCGGCCCACGTCGTCTTGCCGCACTTCTTGCAGGTCACAGCTCTGCACATGGTGATCCTCCTGATCGGGTTGATGATCAATATACCCCCCGGGGTATAGTCGTCCCGAACCCCAGGAGGAAAGCATGAAGATCGTCATCGTCGGAGGAGTCGCGGCAGGCATGTCCGCGGCCACCCGTCTGCGCCGTCTCTCGGAGGACGCCCAGATCGTCGTCCTCGAGGCCGGCGAGCACGTCTCGTTCGCCAACTGCGGTCTGCCGTACTACGCGGGCGGAGTCATCGAGGAGCGCGACGCGCTCCTCCTCCAGACCCCCGAGTCGCTCGCCGCCCGCTTCCGGATCGACGTCCGTGTCCGCCACCGCGTGACCGGGGTCGATGCCGCCGCGCACACCGTCACCGTCCGCGACCTGACCACGGGCCTGGACCACGTCGAGACCTACGACCGCCTCGTCCTGAGCCCCGGCGCGCGCCCGATCGTCCCGCCCGCGCCCGGCATGGAGCGCGCCCTCGTGCTGCGCGACGTGTCCGACGTCGACCGGATCGTCGCGGCGATCGAAGGCAGCGCGGCCGATGGCTTCCCCGTCGGCGCCGGCGTCGACGCACCGACCGGCGCAGCCGACCCGTCGGGCGCAGCCGACCCGTCAGGCGCACCCGCGCCCCTGAGCGAGCCCTCGACCGACCACCTCCGCGCGCCTGCCCGCTCGGCCGTCGTGATCGGCGGCGGGTTCGTCGGGGTCGAGGTCGCGGAGAACCTCGTCCACCGGGGCCTGGCCGTGACGCTCGTCGAGCTCTCCGACCAAGTCCTGGCCCCGCTCGACCCCGAGATGGCCGTCCGCGTCCGGCAGGAGCTCGAGGCCCACGGCGTGGACGTCCGCACGTCCACGCAGGTCAGTGCGCTCGGCCCCGACACGGCCGAGCTCACGTCCGCGGACGGCTCGCCACGCGGAGAGGTCCCGGCCGACCTCGTGGTCGCCGCGGTCGGCGTCCGACCCGACGTCGAGCTCGCGGTCCTCGCTGGCGCGAGGACGGGCCCCCGCGGCGGCATCCTGGTCGACGAGGACCTGCGCACCTCGGTCCCCGACGTGTTCGCCGTGGGCGACGCCGCGACCAAGCGCGACGGGCTCGCCGCGGGCTCGGGCCCCGCCGGGGCCGACGAGCCCACGCTCATCCCGCTCGCCAACCTCGCCAACAGGCACGGCCGCCACGTCGCCGACGTGATCCTCGGCCGCCGCGCCGGCATGCGCCCCTCGGTGGGCACGGCCGTCGTCGGGGTGTTCGGGCTCACGGCCGCGACCGTGGGACGCAACGAGAAGCGCCTGCGCGCCGAGGGGCGCCCCTACCGCGCGATCCACACGCACCCCGCCCAGCACGCGGGCTACTACCCGGGGGCGAGCCAGATGGCCCTCAAGCTCCTCGTCGACCCCGAGACCGACCTGATCCTCGGTGCCCAGGGCGTCGGGCGGGACGGCGTCGACAAGCGCATCGACGTCGTCGCCACGGCCATCGCGGGCGGCCTCACGGCCTCCGACCTGGCCGACCTCGAGCTCGCGTACGCCCCGGCGTACGGCTCGGCCAAGGACCCCGTCAACATGCTCGGCTACGTGGCCGACAACCTGCGCGCGGGCGAGACCCGCAGCGTCCAGTGGCACGAGCTCGACGACCTCGTCGCCCAGGGGGCGACCGTGGTCGACGTCCGCACGCCCGGCGAGCACGCGCGCGGGACCGTCGAGCCCGACGGCGGTACGGGCACGTTCCCCGCGCTCAACGTGCCGCTCGACGAGCTGCGCGCACGGGCCGCGGCCGAGATCCCGACCGGGGCACCCGTCGTCGTGCACTGCCAGGTGGGGCAGCGCGGGCACACGGCCGCGCGCCTGCTCAGCCAGCTCGGCTACGACGTGCGCAACCTCGACGGCGGGTACCTCACGTGGCGCGACGGGATGCTCGCGCGCCGGATGAGCGGCGCGTCCGAGCTCGCCGACGCCCGGGCCTGAAACGGCCGGCCGCGGGTGCCAGGGCTGCCTACGATGGTCGGGTCCCCCGCACCCGCGGCCGGCCGCGCCACACGACGCGACCCGCGCAGCCCGTGCGCCAGCAACCCCGGCAGGAGCCCCATGCCCGTCCGTCCCCGCACCGTCCTGCTCATCTCGGTGGGCGTCGCCGTCGTCCTGCTCGGGTCGCTCGTGGTCTTCCTGTCGATCGTGGGCCTCGACGGCGTGGCCTGAGCCGCGCGGCGTCGCCGTCCCGGCGCATGCCCGACGGCGGCGCACCGCCCGAGCCGTGCCCTCCGGTCCTGGACCGTCCCCGGCAGGCGGCGGCTGGTCGAACCGGTCAGACGACCTCGTGGGCCCCGGACCAGGACGCCACGGTGCGCTGGTCGGAGGTCTGGAGCGTGAAGGACGTCAGCGGCAGGTTCCCGCTGCGCTTGCGTGACCGGACGACGTCGAGCGCCGCCTCGTCGCTCTCGGCCTCGAACGGTTCGCCTCGGAGCGCAGCGGTGACCGTCAGGATCGAGTAGGTAGTCATGACGGTCGAGCCTAGAGGTACCGACCGGCATCCGACGACCCCCGACTCCGTCACACCCCCGCCCGCCCGGTCCCGTGCGCGGGGCGACGCGAGCGCCCTGCGGGTGCTCCGCCGTCGGGCCTGGGAGATGCTCAGAGGACCACGTCCCGACGCCCGGAGGCCCTCATGCCCGACCCCCAGCTCGTGCTCCTGCGGCACGGCGAGACCGAGTGGAGCCTGACCGGGCAGCACACCGGGACGAGCGACATCCCCCTGACCCCGCACGGCGAGGAGCAGGCGCGCGGCGCCGGGGCGTTCCTCGCCGGGCGCGAGTTCGCGCTCGAGCTCCGCAGCCCCCTGCTGCGCGCCCGGCGGACCGCCGAGCTCGCCGGGTTCCCCGACGCGGTCGCCGACCCGAACCTCGCCGAGTGGGACTACGGCCCCGTCGAGGGGCGCACGGCCGACGACGTGAGCCGCGAGCTCGGGCGGGACTGGCTCATCTTCCGCGACGGGGTGCACGTCGTCGGTGCGCAGGGTGCGGTGGGCGCCCGGCCCGGCGAGACGCTCGACGACGTCGCCGAGCGGGCGCGGGCCGTCGTCCGCCGCGCCGAGCCCGTGCTGCGCGACGGCGGCGACGTGCTGCTCGTCGCGCACGGGCACCTGCTGCGCGTGCTCGCTGCCGTGTGGCTCGAGCTGGGCCCGGCGGCCGCCGCGCGGTTCGAGCTCGGGACCGCGAGCGTGAGCCTGCTCGGCCACGGGCACGGACTGCACACCATGGAGGGCTGGAACCTGCCGACGGCGTGAGATGGCACGATGCTCCCCATGAGCGTCAACAAGAACCTCGCCGAGGGCGAGACCGTCGTCATGGAGCTGCGGACCCACCCCAAGGCCCTGTTCCTGCCGATCCTCGTCCTGGTCCTGATCGTGGCCGCCGCGACGGCCATCCTCTGGTTCGCCCCCGAGCACCCCGTGGTCCTGTGGGGAACCCTCGGCGTGGCCACGGTCGCGGCGATCGTCTGGGTCGTGGTGCCGCACCTGCGCTGGCTGACCACGAACTACACCGTGACGACCAAGCGCCTCTCGACCCGCTCGGGCATCATCACGCGCACCGGCCGTGACATCCCGCTCTACCGCATCAACGACGTCACGTACGAGAAGGACCTGGTCGATCGGATGTTCGGCTGCGGGACGCTCATCATCTCGGACGCGACCGCCAAGCCCGGCATGACGCTGCCCGACGTCCCGCGCGTCGAGGAGGTCCAGGTCCGGCTGCACGAGCTGCTGTTCGCGGCCGACGACGGCTCGGACGACGGCGAGTGGCCCCCGAGCGAGCCCACGCGCTGAGCCACCCCGCGCTCCCGCCGAGTGCATGATGCGGCTGCGACACACCCGGCGTGTCGCAGCCGCATCATGCACTCGGCGACGGATCAGCGGACGGCGCGCTCGGCCCGCTCCCGCACCTCGTGCGACAGCCGGACCTCCCCCTCGGCCTCTGACGCGAGCAGCCGCCGTGACACCTCGACCGAGGTTCCCGCGACGCGCGCCCCGAACCAGTCGGCGATCGTCACGCCGTGCGAAGGCCGGAACACGACCTCGACCGTGTCGCCCGCCTGCACCTCCCCGGTCGTCACGACGCGCAGGTACGCGCCCGTCCGGTTGGCGTCGGTGAAGCGCTTGACCCAGCGGTCCTCGCCCAGGCGCCGTGCGAACGTCGAGCAGGGCGTGCGCGGCTGCGTGACCTCGAGCACCGCGCTGCCGACCTGCCACCGCTCGCCGATGAGCGCCCCGCTCGCCGCGACGCCGCGCGTGCGGAAGTTCTCGCCGAACAGCCCGGGCGTGACCTCGTAGCCGAGCTCGCCCGACCAGTGGTCCGCGTCCTCCTGCGAGTACGCGTACACGGCCTGCTCCTCGCCGCCGTGGTGCGCGCGGTCTGCCTGGACGTCGGCGTACAGGCCCAGGGGCCGGACCCGGACCGGTCCCTCGACGGGGCGCTTGTCGATCGCGGTCACGCCGACCGCGCCCGCGTCGGGCAGCAGCACGTGCACGCGGCACACGGCCAGGAGCTCCCCGGTCGCGCCGAGCGGCGCACCGGGACGGGTGGGTTCCGGGGTTGCGGTGGTCATCGGAGGATTCTCCCAGGTGCGCGGGCACCGCGGACAGCGGCCCGACGGCGTCGCGCCCCGGGGGCGGCCGGCGACGCCTCCTGAGGACACGGCTCGGCGACGCCCGCACGGACGGACGACCCGCCGTCGGGCGTCGGTGTCAGGGCTCGAGGACCGCCTTGACGAATCCCTCCGGGCGCTCCTCGAACAGGTGGAACGCGGCGTCGAGGTCCTCGAAGGGCAGGCGGTGGGTGACCAGGGGCTCGAACGTGACCTGCCGGTCCGCCATCATGCGCATCCCCCGTCCCAGCGCCTTGCGCTGCCGGTCGCGGTCCGGGCTGAAGCCGTTGACGATCGTGACCCCGCGGTACCAGAGCTCGACGTCCAGCTCACGCGGACCGTCGTGGTGGTAGCCGCCCACGCACAGGGTCCCGTGCCGGCCCGTCAGGTCCCCCGCGAGCGCGAGCCCGGGCGCGGTCCCCGTGAACTCGACGACGACGTCGAACGTCGCGCGCGCCGCGTCCGGGACGAGGCGCGCGTCGTGCGTCGCCGCTGCACCGAGCCTCTCGGCGAGCGCCCGCTTGGCCGGGGCGACGTCGAAGCCCACGACCTCGTCGGCCCCCAGCGCGAGCGCGACCTGCAGGGCTCCGAGCCCCATGAAGCCGAGCCCGACGACCGCGACGCGCATCCCCGGACCGACCCCGCTGCGTTCCACGGCCTCGACGATGCAGGCCAGCGGCTCGCCGAGGGCCGCCCACGTCGGGACGTTGGAGGGGACGAGGACCAGGTCCGCCGTGCTCATGACGACCTGCTCCGCGAACGCGGGATGGGCGAAGCCCGTCACGCGCTCGCCCACCGACCACCCGTAGACGTCCGGCCCCAGCGCGACGACCTCCCCCGCGACCTCGTGCCCGAGCCGCAGCAGCTCCGCACCGTCGTGGGTCCCCCACGCACCGCGCTCCGACGCGCAGACCCCCAGGGCAAGGCTCCTGACCAGCACCTCGCCTCGCCCTGGCACCGGCGGATCGACCTCGGCCAGGCGCGAGGTGCGCGGGCCGACCGTCTCGTGGACCCTCATGACGCGTTCGAGCGGGTCGGGGCGAGAGCAGCGCGGCCCGTGGCGACGCTCCTCCTCGCCAGGAAGACGGCCCCCTCGACCGGGTCCTCGTCGAGCATGCGCAGCGTGGTCTGCGGGGCGCGCCGTTCCAGCGCGTCGGCGAGAGCGTTCCGGAGCGCCTGCTGCTGGGTGACGACGCCACCCGCCACGACGACGGTCGTCCCCACCGCCCCGCGGTAGACGAGGTTGCCGACGAGCTCCGCGAGCGCGCCACCCCCGGCCGTCACGACGGCGCGCGACACCTGGGACCCGGCGTCGAGGGCCCGGAAGACGACAGGTGCGTGCTGGCCCCATGTCTCGACCCCACCGCGCCAGCTCATGATCGAGGCGAGCTCGACGAGGTTCTCGGCGCCGAACGAGGCGAGGAGCCGAGGCTCCAGCGGGTCCCGCGTCGCGCCGACGTCGGCCCGCACGAACAGTGCCCGCGCAGCCTCCCGGACCAGCGCGGAGGCCGAACCGTCGTCGCCGAGGACCCACCCCCACCCACCTGCCGAGAGGTACGCGCCCGTCTCGCGATGGCGCCCCACCGCGATCGAGCCCGTGCCGGCGACGAGACCGATCCCCTCGTCCAGCCCCGCGGCCGGGACGAGCAGCTGCGCGTCGTTGACGACGGTGCACGAGACGTCCAGCAGGACCCGCACCTCCTCCGCGAGGGTCAGGCACTGCCGGGGCGTCTCGCACCCGTGCGCGCCCACGGTGAGGTGCGCGACGTCCGCGACGGTGAGCGAGGGGCGGCAGCGCCCCAGGGCGGCGCGCACGCGCTCGGCGACCCAGCGGGCCGCCGCACCGGACGGCTGGGCGGACCACCCGGTGCTGGGCACCACGAGGTCGACCAGGCGTTCCTCGCCACGCGCGACGCGCACGTGGGTCTTGGTGCCGCCGACGTCGACCCCGACGACGACGCTCATCGCTCGCGCCCCGCGACGCCGTCGGCGAGGCCGCCGCCGAGCGACGCGCTCGCGCCGACGAGCGGCGGCGGCCCCGAGGTACCCGTCGCGTCGGTGACCTTGGTGTCGTCGTGCTCGAAGACGAAGTCCTCGATGGCGACGCCTCGAGCGTCCGCGAACGAGCTCGCGAGCCGCTGGAGCACGACGGTCTCGAGCACTACCCGCACGGGCTCGCCGACCGCGGGCAGCCGGACGACGCGCAGGTGCCCGGCGGGCTCGACGTCCTGGGTCGTGACGAGCAGCGTGGGGTGGCCCGCGTCGGCGAGCGTGTGCGCGAGGCGGACCTCGCGACCGTCCCCGATCACGACGTGCAGCGTGCCTCCGGCCGACTCCATCTCGCCGTGCAGGTAGTTGCGGGTGACCACCGCTGCGCTCGGGATCCGGCAGACCTCCCGCAGGAGCAGGGCTCCGGCCTCGGAGGCTGCTCGGGAGGCTCCCGCCGCGACCACGTCGACCGAGGTGATCGTCGCGGCCGCGTCGGCGAGCGCTCGGAGCGGGGCAGCCTGGTCCGCCTCGAGGCTCTCGACGAGACGGTCGATGCCGTCCCACTCGGACGCCGCGACGAGCGGGTCCGTCCCGAGCGTGGCGCGGGCGAGGATCGTGAGACCGACGAGGGTGCCCGTGTACCCGATCGTCGAGGCGTAGCTGTCGGGCTCCGAGCCGAGGTCCACCGCGAGGTCGCCTGCGACCTCCGCGAGCGAGCTCCCGGCGACGTTGACGAGAGCCCAGCGAACCGGGAACGTCCGCAACGCCTCGATGGTCTCGGGGCTGCGGCCGGACTGCGAGACCGCGATCGCCACGGTGCCCGTGCGGTCCGTCGCCTGGTCGGTCTCGCTCGCGATCTCGCGCACCGACGGACGCCCTCCGGCGTTCAGGAGCGCGACGGGCAGCGCTGCGGCCGCACAGCTCGCCCCCATCCCGAGGAACACCGGCACCGCCCCCGCGACGAGGGTCGAGAGGTCGGGCGCGGTACGGCTCGCGAGCTGTCCCGCGACGTGCGCCGCGACCCTCACGAGCGCCTGCGGCTGGCGCAGCTGCGCCTCGCGATAGTCGATGCGTTGAGCGGACATGTCGACCTCCCCGTCATGGTGCTCCGACGGCCCACATCAGGGGGCAGGCCGAGGAACCAGTGAGTACATTACTAATACCAATATAGACCACATGGCATCAGAGGGATACCAGGAGTGTGTGTTCAGCGGATCGGGAGATGCCGTCGGCGTCGGCGGACGAGCACCGCGAGGATCGAGGCGATCAGGAGGTGGACGCGCCTCCCGGCGCGGGGACGACCGAGCGACGACCGCCCCGGAGGGCGGTCGTCAGTCAGGTCGGAGACCGTCCGTCAGAGCGGGCGGTGGCCGTTCGGCCGCGCGAACGTGGTGTGCAGACGGTAGCGGTCGCCACGGTAGGTGATGGTCGTGATGAGCACGACGCGCCCCGCACCGTCCTCGAGCACCTGCCGCATGACCAGGACGGGCGCCCCCTCGGTGAGGCCCAACGGTCCGGCGTGCTCCGCGCTGCTCCCGCGCGCCTCGATCATCGAGTCGGCCTGGAGCGGGGTCGCGCCCCGGGCGGCGAGCTCGTCGAGGAGCGAGGCGTCGGAGAAGTCGACGCCGTCGATCCCCGGGGCGAACGGCAGCGGGACGCGCGAGTCGTCGATCCCGATGGGCACGCCGTCGAGGAGCCTCACGCGGACCAGGTGGAAGACCTCGGTGCCCGCGACGACCCCGAACTCCTCGGACTCGTCGAGCGACGCGGGGCGCACCTCTGCCCGGAGGACGACCGACGTGGGCTCGAGCCCCTTGCGGTGAGCCGTCTCGGTGAAGGACTCGAGGGTGTTGGGCCACTCGGGCTCCGCCTGGGGCTGGGCCACGTACCAACCGCGACCGTGCGACGAGCGCAGCGCGCCCTCCTCGACCAGCTGCTGGAGCGCCTTGCGGAGCGTGACGCGGCTGACCCCGAGCTGCAGGCAGAGCTCGCGCTCGGCGGGGAGACGGCGGCCAGGAGGAAGGTCACCGTCGGTGATCTGCGCCCGGATGATGTTGGCCGCCTGCACCCACAGGGGATCCGGGTCGTCCGTCGCCGACACCGTCGACCGCATCATGTTCCAAGCCCCTCGCGTCTGGATCGTCAACCGTCGAACCTCTCCGTGAATATAGCCGCAAACCACCTGAACACCCCGCCGGGACCTGCCGGGCTCACTGCGGGACCCGGACCCCGGCCAGCTCGTCGAACGCTTCGTCGAGCCCGGCGTCGACCGTACGGCGCGACGGCTCGGCGTCGAACCAGGCCACGGACTCCCGCATCCCGCGCGCGACGTCGTAGCGCTCGCGGAACCCCGGGACGAGCTGCTCGAGACGCGTCCGGTCGTAGATCACGGTGTGGCGGAAGTCCTCCTGGAGCACGAGCCCCATCCAGTCGACGACCCTCCCCACGTCCTCGCTCGACCGGTGGACGAGCGTCGGACGCACGCCTGCCGCCCGTCCCACTGCCTCGTGGATCCCGTCCCAGGTGACGAGCTCGCTCGAGGTGATGTGGACGGCCTCGCCCACGGCGTGCGCGCTCCCCAGGAGCGGGACGAACGCGCGGGCGAAGTCGTCCGCGTGCATGAGGTTCCACAGCGAGGTGCCGTCGCCGTGGACGACGACCGGTCTCCCCTGGCGCATGCGCTCGACCGCGGTCCAGCCGGCGAGCAGCGGGAGCGTCGTGCGGTCGTAGACGTGCGAGGGGCGCACGACCGTCACGGGGAACCCCGCCCGGTGCGCTGTCTCGAGGTACGTCTCGGCGGCGATCTTGCCGGCCGGGTACTCGAAGCGCGGAGCGCTGCGCGCCGCGGACTCGCGGATCGGCAGGACCGCCGCCGGGTGCTCGTACACCGAGCACGTCGAGACGAAGACGTACTGGTCGGTCCGCCCCGAGAACACCTCCACGTCGGTCGCGACGTCGGCGGCGCTGTAGCCGATGAAGCTCGCCACCGAGTCGAAGCGCTCGCCACCCAGGACGGTGCGGAGGGCGTCGGCGTCCCGGGCGTCGGCCACGAGCGTCCGCACCCCCGCGGGCACCGGACGGGTCGTCGACAGACCGCGGTTGACCACGGTCACGTCGTGCCCGGCCGCGACGGCCTCGCGGACGCACGCCGAGCTGATCACGCCGGTCCCGCCGAGGAAGAGGAGTCGGAGGGGGATGGTCACGGGTTCTCCTTGCCGTGGGTGCGAGCGGCCTGCCCGACGCCGGAGCGCCCGTGCGCGAGCCGCCGCCCGGTCAGGTGGTCGTAGGACTTCTCGAGGGCCTCGAACATGTCCCCGGACGTCCGGTCCAGCTCGACGATGCACCAGTCGAGCGCGGTACAGGAGCGCACGGCAGCGTCGACGTCGAGCGTCCCGTCCCCGAGCGCGACCATGTGGTCGTCCATGCCGCGCGCCGGGCCGTCCTTCGCGTGCAGCAGCCTCACCCGGTCGCCCAGGCGTGCCGCGAGCGCCGCCGGGTCGAGCCCGGCGACCGCGACCCAGTACATGTCGAGCTCGAGCACGACCGCGGGGTCGAGCGCCGCGAGGAGCGCGTCGTACGCGAGCTCGCCTTCGTACGAGGCCGTGAGCTCCGCGAAGTGGTTGTGGTACGCGATGGTCATGCCACGCCGCGCCGCTCGCTCGGCTCCCTCGTTCACCCGCTCGAGGCCGCGCAGCATGGCGTCCCGGGTCACGAGCTCCTCGGGCTCGAGGCTCCATGCGAGCGTGTCGACCCCCAGCTCCTCGTAGGTGTCGAGCGTCCTCTCCCCCTCGTCCCCCGCGGGGAACGGCGCGTGCGCGGAGCAGATCTCCAGCCCGAACCCGTCGGTGAGCGAGCGGAACTGCGCGGGGCTGCGCCCGTACAGCGAGATGGGCTCGACAGCGGCGAAGCCGATCGCGGCGAGGCGTCCGAGCACCGCGGGGAGGTCACGTCCGGCCAGCGTGTGGACGGACCACAGCTGGACGGCGACGGGCGCGCTCATGCGGGCGCTCCGCCGTCGGGCCCGATGAAGCGACCGTTCCCCAGGGGGAAGCGCGTGGACCACGACGCGACGGCGTCGAGGCCGACGCCCCCCGCCCACAGGACCGCCTGCCGCACGACCTGACGGAAGTGCGGGCTGCCCCACGCGCGCATGTCGTGCCCCAGGGCCACGTACACCACGCGTCCCTCGCCGTGCTCGCGGACGTAGACGATCGGCTGGGTGCCCCCCTCCGGGGTCGTGCGATCGGCGAGCACCGTGACGTCGTCGCGGCACTCGATCACGTAGTACTCGTCCTCGATCACGAAGTCGGCCATGTGCGCCGTGACCGGGTGTCCACCGCGGACCCGGACCGTGTAGGTCCCCTCGGAACCGGCGTCCCCGTGGGACACGTAGCGGGAGCCGACGAGCTCGTACGCCACCTGGTCGGCGTCGATCCCGCCCTCCTCGAACCCGAAGAGGTTCGAGGAGTGCAGGACGACGAGCCCCTTGCCGGCGGCGACGGCCGCCGACAGGGCCGCCTGCTGCTCGGGAGCGAGGTGGGTGCTCGACCGGTAGAGCACGTAGACGTCGGCCTCGGCCGTGACCGGCAGGGGGTCGACGAAGCGGTCCGCACCCACCGCGCGATCGGCGACCACGCCGCCCTCCAGGACGATGTCCCGCAGGGCCGACGAGGCGCCGAGCAGGTCGTGGTGGAGGTCCGTGCCGTCCACCACGACCAGGGCGCGCAGGGGCCGGGAGAGCCTCACGCCGCTCCCTCGGCGTACTCGGCGGCGATCTTGTCGCCACCGTTCTTCTTCCACTTCGCCACGGCGGCGTCCAGGCTCGAGGCCTTCTCGCGGCCGAGGAACACCGCGGTGATCGCGTCCGTCATGCCCTGCTCGAGCGAGGCCCCCTTGGCGTTCTGCACCGAGGAGTAGAGGTGCTGCACCGGGTTGTCCGTGAGGTAGGGAATGACCGAGCTCTGCCAGGCGTGGATGGCCGCGTCGACCCCCGGGGCGCCCTGCGGCGTGCAGAGCACCTGCGCACCGCCCGCGATGTACGCGAACCCGAGGTCCTGCTCTCGCTGGCCGCGCGTCGTGAGGACGGGCACGCCGTCCTGCAGGGTGTAGTTGTCGCCCTCGCGGCCGTAGGACTGGACGAACGACTCCTTGGAGCCGAACGGCGCGGCGAGCCAGTTCATGACGCGCAGGAACCGGTCGACCTCGGCTGCGTCCTCGGTCTTCTTGAGCATCGTGATGGCGTAGGCGCCGCGCCCGGTCCAGTAGGTCGGGTTCCCGCCGTCCGTGCCGAACGAGCTCATCATGCCGAACTTCAGGTCCCGGTGCTCCGAGATGATGCCGAAGGCCCGGTTGCCGTCGTACGTCATCGCCAGACGCGACGAGCTGAACAGGGAGTCGCGCTGCGTCTTGTCCATCGTGGCGGTGTCCGGGTGGAAGTAGCCCTCCTTGTAGAGCGCCGCCATGCGCTCGATCGCCGGGACGAACCCCTCGTGCTCGTAGTGCGAGGTGAACGTCCCGTCCGAGTTCTTCTGCCACTTGTTCGGCAGCCCGTCCATCTGCAGCAGGAAGTCCGTGATCGGCGTCGCGAGGGCGTAGACGCCGGCCTTGGCGTCGGTGACCGCCTTGAGCGTCTCGACGAACTCGGCGTAGTCCTGGGGGTGCTCGCTGACCCCGGCGGCCTGGAACAGGTCGGTCTTGGTGTACATCTGGCCGCCGAAGACCGGGTCGGACTTGGGTACGCCGTAGATGCGCCCGCCGAGCATGCCGTTGCGCCAGGCGTACTCCTGGATGCCCGCGAGGTTGGGGTACTTCAGGACGGCGTCTCCCGACAGGTGGTCGGAGAGGTCCGTGAACTGCGCCGCGGCCAGCTCGGGGAGCCGCGAGACGCTCATGTTGACCGGGACGGAGACCACGCGGGGCAGGTCGTCGCCCGCGACCATGGCCGGGAACTTCGTCGGGAAGTCGGCGTAGGGGACGAGGACCGGCTTGAGCTTGAGATTCAGCTCCTCGTTGAGCGTCTGCCAGTAGGCGTTCTCCTCGAGGGGCGGTGCCGGCTGGCCGTAGGTCATGACGAGGAACTCGAAGTCCCCGCCGTCCCCGACGGCCTCGGTGACCGTACGGGGACCGTCGAGCGGGAACCGGTCGTACACGTCCATGACGCCCTGGGCCGTCCCCGCGAGGGTCGGGGTGGGCTTGAGGGGTTCGAGGTAGGTCGGGGGCGCGACGGTGGGGCCGCCCGCTGCGGCGGCGGCACCCGACGTGCCGCCCCCGGTCGAGCAGGCGGAGAGCAGCGAACCGCCGAAGGCCGCGGCGGCGACCCCGAACAGCGACCCCTTGAGGATCGTCCGGCGGGAGACCCCCGTCGTCTCGAGGCCGAATGAGGAACCACGGTGTTGCGTCATCGTCTCTATCTCCTTGGTCTGGCTGCTCAGCCCTTGACGGCGCCGGTGAGCATGCCCTTGGACATGTGCTTGGTGAGGAACGGGTAGGCGCAGAGGATCGGCAGCGTGGCGATCACGACGAGCGCCATCTGGACCGCCTGCTGGGGTGGCATGACCGTGCCCGGGAGGGGCGAGGCCGTGCTCGTGACGTTGTTCTGCAGGACGAACGAGCGCATGAGCAGCTGGAGCGGCCACATCTCCGAGTCGTTCAGGTAGAGCAGCGGGCCGAAGTAGTTGTTCCAGTAGCCGACGGCGAGGAACAGGCCGACGACCGCGATGACGGCTCGCGACAGGGGCATGACGATCGACCACAGGACGCGCCACTCGCTCGCGCCGTCGATCCGGGCCGCGTCGAAGAGCTCCCCAGGGATCCCCTGGATGAAGCCGCGCACGATGACCACGTTGAACGCACTCACCGCGCCCGGGATGATGAGCGCCCAGTAGGTGTTGAGCATCCCGAGGTTCTTGACCATGAGGTAGACGGGGATCATGCCCGGGCCGAACAGCAGCGTGATGAGCACGAACGTCAGCAGGCCGCGCTGGAAGAGCGAGCCGCGCCGGCTGAGCCCGTACGCGGCGAGCACGGTGCAGAACAGGCTGAAGGCGGTCCCCACGGCGGTGATGCCGATGCTGATGAAGATCGACCGGGTCACCTGGGTGCCGTCGAAGATCTGGCGGTAGGCGTCGAGCGAGAAGCTCGCCGGCCAGATCACGTAGCCGCCGTTCGCGTCGATGTCGGCCTGGGTCGCCAGGCTCGTCGAGACCACCACGAGGAACGGGAAGAGGACGAGGGCGCACAGGAGGGCGAGCCCGAGGCCTCGCACGATCGACGTACCCAGGCGTGGCGTGCCCTGCCATGCGGGGCGCTGGACGGTGCTCATCGCTGGTAGACCCCTTCTTCTCCGAGCTTGTGCGCGAGCTTGTTCGCGGCGAGGACGAGGACGAGGCTGATGATCCCCTTGAGGAGGCCCGCGGCCGTGGCCGTCCCCCAGCTCCCGTCGACGACGCCGTTGTAGTAGACGTAGGTGTCGAGCACCTCGGCGGCCGCGGGTCCGACCGCGTCGCGCTGGAGCAGGATCTGCTCGAACCCGACCGTGAGGGAGTCGCCGAGACGCAGGATGAGCATCAGGACGATGATCGGCCGCATCCCCGGGAGCGTGACGTGCCAGAAGCGCTTCCAGGGACCCGCGCCGTCGAGCGCCGCGGCCTCGTAGAGGTGGCCGTCGATCGCCGCGATCGCCGCGAGGAAGATGATGGTCCCCCAGCCCGCGTCCTTCCAGATGCCCTGCACGGTCAGCAGGAGCTTGAAGGTGTCCGGGTTCGACATGATGTCGATCGGTGTCAGGCCGTTCGTGATGAGGAAGCGGTTGAGCACCCCCGCGCCACCGAAGATCTGCTGGAAGAGCGCCACGATGATGACCCACGACAGGAAGTGCGGCAGGTAGATCACCGACTGGGTGAACCGCTGGATCGTGGGCCGCACGACCGAGTTGAGGAAGACCGCGAGGACGATCGGCACCGGGAAGAAGAGCACGAGCTGGAGCGCCGTGATCTGCAGGGTGTTCGACAGCGCGCTCCAGAACGCCGAGTCGGAGAAGAGCGTCGTGAAGTTGTCGAACCCGACCCACTCCGAGCCGGTGAAGCCCAGGAACGGCACGTAGTCCATGAACGCGATGACGTTGCCGAGGAGCGGGACGTAGGTGAAGAGCAGCAGCACGAGGGCCGCCGGCGCCACCATGACGAGCAGCGGGTAGTCGCGGCGCAGCCGGGTGAGGAAGGCGACGTGCCTCCTGGGTGGTGTGCCCGCCGGGGACGGCTCGTGGGGGCGCCCCGCCTCCGTCCGCGCAGGTGCTTGGTCCAGTGCCACGCTGACCCTCTCTCTCCCGTCGCCCTCTGGCCTGCTCCACTGCAAACCAGATAAGACCACTAGTTGCCAGGAACATACCACTGAGTCCAAGAGAGTGACAAGATCGCCGATCCGCGGGAAGGTTGTCCCATGTTGTCTTATACGAATCCGCGCTCGGCGACCGATGAAGGTCTCGCCGACGACATGCCCCGGGGACCCTACGACACGCTCCTTCCCCGCCCGAAACGTGCAGGTCAGCGGCCCGGGCGGCTCGACCTGCGGCCCGGCGTGGCGGTCCGCGTCGGGCTCCGCACCGAGGCGGCGCCCGTCGGCGCCCACCTGCCGGACGGCACGCTCGCCGCCGCGGAGCAGTCCGTCCTCCGCGCCGTCGCGCGCCTGGGCCTGCTCGCGGGGAACCTGCGCGACGACGGCCCACCGGTGCCCCTCGAGGTCCGGGTGGGCCGGACGGCGACCGAACCCGAAGGCCCCGCCCACACGATCGACGTGGCCCCCGAGGGCGTCACGATCGAGGCGACCGACCTCGAGTCCGTCTCGCACGCCCTCACGACCCTCGCCCAGCTCCTGCCCCCCTCGGCGCTGCGCGGGTCGGGCCTGCCCGACACGGCGCTCGACCTCCCGTGCGGGCGCGTGGAGGACTCGCCCCGGTACCCGTGGCGCGGGGGCATGCTCGACGTCGTGCGCCACTTCGCTCCCAAGCGCACCGTCCTGCGCTACATCGACCTGCTGGCAGCCCACCGGTTCAACCGGATGCACCTGCACCTGACCGACGACCAGGGCTGGCGGATCGCCAGCGAACGCTTCCCCCGGCTGGCCGAGGTGGGGAGCTGGCGGCCCTCGACGCGCCTGGGCCCCGACGGTGAGCACGACCGCACGCCCCACGGCGGCCGGTACTCGTTGGCCGACCTGCGCGAGATCGCGCGCTACGGGCGCGAGCGGGGCGTCGTGGTCGTGCCCGAGATCGACGTCCCGGGCCACACGTCGGCTCTCCGGGCCGCCTACCCGGAGCTCGGCCGGCCGGGGGTCGACCACACGGTCCAGGACACCGTGTGGGCCGGGGGCTCGTCCGTGAGCCCGACCCAGCCCGTGGTCACGTTCCTCACCGAGGTGCTCGACGAGCTGTGCGACGCGATGGACGTCCCCTACGTCCATCTCGGAGGCGACGAGTGCGACATGTCCTGGTGGTCCGAGGACCCCGAGATCTCCCGTGAGATGGCCGAGCACGGCTACACCGAGCCCGCCCAGATGCACGCTCACCTGCTGCGCGCTCTCGCGACCCACCTCTCGACCCGCGGGGTGCGGGCGATCGTGTGGGACGAGGGCCTGGTGACCGGCGGGGTGCTCGACGACACGATCGTCATGGCCTGGCGCGGCGAGCGGGCGTCGTCCCGTGCGGCCGAGACCCACGACGTGGTGCGCTCGCCCCTCTTCCCGACCTACTTCAACTTCGACCAGTCGGACGACCCGCGCGAGCCCCGTTCCGAGGGAGGCGCCATCACGCTCGACGACGTCGCGGCCTTCGCCCCGGCTCCCGCCGGCTGGACCGACGCCCAGCGCGGCCACGTCCTGGGCGGGCAGTTCCAGGTCTGGAGCGAGTGGGTCCCCGACGAGCGGCGCATCGACTACCTCGCGTTCCCCCGCGCGTGCGCCCTCGCCGAGGTGCTGTGGTCCGGAGCGATCGACGACCGCCCGGACTTCGACGCCCGGCTGCGGCACCACCTGGCCCGGCTGGACGCGCTGGGCGTCGAGTACCGCCCGCTCGAGGGTCCCCACCCCTGGCAGCAGGGCGGCGAGGGCGTGTGGAAGCGGACGTCGACGGACACGATCGGCGCCACCCGCACCTGGGTCGAGTCGGTCGCCGACGCCCCCTGAGCCCGTCGGTCAGGCGCCGGGTGACGACGAGGTCCCGTCGTCACCCGGCCCCCGCCGTGCGGGCTCAGCGCAGGTCCATGACCATGGTCGAGCCCCAGTCCGCGTCCCTGACCGACGTGAACCCGACGCGCTCGTAGAAGGCGCGCGCCCCGGGGTTGCCCGACCCCACCCCCAGGTGCAGCCCGGGCACCCCGCGTTCCTCGAGCCTCGCCACGAGCTCGGCGATCAGGCGCCTCCCGACGCCCGCCCCCTGGCAGCGGGGCAGCAGGTCGACGTGCAGGTGCGCGGGGTACCTCTCGTAGAGCTCGTCGGGCGTGACCCGGACGTCGTGGAGGTGCGCGACGCGCTCCCAGTCCTGCGTCCCGTCACGAGGGTCCGCGGCCAGGCTGCGGGGGTACTGCGCGCGGAGCGCGGGCCACCACGCGGCCTCGAGCCACTCCTCGAACGCGAGCGTGTCGGCGGTGCCCACGACGTAGCCCCCGAGGCCGAGCTCGTCGACGTGGACGATCGTCAGCCCCGGGTCGGCCACGGGGTACGGCCCCGCGTAGACGTGCCCGAGCAGGTGCGGGTCGGTGTAGAGGCCGGTGGCGTCGCGGCCCGAGTCGCCCGTGCGCAGGCACACGTCGTACATGCCGGGCAGGTCGAACGGCTCGAACGTCCGCAGCCCGCTCACCGGACCGCGCTCACGGCGAGCAGGAACCAGCCCGTGTGGGGGATCCACTGCTCGGCCCACCGCCAGGAGTCGCCGCTGCCGGCCGGGCCGGGCGGCATGAAGTCGACGTCCTGCTCGTCGTCGAACCCGCTCGTGATCCCGTTGAGGATCCCGCCGGGCACGTTCTGGAAGGCCGTCGAGTACTCGACGTTGTTCGCGCCCCTGCCCTGGAGCATCGACGCGTCGAACGGGTTGAGCCCCGTGACCCAGTGGACCTGGTCGTCCGCGAGACGCAGGAGCCGCGCCCGGGCGTCCGGCGGGCACTCGTCGAGCTCGGCGCACCGGACCGCCGCGTAGGCGACCGAGGAGACGTTGGCGTTCTCGCCCTGCCACCAGTAGCCGGTCTCGTTCGCGTGGGGGTAGAAGAACGCGGTGCGCGGTTCCTCGCCGTCGGGCTGCACGTACTGGCGCAGGTAGCCGAACGGGTTGGGGACGTCGTCGACCCGGCTCGCGGTCGCGAGCGCGAGCGCGAGGGCCGTGCGCCGTGCACGGGCCGCGAGGGGGACGTCGCCGCCCACGTCGGGCACGGCCTCGGCGAACCGCAGCAGGGCGACCTGGGGCAGCCCCGTCTCGGCCGCGTGGAAGAACGGACGCCCGAGCACGTCCCCCTCGAGGAACCCGATCCCGTCCGGGTCCGTGCGGTAGCGGTCGCAGAGCGACGTGGCGCGGCGGCGCGCGGCCTCCTCCACGGTCGCGCGGAGGTCCTCGTCGGCGGAGCGGGGCGCGGCGGGCTCGCGGAGCGCGACCAGCAGCTCGGACGCCGCGAGGAGGGCGCAGTAGTCGTCGATCACCGACTCCTCGCCGTCGAACAGGTACTCCCGGTTGTGGGTCTCCAGGTGCTCGAACCCTCGGACGGCTGCCGCGAGGTAGCCGGCGCGGGTCGTCTCGCCGTCGTCGTCGAGGGTCGAGGCCCGAGCGAGCGCGGCCACGGCCAGCCCTCCACCGTGCCGGTAGCCGGCCTGCCAGCGCTGCGTGCGCACCGAGTCCTGGAGGGGCGCCGTGATCACGCGCTCGTGCAGGTCCTTGGTGAGCGCGTCGAAGATGCCGGTGTAGAAGTAGCCCTCGGGCGACTGGAAGCGCACCAGGAAGTCGGCCCCGAACAGCGCCTCGTCGCGGAGCCGGTTGCCCTGCGCCCGCCAGAGCTCGGGGTGCCGGTGCTCGAGCTCGTCGCGGGCCGCCATGAGCGCCCACGCGCAGAGCGGGATCTGCTGCGGGCTCATCATGCGCGTGTAGGTCAGGTGGCTGAGGAACTTGGAGAAGTCTCCCGAGGCGTCGAGCCAGCCGCCGCGCGCGTCGACCTCGCGACCCGAGTCGTCGCCGTAGAAGCGAGCGTGGCGGTCCTTGCGGTCGATCTCCCCCGAGGAGCGGACCGCGCGGAAGTAGGCGGCGACGTCCGAGACGGTCGAGTACTGGAGACGGTGGTCGCCCACGATCACGTCGCGCGAGGCGTGCACCTGGTCGGCCGCGACCACCTCGACACGGTAGGTCCCGGGCGCGAGCTGCTCGGGCAGCTCGATGCGACGGTAGGTCCCGGTGGTCCAGCCGGGGACCTGTTCCTCCGGCCCGACGGCGAGGCTCACCTCTCGGGACACGTCGCCCGGGTCCGGGGCGTCGACGCGCACGAGCCGGGCGGAGGTCACGTCCACGGGGACGGTCGTGGCGACGACGGCCTTCTTGGTCCCGGTCGCGGCGTAGCCGAGGTGGTTCACGAGCACCGTGAGCGGGGCGGTGAGCCTCATGCACCCACCTGCTTCGTCGTGCCCAGCAGGGGACGGCCGTTCGTCGCTGTCATCGCTCTCCACCGTTCGTCGCATCCGTACCACTAGATACCAGAAGATACATCATGAGACACGGAGCGCACCCCTCCTCCTCGGCGAGGGACCTCCTCGACGGATGGTGCGCCGTCGGGCCCCCACCGCGCGTGATGCCCACCCGGCCGACAGACTGGAGCGATGGCCAAAGGTGTTCTGCGACTCAAGTCCGTCGAGGAGTCCCTCGCGTCCCTCGACGACCCGGAACGCTCGCTCAAGCGCGACCTCAACGCCTGGGACCTCGCGGTCATGGGCGTCGCGGTCGCGGTCGGGGCGGGCATCTTCTCGGTCGGTGCGACGGCCGCCGCGAACTTCGCCGGGCCCTCGGTCATCATCTCGTTCGTCATCGCCTCGATCGTGTGCGCGCTGGCCGTCATGTGCTACGCCGAGTTCGCCTCGGCGCTGCCCATCGCGGGCTCGGCCTACACGTTCTCCTACGCGACCATGGGCGAGCTCGTCGCGTGGATCATCGGCTGGGACCTCATCCTGGAGATGCTGCTCGCGGCGGCCGTGATCGCGAAGTTCTGGGGCATCTACCTCGCGGACGCGTTCTCGCTGTTCGGCGTGGACCTGCCGCTGAGCATCCCGATCGGCCCGGTCGACCTCGAGTGGGGGCCGGTGTTCATCGTCGGGGTCTTCACGACGCTCCTCGCGATCGGCACCAAGCTCAGCAGCCGCATCAACAGCGTGTTCACGATCATCAAGGTCGCGATCACGCTGTTCGTGATCGTCGTGGGCTTCTTCTACGTCAAGGCCGAGAACTACACGCCGTTCATCCCGCCGTCGCAGCCCGCGCCCGAGAAGACGGCGCTCGAGCAGCCCCTGTTCGGGTTCCTCACGGGCCTCGAGCCCACGACGTACGGCGTCATGGGCCTGCTCGCGGGCGCGGCGCTCGTGTTCTTCGCGTTCATCGGGTTCGACGTCGTCGCGACCACGGCCGAGGAGGCCAAGAACCCGCAGAAGACCATCCCGAAGGGCATCCTCAGCGGTCTCGCGGTCGTCACGGTGCTGTACATCCTGGTGACGCTCGTGGTCACGGGCATGGTCCCGTACACCGACCTCGCGGCCTCGGACGACCCCTCGCTGACCACGGCCTTCATCCTGGTGGGCGCGGACTGGGCCGGGCGCGTCATCTCGGTGGGCATCCTCATCGGCCTGACGACCGTCATCATGGTCCTGCTCCTGGGCCTCACGCGCGTCATGTTCTCGATGAGCCGCGACGGCCTGCTGCCGCGCGGCGTCTCCAAGACCTCGCACCGCTTCCACACCCCGGTCCGGCTCCAGGTCGGGGCGGGCATCGTGGTCGCGCTCATCGCGGGGCTCGCGCAGGTCGAGCTGCTCGAGGAGATGATCAACATCGGGACGCTCTCGGCGTTCGTGCTCGTGAGCTTCGGCATCCCGATCCTGCGCCGCTCGCGCCCGGACATCCCGCGCGGCTTCCGCGTCCCGTGGTCGCCAGTGCTGCCCATCTTCTCGGGCGTCGCGTGCCTGTGGCTCATGACGAACCTGACGACCCTCACGTGGTTGCGGTTCCTCGTGTGGGTCGTGATCGGGCTCATGCTCTACGCGTCGTTCGGGTACCGCAACAGCCTGCTCTCGAAGCGCAACGTGGCGGCGCGCGAGGCGGCTGAGGCTGCGGGTGCGCCGGGCGAGGCCGGTGCGCCGGGCGACGCGGCCCCACCTGCCTGACCTTCCCGTGCCCGACGGCGCCCCCTCCTCCGGCGAGAGTCTCACCGGAGGAGGGGGCGCCGTCGTGCATTGCCGCCGAGGTAGAGGGATCACGTCGAGGTAGAGGGCCGGGACCCTCTCTCTCGACGGTCGGCCTCTAACTCGGCGACCTCGGGCTCACGAACAGGTCAGCAGGTGAGCGCCGCGTAGTCGACCGTGTAGGTCTCCTGCGAGCCCGCGTCGTCCCACGCCCTGACGGTCACGCTGCCCGCCGGGAGCGAGCCGGACCGGGCGCTGAACGACTGGTGCACGTTCTTGTCCGGGTTGACGTGGTTGAACGTCTTGGTGCCGAACGGCGTCGAGAAGAGCACGTCGAGCGGCCGGTCCTCACCGTTGATCGCGACGACCGAGAGCGTGGCGACCTTGCCCGTGCAGCGCGCGGTCGCCGTGAGCCCCGTGAGCTCGGGGTCGACGGGCGAGACCACGCCGTTGATCGCCGACGTGTCGGCCGCGAGCGACGCCGTGGCGTGCGCGATCGCCTTGGCGTTGATGTCGAGCGCGACCGGGTCGATGTTCTCGATGTCGTCGTTCACCGAGTGGTAGTTCGGGTCCTGCCAGATCCCCGCGGTGCCGCCGAACAGCGCGACCTCCGCGTCGGTCTTGATGTCGTCGGCCCCCGTGAACAGGCCCGAGGCCGGGACGCCGTTCGCGATGAACGCCTGGTAGTCCGACCGGCCCGAGAACTCCGAGTCGACCCAGGCCTGACCGATCGAGTCGAAGTAGTCCGTGAACACGTCCTCGGTCTCGGGCGAGCCCGGCGGGACCTCGACGGGCGCCGGGTAGGTGGACTCGTCGGCGTCGTAGACCCCGATCACGTAGTTCGGCGAACCCACCATGTCGAAGTTCAGGTAGGTCGCGATCTGGTCGAGCGTCGTCGGGTCGTTCGCGACCAGGTCGTCGACGTAGTGCGTCGACCCGACCAGGCCCACCTCCTCGGCGCCCCACCAGGCGAAGCGCACCTGGTTGTCGAGCGGGCCGCCGTGCTCGGCGAGCTGGACCGCGGTCTCGAGGATCGCCGCGGAGCCCGACCCGTTGTCGTTGATGCCCGGCCCCTCGGGCACGCCGTCGAGGTGCGCACCGAGCATGACGACGTTGTCAGCCCGGCCCGTGCTCGTCTCGGCGAGGATGTTGAAGGTCGTGTGCGAGACGATCGACGTCTGGAGCACGTAGGTCGCGTCGGCCGGGCCGCCCGCGAGCGCCGCGAGGATGGCCTGACCCGCGGCCTGCGGGATGCCGACCGCGGGTACCCAGTCGTCGCTGGGTGCACCGAGCGTCGGGTTGAGGGCGCCGATCGTGTTGTTGTAGATGATGACGGCCGAGGCACCGGCCTCGGCGGCGAGCTGGACCTTGAGGCCGAACGCGCACGTGCCGCGGCTGATCAGAGCGACGCCGCCCGTGGCCTGGACCCCGGCCCAGTCTTCGGCCGTGCAGCCGTGCTTGAGGGCGTCGACAGGCTGGACGAGCGGGCCCGTCACGCCTCCTGCGGGGGTGTCGGGGGCGAACTCGGCGGGGTAGACGTCCTCGGTGACGGCGACCCCTGCTGCCGTGAGCGAGAGCTCGTCGACGTTCAGGTCCTCGAACGTGAAGTACTGGCGCTCGGGCGTGTACCCGGCGTCGGTCAGGACCTGCTCGACGTACGCGGCGCTGGCCTCGTAGCCGGGGGTCTCGATGGCGCGGTTGCCGCCGTTGGCGTCCGCGATGGCCTGGAACTGTTCGAGGTGCTGCATGACGGCCTCGCCCGAGACGTGGTCCTCGAGCGGGGCGGGCGGGGCAGGCGGGGCTGCCGCTGCCGGTGGGACGAACACCGCGGCGAGCCCCAGGCTCAGCGCGGCGACGGACGGGACGATCGGACGTGTTCTCACACTCGTTCTCCTCCACTGGTCCCCCACGCAGGCGACCGCACACTCGGCGCGACGTTGCGGGGAGTTCGGTTGTCGCGAGCGTAAGGGCAGCGGGCAGAACACGACAGAGGAAAGCGGGGACTTAACACGATACTTACCGCATCGTCCCTTTTCAGGTGACTTACGGGGCCTCACCGACCCCGTCGAGCGGGGTGATGAGCGCCCACCCGTCGCCCGACCCGGGGAGCTGGAACGACGCAGCGTCCTTCAGGTAGAGGCGCACCTCGCCGGCGACGTCGAGCGGGTCTCCGTCGGGGTAGGCCTCGCCCGTGCACGTCGGAGGTGTGGAGACGACCTCCAGGCGTTCGCCCGGCTCCGCGTCACCCTTCACGACCGACCCGACCTCGATCGACCACACGGTCGCCTCGGCACCGAACATCGACCGGGTACCGGCCTGCTCGACGACGGTCGCGTCGACCACGAGGTCGGCCTGCTCGGTCCGGGCCGCGTCGTCCGGGAAGGAGGCCCAGCTCACGCACGTCTCGCTCCCGGACCCGGGCACGCACGCGGCGAGCAGCCCGGTCAGCACCCCCGCCGCCGCGGCCACCGCCGCACGTGCGACGACGGACCGCGGCGAGCGACGCCGTCGGGCCTGGTGTGCCGTGGTCCCGACCGTCTCCGTGCTGTCCATGACCCGCAAGTGTTCCCGAGCGCCCCGCCTCGCGCCAGGCCGCGTCTCGCGGGGTGTCGCGCCACCCGCCCGGCCCCCGCCCCTGGCAGGGTGTGCGCATGGATCCCGACTACTCCCTGGCGGTGCGCGCCGCGTGCGAGTTCATCGGCACGGCGATTCTCATCATCATCGGCAACGGCACGGTCGCGAACGTGCACCTCAAGGGGTCCAAGGGCTACGGCGGCGGCTGGAGCCTGATCGCGATGGGCTACGGGTTCGGCGTCATGATCCCGGCCCTCATGTTCGGCGGGATCAGCGGGAACCACATCAACCCGGCGTTCACGATCGGGCTCGCGACGTGGGGCATGTTCCCGTGGGCCGACGTGGCGCCGTACGTGGTCGCGCAGATGCTCGGGGCCATGGCGGGGCAGCTCGCGATCGTCGCCACGCACAAGCCGTACTACGACCGCACCGAGAACGTCGACGACGTGCTCGCGACCTTCTCGACCGTCAACGCCGCGCACAGCCGCCTGAACGGGTTCGCGAACGAGCTGCTCGGCTCGGTCATCCTGTTCTCGTGCGCCCTGGCGATCATCAACTCGCCCCTGACGACGACCGAGCCCGGTCTCGCGCACCTCGCGCTCGGCTTCCTGGTGTGGGGGCTCGTCGCAGGGCTCGGCGGGCCGACGGGGCCCGCGCTCAACCCGGCCCGTGACCTCGGGCCGCGCATCGTGCACGCGCTCCTGCCCCTCAAGCACAAGGGCCCCTCCGACTGGGGCTACGCGTGGGTGCCCGTCGTGGCGCCGCTCCTCGCGGGGCTCATCGGGGTGGGCTGCTGGAAGCTCCTGCTCGGCTGAGCAGTGCAGCGGCCCGACGGCGGAGCGTGCGCCCTGCCGTCGGGTCGCCCTCGGCACGCGCGTCCCGCCGTCGCGTCTCGGCCGAGCCGGGCACAGGCCTGGGTCCCGGGCGGACGTGTTTCTGCGCAGCCACCACAATTGTGGTGGCTGCGCAGAAACACGTCTCCCCCCTGGTGACACCACATCCCGTCTGTGCAGTGCGCTGCCGACGGTAAGGCACGCACCGCTTGTCGCGCGCCCGGCGCCCGCGGGCGGCGAGTGCGGCCAGCACCACGGCTCAGGCCGGTGGGCCGACGCCCGTCACAGCCCCGCGACCAGCTCCAGCACCGCGGCCAGGACCTCGTCGAACTCGCGCTCGGGCTGGAACACGAGCCACTCGAGGCCCGCGACGAGCGTCGCCCCGAACACCGACGCCGCGAGCAGCGACACGTCGGCCCCCGGTCGTTCCTCGCGCAGCGCGGCCGCGTAGAACTCGATGACGCGTGCGCGGATGTGCCCGACCGTCTCCTGCCACTCGCGCCCGACCCGGAAGACCTCGGCCGCGAGGAGCTTCGCGAAGTCCGGGTGGGCGCGGATCTGCTCGAGCAGGGACGCGATGAGCGCCGCGAGTGCCGCCTTGCCGTGCAGGTCCGCGCGGGCCGACTCGAGCGTGAGGGTCAGCCGTTCGAGCCCGCCCGCGAGCGCGGCCTCGAACACGTCGGACTTGGACCCGAAGTTGTAGTAGACGCTGCCCTTGGCCACGCCCGCCGCGGACGCGATGTCCTCGACGGACGTGGCCGTGAAGCCCTGGTCGGCGATGAGGCTCACGGCCGCGTCGATGATCTGCTGCCGGGTCCCGGCGCGGCGGGCCGCGAAGGCCTGCTCGCGCCGGGTCCCCGTCGGCACGTCGGGCTCAGCGGCCCCAGCGGGCGCCCCGGAGCCAGCGGCCCCAGCGGAGCCTGCGGTAGCACCGGGCTCGAGGGGCCCGACGGCGTCGCGTCCGTCCGCCGTCGGGTCCGCCTCGGTCGTCGTCATCGTTCGTCCAACCTCTTCGTCGTCAGATCTCGAGCGCCGGGTGCAGGCGGTCGAGGGTCCAGGTGCGCATGCGTCCCGCCCGCCAGGCGCTGATCGCCAGCGACGCTAGCAGCAGCACGCCGAGGTAGACCACCGCGAACCAGAGCCGTCCGTCGACCCCGCCCGTGATCGTCTGGCGCAGGCCGTCGACCGCGTAGCTCATGGGCAGCAGCGGGTGGATGGCCTGGAAGAACGCAGGCGTGGTCTGCACGGGGTAGGTGCCGCCCGAGGACGCGAGCTGGAGCATGAGCAGCGCCAGGATCGCGACCTTGCCCGCGGCCGGGCCGAGCAGCGCCATGAGGGCCTGCTGGAGCGCGAGGAACGTCGCGGCGACGAGCGTCGTGAACGCGAGCGTCCCGAGCGCGTGGGTCATGTCGAGGCCCACGCCCCAGTGGATGACCGCAAGCATCACGGCAACCTGCGCGAACCCGATGCACAGCGCGGGCAGGAACCCGGCGAGCGTGGTGCGCAGACCCGACGCGGGCGTCGCGAGGGCCCGCGAGGGCAGCGGACGCATGAGCAGCCACGTGATGAGCGCGCCCACGAACAGGGCGAGCGGGATGAAGAACGGCGCGAAGCCCTCGCCGAAGCCCTCGGCCTCGGCCAGGTCGGTGTCCGCGACGGTCACGGGGGCCGCGATGACCTCGGCGCGCTGCTCGCGCAGGGCCGTGCCGTCGTCGGGGATCGCCTCGGAGCCCTCGGCGAGCTTGTCGGTCAGGGTCTGCGCGCCCTCGGTGAGCTGGGCCCCGCCGTCGGCGACCTGCGTGGCCCCGTCGGCCAGGGTGCGGGTGCCCTCGGCGAGCGCCCCCGCCCCGGTCGCGGCCGACTGCGCGCCCGTCGCGAGCTGCTGGGCACCCGAGTAGAGGGACGAGGTCCCGGCCGCGAGCGTGCCCGCCCCCGACGCGAGCGACGCGTTCCCGGCCGCGAGGTCGGAGGCCCCGCCGCGCAGGGTCGAGAGGCCGCTGCTCAGGTTCGCGGCACCGGCGGCCACGCCGTCGACGCCGTCTCGGACCGTCTGCGTGCCCGCGCCCGGGTGGAGCTGGGCGTCGATCTGCGCGGCCCCGGCCGAGGCGGCCTTGATGCCCGACGAGAGGGCGGGCAGCCCCGCGGCGACCTGCTGCGAGCCGTCCGCCAGGGCCTGGAGGCCGGCCGCGCTCTGCGCGAGCTCGGCGTCCGAGGGGAGCTGGCCCAGCGCCTGCTTGTTCGCGGCCGCGAGCGCCTGGGCCTGGGGGTCGGTCGAGGCGCCGAGCGCCGCCGCGTTCTGCTGGAGCAGCGCGCGGAGCGTCGGGACGCTCCCCGCGAGCGAGGTGACCTGTCCCTGGACCTGCGTGACGCCGTCGGACACCTGCTGGGCGCCCGCGGCGGCCTTGTCCGCCCCGGCCACGAGGCCGGTCGGGGCCGTGAAGCCCGTGGCGAGCTGGTGAGCGCCGTCGGCGAGCTGGACCATGCCCGACTGGGTCGTGGCCGCACCGGCCGCGAGGGCCGAGGCCCCGTCGGCCGCGGACGAGGCGCCCGCGGCGAGCCTCGAGGCGCCCGCGCTCGCGGAGGACGCGCCCTGGGACAGCGCGCCCGCTCCGTTCGCGAGCTTGCCCGCGCCGGTCACGGCGCTGCCCGCGCCGTCGGCGAGCTGGTCGATCCCGGACGCGAGCGTGCCTGCGCCGTCGGCGGCGGACGAGGCGCCGTCGGCGACCTGCGTCGCACCGTCCGTCAGCTGACCGCTCGCGGTCGTGAGCGTGAGCGAGCCGTCGGAGGCCTGCGCGAACCCGTCGCGCGCGCTGCCGAGGCCCACGAGGACCTTGTCGACGGCCTGCGCGCCGATCTCCTCGCGCACCGCGCCCTGGACCTGCGTCATGGCGCTGCGTCCCAGGGTCGTGGCGAGGAACGAGTTCGCGTCGTTGTACGTGACCATGAGCTCCGCGGCCTGCGGGTCGTCGCCCGCGGCGCTCGCGATGCCCTCGGAGAAGCCCTCGGGGATGGTCAGCGCGAAGTAGTAGGTGCCGTCCTTGACGCCCTTCTCGGCCGTCGCGGCGTCGACCTGGGCCCACTCGAGGTCGCCCGAGTCGACGAGCTTGGTCGCGACCTCGTCGCCCGCGTTCAGCGTCTCGTCGCCGTCGTCCGAGGCGATCGTGGTGCCGGTGTCCGCGTTGACGATCGCGACAGGCAGCTTGTCGAGGTTGCCGGTCGGGTCCCAGAAGGCCCACAGGTACATGGCCCCGTAGAGCAGGGGCACGAAGATCATCGCGCCCACGGCGAGCTTGGGCAGGAGGCCGCGGCGGAACCGCCGCAGCTCCGTACCGGTGGAGGTCCAAGACATCACGAGAGGTGTTTTCCGTTCTGTACGTGCGAAGGATGAGGCCCGACGGCGGAGCGTGGGCGGGGCGACGAGCGTCGCCCGGGTGGTGGGGTCAGGCCGCGACGAGCTGCGGGCCGGTCGTGAGCCGCACGACGTGGGGGGCACGGCCCCAGCGCATCGCGTCGACCTCGCCGGCCGAGGCGACCGAGCCGACGACGGTCACTCCCGTGGCCGCGATCGCCTCGAGTCGCTCCCAGACGATCTGGCGGCGGGCCGAGTCGTGGACCTGGTCGAGGTCGTCGACCACGAGCAGCTCGGGGCCTTGGGCCATGGCGATCGCGATGCGCAGGAGCATCGCGTCGACCTCGTCGAGGTCCCAGACCATCGAGTCGAGCGCGGGCAGCTCGCGCGGGCCGAACACGGGACGGGCCACGCGCTCGTAGTCCTCCTGGGTGACCTTGGGGGTACGGCGGTACCAGGGCGCGAGCCAGGTGAGGCGTTCGCGCACCGAGTCGCCGACCGTGACCGCGTCGTCGAGCTCGTCGATCCCGTGGAAGCCGGCGATCGCCGCGCGACGCTGGACCGCGGTGCGGCGCGCACGACGGCCCGTGAGGCTCTCGCCGAGAACGACGAGCCAGCCGTCCGGGGTGTGGTCGGGGGCCATGCGGCCCGCGAGGGTCAGGAGCAGGCTCGAGCGGCCCGCGCCCTGCGGGCCCTGGAGGACCACGACCTCGCCGGCCGGGACCTCGAGGTCGACCGGCCCGTAGACCAGGCCGCGCGGGCCGTGGAGCTGGAGGTCGTAGGCGCTGATCGCGTGCGGGGCCGCGGCGGGGAGCGGGGTGCCGTCGGCGGGCTCGAGGGTCTCGGCGATCTCGCCGCCGAGCGGGCCGCGCAGCGTCATGTCGTCGGCGATGTCCGCGGCGGCGAGCCGGCCCTGCGGGAGGTGCGCGGCGCCGTCGGGCACCTGGTGGTTCGTGGTGCCGGGGGCGCCGGCGGGCGTGGTCACGGTGGCCTGCACGAGGTACGTGGCCTCGTCGCTGCCGTGTCGGGCGACGGGCTGGTTCATGGGGGTTCCTCCGAAAGTTCCAGTCCGGCCACTCTTTTAGACTGACCGGTCAGTTCGAAGTTACGCGCCGAGAGGCCGAGTTGTCCACACGACGTCAGATAGAACGGCCCGTGATCCGCATCACGGGAGCCGCCCGGCCCCGCGGCCCGGCCGCTGGTGACACCCCTGTCGTCCCCGCCCCGCTCACCCGCGCAGCGCGCGGCACCGTGGCAGCAGACCCCCGCCCGGCATACGCTCGTGCCCCGGACCACCCGGCACATCGTCGTGTCGCACCACGAGACGTATCGAGAGGCACACAGTGAACGACGGCACCGCCGCGCAACCCGCACCCACCGGGGCGCACGACACGCTCCCCCACGTCGTCGTCGTGGGCGGCGGGTTCGCCGGCCTCGCGGCCGTCAAGGCGCTCGCCGGCGCCCCGGTGCGCATCACGCTGATCGACCGCCGCGTCTACAACACGTTCCAGCCGCTGCTCTACCAGGTGGCCACGGGCGGCCTGAACCCGGGCGATGTCACGTACTTCCTGCGCGCGCTGCGCCTCAAGCAGCCCAACGTGCGAGTCGTGCACGAGCACCTCGTGGGCCTCGACCCGCAGCACAAGACCCTCCGGCTCCTCAACGACGAGGAGATCCGGTACGACTACCTCGTCCTCGCCAACGGCGTCACGACCAACTTCTTCGGCACGCCCGGCGCCAAGGAGCACGCGTTCGCCATGTACTCGCGCTCGCAGGCGCTCAAGATCCGCGACACCCTGTTCGTGCGGCTCGAGAAGTCCGCGGCCACCCCGGAGACCGACGACGGGCTCCGCGTGGTCGTCGTGGGCGGCGGGTCGACGGGGGTCGAGGTCGCGGGAGCGCTCGCCGAGCTGCGCACGCAGGGACTCGCCCCGGCGTACCCGGAGATCCACGGCGACGCGTTCAGCGTCAAGATCGTCCAGCGCGGCACCGAGCTCATCAAGCCGTTCCCCGCCAAGCTCCGCACCTACGCGGCGCGCGAGCTCCAGCGTCGCGGTGTCGACCTGCACCTGGGTGCGGGCGTCGCGAAGGTCCTGCCCGACGGCGTCGAGCTCACCGACGGCACCTTCATCCGCTCGGACCTCACGGTCTGGGCCGCGGGCGTGGCCCCGCACGAGGAGGTCTCGCGCTGGAACCTCCCGCTGGGCGACGGCGGGCGCATCCGCGTGGGCGACGACCTGCAGGTCGAGGGCTGGCCGGACCACTTCGCGGCCGGCGACATCGCGATCTCGCCCGCGGGCCTGCCGCAGCTCGCCCAACCCGCGATCCAGTCGGGCAAGGTCGCGGGGCGCAACATCCGCGCGCTCGTCCAGGGACGCCCGACGACGTCGCTCACCTACCTCGACAAGGGCACCATGGCCGTCATCGGACGGCGCGCGGCCGTCGCGGACATCGCCGGGAAGCTGCGACTGACCCGCGGCAGCGCGTGGCTGGCGTGGCTGTTCGTGCACATCATGAGCCTGATCGGGCCCCGCAACCGCCTCACGACGCTCGCCGGGCTCGTGACGCGCTACGGCTTCCCGTTCCACCGCCGCCCGGTGCCGATCGTGGGCGACGTCCCCACGATCCGACCGCCCAAGGGCTGGGTGCCCGCGGACGGTCCGGCACCGCTGCCCGAGGTCACGCCGAACGACTGAGCGTCGCGCCTCCCCCGCCGGTAGGGTCGCGGGACAGTCCCCGTCCCGGCAAGGAGCCCGCCATCTCGCAGGACCACGCCCCCGAGCCCCAGGCCGCGGCGCCCACGTCGCCGCAGGCGTCCGGGGAAAGTGCCCCGAAGGTGGTCCGGTCGCCCCGGAGCCACGCCCTGCGCGTGCTCGTGTGGTTCGTGCTCATCGGCGGGCTCACCTACGTGGTCATCCCGGAGATCAGCGAGATCCCCCGCATGGGCAAGGCCTTGCGCGACGCGCAGCCCGCCTGGGCGATCCTGGCCGTGCTCTTCGCCGCGACCGGGTTCTTCGCGGCCGCAGCCTCGCTCGCGGCCTGCTCCCCGATGCACCTGCCGTTCCTGCGGACCACCCGGGTCCAGCTCGCGAACGCGTTCGCGGGCACCGCGACCCCGGCGAGCGTCGGGTCGCTCGCGCTCAACGTCCGCTACCTGTCGAAGTCGGGCATGAGCACCGCGCTCGCGACGGGCACGGTCGCTCTCCAGAGCATCGTGCAGGTCCTGACCCACCTGGTGCTCCTGAGCATCCTGGCGCTCGTCGCGGGGCGCAGCATCGACCACCACATGCCGAGCTGGGCCAGGTGGGCGCTGCTCGCGGCGGTCGTCGCGGTCGTCGTCACGGTCGTCACGGTGCTCGTGGTGCCGCGGTTCCGGCACGCGGTCCGCACGTACGCCCGCGACGACGTGCTGCCCGCGTTCCGTCAGCTCGGCGGGCTCGCGAAGGACCCGCGGCGGCTCGGCCTCTCGATCCTGGGTGCGATGGGCACCACGCTGTCCTCGGCCGCGACCCTGTGGGCCTGCCTCCTCGCGCTCGGCGGCGGCAACGACCCGATCGCCGCGGCCTTCTCCACCATGGTCGGGCAGACGCTCGCGTCGGCGGCCCCGACGCCGGGCGGCGTGGGCGTGGTCGAGGCGGCGCTCACGGGCGGGCTCGTGAGCTTCGGGATCGCCTCCGCGATCGCCCTGCCGGCGGTCCTGCTCTACCGCCTGATCTCGTGCTGGATCCCGGTCCTGATCGGCTGGGTCACGCTGCGCCTGCTGCAGCGGGAGGACGTGGTCTGACGCGACCCGCCCGACGGCGCCGCGCCCCGGGAGGTGCGCTCCGCCGTCGGGCGTGGGTCGTCCTGGCGGGCCGCTACTCGCGGACCGGCGCGCCCGACGGGAGCGCGGGCGCTTCCTCGACCGGCACGTCCTCCTTGCGGCCCAGGGCGCTCGGCCACCACATGTGGCGCCCCACGTCGAGGTTCAGCGCCGTGACGAGCACCGAGCGGACCACGAGCGTGTCGAGCAGGACGCCGAACGCGACCGCGAACCCGATCTCCGCGAACGCGACCACGGGCAGCGTGCCCAGCACCGCGAACGTCCCCGCGAGCACCAGCCCGGCCGACGTGATGACCGCGCCCGTCGCGGCCAGCCCGATCAGCGCGCCGCGCCGCGTCCCGACGCGCAGCGACTCCTCGCGCACCCGGGTCATGAGGAAGATGTTGTAGTCGATCCCGAGCGCGACGAGGAACACGAACACGAACAGCGGGAGCGAGGTGTCGGCGCCCTCGAACCCGAACACGTACGTGAACACGAGCGCGCTCACCCCCAGGGCCGCGGTGAACGACAGCACGACCGTCGCGACGAGGATGAGCGGCGCCGTGATCGCGCGGAGGAGCAGCGCGAGGATGACCAGGACCGTCAGCAGGATGATCGGGATGATGAGCTGGTTGTCCGCGGCCGAGGCGCGCTGGACGTCGAGCGTGATCGCGCTCGCCCCGCCCACCAGGGCGTCGGCGTCCGGGACCGCATGGACCGCGTCCCGGACCCGGTCGACCGTGTCGTAGGCCGCCTGCGAGTCCGGCTCGGACGTGAGCGTGCCCTCCATGTACGCGTAGCCGCCCGCGGACACGGGCTCGGTCACGGTCGACGCGTCGATCCCCTCGGTGCTCGCGAACGCGTCGTGCACGGCGGCCACCGCGTCGGGCGACGAGTCGTCCGCGACGACGACCACGGGCGAGCCCGACCCGGCCGGGAAGTGCTCGGAGAGGACCTGCTCGCCCACGATCGAGGGCTGCTCGCCCCGGAACGACTCGGCGCTCGACAGCCCGTTGGCGTCGAGCTGCGTGATGCCCAGCCCCAGCACGGCCAGGACGATCGACGTCACGACCCACACGCGCCGGGGCCGGTGGGAGATGCGTGTCCCGAGCCGCGCCCAGACGCCGTGCTCGGTGGGCTCGTCGTCGCCCAGGTGCGGCACGCGCGGCCAGAACACCCACCGGCCCGTCGCGACCAGCAGCGCGGGCAGCAGCGTCAGCATGACCAGCAGCGCGACCACGATCCCGACCGCCGCGACGGGCCCCAGCCCGGCCGTCGAGCTCATCTGCGCGAACAGCAGGCACAGCATGCCGATCGCGACCGTCGCACCGCTCGCGACGATCGCCGGGCCCGCGCGGTGCAGCGCGAGCGCCATGGCCTCGTGCCGGTCCTCGTGGCGACGGAGCTCTTCCCGGTAGCGCGCGACGAGCAGCAGGGCGTAGTCCGTCCCCGCCCCGAAGACCAGGACCGTGAGGATGCCCGCGCTCTGGGCGTTCACGGTCAGGCCCGTCGTGTCCGCCAGCACGTAGATCACGGCCTGCGACACGGTCAGCGCGACGCCCGCCGAGACCACGGGCAGGAGCCACAGCGTGGGGCTGCGGTAGGTCAGCAGCAGGATCACGATCACGACCCCGGCGGCCGCGTAGAGCAGCGTCGAGTCGATGCCCTCGAACGCCACGGACGAGTCCGCGGCCGCGCCCGCCGGACCGGTCACGTAGACGTCCATGCCGTTCGCGCCGTCCTCGGCGGTCGCGCGCAGGTCCGCGACCGCGTCGGCCGCGAGGTTCCAGCCCTCGCTGCCCAGGTCGAGGGGGACGACCACCTGGGCGGCCTGCCCGTCCTCGGACGGGATCGGCCCGACGACGTCCCCGTCCAACGTGTCGAGCTCACCGAAGGTCGCGACGTCCTGGGAGACCGCCGCGAGGTCCTCGGGGGTCAGGCCCGACTCGCGCACGTAGACCAGGACGGCCGGGATCGTGTTGGGCGAGGTGAAGCTGCTCGCGACGTCGAGCACCTGGGTCGACTCGGCGTCGGCCGGGAGCCAGGACTTGGCGTCGTTGTCCTGCGCGCCCGTGAGCTTGCCGGCCAGCGGCGCGGTCAGGGCCAGGACGACCGCCCAGAAGGCGATGACGACCCACTTGGCGTAGCGGTGCGTGATCCAGCCGGCGATGCGAGACATGGGTTCTCCCCGAGACTCCCGGTGCTCCCTGGCGCGAGATTCCAGCGCACACCCACGAGGGGGTGGGTGTCAACGGGTCAGGGCGGCACGCCTCAGTCCAGCGCGAGCTCGATCGACTGCACGGTCCAGGTGTCCCACTCGACCTGGGCGACCGCGATCGTGTAGTACCACCCCGACTCGGTGAGCCCCGTGCAGCGGTGCTCGCCGTACTCTCCCGAGCAGTCGAGCACCCCGAACTGCTCACCGTCCAGAGCGTCGAGGTCCGCGAGCGCCGTCCCGCTCGCGAGCGTCCTGGCGGTGTCCAGGTCCCCGGACTCGATCGCGTCGAGGAGCTCGGCGGCCGTGTCGCCCGCGGTCCGCAGCTCGACGTCGGAGGCGTAGACCTGCTCACCGTCCCAGCGGAGCGTCGCGGTCGCCGCGGCGTCCCCGCCCGCCGAGGACTGGTCCGGGGTGCCCGTGGTCCACCCGACGCGCACGGCACGGTCCTCGATGGTGAGGTCCTGGACCCACGCCCGCTCGGAGCGGACGAGGTCGCCCAGGGGAACGACCCCGAGCACCTCGCCCCCCGCGGTGAACAGTCCGACGACCTGCGGCCAGGGCACCCCGCCGTGGTCGCAGTCGAATACCGCTGCCGCGTCGGCGCCGCTGCCGGTCAGCGCCAGGTCGCCCAGGACGAGGGAGTCGGGTCGCAGCCACACGCCGCCCTCCGGTCCGGGGGCGATCCCGCCGAGCGCACCGGCGACGAGCGTCCCCGCGGGGTGCCCGCACATGCTCGGCACGTCGGCCGAGAGCACCTCCGCGGCCGTGACGTCGGGGCCGGGGGTCGAGATGGTCAGTCGCTGGGTGATCTCCGGTTCGGGAGTGCCGCCGGAGCCGTCCGGCCCGCTGAGATCGACGGTGCACCCTGCGGTCGCTCCTGCCGCGAGGGCCCCCGTGCACGCCGCCGCGGCGGCTCGTCGTCCCCACCTGGTCCTGGTGTCCCCGTACGTCACGTGCTCCCCCTGCGTCGTCGTCCGACCACCGGCCGTGGTCGCGGCCACGACCCTAGGGGAGGCCACCCACCCGGCGCGGGCCGGGTCCATCGGCGGGCCCTCTCCGGGTCAGGACCCGACGGCGGCCCGCTCGGTCCGCTTCCGGAGCCACGACCGCACCCCGTACACCGCGACGATCACGCCCACGAGCACCACGGTCGACACGAGCTGGACGCGCGCGGCGTCGTCGAACAGCATGAGCACGATCAGCCCCGCGAGCCCGGCCAGGGTCGCCCACGTGAGCCACGGGTACGCCCACATGCGCAGCGTCATCCTGTCCGCGCCGCCCGCGGCGGCCTCGAGGCGACGTCGCAGCCGGAGCTGGGACACCGCGATGAAGACCCAGACGACGAGCAGCGCCGAGCCCACCGCGTTGAGCAGGATGCCCAGGACCTCGCCCGGCAGCAGCCAGTTGAGCCCCACGGACACGAGCCCGAAGAACACCGAGAGCAGCACCGCGACCCACGGGACGCCGGTCGGCGAGACCTTGGTCAGCGCCGGGTGGCCGTCTCCGCGGCCCGCGAGCGAGAACGCCATGCGCGACGTGCCGTAGACGTTGGCGTTGAACGCCGACAGCAGGGCCACGACGACCACGGCCTCCATGAGCCGCGCCGCGCTCGGCAGCCCCGCGAGGTCGAGCACCGCGACGAACGGGCCGCTCAGCAGCTCGGGCGCGTCCCACGGCAGCACGAGCGCCATGATCGCGACCGCGCCGACGTAGAAGAACAGGATGCGCCACACGATCGAGCGGGTCGCGGTCACGATCGCCTTCTGCGGGTCGCGCGCCTCGGCCGCCGCGATCGTCACGATCTCGATCCCGCCGAACGCGAACACCACGACCAGCAGCCCGGCCGCGATGCCCGGCAGCCCGTGGGGTGCGAAGCCCGCGAGCGAGGCGGGGTCGCCGAAGATGTTGGTCGTGCCCACCGGGTCGGTGCCCGGCAGCCAGCCCAGCACGAGCAGGACGCCGATCACCAGGAACGCGACGATCGCCGCGATCTTGATGAACGCGAACCAGAACTCGAACTCGCCGAAGTGCTTGACGCCCCACAGGTTCACGACCGCGAACACCGCGACGAACACGAGCGCGACGACCCACTGCGGCACGCCCGGGACCCACCCCGAGACGATCTGCGAGGCCCCCGTGATCTCCGCGCCGAGCACCATGATGAGCGTGAACCAGTACAGCCAGCCGAGCGTGAAGCCCGCCCAGCGGCCCAGCGCGGTCTCGGCGTAGACGGAGAAGGACCCGCTCGACGGCACGGCCGCGGCCATCTCCGCGAGCATCCGCATCACGAGGATCACGAGCAGGCCCGCGACCGCGTACGAGACCAGGACGGCCGGCCCGGCCGTCGCGATCCCGACGCCGCTGCCGAGGAACAGCCCCGCTCCGATCGCCGAGCCGAGGCCCATCATCGTCAGGTGCCGGGTGCGCAGGCCGTGCGCCAGCCGCTCGCCCTCGGGGGCGAGGGACGCGGGAGGGTGCGTGGCGCCGTCGGGCAGGGAGGAGGACGAGCCGTCAGGGGTGCCCGACGGCGAAGGTGCGTTGGTCATGGGGGTGCGGTCGTTCCGTGGTCGAGGAAGGACGCCGAGACGGCGACGTTCCACGGTACCTGGGGACGGGCCTCCGGTCGGACGTCGCTGCGCCCTGGGCGAACCGACCACGCACAGTTGCCCGGAGCGACATACGTTCGAGGGGTTCGTCCGTCAGCCGACCCTGGAGGTAGCACGATGAAGGTTCTCTACACCGCCGAAGCACTCGCCACCGGAGAGGGCCGCAACGGCCACGTCCGCTCGACCGACGGGCGGGTCGACCTCGACGTCGCCGTGCCCAAGGAGATGGGTGGCAGCGGCGACGGGTCCAACCCCGAGCAGCTCTTCGCCGCGGGCTACGCGGCCTGCTTCCACTCGGCCCTGCTGGGCGTCGCGCGCCAGCGCAAGGTCTCGGTCGCGGACTCGGCGATCGGTGCGAGCGTCTCGATCGGGCCGCTCGACGCCGGCGGCTACACGCTCGCGGTGCACCTCGAGGCGAGCCTGCCCGGCGTCGAGCGCGCCGTCGCCCAGGAGCTCGTCGAAGCAGCGCACCAGGTCTGCCCGTACTCGAACGCGACGCGAGGCAACATCGACGTGACCGTGGCGGTCGTCGAGGAGTAGCCCGCCAGATCCCCCAGCAGGCGGCCCGCGCCTCCTCGGTGCACCGTGGAGGGAGCACCGCACCCGATGAACCGAGGAGAACCATGAACGTCGCCCTGATCGGAGCCCACGGCAAGGTGGGCCGCCTGCTCGTCCCGATCCTCACGGACCACGACAACGCCGTGAGCGGGATCGTGCGCCTCGAGTCGCAGCTCCCGCTCGTCGAGGAGCTCGGCGGGACGCCGGTCCTGCTCGACATCGAGCAGGCCTCGACCGAGGAGATGACCGAGGCCCTGCGCGGGCACGACGCGGTCGTGTGGTCCGCGGGCGCCGGCGGCGGGGACCCCGAACGGACCTACGCGATCGACCGGGACGCCGCGATCCGCTCGATGGACGCGGCCGCCGCCGCAGGGGTCTCGCGCTACGTCATGGTGTCGTGGATCGGCTCAGTGCCGGACCACGGCATCGCGAAGGACAACAGCTTCTTCCCGTACGCCGACGCCAAGCTCGCGGCCGACGACCACCTGCGCGGCACCGACCTCGACTGGACGATCCTGGGCCCCGGCACCCTGACGAACCACGCGGCGACCGGCACGATCGACGTCGACGCCGAGAACGGCGAGACGTCGCGCGGCAACGTCGCGCTGGTGGCCGCGCAGGTCCTGCGGTCCCCCTCGACCGTGGGTCAGTTCATCCGGTTCGTCGACGGCGACACACCCGTCCTGGAGGTGTTCGGCCGCTAGCAGTCGCCCTGCCGATCCCTCCCTGCGCGCCTCGTCCGCTCCCGTCGCCCCCACACCCCCGCACCTGCGCCCCGACGTGGGCGCCAGCCGTTACGGTGTGCCCCACGGCATACGAGGAGGTGAGCACGTGGTCAGACGCAACAGGGCGAAGGAACGGGCCAGGGCGGGCTCTTCCCCGGCGCCCGGGAGCGCTCCGGACGGCCCCGCGGGCGACGCTCCGGCCCCACGCCGCAGGGCTCCCCGCAGGCCGCCGTCCGGCGCGCGCTGGGTCACCGACGTCGAGGGCGCACGGGTCCTCGCCGCGCACCTCCTGACCCCGGGCCGTCCCTGGCCCGTGGTCGCGATCTCGGTCGCCGCAGGGCACGACGCCCCCTACGTGGACCTCGACGGCCTGCTCGAGGAGGTCTCGGGGCTGGCCGAGGTCGTCGTCCTGCCCACGGGCGACGCCTCGTGGGCGTTCTCGGCCGTGATGCCCCCCTCGACGCAGGTCTACGGCGGGGCCGCGCGCGTCTACCCGGTCGACCACGAGTGGGTCGGCCTGCCGCGGCGCAGCAAGCTGCGCTTCGCCTACTCGGACGCCGACGCACGGCGCCTGCACGACCACCTCACGCACGACACCCTGACCGCGGCTCTCAGCGCGGGCCTGCTCAGGACGTCGCACGACCCCGACGCGCCCCGCGTCGAGGGCACGGTCCGGTCCATCCTCGGGCCGCGGGCGTTCGTGACCCTCGACGACGACTCGCTCGCGAGCATCGCCGAGGAGCTCACCGTCCCGGGGGTCTCGCTCGCGCGGCTGCTGGTCGTCGGGCAGCGGGTCGCAGGGACGCTGGACCGGGAGAGCCGCCGGCTGGACGTGCGCGGTGCGCTCCTCGTGCCCGACGGCGCCACGCCCCCGGGCGAGGACACGCACCTGGGCGGGTACGCCGTCGGGCAGGTGGTGCTCGCCGACGTGACCGCGGTCGCCCCCGCGACCGTGCACCTGCGGCTCGTCCCCGGGCTCGAGGTCGTCGTGCCGCGCGACGACGTGACCGGGAACCCCGCCGACGAGCTGACCGACCTCTTCACCGTGGGCGAGGTCGTGCTCGCGCGCGTCGTGTCGACCGCGCCGTGGCGGCTGCGGCTGGACGACGTCGACGACGACTCCGACAGCGACGACGCCCCGGTGCCCGCGCCGAGCCTGCTCGACGGCGGCCCGCCGTGGCTCGTGCTCCCGGACCTCAGCCGCCCGGCCCCGCCCCGGTCGCTGCCCGTGCTGCCGCCGCTGCGCCTGCCCGGGCTGCCCCCCGAGGCGGGATCGGTCGAGGGGCCGCCCACGGAGATGCTCACGGAGGCGCCCGCCGAGGTGCTCACCGATGCAGAGCAGGGGACTGCCGAGCCGGGGCCGAGCGCCGAGGGCGGGCTGCGCCGTCGGACCCCGCTGGACCTGATCGCCAACGCGCCGCGGCGCGACGCCCCCGCTGCACCCTCCCGGGGAGCGCTGCGCGACATGAGCCTCGCGCTCGAGGCGAGCCGCACCCGCGCCCGCACGCTCGAGGCGGACCTCGCCGCGGCGACCGCCGAAGTCGGGCTGCTGCGCGCGGCCGCGCAGGCGACCGCGGTCGAGCTCGGCGGGCTGCGGTTGCGTGCGGCCGAGCTCGACCGGGACCTGGCCGAGGCCCTGACCCGGGCCGAGAACTTCCGCACCCGGTACCGCAAGGCCGACCTCAGCCGGCAACAGCTCAAGAAGGCAGAGAAGGCCGCGAGCCACGGCGGCCCGGCCCCCGACGACGGCGCGGTCTTCCTCGACCCTGTCGAGCAGTTCCGGTTCGAGGTCCAGCTCGCATGGGTCCGGCGCGTCCCGGCCGCCGAGAAGGCGAGCAAGCCGCTCGCGCCGTACGCGCTCGGGGACAGGTTCCTGCCGTCGCTCGCGACGATCGAGGGCGTCTCGCGGGCCAAGGTCGTCGACGTCGTGGTCGAGGTGCTGACCGGGGACGCCGAGCACATCGCGGGCCGTGAGCTGCACCCGCTGCGCGTCAACGAGGGCGGCAGCAGCCCGGCGGTCGTGCGCGAGGACGGCGCGACGTGCTGGCGGGCCTCGCTCCAGAGCAAGCGTGCGTCGGCCCGTCGGCTGCACTACTGGAAGCGCGGGGACCGGATCGAGCTGTCGCGCGTGGTGCTGCACGACGACGTGGAGCCGTAGGGGTTCCTTCCCGGTTTGGTACGGCGGCTGGTGCCGGCTTCGTGGTGCGTGCCGAGAACGAGGTTGCGGTCGCTATGGAGCGGATTCCGCTCTCAACCTCGTGCTCGACCGCACGGAACCTCGTGGTCGGCGGGTCGTCGGTCCATAGAGGCGGCAGCGGGGCCGGGCGGCGTGGGCAGCTGGTCGTTCCTGTCCGGTCGGCGCCGTCGGTCCCGGCCGCTGAGACCCCGTCGCCCCGGACCTGGACCGCTGCCGACAGCGGTCGCCGCAGAGGTACGGTCGAGGCTCGCGCCAGGTCGGCCAGGCGCCTGGTCAGCCGGTCAGCATCCGGTCGGCCGGTCAGCTGATCCGTCGGCCCTTGCCACAGCCCCCGGGACGCCCCGCCGACCCGACCGAACCCGCCAGACCCGCCCGACCTCTCCACCCGCACGGCCCGTCCGACCCATCACACCCCCGCCCGACCCCGAGGAGCACCGGTGAGCAAGGCCAACCCCACGCGCTGGGAGCAGAAGACCGCCATGAACCCCGCACACTCGACCTGGTACGTCGAGCGTTTCCGCGCGATGGCTGCGCAGGGCGCGGACCTCGCGGGCGAGGCGCGGCTAGTGGACGCCATGCTCCCGCGCGGGGCCCGGATCCTCGACGCCGGCTGCGGGCCGGGTCGCGTGGGCGCCGAGCTCGCGGCGCGCGGGCACACGGTCGTGGGGGTCGACGTCGATCCCGTCCTCATCGAGGCCGCCGAGACCGACCATCCCGGCTCGACGTGGCTCGTCGCGGACATCGCCGAGCTCGACCTGCCCACGATGGGGGTCGACGAACCGTTCGACCTGATCGTGTGCGCCGGGAACGTCGTGACGTTCCTCGCGCCGGGGACCGAGGTCGAGGTGCTGCGCCGTTTCCGGGCCCACCTGGCACCGGGCGGGCGGGCCGTCGTCGGGTTCGGCGCGGGGCGTGGCTACGCGTTCGACGCGTTCTTCGCCGACGCCGCCGAGGCCGGGCTCGAGGTCCAGCTCATGCTGTCGACGTGGGACCTGCGGCCGTTCACCGAGGGCGGCGACTTCCTGGTCGCGGTCCTCGGAGCGCCTCAGGCCTGACACGGCGGCGGGCAAGGCACCGATCCGCGTCGGCGAGCCCGGGTACAGCAAGAAGCTGGACCGCGACGGCGACGGGGTGGGCTGCGAGTAGGCCGAGCCCCGCCCCGCGGGCGCGGTCGTTCGTCCAGGGCGAACGCGGTTCTGGAATTGAGCGTGGGTGACTCAAGTTGTACCCGTCAGAGGTTCCATCACGACTGAAGGAGTCACCATGACGACCACCCTGACCACCCCCGCCCCCGCCTTCGACCGCGCCCTGCGCGACCTGCTCACCGCTCGTCCCGTGGCAGGCGTCCCGGCCCACGCCGACGTCTTCCAGGACGGCGACGACCTCGTGGCCCGCTTCGACCTGCCGGGTATCGACCCCGCGCAGGACGTCACGGTCGAGGTCGAGGGCCGCAAGCTCGTCGTGCGCGGCGAGCGCAAGGACGAGCGGGCCGAGGAGACCGAGGGCCGCCGTGTCCGCGAGGTCCGCTACGGCGCGTTCCACCGCGTCGTGACGCTCCCCCAGGCCACCAGCGCGGACGCGATCAGCGCCCGGTACGACGCAGGCGTCCTGACCGTCACCGTCGCCGGCGTCTACGCCGGCACGACGCCGCAGCGCATCGAGGTCACGACCTCGGCGTCCTGACGGTCCCCCCAGCCTCCCCGTCGCAGGTCACCCCCCCTTCGGCCTGCGGCGCGGTGAGACCGACGGGCCCGGTTGCGAGAGCACCGGGCCCGTCGTGCTGCCCGGGGACGCGCGGCGCTCACGAGCATGCGGTCGGCGCCACTCGAGCATGCGGTGGGCGTTCATTACGCGGACGAAACCGACGACAACCGCATGGTCGGCACCGAAGGGGCGAGGCCCGATCCGCCGAGGTCCAGAGCCCAGAGGCCGCCTCCGTCAGGCCGCCGTCCCCGGCTCGACGGCCCCGGCCACCATCTCCACGCTCCGGTCCCAGAGCTCGGCCGCGAGCCGCGCGTCGCCCACGAGCGGGTGGGTCGTCGCGACCTTGCGCTTGACGTAGTAGTTCCCCGGCTCCCAGTCGACGCCCGGGGTCGTCGTCGCGAGCCAGACCAGGGTGTCGGCCCCCTTGGCAGACGACGTGAGGAAGCGGCTCAGCACGGTCTGGTACATGACCCGCATGCCGCTCGTCGACGTGGCCGCGAAGTTCGTCGCGACCACGCCCGGGTGGAAGGCCGCGGCCGAGATCCCCGACGCGCGGTACCGGCGGTCGAGCTCGCGCGTGAACAGGTTGACCGCGAGCTTGGCGTTCCCGTATGCGGCGTTGGGCGCGTACGACCGCTCGGCCTCGAGGTCGTCGACGTGGAAGTCGCTGAACAGGCGGTGCGCGGCGCTGCTCGTGCTGATGACGCTCGCGTGGCTCTCCTCCAAGCGGTCGAGCAGCAGCGTGGTGAGGAGGAACGGCGCCAGGTAGTTCACCTGGAACGTCAGCTCGTGGCCGTCCTCGGAGACCTGGCGGTCGGCCATGATGCCGCCCGCGTTGTTCGCGAGGACGTCGATCCTCTCGTAGCGCTCGCGCAGGTCGGCGGCGAGCGCCCGCACCTCGGCCAGGCGTGCGAAGTCGGCCACGAAGAAGTCGGCCCCGACCTCCCCGGCCACCGCGGCGGTCTTCTCGGGCGAGCGCCCGACGACCACGACCCTGTGCCCGTCCGCTGCGAGCTGCCGGGCTGCGGCCGCGCCGATCCCGTCGCTCGCCCCGGTGATGACGATGGTCCTGCGTGCCATGTGCTGCCTCGCCTCGTGTCGTGCCGCCGGCGCTCGTCCCGGCGCGCCCTCGCCGTGCGGCCGGCCCTCGCCCACCACGCGGTCCCCTCGGAGCGTAGACCGCGCGCGGGAACCGGGTCGCGTGACGGCACGGACCGCCGCGCCTCCCCGTCGCCCCGTCGCCCCGTCGCCCCGTCGCCCCGTCGCCCTGGCGACGATCGCCGCCCGGGCGACCTACGCCGTCGGGCCCTCTGCGCGTGCGAAGCGTTCCCGCAGCCCCAGCGCGGCCGACCGCCACGACGCGGCGCGCTTGATCGTCGCGCCCATCTCGCCCTCGTCGACCGGGACGTGCACGACCCGCACCCCCCGCTCGGCCGCGAGCGCCAGCATGGCGTCGGTCGACTCGGGGAACGCGAGCTGCAGCAGGACCGACGTCGTGCACGCCTGCCGCTCGCCCTCGCCGAAACGGCGCTTGTAGACGATCTCCGTCACTGTCCGCCGGGTGAACAGGTCGCGTTCCGCGACCTCCTCGGGCCCCTCCTCGGTGTCGTCGTCCGAGGTGTCGCCGACCTCGAGGAGGCGAGCAACGTCGTCGGGCAGGGGCACGACCGCCAGGTACAGCGACACGAGCAGCTCCGAGACCTTGCCCAGGACCCAGCCGCGCCCCGGCAGGCGCGGGATCACGCTCAGGTACTGCGCGAAGTTCGCCTCGAGCGCGTCGGCCGACAGGCTCGACCAGGCGGGGTGAGTGCGCAGCTCGATCACACGGTCCCAGTCGACCGCGTCGCCGTCGAACCCGACCTCCCGCGGGCCCACGTGCACGGCCCCGAACCGGTCGAGCAGCTCGAGGGGCTTGGTCGCGAAGCGCGGAACGTACGGGACCTGGCGCACGAGGCCCGCTGCCGAGGCGTCCCAGTGCGCGGTGAGCGGCAGGCCGGGGCGCGGGTAGACGTCCAGGGCCCGGCCCACCCAGCCCGCGACCAGGTCGTCGAGCCCGGGCTTCGCGGGGGTGTCCTCGATGCCCGACGGCGGAGCACCGGTCGGGTCGTCGGGTGCGGCGTCGGCGGGGGTCGGGTCCAGCACCGGGTCGGTGCCGGCCCGGGCCGCTTCGCCGTCGGCGGAGGCCGCGGTCGAGCCGAGCAGCTGGTCCTTGTCCACGGGCTCCCCTGGGTCGGCGGTGACGCGCAGTCCCGGGCCGTGTGCCCGGTGCGCTCGACTCCGGAGACTATCGGAGGTGCCGAGCATGCGGTTGTCGTTCCACGAGCATGCGGTTGTCGTCCGATCCGGCCCGATCCTGGACGACAACCGCATGCTCGGCACCGCCTGAGGAACGGTGCGACGCTGGACCGATGAGCGAGGACCCCGCGGCGAGCGGCGAGCAGGCGGTCGACCACCTGTTCGCGCTGCCTCTCGACGAGTTCGTCGCGGCCCGCAACGTCGCTGCCAAGCAGGCCACCGCGGCGGGCGACTCCGTGGGCGCGGCCCGGCTGCGCGGGCTGGCCAAGCCGACCGTCGCGGCGTGGGTCGTCAACCAGGTCGCCCGCGCGCACGGGCAGGCGATCGACGACCTCGTGGCGCTCGGCGACGAGCTGCGCGCCGCGACCGAGGACCGTGACCGCGCGCGGCTCACCGAGCTCGACCGCGAGCGTCGACGCCAGGTCGACGCCCTGGTCGCCGAGGTGTCGTCGGCGGGCGTGGGCGGCAGGTCGGTGTCGGGCGAGGCGGCGCGCCGGCTCGGCGAGACCCTCACCGCGGCGGTCATGGACCGCGACGCCGGGGCGCTCGTCCGGGCCGGGCGACTCACGCAGGCGCTCCAGTACGTCGGGTTCGGGATCGTCGACGAGAGCGGCGAGACGGCCGACGTCGTGTCGTTGAGCGCCGAGCGCGAGGCCCGGAGGGGTTCCGGTGCGCGGCGTCCTGCGGATGCGGAGCCGCCGGGACGTGCCGGGGAGCCTCGCGTCGAGGCGCCCGCCGACGGACCGTCCGACGGCGAGCACCCGGGATCGGACACCGCCCTGGAGTCCGCCGAGCGCGAGGTCGCCGAGGCGGCCGCGGACATCGACCGGCTCGAAGGTCGCCGCGACCAGGCCGCCGACGCCGTGCGGGAGGCGAGCGACGCCGTCGGGCCCCTGGATGCGCGCCTGGCCGCACTGGACGAGCAGATCGCCCGGCTGACCGCCGAGCGCGACGACGCGCACCGCGCGCTCGACGAGGCCCGCGCGGCGCTCGCCGCGGCCGAGGAAGAGCTGGCCGGCGTGGACGCCGATCTCGAGGCCGCGGAGAGCCGCGCCGAGGAGGCGAGGCGACGCCGTCGGGCGGCGCGCGCGAAGGGCTGAGCTGGTTGTCCCCTTGTCCTGATGTCTCAATTCTTGCGACACAGCACGTTGCGTGAGACTGTGTGTCTCTAGATTAAGGACATTGGGTCATGCTCTACACCCTCCCCGTGCTGACTGCCGACGACGAGCGCGTCCTCGGCGAGCTCTCGACGATGCGTAGTGCACTCGCCGATCAGATCCGCACGCCCCGACGGTGGGTAGGGAGGCTTCGTAAGACGGCCGTCGCGCGGGCGATCCAAGGGTCGAACAGCATCGAGGGGTACAACGTCGCCCTCGACGACGCCGACGCCGCGATCGAGGGCGACGAACCGATCAGCGCTGACGTCCAGACGTTCCGCGAGATCGCGGGCTATCGCCAGGCGCTCGGGTTCATCCTGGCGACCGCCGGCGACGAGAACTTCACGCTCGACGCATCGATCCTCCGTTCCATGCACTACATGCTCTTGTCCCACGCTCTCGACAAGAGCCCCGGTCAGTACCGCCGCGGGGAGATCTTCGTCTCGGACGAGGCGACCGGCCGTCACCTCTACGCCGGGCCTGACGCCGACCTCGTCGCAGAACTCGTCGACGAGCTCATGAGATGGACCGCCGACCATCCGGACCTCGATCCGTTCGTCAGCGGTGCGATGGCGCATCTCAACCTGGTCATGATCCATCCCTTCCGCGACGGCAACGGCCGCATGGCTCGCGCTCTGCAGACGCTGGTACTGACCCGAGCAGGCCTGAGTGCTCCCGAGCTGTCGAGCATCGAGGAATGGCTCGGGGCGAACGCCGAGGACTACTACCGTGTCCTGGCGCGATCCGGTGACGGCACCTGGAGCCCGGGCCACGATGCCTCCACCTGGGTGACGTTCTCGTTGCGCGCGCACCATCTCCAGGCACAGGCCGTCCTCGACCGCGTATCGCGCGCCTCGAGGGTCTGGAGCATGCTCGACGATCTCGGGGCGAGCCAGCGGCTCCCGGATCGATCGCTCGACGTCCTCTACTCGGCCGCACTCGGCATGCGGGTCCGGCGAGGGCCGTACGTGCGTGAAGCCCAGATCGACGAGCGCACGGCGAGCCGCGACCTCAAGCTGCTGACCGACGTCGCACTGCTGCGCGCCGTCGGTAGCACCAAGGGGCGGCACTACGTCGCCGGGCCGGCACTCGACGCCGTAGTCGCCGTCCGCAGGTCCGCTGCTGAGACCGTGGATCCCTACCCCGGATTCCGCGCGAGCCTCTACTCGTAGGACCCCGTCCACAGTCGAGCAGCAGACGAGACACGGTTCTTAGTGACCGCGCAGCGGTCGAAACTACCGCGACACCGCGCCGAAACACGCGGGTGGCAGCCTCGCTGTGGGCGCACGGGGGTGCGCGCCCTCCCCAGATCAACCGCCGCCGTCGGCGTGCTTCGCCCTGCCCTCGGCGCACTCGGAAGGGACAACTCCGTGAACACGCACGCACGACGACGGCGCCTCCTCGCCGCCGCTCCCGTCGCCCTGGTCGCGCTCGTCGCACCGATCACCGTGGGACTGACCGCGACCACCGCCGTCGGCGCTCCCTCTGACCCGACCTCACCGGGGCTCGCGTTCGGCGCGCCCTTCTACACCGAGGCCGACCTGACGGGCGACGGCGCGGTCGACACCGACGACCTGTCGCTGCTCGTCGCTGCGGTCGGGACCACGAGCACCGACGCCGGCTGGTCCGACGTCGCGGCCGCCGACCTCGACGGCAGCGGCACGATCGACGTGACCGACGTCGCGGCCCTGTCCCAGCGCATGCTCTACGACGACGGCGCCTTCACGCTGCTCGAGGCGAGCACGGTGGACATCCAGAAGGCCATGGCCTCGGGCGAGCTGACCGCGGTCGAGCTCACGCAGATGTACCTCGACCGGATCGAGGCGTACGACGACCAGATCAACTCGATCATCACGCTCAACCCGCACGCGCTCGAGATCGCGGCCGAGCTCGACAAGGAACGCGCCGCGGACGGCCCGCGCAGCATGCTGCACGGCATCCCCGTGATCGCGAAGGACAACTACAACACCGTCGACATGCCGACCACGGCCGGGTGCACGTGCCTCCAGGCCAACCAGACGTCGTCGGACGCCCAGATGATCGAGAACCTGCGGGCCGACGGTGCCGTGATCCTCGCCAAGGCCAACCTCTACGAGTTCGCGGTCAACACCACGACCGACAGCTCGCTGGGCGGCACCACGACCAACCCGTACGCGCCCGGCAAGACGTCGGGCGGGTCGAGCGGCGGGTCCGGGGCGTCGATCGCCGCCAACTTCGCGGTGATCGGGCTCGGCACCGACACGGGCGGCTCGATCCGCATCCCGTCGTCGTGGAACGCGCTCGTGGGCGTGCGCTCGACAGTGGGGCTCACGAGCCGCGACGGGATCGTCCCGCTCGCGCTGTCCCAGGACACGGGCGGCCCCATGACCCGCACCGTGACCGACGCGGCCATCGCGCTCGACGCCGTCGCGGGCTCCGACCCGGAGGACGCCGCGACCGCGCTGACCGACTCCCGGCGGCCCGCCTCCTACACCTCGTTCCTCGACGCCGACAGCCTCGACGGCGCCCGCATCGGCTACGACCCGACGACGATCGGCACCAACGCGACCGCCAGGCGCCTGTTCGCCGACGCAGTCGCCGACCTCGAGGCCCGCGGGGCCGAGGTCGTGCCGTTGGCCATCACGGACATGGCGACGATCCAGACGTGGTCGTCGGGCAGCACCAACGAGTTCGGCCACGACCTCAACGAGTACCTGACGAAGTTCGCCGCCCCGGCCGTGCCGTACCGGTCCCTCCAGGACATCGTGGCGTCGGGCGGCGACTACCTCCCCGCGCTGGCGGGCACGCTGCGCACCCGCTCGCTCGTGACCCAGGAGACGTACGACGCCTGGAAAACCCAGCACGACGGCGAGATCGCGTTCGGCCGCCGGGCCATCGAGGGAACCATGGACGCGCACGACGTCGACGCGATCATCTACCCGTCGACCTCGGGGCCGACCGGCTACTCGAGCGGCTCCAACAACCGCCTCAGCCCGTTCTCGGCCCTGCCCGCCGTGACCGTGCCCATGGGCTTCGCGTCCGCCGAGCTCGACGGCTCGACGAGCGACGGGGCGCCGATCGGCCTCGAGTTCATCGGCCGTGCTTACGACGAGGGGACGCTGCTCGGCCTGGCCTACGGGTACGAGCAGGGCTCGCTCAACCGCCACGCACCCGCGCTGTTCCCCGAGCTGGAGGGCTGAGCCGTGCGGATCACGACACCTGCTTCACTGTTCGAGAGGACGACCACCATGGACCGAGCCGTTGGATCACGGGCACCGCAGCGGGGCGCCGCAGGACGGCTCGCCGCCCGGCGGCTCGCCGCGCGGCGGGTCGTCGCCGGTGCGGCGACGCTGACGCTCGCGGGGGCGACGCTCCTCGGCGGCGCCGGAGCGGCGAGCGCCGCGACGACCGTCGGCTCGTACACGGTCACGGCCTCGGCCCCCGCGGTCGAGGTCGGTGACACCGTCTCGGTGACCGTGGCCGCCACCGGGGTCAGCGACCTGTTCGCGTACGAGCTCACGGTGGGCTTCGACCCCGAGGTGCTCGAGTACGTCGACGGCAGCGGGACCACCGACATCTCCGGGTTCCACGAGGCGGCGCTCGGTCCCGACGGGTCCTCGGTCGTGCTCACGCAGACCAGGCTCGGCACCTCGCCGGCCGCCGAGGGAGACCTGACGCTCGCGACCCTCGACTTCGTGGCCGTGGGCGCCGGGGACGGTGCCGTGACCGCCGAGCGCGCCACGCTCGTCGACGCCGCGACCCAGGCGACCGAGGTCACGGACCTCGGGACGGCGCCGATCACCGTGACGGCCGTGGCCGTCGAGCCGACCGCCCCTCCCACGGACGACCCGGGGACGGGCGGCCCGGGTACCGACGAGCCGGGTACCGGTGAGCCCACCGACGACGCGACGCTCGTCGACTCGGACGGTGGGTCGGACCCCTGGTCGACGGGAGGCACGAGCTCGGGCTCGCTCGCCTCGACCGGTGCGACCGTCGGGCTCGCCGCCGGTGCGGCGTTCCTCGCACTGCTGGTCGGCGTCGGGCTCGTCCTCGCGGCGCGCCGCCACCGCGCCCGCCAGTCGGAGGGCGGCGCCGCATAGCGCTGCTCCCGCCCCCGGCACAGGGGTAGGAGCGCGGAGCGCGCCCGTGGGGGGCGTGCTCGACGGAGCGACGGGCCGGGCCTCGGAGAACGAGGTCCGGCCCGTCGTGCGTCATGCTGCTCCGGGGCCTCAGTCGCTCGACGGCGGGGCCGTGCGCTCCGGGATGTACACCTCGATCGAGACGTCGCCGGGGTCCGGAGACTCGGACGGTGCCGTCGTGGCCGTGTCGGTCGGTTCGGGCGACGGCCCGTCGGTCGGGTCGACCGGGGGCGGGCTCGTGGGCTCGGTGGACGGGTCGGTCGGTGACGGGTCGGTCGCGGTCGGCGAGGGTGACGCGGGACCCGAGCCCGTGCCTCCCTTGCACCCCGCGAGCAGTCCGACGGACACCAGGACGCTGGCCGTGATGGCAGCAGTACGCACAGCAGATCTCCCCTGAGTTGGTATGCCTGTCCAGGTTAGAAACGATTCGACGGACTCGCGCGTCGAACGCCCTCCACCCACGAAGCCTGTGGACGACTTCGTCGTCTCGCGCCCCACCTGGCACCCTGGTCCCCGTGCCCGGATTCGCCGTGATCGACCTCGAGACCACTGGGTTCTCGCCCCGCCAGCACGACCGCATCGCCGAGGTCGCCGTCGTCCTGACCGACACCGCCGGCCGCGTCCAGGACGAGTGGTGCACGCTCGTCAACCCCGAGCGCGACCTGGGCCCGCAGCACGTGCACGGCATCAGCGCGGCCGACGTGAGTCTCGCGCCCACGTTCGCGGTCGTCGCGCCGCACCTCGCGCGGCTCCTCGAGGGGCGCGTGATCGTCGCCCACAACGCGAGCTTCGACACGCGCTTCCTGCGCGCCGAGTTCGGGCGCGTGGGCCTGCCCGTGGGGATCGACCCGCTCGCGTGCCTGTGCACCATGCGCCTGGCCGGGACGTTCCTGCCGTCCGCGCCGCGCGGTCTCGCGATCTGCTGCGAGCTCGCGGGCGTGGTGCACGACGGCGCCCACTCGGCTCTCGGCGACGCCCGCGCCACCGCGGGGCTCCTCGAGCACTACCTGGGGCTCGACGACGCCGACCCGCTCTGGGCCCAGGCCCACGAGGCGTCGGCCACGCACTCGTGGCCCGGCCTCGCGGTCCCCGACGGCTTCTCCCCCGTGCTGCGCGGCGCGAGCCGCCCCACGGGCCACTGGCTCTCGGGCCTGTCCGACCGCCTCGACCGCGTGCCTTTCCCCGTCGAGGCCGACGACTACCTCGCGCTCCTCGACCTGGCCCTGCTCGACCGGTACGTGTCCTTCACCGAGCGCGGCGCGCTCCTCGCCGCCGCCGAGGAGGCCGGGCTCGGCCGTGCGCAGGTCGAGTCGCTGCATCGCGGGTACCTCGACGCGCTCGCGCGGGTCGCGCTCGAGGACGGCATGCTCTCGGACGCCGAGGTCGCGGACCTCCACGAGGTCGCCGGCCAGCTCGGCATGGACGCCGACGACGTCGCGGCAGCGGTCGAGCGCGCGGCGTCCGGTCCGGTGCTCGCCACCCTGCCCGACGGCGGAGCGCACCTGCGCGCGAAGGCGAGCGGCGCCGTCGGGCCGGGTGGGGATGACGGGGTTGGTGGAGCCGACGCGCTGGGCGGGGCTGACGCGCTGGGTGGGGCTGCCCGGGGTGACACGCTGGGTGGGGGCGTCGCGACCGTGGCCGCGCGGCCGCGGTTCGCGCTGGCTCGGGGCGACGAGATCGTGCTCACCGGGGCCATGACGCGGCCCCGCGAGGAGTGGGAGCGCGAGGCGCGCGCGGCCGGGCTGGCACCCTGGCCGAACGTCACCAAGCGCACGCGCGTCGTGATCGCGGCCGACCCGGACTCGCTGTCCGGGAAGGCCCGGACCGCGCGGCGGTACGGGATCCCCGTGGTGAGCGAGAGCGTGCTCGAGGAGCTGCTGGGGCGGGTCGAGGTCACGAGGGTGCGGTGACGCCGTGCGTCGTCGGGCGGATCCGGACGCGTGGCGCGCCGAACCCCCGGACGATCGCGGCGGTGTGATCCAGGACGGTGAGCGAGCCATCGACCACGCACACGTCACGCCGGCTGTAGTGCCCCCACAGCGGAGTCTGCTCCCGCTCACCGGTCTGTACGTCGACGAGGCGGACCGCGCTCCACTGCCCGTGGTGGACGGACTCGACGACCTCGACGACCCGGCCGCCCTGGACCGTCGCGGCCAGCGCGACCATGCGGGCCCACCGGCGGCGGCACCGTCCGACGAACCACACCGGTCCGGCGATCGGGGCGGCGACCATGGCCCCGAACGCGATCGTCCGCAGGTGCTCCGTGACCCCGGGCGTCTCCATCGTGAACAACAACAGGAGCACGAGGAGGTAGGGAGCGAGCAGCACACCGACGAACGGCAGCAGCAGACAGGGCAGGGTCGGTCGCACCCAGTAGTGCGTGAAGAACCACGGCAGGTAGACCGCGAGCGCCATCGAGTTGACTGCCCCGTGATACGCGAGGTCCGCGTCACCGCGCCCCACACCCACGACCCACGACACCAGGACCGTGCAGGCACCTGCAACGACGAGGGCCACCAGGACCGCGCCCGCGACGCCCCACAGCCATGTGACGCCCTTGCCCATGCTGGCTCCCCCTGCTCGGCCGCATCGCGCCTGGCTGCGCGCTGCATCGACCGGGACCATCGTGGCGCCGTCGAGGGGTGGCGCCAGGGTTGTCCACAGGGGCCGATGGCCCGTCCTAGGCGACGAGCTCGATCGTGCAGCGGGGGCCGGGCGCGCGCGCGAGCCGCGCATCCGTCGTGACGAGGATGGCGTCGAGATGTTCTGCGAGCGCGACGTAGGCGGCGTCGTACGTGCTCAGGTCGGGGCCGAGCTCCCAGGCTCGGGCGGCCAGCACCTCGAAGGGCCAGAGCTCGACGGGCAGGCGGCGCAGAGCGTCGAACGCGATGCGCGCCTCGCCGTCCGACAGCAGTCCTGCTGCGCGGCGACGGCGCAGCACGTTCGCGACCTCGTACGGAAGGAGCGACGGAGCGAACAACGTGGCGCCACGGAGCAGCTGGGCAACCGTATCGCCACGCGTCGACGGGTCGATGAGCAGCACGACGACCGCCGACGCATCCGGGACGACGAGGCCGCCCCGACGGTGGTGACTCACCGGCGGTCGGCGGCGAGGTCCGCGGTCAACGAGTCCATCTCGAGCGCAGGGAAGCCCCGGGCGTTGCGACGGATGTCGACGAGGACGCCCTCGAGCGACGGCTTGGCTGCCAGGTCGTCGAGGGCCTGGGCAAGGTACTCCTGCAGCGATCGCCCTGAGGCGGCCGCACGCGAGGCGAGCTCGTCGCGCACCTCCTGCGGGACGTCGCGGATCGTGATCGAAACCATGCCTGCACTCTACTGCTGATGCTGCTGATCCAGCAGCACGTGGGACGTCCGGGTGAAAACCACCAGATGCTCGAAGCCGATCAGCAGGGTCCGACGACCGCCCACGCTCCCCACTGCGACGTCCCGGGCGTCTCGCCCTGGGTCCACCACCTGGCCGTGTAGGTGCTGCCGGCGTGCGAGACCGTGGCTCCGCCCGTGTAGACGGCGCCCGCGCTCCAGGCCGGAGCGGTGCATGCGGGCGTGGTGGGGCTCGGCGACGGTGAGGGCGTCGGGCTCGGGGTGGGCTCCGGCGTCGGGCTGGGTTCTGGGCTCGGCCCGCCGCCCAGCGGCGAGACGGGGATGCCCGGGTTGACCAGGCCGTCTCCCCCGACGACCGTGTTGTCGCTCGTCACGGTCACCGGACAGGTCGTCGCGTCGTAGACGGTCACCTCGATCGCGTACCGCCCGGGCCCGACGGCGCCGCTCAGGTCCGAGGAGTTGTTCCGGAACGTCGTACCGCAGCCCCAGCCGGGCGACTGCTGGTGCGTCTGGAAGCCGGACCTGGTGGTCCCGATGCCGACGTTGTCCTCGACGACGTAGTCGTTGCCCTTGATGTCGACCCACGAGTCGTCGTAGTTGGCGCCCGTCAGGCCGTCGCCGTAGAAGGTGTTGCCCGCGATGCGACCGCCACGCGTGCCCTCCTTGATGTCGACGTTCTCGCCGCGCACCAGCGGGCCGATGGTGTTGTCGAGGATCTGGACGTGGTCGGACGTGTCGCTGTAGGTGTTGGCCGACCCGACGTAGACGCCCTCGCCCATGCCGCGCCGGTCCTGCCCGGTGTCGAAGATGCGCGAGTTCTTCAGGACGCCGTAGCTGCTCGACGTGCGGAAGTGCACGCCCTCCATGGTGAGGTCGTGGACCGTGACGCCATCGATCGTGACGTGGTCGGACGAGTCGATCATGATGCCCTTCTGGGCGTTCTGGACCGTGATGCCGCGGACCGTCCAGTGGTCGGCGTCAGTGAGCTGGAGGACGTTGCCGCCGCCGCTCGAGGTGCGCAGGACGACGTTCGGAGAGCCTTCGAGGGTGATCGGGGCCGATGCCGTGGCCGGGCGCCCCGTGACCTTGAAGTTGCCCGTGTAGACGCCGTCGGCGAGGTGGATGGTCTGGCCCGGGGCGGCTGCCGCGAGGGCGGACTTGAGCTGGGCCGCGGTCGAGACGGAGACGGTCTCGGCGGCGGCTGCCTGCTGGGGCGTGGCGGTGAGGGCCGCGAGGAGGGCGAGGGTCGCAGCGGTGGCGGCTGCGGCGAGGGGGCGTCTGCGGTGGGCGGCCGCGTTGGTGGTGATGGTGGGCGTGGTGAGCGGAGCGCGGCGGGTCGCGAGCGGAGCGCGGCGGGTCGCGAGCGGAGCGCGGCGGGTCGCGAGCGGAGCGCGGCGTCGTTGCCACGCGGTCGGTGTCGTCATGCGTGGAGGATGCTCGCGCCGCGGGCGGGTGGTCAACGGGTTGCTGCGAAGAGTGTGGGAACTACGTACTCGGGAGGCGCCGGCGCGGACCGCCGGCGCCTCCGTTCGCGGTCAGTCGACCTGGACCAGTCCGTCGCGCTCGACCAGTCGACCCTCCCGAACTGCCGCATCCAGGACGTCCTCGAGTCGAGGGCGAACCTTCGAGGCTAGTCGCCCGACGCCGAACACCCGCGCCGTCTCCCGCAGGGTGTCCTCGTCGCTCAGGCCGTGCGCTTCACGGACGGCTGCCACCATCGCGTTGCGGATCTCCTGAGGTGCGATCTCGTCGAGACCACGCGTGCCCTCGACGTCTGCGCGCCGGAAGCCTGTCCACGAGTCCGGGTCGATCTCCGTCGGCCAGGCGAAGACACCGAGCTTGCTCCGTCGCACCTGCGCCCTCGGGACGAGCCTGGCGATCTCGGCAGCCCTGGAGGCCCGGACGGTCGACAGGTCGAACCGTCGGGCCACGATCCTGACGAGGCGCTCGATCGCGACGGGCCCTTCGACATCGATCACGTCGAGAAGCTGAGCACGCACCACGGCCGCCGCGGCACGGCCAGGGAGGGCATCCAGGACATCACGTTCCCCGACGACGTCGCAGTGGGCCGGGACGAAGACCCGAGTCCCTGCATCGATCGGCTCGCGCCTCGACCCCCCTTCGGGCGCGAGCACCGGGGCAGGCTCGCCGTCGGCGTCGTCGGCCGCACGAGGGATCGAGGGGGCGCTCGCCGAGGAGCTGTCCACGGCGTCTGCAGCGTTGACGCCGACGGTGTCCGCGGACCCCTGGCTCGGGGCGGACCTGACGGGCACCGCTGCCACCTCGTCCACTGCCGCCGTTTCGTCCTGCGCCCCCGGACGGTGCTGCCCGTCCTCGGCGCCTGCCACAGCCGGTCGTTCCGGGGCGAGCTCGTCAGCCGGCTGCGCGTGCTCCACGGCGTCGACCTCGGCAAGGATGCGGTCGACGACCTCTTGTCGGTTCTGCAGCCACATGGGCCACCAGACGCGCGCGACCGCAGGCCAGCCCATGAGGTTCTTCAGCACCTCGACGGGGAGGACGTCGCGGTCGGCGACCGTGGACCGCATGCGCCACGACTCGCCGTCGAGCAGCACCGGGAGGAGCACGCGGTCCGGTCGCTCGGGACGCGCGATCACGAGGTCGAGCCGGAAGTCCGAGAGCCCCACGTCGGTCATGACGTGCAGACCGTGGCTCCTCAGCACCTCCGCGACCTCGTCGCGGTGCCGGTCCCGGACGCTCGCACGTCCGAGGCCTGGTGCGGCGCCACCACCGTGACCGCCCGAGGCCTGGGCGAAGAGCAGGAACCTCTTGAGGTCCTTGACTCCCAGATAGGACGCGCTGTCGGCATCGAGCTCCTCGGGCGCGAAGCTGCAGAACACGATGTTCTTCCGGCGCGCGCGGGTGACCGCGACGTTCAGGCGCCGTTCCCCTCCCGGGTTCGACAACGGCCCGAACGTGAGCGGGATCTTTCCGTTCGCCTGCTTCGAGAAGGCGACCGAGAAGAGGACGACGTCTCGCTCGTCCCCCTGCACGCGTTCGAGCGCCTTGACGAAGAGCACCTCGCTCGCGCCCATCGACGCTTCGTCCATCGCGGCCCTGACGTTCGGGTCACCGGTGGCTCGCAGGAGGTCCTCGACGAGCTGGCTCTGCTGCTCGTTGAAGGTCACGATGCCGATCGTCGGCTTCTTGGGTCCCGCGAGGAGCTCGCGCACCTTGGCCACGATCGCGAGGGCCTCGTCCGCGTTCGTTCCCTTGCCCGCCGTGACTCCCGGAGCAGGTTCCCTGACGTCCGGGCTGTTGGCGCGGATGAACCGCCCTTCCACCCGGACGAGCTCCACGCCGGTCTCGGACGAGAGGAGCGACGGTGTGGGGAAGCTGCTCAGGTCACCCTCGTAGTACGCGCCGTTGGAGAACGCGATCAACGCCTCGTCCTGGCTCCGGTAGTGCCAGGAGAGCTTCAAGGTCGGGACACGCGCCAGCTCGCACTCGCTGAGGATCGACTCCTGGTCCTCGACCGGCTCGTCAGCACCCGGGTCGTCGATCTCGTCCTCAGAGATCGGCTGCGAGCCCACTCTCCGGCTCGGTGGCATCTGCTTGCTGTCCCCGACCACGACGACGGCTCGCGCGCGACCGATCGCACCGACGGCGTCGGGCACGGTGATCTGGGACGCCTCGTCGAAGATCACGAGATCGAACTCCATGACTCCGGGCCCGATCAGGTCGACGGCCGAGGAAGGACTCGCGAGCACGAGCGGTGTGAGCTCCTGGACGGCGGGACCGTAGCGGTGCAGGATCGCGCGCGTACCCAGCCGGTTCCGCGTCTTCTCGAGCTCACGCGCCAACCCGCCGGTCTTGGAACCGGCCCCGTCCCCACCTCGAGCCGCCAGGAGGTGTGCCGGACCCGAGGTCACCCACTGGGTCCGCACCCTTGCCTCGGCGTCGGCGTACGCCACGACCCGGCGGTCGTGCGCCCCGGAGTCGAATCGATCGAGCCCCTCCGCACGGACCCGCTCCGTCTCCGAGACCTGCGCGAGCCCGCGTTCGAACGCGGCTTCAGCGTCTTCTGCCGCGAGGCCACCGTCGAGGAGCTGAGCACGTACCTCCGTCATCCCCGCGTCGTCGAGGGGCCCCAAGGCCTGGACGAGCTCCATCCACCGTTGCAGCGGCAGCAGTCGTTCGAGCTCGGTGTGACGACGCCAGTCCTCCGCGCAACGGTGGATCGCCTGCGACAGGTCGGCACCCCCACGCCAGACCTCGAAGTCCGCGTCGGTCACCCCGAGGACCTGCCAGGCGCGCGACCATGCCTCGGCGTAGGCGACGAGCGCCTGCCTGTAGCCGGCGAGCACCCCGCCGGCGGCGAGGGTGCGGACGTACGCCCCCCACGGCGTATCGGCACGCAGCGGCGAGGTCGCAGACACCAGCTCGTCCAGCCGGCGACGCACGCCGTGCAGGAAGCCGTCGGCAAAGGGGTTGACCCATCCGCCGGGCGAGAGGCCCGGGGTCCGGGTCAGCAGTTCCACGATCCAGAGCGTCGTGTCCTGGACCTTCAGGAGGTCCTGCAGCACGGGCCCGGTCGTCGGCGCATCGAGCACAGCGCCTGCGGGAGCGAAGGGACGCAGAGGCTCGAGTGCTGCGGCCTGCCGCTTGCTGCGTCCGAGAACCCCCGACGCCGTGGCTCCTTCGAGCGCTGACAGCACTGCCCGGAGATCGAGCGCGAGCACGTCGGCCTGGAAGCCGTGCAGGTGCACCGCCCACGAGGCGACGGTGTTCTCACAGCCCACCACGGCCAGCTCTGCGGTCTCCGGCCATGACGGCTCGAGCAAGGCGACGAGCTCACGGTCGCGAGGCAGGCGGGGATCGGTCGCAGCGGCGAGCGTCGCAAGCTGCGTGGGGTGCGTCACCGCGTCGAGAACGTCGCGCAGCGCACCGGGTACGGTCCTGCTCCACGCGGCCCCTTCGAGGACGTCGCGTACCGCCGTCGTGAGCGTGATGACGTCACGCGATCCTTCGGGGGCTCGGCCGACGAGCCGCCAGGGGTGCCCCGGGCGTACTCCGGCGGCCGTCGCGAGCCGGGGAAGGTCGTCGAACACGCCGCGGAGGCGCGCCGCGAGCTCGGGTCGGTGGGCGACGATCTCGAGGGGGATCCCCATCGTCGGTCCGGAGCCCAGCACGAGCAGCTCGTCGTGGGCACTGTAGGCAGACAGCCCGACGGCGTTCTTGCTGTGCAGCTTGCGCGGGTACTCGCCGAGCTCGTGCCGCGAGCTCTTGAGCCGTCGCCGAGCGTCCAGCATCGCGGCCTGGTCGGGTGAGACGCGCGTCCCGAGCGACCGCTTGAGCTGCGCGCGCACCTCGGCAGCACTCGACCCTTCGTGGTGCAGGTTCAGTGCGAAGGGGGTCAGGCCGACGGCGTCGAGCCGCCGCTGCACCACCGAGAGCGCCGTGCCCTTCTCGGCCACGAACAGGACACGCTGGCCGGCCAGCAGGCACTCCGCGACCATGTTGGTGATGGTCTGCGACTTTCCCGTCCCGGGTGGGCCCTGGAGGACGAAGGTGCGCCCTTGCCGAGCCCACAGGACGGCCCTCTTCTGCGTCGCGTCGGCCGGGACAGGGGTCTCGAGAGTCTCCAGGTCACGCTCGACCTCCTCCTGGCGGGCATCGCCGCTCCCGATGGCCGGGTCGACGAATCGCTCGACCGGCGTGTGGACCAGGTGCTTGACCAGCGGACGCTCGAGGAACTCGTCCCCGTGCCGGTGCAGGTCCTGCCACATACGGAACGACGTCAGGTCGAGCAGCGCGAGTCGTGCCTCCGCGACGACCGCGAACGGCAGCCCTCGCTGGGCGACGGCGGCCCGCACCTCGGACAGCACGGCGTCGACGTCGATCCCCGCCTTGTCGGTGGACGGTTCGGCGAGGCCGGGGATCGAGAGCTCGTGCTCGCGGCGGAGCCACTCGAGGAGTGCGGCGTTCGGTGTCGTGCGTGCAGCGGTGTCGATCGTCAGCGCGAACTTTCCCTTGCCGCTCCGAGCGACGATCTTGACGGGGACGAGGATGAGCGGGGCCTCGGCCATCTGCCCCGCCTTGTGCGACCACTTGAGAAGTCCCAGACACAGGAACAGCGGGTTCATACCGCGTTCGTCGTGCGCTTCCTTGGCCCGCCGTGCCATGAGTCGGAGCTCCGACGTGAGCTTCGCCCTGGAGACGCGCCCGGGCGACGACGTGGCCGTACTGTTCCTCTCGACGAAGAGCTTCCCCTCGCGAAGGAAGGCCGACTGCTCGGCCACCCCGAGGTCTCCGGCCCGCTCGATGCCCTGCGCACGGTAGATCTCCGGGAGATCGTCCCCGTGCAGCAGGGAGAACTCGGCGTCCTGGTTCAGCCGGTCCTCGAGCTCACCCAGCGCCCCGTCCTGGACGAGGACCGGCTGCACCGAGGGACCGTTGCGCAAGTTGAGCAGCGCGTTCGTGGCGTTGAGGCTGAAGAGCGACGCCTTCCACGTCCGGTAGCGCGGCGGATGGTCGTCGACCATGCGTCGCCCGACGACCGTGTCCGGCTCGTCGACGAGAACCGGTGGTATGAACTGAGGCGGCTCGACGGCCGGAGACACCACGACTTCGGTCACGCCGTCGGCTCGTTGGGTGACGGCCGGGAGCGGCGCCACGCCCGCACGCCGAGCGGCGACGACGTCGATCACCGTGACCTTGCCGGTCAGCAGGTTACGTCGCAGCTTCTCGTGGGCCAGCGCCTGGGCTTTGCTCGAGGACGTGTTCGAGCCGACGGTCAGGGTGGTCGTCTCGATGAGGCCCAAGAATCTACCCTCGACCAACGTCGCGATGGTCGGGCCGTCGAACACGACGGGCACGCCGGGGTACCACTCAGGCCGTGGGCCGGACTGCGGATAAGGATCCCGCCGCCAGTATCCGACGAAGATGTGTCCCGGGACGAGGACGAGCACAGGAAAGAGGCCGACCTGCTCAATCACGGCGGCCATCAGCACAGTGGTGTCCATGCAGGTCCCCAACCCGCCACGCGCGACGTCGCCGTGGTCACGGATGCGCTGCCCCTCGCACCCGTAGTCCCAGCCTGGAGGCGGCTCCGAGTACGAGATCTTCCGTGCTACCAGAGCTCGGTAGATTGCGTCCACCGAGCTGTCGACGCGCCGTTCCGCTTCGGCGACGTCGGGAATCTGGAAGGCGCAGAAGCTCGAATCTCCCGTCGCCGTCTCCAGCTGATCGGCCGCCTCCCGAGCCACCAGAGCGACCTCGCGATGGTTGGGCCGGACAAACGTGGCCAGCAAGGATCTTGAGAGCTCTCTGGTGCCAGATACCTGTGCCGCCCCGGTAGCGCCACCCCTCCGTGGGTCCCCGACCCACAGCCACAGGTCCCGAGGCTGGATCTCCACGGACCGCCGGACACGCGCCAGGACCGTCCCACCGCCGTCCGAGACGGTCACGACGCACTCGGCGGCGCGACGCTCTTCGACCTGAGCCATGGATGTCGCCGAGAGCGGCACGTGGACGTTGCCGACACGGAGGATCCTGGGGTCGATCGGCCCCTCGTGAACCACGGTGCTCCCGTAGCGGACGTCACCGTCCGAGACCGTGACCTCGATCAGGGCGTGGGGCACAGGTGCTGAGACCGCCACGACGACGTTCGAGACCTGAGGAATCCGGGCGTTCGACGAGGCCCAGGACCACTCGTCGCTGATCGTCGCGGCCACCTGGACCGAGCCGCTCTGGGGGACGGTGTCCGGCTGGGTCAAGCCGGGGATCTGCAACTCGGTCACTGGGGTCCAGCCTGTCTCGCGCAAGAGGGAGATTCCGGTGTCTTACCGGAGATCGGGGTGACTGTAGCGCGAGATCAGGCACCGAAACGGAGCCAGCGGCCGGTTCGCCCCAGCCCCGCGGGTGAACTTTGTCAGCCCGTACGGCGCAACGCCCGCACGCCCACGACGACGTCCCTCACGCCACCTCCGGCAGCAGCTCGCTCGGCTCGCCTTTCCACATCACGACAAGCTCGTCGCGCGCACGTGTCGCGGCCACGTAGAGCAGGGAGCGCTCGCGGAGCGTCGCGTCGTCGCGGTCGGCCTCGGGCAGGTGTGACAACCGCTGCAGCCCGGGCACAGTGTCGAGCCCGAACAGCAGGACGCGCTTGAACTCCATGCCCTTGGACCGGTGCATCGTCATGATGACGGGCCTGCCCTTGTCGACCGTCGCGTCGCCGGACACGAAACGCGCCTCGACGCCGTTGTCGGCCAGGCCGCTCTGAAGCTTCCCTGCGACTGCCTGGGTGTACACCAGCAGTCCGATCGTCTCGGGTGCGTCACCGGAGTCGATCCACGCGCGGACGATGCGCGCCGCCTCGCGGTACTCCTCGGCGAGCGAGGTGCACGCGACGAGCTCCGGGGTGGGGCCGGTACGGGCGGAGCGGTACCCGTCTGACGACGCGGCCTCGCCGTCCAGGTCGACGATCCTCTGCTCGTCGAGGATCCCGGTCGCGTAGTGCAGGTTCTGCGCCGTGGTCCGGTAGTTCAGGGTCAGCCGTCGCGAGCGACCACGGATGTTGATGCCGTACTTCGAGAGGACGATCTTCTGCCCATAGATGCGCTGCTGGGAGTCCTCCGCGAGGAAGAGGTCGTCCTTTCCGGCCTCGACGAGCGAGCGTAGGAACTGCAGCCGGCTCGGTGAGAGGTCCTGCCCCTCGTCGACGAGGACATGGTCGGCGGGGCGTACACCGCCGGCGTCCACGGTCGCATCGAGGTACGTCGCGGCGATGAGGGCCTTCTCGTCCCAGTCGGTCGAACCGGCGGCCGCCGCCGCAGCGCGGTATGCCTCGACGACGTCCCAGATCGCGTTGCGCCGGGCCCGGTCGAGCGCGACCCCTCGCCCGGGGCGCCGGACCTTGAGGTAGGACTCTCGGGTCAGGACGCGGTTGGGCAGGACGACGGTCGTGTACTCGGCTTCCAGGAAGGCCTCGCTGCGCAGCTCGGACGGCAGCTTCGATCCTGCGCTGTCGATCGCGGCGCCCCACGACGCGTGCGCCGTGAAGTCGAGGACGTGGTGCGGGCGGGGACCCAGTACGTCGGCAACGGGCCCGGGCGCTCCGGAGGCGTTGCCTCCCAGCTTTCTGTCGGCGTCTCTCAGGATGCGGTAGGCGATCGCGTCGACGCTCGCGATGTAGATCCCGGGGCTACCGAGCTTGTCGACGATCGGCAGCCGTGGGTCGAGCAGGCGGAGGTTCTCGGCGAGAGACGCGGCCAACGTCTTGTTGTAAGTGGTCAGCACGATCCGCGCCGCGGGGTCGGTCCGCGCGAGGTGCTTGGCGCGGTGCAGCAGGACGACCGTCTTACCGGTCCCGGCGCCTCCGGAGAGGCGGAAGGACCCGTTCCTCGGGCGGACGGCGTAGTCACGCTGCTCGGGGTGCAGGAAGACGCGCCACTTGCCGAAGTCGTCGTCCTCGATGGCCTGGCGCAGCTCTTCGTCGTCCTCGATGAACGCGAACTGGAGGCCCGCTGCCGGGTGCTGGAGCGCGACGAGCAGGTCGTCGTCGGTCTCCTCGCCGGCAGGCGCCGCGGGCGGGACGACGGTCGTCCCGTCCGGGCGCGCGACGCCGATCCCGTAGCTGGCCTTGACGGCGTCCAGCTTCTTGCCGGTCGCGAGGTCCAGGACCGCTTCGCCCTGCCAGGCGACGCTCGACGTCCCGGCGACGTTGAGCAGCGTGCTCTCGTCGGCGATCGTGAGCGCGCGCTCGGCGAACGCCCGCTCGATCCCGAGCTCGAGAAGGTCCTCGAGCGCGATGCCCTGCGTCTCGAGCAGGGGGTAGACCGTCGTGTCGACGTCCTCAGGAAGCGGCTTGGGCTTCTCGGTCACTCCGACGGGCGCGGAGGCCGCGCCGCCGTCCGCGGACGCCGCGTCGGCCGCGACCAGCTCCGCGATCCCGTTGCGCGGGTTGATGACCAGCTGGACGGTCTTGGCGAAGGTGATGGCGTCGTCGTGCGGGTAGGCGCCCAGGTAGACGTAGTGCGCGTCGGACGCCTGGCCCTGGATCTTGACGAGTACCGCACGCCAGAAGTCGTTGATGCGGCCCGTGCGGACGCGGGGGTCGACGGTCCCTTCGATGGGCTCGATGTGCAGGCCGGGGGTCGCGTCGCTCTCGCCGAGCTTCTCGAGGAAGGCGAACGCAGCCTTCTTGACGCTCCCGTCGAGCTTTCCGGTCTGCTGGGGGCCGAAGATGATCTGGGGCATCAGGCGCGCCTCTCTGCGGTGAGTGCTGCACGGAGCACATCGATGTCGGGTTCCACGAGTTGCCAGCCGTGAGCGAGCAGGTCGTCGCGGTCCTCCTCGGTGAGCTCCTCGTGGAGGATCGTGACGCGGCGATCCTCCCACGCGAGCGACAGCGTGATGCCGTCGCCCAGCTCGGCGCCGAGGCTCGGCGCGGCCAGGCCGCGCTCGGCCAGGTCGGCGAGCGCCACCACGAGGACCTTCTCGACGCCCAACGCCTCCTCGTAGACGTGCTGCCAGTCCCCTTCGGGCAGGTCACCCTCGGCTCCGTCAACCGGTACGTCAGCGCCCGACGGCGAAGCGACCGCGGGCACGGGGGCGTCGCCCACGAGGAGCGAGCGCGTGGTGACGACGGTGGGCGAGACGCGGAGGTTCAGCAGGTTGGAGAGCCGGAGCCACTCACGCCAGGCGTCTCGGTGCTGCTCACCCAGGGAGCCGTCGGCGTCGTCGAGCACGAGGGCGACCTCGGTCGTGAGGCTCTTCTCGTCGAGGAGGCGGATGCCGAGGACGAGCGTGCCGTAGTGCCAGAACCAGGTCCTGGTGTCACCGGCAGGTGGAGCCTCGCCGTCGAGCACCGCGAGGGCGAGACCGGCGAGCGGGACCCCGGAAGGCGCCAGGTAGCCCTTGGACTTCCCCAGCGCGAGCAGCGGGAGCCATCGGGCCAGCGCTTCTCTGGCCTCGGGGAGCGGGGACTGGACCCAGCCGAGCAGGAGCTCGAGCGGGTTGCGCTGGACGAGGTCCATCGTCGACGGCGTGATGGCGCCGTGCGACTGCGCGAGTACTTCGGCCGGGCTGCCCGGCACGAGCCACGGCACGGCGACGGGCAGGTCGCTGGGCTTCTCGGCACCGTCCAGGTCGGCCCAGGTCAGCGCGACGACCAGGTATCCGGCGTCGCGCAGGTCGCGCCGCTTGGCGGCGTCGTCGGCGACGCGGTCGTGGGTGGGCGACGCGTGGTACCGCCACCCGTCGGTGAAGATCGCGACCCGGGGGATACCCGGCCGCCCGGCGGTGAGGACGAAGTCCGGCTTGGCGCCGAGGACGAACTGCTGCGGGTCCAGTCGCCACTGCGCACCGCCACCGAGCGTGATGCGCCACGAGCTGCCGACGCTCGTGGGCACCTCCTTGACCGTCGCGCCCATCCCTTCGAGACGGGTGCGCAGCACCTGGCGGAACTTCTGCTCGAGCTGGGACTCGGGGTCGGGGGACGGGGGCTCGTCGGCCGTGACCGTCCAGGCCATCTCCTCGGGGACGGTCGGCTCGTCCTCGCCGGGCTCGGTCCTCGCGCCGGACCGCAGGATCTCGCCGAGGTACCGCTGGCCTGTGGCGCGCGAGGTCTGGCTCACGAGGTGGGCGGGCGCGAACGGCAACAGGCAGCGGTCGCACGCGAGCTTGCCGTCGACCTGGCAGGGGCAGTCGCGCAGGACCTCCCACGCCCGCCGGAGCATGGCCCAGACGGCCTTCTCGTCGGCGAGCTCGGCGAGGTACCCGGTCCCGCCGGGGACCTTGTCGTGCAGGAGCAGGGCGCTGGGGTTCTGGCCGTCGTCGTGGCGCGTGGGGTCGACGATCGAGGTGATCTCGATGTGGTCGGGCGAGCCGCCGAGCCGCTCCCGGAGGGCGAGCAGCACAGCGGCGGACAACGACGGCAGGGAGAAGCCGTCGCCGACGGTCACGGCCGTCGGCAGGCGCATGACGAGACCTTCGGTGCGCAGGCTGCGGGCGAGCGCGATGCTCGCCGTCTTCTCTGTCGTCGCCTTGCGCTGCGGGCACCAGGGCCGGTGCTCGGCCGAGCTGTTGGCTCCGGTCGAGGTGTCGAGCTTGCCGCAGCTCGTGCACACCCTGAACAGCGGGGCGTCGACGATGCTGCCCGCGATCTCGTGCGTGGTCCCCCGCCCGGCACTCCTGCCGAGGTTGAGCCAGCGGATCGACAGGTCGCGCAGGTGCTTGGCGCCGAACCCGTAGCCGTCGACATACCACTGGCGCGTGACGTGCGAGGGATCGACGTCCGCGAGCGTGAGGACGGTGAACCCCTCGCGCACACGCTCGTCGCGACGGTCGTCGATCGCTGCTTCCTCGCGCCGGACGGCTGCAGAGACAGACCGCAGCTCGACGACCTGGAGCCTCTGGTCGACGTCGGCGATCGCCTGGTCGTCGCACCGTGGGCAGGCGGGCACCGAGGCGGTCGTCCCGGTCTCCCCCACGTCCAGGACGTATCCGCACGCAGGGCAGCACGCCCAGGTGCGGACGGCGGCGTTGTCCCGGCCGAGCTCGATCGCGTCGATCTCGATCGCGTAGCCGCTCGCGTAGAACGTCGCCCCCGGAGCGAAGTCCTTCAGGGCCTGCGCGGAGCCTCGTTCGAGGACGAGAGGCTCGTACTGGTACGTCTGGGTGTCGGGATCCATCCAGCTGACAGCGACCTCGAGGGACACCGAGTCGTCGAGCAGCGTGTAGTTGGGGAAGAGCCCGAACTCTTCGAGCACGCTCACCCAGTACTCACTGCGCAGGCTCGCGAACTGGTCGCGCGTGAGTCGCAGCGCGGCGTGAGCGGTGCGTCGGTCGACCTTGTCGCTGTCAGTGGCCGCGGGCGACTCCGCACGCTGGTCGAGCTCGACGAGGCTCTTCTGGATCTCCTGCTCGCGGAACTGCAGTGCTTCGACGCGCGTGGTCCAGGCGTGGGACGCGGCGTGGCAGCGCACTCCCAGGCCGCTCGTCCCCGGGACGTCTCCGTCCCGCACGGCCCACGCCCGCAGGCGTGCCACGACGTCGGGGTTCAGGTTGTCGAAGCCGGCGAGGAAGCGATCGAGGTAGGCGGTCGCGTGCACCTCTGCCTCGTCGACCAGGGTCCCGAGGTAGGTCCCCTCCCCGGTCGAGCCGAGCGCGTCCTTCGCGGTCTTGGGGTGCGGGGCGTCCTTGCGGCGGGCGAGCGCGTCGGCCACCGAGGCGAGGTACTGGCGTTGCAGGATCTCCTCGGCGTCGAGGTAGGTCGCCGGCGGGCGCACCTCGCCGTTGATGACCGTGAGCGGCTCGGCGAACCGCGGGAGCTGGTCGCCGCGGCCCGTGACGAACGCGAGCGCGAGCGCGTTCCCGGTCAGTCGGCCCGCACGGCCGATGCGCTGGAGGTACGAGGCGACGCTCCGCGGGAGCGAGGCGAGCATCACGGTCGACAGGTCGCCGATGTCGATGCCCATCTCGAGGGTCGGCGTGGCGACCAGGACGTTGGGGGCGTTGGGCGCCGGGGTGGTCGACTTGAACTGGTTCTCGTACTCGAGGCGCACCTTGTCGTCGAGGAGGCTGGTGTGCTCTCGGGCGACCACGCGGCGCACGTCGTGGGACGCGTACATGTCGCGGTAGAAGTTGTCGCGGACCTGGTAACGGCGCTGCTTGCCGGAGCACCGGGCGACGAGGCAGCCGGCGTCGTCGAGCTGGTTGACGACGCGCTCGGTGCCGTGCGTGACCGTGCGGCACACGGTGCACTCGAGCGCGAGACGCCCGGCTTCGAGGTCGTCGAGCCGGGCGGCCTGCACGACGACGTCGCGCGGCTGGAGGTGGAAGGTCTGGGCTCCTGAGGTCGAGGTCTGGGCGCCGACCACACCACGGCGTTCGAGGTGCTGGAAGAGGAGCCGGGCGAGCACAGCGCCGTCCGTCTTGGGCACGCCCAGGCACTTCGCGGTCCATCCGGCGTACCAGCCCTGGGCAGCCCCGACGGGCTCGAGGTCCGAGTCCTTGACGGCCCCCGACCCACCGATGCGGGGGAACGCGGGGGCACTGTTGCCGCGCCCGAATCCGGGCATTCCCTCGTGGCGCGGGCGTCCGCCCGTGATCCACCAGCGGTTGCCGTCCTCCCGGCGGAAGCGGTCGAACCACTCGTGCTGGATGGCGCCTCGCGTGCGCAGGCGTTCGACGACGCCTCGCACCCAGGCGACGAGGTCGCGGTGGTCGGGGGTGAAGGTGTCGAGCGATCCCTGGACGGTGGCGTCGGCCAGGGCGCCTTGCGCGCTGGCCGCCATGACGGCCTCGTCGACCTGGACCTCGGCGACGACGCTGCCCGTGGCCTCGAGCGTGCGCCCGACGGCGGAACGCAGCCCGAGCTCGAGCAGCACGTCGAGCAGGAGTCGCGTCGTGACGCGCTTGCGCGCCTTGTCCGACGGCGAGGGCATGGTCTCTGCCTGCCAGAACGGCGCGAACTTGTCGCGTTCGGCGTAGGCGGGGGGCAGGAGGCGGTAGCGCGCGTTCTTGTCGTCACCTGCGAGGTCGATGACGGCACGGGTGAGAGCTTCGAGGTCGGTCGGCTCGTCACCGATGGCCTGGCGCAGGACGGCGCGCAGGGTGAGGCTGTGCGACCGCGCCTGGACGAACCCGGCGCGGTGCGCAGCGTCCTGGACGCTGTCGGTGAAGACGAGGGCCTTCTTCTCGGCGGTGTCGAGCCCCGAGGTCCCGAACAGTCCGGACAGCGTCACGGACAGGAGCGTCGCGATTGCGGACCCGAGGAAGCGGATGCCGTCCTTCTGGGCGCACGACGGGCACGTGTCGTCGACCGATGCCTCGCCCGCGCCCTCGCCGTGGTGGGTCAGGACGGGCAGCACGGTGTCGTCACCGAGGTCGGCTTCCTCGGGCCGGGTCGCGACGAGGCGACGCTCGGAGACGACGAACCACCACAGGCCGTCGACCTTCTCGCCCGCCCGGGCCTTCTCGTCCTCCGCGGTGGCGTGCACGAGCGGACGGAAGCGGTCGTCGCGCCGCGCGTGACGCTGACGGATCGTCACGTCGGTCGGATCGAGGTCCGTACCGGTCGGGGCCAGCACGACGCCCCATCCGGACCTGCCGCAGTGCCGGCAGTAGATCGCGGGAAACACCTGGCCCGCTGTGCTGGTGGCCCCCGGTTCGCCGGCGTCGACGAGCATCCCGTCGTCGCTCCACGAGAGTCGTGCGGTGTCGGTCGCGGCCCGGTCGACGCGTGTGAGCTCGCGGACCCACAGGTGCACGTCGACCGAGAGCCCGCGGCGGTCGATGCTCTGGACCGCACGGAGGTGGCTGAGGGCGCCCAGGACGGCGGTCAGCACGAGGACAGGGTCGCCTGTCGTGTGCCAGGGGTCGCGGACCTCGGGCAGGACCGCAGGGACCAGGTCGGTCAGATCGATGGCGTCGCCGGTCTCCCGGACGAGGCGCTGGACGAGCGGGTGCGCCTTGGCGAGGGCCAGGAGCAGCTCGTCGTCGGCGTCGTCGAGGGCGGGACGCGCCCACCCGTGCCCGACGGCGAGCCCCCCGTCCCCTGCATCCTCCGGCACGACCCGGTACAGGTGGGAGAAGACCCCGCGGGTCGCCGCGTCCGGCGCTCGTTCTCCGCCGTCCTCCAACGCTGTGGTGAGGTCGGCGAGGGCCTGGGCGTCGAGGTCGAGCGGCGCCCAGCCGCGGCGACCGACCACGTCCGCGGCGTCGCCGACCCACTCCTCGAGGCTCAGGCGCGACTCGGTGACGACCGCCTCGTCGGGGAAGTTCTCGCCGAAGACCGTGCGGGCGAACGTCAGCATCGCGCTGGCGTCTCCCTTGTCGCCCAGGGTCGCTGACGTCGCGACGGGGGTGATGCGTCCCAGCGGCCGCTGCCAGTCCTCGGGGGTGAGGCGGGCATCGTCCTCGGTCCAGTGGCTCTTGAGCGTCAGCCCGAGGCGGCGCAGGAGCATCGAGACGTCGGTGCCCTGCGCACCGTCGTAGGTGTGGAACTCGTCGAGCACGAGGTACTGGAGGCTGTGCGCGCTCTGCGCCCAGATGTTCGCGTCGGGTTCGCGGAGCAACATCTGGTCGAGCATCTTGTAGTTGGTGAGCAGGATGTCGGGCGCGGTGTCCCGGATGACGTCGCGGCTCGTGATCAGGCTGTCGGGCATGACCTTGGAACGCTGCGGCCCGTCCTGGCCCGTGAACAGGGCGGCGGTGATCCCACCGAGGTCCGGGTTGCCCGTGATCATCCTGGCGAGACGCTGGGCCTGGTCGTTCGCGAGGGCGTTCATCGGGTAGAGGACGATCGCCTTGGTCCCTGCCACCCCGGCGCGCTGCGCTCGCAGGACGTGGTCGAGGATCGGGTAGAGGAATGCCTCGGTCTTTCCCGAACCCGTCCCGGTCGTCACGAGCGTCGGCAGCGGCCGAGAACGCTGCGCGTCCAGCCCCGCGCTGCTCAGCCGGGCGAAGGCCGCCGCCTGGTGACCGTAGGGCTGGAACCCGCCGTCCCAGTCGAGCGTGTCCCGCCACCCGTCCTGGGCGGGGCGGAACGGCAGGCGCAGGCGCACGTACGGGCCACGGAACAAGCCGTGATCAGGGGACTGGAGGAACTCCTCGAGCGCCGCCTGCATGTCGTTGTCAGCAAGCGCGAACGTCGTCTTGAGGTACTCGAGCAGGCTCGCGCGCAGGGACTCGGCCTGGGAAACGGGAAGGAGCTCGCTCACGCCTGCAACCTACCGGGGATCTGTGACATCTGTCCCGGTTGCTCGCGGCTCCGCCACCTCTGAACCCGCTTCATCCCACTGGGCCCCTTAGCCTGTGACCGCACTGGACACACGCACCTCTCACGCAAAGGCCGTGGCAGGACCGGAAGGGATGCCACCAGAGCGCCGCCAGGCGCGCTTCGTCGCAATTCCCAGTCGGACCGCCGACCCAGCAGCCACTCGGACGTCGTGAGCGAACTCCTTGACGGCGCCAGCGACCTCCGGATCCTTGCGCACGCGGTCGCAGCGGTCGATCCCGTCAACGATTGCGGCCACAGTGCGGACGGCTACGTTGATGTCGATGTGAGCCATGAAGTCCTCCTTGACGAGCCCGCCTGTCGGACCCATTCACAGAACTTAGCGCAACCAATCGAAACTTAGCAACACTAAGTCTCACTAAGGCTGTTATGGTTGGCGGATGGACTACACGGCAGTAGCTTTGGGGCGCGCCATCAGACGCTTGCGCGAGGAGCACGAGCCGCCGATGACACAGCAGGAACTCGGCGAACGCGCCGACTATCGTGGCGGCGCAGGCGTCTCGATCTCACGGATCGAGTCAGGGACCACCCGACCGAGGCCCGACAAGCTCGCAGCCATCGCACTCGCACTCGGACTCACCCCGCGCCAGCTCGAGGTCGCTGCGTCCCGGGAGGCGCGGGCCGAGACTTTGCGCGGCGGCAACACGGCGGCTCCCCAGAAGGCCACGCGCAAGCGCGACCTCAACGAGCGCCTCAAGAGGGTTCAGGAGCGGACCAAGCTTCGTACGGACGCCGTGGCTGTGCTCGGTGCCGCATTCAACGAAGCCCACGACTCGGCTCGCGACCGGTTCTTCCTGAGGCTAGTGGAGATCGGGCAGAGCATTGAAGGGGTCCCTCTCCCAGAACTGCCTCCGGAAACCGGGGTCGTTTCAGGCGCCCATGACGATCGAGCACACCAGGCCTCTCGGACTACTAATGCGCTGTCCAACAAGATCACGGCCGCCCTACTCGGCGGAGCGGGCGGCGCGGCCCTCGGCGGCGCGACAGGTGCCGCCGCGGCCTATGCCACCTTCTCGGCAGCAGCCGTCTTCGGGACCGCCTCGACGGGCGCCGCCATCTCAGGGCTCTCCGGTATTGCCGCGACGAACGCCACGCTAGCTCTTCTCGGCGGTGGCGCACTCGCCGCGGGCGGTGGAGGCATTGCCGCAGGCACACTGCTCCTCACGGGGATCGTCGCGGCACCTGTGGCGGTACTAGCGGCAGGCGGCTTGTACTTCGCCTCCAGGCGGCGCACCAAGGCCGAGGAGGAGAGGCTGACCGCCCAGGTGGAGGACGCCGAGGCTCAGCTAGACACGTCCCAGGCAGGGTTCGATCTTCTTGTGGACACGCTCGAGAAGGCGACAAGCATCCTCGACTACGTCGCCGTGCACGCTGCGCACGCGCTAACAAAATGGAACTCCCGGCTCGGACCTCGCCCTCTGGACTGGGAGTCGCTCAACCCCTCACAGCAGCAGTCTTACCGGGAGTTCATCGACATTGCCGCTTGCGAGCTCGTGGTCGACAGCATCGACGCCACGAGGTTCATTACGGTCGTGCCGGACCACCTAGAGAAGCTCGCTGTCGACGTCGCAGGAATTCTCCGTCACGCCGACAGCACCGTCCGAGCACTGGTCTGACCAGGAGTGGCACCAAGGATCGAGCAAGTGCGGATCACCAGCGCGCTCACCCTTGTCGGGGACGTCAGAGGGTCTTGCCATAGCTGAAGTAGGCGTACTCGATCTCGTCGCGCCGCACCGGGCGCCCCAGCTCGGCGGCGGCAAGGACTGCCTGTCTGGTCGCGATGTCTAACCACTCGGGATACCGGGTAGGAGCCCAACCGTAGGTGGGTTCGGACCAACCGAACAGGTGGTTCAGCGCCTTGACGACGAAGCGGTCCATGATGAGCGCCCCGTCCTCACAACCAACCCGCGAGGTGTCGGCAATGTAGAGAAACTTGGTGAAGAACGCTGGACCCAGGTGCTTGATCGCGGCGCTGCCACCACGGTTCATCTCGCTGTACGCGACCGCGGGCCCATCCGTGCGGAGGGCACGGACAGCTGCCTCAAGCTGCTTCTGCAAGTCAGCGGGGATGGTGTCTCGGAAGGTGCGGGCTCGACGGCCAACGAGGAACCCCATCCGGCCGGTGCCCCAGACGTAGCCGCCGAGCAGAGCACGCGACTGCCAGCCATCCGTCCCGTCGGCGGTCGAGAGCATCTCGCCCCGCGTGATGCGGCGGTACGCACGACCGCCAGGATCCTCCGGGAGCTCGTCGAGCCAACCCGACACGGTTGCATCCTTGACACGGCTCGTCCACCATGTCGATCGGAACTGGAACCCTTGGTCGAGCAAGGGCATCGACCCTGGGAGCCGCTCGAGGATGTCCGCTCCCCCTCTGAACGAGCTCATCTGCTCTCCCGCGCGGCGAGGCGGCGTTCGAACTCCGCGTACGCGATCCGCATGTCCTGCTCCCGGTCGAGGGTCTCGAACGGGAGCTCGTAGACATACTGGACCCCGCTGCCCGGGTGGGTCGCGGTGAGTTCGTCGTGCGAGTAGCGGCCCTCGTTGCCGCCCTTCTTGCGCCAGAGGGTCAGGACGCTGTTAGGCACGATGCGGCCGTTGACGTCGAAGTGGTCGCGGTTGCGGTCGTAGCCGTAGAGCACCGGGAACTGCGTGCGGTAGATGGTGCAGAGCTCGTCCGCCGTGAGACCCAGGGACAGAGCGACCAGCGCATCGATCTCCAGGAGCGCCTGACGGCGGTCCTCCGCACGACGCAGCGGCGTCTCGGGAGTCCAGACCGGCCCGACGCCGCCGAGGTCCACGAATCCGGAACGCTCGGGCAGCCCGGTCCAGGAGTCATCAGTGAACGCGGGGTCGAAGCAGTCGGCCCAGAGGTCGGCGTAGGCGTCGGTCACGCAGTTGAGGCGGAGCGTGCGGAGCACCAGCTCGTCTACGTTCGGGCCTTCGACAATGGGAAGCCGCTCAAGTTGCGGTGCACGGATGTGCTTCTTGGGTACCACCCGAGTCGTCGCATCGAGTACCACCGAGGACGTGAACCCGGCGAGCGTGACAAGTTCGCGGCTGCCCTTGTGGGGCAGCCCTGCGCTGAAATCGCCGTCGACATGCGCCGCGCCCGGTGGGATGAGCGCAGGTATCAGGGTGCGCTCTCCCGTCGGCGCAGCCATCGTCCGCCAGGCGAGGCGGTAGAAGCCTCGGGCCGAGACCGTTTCCGTGCGGATACGGGTGCCGTCGGCGTCGGTGCGGTGCTCGACGGCGCGCACGTACTTCGGGTCGACGGTGGGCACGTCGTCGAAGGCGGAACCGTCCGGCGCCTCGCGCACCTCGCGCGTCCAGTGCGTGTACGCCGCGCCGTACGCCGCGCGGCTCCCCCGTGGCTTGTACGACGTCGCGGGGATGGTGTCGGGTGCGAGCTCCTCCAGATCGACGGCAGACCAGTCGAGGTTGTGGAGCATCGTCGAGTTGGGCGTCTTGAACGCGGGATTCGCGACGTGCAGGTGCGGGCCCTGCAAGATGACTTCGTCCCACGACTCTACGGGACCCCACTCCTTGGCGAAGAAGCCGTTCTTGAAGTCAGTCGTCTCGTTCCAACCTTGGGAGAACTGCAGCCCGAGGGGTCCGATGCGCGGCGCGGCGGCGATCTTGTCGAGCACGGCGGCCGTCGACCTGTTTACGGCATAGACCATCCGGCTTTGCTGAACGGGTACGCCGTCGCTTTCGAGCACTGCATGCCAGGTGCGCAACACTGAATCGTCGACAGCAATCTTGCGACCTCCGTGTGGGCGAAGATCCCAGTTGCCATCTGGGTCCTTGAGCCCAGGCTCCGCGCCGGAACTGTCGTGTACCAATGACCGCAACACGGTGTCAGGGTGATAGAGCGATGCGGCCTGCATGAACCTCGGCGAGCGCGTAGACCCATAGACATGGACGCCGAAACTCACGTGGTGATCAATCTCGAAGAGCACCAACTCGTTGATGAACTGCCAGTGCCGTCGCAGCCGCTCGTATGTCGCCGCGCGCAGCGACCCCGCCTTCTCGTCGGTGAAGTGCGTCTCCGGGTGGATCAGCCCGATCGATCCCACCGCTGACCCGTGCCGCCACGTCTGCTCCATGAAGCAGCGGTAGAGGTCTGGCCGCAGTCCGTCGAGGTGCGGGTAGTCCGCGGTACTCGACACCGCCTCACGCGTCGCGATGGTCGACGTGAGAGTGTCGAGGTAGAAGTCCTTCGCCTCGGGGTTCGCGAACGTCCGCTCCCGGAGTTCGAGCGCCCGTGCTCTGGCGAGCTTCCCCTCCAGCGCGAACCCGATCTCGTACTCGGCAAGTGCCGATGCCTCATCGAAGTCCGGCCGCACCCACGGCGGGTTTCCCACCTGGAGGTCGAACCCTCCCCGCCCCGCGAACACCGGCGCGAAGTCGAGCTCCCAGTGGAAGAACCCCTGCTGAGCGGCGACCTTCTCGCAGACGCTGAGCCACGGGTGCGCCTCAATCACCTTCGCGGGGTCGAGCGCCTGCGCGAAGCCCAGGTCGAGCTCCTCGGCGGTGTTGAGCTCGTCCCAGTCGGCCACGTCGGAGAACGTCTGGTCGCCGCCGCGCCAGCGCTTGCCGGTGCCGGTGCTCGTTGCCGAGACGGTCACGCCGACGAGCTTCTGCAGCGCGTCGATCCACTCGCCGAGCGACGGCGGGTCGATCCGGACGCGACGGGGCACCCCGTCGTCCGACATCTCGACGCGCGTGGTCAGCTCGTCCGTGAGCGGCCAGAACCACAGCGCGCACCACGCGTCCATGATGCGGCGCAGGCGCTGGTACGCCCCGCGCGCGTCGGCGAGGCTCGCCTCGATCTGCTCGCGCGTCACCGCCCCGCCGGTCGGCAGATCGTCAGCGCCCCAGACGTCGACCTGCCGGCGGATCTCGGACTCCGCGATCGTGAGCCGCCGCAAGGCGATGTCCCAGAGCTGCTCGACGCGCAGCGCGATGTCGTCGAGCGCCTTGGCCTGCGCGGCGGTCGGGCGCACGAGCACGCTCTTGCGCCACGCCTTGAGCCGCGCGAGCGCGTCGGGCGCGAGCTCCTTGGCCTCCTTCGCCTCGACGGCAGACCCCCACCCCTCGGCAGGCAGCAGGAAGTGGTGGACCCCGCCGTCCACCCCGGCAGCCTCGGAGCCGGGTGCCCCGGGAAGCAGCGACACGTCCCGCGGGATCGCCTTGAGCCAGTCCTTCTTGACCACCTGGTCGCGGCGGAACACCGCGCGGCGGGCGCCGATCAGCGAGTTCCCGGCCCGCAGGTGCAGCCCGAACCACGGCGCGCTCAGGCCCTCGCCCATGGTGTCGAGCCACAGGGAGATCTCCGCGAGCTCGACGGCCGTCGCGTTGAGGTCCACGCCGTACACGTTGTGCAGCGCGATGTACGCCTTGACCTTCTGCAGCTCGCGCGCGTAGGAGTCGGGGTCGATCCGCTGACCCAGCTCCTCCTGACGGCGCTTGAGGTATGCAGCGCCGAGCTGGCGCACGGCCTCGATCGCGAACGCCCCCGACCCGAGCGCCGGCTCGCAGACGGTGAGGTTCAGGATCTCGCGGGCTGACATCTTGCGGGGGACCTCGCGGCCCTCCCACTCGACCGAGCCCTCCTTGACCTCGTCCGGCCCGATGAGCTCGACCAAGGCCTGGCCCACGGTGAAGCGGGTCAGCACCTCGGGCGTGTAGTAGGACGCCGACTGCTGGCGCTCACGACCCGCGAGCCGGAAGACGAACGTCCCGCGCTCGTGCAGGACCGGCTTCGACTCTCCGGTCACAGGGTCAGTCGCCTTGACGAAGTCCTTCGCCTGGATCCCGTCCGCGCGACGCGTGGGGACGACCCATGACCCCTTCTCGCTGTTGCCGTCCTTGGCGACCTCGTACAGGTCCTCCTCCGCGAAGAAGCCCGTGTAACTCATGAGGCCCTCGTAGACCGCGCCCAGCTGGTTGATCCCCAGCTCCGCGTAGGAGATGAAGCCGCGGTCCTTGCCCTTGACCTCCTTGCTCAGGAGCAGGTGCTGGAGCACGCGCTGCAGCTCGGTATTCCCCAGTCCGACCTCGTCGATGAACGCGGTCGCCTCGGGCTTGAAAAGGTCCGCCTTGAGCGACCGGAAGGTCAGCCCCGGTACCTCCGCGCCGTCGCGACAGGTCTCGCCGCCGTCGTGCCCCTGGTCGACGCGGTGGAACAGCACCGCGAGGGACGCGTGGAGGTGCGTCCCGTGCTGGGCCCGGGGGCTCTCGATCGCCACGAGCGTGAGCTCGCGCAGCCGATCGAGGCTGTAGCCCTTCTCGTACGCCTGCTCGCCCGTCGGCAGGACACCGAGCTCGGGCGACGCCTCGGCGTACAGCAGGAACAGGATGCGGTAGAGGAAACGCAGCGACTGCTTCGCGAGCGGCTGCGCCTGCTCCGCGGGGAGCGGCTCGAGCCCCTGGGCAGCACGCCGGCGCACCACCTCGTTCGCGATGATCTCGATCGAGAGCCGCACACCCTCGCGCAGGTCCTTCGAGACGCCCACGGTGTGCTTGACCGACTCGTCGAGCACGCCGTGCCACCAGAGGTTGCCCTCGGCGTCGGGCGCGAGCGACTCGGCGCTCAGGCAGGCCAGCGCACGGTCGATCTCGCCACCACGCTTGTCCTCGGCGCGCTCGCACACGAGCTGGAGGTCGACCGCGAGGTAGCGCCCCTCGGCCCACCGCTCCTTCTCGGCGACCAACGCCGTGCCACCGGCCAGGACCAACGCGAAGTCGGGGGCGTCAGCTGCGACGAACAGGTGCGAGAGCAGCCGGGCGACCGAGACGATCTGGGTCTTGTCGTCGACCTCGTACGGCGTGAGCAGCGTCTTGTCGGCCTCGCGCGGGTGCAGCGCGTCGCCCCTGGCCAGCAGCACCTCGGCGTCTTTGACCGCGACAGCCTCGATGATCGCCAACGGCGCGTCTGCGGTCAGCCCGGTCGCACCGATGCGGACCACGGGCCCCGAATGCTGCGCCGTGAGCCCCATCCCGGTGAAGCCCAGGATCTCGCGCAGACGCTCGTAGAGCGCGGGCAGGTCGTCACTGCGACCGCCCTCCTCCCCGAAGCCCGCGAAGGTCGAGAGGAGCTCCCGGCGGGCGTCGGCGAAGCGCGAGCGGACCGTCCCGTTGCCTTCCGCCTTCTCGGCGTCCCAGGCCTTGCGGCGGTCGAGCACGCGCGCATGGAAGGACTGCTTGCCCTCGGTCGCGAAGTAGTGCTCGCTGATCCAGTCCTCGCCGACGACGATCGCGTCGCTCACGGCCATCAGAGTGCTCCGTCCAGCAGCGGCTCGGCCGACTGCGCGTGTGCCGGCTCGTCGCCGACGATGTCCGTCATGTCTGTGCCCGCCGGGACGACCACCACGAGGGGCCGGACCAGGGTCCGGTCCGGGAGCATCGACTGCGCGAGCTCCGACTCCTCGTTCACGTCCTCACGGCGCCGTTCGAGGTCCTGCCGCTGGACGAGCACGTCGGCCTCCATGCGCCACTTCTTCGAGCGTTCCAACCACCGCTTGACCCTGCTCTCGGTCTCGGCGCGGATCGCGGCGATCTGCTGCTCAAGGGGCGCGGTGGCGGCGCCGACTGCCGCAGCCACGAACGGCTGGAGCCGTTCGGCCCCCACCAGAGCACCCGTGTTCACCATGGCCAGGCGGAGGGACTCGACGGCGTCCTGGCCGCTCTCCCTCACCTGCACGAGGGCGAAGCGCGCGTTGGCCACGTCCGGGAAGACCACGTGCAGGTACGACGTCGCGACGACCTGACCGCGCTTGTTCGTGAGCGTCGCCTGCAGCAGGACCGTCAGTTCCTCGACGTCTCCTCGCACCGCGAACACCTCGTCGCGGCCGAGCTTCGCGAGCGCACGGTCCGCGGCCCAGTCCACGATGGGGTGCAGCGGAGCGAGGTAGTGCGCCTCGGGCCACGTCGAGGTGGACTCAGCGTTCTTCGCCTGCTCGATCTCGCGCTTGCCGCGCGCGGTGCTCGTCGCGAGCCGGAGCGTCTCGGTGACCCGGCGAGCGGCCAGGTACGACTGCGGCAGCACCTCGAGCCGCTGGCGCAGGTCCCGCGGCGGCTCGATGCTCACGATCTGCTGCTGCGGGAACGACTTCCAGGACACTCCACCCTTCACGACGGGCAACCCTGGGGTCTCGAACGCCTCGAGGAGAGCGTCCTCCAGGAAGCTCAGCTCGTCGTCGTACACGCCTGAACCGCCGCTCGCGGAAGGGGACGTGGACGCCTGGGGCGACGCTCCGTCGTCGGGCACCGCGCTCTCGCTACCCAGACTCATGAGGCGGGCCAGGAAGCCCGCCGGGCCGGCGCTCGCCGCGACCTCCTCGACCGTGCTCACGACGTCCTCGAGCTGCTTGCGCCCCCGGATGACGTCGCGGATCGCGTCCTCCTCGGCGACGACGTCGTACGTGCCCATGAGGGACGCGGTGTCGCCCAGCGCCTTGTGCGCCTCGTGCTCGCGCGCGACCAGCTTGGTCAGGACGTGGAAGTCACCACCGAAGCGCCCCTCGGGGCTGAGCAGGAGCGTCGTGATCTGCGGCGGGTGCTTCTGCCCGTACCGGTCGATACGACCGTTGCGCTGCTCGATCCGGATCAGGCTCCACGGGATGTCGAAGTGCACCAGGTGGTGGCACTGGCTGTGCAGGTTCACGCCTTCCGAGGCGACATCCCCCGTGACCAGCACGCGGATCGGCGACGAGGCGAGCTTGAACGAGTCGACGATGTCCTGCTGCTCGGTGTCGCTCAGACCGCCGTGCAGGACCCCGACCTGCTCCTTGCTGAGGCGCAGGTCCTTCATGAGGCGCTGCTGGAGCCAGTCCAGCGTCGCGACGCGCTCCGCGAAGACGACCGCGCGCATCCCGCTCGCCGGGCCCACCTTAATCTTCCGCAGGTGCGCGAGCAGAGCGTCGTACTTGCCAGACGGGGCTCTCAGCGCCAGCTCGGCCAGGTCTTGCAGGGTCTCGAGCGCCGCGCGCTCCGTGGCCGCTGCCGGGCCGTCGCCCAACCGCTTGAGACGCTCACGAACGCTCGCCGCGAGCGCCGCCGGGGACGACAGGAACGCCTTGGCCAGCGTCCACGGGAAGAGGCTCGCCGTCTTGCCCGAGTACGGGCTGACCCCGCCCTCAGGCCACAGCCACGTCTGCGCGAGCTCGCGTGCGATCTCGTTCTCGACCGGCGAGGCCGCGACCTCCTGGTTGTCCGGTTCCAGACGCTCCGCCCAGGCCGCACCCACGACGCTCGCGACGTCCGGGTGGTGTCTGTGCCGGCGGATGATGAGCCGCTGCACCTCGTCTTCGACCAACGTGCCGTCCGGCTTGACCGCGCTCGGCTCGAGCATGCGTACCAGCTCCGCGAACGACTCCGCCTTGCCGTTGTGCGGCGTCGCCGACGCGAGGATCAGGGCGTCGGTGCGCGCAGCGAGCAGCGTCGCGAGGCGGTTGTTCTGCGACGACGTGTTGGTCACGTTGTGCGACTCGTCGATCACGACCGCGTCCCACCGCTGCTTGCGCAGGTGCGCGACGTACTTGTCACTCTTCAAGGTGTCGATCGAGATGATGACCCGCTTGAAGTAGGTGAACGGGTTGCGGTTCGCCGGCAGCTTCTGACGGATGCGCTGGATGCCCGTGCTGTCCAGTCGCACGAACGGGAGCGCGAAACGCGTCCACAGCTCGAACTGCATCTGCTCCAGGACGTGCTTGGGCGTCACGACGAGGATGCGCTCGCCCCTCCCCCGCCGGACCAGCTCCGAGAGGATCATGCCGATCTCCAGGGTCTTACCCAGACCGACCGCGTCCGCCAGCAGGATGCGAGGACGCAGGTTGTCCGGGTCCAACGCCTTGCGGACCGCTGCGAACTGGTACTCCAAGGGGTCTGCCAGGGCACGGTGTGCGGTCGTGAGACTCGGGTCCGCGATCGGCACCGGCGTCTTGCGGAGCATCGCCTCCAGCCACAGGCGCGTCCGCCGGTTGCCCTTGGACTCGTCACCCTTGACCCGGGTAGCTGCCGGGTCGGCCTGATGGACCGTGTCCAGGGCGGTGCTGAAGGTGGCCTCGGTGTCCCGGACCAGCTCGGACAACCCGACGACGTGGACGAAGAACCCGTCCGCCGCCGGCTCGACCCCCGTCACCAGCCAGTCCTCGTCCCTGACGACGACCACAGAACCCGGGGCTGCATTGAAGGTGGAGTCGGTCCTCGCGGACACGGTGGTGCTCATGGTGCGGTGGTGCCCCTTAGACGGCGGGAGGGAGGACGAAAGGGTCCAGGCGGATCGTACCTGGCGGGGTGGTGGCGGAGGGCGGGGTAGCGGCCCCGAGGCCGGAGCAGACGTCAGGAGATGCTGGGGAATGCCGACCGCAGGATCGCGACCAGCTCGGCTGCCCTGGTCTCGTCCAGCTGGATCGACTGACTGATCGTCCCCACATCCTTGCGTTGAGGTGACCCGTAGGTGTCGAGCTGCAGCACACGCTCGCCGTCCCGGCTGGAGATGCGCCAGGTGCACTCCGACTCAGAGTGCGGTCGGGCCCCTTGGAGCGGGGAGAGCGGCGAGAGCGAGACGAGGAACGCCATGACGGGCCCTTCGGTGGGTTCAGGAGACGAGGTAGGTAAAGACACGGTCTGGGCGCGCCCGCAGGGTGCGGGCATCGGTCCACCGCACGGTGCGGCCCTCCGCCCGCAGGAACTCGTCGACGACCTTCTGCTGGTCGTTGAAGTACGACGAGTCCGCTGACCAGAGCGGGTGCCCGACAGGCACGGCAACCCTGCCTGCCGAAAGAACGACGATGCCGCCTGTCTCGTCCACCGAGAGTCCATCGACAGCCTCGCCGAATGCCCGTACGAACTGACCCGCTGACTGATGGGTGACGTCTGCCCACCTGTCAGCGGGCACCGCTCGACCGAGCGCCAGGTCGGTGACGTCAAGGGCGAGGCGCCAGTCGAGCGCTCCGTGGAGGTGACGGTTGTCCCACGAGCGCAGGCAGTCGGGGCACGAGGAGTCGCACTCGCTGTGCGCCCGTCCCGCCCATGCCTGACCGACTTCGTCGGCCAGCCGCTCGAGCACGTCGCCCAGGCGACCGCCACCCAGCTCCACGGCATACCCTGCGCCGTTCTCCAGGGTGTCCGCGACGTAGACAGCGGCCGTGCGGACACCACCGACAGTCCGAGGCTGGATCCCCACGACCAGCTCGGAGGGATCGATGTCCAGCTCGGCCTGGCACCCGCGTCGGAGTGCCTCAGCGAACGAGAGCATCGCCGCCTGCCCGGCGGCTGCGATCGACCGGTCGGTGGGCACGACACCGGTGATGAGCTCAGCGTCGCGGACGAGCATCAGCGTCGCATCAGTCACCCTCACCTCGCCGATCGCCGCTTCGTCCCGCTTGGCCATCGACCCAGGATCGGTGCCGACCACGGGGACGATCACCGACTTGTCGGAATGGGAGTACATCGGGAACAAGCGCCCGTTGTTGTCGTTGATCGTCAGCAGCTTTGCCTGCTCAAGACCCCAGACGTCGAGTGCCCCGTACCGCCCGTCGGGCTCGCCCGGGTCGAGCCACGCGAGCACCGGACGGGACGCGGTCGCGGCGTCGCGGTCTTCGATCGCCCCGTCCTTGCGATCAGGGTGCGTGCGGAAACCGTCCGGCTGATAGACCTTGATCTCGCGAACGGGCCCAGCGCAGACCGGGCACGTCTGCCAGCGGTCGGCCACCGTCGACGCGCCGCACATGGTGCACCGGACGAGCGACAAGGACGAGCGGAGCGGGTCCACGCCGTAGGGCTTGTTGCCCGCTCCACGCCTCCAGGCCGAGAACCCGTTGACGGTGTAGGTCCAACCGTCGCGAACGATCTGAGCCCCAGGGGCGAACAGCGAGACCGCCTGGCCCAACGGGCGGTCACTGATCTCGTTGGCCGTCGACTTTCCGTCGACCTCGGTCCGGTAGAGATAGCGCACTCTGGTCGGGAAGCCGAACATCGGCAACGTGCCCGCGTTGGCGAGACGTTCACTCAAGGAGCGCTGCGTGTGCACCTCCGACTCCGCCGCCTCATCGACCTCGAGCACGAGATCACTGCGTACCCACATCCCGATCTCGTCGACCTCGTCTTCCGACAACCCCGTGAGGCGGCTCAGCCGCTGCACGACCAAGCCCACCTCGGAGCTCGCGACGAGCCACGCCTCGACCCCCGGTCTGTACTTCGGCCACTCGTCGAAGTCACCGAAGGCTCCGTGGACGTTGTCTCCCCGTGGCGCTGGCGGGTCCGCGAGGGTGGCGAACGCGCGGCGCAGCACCTCGGCGGCTACCACTCGCCGGAGGATCCTCGCGCGGCCCATGTCCAGGAACGGCTGCGGCGGACTGTCCCCGGTGATCCTGTGGGAGTTCGCGAAGTAGTAGTCGTCGTGCGACCGGTCACGGCACAGGGTGGCCGCGAACGAGAAGGCCTGCCCTGAACGTCCCGCTCGTCCGACTCTCTGCTGATAGTTGAATCGCTGAGGGGGCATGTTCCCCATGACCGTCGACCGGAGCGAGCCGATGTCGACGCCGACCTCCATCGTCGTCGTCACGCTCAGGACGTCCAGGGGCGTCGCACGCCGGTTCTCCTGAGGCTCCGGTCGAAGCGCACCTCGGAAGACACGCTGACGACGACGCTGCTCCTCGGGCGGTCGCGTCTGCCCCGTCAGCTCGGCGACCGCGAGCCGCTGGGGCGCCTGCCCGGAGAGCCAGGCGTAGTAGTCGGCTTCTCCCAGAAGATCGCGCTCGACGTCCGCCAGCTCGCCAGAACATCCGGACCTGGTGCACGTACCAGCCGACTCATGGAGGTGGCGTCGGCCACAGAGGTCGCACACCCAGACCGTGTCCCCCGCCGGAAGGACATCCAGGGGAAGGTCGAACTTGTCGAGGTGCACAGTGCCGTGATCCATGAGTGACGCGAGGCGGGCCTCGACCGTCCCGAGGAGCACCTGCTCGTCGAGGCTCGCTCGCGCGGCAGCACGCGTGACGTAGTCGACCACAGCCTTCACCTGCGACTGAGACTGAGACGCGCGGTCCTGTGGCATCCAGCGGTCTGCCGCGAGCATGATCCTGAGCGACGACCGAACGATCTCTGCCAGCGTCGGATCGTCGTCGACTGCGACCGAGCGCGGGAGCAAGGACGCTACCAACGTCTCCTCAGAGTCCCTGTCGGAGGATCCGAGCAAGACCTGTCCCATCGATGCCACGAGGCCATCGCGAGACATCTTCTTCAAGCCTTGACGTTTCGTGACGTCCGCGATCGGGACCCACTCCCCCGCGACCGGTGGCTCGAAAGCCTTGAACCAAGGCGTGCCGTCGTCGAGGGTGAGCAACGATGCTCGTGGGCCGCCAGGTGGGACACCGATCTCGACGAATCGCTGGCTGACGTGATCCACGAGATTGGACCAGGGCCTGGTGGTGCCGGCACTCCATGTCTGCTCGAACTCGTCGATCAGCCGATGGTGCGCGGGCCCCGCCATGCCCAAGCTATCCAGCATGTACGCCTGGTTGAGCGCGAAGTAGTCCTTCGTCAGCTGGCCGTATCTCGCCAGGTCCGCCCCGCTGAGCTCGCCCCGAACCCCTGCCCTCATCAGGCGGGGAAGGTCCTCCGCGGGAGATGCAAGAGCCTGCTGGACGAGCTGGCGCAACAGGTCCGCGTAGTGGTTCATCGACAGGCCGACTGCCATGCGGGCTGCGTCGTCCCGTGAGTCGGTGAAGACGATCGTCCTGCTCGAGTCGCGGTCGTCGCCTAGCTCGCGAAAGATCTCCGAGACCAGAAGCTGGGCCGCTTGGGTGGCGCCTTGGGTGTTGGCGCGGATCGCGGAAGCAACACGGCCGGAGTCGAACTCTCTCTGCCGACGTGAGTGTCCACACCGAGGGCAGTGCGATGGCAGAGCCGGCGGGTGCCAGGACTTGTCCGGCCCCGCCCACGTCATGACGGTCCCCGTCGGGGTCTCAGAGTCCAGGTCGAGGTATCCGCTGCGGGGATCGAGGTGAGCGCTGGCGAACGTGAACTTCCAGGGTTTCTTGCCGGGACCCGTGTGCTGCCAGGTCACACCGATACCGTCCCGTCGCGGGAGATACCACCGATACTCGCTCGTGCTTCGTTCGTAGACGAACTTGGTGCGCTCAGCGTCGACCTCCGACGGGTCAACTCCGAGGAACGCCTCCTCCGGCCCGTTCGGTTGTGCGAGGACGTGCCCGCCGAGGCTCGCATCACCACAGTTGCCGCAGTAGAGCAGCTCGAGCACACGTCCCCCGCAGGCGCACTGCCGCACGGGCCGGGCGAACAGCCGCCCGACGCCGGGAACCTCTCGAGCGCTCTCAGCAGGAATCTCAGTGCACCCCGGGTCGGAGCATGCCCACATCCCGCGCATCGTCCTCATGAAATAGTGCGCGCGAAAAGGGATGGGTTCCGGCGACGGCGTTTCCCCGATGAGCGACAACGCCTTGGTCACCTGCTCCTCGGTCCCGTCAGGCCCGAACGCCCGCGCGGCGATGTCCCCGAGTGCCGTCGCCCTCGTCTGCCCGCTCGCGTCCCGGCAGGCCTCGGCAATGATCGCGTCCAGCGGCTCCTCAGTCACTCCTGCGAGCGCTCGGTCCGCATCGACAGGCAGGGCGACGTCCACTGTCCGTGCGCTTCCGGAGATCTGCGCGAACGAGTCTCGGGGAACTCCGAAGAAGCGCTCGAGATACTCCCCGGAGTCCGAGTCGAGCGAGGCGCTCGTGCCGATCACCCTCAGCTGCGCGGAGTCTGGCGCGAGGCCGAGACGCAGCAGAAGGTTGCGGAGGATCAGCGCGACCTCAGAGCCTTGGGTTCCCCGATAGAGGTGCAGCTCGTCGACCACGAGAGTGAAGACGTTGGCTGGGTCCTTGTCGAGCCAGGCCTTCGTCTTCTCGAAGATCGGCTGCTCCATCTCGCGCATGAGCATGATGTTGAGCATCGAGTAGTTGGTCACGAGGATGTCAGGAGGCGTCGAGACCATGTCCCAACGGGTGAGGAGCTCGACCCTCCGAGGGTCTGAGAGGAAGTCCACGATGTCAGGGCTGCCCGTCGTCAGCGAGTCGTACTCGGTGACAAGCTCCCGCATCGCCTCTGCGACGGACGCGACGACCGGGCTCTTGCTCGTCAGAGGAGGCATCCTGGTCCCACCCAGAGCCGCGGACGTGTATCGCCCGAACCAGAGCCTCGGTCCACCAGCGTCATGGATGCGCCGCGCCGTGCGCCGGAGCCTGGACATCTGATCCTCGACGAGCGCGTTCGTCGGATAGAGGACGAGGGTCCGTACTGCAGCGTCGCGGTTCTCCTGACGCACAGGTCGCCAACGCAGTGGGTTGCTGTCCCACCAGGGCTGAGCAGCACCTGTGACCGCGGGCCACTCACGTGACTCGAGCAGAAGTCGCGCAAGGACTGGCAAGAGGAAGGACTCGGTCTTTCCAGAACCCGTCCCCGACGTGACGACCGGGTTGGTGACGCCGCTCGCCCGCATCGCGACGCTGAGTGCTTCGGCCTGGTGCCCCCGGAGCTTGAGCCCACCGGCGGACGCACCGAAGAGCCCCTCTACGAGCCAGGCAGCCTCGTGCGGTTCGAGGCCGACAGCGGTACAGGCCTCGACCGCATCGACGACGCCGTCGTACGGCAGCACCGGCTCCAGCAACGGGCTCGGCACGAGCGGGACCTCACCGGAAAGGAGCCGTCGGCGTTCCTGGCGCAGGGATCCGTCACGGAGATAGAAGGCGGTGTCGATGTACCGAAGAAGCGTCTCCTCGATACGAGACCCCACGGTGACCGGGTTCGGCTGCGATGCCACGTGTCGGGCCCTTCAGTTGGTGAGCAGGTAGGTGATGCGACCGACGACCTCAGGAGAGACGTCGCCGTAGACGAGATAGCCACGTCGCTTCTGGGGTGCCCGACCGGAGTCGAGGACGACGGCTCGTTGGTACAGACCGGGCAGGTTCGCTCCGAGCGGTACCGCAAGATCCCGGCTCTGAGGCGAGTATGCGCTCAGCGTCCTGCCGACCGTCATCGCCGTCGCCGCATGCTTGACGAGGTAGACATCCCCCAACGCCGCGGTGTCGTCGGCGAGGTCAGCCTCCGTCCGGAGGTAGTAGGTGGTGCTGTACCGCCCGACCCGGTAGGCCCCCGGGCCTTCCATGCCGACGACATCGACCCACGAAGCACGCGTCGGGTCGAACCACTGGGCCTCTGCGTGCGCGCCTGCCCTGCGACGGGGAAGGCGTGCGACGACCTCGCTGAGTCGTGGGAGCGCCCCGGCGAGCGCCAGCCCAGCACGCCCAGGCAGGATGACCTCACCGATGTCCAGCCACTCGAGGAGCTCAGCGCTGCCCGCCGACGTCCCCCAGAGAGTCGGGCCCGATTCCATCGGGACCGGATCCACGCGGTGACCGTGCTCTTCAGCCGCCCCTTCGAGCCCCGCGATGAGCTCATGGCTCCAGTACCCCGTCAAGACACGCTGACCGCCCGCATCGACGATCGTCGTCGGACAGACCTCCCAACCCTCAGGTGCCAGGGTCTCGGGTGACCGCCGGATCTCGATGTGGCCGAGCGCCTCCAGCGTACTGATGAACTCCGTGATGAAGACCCGACTGGGATCAATCTGCCGGGCGATGCGTTCCAGGGTTGAGATCGGCCCCCCACCGGCATAGCGCAAGGCGTCGAGGGCGATATCCCAGTGATCGTCGACTGTGAGGTCGTCGTGCAGGACGGAAGGCAGCACTGCGACGTCGACGCGAGGCACCTCGGCCCGGGCCCGGTTGCGTTCGTGCTTCTTCTTGTTGCGCCAGAAGCTCGAGGAGTATCGCTTCTGGAGGTTGCAGTCACGGCACGTCCCCATGCTCGACGGCGCGAGCGGCCGTCCCTGCCTGTCAACGGGTACGTATTCAACGTCGAAGTGGTGACTGCCAGTGTAGAAGCACGACTCGAGATCGGGTCGAGCCAGCCTGATCGATCGCGTTCGTTCTTGATCGGTCGCGGCGCGCCACCACGGTCTGGAGTCAGGCAGGGTCGACTCGAGCCCGGGATTCGTCGCTCCCTCCTCCAGCAGCACACCCTGGACCAGTGGCCCGGCAGCATCCTCAGGCCCGGCGCCGACGGCGGAGAGCGCGTCACCCAGTCCGTGAGCGATGGACGGTGCCCTGCTCCAGAGGATCTCGTCGGGGGTGTCGGACGATCTGAGCGAGAAAACCTTCCGGCTACGGATCACTTCCCCGATCGAGAGCTCGACCGCATACTCACCGTCCTCGAGGTCGAGGCCGTCCAACGCCTGGACGACCGACCCGGTGCCGTCGTCGGGCCACTCCTCCAGCTCTTGCGGTTCAGCGGCTTCCCCTACTGGACCGAGGTCGAACAGCTTGACGGTGAACGGCTCGTCCGAGTCCGTGACTGCCCGCAGCTCGGGCGGGCTCATCACGTGCCACCTGTTGCGCAGGTGGCCAGGGAGCGAGAATCCTCCAGCGAGCTTCAGCTGGCTGCTGGTCAGCGGGATGAGTGCCCGAAGGTCCGTCTTCAGGTTCTCTTCCTTGAGCGGACGCGAGAACACCTCGATGTCTCGGACGAGGGTCCAGCCTTCCGGCACTCCATCGAGCGAGCCCTCCTCGGTCCATCCTGGGCGAGCTACCTCGTTCAGGACGGCCGAGGCCTCCTCCTTGATCCGGTCCGCCACGAGGACGATCACGTCATCGCCCATGAGGACCTGCTTCACCTCAACCCAGGAAGCCGTCAGATCGTCCCGCTTGAAGACCACGAGACCGCGCGGGTAACGGGTCACGGTTCCTGCCAGCTCGTCCTCGATGGTCAGGACGCCTTCCAGAAGGCTCTCGGCGTCAACGAGCCCCGGCTCCGCGAACCCCATCACCCCCAGAGACCGGGCTTCGAGGCGAACTCTCTCGTCCTGCTCACCCCTCAGGACGACCTCCCGAACGAGAGTCGGCTCGGGAAGGAAGAACTGAGGAACCACCCGGAGACTGCGCCGAGGGAACGACTTCAGGCTGAGAGTCAGCTGGGCCCGGCCCCGATTCTCCCCGATCGTGTCGTCGGAGTCCTCGACACCGTTCCACTCGCTCAGCAGCGTCGCCGCCACCTCGGCGACCCGGTCTTGAAGAGACTCCTTGCGCCACAGCTTCACAAGGTGCTGGCTCGCCGGGCTCGGAGTCTGGTCGATCCACGACCCCAGCAGAGGAACGAGCTCCGACGGAGGCAGGTCGGAGCGCGGTGAGAGGTCGAAGTGGGCGAAGAAGCGCTCGAGCCGGCGCCGATCTGCCTCGCGGACCAGGGCCTGAGAGACCGCCAACCCGACGTAGCGCAGGCCGACGGAGTAGGCGGTCGGCAGCCCCCGCTCACCGCCTACGGTTGTGAGCCAGAGATTCAGCCCGCCCCAGAACGGCTCGGCGTCACGTCGATAGGCGTGGCCCAGCTTCTCTGTTGTCCCGCCCAACAGCTCAGACAGGCGGCCGTAGTAGTTGCTGGCCGACATCCCGTCACCGCTAGCCATCCGTTCTGCGGCAAGACTGAAGACCGCAAGGAGGGCGATCAGTGGATACGTACCCTCCCTGGTCCCCGTTCTCCAGTCAGAGAGTCTCGCCCGATGCTCGCGGAACCCGTTTGCGCTCTCGAGGTCAACAGTGCTGGCGACGGCCCGTGCCAGGGCATCCACGACTGCGTCTTCAGTGACACCGGCTCGCTCCCCGATCACAGTCAAGGTCTCAGGTTCGAGATCGATATAGACAGGCGCCGGCGTCTCCTGAGGAGGAAAGAGCACCTCCGCCAAGATGGCGTTCCATCGGTCGTGCTCGCGCCACACGTCGTCGTCCGGCTTCATCGCTGCTCCCTGTGTCCCCGGTCCACCCCCGAAACTCGTGGACAACCTGCACATTAGCCTCAGTAATTGGTCCAGGACAGGTTCGAGTGGGCGAAATCGGGTGGCGCCGCCTGCCTCGACCCTCAACTGTGGCCGATGGACTCGATCGTCCGAGGCTAGGATCGCGCCCGGGGGGTCGCGCTCGGGTCGATCTCGCCGTCAGCATGAGGGAGAACAGCCGTGCACTACCGCAGCGCCATCATCGATGTGGAAGACCGTATCGATCTCGAGCAGGCCATCGCAGTGGGCCTCGCATCCCTCTCGGCCTCGACGGATGCCCCCGCCGAAGTCGACCTGATCGCCGAGTTCGAGGGCTCGGACGTGAGGTTTGAGCAAGGGCTCTGGCTCGATCGCGTCATCCAGGTCCAGGAGTGGCTCCGCCTCTCTCGTCCGCTCGAGCCCCTGGCGGCCAGCGCAGCCCTCGCGTCGCAGCTCTTCAGCGACCTGAGCGTCGACAACCCGTCCGAGGCCTTCGTCGTCGCTGGAGACGAGGTGGCCCTCACTGATCTCGGTCTCGACCTTCTCCGCGACCGGGTCGACCGCGCGGTCTTTCTCCGTGACGCATTCCTCGACGCACTCGAGTCCGGGAACCGGACGTCCGCGACCTCGGCATGGATCGCCGCATGGGACGAGACCGTCGACGAGACCGTGTCAGGTCCGATCATGGCCAAGGCCGGCATCTGGTCGATCCATGACTTCGCGTCCCGCGCCAAGTCTCGCCGTCTTGACCTGAGCCCGTCCTACCAACGCGGAGATGTCTGGCCGACCCGAGACGCCCAGCTTCTCATCGAGTCGATCCTGCGTGGCATCCCGCTGCCCTCGGTCATCATCTTGCGGCCCAAGACGGTCGGGGAGGCCCCCTACGAGGTGGTCGACGGCAAGCAGCGCCTCACATCTATCCTCCGGTTCATCGGCGCCCACCCGACCGCGATAGCGAACGTCGAGCGCGCAGGACGCGAGCACCCTGGTTTCGAGCTGACTTCCTTGTTCCGCACCGACTACCCCAGGTTCCGCACCGCCTGGAAGGACGCGACGGGCGAGACCCTGACCAGCACCAGAGAACGTGAGCTGTACTTTCCGTACAAGCTCGGGAGCGCGTCGGCCGGGCTCACAGGAGAGCTCTCCGGGCTGGCAGGCAAGTACTACCACTCGATCCAGGACGACATCGTCAGGGTCGGCGGAGAACGCGTCCAGGTCCGGGACATCTTCGAGTCGACGACCGACTACAAGGTCCCCGTCATCGAGTACACCGAAGCCTCACCCCGCCAGATCCACGAGGTCTTCAGCCTGTACAACAAGCAGGGGAAGCACCTCAACGCCGAGGAGATCCGTAACGCCGTCTACCACGAGCTCGACCTCATGCGGGCGCTCGCGGCAGCTGCTGGGGACGGGCCGCCTCTGGAGATCGCGGCGCCGTTCCTGCTCCCCGACCGGTCGATCATCGAGAAGATCAGCGATGCCCTCGTGGACTACGGCGTCAGCGACGCGCGGTACCGACGGACGAAGATCCTGTCCTGGCTGTTCTCGATGATCTTCGTCGAGTCGGTCAACGAGGACGACGAGCCTCGGCGGCTCTCGACTGCTCAGCAGATCAACTACCTGCTCGACCGTGCGCAGACTCCTGGCGACCCCATGCGTGACCGAGCACGGGTCACCGATGCCCTTTCCCTCATCTCGAAGGCGATGCAGGCACACCTGGCGGCCGACGCCTGGGCCGACACCTTCAAGGACGGAAAGAACGGAGACCGGTGGCAGGACCTCCAGCTCGTCGCCAGCCTCCTGGGGGTCACCCTGGCCACTGCTGCGCTCGGCGAGCAGGTCGGCGAGCGCATCGCTTCGGTGGCCCCTGATCTCCGACGCCTGACGAGCGAGGTCTGGATCCGACCGAAGAAGACGCAGACGTCGATCCAGTGGGAGTACATCGCACAGGTTGCCATCGGGATCGTCCGGACGCTCGGCGTCAGCCCGGACGAGGTCGACGGCATCATCCGGGACGGCTACGTCTTCTCCTCCGTCCGGGCGCTCGGTCTCGTCGCCGAAGCCTGAGACGCGCCGACTGCCGCGCGCACCCGATCCGCGGCCTCTTGGGTTGGTTCGTGCTCCCACACGCGGACCACGAACCAACCCAGCTCTGCGAGCACACGATCCGTGTCGGCGTCGCGCGCGCGGTTCGCAGCGAGCTTGGCCGCCCACCACTCGCTGTTCGCGCGGGGCCGCGTTCCATGCTCCGGACAGCCGTGCCAGAAGCAGCCGTCGACGAACACGGCCAGCCGGATCCTGGTAAAGGCGATATCGATCGTCCGGCGACGTTGGCCCGGAACCGGGTATGCGACCCGGTACCGCAGCCCAGCCGCGTGGAGCGCCTTCCGCAAGGCCACCTCAGGGGCCGTGTCACGTCGACGCGCAACGCTCATGCGACGTGACACGGCCACCGACGAGCTGCCGGGGTGCCCGGGGACGCTCTGCGGCTGAGGCGGCTTCATACGAGACGCTCAGGCGGCGTCAGCCGCAGTCCGGACGGGATCGGCCGGTGCCGGCCCGAGATCGAGTGCGGGCTGATCGTGCTGTTGCGTCCGACCGGCGATCGACTGCTGGCAGGCCCTCACGAGGGGCTCGAGCTCAGGGCGAAGCCCCTGCTTCTCGAAGTGTTCCATGAAGCGAGCCAGCGCAAACTGCACCGCGCCGACATGCACAGCGTTTCCGAGCTGCTTGTAAGAGGCCGCGTCCCCCCTGCGGGCCTGGTCCATAGCAGTCGACACGACTGCAGGAAATCCTTGGAGCCGGGCCGCTTCAACTGGTGTCAGCCTACGCATCTCCGGCCCGTAGATCGGCGTCTGGTTGATCGCGACGAGCGCCGGCGCGTACGTCGCCTTCTTGACGCGGATACCTGAGGGACGCATCTGGATCAGGCACTCCGAGAGACTCATCGCATCCTGAGCCTGCCACTCGAACTTCTGACGACTCGGCTTGAAGTCGCAGATGGCGTCCGCAGCCGAGTCCGCTTCCTTCTTGTACCTCTCGAAGAACTCGATGTTCTTTCGCAGGAAGTCGTGCTTCCATTCCTGGCCCTTCTCATCAGCCTCACGACTCTGCTGCCTGACCCAGACGGACTCACGCGCGCGGAACCAGATCGGGTGGCCGGGCAGACGACGCACCCCGTCATCCTCCGTCAGTGCACGATTCGCCACCACGTCGCGCACGAACGCGTCCCACGTCTCGATGATCCCGAGGTCGGGCTCCTTGAGCTTGTATCGATCAAAGTTGGCGACGTGACCTTCAGGCAGGATCACCGATTTGACCGGCTCATCGCGGTAGAGGCCGAGTTCCGTCTCCCCGATCCGCCACCGACTCGGGTTCCAACCGCGATAGTCGAAGCCTGCGAAAGGCTCAACCGGCTGGACGTCCCCCCCGTTCGAGTACCCGAGCATGTCTCGGCGGATGGCCATGATGAAGATGCGTTCACGGACCTGAGGTGTCCCCCCTTCATCCGGATCGATCCTGTGGGGAGAAATAATCGTCGGCGCGCGGGAGATCACGTACCCGAACGACTCGAGCGATTCGACGATCGTCTTGAAGGTCGTATCCCGGTGCTTGGGCCCGGCCAGATTTCGAACGTTCTCCAGGAAGACGATCTTGGGCTCCTTGGCACGGACGATACGAAGGATGTTGTAGAAGAGCGTCCCCCTGGTCTCGTCGAGCACCCCCTTCTGATGACCCGACTTGCTGAACGCCTGGCAGGGAAATCCTGCAGCAAGAATGTCATGCTTCGGGAATTCCGGGAGATCCTTCTTCGGCTTTCCCATGTCCACCTCGGCCATGACGGGAACATCGTCGTTGATATCCTTCGCGAACGGGTACTTCCACCCATGCTCAGCCAGGTCGGGTTCGATCCACGCCTTCGAGTAGACCGCCCGAGCGTCGTCGTCGATCTCCGCAGCATAGACGCACTTCCCCCCGAGGCTGTCGAATGCTGCGTGAAAGCCCCCCACCCCCGCGAAGAGATCAACAAAAGTGAAGGCGTGCCCTGAACTCATCGTTCTCCTACTGTGGCTGGATCGACATCATGCGCCCCTGACGGGACAGCTTAGCTCGGAACCCGGTTGGGCGCGTCCACATCGAGCATCTCGATCGCCCTCCCCAAGATCGCTCTGACGAGTGACGGGGCCACTGTCTCCTCCAGCCTCTCGAGGACTTCACGCGCCTCTCGTTCGACGGCGAGCCGCTGGCGCGCGGTCAGGTCGTGTGCTTTCTCTGGGCTGGACGACCACCGAGGCATCGATGTGACGCTCTGCCCACCAGACCGGGTCAAGGCGCTGCCATCCTCACGAGTCTCCTGTTCCCCTGATGAGGACCGACGCGGACTTCCCTCGCTCGACGTCCCCGTCGCGCTCTGCGCAGACCGGACACCCCCCTCACCGCCCAGCTGGCGGGGGAGTCGGCCCGCCGCGTAGACCAGATCGAGGAACTTCGTCGTACGCGTGAGGGCGACGTAGAGCATCCGAAGGCCTTCGGGGCCGGCATCGATGATCTGCTGCGGATCGACCACGACGACAGCATCGAACTCGAGCCCTTTCGATGCGACGGGACTGACGAGGTTGATCGCCGCTCCCAGTCCGCCCTTGTCGGCGTCCTGCCAGCTGATGCCGTGGGCCTTGAAGGACTCTTCCATGTCAGCCCGGGCGCTGTCGGGACAGATCACTCCGACGAACCGTCCTAGGCGACTGTGCTCAGACACCACCTCGACCACCCTTGTCGGAAGGTCATCCTCTTCGGCCACCTCGGTGAACACCGGACCGGGTTCGACGTCCCTCACCACCCTCGGCGCGGTGAGTCCCGGCGCAGCCTCCGGCAGCAGGCACGCGGCCAGGTCCATGACAGATCGCGGGACCCGGTACCCCAGCGCCAGCTGTTCGATCTGTTTCGGCAGTGACGTCTTGACCTGGTCGAGGAGGTCTTCCCAGCCGTCACGGGCCCAGTGCCCCGTCGACTGAGCGATGTCACCGACGAAGGTGAGCGCCCCGCCACGAGACCGCCGGTTGATTGCCCGAACCTGCATCGGAGAGAGATCTTGCGCCTCGTCGATGACGATGTGCGCATACCGGCGAGGCGCTTCCCCCATCTGGGCCGCCACCTCGTCGAGGAGGCAGAGATCTTCCTTCGACCACGCCTGGTCGGCCACCCGGCTCCCTGTCGAGCGTTGGAGAAGTGTGACCTCGTCGGCCAAGAGCTCACCTCCGGCGGCCGTCAAGAGCCGCTGTACCGATCCGAACAGGCCGCGCAGGAAGGCGTGGGGTGACTGCGACGGCCAGACCTTGCTCACTACGGAATCGATCTCGCTGCCGTCGAGGCGCATCGCGACGTCTCCGCGTCGGGCGATCCCGTCGTCGCGGAGTCGTTGCGCCGCACGGTTGGCGACGAAGTTCTTGAGCGCCTCTCGAAATCCGGTCCGCCCCAGTGCATACGGCTGCCCCTTTTGCGTACCTACCAGCTGACGCACGATGTCCGGCGAGACGGGAAGCCGCCAAGGCGCCCCAGCAACCGTGAAGAGCGAATCCTCCAGAGGTGGCCGTACCCGGTCGGCCAGAGCACGAGCGACGACGTCGACCATGCGAAGATCCCCCTTGAGGCGAGCGACCTCCGCGGTCTCCTTCGTGCTCGGAACCATGGAGCTATCGAGCATCCCGACCAGATCGGTCACCAGCACGCTGTCGTCTCCGAGCTCCGGCATGATCCTTGAGATGTATCGCGCAAAGGTCATGTTCGGACCCACGACCATCACGTCCTCCGGACCGATGCTCTCGTTCCTGTAGAGGATCACGGAGAGACGATGCAGCGCGACCGCCGTCTTCCCGGTCCCGGGCCCACCTTGAATGACCAGGGTGCGGTCTGGGTCTGATCCGATGAGGGCGCTCTGAGCCGCCTGGATGGTCTCGACGATGTGCCGCATCTCGGGCTCGCGCGAGCTGTCCAAGACGTCCTGCAGCATCGCGTCAGCCTCGATCACCGCGAGCTCCGGATCATCTAGCGCGGCGACCCGCGACGCCAGCTCCTCAAGGACCGTGTCGTCGATGGTCTCGATCGTGTTCGTCGCTACGCACGAGAAGCGGCGAAGTCGTACGACGCCCCGCGGATCGTCGAACGTCGCATCCCGCATCTCGGAGATCGACGGGGCCTTCCACGAGTACACATAGCACTCACCCTCGGCCCGGACCAGTCCGTTCCCCACGTAGTAGTGGTCCCCCTGGCCGGTGTCGATCCGCAGGAATGCCGCAGCATCGGAGGGCTTGCCGAGAGTGTCGTCCTTCTCGGCGTTGGCTCGCAGCCGAGCGCGAGCCTTCACGTCCGCAGCCGCACCGAACCCGCCCAGCCGAGCCTGGCGCTTGCTCTCCCTCAGCTCGTAGACCTCGTCAAAGTAGGCCTGCTCGTCCGACAGCACAGCGTCGAACGTCGGCGACTTGAGCATCTGCACTCCCTCGAAGAGCCTCACTCGGTCACGGAGGCGCTCCCGGAAGGGTAGAGGCTCGTACCAACATCGAGAGGACAGGCCGGCGTGGAGCGCCGGGACGTGTACGTTACCGCTCGACGGTGGAACCAAGGAGGGGGTCGCAAGAGATGCAGAAGAAGATGATCGTCAGTGAGATCTCACGACTCGTGGATGTCGAGCCGCCGAACATGTCTAGCGGATCCACCGAACCGCGGCGGTTGTTCGAGCTGATCGACGAATCCCTTGCGCTCGGGCTCACAGCACATACCAAGCAGGGCATGGCTCGGGAGATCGTCGAGCTCTCAGGGGGGATCTGGCTCTCTGCATACGAGTCCTCAGGAGCGACCATCACACGGGGCGGTTTGCTCGCCGTGTTGTCTGCTGTCCAGGTGATCACCGGGGTGGAGCACGCGCCGGCGACACACCGACACCTCAAGGCAGCCGTTCCAGGATAGATTGACGCCGCCACCGACCTGAGGTTGGTCGACCGAGCTCGGAGCACACGATGAATGCCGACGTCCTGACCGCGGCCGCGGGAAACGCCAGTCATGTCACCCTCTCGCGACTCCGTCTCGACGAGCAGAATCCTCGCCTTCCTGAGCGCTTTCACGGTAGATCTCAAGTGGACCTCGCTGCATTCCTCGTCGACGATGCCGATGCGATCCAGATCGCCGAGTCGATCGTCGACAACGGCTACTTCACTGGCGAGCACCTCGTAGTCATGCCTGACGGTCGTGAACCCGCGGCCCTCGTCGTCCTGGAAGGGAACCGCCGACTGACGGCTCTTCTCGGGCTTGCCGACCCGGCTGTTCGTCGTATCTTCGCCAAGGCGCACGTCTGGGATGTGCTCGCAGAGGCCTCGGAGGTCAACCTGAACAGTCTCATACCGGTCGTGATCGTCGCCGATCGTGAAGAGGCCGCACCGATGATCGGATTCCGGCACTTCACAGGCATCAAGAAATGGCGCCCCTTCGAGCAGGCGCGATACGTCAGGTACCTGGTCGACGATCGCGGACTCTCGATCAAGGAGGCCGCCCGCACGATGGGCTCGTCGTCCGTGAAGGTCGGGAACGCCTACAGAAATCTGGCGATCCTCGAGCAGGCTCGGACGACAGCAGGAATCCCGCCTCGAGCCCTCGAGACAGCCGAGGAAGAGTTCTCCCTCCTCACCGTGGCGATGGCCAACGGTGCCCTTCGCAAGCATCTCCACGCTCCGCTCGCATCACAGCTGAGGCCAGGAACACCACCGGTCCCTGAAGACCGTACTGCCGAGCTCGTCGAGGTCTTCGGCTGGATCTACGGGGCAGAGGACGGGCGACCCGCCCTCATCCAGGACTCCCGGCAGATGGGCGCGCTGGCGGAGCTCGTCGAGACGCCGCTCGGGCTCAACGCAGTTCGTCAGACCCACGATCTGGCGGCAGCCCGAGAGGTTGTCAACGACGACGCAGACCGGAAGAGCTCCGACCAGGCGTCGATCGCCAGTCGGCACCTCGCTTCCACGCTCCGGGTGCTCGAAATGCTCGAACAGCGCCTGACCGCGCTCGACCCCACTGAGCTCGTACCGCTTCAAGATGGCTCTCGCGCCCTCCTGGTGCAGGCACAGCGGATCTACGGGATGACCGAGGCCGCCAAGTGAGCGCACTGCCTGCCTAGCCTGCACCGACCAGGGGGTGAATTCACCCTGCAGCTCCCCCGCTCTCGACCGCACCTCTGTGTCGCGAGCGGGCAGAATCACCGCATGCCCAGCCACGAGTCCGGCCAGCTGACGTCGCACTATCCCCCGCAGCGCGCCGGCGGCACCCCCGGCCACCTCTTCGTCCTCAACGGCCGCCTCGAGGCTCTCGGCGCGGACGCCGTCGTCATCTCGACGGACTCGCGCTTCAACGTCGGCGATCACTGGCGTCCGGCCGCGGGCCTGGGCGTCCGCGACGACTGGGCCACCATCCGTCCGGACGGCTGGCAGCGCGGCTCCGCGCTGCCGGCGAGCCGCCAGCCTCGGCCCGACCGCAAGGTCTGGTTCCTCGACGCAATCGGCGCGACGCCCGACGAGGTCGGGCGCGCTGCTGCGCGTGCCATCGAGCAGATCGCACGGACGGGCACCGAGCGCCTGCGCGCCACCGCCCACGCGGCGGGCCGTGACCTGCCCCTGGTCGCGATCCCGGTCCTCGGCACGGCGGGCGGCGGTCACGACCTCGAGCGAGGCCTGGTCATCGACTCCCTCCTCGCCCACCTCACAGCAGCCGCCGGCGAGCACGGGGTCGACGTCGCGCTCGTCGCGTCGAGCCGGTCCGACTACTCGGCGCTCCAGCACCGCCGCCGGGCCGCAGGGCGTCGCGCCCTCCCGACCAAGGAGCTCGACGACCAGGCTCGCGACCTCGGCGACCGCGCCGCCCGCGGCGACCTCGCCCTCTTCTTCGGTGCCGGCGTGAGCATCGCCGCGGGCCTGCCCTCGTGGGGTGCGCTCCTGGAGAAGCTCGTGGAGGCGATGGGTCTCGACATCACGCCACAGGATCTCCAGGGCCTCGGTTCGCTCGAGCAGGCTGAGCTCCTGCAGGTCACGTTGGCCAAACGGTCGGGTCGGCACGACGAGGCTGCGCGTCGCGACAGCCAGGAACAGCTGGGCCGCCAGGTCGCGTCGATCCTCGCCAGGGACGACCTCCGTCCGAGCCTTGCCCACTGCCTGCTCGCGGGCATGCGCATCCCCGAGGCGGTGACCACGAACTACGACCACCTCTACGAGGAGGCGGTCGCGGCGTCGTCGGGCCTTCCTGCCGACCAGCACGACCGCGCGATCTCGACCCTCCCCTGGGACCCCACCGACGCCTCGCACCCGTGGGTCCTCAAGATGCACGGGGACGTCGACCGTCCGGCGACGATCGTGCTCTCCCGCAGCTCGTTCGTCCGCTACGACACCCGCTGGAAGCCCGTCGGCTCGCTCGTGCAGTCGCTCATGATGACCAAGCACCTCCTCGTCGTGGGCGCCTCGATGACGGACGACAACCTGCTCCGCTTCGCCTACGAGGTCGCCGGGCTCCGTGAGGAGCTCGTCGCGGCGGGTGCGCCCGGCGGGCCGGGGAGCGAGATCGGGACGGTCGTCCACCTGGCCGACGACGTGGCCTTCAGCCGGCTCTGGGAGGGTCGTTTCGACGTCGTCGTCGCGTCCCCTCCCCTGCCCGACCACGGCGCTCCCGCCCACGCGACCACCTCACGTGGGGAGAAGGAGGCCGAGGCTGCGCGTCGGCGTCGGGCCGCGCGGGGCCTGACCGTCTTCCTGGACACCGTGGCGATGCACTCCGAGCGGGACGCCCCGCACCTGCTCGACGACCGCTATCTCCCAGCGGACCCCGACGAGGCCGGGCTCGTGCGGCGGCTTCGCGAGGACGCGCACGCCGTACGGCAGCGCGCGGACGTCGGTGGCGACCGGAGCGCAGGATGGCGTGAGCTCGCGGAGGCGCTGGAGCGGTTCGGGACGCACCCGTAGTGGTCGGCGGGAGGTTGTCGAACTGAATTCACCCGCTCGCCCCACCTACCTCGGCTCCAAGAGCCGTAAGTTCAGGCTCGCACGTTCAACCAGCGACGATGGAGGCCTTCCGTGTCCGTACCCGAGGAACAGTCGACGGCCACGTTCCGGGCGCGGCGCAGATGACGTCGTCGTTCGGATGGCTCGACACCGACAACGCTGAGCGGCGGCGGATGCTCGAGGTCATCGATCTCTTCAAGGAACAGGGCACGGTCGACGAGCTGGGTATCGGGTCCATCCGCGACACGTTCTCCGACGCGCTCTTCCCTGGGACGTCGACGCTGCTCACGCGTCTGCGCTACGCACTGTTCGTTCCCTGGCTCGTCGAGCGTGCGGTGACGGGCGCGTCCTCAGCCGACGAAGCGGCACGACGACTGCGGGTCGAGGAGGTCCGACTCATCGAGGCACTCGTCGACGGTTACCGCGACCAGCAGGACGGTCGCGGCCAAGGCGTTCTCGGGCAGACGGCACGGGCCAAGCTCAAGCGGATGCCCAGCGAGGTCTACTGGGGGCCCCTCGGGCGCTGGCAGCTGCGCACCTGGGACACGAGCGTCTCCGGGCACCTGCGGCGCGGGTCCGCGCTCCGGGGCGCGAGCCGCGGCAGGACCGAGACGGACGACCCGGGGGCTCGTGACGGGCGTCTTGACACGGGCTTCGACCTCGGTGGCCTCGAACCTCCTCATGACCTGTTGAGGTCGACGACGTTCGACCTGCGCCCCGAGGAAGCCTCGATCCTCCTCGAACGGCTGCGCACGACGACCGCCGGTTCGCTTCTCGGCTGGCTCGTCGAGCACGGGGACACCATCGACCTCGATGCAGGCTCGGCCGGGGAGTTCTCGCTCGCGAGCGCGCCCGCCGACCTGCGCCGGGTCGTCGACCACGCGACGCGCTTCAGCCTGACCGTCCACGGCGCGTCGCTCCTCTACAACCTCCTCGTCGCCGAGGCCGCTTCCCTCCCCGACCTGGTCGATCACTACCGCGAACGTCTCGACGAGTGGCGCGGGGAGGTCATCAGCACGCGCACCCTCGAGGGCTGGGACCGGGGCGAGCTGTGGCACGTGCTCGCCGAGCGCAACGGGAAGATCCCCTCACCGACACGCACTTTCGTCGATGCGTGGCTCGACGCCGTGCTCGACTCGGACCAGGTCGAGGACTCGTCGCGAGCGCGTGAGCTCGTCACCCATCGCGAACGCCGTCTCAAGGGCGGACGCTCGCGCCTCGTCAACCGGTCGGCCAGAGAGTCCTGGAAGGGCGAGTCGGGGACCGGCCTGCTCGACTACCGGTGGGGTGTGACACGCCGTCTCCTCGACGACCTGTTCTCCGCCCTGCCGGACTCCGCGAGATCTGTCCGCACGGAACAGCGCGCCGACGTGCTCCTCACGGCAGGGACCACCGCCTGATGCTCACCCCAGACACCCGCGTTCTGCTCACCGACGCGCTCCGCCCTCCCGCCGGCCGACGCGTCGACAGCGCGATCGCCACGACGTTCTCGCTCGACCTCACCGCACTGCTCCTAGGACCCGTGACGTTCGCGACGCTCGACGGGAGTGCACAGGTCGACGGTGACGACCTCGCCGCGACGGATCCGATCGGCCTGCTCGAGGCCGTCCAGCGGTACAGCGACCGCACCACGGTCTTCTGCCAGGCCGGCGGCATCAGCGTCCCGGCGTCGTACCGCTCGGTCCTTACCCTTGCCGAGGGGGCCGTGCACCAGGTCATGGCTCCGGCTCGGGGCCGGTTGTTCCACCCCAAGTCGTGGACCCTGCGGTTCATCGATGACGACGGCACCTACCACCACCGGTTCGTGGTCCTCAGCCGCAACCTCACGTTCGACCTGTCGTGGGACACCGTGCTCGTCCTCGACGAGGACGAGACGACGGCCGAGCCGGTCGACCCCGCCCCGATCAGTGCCTTCCTGCGCGCGCTCCCCACGCTCGCCACGTCTCCGCTCCCCAGGGCCCGTGCCGCACTGGTCGAGTCCGTCGCCGCCTCGATCGCGGAATCACGGCTCGCGCCCCCTGAACCCTTCCGCAGCGCCGAAGTCCTGCCGTTGGGTCTCGCGGGCACGACGCCGCCTTGGCCCTTCCCCGACGTCGCCGACAGAGTCCTCGCCGTCAGCCCGTTCCTCGACGCCGGTCTGCTGCACAGGCTCCCCGCCGCGGGCGAGCGCACCCTCGTCTCCCGCGCGGAGACCTTCGACCGGCTGGGAGCGGCGCCGCTCGACGGCTGGACGACCATGACGCTCTCGTCAGCGGCCGAGCGTGACCCGTCCGCAGACACCGGCACCGCTCCCGCCTACGGCGCCCCCCTGCCTGCCTCACCTGCCCACGAGACCGATCGCGTCCGTGACGGGCTGCACGCCAAGACCGTCGTCGTGGACTCCGGCCGCGACAGCACGACCGTGACCGGCAGCGCCAACCTCACCACTGCCGGGTGGGGTGGGAACGTCGAGATGGCAGTCGCCCTGCACGGGCTGACCGCCGACGTGGGCGTCCGCGCAACCCTCGACGGTTCGACAGACGTCCCCGGCCTCACGCAAGTGCTCGACCCGTGCGGACCGCGCGCACTCGACCCTGTCGTCGACCCTGCCGAGGCCACTGTCCTCGACATCGACGACTTCCACCGCCGCCTCGCGGCGTCCGGTCTACGAGCCACCGTCACCACCGACGTCGGCGACGACGACGACCGCGACTCCATGGCGAGCCTCGCCGTCGGGACGCAGGGTGTGCCTGATCCCGTTCCCGGTGCCACCACGGTCGCATGGCCCGTCACCTTGCCGACCGACCTGCATGCGCGGGTCCTTCACGAGGGAGCCGACGTCGCGTGGGAGAACCTCAGCCTTCGTGCCGTCACGCCGTTCCTCGCCGTGGAGACCACTGCCGGGGCGGGGGCCGAGCGTGCGACCCGACGCTGCGTCGTCGTGCTCGGCCTGGATGGCGACGTCGCCGAGCGCCGGCATGCGGCCGTCCGCGACGCGCTGCGCAGCCGGGACGACGTCGCACGCTACCTCGCACTGCTCCTCGCCGACCCCGCGGCAGTGTCTCCGTTCGCCACCGTTGCTGCCGACGACCCGACCGGGAGCTCGTGGAGCTCCGCCTCGGGAGGCAACACGCCGGAGCTGTTCGAGCCGCTGGTCCGTGCGGTCGCCCACGGCGACGAGGCGCTCGACCGCGTCGCGCACCTCGTCGACCGGCTGGCAGAGATGCCCGACGGCGACGACCTCGCCCCCGAGGGGTTCGCCCAGCTCTGGTCCGTCGTCCAGGAGGCCCGCCGTGCCCGCTGATCGCCACTCACAGGAGCGCCCCGACGTCGACGACGCTCTGCGCCTCCTCAAGGACTTCCAACGCCGCACGGTCGACCACGTGCACGCACGTCTGTGGGACGACGCCGACCCGAGCCACCGCTTCCTCGTCGCAGACGAGGTGGGGCTCGGAAAGACCCTCGTCGCGCGTGGCGTCATCGCCAAGACCGTCGATGCTCTGTGGGAATCAGTGGACCGGATCGACGTCGTCTACATCTGCTCCAACCAGCAGATCGCACGTCAGAACCTCGCCCGACTCACGCTTCCCGGGCACGAGCCGCTCCATGCCGAACGTCTGACGCTCTTGCCACTGGTCACGGGCGACCTCGCGGGCAAGAAGCTCAACTTCGTCTCCTTCACTCCCGGGACGTCGCTCCAGGTGTCGAGCGGCGGCGGGCGCGCGCTCGAGCGCGTCGTCATGTACTGGATGCTGGCACGCGGGTCACGGGACCTCGACGTGCGGCCACGACGCTGGCTCCAGTTCTTCCGCGATTCCGCGAGTCTCAAGAACTTCCAGGGGGACGTCGAGCGTTTCCGGCGCAACCGGATGCACGAGCTCGACCTCGACTTCGCCGCCCAGTTCGTCGAGCAGCTCTCGCGCGGTGCCGGACCGCAAGGCGGCAAGCTCCTCGACGAGCTGGTCGAGTGCGTCCAGGAATTCAACTACCTGCGCGGCAAGCCCGCGCAAGAGCTCTCACGCCGTCGGTCACGGATCATCGGCGCCATGCGCGCCACCGTTGCACGGCTCGCGATCGACCGGCTCGAGCCGGACCTCGTCATCATGGACGAGTTCCAGCGCTTCAGCGAGCTCATGCGCTCCGACGCCGAGAGCGAGGCAGCCGAGCTCCTGCAGACCCTTGTCGGGTACGCCGGCCCAGGTGACACCAGGGTGCGCACCCTCCTGCTCTCCGCGACGCCGTACAAGATGTACACGCTGCCCGACGAACCCGACGGCGAGGACCACTACCGCGACTTCGTGAGCACGGTCGAGTTCCTCGCCGGTCCCGAGCGCGCGGGAACAGTCAGGGCGAGTCTCGCGACGATGCGTGAAGGCATGCTCGCCCCGACCGACGCCGCAGCCGTCGCCCGCGCCATCGGGGCACGCGACGTGGTCGAGCAGGAGCTGCGACGCGTGATCTCCCGGACGGAGCGCCTCGCGGCGACGCGCGAGAAGGACGGCATGCTCCGTGAGACCCCGCTCCCCGGGGTCGAGGTCACGGCGGGCGACCTCCTCGACTACGCGTCGCTCGACGACGTCGCGCAGGCCGTGCAAACGACCTCGGGCACCCAGCGGCAGGACATGCTCGAGTTCTGGCGCTCCAGCCCGTACGCACTGAACCTCATGGACCGACGCACCTACAAGGTCAAGACCTTGCTCGACGACGCCATCGCCGCCGGAGCGCCCGCGGTCAGCTCCGCGCTCGGGAGCGCGCACGGGCTCCTCCCGTACGACGTGATCGACGCGTACGAGCCCCTTGACCCGGGCAACGCGAAGATGCGTGGCCTCGTCACCGACGTCCTCGACCGCGGCGCGTGGAGGCTCGCCTGGTTGCCTCCGGCGCTTCCGTACTACGACCTGGCTGGACCGTTCGCAGACCCCCGGCTCGCGCGCTTCACGAAGCGGCTCGCATTCTCCGCGTGGAACGTCGCTCCCAAGGCCATCTCGGTGGTCATGAGCTACGAGGCAGAGCGTCGAGCGGTTACCGCGGCTCACGGCGGGCGTCGTCGGTATGGCGACATCGCCCCGTCGCCCCGCCTGCAGTACCGGACGGACGGCGAACGGCTGGACGGCATGCCGACCTTCCTGCTCTCGTACCCGTCCGTGACGCTCGCTCGAGCTGGAGACTCGCTGCGCCACGCACGCGCTGCCGGGCGACGGCTGACTCGCGTCGAGGTCGAGAACGCTGTCCGGGACGAGATCGAAACAGCACTCGAAGTGCTCCCACCGGGTATCCCGGGGCTCCGCGCCGGTGCAGACCAACGGTGGTACTGGGCCGCCCCGCTGCTGCTCGACTCTCTCGCAGTCGCGAGTCAGGGCGAGTTCTTCGATCTGCTCGGCCGAGGCGAAGCAGCAGCAGACGCAGACCGCTCCGACGAGACCGTTCACGCCGGGGCGTTCGGGCGGCACGTTGCCGCCGCGCGCACGATCCGCCCAGACGATCTGGGCACGCGCCCCGACGACCTCGCCGAGGTGTTGACCTTGGTGGCCATCGCCGGACCCGGCACGTGCGCGCTCCGGGCGCTCGATCGTGTCGCAGCGGCAGTGGACGACACCTCGCTGAGGCGGGGCAGCAGTGCAGACCCGGCAGTCCGTGAGATCGCCTTCGGCATCGGCGGCGGATTCCGGGCACTCTTCAACCGAGCTGAGACACAGGCCGTCGTCGACGCCGAGCGACCCGACTCCGCGTACTGGCGCTCGGTGCTCGACTACTGCGCCGACGGCGGGCTCCAGGCTGTGCTCGACGAGTATGCGCACACCCTCGTCGAGTCCGAAGGACTGGTGGGCAGGTCGGCTCCCGAACGTGCCACCCGTATCGCCCAGGTCCTTCGAGAGGCCCTGCAGCTGCGTACCCCGACGTCGGCCATCGAGGACATCCGCGTGGTCGACGGGGAAGTGCGTGTCCAGGACCGCCGCATGCGGACGCACTTTGCTGCGCGGTTCGGCCGCGGGACGACGGACGAGGGCGCCGAGGTCCGCGAGGAACATGTCCGCGCCGCGTTCAACTCCCCCTTCTGGCCGTTCGTCCTCGCATCGACATCCGTCGGGCAGGAAGGGCTCGACTTCCACACCTACTCGCACGCGGTGGTGCACTGGAACCTGCCAGGAAACCCCGTCGACCTCGAGCAACGGGAAGGACGCGTCCACCGGTACAAAGGACACGCGGTGCGCAAGAACGTGGCGCAGCAGTATGGCACCGCCGCGTTCGCCTCGACTTCTCCTGACCCTTGGGGGGCTGTCTTCGATGCGGCCGACAAGGACCGCCCGGACGCGGTGTCAGAGATCTTTCCGTCCTGGGTGTGCACACCCCCGGGGGGAGCCGCGATCGAGCGCTACGTCCCGGCCATGCCGCTGTCCAAGGAGGAGTCCCGGTATCGGCGGCTGCGTCGGACGGTCGGCGCCTACCGCAGCGTGATCGGACAGGCGCGGCAAGAGGACCTGCTGCGTCTCGCCGGGGACGCGGACCTGAGCTGGGCGCACATCGATCTAGCGCCCTGAAAGTGTGGATGAACTTCCCCAGGGTTCTACCAGATCTAGGACCCTGGTACGGCTGCTCGTGCAACGATCACGCTGTGACCACGACTCCGCTCCCGCCGTACGCCACGCTGCTCACTCCGCTCGAGGTTCTCCCAGCTACCCCGAAGTCGCTCGAGGCTCTCCTTGTGAGCGGGGACACGGGCCCAGCCGCCCAAGAGAGCATGCGTTGGAGCCCTTCACGTTGGGCGGAGCGCTTCGAAAGCCTGAGAGGCATCGACGCCTTCCTCAGGGACCTGTCGTCAGAGCCGCTGGACCGCGCTTCTGTGGGCAGACATGTCACGGAATCTCAGGAGCGCGGTAGGACAGACCTCGCCTTCGTCGCGGCGATGGCCTGGGGCTACGGGCCCGCGGGGTACGGACCGTATCGCACCGCGCGCGTCCTCCTCGCCGCCGATGGCGACGGGCCGAACGGACACGTTCTCGACCGACTCCGCACAGCGACGCTAGTGGCTCACGAGCATGGTGCGGTCGCGGGCTACTACACGCTGAACAACCAGCCTGGACGAGTCCGATTCCTCGGGCCGGCATTCTTCACCAAGTGGCTCTACTTCACGACGGCAGTAGTCGGGCCGGATGACTCCGGGGCAGTCCCGATCCTCGATCTGCGAGTCCGCAACTGGATCGCCGAGAACGGCGGCGTACACCTCAGGCTCGACAAGACCCGGGACTATGCACGGTATCTACAGCTCCTTGATGGGTGGGGCACTCTGCCTGACCGGAAGTTCAGCCGTGCCACCGTCGAGCGAGCGATCTTCGCGCTCTCGTGACGATGTGAACGGGGCCGTCCCGTACCCGGCCTCCCTCGGTCCGAGGACGCCAGTCCTGATCTACCCCCACTCCTGCGGCGCGAACTGCGACAGCGTGAGCTGCGCTCCCTGCGGGTCGCGCACCACGGCCTCGCGCGTCCACTCGTTCTCGCTCGTCGACAGCACGACCCCACCGGCCCGCTCTGCCGCTGCCGCGCTCTCGTCACGGTCCGCGACGGAGAACGCCACGTCCCACCGAGCCCGCCCCTCGACGTGCGCGATCCCGGCGGCGACGTCGGCGAACCCTGGCGGCGCGAACTCCTGCCGTTCGAAGATCCCGGGGTCGATCGTGTGCGCGAGGTGATCGCCGTACCCCGGGACGCGGAACATCCCGGCGCCGAGCGCGGGGTCGAGCTCCCAGCCGAGCAGCGGTCCGTAGAAGTCGAGCGCCCGGTCAGGGTCGGGCGTGAGGAGGTTGCTGAAGTTCCAGGTCCCTGGCTCGTTGACGCGTTGCGCCCCGAGGCGCGTGCCCGCCTGCCACAGCCGGAACCGTGCACCTTGCGGGTCCTGGACGGAGGCCATGCGTCCGGGCGGGCCGACGGTCTCGGGGCCGGAGAGCAGCACGCCACCGTCGGCCGCGACAGCCCCGGCCGTCGCACCGACGTCGTCGACCGCGACGTAGGTGATCCATTCGGGCGTCCCGTCACTGCCGTCAGGCGGGGAGGCGATCGCCGCGACGTCCTGCCCGTCGAGCGAGGCGACGACGTAGCGCCCCGGCGCGTCGGGCGGCATCTTGTCGGTGAACGTCCACCCGAACAGGGAGCCGTAGAACGCGGTGGCGGCGTCGACGTCGGGCTGCTCGGTGTCCACCCAGCACGGCACCCCGTGCGGGTACGTGCGGGGCTGCGTCGGTGAGCTCATCTCTGCCTTCCCGGCCCCGCCGGGTGCGAGGCCTCCCGCGTTCCACCTTCCCAGCCGCCGCTGACACCGGCCTCCGGGGAGGACCGTCCGGTCAGTCGGCGTCGTCGATCTCCTCGAACCGCAGCGTGACCTCGCCGCGGACCGTTCCTTCGCTCGCCCGGATCTCGTCGAGGTGCAGCGTCCCGACGCCGTCGAGCTCGAACGCGTCTCCCTCGTCGAGCACGACGACGGCCTCGTCCGAGGGGGTGCGCAGCGCGAGCTGCGCGAGGGGCGTGCCGTCGACGAGGCCGACGCGCATGATCCCGACCCGCAGCACCCCGAAGGTGGGTTGCGAGCCTTGTCGTGCATTCCTGACCGTTGTCACAGGTGGGTCCTATCGGGTGGAGGGGACGGCGTAGACGGTGTCGAAGTTCTCCTTGTACTGCTTCTCCGTGAGCCACATGTCGCCGACCTTGTCGGACCCGTCGTTCTGGAGGTGGGCGCCGGGTCCCCACGGGTTGATGACGTGGACCTTGAGCTCGCCGTCGCGCTCCTCGACCTTGTCCACGATGTACGCGTGGTTGGGCACGACCCGGGAGTCGTCGACCTCGTCGCCGAACGGCCACCACGACGGTTCGTCCTCGGTCCCGAGCGCGACCGGGCCGTCAGCGAGACGGTCCTTCAGGTCGGAGAGGTTCCCCTCGCCGGTCTTGGAGGGTGTCGCACCGGTGATGGCCGCGAACGCGTCGCTCGAGTAGCCGCCGTCGATGTCGTCGTAGCTGCCGCCCCAGTACTCGGCGGCCGCCTTCTCGTAGATCGACGCCCAGCTCGGGTTCCCGCTCGGGTCCATGACGCCGTCCTGCGCGACCTCGGGCTCGACCGTGATCTCGACGGGATCGCCGTCCTTGTACATCGTCACGGTCCAGGTCCCGTCAGCGTTGAGCTGCATGTGGTCGCGGATGAACTGGGGGTCGTCGCGGGCGACCGCGCCCAGGCCCGCGAGGAGCCAGCAGTCGCCGAGGCCCTGCTGGTTGATCATGTTCGGGTCGAGCGCCGCGTCGTCGAGCGGGATCGTGGGCGGGACGTCGACCCACGGTCCGTGGCCCGAGAGGTCGGGGTTGCCCGGACGGTCCTTCCCACCGTCGCCGGAGCGGTCGCCGCCACCCCCGGCCCACGGCGCACCGCCCCGGTCGAGGCCCGACCCGCCGTCGGCCGCGCTGGTGCGGGCCTGGTCCTCGGCGTTCCGCCGGAGCACCTCGGCGTTGTCGCGGAGCGCACCGAGGCAGGAGGTGAGCGCAGGGGCCAGCCGCCGGGACCAGTCCTGCCGGAACTCCTCGGCGTCGGGCCCTGCCCAGCCTGCGGAGGCGACGATCCCGTCGACCTGCCGCCGGGCCGTCTCGAGCATCTCGGCGCTCTCCGCGAAGCTGCTGCCGAGCCCTGCGAGCGCCTCGACGTCGGCGCCGAACATGGTGCGCATGTCCCCCCTCGTGGCTGCGGGACCGCCTTGGTCCCGGTGCGTCGCCGACCCACGCTATCGACCACGCGGCGGGCAGGCCATGGGCAGCGGTCCCCATGCGACCTCACCCGGTGGACGCCCGGTCGCTGCTAGGTTCGACGACGCCGCGCACGTGCGCGTCGACCGACCCAGCGAGGGGGCACCGCGTGAGAGACGCCGGATCGTCGAGGAAGCGGCTGCGTGCCGGCGGGGTGCTGCTGGGGGTGGCCGCCGTCGGGCAGCTCGTCGCAGGGTGCAGCAGCTCTCCCGCCGCGGCTCCGACCGCGAGCACGCCGGGTGCGAGCCCTGCCGAGGCGCTCGACACCTACACCGTGGTGCGCGACGACGTCCTCGCGGCGCTGGCGTCGCTCGACCCGGCCACGCCGTGGGAATCGAGCGGGACAGCCTCCCTCTCCGAGGAGGGCTCGACGTGCACCCTGGTCCTGCCGGCCGCCGGCTCGGCGCAGTACCTGTACGTCGAGGGCGACGACTTCGCGGCGGTCCGCGCAGCCCTGGACCCGGTCCTCGCGCAGCACGGGTTCGCCGCCCTGGGGCAGACCGTGTTCGCGGACGGCGGGGCGGTCGAGGTGTCGTCGACCGACGACGCAGGGGCCGAGCTCGTCGTCTCGTCCGAGCAGACGTCCGTCGTCCGCCTGAACGCGCCGGTGCTGTCGGAGACGTGCGACGACGCGGAGCTCGGGCGGTCCTAGGGTGCGGGACGGCAGTGGCCCCGCACCCTTCGGTCCTGGCTCAGTCGCAGTCGTCGCACGTCCCGGCCGCGGGCAGCTGCATCGAGCAGGACGGGCACATCGCGGCTTCCTTCGCGGGTGCACGCCGGGCCCCGGGTCCCCCACCGCCACCGAAGTTCGGCATCTCCGTCCGCTCGTAGTCGTTCGGCCCCCGGTAGACGTCGACGAACCCCCGGTTGAAGTACGCGGCGGCCGGTCGGCCGTCGTCGAACCCGACGCCGACGTACGACCGGCTCGCCGGCGCCCACACCACGTCGAAGTCGATGTGCGCTGCGATCTCACGCATCCGCGCCCGGTTGGCGACGGGCAGGTTGAGCGCCTCGAACGCCGCGTCGAGGGAGGCGAACACCGTGCGTCCCCGCCCGTGGATCTCGTCGTCGCAGGCGGCGCAGAGCTCCGCCTCGGCACGATCGGCCAGCGTCGCCGCGAGGACCTTGTCCGCGGCAGTCCAGGTCAGGTGGCTGCAGCCCCGGAGGTGCAGCCTGCCGCCGCTCGCCGTCCGGTAGAGCGTCGCGCGAGCCACCGGGCCGTCGTCGACGACGCCGCTCACAGCCGCCCCTCCCCCGCCTGCGCGGTGGTGAGGTAGCAGTACCAGCCGGGGGTGCGGGCGCCGTCGGGCTGGAACGTGATCTTGTTGACGACCCCGTTGCGGTTCCTGATGGCCGACCACACGAGCGGGCCCCGCGCCGCGTGCGCGAGGAGCTGCTCGACCGCGCCGCGCGACGTGTCGGCGTTGAGGAACACGTCGTGGCCTGCGACCTGGGCGTCGATGAGCTTGCGGCCCCCGTAGGTCGCGCGGTCGCCGATGCTCGTGGCCGACGTGGTGTCGCGCCACTGCGTGAGCCACGCGACGAGCTCACGCTCGGTGAGTCTCGCGGTCGGCACCGCGGGCGGTGCGGCCGGGCGCGCGACCGCGGGCGCCGGCCGGGACGTGCGCACACGCCCCGCGGGCGAGCCGTTCCCGGCGGCCAGGTCGCGCTCCGCGGCCGTGAACCCCGCGAACGTGTCGCGGGCCGCGGCCGGCGCGGCACCGTCGGCGACCCCGGTGCGCAGGCGGGCCATGCTCGCCGACGCGGCCCCGTACGCAGCCCCTGCCGAGACGCCCTCGTAGGTCAGCGACCGCTCGCGGGCGACGCCGATCGACTCTCCGACCTCGATCGCGTCCTGGTTGGCCCCCATGTAGAGGAACGTCCACCCGAACACGGTCTCGCGCTCGGTCACGAGCGCCTTGATCGCGGCGTGCGTGTACTCCTTCGAGGCGTTCTCGTGGCCGTCGGTCATGATCCCGACGATCACGGTCGCAGGCCGCTGGTCCTCGGGCAGCTGCGCGATCCGCACGCTCGTCGAGTGGACGAGGCGCGCGATCGAGTCGAGCAGAGCAGTCGTTCCACGGGGCTGGAGGTCGAGCGACGGGACGGTGGCGATGTCCCGGTCGGCGTAGACCTCCTCGTACTCGCTGTCGAACTGCGCGAGCGTCACGGTGCAGCGCCCCGTGACACCGCGCTGCTCGAGCATGAACTCGTCGAAGCCCGCGATCGTCGCGGCCTTGATCGACTGCATGGAGCCCGACCGGTCGAGGAGCATCGACAGGTGGGTGGAGGTGGCGTCGGCCATGGGGTACTCCTCGGGTCGTGGGGCGGTGCGGCTGATGGTGCGCGGGAGGGAGCGGATCAGGTGCGGCGGCGGAAGCGGAGCGGCGTGGTCGCCTCGGGAGCGGCACTCACGTGCTTGCCCTGCTCGACGTCGTAGCGCGCCCTGGTCACTCCTTCTGCGGTCACGCGGTCGTCTGGTCCGCGGTAGGAGCCGAGCGCCGCGGTGCGAGCGACGCGGGGCGGGACGGTGTTGGGCGCGACACCCGCGTCCGCCGCGACCGAGCGGAGCGAGTGGCCGGCGAGCAGAGCCTGAGCCATCGCCTCGTCGAGCGCGGCGTCGAGCTGGACGCGCGCCTCGGCGAGAGCTGCGACGGCCTCCTCGGGAGCGAGTCCGGCCGCGGCCTCGAGGGCGGCGCGGGCCGAGGCCAGGCTCGGCAGCCCGTCGGTGCGGTGCGGTGCGTTCTTGTCGGAGGCCATGCCACGAACGTAGTGCACCAAGTGCACATGTGCAATAGATGCACACAGGCAGTTGCTGCGCGCCGAGGACACGTCGCCGCGCCTGCAGGGCGCGACTACCGAAGGGAGTGTTTTCTGCGTAGCCACCACAATGGTGGTGGCTACGCAGAAAACACTCCCGCCCCCCGGTCACACGGAACGTGTCCGGTCCACGCCGCCCTCCGACATCCCTGACGGACGGAGCTGCTGCTCGATCGCACTCCTGCTCGTGGACCGGGACGCTCAGCCCAGCCACACCACCACCGACCTACCCCTCACCTACGTAGTACCCCCTACGTGCGTTGACCATCGGACAAATCCCCCGTCAGGCTCGCAGTCGTCCCCTGTCATCGACGAGAGGTACGAACATGCGCACCGCGCACACGATCCGACGACCAGCGACGACGCTGGCCCTGCTCGCCCTGCTCCTCACGACCGCCCTCGCGGCGCTGTCGGTCACCGCGACCGTCCTCGCCCCCCGCGCCTCGGCCGCCGAGCCCTGCGCCGCACCGTGGAGCGCGTCCGCGGTCTACACGGGCGGCGCGGTCGTCTCGACCGCGGGCCACAACTGGAAGGCCGGCTGGTGGACGCAGGGCGAGACGCCCGGCACCACGGGCCAGTGGGGCGTGTGGCGCGACCAGGGCACGTGCGGCGGCTCGACCGGCGGCACCACGGGCGAGACCGGCGGCACCACGGGTGGTGACAACGGGGGCGGCAACCAGACCGGCTTCGTCGTGACCGAGGCCCAGTTCAACCAGATGTTCCCCAACCGGAACCCGTTCTACACGTACCAGGGCCTGGTCAACGCCCTGAGCGCGTACCCGCAGTTCGCCACGTCGGGCGGCACCGAGGTCGCCAAGCGCGAGGCCGCCGCCTTCCTCGCCAACGTGAACCACGAGACGGGCGCGCTGGTCTACGTCAAGGAGAGCAACACCGCGAACTACTCGCACTACTGCGACCCGAGTCAGTCCTACGGCTGCCCCGCGGGCCAGTCCGCGTACTACGGCAAGGGCCCCATCCAGCTCTCGTGGAACTACAACTACAAGGCGGCCGGTGACGCCCTGGGCATCGACCTGCTGAACAACCCCTACCTGGTCGAGACCGACCCGGCCGTGGCCTGGAAGACGGGCCTCTGGTACTGGAACACGCAGTCGGGCCCCGGCACCATGTCGGGCCACCAGGCCATCGTCAACGGCGCGGGCTTCGGCGAGACGATCCGCTCGATCAACGGCACGCTCGAGTGCAACGGCGGCAACCCCGCGCAGGTGCAGAGCCGCATCGCGGCGTTCCAGCGCTTCGCGCAGATCCTCGGCACGACCACGGGGTCCAACCTCACCTGCTGAGCCCCCGCCCTGCTGCCCGACGGCGGAGCCCACCTTCCGCAGGGAAGGTGGGCTCCGCCGTCGGGCGGGCAGAGGGCGCGACCCGTCAGGCCGCGCAGTCCGTCGCCGCGTACCGCGCGACGACCTCGACCGGCCCCGCCGGTTCCTGCACCGTGACCGTGACCTCGCCGGCCTCGATCGCGGCCACCCGCGTCGCGAACGTCTGCTGCGCGCTCTTGCCGGCGGCCACCCCCGCGAACGACTTGGTCCCGAACGGCGTCGACACCTCGAGGCTCACCGCCTGGTCACCACCGTTGAGCGCCCGCACCGAGACCTGCGCCCGGCCCGCGACACAGCGCGCCGTGGCCTCGACGCTCACCGCGGTCGCGGGTGCACCCGGCCCCGTCGCGAGCTCGACCCGGGTCACGAACACGTCCCCGGCCCCCGCGTTGACCGCCCCGAAGGGCGCACCGAACGTCAGACCGCTCAGCCACGCACCGTCGACCCCGGGCGCGGCGAACAGGTTCGCGTCGTCCCACTCGTCGGCCCCGTCCCGCTCGCGCGTCCCGAGCTGGTTCACTGCCCCGGGCGTGCCGTCGGCCGCGAGCGCGAGCGTGAACACGTCCACGCCGCCGACCGGGGTGCCGAGCGCCCCGTACGTCGTGCCCACGACGAGCACCGTGCCGTCGGCACCCGCGACACCCGTCACGCCGCGGTCGTCGGTCGCCGTGCCGGTCTGCGTCGTCCACAGGACCTCGCCGCGGGCGTCGAACGCCCGCGCGAACACGTCGTTGTCCCCCGCGGACGCCCCGCCGAGCGCCCCGCGCGTGTGCCCCACGGCGACGACCGACCCGTCGGCCCGCGCCACGAGCCCGCTCACCTGGTCGTTGGCCGACGTCGCGACACCGCGCAGCCACACGAGCTCGCCCGCGCCGTCGTACCGCGCGACCCACCCGTCGTCGGCCCCGGCCGCCTGCGCGCCCGGCATGCCCTGCCCCGCGACCCCGCCCACGTACACGGACCCGTCGGGACCGGGAGCGACCGCGAGCGCCTTGTCCTCGCCCGGCCCGCCGACCTGGCGGAGCCACAGGAGCTCGCCGGTCGCCGACACGCGCCCGACGATCGCGTCCTTGTCGCCCGCGCTCGTCCCGCCAGGGATGGTCCCGCTCGTGTACCCGGCGACGTACGCGCCGCCGGCCCCGTCGGACGAGAGGGCGTAGAAGCGGTCGGCTGCGGCGGGGTCGCCCGTCTGGAGCGTCCAGGCGCGCTCTCCCGCGGCGGTCACGGCCGCGACGAACCCGTCGTCGCGCGTCGAGCCCGCGTGCTTCCCGTCCAGGTCTCCCTTGGTGTACCCGGCGACGAGGGTCGTCCCGGACCGCCCGGCGACCACGCCGTACGCGCGCTCGTCGGCCGGCGTCGCGATCGGGTGCTGCCACAGCGTCGCACCGTCCGCGTCGCGGCGTGCCAGCACGACGTCGAGTCCGCCCGCGGGCTGCGACCCGGCCCAGGCCCCGGCGAGGTTGAGGGCGACGGTCGTGCCGCCGTCGGGCGTGGCGAGGATGCCGCCCGCACGGTCGTCGCCCGCGGAGCCGAGCAGCTCGGCGTCCCACGGCACCGTCGGCTCGGTGCGCAGGCGCGAGGACACGTCGACGATCGCCTCGCGGAACGCGGGCTGCCAGACGTCCCAGTCGTGGCCCCCGTTCATGACCCGCAGCTCGGCCGTGACTCCCGGCACGCGGCGCGCGGTGTTGTAGAGCCGCGCCGACTCGAAGTCGATGTCGTGACTCGCCTCGGCGGGGTCGGGGTTGGCCCACTCGTCGTCGCCGACCGCGACGAACAGGTGCACGGGCAGGGCCGGGTCGAGCGCGGCGAGCGCCGCCGGGTAGGAGAGCTCGGTGTACCGCTCGGGCGAGAACAGCTCGTGCCCGACGCCGTAGCCCCCGTGGTCACGGACGGACGAGTCCGCGGGAGGCTGGGGGACGTACACCGCGGGGCTCAGCACGATGCCCGCCGAGAACTCGTCCTGGTGCGCGAGGGTCAGGCGCAGCGCGCCCGCCCCGCCCATCGAGTAGCCGCCCACGGCGCGCGCCTCGCGGTCGGCCACGGTCCGGTAGGTCGCGTCGACGTGCCCGACCAGGTCGCGCGTGAGGGCGGTCTCGACCTGGAAGCCTGCACCGGTGCCGGAGTCCGCGGAACCCTCGTAGGCCGAGTCGGTGTACCAGCTCCCCCGGTCGTTCCAGGGCGCGTCGGGCATGACCACGACCAGGGGCTGGATCGCCTCGGTCCCGATCAGCTCGTCGAGGTCGGTCGCGACGCGCTGCCACGCGGCCTGCGTGTCGCCCCGCCCGTGCAGCAGGTAGACGGTCGGGTAGCGCTGCTCGGCGTCCTCGTCGTAGCCCGGCGGGAGGTACACCGTGTAGTCGACGGCCCCGCCCGCGCCGAGCGCCTCGGAGGGCGCGCTGCCGGGCACGAGCGTGCCCTGCTCGGCGGCCGCGACAGGCCCGGCCACGACGAGCGGGAGCCCGACGAGGGCGCCGCCCGCTCCCACCACCCCGGCCAGGAGGGCGGCGATCCGCCGCCGCGAACGAGGGACGCGTGGGGGCGTCGCGGGGAGGGCTGAGGTCATGGTTCTCTCCTTTGAGAAGCAGTTGTTTCACTGGGCCGCTGAGTGCGGAGCTCTTGTGCGACACGCCCGGCGTGTCGCACAAGAACTCCGCACTCAACGATGGGGCTGGGGGTCGCCCGCGACCGCGAGGACCGAGCGCGCACGCTCGACCATCGCGACGTCGAGGAACGTGCCGTCGGCGAGCGCGATCGCCCCGACCCCGCGCGCGGCCGCGGCGCCGACGCGGTCGAGCACCTCGCGCGCACGGTCGACCTCGTCGGCGCTCGGGAGGAACGCCTCGCGGATGGGGTCGAGCTGCACGGGGTGGATCGCGGTGCGTCCCAGGAAGCCGAGCGCGCGGCCCGCGCGGCACGAGGCCACGAGCCCGTCGACGTCCTTGACGTGCGTGTACGCCGACATGGACGGCGACGGCAGTCCCGCGGCCCGCGCCGCGACCACGAGGCGGCTGCGCACCCAGGCGAGCGCGCCGTCGTCGTCCACGCGCAGGTCCGAACGCAGGTCGGCCTCGCCGAGGCCGACCGACGCGACCTGGGGCGACGCCGACGCGATCTCGAACGCGCGCTCGACCCCGAGCGCCGACTCGATCAGCAGGTGCAGGTCGCGCCCGGGCAGCGCGGCCGCGAGCCCGTGGACCTCGTCGGCCGACTCGACCTTGGGCACGCGCGCCCCCACGGCGAGAGGCAGCCGCGCGACCGCCGCGACGTCGTCGGCGTGCCAGGGCGTGCCGCGCTGGTTGACGCGGACCTGGACCCGGCGCGAGGTCCCCGCGAGCAGGGCGACGGCCTCGCGGCGCGCGGCCTCCTTGCCCGCGGGGGCGACCGCGTCCTCGAGGTCGACGATCACGACGTCGGCGGACGTCGCGAGCGCCTTGGTGACCCGGTCGGGGCGGTCGGCCGGGGCGTAGAGCAGCGTGAGCGGCGGGGTGCTCATACGGCCCCCGCCTCCCGCAGCGCGGCGACCCGGGCCGCGTCGAAGCCCAGCTCGCCCAGCACCTCGTCGGTGTCCGCCCCGTGGTGGCGGCCCGTGAACCCGATCACGCCGTCGTGGTCCGAGAGCCGGAACAGCGGGCCCTGCATGAGCATCGGGCCGAGCTCGGGGTCCTCGATCTCGTGGAGCGTGCCGAGGGCCTGGAACTGCGGGTCGCCCACGATGTCCTGCGCGTCGTAGATGGGCGCGACCGCGGCCTGGGCCTCCTCGAACGCGGCCACGACCTCGTCGCGCGTGCGCTCGGCGATCCACCCGCCCACGGCCGCGTCGAGCTCGTCGGCGTGCTGGGCGCGCTCGGCCCCCACCGCGAACCACGGCTCGTCGATGACCTCGGGGTGCCCGACGAGCCGCATGACGCGCTCCGCGATCGACTGCGCCGACGTCGAGACCGCGACCCACTGGCCGTCACGCGTCCGGTAGGTGTTGCGCGGCGCGTTGTTGGCCGAGCGGTTTCCCGTGCGCGGCTGCACGGTCCGCAGCTGGTCCCACCGCGTGATCTGCGGGCCGAGCATCGCGAGGATGGGCTCGATGATCGCGGTGTCGACGACCTGACCGCGCCCTGAGTTCTCGCGGCTCTGGAGCGCGACCATGACCGCGAACGCGGTCGCGAGCGACGCGACGCCGTCGGCGAGGCCGAACGGCGGCAGGGTCGGCGGGCCGTCGGGCTCGCCTGTCATGGCCGCGAAGCCGCTCATGGCCTCGGCGAGCGTGCCGAACCCGGGCCGCGAGCGGTACGGCCCCACCTGCCCGAACCCGCTGATGCGCGCGAGCACGAGGCGCGGGTTGCGGGCCGAGAGCTCGTCGTAGCCCAGGCCCCAGCGCTCGAGGGTCCCGGGGCGGAAGTTCTCGATCACGACGTCGGCCTCGGCCGCGAGCGCCAGGAAGACCTCGCGCCCGCCGTCGCTCGACAGGTTCACGGTCACGGCGCGCTTGTTGCGCCCGAGCGTCTTCCACCAGAGGTTGACGCCGTCCTTGGAGGCGCCGTGCCCGCGCGAGGGGTCGGGCTTGGTGGGGTGCTCGACCTTGATCACGTCGGCCCCCATGTCGCCCAGGTGCATGGCCGCCATGGGCCCCGCGAAGAGCGTCGAGGCGTCGACGACCTTGAGCCCCGCGAGCGCTCCGTCCTGCGGGTTGCGCGAGACGGTCATGCCGTCACCTCGTCCGTGGTCCACGCGCAGCGGAAGCCGATGCTCGAGCTGCGCGCGAGGCCCAGGCCCGGCAGGAGCAGCTTGGCGCTGAACTCGGGTCGCTGGACGCCGCCGTCGAAGTACCACTCGGAACCGGTCGACTCGTGGTCGGAGCCGCCCTTGAGCATCGCGTAGCGCGTGCGGCCGTCGCTGTGCTCGCTCTCGGTCCAGTTCCACACGACGGGCGCGCCGCGCAGCAGGCCGCCCGTCTCCCCCGCGAGCTGCCACTCGTCCTCGCTCGGGAGGCGGCCTCCGCGCCACGCGCTGTAGGCGCGCGCGTCGTCGAGGTCGACGAACGTCACCGGCTCGTCCTCGCGCCCCGCGGGCGGTCGGCCGTCCACCCAGTGCGCGAGGAACCGGTGCGAGGTCGCGGGCTGGTAGCCCGTGGCGTCGACGAACGCCGCGAACTGGTCGTTCGTGACCTCCGAGGCCGCGACCGCGACGGGCGCGGCGAGCTCGCCGTCGCGCTGGAGCGTGCGCGGGTCGTGCAGGCGCGGCGAGAGCGGCTTCCACTCCTCGACGTAGGGCGCGCCCTGGTACATCCCGGTCTCCCGGGCGCGGTAGCGCACGGTCAGGACGTAGGGCCCCGCGGGCACGACGACGGCGCCCGCGTCGGGTGCGCGTGTCGCGCCCGCCTCGGGCTCGGCCGCGGGAGCGACGGCGCCGTCGGGCCCGGTGGCAGCAGCGTCGGGCTGGGGCGAGGCCTCGGGCCGGAAGGCCGGGGCCGTCGGCACGACGCGGCGCGCGAGGCGGTGCGGGAACCGGGCGTCCGGGCTCGCCGCGTGCTCGCGCATGTCCTCGACCAGGCCGGGGAGCCAGTCGGGCTCGACGGCGCCGGGGGCGACGTGCAGGAGCGCGGCGATGCCGCGCCCCGGGACCGTGACCACGGGAGGGGTGGTGGCGCCGTCGACGCTGACGAGGCCACCGGTCGGGGCGACCGGCGCACCGGTCGGGTCGGTGGCCGTCGCGAGGCCCGTCAGGTCGACCAGACGACCGGTCGGCGCGGCGGTGAGGACCGGGCCCGTCCAGTCCTGCTCGCCGCGGTTGACGAGCGTCCACAGCGAGACGCCGTCGTGCGAGAAGAGCGACGCGTGCACGCCGGCCTCGCGCGCCTCGGGGGCGAGGTCGGCGAGCGGGGTCCACCCGCCGTCGAGCAGCAGGTCCTTCGCGGCGCGCTGGACAGTGACCATGCGGCGCAGGGTCGCGGCGTCTCGCTCGCTCCACCCGACCCACACCCCGAACACGACCTCCCAGACCATGACGCCCACGCCGTTGATCCAGGCGGACTGCAGCTCGTCGGTGTGGTCGCGGTTCCAGCGGCGCACGTGGTGCTGCATGTGTCGACGCTCGTACCAGTGCGCGCGCAGCACGCCCGGCACGGACGAGTCGGCGAAGAACTGCGCCCACGACGACGAGTGGTCCTCGATGCGCTCGACCGCGAGCTTGGACTCGCCCTCCAGGACGATGCCGGGGCGGGCGGCCTCGAGCCGCTCGACGAGCTCGGGCTCGGCCTTCTTGAGGGTGTCGAGGAAGACGCCGTCGGCGGGAAGGTCCGCCACGACCGCGGCGAGCTCGGTCAGGTCGTCCTCGCCCCGGCGCGTGCCCGTGTCCCAGGGGTTGTAGTCGACGAACACGTGCAGGCCCGCGGCGTGCAGGGTCGCGACCAGGCCGTCGGGGCCCGTGAGGCCCGGGACGTCGCGGTAGAAGTCCCACTGGTTGCGGTCGTCGATCCCGATCACCGGGTAGGCGTGCCACAGCACCACGGCGTCGAGGCCCGCGAAGCGCTCGCGGGCGTCGGCGAGGAAGCGCTCGGGCGTGAAGCGGTTCTCCTCGAACGAGTAGAGCAGCTCGTCCCACAGCCAGACCTGCGCGATCGTGAAGCAGCTCGCGGCCCAGGCGGCCCGCGGCCGTTCGTAGACCGCGCCCGTGAAGCCGTGGCGCTCGCGCGCGTCGGTGCGCCACGCCTCGAGGCGCTCGCGCCAGGCGGCCCACTCGGCGGGGTCGTCGGGGGCCGCGAAGATCTTGGCCTCGTCGAGCGCGGCAAGACCGTGCGGGGCGCCGGGCGCGGCACCGTCACCGGTGGCGCCGTCGAGCGGGACGACCGTCGGGAGGTCGATGGGGCGAGGGACGAGCGGGTCGAACGTGTAGCTCATGGCAGCTGCTCCGGGTGCGCGAAGGTGGTGACCTCGTCGGCCGTGGGGACGGCGTCCTGGGCGCCCGGCCGGGTCACGGCCAGGGCGCCTGCGAACGAGGCCGTCCGGGCGGCGTCCACGAGGGTGGACCCGCCCGCGAGGGCGGCGGCGAGCACGCCGCAGAAGGTGTCGCCCGCGCCCGTCGTGTCGACCGCGTCGACCCGCGGGGCCGGGACCCGGACGGGCGCGGCGCCGCGCTGCGCGACCAGGCAGCCCGCGCCGCCGAGGGTCACGACGACCGCAGGGACGCGTTCGAGGAGGACCGAGGCGAGGCGCTCGACGGGGTCGGGGCTCGCGGTCCCGGCCGGGTCGGCCGGGCCGGCCGGGCCGCCCGCCAGGTCGAGGGCCTCGTGCTCGTTGACGACCAGCAGGTCGAGCGCGGCCCACATCTCGTCGGGCAGGTCGCGCGACGGCGCCGCGTTGAGCGCGAGGACAGCGCCGGGGCGGCGGGCCGCAGCGGCCGCGAGCACCACGTCGAGAGGGATCTCGAGCTGGGCGAGCACCACGTCGGCCGCCGCGAGGCGGTCGGCCTGCGCGGCCCCGATGCGCACGTGCGAGTTGGCACCCGGCGCGACCACGATCGCGTTCTCGCCGTCGGGCGAGACCGTGATGAGCGCGGTCCCCGTGGGGGCCTCGACGCGCTCGACGAGGTCGGTGCCCACGCCCGCCCGGTCGAGCGAGGCGAGCAGCAGCTCGCCCGACTCGTCCCGGCCGAGCGCCCCGACGAACGACGTGTCGGCGCCGCCCGCACGGGCCGCGGCGACAGCCTGGTTCGCGCCCTTGCCGCCGGGGCTGCGGCGCAGGTCGCCGCCGAGGATCGTCTCGCCGCCACCGGGGTGGCGCGGGACGTCGACGACGAGGTCGACGTTGGCCGAGCCGACGACGACGACGCGTCCCCGGCGGGCCGCCTGCGAGGAACCGGTCATGCGTCGGCCCCCGCGAAGGACTCGGCGACCGCCGGTGCCGTGAGGCGCAGGGCGAGCGTGCGGGCGACGAGGTCGTCGATGCGCTGCTCCCCTCCGGGGAGCGAGGTCGCGATGCGACCGTCGACCGGTCCGGTCCAGGCATGGCCGATCCCGTCGGTCCCGCGCAGCGCGCCGACGACCCCGCCCACGGTCGCGGCGGCCGAGTCGGTGTCCCAGCCCGCGGTCACCGCGATCGAGACGCTCGCACCGAAGTCCCCCGCGCCCTTCGCCAGCGCGTAGGCGATCACGGCCGCGTTGTTGAGCACGTGGACCCAGTGCAGGTCGCCGTACGCGGCGTGGATCCGGTCGAGGCCGGCGCTGACGTCGCCGTCCTGGGCTGCCGCCTCGCGGCCGAGCCGCACCGCGTGGGCGATCCGGCTGTCCGGGGGCAGCACGGTCTGGGCGGCATCGAGCACCTCGTCGACCGTCGCGCAGACCATCGACGCGGAGGCGAGCGCCGCGGCCCACATGGCGCCGTAGACGCCGTTGCGCGTGTGGCTCAGGCGCGCGTCGACCCACGCGAGGCGCGCTGCGGTCCGGACGTCGCCCGGGGCCACCCAGCCCAGGACGTCGGTGCGGATGAGCGCGCCGATCCACTCCCGGAACGGGTTCTGGTGGGTCGCGGTCTCGGGCACCGGACGGGCGTCGAGGATGTTGCGGTACGCCGCGCGCTCCGCGGTGAAGACGCGCCCCGCGGGCAGGTTGTCGAGCCAGAGCTGGGCGACGTCGTCGGTCGTGAACCCCGGACCGTGCTTCTCGAGCAGCGCGAGCGCGAGGATCGGGTAGTTGAGGTCGTCGTCCTCGGGCATCCCGTCGATGTTCTCCTCGAGCGACGTGGGCGCGCTGCGCCGGTTCCACGGCCACCGCGCCGCGACGTCCTCGGGCAGCCCGACGGCCGTGAACCAGGTCGTGAGCGGCCAGCGGCCCGTGGCCCGCAGGATCTCCTCGATGCCCGCGCGCGGGATCTTCTCGACCGGCTTGCCGAGCAGGCATCCCGCGGCGCGCCCCGACCAGGCGCCGTGCACGCGGCGGGCGAGCTCGTCGTCGGGCACCGTGGCGAGGACCGGGGGCGCCGGGAGGAGCGCGACGATCTGCTCCCACCCGTCCGGCTCGTGCGGGGCCGGGGCCGCGGGCAGGGCGTCGAGCTCGTCGAGCAGCTCGCGCGCCAGGGCGCGCAGCGCCGGCGGCGCGGGCACGGGGCCCGCTCCGCTCACCGCCGGGACGACCTCGCCGCCCGCGGCGGTCCACCGCTCGACGACGCCCGCGACGTCCTTGCCCTCGGTCGCCGACTGGACGAGCTCGTGCGCGAGCAGGTCCTCGGGCTGGGCCCAGGTGAGTCTCACGCCGACGCTCCCACCGTCGCGGCCTCGATCTCGTCGAGGGCACGGAGCCTGGTCTGCGCCGTCTCGCGGTCCGCACGCAGGATGTCGGACGCGACCTCGCCCATGAGGCGCCCGGTCGCGCGGACGTCGGTCCGGCTCGCGCGCTCGATCTCGTCGAGCCACTCGGTCGGCACGACCTCGGTGCCGCCGAGCCCGGCCGCGATCGCCCCGGCCATGACCGCGATCGAGTCCGCGTCGCGCCCGTAGTTGACCGCGCCGAGCACGGCACCGCGGAAGTCGCCGCGATGCCCGAGGACGAACCCGAGGGCGGCGGGCAGCTCCTCGATCGCCTTGGTGCGCGAGGGGCGGCGGGCGTCCATCGACATCTGCCGGTACTCGGGGCCCACCGAGTCGAAGGGAGCGACGACCGCGCGGATCCTGCGCGCCAGGGCACGCTCCTCCTCGTCGGTCGTCGGGACCGTGGTCCAGCCGTCGAACGCGTCGACGACCGCGCGCAGCGCGGCGAGCGTCCCGTCGTGCGCGACGTCGAGCGCCGCCGCGACGACGTCGTCGAGCGTCGCGCCGGGAGCGACCGCTGCCGCGACCATCGCGGCGAACACGCCCGCGGCCTCGCGACCGTAGCTCGCCTGGTGCGCGCCCGTCAGGTCGATCGCCTCCGCGTAGGCGCCGCGCGGGTCGCCCGCGTTGGCCAGCCCGACGGGGGCCACGTACATGGCCGCGCCGCAGTTGATGATGTTCCCGACGCCGGCCTCACGGGGGTCGACGTGCCCGTAGTGCAGGCGGGCGACGATCCACTTCTCGGCGAGGAACACGCGCTGGAGGAGCAGGACCGTCGACTCGAGCTCGGGGACCCAGCGCGGCTCGCCGATCATGAGCGGGACCAGGTCCTCGGCCATCGCGTACGCGTCGAGGTGCGCGCGGCGCTTGGCGTAGACCTCGACGAGCGCCTGCGTCATGAGGGTGTCGTCCGTGATGTGCCCGTCGCCCTTGTGGTACGGCGCGATGGGGCGGGCGTCCTGCCAGTTGGGGTAGTACGGCCCGACGATGCCCGTGACCCGCCCGCCGTGCCGCTCCTCGATCTGCTCCGGCGTCCAACCTTCCGTCGCCCCGCCCAGCGCGTCGCCGACGGCTGCGCCGGTGATCACCGCCACTGCCTTCTCGTCCAGCCAGCTCACCAGGTCACTCCCTGTTCGTCGTTCGTTGATCGGGGTGACGCGGGGCCACCCGTGGTCGTCGTCCGTGCGGACGGGCGGGCTCCCGCCCGTCCGCACGGGTCGTGCACTACTTCGTGATCTCTTCCCAGCCGGTCGTCAGCTCGGTGGCCACGCCGTCGGCGTCGATCTCCTGCGCCAGGAAGCGCTGGTAGGCCGGCGTCGCGACGGTGTCCTTCCACTGCGCGTACGCGTCGACGAAGAGGTACGGCGCGGAGACGAGGTGCTGCCCCGAGGAGAGGATCACGTCCCAGCCGTTCTCGGTGCCGAGCTTGGCCGCGAGGGCCTCCTGCGCCGAGGTCGTCGCGGGGATGAGCGCGTCGGCCTCGTTGAGGGCGGCCAGGTTCTCGGTCTGCGTGAAGAACTCGATGAACTCCGCGGACTCCTCGACGTGCTCGGAGTCGATGTTCACGGACAGGGTCTGCGGGTTGGCGGCCTGCTCGGCGCCCTCCGAGCCCTCGAGCGGCGGCAGCACGATCCAGTCGAAGCCCTCGGGCGCGTCGGTCGCGATGTTCGCGGCCTGGAACGAGCCCTGGATCGTCATCGCGACCTGACCGGCGTAGAAGGTCGCGAGCGTCTCGGACCCCGTCTGGCTCAGCGTCACGGGCAGGATCGACTTGTCCTGGTACGCCATGGCGTCCACGAGCTCGGGGACCGCCATCTCGCCCTCGCCGACCGTGAGCGTCGCGTCGGCCCCGCTACCCTCGAAGAAGGTGCCGCCGAAGCCCGGCGCGAGCGCCATGTAGGCCGCGGTGGGGCTCTTGAGCCCCCAGCCCAGGCCGTACGTGCCGTCCTTGGTCGTGGCCTGCGCGATGGCGCGCATCTCGTCCCACGTCATGGTCTCGCCCGTGGGGATCGTGACGCCCGCGGCGTCGAGCAGCGTCTTGTTCGCGAACACCATGTAGGACTGGAGCTCGGTCGGGTACGCGATGATCTTGCTGTCGACCGTGACCGCGTCGAGGATCCCCTCGGGGACGTCCGAGCGGAACTCGTCGGACATGTGCTCGGTGAGGTCGGCGAGGTAGCCGTCCGCCGCGAAGGGCACGATGCTCGCGGCCTCGTAGTGGATGATGTCCGGCGCGGCACCACCGTTGAACTGCGTGATGAGCTTGTCGTAGATACCGTCCCAGCCCGCAGGGACGATCTCGACCTGGACGTCCGGGTTGGCCTCGTTCCAGTCCGAGACGATGCTCTCGGTCGCGGCGATGGCCGCGGGCTGGTCGGACAGCGACTGGAACTTCAGCGTGACCGGACCGGAGTCTCCACCGGCGTCGCTGTCCCCGCCGCTTCCGCAAGCGGTGAGGAACAGGGTGCCGATCGTGAGGCATGCGGCGATGGACGCACCACGAGTCTTCATGTGTCTGCCTTTCTGAGGCGTGGGGGTCGTGCGGGTGAGGTGGGTTCCGCGAGGGGCTGCGCGCACTGCGCTCACCCCTTGACGGCACCGGACAGGAGTCCGCCGGTGAGCCTTTTCTGCATGATGGAGAAGAAGACGATGCTGGGGATCGCCGCGAGCACGGCGCCTGCCGCGAGCGGGCCCAGCGCGACCTTGCCCTCCCCGCCGATGAACATCTTGAGCGTGATCGGCAGGGTGTAGTTCTCGGGCGACTGGAGCAGCACGAGCGCGAAGAAGAACTCGTTCCACGAGGAGACGAAGCTGAACATCGCGGTCGCGACGACGCCCGGCATGAGGAGCGGGAAGACGATCGTGCGCAGGACCGTGAGCCGGCTGGCCCCGTCCATCGAGCCGGCTTCCTCGAGCTCGATCGGGATCGAGCTCACGTAGCCCTGGAGCATCCACAGCGCGAAGGGCAGCGTGTAGGTCGTGTGCACCAGGGTCAGGCCGACCAGGCTGTCGGTCAGGCCGATGGTCCGCAGGATGAGGAACAGCGGCAGGATGATGAGGATGACCGGGAACACCTGGCTGACCAGGATCCACCCGACCCCCATGCCGCGGACCAGGCCCTTGAGCCGGGCCAGGACGTACGCGCCGGGCAGCGCGATGAGGAGCACGAGCGCGGTCGAGACGAGCGCGACGACCGTGGAGTTCCACGCCGAGCGCACGAGCCCCTGACGCTCGAGCGCGGCCGAGTAGTTGCCCCACTCGATGTCCTGCGGGATGAGGCTCACGCTGAGCGAGTTGAGCTCTCCCGACGACTTGAGCGACGCCGAGATGAGCCACAGCAGCGGGAAGCCGAGGAAGACGATGTAGAAGCACAGCGCCACGTACTGGGCGGGCCGGACGAGATGACGCATCAGATCACTTCCCCGTGCTGTCGCGGTCTTGGCGGAACTGGGACCACAGGTAGATCGCGAGCAGGAGCACGACGACGACCACGAGCACCACGCCCATGGCGGCCGCGTAGCCGATGTTCCTGTTCTTGAACGCCTCGAGGTACGTGTAGAGCATCGGCAGCATGGTGCGGCCGCCCGGTCCGCCCTCGGTCAGCACGTAGACCAGGGAGAACGAGTTGAAGTTCCAGATGAAGTTGAGCGAGGTGATCGACGTGATGATCGGGCGCAGGCTGGGCAGCGTGACCGCGGTGAAGCGGCGCCAGGCGTTCGCGCCGTCGATCGACGCGGCCTCGTGGAGCTCGTCGGGGATCTGCTGGAGGCCCGCGAGCAGCGTCACGGTCGTCTGCGGCATGCCGACCCAGATGCCCACGACGATCACGGCGGGCAGCGCGGTCGAGAAGTCCGCGAGCCAGTTGATGTCGTCCGGCAGCCCGATGCTCCCCAGGAACGCGTTGAGCGGCCCTGCGTTGGGCGAGTAGATCATCCGCCACATGATCGCGACCACGACGGGCGGCATGGCCCACGGGATGAGCGCGAGGACGCGGGTCAGGCCCTGGAGCTTGAGGTCGGAGTTGAGCAGGAGCGCGAGCCCCATGGCCGCGACGAGCTGGAGCACCGTCACGGAGACGGCCCAGATCATGCCGATCCGGAACGAGTCCCAGAAGAACGAGTTGTCGGCCAGACGGACGAAGTTGTCCATCCCGACGAACGTGTACTCGGGGTTGCGGACCAGGCGGGCGTCGGTGAACGCGAGCCCCACGCCGACCAGGAGGGGCGCGACGCTCAGGACGAGGATCGGGAGCAGCGACGGGATGACGAGGGCGATGGCCTCGCGCCGCTTCGCGCGCGCCATCCCTCCGGTCCTGCGCGGGCTGCGCCGCGGGGGTGTCGGGGTGGACGGCCGGGGGCCGGCCTCCACGGTGGTCGCTGTCATGACTTCTCTCCGTCGAGTGCGTCGGTCGGGCGGGTGGACTCGCGGACGAGGAGCGTCGGCCCCACGTCCACGTGCCGGGTCTCCTGGGCGGTGCCCTCGACCAGGCCGAGCATGATCTGCGCGGCGCGCCGACCACGTTCGGCCGAGCCCAGGGAGACGCTCGTGAGGCTCGGGTAGAACACGCGGCCGATCTCGGTGTCGTCCATGCCGGTCACGGCGAGGTCGGTCGGGACGTCGAGGCCGCTCTGCCGGGCTGCGTGCATGGCGCCGATCGCGAGCAGGTCGTTGGCCGCGACGATCGCGTCGAGGCCGCCGCCGGTCGCGCCGCGCTCGATGAGCCTGGTCGCCGCGACGAGGCCGGCCGCGACCGTGAAGTCCTCCGCGATCTCGACGTCGACGCGCTCGGCCGAGAAGCCCGGGGCGGCGACCGCGGCGTCGAAGCCTCGCTGGCGGGCCTCACCGGGGGTCGTGTCGAGGGGGCCGTTGAGGAAGGCGATCCGGCGCCGGCCGATTCCGAGCAGGTGGGTCACGGCCTGGCCGATCCCGCCGGCCGAGTCGGTCGAGACCGAGTCGATGCCGCGGGCACCGAGAGAGCGTCCGATGACCACGACGGGCACCGCCGACTGCCGGATCTCCTCGACCAGCTCCTCGCTCATGCGCAGGGGGCTGAGGATGATCCCGTCGACCATGCCGCTCGCGAGGCTGCGCACGAGGTCCGTGGTCGACTGCGCGGTGTCGCCGGTCGTCGTGACGACGACCCGGTAGCCGTAGGGGGCGACGACCGCGTGGATCGCGGACATCATCTCGACGTAGACCTGGTTGCCGATGTCGGCGACCGCGAAGGCGATCTGGAACGTGCGCCGCATGCGCAGCGAGCGCCCGACGGCGTCGGGGCTGTACCCGAGCTCGTCGGCGGCTGCGCGCACCCGCTCGACCATGGCCTTGCTGGCTCCGGACCCGTGCAGCGCTCGGGAGGTCGAGGCGAGCGACACCCCGGCGCGCTCGGCGACCTCGTTCAACGTTGCACGTGACGCCATCGGTTTCTTCCCTCTCCGTCGAAGGTGGTGCTGGGCTCTCGTTCTGGAAACGTTTCCAAAGTCGCGGTGCGAAACATGCTGGAAACGTTTCCGGATGGGAGGCACTCTTGCACGCGGCTTCCGGGGGTGTCAACCGGCTCAGGGCGCTCTCACCCGCGACGCGTCAGCGCCGGGCGACCGCCGACCCGACGGCGGGGCTCACCTTCTGCGGAGCCTTGCCCGACGGCGGAGCGCACCTTCCGCGCGGAAGGTGCGCTCCGTCGTCGGGCGAGCAGGGGGTCGAACGGCTCAGCGCTGGACCGCGAACGCCGCGAGCGAGAGCGCGACAGCGTCCTCCGTGACGGCGGCGGGCCAGTCCGGGCCCTTCCCGACCCACGCGGCCCGCCACGCCGCCCCGCCCCAGGTCCCGGCCGCACCACCCGCCGCGCCGAGGAGCAGAGGCAGAAGCACACCGACCTCGGCCCGGCGGGCGAGCACGAGGGCCCCGATCGCGCCCGACGCCATGCGGATCGCAGGGCCGGGCGGTTCGAGGCGCGACCCGGCTCCCGGCAGCTTGTCGCCCAGGAGCTCACCGACGATCCCGAGCCCCGCGACCACCTTGGCCACGGTGGCCCCCCGGCCCGTGGCCGAGGAGGTGAGCAGGGGCGGCGCGACTCCCAGCGAGGCACGGCTCCCCGCAGCGGTGCCGATCGCCAGGGACCGCACGAGGACGTCGACCGGGAAGCGGGAGGTGCCGCGCTCAGGATGCATGCCTCCCACGATCCGGGCGGGCGGCCCGACCGGCAACCGCACGAGCAGCCGCGCACCCGGCCGCGCGTACCCGCCACGGGCCTCCGCACCGTTCGCGGGCCGGGCGGGCGCCTCATCTGCGTCCGCTACCCTCGCGGGATGCCGATGACGTCTCGCCGAGAACCTGCCGTCCTCGTCGCCGGGCTCCTCACGTCGGTCCTGTGGGTCGGGAGCGCGGTGCTGAGCGACCGGGTGGACGTGACCGTGACGGGGCAGACGATCCTCGCGGCCCTGCTCGCGGGGGCGGTGGTCGTCGCGCTGACCTATCTCGCGACGCGACGCCTCCCCCCTCGCACGGGAACACCGGCGGTGTTCCTCGGTTCTTGGTTCGCGGTCGTCGTGGGCGGTGCCGCGGGCGCGGTCGCCGACGTCGTCGCCGACGTCACGTTCCCCTCGCCCGAGAACCCGGCGTTCCTCCTGCTCACGGCGTCGTTCGACGGTGGCTCGTGGGGGCTGGCCGCCGGGTGGCTCGTCGGGCTCGTCGTGGTCGGCGCCCTGGGCCTCACGAGCCGCCGCGACCCGGCTTCGCTCCCGGCCACGCGTCGCGCGCGCAAGCCGTTGCGGGCCCGCGCCTACCCGACGGTGCTCGTCGCGGGCGGCGTGGGGGCGCTCGTCTGGGCGAGCGTCGGCGCCGCAGGGTCGTGGCTCGTGTGGCACCGCAGCGCGCGCGGCCCGGTCGACCTGCTGGGCGAGGTGACCTCGGGCGCGATGGCATGGCGCTTCACGGCCGGCCGGACCGTGGTCGAGCCGCTCGAGATCGGTCTGGCGGTGCTCGTGGGGCTCGTCGTCGCGGGGGGCACGTGGCTCGCGACCCGGCGTCTGCCGCCGCGTGCGAGCCGCTGGAGCCTGGTGCTCGCGGTCTGGTTCGTCACGATCGCGGCGTCGTCGGTGGCTGCGGCGTCGCGTTCGGTCACGGCCTTCGCGGTGGGCGAGCTGCGTTCGACGACGCTCAACCTGGCGTTGTCCTCGGTCCAGGCGAGCCTCTTCTGGCCCCTCGTACTCGGCTGGTCGGCAGGGCTCGCCGCGGCCCTCGTCTACCGCGCGACGGGTGGGGTGCCGGGCGGGGTGCCGACTGCCGATCCGGCCGGCAGCACCCCGGTCGACGGTGACGTGGAGCCGGTGGGCACAGCCGGCACGATCGGCGCGACGCCTGGTGATGACCTCCCCCGGAGCGCTCTGCACACCGATGCCGAGGAGCCCGCACCCGTCCCCTAGGGTGACCGCGGAGACGCCGTCCGGCCGTCGCGGGTCGTCGTCGAGCCGCGACCCAGCGGCCGGCCGGGATCAGTGACGAGAGGGTGGCTCATGGCTGAGACAGGTTCGACGAGCGGCATCACGACGGGCTTCGTGGTGACGGAGGCGCAGTTCGAGGAGATGTTCCCGGACCGCAACCCGTTCTACACGTACGAGGGCCTGGTCGCGGCGACCGCGGCGTACCCGGAGTTCGCGACGTCGGGCGGACCGGTGGTCGCGGCCCGCGAGGCTGCGGCGTTCCTCGCGAACGTGAGCCACGAGAGCACGGGGCTGCTGCACGTGAGCGAGCTCAACACCGCCGTGTACTCGCACTACTGCGACCCGTCGCAGCCGTACGGGTGCCCCGCGGGCCAGGACGCGTACTACGGCAAGGGGCCCATCCAGCTCTCGTGGAACTTCAACTACAAGGCTGCGGGTGACGCCCTGGGCATCGACCTGCTGAACGACCCGTACCTGGTCGAGACCGACGCGACCGTCGCCTGGAAGACCGCGCTCTGGTACTGGAACACGCAGCCGGGCGAGGGCACCATGACGTGCCATGAGGCGATCGTCGGGGACCACGGCTTCCGCGAGACGATCCGCGCGATCAACGGCCCGCTCGAGTGCGAGGGCGGCAACCCGCGCCAGGTCGCGAACCGGGTCGCACTGTTCCGCCGCTACGCCGAGCTCCTGGGCACCACGACGGGCGAGAACCTGACCTGCTGAGGTCCGTCGCCCGACGGCGGGGCTCACCCTCCGCCGTCAGGCGCGGTTCTGCGCGGCGCGGGCGGGTGCAGTGCGGCTCGGCGGGTGCGGAGCGGGCCTGGGCGGGTGCGGAGCGCGCCTGGGCGGGTGCGCGGGGACGCGGTTCGGCTCCGCCGGCCCGTCAGCAGTCAGTCGGGGAGGACGACGAGGGGCAGGTGCTCGTGCACGGGTGGCCCGAGCACCTGTTCGGCGTCGTGCGCCCACCGCTCGAGGGCCCCGGGGCGGTCGCGCTCGGCGTCGAGCCACGCGATCGTGCGGAGGTGGACGTCCACGTCGTTGCCGGTCCAGGCTCCCGCGTCGCGGCCCAGCTGGTCGGTGAGCTCGTGAGCGATCCAGGCCGGAAGATCGTCGGGGACCACGACGAGGAGGTCCAGGTCGTCGGCCGCGGTGCCGTCGCCGCGAGCAGCTGAGCCGACGACAGCGACGCCGATCGACCGTCGACGGCCGCCGTCCCGCACGACCTCGTGGAGCAGCTCGTCGAGGCGTCGGCGCAGCTCGGCCCAGGGGTGCAGCGCGTCGAAGAGCGCCTCGATCGCGGGCCAGCACAGGTGGTCACGGTTGACCCGGTAGTAGTTCGTCGACCCGATGGTCCGCCGCTGGACGATCCCTTGTCGTTCGAGCCGCGCGAGGGCGCGGCGGACACCTTCCAACGATCCGGTGTGCGCGACGCGATGCACCTGCCCACCCGTGAGCTCGCTCTGACGGTTCCAGAGCGCACGCAGGACGGGCCCCTCGAGCCCGGGCACGACCGCCGAGACCGGGCTGCTCCAGTCCATCTGCTCCCCCTCGTGTGTCGACCCGACCCTGACCTGCGGGCCGGTGGTCACCTCGCGTCAGGCCCTGCCCGCAAAGCCGCGGAACGTCAGTCGCATGTCGCTGATCCCTGGTGTCCGGCCACCCTCAAGGGCCTCCGGGGGGAGGGTGTGTTTTTTGGGTTTGCCCCCCCAATGGGGGGGGGTCCCCGAAAAAACACCGCCGGCCCCCCACCGGGCCCCCGGGGGGGCGGGTGTGTTTTCTCTGTAGCCACCACAATTGTGGTGGCTACAGAGAAAACACACCCTCCCCTCCCCCGGTTCGGCTTCGCCGCCCACCATCCGTCGACCGTTCCCACGCGCAGGCGCAACGTCTCCAGGCGGTGCCCCTGTCTCGACGGCCGACCGGATGTCCGCGAGTCGGAGCGCCCCCCCTTGTCCGAACGCCTCACGGACAGGATGGCGGCTCAGGACGGCACGCGGAGCGAACGCCAAGGATCTGTGGACAACATGCTCACCGCAGGCAGTCGGCGACCTGAGCTGCCGATCTCAGACCGCGGACCACGGACCGCGCTGCGCACAGGCGAGGGCGGCTCAGGTGGCGAGGGGGACGGGGCGACCGGCGCAGCGGGCGCATCGGGCGCACCGGGCGCACCGGGCGCAGCGGGCGCAGCGGGCGCAGCGGCGGCCTCAGGGCAAGGGTCGAGGCCACGATGAACGCGACCTCGACCTCGCACTTCCCGAAGGCCCGGATGCCGGGTCGGGCGGGTCTTCCTCAGAGGCACCGTGCGCGGGAACGCGGTTGCCGGACCGGCACGCGGAGGGCGTATCGCCGGTCACTCGTGACCGATGCCCACCCTGCCAGACGGGACACACAAGGACAAATCACCCCGGCACGCCCCTGTGCCTCGGTGCCCGTCGCACACGACCGGACGGACAGGTCCGGCCTGGGCAGCCAGGGCCGACGGCACCCGCCCCCCGGACGCGCCGCCCCCGGGCCCGCCGCCTCGCCGGGCAAGGCCGAACCTCCCTAGGCCGAGTCCCGCACCACGAGCGACGTCGGCAGCGTGATGGCCGCAGGCTCCTGGCCCTCCACGACCTCGAGGAGCAGCCGCACCATCTCGGCGCTGATGCGCTCGAAAGGCTGCCGCATGGTCGTCAGCGCCGGGTGGAGCGACGCCGCGACCCCCGAGTCGTCGAACCCGCCCACTGCCACGTCCCCGGGCACGCTCCGACCCGTGGCCTGGAGCGCGACGAGCGCCCCCGCCGCCATGAGGTCCGACGCGACGAACACGGCGTCGAGGTCAGGGCGCCGCTCGAGCAGCTCGGCCATCGCGAGCCGCCCCCGCTCGCGCGAGTAGTCGCCGTGCGCGACGAGCGACTCGTCGAACCGGTCGCCCAGCGCGTCGCGGTACCCGTCGAGGCGCAGCGTCCCGCCCGGGGTGTCGAGCGGACCCGTGATCGTCGCGATGCGCGTGCGCCCCGAGTCGAGCAGGTGCTGCGTCATGGTGCGCGCCCCGGCCCGGTCGTCGGCCGCGACGTACCCGACGCGCCCCTCGTACCCGAGCGGGACACCGCAGGCGACCGTCGGGACCTTCTGCTTGAGCAGCTCGGCCAGCATCGGGTTGCCCTGGTGCGAGCTGATGAGCAGGACGCCGTCGACGTGCCCCGCCGCGACGTACCCACCGATGCGGCGACGCTCCTCGGGGGTCCCCGCGACCATGAGCAGCAGCGGCATCTCGCGCTTCGCGAGCTCCTCGGCCGCGCCCCGCAGCAGGATCGAGAAGTTGGGGTCCTCGAACAGCAGGTGCTGCGGCTCGGTCAGCAGGAACGCGATCGAGTTCGACCGCCCCGTCACGAGGCTGCGCGCGTGCTGGTTCGCGGCGTACCCCGTGGTCCGGATCGCCTCGTTGACCGCCGCGAGGGCATCGGGAGAGACCCAGTGGCCACCGTTGATCACGCGGGACACGGTCCCGCGCGAGACGCCCGCGACGTCCGCGACGTCGCGGATCGTGGGGCGACGCTTCGCCCCGTTGCCCGACGCCGCCGCCCGCCTCTCGCGCACGGGTCCGGCGCCCGCGCCCGCCCCCGCACCCGGGGAGGTGCCGCGCGCGGCTTCGCGACCGCCCTCGCGCACGGCATCGACGGGCTGGGGTACGACGTCGTTCCCGGACTGCTCCACGACACGTGAGTCTAGGGACATCCTCAGGCCTTGACCGCGCCGGCGGCGAGGTCGACCTGCCAGTAGCGCTGCAGGAGGAGGAACAGGGCCACGAGCGGGACGATCGACAGCAGCGCGCCCGTGATCACGAGCGTGTACAGCGCGGGCTGCGACGCCCCCTGGTTCAGCAGACCCGACAGCCCGACCGTGAGCGGGAAGAGCTTGTCGTCGCCGAGCATGATGTACGGCAGCATGAAGTTGTTCCAGATCGCGACGAACTGGAAGAGGAACACCGTGACCAGGCCGGGCGCCATCATGGGCATCGCGACCTGCGCGAACGTCCGGAGCTCACCGGCGCCGTCGGTCCGGGCGGCCTCGACGATCTCGTCGGGGATCGACGCCCCCGCGTAGATGCGGGCGAGGTAGATCCCGTACGGGCTGATGATGCTCGGCAGGAGCACGGCCCAGTACGTGTTGGTCAGACCGGCCTGGGCCAGGAGCAGGTACTGCGGGATCGCGAGCACCACACCGGGCACGAGCACGCCGGCGAGCAGCATGTTGAAGACCCCCGTCTTCCCGCGGAAGCGGTACTTCGCGAGCGCGTAGCCCGCCATGGCGGAGACGACGACCGAGAGCAGCCCGCCGATGCCCGCGTAGAGGGCCGTGTTCGCCATCCACCGCCAGAACAGACCGCCGCGGTAGGCGTTGAGGTCGGACACGTTGTCCAGGAAGTGCGAGGACGGCGCGAACGTGAAGGTCGAGAACAGCTCGCTCCCCGACTTGGTCGAGGCCACGACGACCCACAGCACGGGCAGCAGGCAGTACAGGGCGCCCACGAGCAGGATCGCGGTCGCGGTCCCGCTCGGGCGCTCGCCCGCGGACCGGTGGCCCGTCCGCGGAGCCTTGCGGGACTTCTTGACGACCGCCCCGGGGCGCGCGTCGAAGGTCTCGGCGACGAGGGCGGTCTCAGCAGCGTCGGTAGTCATGGTCACTTCTCCTGACCGAAGGCACGGCTCTGCACGAGGCGCAGGAACCCGAACGAGAGGACGAACGTCGCGACGGCGATGATGACCGAGGTCGCGGCCGCCGAGTACAGGTCACCGCGGATGAACGCGTCGCGGTACACCTTCATGAGCGGGGTCCACGTGCTGGAGATCGTGTTGCTGAGCGGCTTGAGGGTCGTGGGCTCGGCGAACACCTGCAGGGTCGCGATCATCGAGAAGACGAACGTCATGATGATCGACGGGACGACGATGGGGATCTTGATCCGCCACGCCATGCCGATCTGGTTGCAGCCGTCGAGCTCGGCGGCCTCGTACAGCTCGGACGGGATCGCGCGCAACGACGTGTAGATCACGACCATGTTGAACCCGACGCCACCCCACACCGCGATGTTCGCGACCGCGAAGATCACCAGGTCCGACGAGAACAGGGACGGGACGTCCCAGCCGAGCCGGTCGAACACGTAGTAGAAGGGGCTCACGCCCGGCAGGTAGAGGAAGCCCCAGAGGAGCGACGAGATCACCGCGGGCACCGCGTAGGGCAGGAAGATCGAGATCCGCGAGAACTTGGTGGCCCGCGACCGGCGCGAGTCGAGCAGCAGCGCGAAGAGCAGCGCGAGGCCCAGCATGGTCGGCACGACGATCACGCCGTAGAGCGCGACGCGCCCCACGGACGCGAGGAACTCCGGGTCGGCGAGCGACGCCGCGTAGTTCGCGAACCCGTTCCACACCTCGGTCCGTGCCCCCGACCCCAGACCCAGCCCGCTGACCTTCTCGGTCCGGAAGCTCAGGTAGACCGCGTACGCGATGGGCAGCGCGAGGAAGAGGACGAACAGCACGATCGCCGGGGCGAGGAAGCCCCAGGGGGCTGCCTGGCGCCGGGACGCACCCGGTCGGCGGCGTCGCGCCGCGGGGGGCGCGCTGGGCCGCACTGGCGTGGTCGTGGTCACGATCTCTCCTCGGAAGGTCTCCGCCGGACGGGGGCAGGCGGCTGCTGAAGCACGGAGCGGAAGGGGTGGTGCGGGCGCCCGTCGGGGCTCCCGGTGCCGCCGCTCGGGGCGAGCGACGGGCGAGGCGGCCGCCCGGACGAACCGAGCGACCGCCGTCGGGCCTATTCCTTGACGTTGAAGCCGGAGCTCTTGAGGTCCTCGAGCGTGACCTTCTGCATGGCCTCGACCGCAGCGGTGAACGCGGCCTGCGACTTCGCCTCGGTGGCCTTGCCGAACTCGTCGTTGTACGCCGAGTAGGTGACGTTGACGTTGGGGCCGTACGTGAAGCTGCCCGCGGTCTTGGCCGTCTGGGCCGCGATCTCGTAGAAGTCGGGCTGGTTCGCGAAGAACGTCGGGGGCTCGGAGAGCGCCTCGGCCGACGCCGGGATGTTCGCGGGGTAGATCCCGGTCTGGTCGACGAGGAGGTCGACGCCCTCCTGCGACGAGTTGAGCCACGTGATGAACTGCGCGGCCTCTGCGGGGTGCTTCGACTGGCTCGTCACGGCCGTGGCGGAACCGCCCCAGTTGCCCGTGGCCGGCTTCGCGGCGTCCCACTGCGGCATGGGGGCCATCTTCCACAGGCCCGCGGTGTCGGGGGCGTTGCCCTCGAGGACGCCCGGCGCCCAGATGGCCGAGAGCCAGCCGATCTGCGTGCCGTTGTTGAGCGCGGCGTTCCACTCGGGGGTGTACATGGGCTTGTTGTCGATCACGCCGGACTCGACGAGACCGCCCCAGTAGTCAGCGACCTTGAGCGTCGCCTCGTCGTCGACCGCGACGGTCCACGCGTCCCCGTCGATGCCCCACCAGGAGGCGCCGGCCTGCTGCGAGAGGCCCGTGAACCAGCCCGCGTCGGTCGCCGAGAACGTGCCGAGGTACTTGGTCGGGTCGGCGGCCTGCAGGGCGGCGGCCGTCGCGGCGTACTCGTCCCACGTCGTGGGGACGGTCAGCCCGAGCTGCTCGAAGATGTCGGCGCGGTAGTAGAACTGCATGGGGCCCGAGTCCTGCGGCACGGCGTAGACCGCGTCGGAGCCGAGCGTCACGTCGTTCCAGACGCCCTCGGGGAACTGGTCCGCCAGGTCCGCGACCTCTCCCGAGATGTCGGCGAGCGCGTCGGCCGAGACCAGCGTGGGGATCTTCTGGTACTCGGTCTGCATGATGTCGGGCGCACCGCTGCCCGCCTTGACCGCGGTCAGCAGCTTGGTGATGGCGGGGTCACCGCCGTCCTGCTTGTTGACCGTGACCTGGATGTCGGGGTTCGCCGCGTTCCAGGTCTCGACGACCTTGTCCACGTTCGGCGCCCAGGTCCAGAAGGTCAGCTCGACCGGTCCGTCGGCCGCCGGGGCGTCGGAACCGCCGCCGCCCGAGCTGCAAGCGGTCATCAGTAGTGCGGCGGAGGCGATGATCGCCGCTGCCTTCGTGCCTGTGGACAGGCGCATGAGGTCCTCCTCGTCAAGGAACCATCGCGCTTCTCGCCAGGGCTTGGGCCAGGGCGACTCACGACAGTGTGGGGCTGTGCACGGTCACAGTACTCACGCCCCGCATGGTCTTGTCAACATCATGTTTCATGCTGTTACCTAGGTGTTGCACGGTCGATCACACCTGTGATCGTGCACAGCGACGTGTTTCGAGGAGAGCGCATGACTTCCGCCAAGCCCCGCCCGGTCGGCCCCGTCTACGACGGCTGGCTGCCTGGCGTCGACGCGATCTGCTACGGCGGTGACTACAACCCCGAGCAGTGGCCGGAAGAGGTCTGGGAGCAGGACGTCGCGCTGATGCGCGAGGCCGGGGTGAACCTCGTGAGCATCGGGATGTTCAGCTGGGCGCTCATGGAGCCCCGTGAGGGAGAGCTCGACCTCGCGTGGCTCGACCGCCTGTTCGACCTGCTCCACGCGCACGGCATCCGCGTCGACCTCGGCACCCCCACGGCGTCGCCGCCGGCCTGGTTCTTCCACGCCTACCCCGAGTCGCGCGTCGTGACCCGCGACGGGACGGTCCTGGGGTTCGGCTCGCGCGGCATGGTCTCGCCCAGCTCGCCCGACTACCGCCGCGCGTGCGTCCGCATCACGACCGCGCTCGCCGAGCGCTACGGATCGCACCCCGCGCTCGCCCTGTGGCACGTGCACAACGAGTACGGCGCGCCCGTCTCGGACGACTACTCGCCCGCGAGCGCCGCGGCCTTCCGCGAGTGGCTGCGCGAGCGCTACGGCGACCTCGAGGGTCTGAACGCCGCATGGGGCACCCGGTTCTGGGGGCAGGTCTACGGCGAGTGGGAGCACGTGGGCGTGCCCGCGGTCGCGGCCTCGGTCGTCAACCCCGCGCAGCGCCTGGACTTCGCCCGCTTCACCAACGACGCGCTGCTGGCGTGCTTCGTCGCCGAGCGCGACGCGATCCGCGCCCGTTCGTCGGTGCCGGTCACGACCAACTTCATGGCGGGCGAGTGCCCGTCGACCGACCTGTGGGCCTGGGCCCGCGAGGTCGACATCGTCTCGAACGACCACTACCTGCGGGCAGCGGACCCGCGCAACGAGGTGGGGCTCGCGCTGGCTGCGGACCTGACGCGCTCGGTCGCGGGCGGCAAGCCGTGGATGCTGCTCGAGCACTCGACGTCCGGCGTGAACTGGCAGCCGCGCAACGTCGCCAAGCGTCCGGGCGAGATGGCGCGCAACGCGTTCTCGCACCTGGGCCGCGGGGCCGATGCGATCATGTTCTTCCAGTGGCGGGCCTCGCGCTCGGGGGCCGAGAAGTTCCACTCGGCGATGCTCCCGCACGCGGGGACGGGCAGCCGCGTGTGGCGCGAGGTCGTGGCGCTGGGCGCTGAGCTCGGCGCGATCGGCGAGCTCCGCGGGTCGCGCGTGCACGCCGACGTCGCGATCCTGTGGGACCCCGAGTCGTTCTGGGCGCAGGACCTCGAGTGGCGCCCGAGCGTGGACGCGCAGCACCGCGAGCGCGTCGACGCGTTCTACGACCGGTTCTGGCGCGACGGCGTCCAGGTGGACTTCGCGCACCCTGGGCAGGACCTGTCGGGCTACCGCCTGGTCGTCGCGCCCGCGTCGTACCTGCTGACCGAGGAGTCGGCCGAGAACCTCACGCGCTACGTCGAGGGCGGCGGCACGCTCCTGGTCTCGTACTTCTCGGCCGCGGTCGACGAGCACGACGCGGTGCACCCGGGCGGCTTCGTGGCCCCGCTGCGCCGCGCGCTCGGGCTCACGGTCGAGGAGTTCCTGCCCCTGCGGGAGGGCGAGTCGCTGAGCGTCGCGCTCGACGGCGGAGAGGTCGCGCCGGCACTGACCGGCACCCTCCCCGGGGACGTGTGGGCCGACGACATCACGCTCGAGGGCGCGCAGGTCGTGGGCACGTACGTCGACGGCCCGGCCCCGGGCTCCCCCGCGATCACGCGGCACACGCTCGGCGAGGGCACGGGCTGGTACGTCTCGACGCGCCTCGACGTCGCCGCGCTGAGCACGCTCCTGGGCGCCGTCTACGCGGACGCGGGACTGGCGCCGTCGGGCCTGCCGGAGGGCTTCGAGGTGGTGCGCCGCCGCGGCGAGGACGCCGAGTACGTCGTCGCGATCAACCACACCGACCAGGAGGTCACGCTCCCCTCGCTCGCCGACGGGACCACCGACCTCGTGACGGGCGAGGCCGCGCCGGGCGCCGCGACCGTGGCCCCGGGGGCCGTGCGCGTGCTGCGTTCGCCGCTCGCCTGAGGATCGCCCCTGCTCTCCCGCGGGCGGTCGGGCCGACCACGCCCCTGGTCGGCCCGACCGTCCGCGGGCCTTGCTCCACCCATCAACGCACCACGTCAAGGAGGACGGATGAGATCGACGAGGAAGAGCACCCTGGGAGTCCTGGTGACCGCGCTCGCGCTCGCGGGCGTCACGCCTGCGAGCGCCGCACCCGCAGCGCCCACGACGGCCGCAGCGCCCGGCACCCTGGTGAACCCCGGCTTCGAGGCCGGGCTCACGGGCTGGACCGTCACGAGCGCCTCGGGGCACGACGGCGGGGCGAAGGTCGAGGACGCCGGGCACGGCGCGTCGTCGGGCCGGCTGACGCACTGGGCGGGTGACGCCTACGACGTCACGACGGCCCAGACCGTCGAGGGCCTGGCCACGGGCTGGTGGACCGCGAGCGCCTGGGTGAAGTCGGGCGGTGCGCTCGACGCGACGCGGCTCGAGCTCACGGGCTGCGGGGTCGACGACGCGACGACGACCCCGGTCACCGAGCAGGACGACCAGTGGGTCCGCCTGTCCGTCTCGGCCTACGTGACGGGCGGCGACTGCACGGTCGCGGTCGTGACCGACGGCCCGGGAGGCGCGTGGGCGTCGGTCGACGACGTGACGCTCGAGCGCGGGCGCGTGACGCGCGACGTGCGCGGCGGCGACCTGTCGGGCGTCGCGAAGAACGAGGCCTTCGGCGCGACCTACGCGAGCACCGACGGCACGCCGGGCGACCCGGTCGAGATCCTCGCGGACGCGGGCATGAACCTGGGCCGCCTCAAGGTGTGGGTCGACCCGGCCGACGGGTACAACGAGATCACGCACGTCGTCGAGAGCGCCCGGCGCATCGAGGCTGCGGGCATGGACGTCATGATCGACTTCCACTACTCGGACCGCTGGACCGACCCGGGCGCGCAGGGCACCCCGTCCGCGTGGGTCGGCGGGACGACCGACGAGCTGGCGCAGTACGTCTACGACCACACGCACGCCGTCCTGGTCGCGCTGCGGGACGCGGGCGTGACCACGGACTACGTGCAGGTCGGCAACGAGATCAACCCCGGCATGATGTGGCCCTCCGGGCAGACGTGGGACGTGGTCCCGGGCGACGGGTACGACACCGCGCAGTGGGACTCGCTCGCGGCCTTCCTGAGCGCGGGCTCCCGGGCGGTGCGCGACGTGACCCCCGAGGCTCAGGTGATCCTGCACCTGACGAACATCAACGACGGGATCGGCGGCCTCACCTGGTGGTTCGACGAGGTCACCTCGCGCGGGGTCGACTTCGACGTGATCGGTCTGAGCTACTACGGCTACTGGCACGGCAGCCTGGGCGACCTGCAGAACGCGGTCGGGACGCTGTCCGACCGCTACGACCGTGACGTCATGGTCGTCGAGACGGCCTACCCGTTCACGCTCGAGGACGGATCGCCCGCGTGGGAGAACGTCATCGCGACCGAGGACGACCTGGTCCCCGGCTACCCCGCGACCCCGGCGGGACAGGCCGCGGCGCTGCGTGCGGTCCAGGACGTCGTCGCGTCGGCCCCGGGCGGACGCGGCCTGGGGGTCGTGTACTGGGAGCCGGCGTGGACGTCGGTCGAGGGCAACGGCTGGGACCCGGCCGACGCGTCGTCGGGCAACGCGTGGGAGAACCAGGCCATGTTCGACCTCGACGGTCGCCTCCTGGCCCCCGTCGCGGCCGAGCTCGCGCCGGACGCGGCCACGTCGGCCTGGACCGCGGCGGCCGTCTACACGGCCGGTGACGTCGTCCTGCACGACGGCACCGCGTACGTCGCGTCGTGGTGGACCTCGGGCCAGGAGCCGGGCGCCTCGGCGTACGGGCCGTGGCAGGAGGCGGCCGCAGCCGACGAGGCGGGCACGAGCCCGTGGGCCGTGACGCGCGTCTACGTCGCGGGCGAGCGCGCGACGTTCGAGGGCGCGACCTACGAGGCGCGCTGGTGGACCAGGAACCAGCAGCCCGACGGCTCCGCGTGGGGCCCGTGGGAGCGCGTCGGCTGACGCTCCCCGCGCGAGCGCGCGGCCGACGAGGTCTGGCGCGGCCGGGAGGCGGGTGCCCGCGCACTGCAGGACGTCGCGGTCACCGCCCCCGGCCGTACCTCTCCAGCAGGTACTGCCCGTACGTGCCGGTCCCGTAGGGCTCGCCGGGCACCATGTGGTGCCCGGCCGCGAAGGCCGCGAAGGTCTTCCCCGGCACCCGCACCCGCGCGACCGGTCGGCGGCTCCCGGTCGCCCGCGCCCAGGCGCGCGCGGCCTCCCGGCCCGTGATGCGCTCGGGTCCGCCGATGTCGCCGACCCGGCCCGCGGGCCCGGCGGCGACGATCTCCGCGAGGCGCGCGGCGACGTCGGGCACGGCGATCGGCTGGACCTCGAGCGCGGGCGTGAGGAGGACGGGCGAGAAGCGCTGCGCCGTGAACATCCCGACGACGAGCTGCGGGAACTGCGTGGCCCGCAGGATCGTGTGCGGCAGCCCGGACGCGGTGAGGATCGACTCGACCTCGACCTTGGCCTGGTAGTAGCCGAGCGGGATGCGGTCGACGCCGACGATCGACTGGAACACGACGTGCCCCACGCGCGCGTCGCGGGCCGCGGTCACGAGCCTGCGGCCCATCTCGACGTCGGCGCGGGGCCCGCGGGTCGCGAGGTGCAGGACGACCTCGACGCCGTCGAACGCCTCGCCCAGCCCCTCACCTGTCGTGAGGTCGCCCGTCACGACGCCGGGCGTCGTGCCGGCCGAGCGGCTGAGGACGCGGACGTCGTGCCCGGCCTCGCGCAGCAGGTTCACGGTGGGGGTGCCGAGAGTGCCGGTGCCGCCCGTCACGAGAACTGTGGTCGCACGCGCTGTGGTCATGGGGGTTCCCTTCCGACCGCGCGTCGTGCGCGGGAGTGCCGCTGGGGCGTTCGGATCGCCCGTCCCTGCTGTTCATTCTGCGGGGTCGGAGGTCATCCACAAGCCCCACGTCGCGAGTCGTGTCCACAGATGACCCCGGGCCCGCCGCGCGCGAGGACGCGGCTGCGCCACGCTGCCCGCATGACCCACAGCATCCGGTCCTCGCACCCCCGACGCCGCACCACGCCCCGGCACCCCGTCTCGCCGCCGGGCCTGCGCACCCTGCGCGCCACCTGGGAACGGCAGGCCGCCGAGGCCGGCGGCCCAGGCGGCTTCCACCACCTCCACGGACCGCACGCGCACGGCTGGCTGCTCGCCGACGCGGTGCCCGAGCTCCTGGAACCGATCGTGCACGCCGACGACGACCCGCTCGAACCGACCTTCTTCGCGCACCTCGACGCCCCGGTCGCCGAGGCGCTGCTGGCCCGGTTCGCGCCCGCGCACCTCGTCCACCGGTCGAACGGCTCGCCCACGCTCGGGAACCAGCTGCGCGCGACCGTCGCCCACCCCGGCGAGATCACGCTCCACGGGTTCGTGCTCGGCCCCGGGCGCTGCGACGAGCGGCTCGTGTCCGAGGGCGCGCTCGTGCGCTTCGAGGCCGACCTGCTGGTGACCGAGCACCACGCCCCCGGCTGCGAGTGCGAGCTCCTGTGGGCCTACGCGGTCGACGAGCTGGGGCTCGACGACGCCGAGCACGCACCGCACCGGATCCACCGCATCCACCGAGCGGAGGCACCGGACGAGACGTGGTGGCGGCTGCTGTGGGCGTGAGCGGTGCACCGGGCACGGGCCGGGACGCACGGCGCCGGGACAGGCGCCGGCTCACGGCGCCGGGCTCACGCCGGACCCAGGGCACTCACGTCCGCTCGAGGAACCCCTCGCTCGCGCGCTCGAACCGGCGCATGAGTCCCGCGAACGCCTGCCGGTCCTCCGGGGCCCATCCGTCGAGCAGCTCGTCCACCAGCCGGTCGCCGGCAGCGACGAACGTCCTCGCGACCTGTGCCCCCGCCTCGGTGAGGTGGACGCGTGCCGCGCGCGCGTCGTCGGGGTCCTCGCGGCGCTCGGTGAGGCCCGCTGCGTCGAGGCGACGCAGGATCTTGCTCACGTTGGACGGCCCGGTGGACAGGTGCTCCGCGATCGCCGAGGGGCGCCGCGGCCCCTCCCGCCACACGACGGTGAGGACCACGACGGCGGGCGAGTCCAGGTCGATCCCCTCGCGCGCCGCGACCGCGGCGAGGAAGTCGCCGCTCGTCCACAGGCCCATGACCCGGACCAGGGAGTCGAGCAGGTCGGACCGGTATCCGGGGACGCGCGGGTCGCCCAGCACGCCCCCCGGGGACCCCGGAGCGGGGGCAGGGCCGGAGCCCTGCCTCGCCCCGGGGTGCGGTGCGTCGGTCATGCGACCTGCGTGCCGCCGTCGACGGGCAGGACCACGCCCGTGATGAAGCTCGCCTGGTCGGACAGCAGGAACGCGACCGCGTCCGCGATCTCGGACGGCTGCCCCAGCCGCTGCATGGGGACGTCGGCCGCATACCCGGCACGGGCCTCCTCGGGCAGCGACGCGAGCGCTGCCGTCTCGATCGCGCCCGGCGCGACGGCGTTGATGCGGATGCCGTCGGTCACGTACTCGATCGCGGTGCCACGCGTGAGCGAGACGACGCCGGCCTTGGCGGCCGAGTACGGCGAGAGGCCGGGCGACGCCTTGAGGCCGGCGATCGAGGCGATGTTGACGATGCTGCCGCCGCCGTGGGCGAGCATGTGGGCGATCTCGGCCTTCATCGACAGGAAGGTCCCGCGCAGGGTGATGTCGAGCGTGCGGTCCCAGCCGTCCTGCGGCATCTGGTCGAGACGGAACGGGCGCGTGCCGACCCCCGCGTTGTTGACCGCGAGGTGCAGCCCCCCGAACGTCTCGACCGCGAACCCGACGAGGGCGGAGACGTCTGCCGGGTCGGCGACGTCCGCCCGACGGTACGCGGCCCGGCCGCCCGCGGCCTCGATCTCGGCGACCACGCGCGCGCCGGCCTCGTCGTTGACGTCGGAGACGACGACGGCCGCTCCCTGAGCGGCGAGCCGCTTCGCGACGGCCTCGCCGATACCTGCGCCGGAGGCCGTGACGAGCGCGACCTTGTTGCTGAACTGCATGAGTGCTCCTCCAGATTTTACTGTCTTCACGACAGCATATGCCCGTGAACGCGCCGCCCGCACCCACCCGACAACCCTCGCGATCCGGCACAACCGTGCTTCTTACACCCAGGCAATGCCCAGGAAACAGGCCGCGCATAGCGTCCGAGCCCTGACGTCCCCCTGACCGAAAGGCTCTCGTGAGATCCCTGACACTGACCCTGTCCGGCCGCGCCCTCGCGGCCGGCGTCGCACTCCTCCTCGCCCTGGTCTCGCTCGTCTCCGTCGTCGCCTACTCGATCGCCGAGTCCCGCACCACGGCCGCTGCGCAGGGGCAGCAGCCGATGGTCCTCGCCTCGGGCACGACCCCGCTGGGCATCACGTCCAGCAGCTATCAGGCCGTGACCGCGGCCGCCACGACGTCCAAGCCCAAGGTCGTGGTCGTCGCGACCGGCGGCACCATGGCCGGCAAGGCCAGCACGCGCGACGGCTTCACGAGCTACCGCGCAGGCACCTACCTCATGTCCGACATGCTCGACACGCTCCGCCCCGAGATCGACCAGATCGCCGACGTCACCGCGGTCCAGTTCGGCAACGCCGGATCGTCGGGCTACACCATGGAGCAGTTCCACGCCCTGACGCTCGAGGTCGAGAAGCAGCTCGAGACCGCGGACGCCGTGGTCGTCACGACCGGCACCGACACCCAGGAGGAGTTCGCCTACTGGCTCGACCTCACGGTCCAGTCCCGCAAGCCCGTCATCACCTCGGGCTCGATGCGTCCCTGGGGCGCGGGCGACACCCCGGCCGACAAGGCCGTCTTCGGGTCCGACGCACCGGCCAACCTCTACAACGCCGTGCGCCTCGCGGCGAGCCAGCAGACGTACTGCTTCGGGACCGTCCTCATGCTCAACGACGAGATCCAGGCGGCACGCGAGGTCACCAAGACCAACGCCTACCGCACCGACACGTTCCAGACGCGCGAGTACGGGGTCCTGGGCTGGATCGACGGCGCCAACATCACCCTGGGCCGGGCACCGGCCCGCGTCATGAGCTGCGACCAGGAGTCGTGGTTCACGCCGTTCGACGTCTCGAAGGTCGACCCCAAGACGCTGCCGCGCGTCGAGATCGTCATGTCCTACCAGCAGGCCGGGGGCGAGGCCGTCAAGGCGTTCGCGGACGCCGGGGTCAAGGGCATGGTCACCGCGGGCACGGGCGCCGGCGGCATCTCGGGCGCCATGAGCTCGGAGCGCAGCAAGGCCGTGGCCAAGGGGGTCTGGTTCGTCAGCACGACGCGGACCGGGTCCGGGTCGAGCTACGGGGGCAGCAACGGGGTGCTCGCGGGTGAGGACCTGACGGCGGTCAAGGCCCGCCTGCTCCTGGTCCTGTCGCGGGCCTTCACCGAGGACTTCAACCAGGCCAAGGACTGGTTCGCGACGTTCGGCACGCCGACCTTCGAGCAGTCGGGCGCCGCGTCGACCATCCCGGCCGGCCCGGGCGGCACCTCGGTCCTGCTCACGTCGACCGCGACGGCCGCGTGCAACGGGCGGACGGCGAGCATCCGGGTCGCGGTCACCAACACGGACAGCGTGCCGATCGACGTCCGGGTCACCTCGGCCGCGGGCGAGCACAAGTTCAGCAAGATCCCCGTGGGCAGCACGGTCGAGCACACCCTGACCCGGGGCGCGTCGCTCGACGCCGGGGAGGCCAAGCTCGTGGCCTACAAGAACGTGGACGGCGCGGGCGTGCAGAGCACCAGCACTGCAGCGCACGCGGCGGTCACCTGCCGGTAGCACCACCGGCCCGACGGCGGCGCTCACCCTCCGGGGTGGGCGCCGCTCTGGCGCGGGTCGCCCGCAGCGCCGCGGTGCAGGTCGCCTACGACGTCGAGGGGGCCGGCCGTGCGCGCCGCAGCGCGAGGAGCCCGGCCGCCGCAGCCGCCCCCAGCGCGGCCCCCGTCGTGTTGAGCACGACGTCCTGCACGGTCGAGTACCTGCCGGGGATGAGGAGCTGGGTCAGCTCGATCGCGAGCGACAGCGCGAAGCCCGCGAGCACCACGAGCCCGGCGCGCCGCCAGAGCCCACGCGCGGGATCGGACGCGAGGTCGCCCCGGGCGCCGGGCCCGGTCAGCAGGAGGAGCCCCAGGACGCCGAACGGCAGGAACATGACCACGTTCGACGCCGCCTCGAGGAACACGACGGTCATGGGCAGCCCCACCGCGCGGAACACGTCGACGACCGCGAGCGCCCAGCCCGGGGCTGCCGTGGACTCGGGCGACGGCCAGCACGTCACGACCAGGACGGCGGCGAGGTAGACCGCGAAGGTCCAGCGGAGGGTGCGCACGGCTCACACCCTACGGAAGGATGGGCGGGTGACCGCGACCTCGCCCCTGCCCGACGACGCCCGCTGCCCGTGCCTGTCCGGCGAGACGTACGGGGCGTGCTGCGGACGCTTCCACGCCGGCCTCGCCACGGGTCCGGGTGCGGCCGGTCCCGACGCCGTGACGGCTCCGACCGCCGAGGCCCTGATGCGTTCACGCTACGCGGCGTTCGCGGTCGGCGACGCGGACTACCTGCTCGCGACCTGGCACCCCTCGACGCGCCCCGCGGACCTGGACCTCGACGACGACGTGGCGTGGCGCCGTCTGGACGTCGTGGCGACGAGCGCGGGCGGCCCGCTCGACCGGACGGGCGTCGTCGAGTTCGTGGCCCACTTCCGCTCCGCGGAGACCCGCGAGCGCGGGTCGCTGCACGAGGTCAGCTCGTTCGTGCGCGAGGACGGGCGCTGGTACTACGTGGACGGGGAGCACAGGGGCTGAATGGTTCGACCCGGCGTGCGGTTCCGCCCCGCGAACGCTTCTGGTTGACTGCGGTCGTGAGCACCACGACCGTGCCGGACACGACGACGCCCTCTGCGCGGAGCTCCCGCTGGGCGTGGCGCGTCTGGCTGGGGACTCCCGCCGTGGTCGCGGTGATCGCCGCGGTGGGGATCTTCCTCCTCGCCCCGTATGTCGACTCGGGACGACTGCTGCTCGTCCGAGGCCACGAAGCGGCGACGGTGACCGCCTGGCTCTGGTTGGCGATCTGCGGATGCGCGGGCGTCGTCTGCATGGTGCTGGCTGTCCGGGTGTCGATGAACCACCCCTTCCGGATCGGCGTCCTGGCGTGGCTCGCCACGGGAGTCGTCCTGCTCGTCCTCCTGTGCGTGGTGTTCTACGCATGGCTGATGTCGGTCGGCTCCTCGATGAGCTCCTACGTCCCGCTGGACCAGTTGGCCCGGCCGCCCGGCGAGCAGCTCCTGGTCGAGGAGCGCCGTTCGCTCCACGGTCACATGACGTACGGGGTCTGGCGCGGCGGCCCGGACGTCTACTACCGAGCGGACGTCCCCGGACTCCTCGACGTGAGGACCCGTCACGAACGCCCCATGGCCGAGGGCGACTTCCGGGTCGAGACGACCGACGACGGGTCGGCTGTCCTCGTCCTGCTCGATCACCGGATCGCCCTGCCCTGACCGGGCTTACCCTGGCCGGGTGTCATCGACCCCGCGCTCGTTCGCGTCCGACAACTACGCCCCTGCCCACCCGGCGGTCCTCGCAGCCTTGACCGCGGCGAACGTGGGCCACGCCGGCTCGTACGGCACGGACCCGTGGACCGAGCGTCTCCAGGAGGCCGTCCGGCACCACTTCGGTGAGGCGGCCACGGCCTACCCGGTCTTCAACGGGACGGGCGCGAACGTCGTCGCGCTCACGTCGATGCTGCCGCGCTGGGGCGCGGTCGTGACGTCGGAGCACGCGCACGTCCACCAGGACGAGAACGGCGCCCCCGAGCGCGTCGGCGGGATCAAGCTCCTCACGGTCCCGGCCCCGGACGGGAAGCTGACGCCGGGCGCGATCGACCGGTTCGTGGGCGACCTGGGCGACCAGCACCGGGCGCAGCCGCTCGTCGTCTCGATCACGCAGGCCACAGAGCTGGGCACGGTCTACTCGCCCGACGAGATCCGCGCGATCAGCGACCACGCGCACGCCGCCGGGCTGCGCGTCCACCTCGACGGCGCGCGGCTCGCGAACGCGGCGGCCGCGCTCGGGGTGTCGTTGCGGGAGACCACGACCGACGTGGGCGTCGACGTCGTGTCCTTCGGCGGCACCAAGAACGGCCTGCTGTTCGGCGAGGCCGTCGTGGTCCTCGACCCCGACGCGGCTCAGGGCGTGGACTTCGTCCGCAAGATGACCATGCAGCTCGCGTCGAAGATGCGCTTCGTCTCGGCGCAGCTCACGGCGCTGCTCGAGGACGACCTGTGGCGCACCAGCGCGGCGCACGCCAACGCGATGGCCGCGCGCCTGCGTGCGGCGCTCTCGCCCGCGGCGACCACGGGAGAGGTGCCCGACGGCGGGACGCCCGGGGCGCCGTCGGGCCTCACGTTCTCCCAGCCCACCCAGGCGAACGCGGTGTTCGCGGTGCTCCCGCGCGCCGTGGCCGAGGCTCTGCGCGCGGACTTCGCGTTCTACGACTGGGCGGCCGCCTCCCCCGACCCCGTCACGGGCGACGAGCGCGTCGAGGTCCGCTGGATGTGCTCGTGGGACACGACCCCCGAGGACGTCGACGTGTTCGCGGCCGCAGTCCGCACAGCCCTGGGAACGCCCGAGCGGGCGTGACCCGGAGGTCACGCCCGCTCGGACGGTCGGTCAGGCGCGAGGCCCGTCAGGCGCTCAGGCCCGACGGCGGCGCGCACCCACCAGGAGCACGGCACCTCCCCCGAGGAGCAGCAGGGCCGCCGCGGCGATCCCCAGTGCCCCCGTACCGGTGACGGCCAGCCCGCTGCCCGCGGTGTTGGTGAGCGTCACCTCGACGACCTGTCCGGCACCGATCGTGATCGACGAGACCTTCTCACCGTCGACCGTGAAGGCCGGGGTCCCCCAGCTCACGCCGTCGATCTTCGGCAGGCTCGTCTCCTCGAGCTCGACGACCGTCCCGGCCGGGAGGTTCGCCGGACCATCGACGACCGTGCCGTCGGCGCGGACCGTCAGCGTGCCCTCCTGGTGCTCACCGTTCACGGTCCCGGAGAAGGTCACCGTGAACTCGGTGTCCGCGGGGACCTTGGCGGCGTTCGGGCCCTCGATCTTCTTGAGGATCGAGAAGCTGCCGACCTGGGCCGCCACGACGTCGGCCGTGTTGGTCACCGTGACCACCGCGGACGTGCCGTCCGCGACCGTGACCGAGGCCGGGCTGAAGGCCGGGGCGCCCCACACCACGCCCGAGAGCTCGGGCAGGTCGACCTCCCCGAACGTCACGACGGTGCCGACCGGCAGGTTCTGCGGGCCGTTCACGACCGTGCCGTCCGCGAGGACGGTCGAGGTGCCCGAGGTGGGCACGCCGTCCAGCTCGTAGGAGTAGGTGACCGTGAACTCGGTGCCCGCGGGCACGGCCCCCGAGGCCGCACCCTCGACGACCTTGCGCAGCGAGAAGCCGCCGGCGGGCTCGTCGGTCGCGGTGTTCGTCAGGGTCACCTCCGTGGTGACGTCGTCCTCGATCGTGACCGAGGCCGGACTGAACGCCGGGGCGCCCCACACCACGCCGTCGATCGACGGCAGGTCGATCTCCTCGAACGTCACGACGGTCCCGACCGGCAGGTTCTGCGGGCCGTTCACGACCGTGCCGTCCGCGAGGACGGTCAACGTGCTCGACGTCGGCACGCCACCCAGCTCGTAGGAGTACGACACCGTGAACTCGGTGCCGCCCGGCACCAGGCCGGAGGCTTCACCCGTGACGGCCTTCTGGAGCGAGAACCCACCGGCCGGGGCGTCGGTCGCGGTGTTGGTCAGCGTGACCGTCGGGTTGCTGCCGTCGCCGATCGCGAGCGTCTCGGGGCTGAACACCGGGGCGCCCCACACGACGCCGTCGATCGACGGCAGGTCGAGCTCGTCGAACGTGACGACCGTCCCGAAGGGCAGGTTCTGCGGGCCGTCCACGACCGTTCCGTCCGCGAGGACGGTCGACGTGCCCGACGTCGGCACCCCGTCCAGCTCGTAGGAGTACGTGACCGTGAACTCGGTGCCTTCGGGCACGAGGTCAGCGGCCTCGCCCGTGACGACCTTCTGGAGCGAGAAGCCACCCACGACCAGGTCGGCACGGTTCGTCAGCGTGACCTCGGGACTGGTGCCGTCCCCGATCGTGACGGACTCCGGGCTGAAGATCGCGGTCCCCCAGCTCACGCCAGGGATCTCCGGCAGCGCGACCTCCTCGAACGTCAGGACGGTGCCGGCCAGCAGGTTCTGCGGACCGTTCACGACCGTGCCGTCCGCGAGGATCGTCAGCCGGCTGCTCGTGGGGGTCCCGTCGATCTCGTAGGAGTACTCGACCGTGAACTCGGTGCCCGCCGGGACCAGACCGCTCGCCGCGCCCTCGACGACCTTCCGGAGCGAGAACCCGCCCACGGGGACGACGACCGCATCGGCCGTGTTGGTGACGGTCACCTGGGCATCGACGTCGTCCGCGATGGTCACGGTCGCCGGGCTGAACGCCGGAGCACCCCAGACCACACCGTCGATGGTCGGCAGGTCGATCTCACCGAACGTGACCTCGGTCCCCACCGGCAGGTTCTGCGGGCCGTTCACGACCGTGCCGTCCGCGAGGACGGTCGCCGTGCCCGAGGTGGGCACGCCGTCCAGCTGGTAGGAGTAGGTGACCGTGAACTCGGTACCTGCGGGGACCAGTCCCGACGCCGTACCGGTGACGGTCTTGCGCAGCGAGAAGCCACCCGCCGGGACGTCGGTCGCGGTGTTCGTCACCGTGACCTCGGCGTTGACGTCGTCGACGATCGTCACGGTCGCGGGGCTGAACGTCGGCGCACCCCACACCACGCCGTCGATGGCCGGGAGCGAGACCTCAGCGAACGTCACGACGGTCCCGACCGGCAGGTTCTGCGGGCCGTCGACGACCGTGCCGTCGGCGAGGACGCTCAGCGTGCCCGACGTCGGCACCCCGTCCAGCGCGTAGGAGTACGACACCGTGAACTCGGTGCCGCCCGGCACCAGGCCGGACGCCTCACCGGTCACGACCTTCTGTACCGAGAACCCACCCGCGGGCGCATCGGTCGCGGTGTTGGTCAGGACGATCGTGGGGTTCTCGTCCGCCGCGACGGTCAGGGTGTCCGGGCTGAACACCGGAGCGCCCCACACCACACCGTCGATGTCGGGAAGCGAGACCTCGTCGAACGAGACCACGGTCCCCGCGGGCAGGTTCTGCGGGCCGTTCACGACCGTACCGTCGGCCGTCACGACGAGCGTGCCCGTCACGGGGGCGCCCGCGAGCTCGTACGAGTACGCGACCGTGAACTCGGTGCCGCCCGGCACCAGGTCGGCGGCCTCACCCGTGACGGCCTTCTGGAGCGAGAAGCCACCCACGCGGACGACCACGGGGGCCGCGGTGTTGGTCACCGTGACCTGGGCGTCGACACCGTCGCTGATCGTGACGGACTCCGGGCTGAACGTCGGCGCACCCCACACCACGCCGGCCACGTCGGGCAGGTCGATCTCGGTGAAGGTCACGACCGTCCCGACGGGAAGGTTCTGCGGACCGTCGACGAACGTCCCGTCAGCGAGCACCGTCAGGGTGCCACGCTGGGTCTGGCCGTCGAGCTCGTAGGCGTAGGCGACCGTGAACTCGGTGCCCTCGGGCACCTGTCCGGCCGCGGAACCGAGCAGCTCCTTGGCGACGGAGAACCCGCCGGCCGGGGCGTCGACCAGGTTCGCGGTGTTCGTGAGGCGGACCGCGACGGTACCGCCCGCGCCCAGCGTGACCGGGCTGCTCGGCTCGAACGTGGGCGTTCCCCACTGGACACCGGGGACCGTGGGCAGTCGAGGCTCGGACAGCGTGACGACCGTGCCTTCGGGCAGGCCCTGCGGACCCGGGACCGCGGTGCCGTCCGCGAGGACGTCGAGGGTGCCCGTGATGGTCGTGCCGTCCAGGACGTAGGAGTAGTCGACCTCGAACGTGGTCCCGGCCGGCACGGCGTCCGCGCCGCTGCCGGTCACGCTCTTCGCGACGGAGAACGTCGCCCCGGAGGCGTCTCGGCACGCGAAGGGGCCGGGGCCGATCCACGGGTAGTTGTGCATCTCCAGGCCGCCCGGGACGTTCGACGCCCCGAACGTGAGGTCCCCGCCGACGAGGACGCGACCGTTGGTGCTCGTGGCGATCGTGGCATCCGCCCGGGGAGCAAGGATCGAACCCATGAACTGGTCACCCCGACCGATCGTCAGCGACGGGGTTTCGGCAAAGTTCCACAGGATCCGCGCGGACCAGAGCCCGAACTGCGGGTTGCGCGAGTCGGCCCAGTTGAGCGGGGTGTAGCCGTTCCCTGCCCAGGCGTTGGGAGCGATGTCGACGGGGTCCGTCCCGGTCACGTTGATGGCGATCGCCACGCCGTCGGGGATGCCGACGAAGCTGTAGTCCCTAGCGCCGTTGAGCTCGGCGGCGGAGAGCGTGAACACCTGTGGGTCGCTCGCCCCCGAGCCTGTGAACGTCAGCTGCTCACCCGACCGGGTGACTGACGTCCCGCCCCACGACGCGATCGTCGCCGAGGCGTCGTCGACGATCGAGCGGTAGTCGTTCCACGGCGACAGTGCTGTAGCTGCGCCCACCCCGGTGACGATCGGTGCAGCCGAGACGGTGCCCGTGGTGCTCAGTGTCCCGTCGGCAGTGAGAGTACCGCCGACCTCCACACCGCCCCCGTTGGGCTGAGTCGATCCAACAGTGAGGCCAGTGCCTGCCGCGATCGTCATGTCGCCGCCGACGTGGAGCATGGTCGAACCATCGGCCGGCGCGATCTGCGACCCGGCTCCCACCGCACCGATGCTGAAGTTGCCCGGCGCATCGAACGTGGCCCGACCATCGACGACGAGGACCCCTTCGGACTCCGCCGCCGTGTACTGCGCGGTGTAGTCGCCCCCCGTCCACACCGCGACGTTGTTGTCGGTGAAGACAGGGGTGCCGATGTGCACGGGCGGTTCCAGTCCCGGCGCCGGGCACATCGGTGACTGTGCCGCCGCGGCGGGTGCGGCCAGCGGCCCGGCCCCGAGGGCGACGGCTCCCGTCAGGGCGAGGAGCGCGGACGTCGCCGCGGCGACGGTTCGCTGGAACGGGGAGGCCGCTCGGCTGCGAACCCTGAAGGGGGTACTCATGACACTCTCCTGGTGTTTCGTGGACGGTCGTCCAACTTCCTACTCAGGAGACCTCGCAAACCCTCCGGCATGACGCGAGTTCGATGTGCCCTCTGTCACAGAACCGCGCATTATCCCGCCGTAGAGGGCGATATGACGGACATTGCAGGACGAACGTGGTATATCCCCGCCACATCGCGGCCCGCCTCCTCGGCACGGCCTGACCTCACGACGCAGGAGGCCGCCCCGTCATGACGACGGGACGGCCTCCTGCGCGTCAGGGAATGGTGGCGCTGCTAGTGCCCGCCGGAGGCCAGGAACCAGATGCCCACCGCGCACGCGGCCAGCACGGTCCCGAAGCACAGCACGGCTGCGGCGAGACGGACGCCCGTGGGGCGTGCCGTCGTCGGGCCGGCGGCGTCCGTGCCCGACGGCGCACCCTCCACCGCGAGCGCGGCGCCTCCCGCGGGGGCGAGCAGGCGGACGCCCAGCGCGAACAGAGCGGGCAACCCCGCACCGACGATCGCACCGGCGACGACGACCTGGAGCAGCGCGTCGAACTGGATGAACTCGCTCATGCGGGGACTCCCTCGCGACGGGTGGTGGTCGGGGCTGCGGCGACCGTGGCCTCTGCCTCGGCCGTCGCCTCGGCGGCGACGACGGTGAAGGTCTCGGCGGCGTCGACCACGGCGGCCGGCGTCTCGTCGCCGTCCCACTCGTCGTTGACGTTGTCCGCAGAGATCGGCTTGCGGCGCGAGGCGATCCAGATCGCGGCCGAGACGCCGATGAGGAGCGTGAAGACCGCGACGGTCCCGCCGACGCCGCCGATGACGTCCTGGAGCCAGAAGCAGAACGCTCCGACCAGGCCGGCGGCGGGGAGCGTCAGGCCCCAGGCGGCGAGCATCTTGCCCGCGACGCCCCAGCGGACCTTCGCGCCCGGCATGCCGACGCCGGACCCGAGGATCGAGCCCGTCGCGACGTGGGTCGTCGAGAGCGAGAAGCCGAAGTGGCTCGAGAGGAGGATGACCGCGGCCGAGGACGTCTCGGCGGCCATGCCCTGGCGCGAGTCGATCTCGACGAGGCCCTTGCCGAGCGTGCGGATGACGCGCCAGCCGCCCAGGTAGGTACCCAGGGCCATGAAGGTCGCGCAGGCGAGGACCACCCAGAACGGGACGCCCGAGTCGGCCGGGACCGCGCCGCCCGCGATGAGCGCGAGCAGGATGATGCCCATCGACTTCTGTGCGTCGTTGGTGCCGTGCGCGAGCGAGACCAGCGATGCGGACCCGATCTGGCCCCAGCGGAAGCCGCGGCTCGTCGTGTCCTGCGGCAGGTCCTTGGTGATGCGCGCGACCAGGAAGGTGCCGAGCGCGGCCACCCCGATCGCGATCACGGGCGCGAGCAGCGCCGGGATCATCACCTTGGACAGGACGCCGGTCCACAGGACCCCGCTCGTCCCGACCGCAGCCAGGACCGAGCCCACGACGCCGCCGATGAGGGCGTGCGAGGAGCTCGACGGGATACCCAGCAACCAGGTCAGCAGGTTCCAGGTGATACCACCCACCAGACCGGCGAGCACCACCTCGAGGGTGATGATGTTCGCGTCCACGATCCCCTTGGCGATGGTCGCCGCCACGGCCAGGGACAGGAACGCCCCGACGAGGTTGAGGACTGCAGACAGCGCGACGGCGGTCTTGGGCTTGAGGGCACGTGTAGCGATGGACGTGGCCATCGCGTTGCCGGTGTCGTGGAAGCCGTTCGTGAAGTCGAAGGCCAGGGCCGTCACTACCACGAGCGCGAGCAGGATCGTCTCGGTCACGTACTCCATGGTGAATGGTGCTCGACGGGGGAATGAACCAAGTCGGCGAGTCTTCGACGACTGTTCACCTGGTGTTCATCTGGCGTTCGAAGGCCCTTCGAAAAGGGTCTGTGGGGGCTGCGTGGAGCGGGCCGGATGGGCGGTTCCGGCTCGCCATCCGGACACTGCACAGCCGATCCTCCTCACCCCTCGCGCCCCTCCAGGACCGCGAGGTAGTGCGGGTTCTCCATGACGCCGAGCACGTTGCCGAACGGGTCCACGACGGCCGCGGTCACGAACCCGCCGTCGCCCTGCGGGGTCACGGGCTGGTACTCGGTCCCGCCCAGCGCGAGCAGTCGCTCGTAGGTCGCCGCGACGTCGTCGACGTGCCAGTAGACGACCGCCCCGCCGGGCTGCGTCGCGGCGCCCGCGGGCGCGTACGAACGGTCGATGATGCCGAGCTCGTGCTGGTAGTCGCCCACCCGGAACTCGACGTACGCGGCCGGGGCCGGCGCGGGCGGCATGACGTAGTACGGGCCGACGCCGAACACCTCGGTGTACCAGGCGACCGCGGCCGGGACGTCGTCGGACCAGAAGCTCACGGTCGTCAGGCCGCGCGGGGTCGTGGCAGCGGTGCGTGCGGTGGTCGCGCTCGGGGTCGTGCGGGTCGTGTCGCTCATCGTCGGGCTCCTCGTCTGGTGCGGTCCAGCAACGGTTCGTGCTGATGCCTCCCACGCTAGAGACCCTTGTGGAACGTGCGGTTCCTCAATCGCTGCGAGACTCGAGGAATGCTGGATACCTCGGTGCGGCTCCTGCGGCTGCTGTCGCTGCTCCAGGTGCGGCGAGAGTGGTCGGGTGCGGACCTCGCGGCGCGCCTCGACGTCACGACGCGCACGGTGCGCAACGACGTCGAACGCCTGCGCCTGCTGGGCTACGAGGTGCGATCCCGCACCGGGACCGCGGGCGGCTACCGCCTCGCGGCGGGCTCCGAGCTTCCGCCGCTCCTGCTCGACGACGACGAGGCCGTCGCGGTCGCCGTGGGCCTCCAGGCCGCGGCCGCCGGTTCGGTCACGGGCATCGAGGAGACGTCGGTGCGGGCGCTGGCCAAGCTCGAGCGGTCGCTCCCGTCGCGGTTGCGCCACCGCGTCGACGCGCTGCGCCGCGCGACCGTGTCGGCAGCGGCGGGCGGCCCGACGGTCGACGCCGAGGTCCTCACCGCGGTCTCGACCGCGATCAGCCGCAGCGAGCGCGTGCGCTTCGACTACGTCGGGCGCGACGGCCTGGCGACCCTGCGCGACGTCGAGCCGCACCGCCTCGTCTACACGGGCCGCCGCTGGTACCTGCTCGCGTGGGACACCGCGCGCGAGGACTGGCGGACGTTCCGCGCCGACCGCATGAGCCCGCGGACCCCGGGCGGTCCGCGGTTCACGCCGCGCGAGCCGCCCGAGCCCGACGTGGCCCAGCACGTCGTGCGGGGCGTCGGGTCGACCGCCTGGCGTCATCGGCCGCGCATCCGCTTCCTCGCGCCCGCCACGGAGATCGCCGCGCGCGTCACCGCGACCGCAGGCATCCTCACGGGGTCCGACGACGGCACGTGCGTCCTGGAGACCGGCTCGGACTCGCTGATCGACGTCGCGGGCTTCCTCGCGACGATCGACACCCCGTTCGAGGTGCTCGACCCGCCCGAGCTGCGCGACCTGCTGCGCCGCCTCGCCGACCTCTACTCCGCGGGGTCGCGGGAGCCGGCGGAGGGCCCCGGGGAGGCGGGCGCGCGGTAGCCGGTCACCCGGCGGGCCGCATGAGGGGCGGGTTGAGCACGGCGGGCACCGACGCAGGGACCTCGTCCTTCCCGACGACGTCACGCGCCCCGGCGGCCCGCTCCGCCTCGGGCGCGAGCCGGTAGAGCGCGGCGGGCCGGCCCGTCCCGCCCGAGGTCGACTCCCCCGTCTCGACGAGGAACCCCGGGGTCCCGACGGCCTTGCGATGGAAGTTGCGGGGGTCGAGGCGCGTGCCCCACACGGCCTCGTAGACCGCACGGAGCTGGGCGATCGTGAACTCGGGGCCGCAGAAGGCCGTCGCGAGCGTCGAGTACTCGAGCTTGGCGCGGGCGCGCTCGACACCGTCGCGCAGGATCCGGTGGTGGTCGAACGCGAGGCCGGCGCCGTCCGCGAGCGCCTCGTCCACGGGGTACCAGCCGACCTGCGCGGCGTCGCTGCCCGCGGCCGGCAGGCCGTAGGTGGGCGCGAGCAGCAGGTGCGCGACCGAGAGCACAGGGCCGCGGGGGTCCCGGTCGAGCGGACCGTAGGTGCGCAGCTGCTCGAGGTGCCCGGGGACCGCGACGCCCGTCTCCTCGGCGAGCTCGCGGGCTGCGGCCTGCGGCAGCGTCTCGGCGGGCAGGACGAACCCGCCGGGCAGGGCGAGCCGGTCGCGGAACGGGTCGAGCAGCCGGGTCACGAGGAGCACCTGGAGCGTCGCGTCCCGGACCGTGAGCGCGACGACGTCGACCGTGACGGGGATCCGGGCGGCGGAGGGCGGCGCGGCTGCCGCGGGTGACGCGGGCGTCTCGCGAGGGCTCATGCTCCCCACCTTACCCGCTTATCGTCAGGTTGACGCTAAAGACGGTCGAGGCTTATCGTCAATGTGACATAAACAACGACGACGGACGGAGCCTCCCATGGCCACCATCAAGCGCTACCCCTGGCTGCGCCACTTCCTCGGCAGCCCCACGGGCGCCGTGATCCACCTCAAGGCGGGGCGGGTCGCGCACCGCGGGATCGGCCAGGCGTTCTGGTTCCGGCCAGGCACGTCGGTGCTCAGCGAGGTGCCGGTCGACGACCAGGAGCTGCCTGTCCTCTTCCACGCCACGACGCGCGACCACCAGGACGTCACGGTCCAGGTCAACGTGACCTACCGCTTCGCCGACCCGGCGGTCGTCTCGCAGCGCCTCGACTTCGGGATCGACCCCGACTCGGGCGCCGCCACGACGACGGGCCGCGACCAGGTCGCGACGATCATCGGCCAGCTCGCGCAGAGCCACGCGATCGACCACCTCGCAGCCGTGCCGCTCACGACCGCGCTCGAGCAGGGCGTGAGCCAGGTCCGGGCCCAGCTCGTCGAGGCGCTGGGGACGGACGCCCGGCTCGCGTCGACCGGCATCGAGGTCCTGGGGGTCCACGTGCTCGCAGTCCGTCCCGACGGCGACGTCGAGCGCGCCCTGCAGACCCCGCTGCGCGAGCACGTCCAGGCCGAGGCCGACCGGTCGACGTACGAGCGGCGGGCGCTCGCGGTCGAGCGCGAGCGCACCATCTCGGAGAACGAGCTCGCGAGCCGGATCGAGCTCGCGACGCGGCGCGAGCAGCTCGTCGCGCAGGAGGGGGCCAACGCGCGGCGCGAGGCCGAGGAGGCGGCGGCGGCCGCCCTCGTCGAGGCCCGGGCCGCGGCCGAGCGGCGCGACCTGACCTCGCTCGCGCAGGCCGAGGAGATCCGCCGGATCGGCGAGGCGAACAACGCGAAGTTCCGGACCGTCATGGACGTCTACGAGGGAATGGACCAGTCGACCATCCTGGCCGTGGCGATGCGCGACCTCGCCGGGGCCCTGCCCAAGATCGGCAGCCTGACCATCACGCCCGACCTCCTCAGCGGGGCGCTCGCCGCGCTCACGGGAGCGGGTTCGGCCGCCGGCGCGGGCGCGGGGGCCCCCGTGGCCCCTGCCCCCCGGGGAGCCTGACGTGCCCCTCCAGCGGCGGGCCGTCGTCGTGCACCGACGGACCGAGCTCGACGAGCTGCTCGACCGGCACGCGACCCGCGGGCAGGCCGAGTTCTTCCTCCGCTCGCGCGGCCGCACCCTTGCCGCGGTCCAGGAGCGGCACGACACCGTGACCGCGGCGCGAACCCGGGTCGCCGCCGCGATCCCCGAGGAGTGGCGTCGTGCCGACGTCGAGCGGGCCGACCTCGGCCGGTTCCTCATGGCCCCCGAGGACGTCGTGGTCGTGGTCGGGCAGGACGGCCTGGTCGCGAACGTCGCCAAGTACCTCACGGACCAGCCCGTGCTGGGGGTCGACCCCGAGCCGGGGACCAACGCGGGCGCGCTCGTCCGGCTCGACGTCCCGACGGCCGTCGGGCTCCTGCAGCGCGCGGGCCGCGCGACGCGAGCAGCGACGGCGGCTCACGAGGCGGGCGGGCGCGGGACGGGCGGGCACGCGCCCAGCGGGCCCGACGACGGCGCCACGAGCCACGTGCTCGGGCTGCGGACCGAGGACCTCACCACGGTCCGGGCGTCGCTCGATGACGGTCAGGTCCTCACCGCGCTCAACGAGGTCTTCGTCGGTCACCCGTCGCACCAGTCGGCGCGCTACCGGATCGCGGCGGACGGTCCGGGCGACGCGTCCGGCGGTCGAGGCGTGGCCCGCGGATCCGTCAGGAACGAGCGCCAGTCCTCGTCAGGGGTCATCGTCGCGACGGGGGCCGGGGCCACGGGGTGGTGCGCATCGATCGCTCGCGAGCGCGGCGGACGCCGGCTCCCCGGCCCCACCGACCCGGCACTCGCATGGTTCGTGCGCGAGGCGTGGCCGTCACCCGCGACGGGAGCGGACCTGACCGAGGGGCTCCTCGACGCGGGCGGCGAGCTCCGGCTCACGGTCGAGTCGGACCAGCTCGTGGTGTTCGGCGACGGCGTCGAGTCGGACCGGCTCGTCGCGTCGTGGGGCCAGGAGGTCACGGTGCGGGTCGGGGAGAACCGGTTGCGGCTGGTCGTGGGGTGACCTGATCGTCGCCGGGCAGGACCGCCCGAGGTCGGTCATGGTGGAGGAATGACGACCTATTCCGGGACGAAGGAGTTCGAGGGCGCGACCTTCGTCAGGGCCAGCTTCAAGGGCGCCACCCTGCGGTTCTCCGACGTCAGCGGCGTGAGGATGCGCGGCGTCGACCTGGACGGGCTCGACGTCGACAGCCATGACCTGTTCTTCGGCAGCCTGATCGTCAACGGGGTCGACGTGGTGCCGTACGTGGACGCCGAGCTCAACCGGCAGTTCCCGGGCCGCGAGCTGCAGAAGTCGCAGACGGTCGAGGGGCTGCGCGAGGGGTGGGTCGCCGTGCAGTCCGCGTGGCAGGAGACGGTGGAAGGCACACCCCCGGACCTGGTGGACGCCCACGTGGAGGACGAGTGGTCGCTGGCCCAGACTCTGCGCCACCTCGTCCTGGCGACGGACGCCTGGCTCCGCGGTGGGATCCTGCGGATCGAGCAACCGTTCCACGAGATCGGGCAGATCTTCACCGGCGCCGGCGAGATGGGCTTCGACATGTCGATCTTCCGCACGGACACACCGACGTACGAGGAGATCCTCGCGGTGCGGGCCGAGCGGCAGGGGCAGGTCACGGCGTTCCTGGCCTCGGCCACCCCGGAGCTGCTCGCGGAGGAACGCGACGACCCGTGGGGCGGCGGTGACTGGCACCCCAGCGTCGGGGACTGCGTGCGCGTGATCCTGGAGGAGGAGTGGGCGCACCTGCGCTACGCCCGGCGGGATCTCGCTCTGCTCCGGGAGGCCCCGCTCGCGTCGCCGTGAGGCCCGGGGCTCGTGCCGAGGCGTCCGTCCGTTCCCACCCCGTTCGAGTCGAAGGCTGCTTCGAGTTGGGTTTGAATGAGCGGCATGGGTGACCGTGGAAGCTGGCCTGACAGGACGCGTCTGCCGATCGAGCCCTTCCAGGAGGTGGGGCACGTCGACCGGACCGTGGGAGGGTCCGACCCGGTCGAGTGGCCGGAGGAGGTCTCAGCGCCCTCGGGCGCCCCGAACGTGCTCGTGGTCATGACGGACGACGTCGGTTTCGGCGCGAGCGAGGTCTTCGGAGGTCCGATCCCGACGCCGACGTACACGCGGCTGGCCGAGCAGGGGCTGCGCTACAACCGGTTCCACACCACGGCGCTGTGCTCACCCTCGCGGGCGGCCCTGATCACGGGTCGCAACCACCACGTCGCCTCGACAGGCATCATCATGGAGTTCTCGACGCCGTTCCCCGGGTACCACTCCATCGTGTCCCGCAGCGTGGGCACGATCGGGGAGATCCTGACGCAGAACGGCTACGGGACGGCCTGGTTCGGCAAGAACCACAACGTCCCGGACTGGCTGACGACCCCGGCGGGACCGTTCACCCTGTGGCCGACGGGGCTCGGCTTCGAGTACTTCTACGGGTTCCTGGGTGCCGACGCGCACCAGTTCCGGCCTGCCGTGTTCGAGGGGACCAAGCCGGTCGACCCGTACCTGGGTCGCGAGGACGACTACCACCTGGACGCCGACCTCGCTGATCACGCCGTGACCTGGATCCGTACCCAGAAGGCCGTCGACCCCGAGAAGCCGTTCTTCGCCTACTACACGCCTGGTACCGCGCACGCCCCGCACCACGCGCCCCAGGAGTGGATCGACAGGTTCCGCGGACAGTTCGATCACGGGTGGGACGAGCAGCGTGTCCGCACGTTCGAGCAGCAGAAGAGATTGGGCGTGATCCCGGCGGACGCGGTGCTGAACCCGACGCCCGAGCACTACCGCCGGTGGGACGACCTCTCGGACGACATGAAGCGTGTGTGCGCGCGGCAGATGGAGTGCTACGCCGCGGCCCTGGCGCACTGCGACCACCAGATCGGGCGCGTTGTCGACGCGATCGACGAGCTGGGCGAGCTGGACAACACCCTGATCATCTATATCCAGGGCGACAACGGGTCGAGCGCGGAGGACCCGACGGGCCACGGGCTCACGAGCGAGATCGGCGTCCTGGCGAACGGGCTGGTCGACGACGAGGCGTTCATGGTCGACAACATCGACGAGTTCGGGGGGCGGTGGTTCCAGAACCTGTTCTCGCACGGCTGGGCGCATGCGATGAACTCGCCGTACCAGTGGGACAAGAAGATCGCCTCCCACCTGGGTGGCTCACGCACCTCCATGGTCGTGTCGTGGCCCGCGCGCATCGGCGACGAGGGTGGGCTGCGGAGCCAGTTCACCCACATCACCGACATCGTCCCGACGATCCTGGAGGCCGCTGGCATCCCGATGCCAGCGGTGATCAACGGCTTCGAGCAGGTCCCGCTGAACGGCACGAGCCTCGTGCCCGCGTTCGACGACGAGGGGGCGCCCGAGACGCACACGACCCAGTACTTCGAGGTGATCGCGAACCAGGGGGTCTACCACGAGGGGTGGATGGCGAACACCGCCCCGAAGCGCCTGCCCTGGGTGGGGATGGGCGAGTCGACGGCCGATCCGTTCGACGAGTACGAGTGGGAGCTGTACAACCTCGACGAGGACTTCACGCAGTCCAGGAACCTGGCTCACGACCACCCGGACAAGCTCGACGAGCTGCGCCAGGTCTTCCTCGACGAGGCGCGCAAGAACCAGGTGCTGCCGCTCGACGACCGGTACATCGAAAGGCTCCGCCCGGAGAACCGCCCCCGGCACGGCGCCGGACGCACCTTCTACACGTACTACCCCGGTACGAGCAGGATCACCGAGGGCCTCGCACCGAACATGAAGAACACCTCGTACCGCATCACCGCCAGGATCTCCGTTCCAGACGGTGGGGCCGAGGGCATGCTGATGACCCAGGGCGGCTGGTTCGGCGGCAACGCGCTCTACCTCCTCGACGGCCGCCCCACCTTCTCCTACGCGCGGTCGCACTATCCGGAGCACAAGTACACGGTCTCGGGTGCGGACGCCCTCGTCCCCGGCGACCACGAGGTGGTCCTCGACTTCGGCTACGACGGCGGGGATCCCGGCAGCGGCGGCATGGCCGTCCTGACGGTCGACGGCACCGAGGTCGCCCGTGGACGCGTCGACCAGACGATCCCGGTCCGCATCTCCGCCGACGAGACGCTCGACATCGGCGAGGACTCCGGTACCCCGGTCGTGCGCGACTACGACGTCCCGTTCCGCTTCACCGGGGAACTGCACAAGGTCACCGTCGACACGGCACCCGCAGCGTCCTGACTCCCTCTTCTCGGAAAGGACCTCACCTACGGTGACGACGGCTCCTTGACACTCACCGTCGGCGGCGAACGACCGACGGCCGCCGCCCTTCTCACCAGCTGGCTCCCGGCGCCCGACGATCCGTGTCCCGACCGTTGGTCCTCGCGTAGGGTCCGGGGATGGAACGATCCACCCTCTTTCGCCTGGCGCACTCCGAGCACCCGATCGCGTCGCCGCTGAGCGATGCCCGCGTCGAAGGCCTCCTCGACCGGACGACGGGCGGACGACGGAGCGTCCTCGACCTCGGGTGCGGTGACGGCACGTGGCTGCTGCGGGCGCTGGGCCGGGAACCCGGCCTCACCGCGGTGGGGGTGGACATGTCCGACGTCGGGTTCGAGGAGACGCTGGCCAAGGCTGCTGCCGCGGGCATGGCGGACCGGCTGACGCTGGTTCAGGGCGACGTCCGGGAGTACGTGAGCGAGGTGCCGTTCGACGCGGTGCTCAGCGTGGGCGCGGCGTACGCGTTCGGGGGCCTCGGCCCCACGCTCGAGGCCGCGCGCGGCCACCTCGCCGCCGACGGTCTGCTCCTGCTCGGTGACTGCTTCTGGCCTGCGCCTCCGACAGCGGCCGTCCTCGACGGCCTCGGTGGCCTCTCGGCGGACGAGTACCTCGACCTGCCCGGCACCGTCGACCTCGTGACGCGGCACGGGTGGGCGACGGTGCAAGGGCACGTCAGCACGCTCGAGGAGTGGGACGACTACGAGTGGGCGTGGACCGGGGCTCCGGCTCGCTGGGCGGTCGAGAACCCGGACCACCCTGACGCGGGTGAGGTGCTCTCCGAGGTCGAGAAGCACCGCAACGGCTGGCTCCAGGGGTACCGAGGCGGTCTGGGGTTCGTCACGCTGGTCCTGCACCCGGGCCGGGCGACCGTCACGAGTCCCTGAAGATCCGTCTCCCGGTAGCGTCGAGACCCAGGTCCGACGCACCCAGACTGCCCCTGCCGCGCCACCGCCTGGGTACAGACTCCCGCCCGGCTCGTCGCCAGGGAGGACATTGCTCTCTCGCCGCAGCGGAGCCCTGCGCGATGCCGCCAATGAAATGCTCGGTGGCGCGGATCTGAGATCGGTGAGCTGCCGATGTGGCGGGCGTCTCGGCGATCTCGGGCGACGGTGGTCATCGCGCCAAGACGCCAGCTGGAGTCCGCTTCGCGCATCGCAGTCTTCCCACCCTGCAGCAAGACTGCGTCAGCTTGCCTCGGCGCGGTCGGCGATGCTCTTGACAGAAATTCTGACTACGCTCAGACTTGAGTGTAGTCAGGATAGTCGTCAGGGAGGGAGCTCGCGTGTCGGAGCAGCGGGGCCGTCCGGCCAACGCCGCCGCCCTGGCAGGCCTCCTGCCTGCCGCCTCGGTCACGATGTACCTGGACGCAGGGCACGGCGCGGTCTTTCAGCATCACAGCGCGTTCGTCGCCGCCGCGCGCGACTTCCTGCGTCGCCGACCACCATCACCCCACCGACAGATCCGTAGGAGACAGAGAGATCATGCGAGCGTTCGTGTTCGACAAGTACAAGGGCCCCCTGCAGGAGACAGACGTCTCTGAACCGGCCGTCGGCGAGCGCGACGTGCTCGTACGGGTGCAGGCCGCCGGGCTGAACCAGCTCGACGAGAAGATCCGCACCGGCGAGTTCAAGCAGATCCTGCCGTACAAGCTCCCGTTGATCCTCGGCCACGACCTCGCCGGGACCGTGGTCCGCGTCGGTGCGAAGGTGCAGGGGTTCGAGCCGGGTGACGAGGTCTACGCTCGCCCGCGCGACGGCCGGATCGGCACCTTCGCCGAACGCATCGCCGTCGACGAAGCCGACCTGGCACTCAAGCCCGCATCGATCAGCCTGGAGCAGGCCGGATCCCTGCCGCTGGTGGCCCTGACCGCGTGGCAGGCACTGGTCGAGCGCGGGAAGGTGCAACCGGGCCAGAAGGTTCTCATCCACGCTGGCGCCGGCGGCGTCGGCACGATCGCGATCCAGCTCGCCAAGCACCTGGGTGCGCACGTCGCCACGACCGCCAGCGCGGCCAACGCCGACTTCGTCCGTGAGCTCGGCGCGGACACCGTCATCGACTACCGCAGCCAGGACTTCGAGGAGCTCCTCGATGGATACGACCTGGTCCTGGACAGCCTGGGCGGGCAGAACCTCGAGAAGTCCTTGCGCGTGCTCCGGCCCGGCGGGAAGGCAATCGGGATCTCGGGCCCCCCGGACCCGGCCTTTGCCCGCGAGGCAGGCCTGAACCCGGTCTTGCGCCTCGCGATCACTGCACTGAGCGCCACGATCCGTCGCCAGGCCAAGAAGCTCGGCGTGACCTACGAGTTCCTGCTCATGCGCGCCAGCGGCGACCAGCTGCGCCAGATCACCGCCCTCGTCGAGAAGGGGACGCTGCGCCCCGTCGTCGGGAAGACGTTCTCCTTCGACCAGACACCTCAGGCCCTCGACGCCCTTGCCCACGGCAAGGTTCGCGGCAAGGCCGTCATCACCAACCCCTGACCCGTCTCCGACGAGTCCTGATCACGACCAACCTCGAGGGAGACATCATGACCTCCAGCCAAGAGCCCGTCATCACGTCCTACGCGAAGGCCCCGGCAAAGAGCATCACCGCGGGAGGAGTCACGTTCGCCTACCGTGAGCTCGGACCGAAGGGCGGTATCCCGGTCGTGTTCTTCGTCCACCTGGCCGCGACCCTGGACAACTGGGACCCACGCATCGTGGACGCCATCGCAAAGACCCGTCACGTCATCACGTTCGACCAGCGAGGCGTCGGCGCCTCCTCCGGCACCGTCCCCCACACCCTCGAGGCGGCAGCTGACGACGCCTACACGTTCATCACGGCGCTCGGTCTCGACAAGATCGACATCTTCTCCTTCTCCATGGGCGGCATGATCGCCCAGGACCTGGTCGTCAAGCACCCTGACCTGGTCCGCAAGCTCGTCCTGACCGGCACCGGCCCCCGCGGCGGGAGGAACATCGACAAGGTCGTGGGAGTCACGTACTGGGACATCTTCCGGTCGGTCATCACCCGGTCGGACCCGAAGGAGTTCCTCTTCTTCAACCGGGACAAGGTCGGCAAGAAGGCCGGGAAGGAGTTCGTGGAACGCCTCAAGGAGCGCACCGTCGACCGTGACGCGCCGATCAGCAACAAGGCGTTCGGTACGCAGCTGAAAGCGATCCAGCGGTACGGCCGCTCGGCCCCGTCGGACCTCTCGGTGATCACCCAGCCGACGCTGATCGCCAACGGCGACAACGACCGCATGGTGCCCTCCATCCTCTCCGCAGACCTGCACCAGCGCATCAAGGACTCGGAGCTGATCATCTACCCCAACTCCGGCCACGGCGGCATCTTCCAGTACTGGGAGAAGTTCGCCCCTGTCGCCGCGAAATTCCTCACCGACTAGCGCCCGACGGCACACGAAGTGAACGGACGGCATGAAGATGAGCGGCAGCGTCACGACGACACCGGAGGTGTCGAAGCACTTCACCTCGTCCATCCTGTTGTGGATGCGCACCGACCAGCCCGGCAAGGTGGAAGGGCCCTCACTCGGGCATCATCTCCGCCACCCCCGGCCTTCTCGAGTACCGGCAGACCCACCTCGCCGAGCACAACCCCGGCCGCTGGCCGAACACCTCCGGCGTCGAGACGGCGATCCCGGAGGATCGGTGGATCGACGGGATCGCCGAGGTCACCTTCGAGAACGCCTTGTCCCCGCTGGTCGGCCGCAAGCAGACCGCACTGGCGTTCGAGGACGAGGTGAACATCTTCCGTCGCACGCTCCTGCATGCCGGCCCTCCCGGATCCTCCCGCTGGTACGACGTCGCCCCAGGCGAGAAGCCACCTACGTGAAGAACGGCAAGATCCTGCCCCACCACGAGGAGTAGCCAGCCGGGAGAAGAAGCTCGGCGCACCAGTGCTCAGCGCCCGCCGTTGCGCTGTTCGTCGTGACGGGTCGACCGGTAGGCCGGACGTAGCCCGGGAACGAGCGCGTCCTCGCCAGTGTTCTCACCGACAGCGCTGCGAGAGGGCTTTGCGAGCCACCGGTCCGCGGGCCCTGCAGCATCATGCTTGGGTCGGTTGCCCGTCGAGATCCGAGAGGCCCCAGAAGGATCCGTGCAGGCCGACGCTGCGGAAGTACTCGGCGGCTGCGGTGAGCTCACGCCGGGTGTAGCGGGCATCTAGACGGCCGTCGTACCAGTGGGCCGCCAGTCGCCACAAGGTGCTCAGGTCCATGACGTACCCGCGGGTGTTGCCGGTGCGTGTCAGCCAGTCGTCCACGCACTCCTCGGAGCAGAAGATGAGCTGGTTCTCGCAGGCGTGCGCCGCGTCGGGCCAGATCTGGTCGGCGGGGGTGAGGAAGTGGGCGACGTGGTCCCCAGCAGGTGGCTCCTGGTTCGTGACCGTCCAGGCGTGCGGGGTCGTGCAGGCGGGGCAGGTGGTGGCGACCAAGACCTCCGGGGCGTCGGGCACGAGGTGGGGGATCGCGAACGAGTCCCAGGCGCAACCGCCCCACCACAGCGCGTGCGGGCCCATCACCGAGAACCCGAAGGAACGGGTCGCGAAAGGATGGGCCATCTCGACCTCACCGTCCCTGAGGACAAGGTGGCGGGTCTGGGCAAGCTCTTCGAGTGCGTGGGCGTAGGCCATGGTCGTCGTGCCGAGCTGCCAGGCGAGCGCCTCTCGCGAAGGCAGACTCCCCTCCTTGGCAAGGTGGGTGTAGATCGCCAGGCGGGCGCGCTCCGCGAGGTCGGTCAGAGCCATCTCGTCATCCTCTCCGCATCCCGCACGCTGATGCAGCCTCTCTGGTGCGGGCTGCACCGCGGTCACCGGCACCGCGGTGCAGCCCACCCGCAGGATCAAGCGTTCGCGTTCACCAGCTGGGGATAGACCAGCTCGAGGGGGGCGCTGAGCCCGGCCTTGGCCTGCACGGACGTCTGATCGGCCAGGACCTCGAGCTCGCCTGCTTCGACGGCGTCGAACACGATGCGCACGAGGTCGGCCGGGTCGGTCTTGGGGTCGGTGGCGTGCGCGGCCATCGCGGTGTCGACATAGCCGACGTGCACTCCCACGACCTGGACCCCGGCAGGGGCGAGCTCGAGTCGCAGGGAGTTGGTGGCCGACCACAGGGCGGCCTTGGTCGCACTGTAGATGCCGGCGACCGCGTACCAGCTCAGCGCGGAGTGGATGTCGACGATCACCGACGCGCTCTTGGCCGTGAGGATCGGGGCGAAGGCCCGGGTGAGGAAGAGCGGGCCGAGGAAGTTCGTCTCGACGTTGGCGCGGATCTCGTCGTCGGTGTGGGTGAGGATGCCGGCGCTGGACACCGATGCGCCTGCGTTGTTGATCAGCACCGTCACGTCTGGGGCAGCCTGGACCGCGGTTGCGATGGACACGGGGTCGGTGACGTCGAGGGCAAGCGGGACGATGCGCTCGTCGCCCCAGGCGCGGGGGGTGCGCGCGCTGGCGTAGACCTTGCTCGCTCCTCGGGCCAGTGCTTGGTGGACGAAGTGGGTCCCGATCCCGCCGTTGGCTCCGGTGACCAGGACGACGGCGCCGTTCAGTGATGACATGTTCTGCTTCTTTCTTCGTGTGTGGACGCGATGTGCGGAGGCGTGAGCCGCCCACCCCTCCGGGGCGGAGCAGGGCGGGCGGCTCACGGGCACGCGCTCAGGCGCGTGTCAGGACCGGGTAGTCCGTGTACCCGGCCTCGCCGCCGCCGTACAAGGTGGTGGGGTCCACCTCGTTCAGCGGAGCGTCGGTGCGCAGGCGCTCGACGATGTCGGGGTTGGCCAGCGCGAACCGCCCCAATGGCGCGACATCTGCCAGACCCGCGTCGATGTCGTCGGAGATCTGCTCGCGTGAACGCCCGTACCGCACCACGAGCACCGCGGTCGGCCAGGTGTCGCGGAACGAACGCAGCAGCTCGTCGTCGCCGACGTGGTGCAGGTGAAGGTAGGCCAGATTCAGTCCCGCGAGCTCGCCGACCAGGTGCCGGTACTGGGCGCGCACCTGCTCGGTGTCACCCTCGTCGATCCCGCCCAGGGGCATCGACGGCGACAGACGGATGCCCACGCGGTCGGCTCCGATCTCCTCGGCCACCGCACGGGCCACCTCGATCACGAACCGGGACCGGTTCTCCACCGATCCGCCGTAGGAGTCCGTGCGGTGGTTCGCGTTCGGGGACAGGAACTGGTGCAGCAGGTACCCGTTCGCGCCGTGGATCTCCACGCCGTCCGCGCCGGCGGCGATCGCAGAGGCTGCCGCGTGACGGAAGTCCACGATCGTGGTCTGGATGTCGTCGATGCTCAGCTCCCGGGGCACCGGAGTCTTCTGCGGGCCCGTGGCGGTGAACATGTCCTGCTCGGCGGAGATCGCCGACGGCGCGACCGGCTGACGGTGATGCGGGGTGTTGTCGGGGTGTGAGACGCGCCCGACGTGCATCAGCTGGATGTAGAGCGCGCCCCCGCTCGCGTGCACCTCGTCGGCGACTTCGCGCCAGCCCGCGACGTGTTCCGGGGTGTAGATGCCCGGGGTGTTCAGGTACCCCTGCCCATCTGCCGAGGGCTGGACCCCTTCGGTGATGACGAGCCCAAGCGAGGCGCGCTGCCCGTAGTAGCGGGCTGTCAGCGGCCCAGGGGTGCCGTCAGGGTTGGCCCGGCTGCGGGTCATGGGAGCCAGTGCGAGCCGGTGGGCGAGCTCCACGCGGCCGAGCGTGAACGGCTGCCAGAGGGAAGACGTGGTCATGAGGCTGTTCGTCCTTCACATCGAGGGGTCGCGAACGCCACCGCCGCCCAGCACCCACCAGCCGGTGGACACCAAGGTGTCCCCCGAGAATGGGAGAATGAGGCCCGATACTTCCGAGCCCACACAGTAGTGACTATGCTCGGAACTGAGCGCAGTCAGGTTCTATTCCCGAAGGACGTCGTCCCATGTCAGTCGCCCCCCAGCCCGTCGGTCGACGCGAACGGAACAAGCAGGACAAGCTCGACCGCATCACCGCCGCCGCCCGAGAGCTCTTCTCCGAGCACGGCGTCGACGACGTCACCACCCAGCAGATCGCCGACAAGGCCGACATCGGCACCGGCACCCTGTTCCTGTACGCCAAGACCAAGGGCGAGCTCCTCCTGCTCGTCCAGAACTCCTCCTACACCGACGCCCTCGCCCGCGGCAGGGCAGCCGCCGATCACGCCGAAGACCCTCTCGAAGCCGTGATGGCGATCGTCCGCCCCGTCGTGGAGTGCAACCGCGCCCAGATCTCCAACGGCCGCACCTACCTGCGCGAGATCGTCTTCGGCGACCCGGACGAGCCTCACCACCGCAAGGCCCTCGAGCTGACCGTTCAGACCGAGGAAGCCATCGCAGCCGTGCTGCAACGCGACCAACGCATCAACCCCGCCAAGGCCGCGACCCTCGCTCACATCGTCTCGGCGATCATGCTGCTCAGCATGGCCGCGACGGCCAACGCCGCACGCCCCGTCGAGGCAATCGTGCAGGAGATCGCACACCAGGTGGACGCGCTCCTACCAGACTGACCCACGACACCCGACCGACGGGTTCGCGGGGTGGCGTCGACGAGCGCGACGTCGTCGTGGAGTAGGAATCGGGCGCCCGTGAGTCCGCCTGCACGCCGGACCCAGGGCCGAGACAGGCCCTTCGGCAGCTGAGCCTCAGCCGAACGGCCCTACCCCGGGCGGGGGTGGAAGCCCTAGCGTGCTGGTCATGAGCGTGCGTGACGAGCATCGGGCCGCCTTGCGCGCGCTCGACGGCGATCCCGCCGCCGTGCGCGCGTTCCTCTCCGCCCGCTCCGGGCTGCCCGGGCCCCGGGCGAACCTCGAGCTGATCGGCGCGTTCGCCGACGTCGCGACGGAAGGCCTCGTGCTCGCCCTGGCCGACAGCCCCGACGAGTACCTCCGCTGCTGCGGGACGGTCGGCCTCGGCCGGCTCGTCGTCGACGTCCCCGCCGGTGCGCGCACTGAACTGGTGGCCCTGCTGCGTGACCGCGCCGCCGAGGGGTCGTGGCGCGTCCGCGAGGCTGTCGCGATGGCGCTGCAGCGCATCGGCGATGCCGAGCCCGCGATCCTCGGCGCGCTCGTGGCGTCCTGGGTCGACGACCGAGACCCCCTGGTTCGCCGAGCCGCGGTCGCTGGGATCTGCGAGCCGCGCCTCCTGCGAACCCCCGCCACCGCGACCACCGCCCTGGACGTCTGCGCGGCCGCCACCGCCTCGATCGGCGCGCTCCCGTCCGGCGCCCGCCGCGACACCGGCGTCCGGGCGCTGCGCCAGGCCCTCGGGTACTGCTGGAGCGTCGCCGTCGCGGGCGACCCGGCTGCCGGCCTGCCGCGTCTCGCCGCGCTGCGCAGCTCCGACGACCCGGACGTGGCGTGGATCGTGCGCGAGAACGAGAAGAAGACCCGCCTTCGCCGCCTGCTCGACCCGCCCGACGTGCGGCCCGGCTGATCGAGCGCCGCGCGCACACGCTCCGCCCAGGGGACGACGGTCGCACTCACCGTCCCCAGGGATCCGACCACAGACGGATGCCGAGCTCGTCGGACAGCGGGCACCGTTGCGTGGAGCCGCGGCACCAGCCGCGTTCGTGTCTCGGAGAAGGTGCAGGTCATCCGTGTTCCAGCAGGTCCCGGTCCTCCCGGTCGTCATCCCTCTGGCCGCCGCAGTGCTCGCGGGGTCGATGTGGTCCCTGATCCGCAGCGGGCGGTTCTCCGTGCCGCGGGCCGCGGTCGCCCTCGCGCTCGGCGTCTACGTCGCCGGGATCGTCGCGAACACCGTCTTCCCCGTCTTCCTGGACAAGCCCGTCAGCAGCGCCCCCTGGGGCAGCCATCTCGCCGTCGTGCCGTTCGCGGACTACGAGATCGCTGACGCGGTCATGAACGTCCTGGTCTTCGTCCCGGTCGGCGTCCTCGTGCCGCTGCTCGTGCCCCGGGCCTCGTGGAGGAAGGTCGTGGTGGCGGCAGCGGTCCTCTCCCTGACGATCGAGGTCACCCAGCTCGTGACGGCGCACCTGGTGGGTGGCGGTCACATCGCGGACGTGAACGATCTGCTCTTCAACGTCACCGGTGGGGCGGTCGGCTTCGCGGTGTTCTCGGCGCTCGTGAAGGTCCCGTCCTTCAGCGCCTTCGTCGACCGGTTCCGCTGGCACGCGATCGAGGTCCGCGGAGCCGAGGTCGGCTCAGCACAGCGCGGGTGACACCGGAGCGGGCCCGCGGGAGGCTTGCCCCACGGCCCGACGACCGAGCCTCCACAACACCAGCCGAGAGCGAGACACCCCATGACGACGTCAGCCGACCACGACTCCTACATCGCCGCAGCGCCCGAGGTCTTCCAGCCGTCGCTGAGGCGGTTGCGCGCGCTGCTGTCCCGCACTCTGCCGGAAGCGGAGGAGATCGTGGCCTATGACATGCCGGGGTTCGCCGTCGACGGCTCGGTCGTCGCGAGCTACGCGGCGTTCAGCAAGCAGTGCGGGCTCTACGTCCTCCCGGGCGCCATCACCGCACATGCCGACGAGATCGCAGCCGCCGGTCTCCAGGCGACCAAGACCGGCATCACCTTCTCGCCGCGCAGACCCGTCCCGGACGACCTCGTCGAACGCCTGGCGTCGGCGTCACGCCACGCGGCCGGGGCCTGACGCCTCAGCCTGGGAGCGGCGCCCCTGCGGACAGCGTCGGCCTCCGACCTGGGCCGCCGAGGCCTTGGTCGCGCGCTAGCGCCCCCGGTACTCCACCCGCTCGACGTCCGCCACGGTCGCCGTCGGCGTCCCGCGGCCCGTCGCGTACGGCCCGAGCCACACGCCCAGGAACCCTCCGGCCTCGGGCGAGCTGAGCCGCCCGCCGTGCACGGTCGCGACCGCGACGAACCCGTCCCCGGTCTCGACGCCGAACGCGTAGTCCTGCCCTGCAGCGTGCAGCACCACGTCCACGGGCCCCTCGGCCAGGCCGAGCGGTCCGAGTGCCGTGCGCCCCACGACGACCTCCTCGCCTCCGAAGCGCTCGACGACGAGCACCTCGCGCCCACCGGGCGCACCGGCCGGACCGGGCGCCGCCCGCGTCACGACCGCCGCGATCCACGCCTCCTCGGACTGGCGCACCGCGAGCCCGGCCCACTCGTCGGGCCCGGCCGGGTCGACGTCGACGCGCACCGTGAGGTCCACGTCCCTGTGCTCCTGGCGGCGCCCCAGGAACGCGGGGGTCGCGACGTCGGACAGCGTCGCGGGCAGCAGCGCGAGCCGCAGGTGCCCGGGCCGCTCGGTCAGGGACCAGAACCGGTCCCCGGTCCGCACCTGGTTCCACGCGAGGCCCAGCGCATCACCCGACGTGCCGTCGAACGTCTCCCGCACGACGACGGCGCTCGCCTCCACGGACGTGTCACCAGGCGTCTCACCCGACGCATCGCCCGGGACCGCGCCGGCCCGCTGCGCAGAAGCTCCTCCCCGCGATGCCGCACCCGCCCCCGGAAGCCGCGCTCCGACGTCGGGCAGGGGGAAGCTCCCCGCGACGTGGCCCACGCCCGGGGCGACCACGGGCCACCCGTCCTCCCAGACCACGGGCGTGAGGAACGTCTCGCGCCCCAGGTTGGGGAAGTAGCCGCCGTAGGGGCGGCTGCCGAGCAGGACCATCCACCACTCGCCGGCCGCGGTCTCCACGAGGTCCCCGTGCCCGACCCCGACCACGGGGAAGTCCCGGCCCAGGTGGCGGTGCGTGAGGACCGGGTTCGCGGGGTTCCCCGTGTACGGGCCCGTCACGGCGTCGGCTCGCGCGACCGAGACCGCGTGCTGGTGCTCGGTGCCGCCCTCGGAGGCCAGCAGGTAGTAGTGGTCGCCCACCCGGTACAGGTGCGGGCCCTCGGCCCAGACCGCGCCGTGCAGCGCGCCGCGCCACAGGACGTGCTCAGGGCCGACGAGGGCCCCGGCTGCGAGGTCGAGCTCGCGCAGCCACACCTCGGTCTGCCCCTCCCACTCCCCCGGGTCGGCGAGTCGCGTCGCGGTGAGCCACACGCGAGCGCCGTCGTCGGGACCAGCGGTGTCGTCGGGACCAGCGGTGTCGAAGAAGAGCGACGGGTCGATCCCGTCACCCTCAAGCCACACCGGGTCGGACCACGGCCCGGCGGGGTCGGTCGCGGTCACGAGGAGGTGCCCACCCTGGCCCTGCGTGTGGACGAGCGTCGTCACGACGTAGAAGGTCCCGGCGTGGTGGCGGATCGTCGCGGCGTACAGCCCGCCCGACGACGGCACGCTCGACAGGTCCACCTGGTCGGTCCGGTGGATCGCGTGGCCCACCGGCGTCCACGTCACGAGGTCGCGGCTGTGGAAGACCGGCAGGCCCGGGAAGTACTCGAACGTCGAGGTGACGAGGTAGTAGTCGTCGGGCGCGAGGGTCCCGTCCGCCCGGGTGGCCCCCGGGACCCGGCAGATGCTCGGGTCGGGGTGCGTGCCGGGCAGGACGGGGTTCGCGAAGGTCCGGGCTGCCGGACCCGAGGGCGGCCGGACCACGGGAATCGGCTGCGCGGCCGATCGCCTGACCGACCTCGGGTCCGTCACCTCAGACCTCGCCCACCACGAGGGGCGCGTGCAGCTCGCGCGTGTGGTCGACCACGCGCACGTCGCCCACGAGCGACACCGGGGCCACGAGCCGCACGTCGGCGTTCGACGCCCCGAACCGCAGCTCGATCGCGCCCGGCTCGACGATCCGGCGCCCGTCGCGCCCCGTGAAGGACAGGACGTCGGCGGGCACGGTCGCGCTCACGCGCGCCGAGGCGCCCGCGGCGAGCGGCACGCGCACGTACCCGACGAGCCGCTGCACGGGCCGCACGACCGAGGCCACCGGGTCGTGCGCGTAGAGCTGCACGACCTCGACGCCGTCGCGCCCGCCCGTGTTCCGCACGACGAACGACGCCTCGAAGGCCCCGTCGGTCGCGGCCTCGGCCGCGCTCACCACGAGGTCCGACCAGTCGAAGCTCGTGTACGTGAGCCCGTGGCCGAACGCGAAGGCCGCGGTCGGGTCGATGTTCGACACGTCGGTCGCCTGCGCGAGCGTCGCGGCCAGGTAGGAGGTCGGCTGGGCGCCCTCGGTCCCGGGCACGCTCACGGGCAGCCGGCCCGACGGCGCCACGCGCCCCGACAGGACGCCCGCGACCGCGGGGGTCCCCTCCTCGCCCGCGAAGAACGCCTGGACGATCGCCGCGGCGGCGTGCTCCCCCGGTGCGGGGGTCGCGGCCGCGCCGAGCGCGTAGGGACGACCCGAGAGGATCGTCGCGACCACGGGGCGGCCCGTCGCGAGCAGCGCGTCGAGCAGGTCCTGCTGGGCACCCGGCAGGCGCAGCGACTCGGCGTCGCAGCCCTCGCCGCTCGTGCCGCGACCGAACAGGCCGGCCCGGTCGCCCAGGGCGACCACGACGACGTCGGCCTCGCGAGCGAGCTCGACCGCTGCCGCGATGCCCGCGGCGTCGGCGGCCGCGACCTCGGCCGTGCTCACGGCCCCGGTCGAGGACGGGTCGCTCGTGCCGTCGAGCGTGATCGCGGGCAGCACGTCGACAGCGACGCCGGGCAGCTCGGCGCGCAGCGACGCGGCGAGCGTGGGCAGCGAGATCCCGAGCGGGATCTCGGGGTGGGCCAGGCCCACGTGCGCGGGGAACGAGTAGCAGCCGAGCACGGCCATGGGGTCCTCGGCCGTGGGACCCACGAGCGCGATCCGGCGCACGTCCGGACCGAGCGGGAGCACGCCGTCGTTCGCGAGCAGGACCACGGCCTGCTCGGCGACCTCGCGGGCCAGTGCGCGGTTGGCGGGGCCGTCGAGGTCGACGGTCCCGCGCAGCGCGGCCAGATCGATGTCCTGCGCGGCGGCCCCCGCCCCGGCGACGGCTGCCAGAACGCCCGCGGGCACGTCGCGCAGCACCTCGGGGACGGGGTCCCAGCCGGCGTCGAGCAGGCCGAGCTCGACCTTCTGGCGCAGCACGCGCTCCAGGGCCCGGTCCACGAGCGCGACGTCGACGTCCCCGGCCTCGAGGGCCGCGACGAGCGGCTCGCCGAACGTCTTGACGGTCGGCAGCTCGACGTCGACCCCCGCCGCGAGCGCCGCCGCGGCGGCCTCTGCCCAGTCGCCCGCCACGCCGTGCATGATCTTGAGGAACGCGATCCCGAAGTAGTCGGCGACCACGGTCCCGTCGAAGCCCCACGTGTCGCGCAGCAGTCCCGTGAGGAGCTCGCGGTCGGCGGCCGACGGGATGCCGTCGGTGTCGGTGTAGGCGTGCATGACCGAGCGCACGCCGCCCTCACGGACGGCCATCTCGAACGGCGGCAGGATCACGTCGGCGCGCTCGCGCGTGCCCATCGAGACGGGCGCGTGGTTGCGTCCGCCGCGCGATGCCGAGTACCCCGCGAAGTGCTTGAGCGTCGCGACGATGCCCTCGGACTCCAGGCCCTGCACGTACGCCGTGGCGACGGTGCCCACGAGGTACGGGTCCTCGCCGATCGTCTCCTCGACGCGACCCCAGCGGGCGTCGCGCACGACGTCGAGCACGGGGGCCAGGCCCTGGTGCACGCCGACCGAGCGCATGTCGCGACCGATCGCGGCGGCCATGCGGCGCACGAGCGCGGGGTCGAACGACGCGCCCCACGACAGCGGCACGGGGTAGGCCGTCGCGCCCCAGGCCGAGAAGCCCGCGAGGCACTCCTCGTGCGCCACGGCGGGGATGCCGAACCGGTTCGCCGACCGCACGCGCTCCTGCGTGCGCAGCAGCGACAGCGCACCCAGGGCCGGGTCGACGGGGTTGGTCCCGAACGGACGGGTCAGCTGCCCCAGCCCGTCGGGCAGGAGCGCGTCGAGGTCGACGCCGTCCTCCATGTCGTGCTGGTGCGGGGCGACCTCGCCGCCCTCGGCCGACGCGCCGACCCACACCCCGAAGAGCTGGGCGACCTTCTCGCGGAGGGTCATCTCCGCCATGAGCGCCTTGACGCGGGTCGCGGTGTCGACCGACGGGTCGGACCACACGGGGAGGGGCTCCCCACCGGGGCCGGGCACGGCAGAGGACGGCAGGTTCGTCTGAAGAGTCATCGTGGAGCTACTTTCCGCCGACGCCCATGAGGCCCTGGACCAGGGCACGCCGGGCGAACAGGTACACGAGCAGGATCGGGATCATCGACATGACGACCGCCGCGAGGAGGCCGGGGATGTTGACGCCGTACTGCGTCTGGAAGTTGAAGAGGCCGAGCGTGATGACCTTGGTCGACTCGGACTGCGTGAGGATCAGCGGGAACAGGAACCCGTTCCACGCCTGCAGGGCCGAGTACACGACGATCGTCGCGACGCCGCCCTTGGACAGCGGCAGCACGAGCTGCAGGAACACGCGCTTGGGCGACGCCCCGTCGAGGGCCATGGCCTCGTAGAGCTCGTTGGTGATGTCACGCATCGAGCCGCTGAGGATGATCGTGCAGATCGGCAGGCAGAACGCCGCGGTCGGCAGGATCACGCCGATCAGGTTGTCGTACAGGCCCACGACCGAGATCACGTAGAAGATCGGGACGATCACGGCGCTCGCGGGGACCGCGAGGCCCAGGAGGAACATCCGGAAGATGCCCGTGGTGGCCCGCGAGCGGTTGCGCACGATCGCGTACGACAGCGGCGGCACGAGCAGCACCACGATCCCGACCACCGCGACCGTCACGACGAGCGTGTTGAGGAAGTAGCGGCCGAAGCCCTGGTCGAACGCGTTGGTGAAGTTGTCGAGCGTGAACGTGGTCGGCAGGGACAGCGGGCCGCCCTCGGCGTACCCGGCCTGCGTCTGGAACGACGCGGTGACCAGCACGTAGAGGGGGATCGCGACGATCAGGAGCCAGATCGTGACCGCGATGCCCGCGCCCCAGTTGGGCCGGTTGCGGCTGCCCTTTCCAGCCCGGCCGCCTGCCCGACGCCGCCGCGCGCCGCCGTCCTGCGTCGCGCCCGGGCGGGGCGCACCACCCGAGGTGGGTGACGTCGTCGGGCCGGAGACCTGCTCCGCGGGGGTGACGCTCAGGTCGTTGCTCATCACACGCCCTCCAGCTCGCTGCGCATCTTGTCGTACCCGGACAGGCGGACCATGACCAGCGAGATCGCGGTCGCCGCGACGACCAGGACCACGGCGATCGCCGAGGCCAGACCGAAGTCGAAGCCTCGGAACGCCTTCTGGTACATGTAGAAGGCCGTGATGGTCGTGTCCGTGCCGGGCCCGCCGTTGGTCAGGATGAGGACCGTGTCGAACGTCGTCAGGCCGCCGACGACCATGAGGATCACCGACGTGATCATGGTGTTCCGCAGCTGCGGGAGCGTGATCGCGAAGAACGAGCGCACGCGTCCCGCGCCGTCGATCTCGGCCGCCTCGTAGAGCATGGGCGGCACGGCCTTCGCGGCGCCCTGGTAGATCAGGGCGTGCAGCGGCGTGAACTGCCACAGGCTCACGAACACCAGGACCGCGATCGCGGTCGACTGGTTGCCGAACAGGTTGCCGTCGCCGAACAGCCACTCCATCTGGGCCGGGACGCCGAAGTTCGGGTCGAGCACCGCGCGCCACAGGACCGAGACCGCGGCCGCGGACAGCAGCAGCGGCACGAAGAAGATCGCCGAGAGCACCGCGCGGTTCCACTGGTGCCCTGCGGCCCACACGCCCAGCAGCATCGCGACCGGAGTCTGGGTCACGACGCCGAGCGCCGTCAGCACGAGCGAGAGCCCGATGCTCTTGAGCATCACGGGGTCGTCGAGGAGGCGGGACCAGTTCTCGGTCCCGACGAACTCGGGGCTGCCCAGGCCGCTCCACTGCGTGAACGACAGCACGAGCACGAGGACCATGGGCAGGAGGGCGAAGAGCCCGAAGAACAGGGCGGCGGGCAGGGCCCAGACCACGCCCGGGCGGCCGACCTGGAGGTCGGCGGTGCCCGGGCGCGTGCGCCCCTGGGGTGCGCGGGTGGTCATGACGATCTCCGTCCGGGACCGGTCAGCGCGAGGCCGGCAGGGACTTCATCGCAGCGATGAAGCCGTCGGCGTCGATCTGGCCGCTGAAGAACTGCTGGACCGCGATCTTGAGCGGGGTGCCGGCAGCCGGGGGGTACGCCTGGTCCCAGGACATCTGGAAGTGCGGCGCGTTCTTCACGAGGTCGAACTGGAAGGCGGCGTACTCGGGGCTCGCGGCCTGGTCCAGGAACTGCTCGGTGTTGGTCGTGGTCGGCAGGTTCCCGATCGCGAGCTGCGCCTCGACGAACTCGTCCGAGTACATGAGCTTGAGGAAGTCACGCACGGCGTCCGGGTAGCGGGTCTTGGCGAGCACCGAGTAGAAGTTGTTGGTGTTGCCCGTGATGTTGGCCGCGTCGCCCTTGCCGCCGTCGATCGCGGGGAAGGCCGTGTAACCGAGGTTGGCGTCGGTCCACCCGGGGTCCACGTCGTAGTGGGTCGAGTAGTTCCACGAGCCCATGAGCTCGAACGCCGCCTTGCCCGTGCGCAGGAGCGCGGGCGAGCCGCCGTCCGTGAACTTGACCGAGTCGAAGTTGGTGCCGAACGCGCCGGCGTCGATGAGCTCGGACAGCTTGTCGAGCGCCTCGTGGCTCTCGGCCGAGTCCCACACGTCGGTGTCGCCCGCGAGCGCCTTCTCGAACAGCTCGGGGCCGGCGACGCGGTCGAACGCGTACTGGTACCACATGAGGGTCGGCCACTGGTCGGCGCCGCCGAGCGCGATCGGGGTCACGCCCTGCGCCTTGAGGGTCTCCACCGCGGCGAGGAGCTCGTCCCACGTCTGGGGGGCCTCGATGCCCGCGTCCGCGAGGACCTGCTTGTTGTGGAACAGCATGACGGGCTGCGTGCCGCGCATGGGGATGCCGTAGGACTTCCCGTCGATCACGGCCGAGTTGAACACCGCGGGCAGGAACGCGTCCTTGAGCTGGGGGTCCTCGGCGATGAAGTCGTCGAGGGGGAGCAGCAGGTCGGCGTCGACGAAGGGTTCGATCGAGCCGCCGCCCCAGTTGAAGAAGACGTCCGGCGCCGCGTTGGTGTCGATGATCGTCTGGAGCTTCTGCTGGTAGTCGGCGCCCGGGATGGTGTCGAGAACGACCTTGACGTCCGAGGTCTTGTTGAACGTGTCGACCATCTGCTGCTCGACCTTGTTGGTCGCGTCCCCGTAGACCATCACGTGGATCTCGTTCTCGGGACGGCTGGACCCGCCGGAGTCGCCGCTCGCGCACGCTGCGAGCGGGAGGACCAGCGCCGACGCCACGGCCGCGGCCGTGAGCGACTTCCGCGTTCTTGTGTTCATCATCGAACCCTTTCGAAAGTTTCGGCGACAACGCCGAAAGTACTCGGTTGTCCTGGACTCTAAGACGCGAATCCGCTGGGGTCAACAACGAGTCCCAACCGTTATCCACTGGGAGAAGACTGGGACCTCCGCACCGAGACACGGCGGCCCACCCTTCGAAACTTTCCCCCGAGGCGCTACGCTGACCGGCATGACCGACGAAGTTCTTCCGGGGCGGGTCACGCTCGCCGCCGTGGCCGCCGAGGCCCAGGTGTCCCTCTCGACCGTGTCCAAGGTGCTCAACGGGCGGACCGACGTCGCGGCCGGGACGCGCGACCGGGTCGAGGCCCTCCTGGTCCAGCACGGCTACCGGCGCCGCAAGAGCCCCACCGCCTCGGCCCCCCTCATCGAGATCGTGTTCCACGAGCTCGAGAGCATCTGGGCCATGGAGCTCATCCGCGGCGTCGAGGACGTCGCGCGGGAGAACGGCGCGAGCGTCGTGCTGACCGAGTCCGGCACCCGGCACGCCCCGGGGCCGGAGTGGATCGAGGGCGTGCTCGCGCGCCGCCCGCTCGGTGTCGTGCTCGTCTTCTCGACCCTCCCGGCCGCGGTCAAGGAGCAGCTCCGGTCCCGCGCCATCCCGTTCGCGGTCATCGACCCCGCGGGCGACCCCGAGCCCGACGTCCCCTCGGTCGGCTCGGCGAACTGGCAGGGCGGCCTCATGGCGACCCGGCACCTGATCGAGCTCGGCCACCGCCGCATCGGGGTCATCACGGGGCCCGAGGACATGATGTGCTCGCTCGCCCGCCTCGACGGCTACCGCTCGGCCCTCGGCACGGCCGGGCTCACCGCGGACCCGGACCTGGTCCGGTTCGGCGACTTCCACCCCCAGGGCGGCACCGATCGCGCCGACGAGCTCCTCAGCCTGCCCGAGCCGCCCACCGCGATCTTCGCGGGCTCGGACCTCCAGGCTCTCGGCGTGCTCGAGGCCGCCCGGCGCCACGGCCTGCGCGTGCCCGAGGACCTCTCGATCGTGGGCTACGACGACGTCCCCGTGGCCCGCTGGTCGAGCCCCGCGCTCACCACGGTCCACCAGCCGCTCCAGGAGATGGGCCAGGAAGCGGCCCGGCTCGTCCTCAAGGCGCGCGAGGGCGCCGTGACCAACACGCGCATGGACCTCGCGACGAGCCTCGTGGTGCGCGGGAGCACGGCGGCGCCCGCGAGCGCCTAGGCCGGGCAGGCTCGCCCTGCGGCGGGCGGCCCTACGCCGGAGCCGGTCGCCCCGCCACCGGGGGCCGCGTGACTCTCCTCACCACGACTTCCGCGTCACGCCGACCGCAGGACAGCGTCTCTCCTCCCAGAAGCAGATCTCCCGGAGGTAGAACCATGAGCACGCAGCACGTCACCGAGCCCGCCCCCGTGACCGCGGGACTCTCGCGCCGCGAGATCCACCATGCCGCGGCCGCTCCCGCGACCCCTAGCCTGTGGCAGCGCCTGCACGGCACGCCCGCGCACCCCGTAGCCATCGCCGCGGTGACGATCGTGGTCGGCACGCTCGCCGGGATCGGGACGGGCGCGCTCCTGAGCCTCTGACGGGACCTACGGCCCGCAGCGCCAGGACCTCCGGCATCTGAGGCAAGCCTCACCTCATCACTAGCGTCGGCAGCATGAACCTTGCCGAGGTCCCCCCGGGCACCCACGTCGTCCTGACCTCGGCGCGCGCGGGCGCGCGGCTCACCCCGACGTCCGACGTGCGGCTGCGCGAGCTGGGCCTGCGCCCCGGCGCGGGCGTGACCGTCGCGCTCCGGACCCCGTTCGGCGGGCGCGTCGTGCTCGTCGGGCGCCGGCGCATCGCGCTCGACGCCGCGACGGTCCGCCGGTTCGAGACCGCCCCGTGAGCTGTCCGCGCTGCGAGGGCGGCGCACCGCGCACGCACGAGGGGCCCGACGGCGCCGCTCACCCCCGCGGTCGCCGCGCCCCGGGCGGTGGCGCGACCACGGCTCCCGCTCCCGTCCTGCGGGTGCTGCTCGTGGGCACGCCCAACGCCGGGAAGTCGACGCTCTTCAACCACCTCACGGGCGCGCGGCAGACCACCCGGAACGTGCCCGGGACCACGGTCGACCTGGCCCGGGGGACCTGGCGGCCCCGCACCGGTGCCGGTACGACGACCGCGACCCCGCTCGCGCTCGTCGACCTCCCCGGCACCTACTCGCTCACCCCGGTCTCGCCCGACGAGGCCGTGACGGTCGCCGAGATCGACCGGGCAGGGGCCGAGCCGGGCACCGTGACGCTCCTCGTCGCCAACGCGGCCGAGCTGCACAGCGCCCTGTTCCTGCTCGGTCAGGTCGGGGCGCGGACCGAGCGCGTCGTCGTGGCCCTCACGATGACCGACGTCGCCACGGCCGACGGGGTGACGGTCGACCCCGGGCGGCTCGCCGCCCGTCTGGGCGTGCCCGTGGTCGAGGTCGATCCTCGGACGGGGCGCGGGACCGACGGGCTGGTCGCGGCGGTCCGCGCGGTGTCCGAGCACCCTCGGCCCGTCCTGGGTCTGCCTGTCTGCACCGCGGCACCGCACACCGCACCCGACGACGAGCTCGACCGCATCGACGCGCTGCTCGGGTGGGCGGACGACGTCGTCGGGTCGGTCGGCGCGCACGGCTCCGCGACGCGCAGCCGCGCGGACCGGATCGACGCGCTCCTCCTCGACCCCTGGGTGGGCCTGCCGGTCTTCGTCGTGACGCTCTGGGCGCTGTTCCAGCTCGCGACCTGGGTCGCGGCACCGATCATGGGCGCGACCGAGGCCCTGGTCACGGGCCCCGTCGCAGGCCTCGTGACCTGGGCGCTCGACGGCGTGGGCCTGAGCGGCGGGTGGCTCGAGGGGCTCCTGGTCGACGGCCTGGTCGCGGGCGTCGGCGTCGTCGTCGCGTTCGCGCCGCTCATGGCCCTGATGTTCCTGGCGATCGGGCTGCTCGAGGACTCGGGCTACGTCGCGCGGGTCGCGGTCCTGGCCGACCGCCTCATGCGGTCGGTCGGACTCGACGGGCGGGTCATCATGCCCCTGATCGTGGGCTTCGGGTGCAACCTCCCGGCGCTCGCCGCGACGCGCACGCTCCCGAACGCGCGGCAGCGGCTGCTCACGGGCCTCCTGATCCCGTACGCCTCGTGCCCCGCCCGCTTGACGGTGTACGTCCTGCTCGCAGGCACGTTCTTCCCGCGGCACACCGGGCTCGTGGTGCTCGCGATGTACGTGCTGAGCGTCGCACTCGTGCTCGTCGGGGCGCTCGTGCTGCGAGGCACGTTGTTCCGCGACCTGACCCACGAGCCCCTCGCGCTCGTCCTCCCCGCCTACCACGTGCCGCGCCCGGTCCCGCTGCTCGTGACGACGGGCCGTCGTGTGCTCGCGTTCCTGCGCGGGGCGGGCACGATCATCGTGGGCGTCCTCGTCGTCGTCTGGCTCCTGCTCTCGGTCCCCGTGACGCCCGGCCACACGTTCGGCGAGGTGCCCGTGCACGACTCGGCCTACGGGCGCCTGACCGACCAGGTCGCCCCCGTCTTCTCCCCCGCCGGCTACGGCGACTGGCGCACCACGAGCGCGCTCGTCACGGGCTTCGTGGCCAAGGAGGTCGCGGTGGGCGCGCTCGCGCAGGCGTACGCGGTCGACGAGCCCGTGGGTTCGTCGCCGGGCGAGCTCGGCGAGCAGCTCCGGGCCACGCTCGACGAGACGTCGGGCGGTCACGCCCCTGCGGCGGCACTGGCCTTCATGGTCTTCGTGCTCGCCTACACGCCGTGCCTCGCGACGGTCGCCGAGCAGCAGCGGATGTTCGGGTGGCGCTGGACCCTGGGGGCCGTCGCGATCCAGCTGAGCGTCGCGTGGGTCCTGTCGGTCGCGACCTTCCAGCTCCTGCGGCTCGTCTGGTGAGCGCCCCGACGGCGCCGAGCGAGGAGCTCGGCCTCCGTGACGGCGCAGGACCCCGCGAGCTCCTGCGGCCCGTGCTGGCACGGCTCCGCGCCGGGGTCGCGGTCGGCGCCCTGGCCGCCGACCTGGGCCTCGAACCGCGGCTCGTCGACGCGGCGGTCGCTCAGCTCGTCCGCCTGGGGCTCGCGCAGGTCGCGGGACCCCGCCCGACGCGGCCGGGCGCGGCACCCGCCCTCGGCTGCGCGACGGGTGCCGGAGGCCCGGGCTGCACGCCCCCACCCGCGGCGGGCACGCGGCGCCGGATCCCCCTGGCGTGCGCGGGGTGCCCGCTCGCGTCTGCGTCGCCCCGGCGCGGCTGACACCCATCCACGGCGGCACCCCGCACCAACACATTCTTCGCGCACCGGCGGGACATTCCTGCGCCACGCGCCGCCACGATCGCCACGTTCGCCGAAAAGGTCCGCGTTGTCGCTGACCCACCCCTGGCGCAAGCACCGAAGATCGGCGGCATCTCGCGGCTCCTGGCACTCATGTCGCGACACCGGGGCCGCCCGAGAAGCCCCGAAGAAATGTGGGGACCCCAGCGAAGGAATGCCTTTCCTCACACAGTCCCAGGCGAGCCTTTCCTTGCTGGAAAGAATGTGCACGAAATGCTAGACAACGTGGTATGACCACAGTGAAGAACCTCGGGCGGTATCCGCTGGTGATGGCGACGGTCCTGGTCGCGGCCGTCGCCGGGGTCCTCTCGCTCACCCCCTGGTCCCCGGCCGTCCCGTGGCTCGTGTCCGCCTACGCGCTGGCCGTCGCAGGATGGACGGGCGTGGGTATGCTCCGTGACCTGCTCCGCGGGCACGCCGGGATCGACATCCTCGCGGTGACGGCCGTGACGGCCGCGGTGGTCGTCGGCGAGCACTGGGCGGCCCTCGTCGTGGTGCTCATGCTGACGGGAGGCGAGGCGCTCGAGGACTACGCAGCGAACCGGGCCCGCCGCGACCTCTCGGCGCTCATGTCCCGCGCCCCCGCGACCGCGCACGTGCTCGACGGCGGCTCGCTGCGCGACGTCCCCGTCGACGACGTGCGCCCCGGCGACCTGGTCGTGGTCCGTCCGGCCGAGGTGGTCCCGGTCGACGGCGAGCTCGTGAGCGACCGAGCCGACCTCGACGAGTCGTCGCTCACGGGCGAGCCCCTGCCGGTCGAGCGGCAGCGCGGGGACGAGGTCCCCTCAGGTGGCATCAACGGGCAGCAGGCCGTCACGCTGCGCGCGACCAGGTCGGCCCGCGACAGCCAGTACCAGCAGATCGTCGCGCTGGTCGAGCAGGCGACCACGAGCCGGTCACGGACCGTCCGGCTGGCCGACCGCTTCGCGGTCCCCTTCACCCTCGTCGCGCTCGCGATCGCCGGGCTCGCCTGGTGGGTCAGCGGGGACGGCACCCGGTTCGCGGAAGTTCTCGTCGTCGCGACACCGTGCCCGTTGCTCATCGCGGCGCCGGTCGCCTTCATGGGCGGGATGAGCCGCGCCGCGCGCGAGGGCGTGATCGTCAAGTCGAGCGAGACCCTGGAGAGGCTCGACCGCGCCCGCACCGTGGCCTTCGACAAGACCGGGACCCTCACCCACGGTCGTCCCGCGCTCGCGCGCGTCGAGACCACCGGGAGCCTGGGGGCCGACGAGGTGCTGCGGCTGGCAGCGTCGGCCGAGCAGTACTCGAGCCACGTCCTCGCCGACGCCGTCGTGGAGGGCGCTCGGCAGCGCCGGCTCCAGCCGGCCGAGGGCACCGAGGCCCACGAGGTCCCGGCGCACGGTGTCCGGGCTCTCGTCGCGGGCCGGGAGGTCGTGGTGGGGAAACGGTCCTACGTCGCCGCCGAGACCCGCACCGCCGTCGAGCCCGCCGTGCTCCAGCCCGGCGAGCTCGCGGTCCACGTCGCGGTCGACGGGGTCCCCGTCGGGGCGCTGGTCCTGCGCGACGAGGTGCGGGCCGAGGCCGCGACCACGGTGCGCACGCTCCGGTCCCTGGGCGTCGATCACGTCATGATGCTCACGGGCGACCAGCGGACGACGGCCGAGCACGTCGCGGCCGCCCTGGGCATCGACGACGTGCGCGCAGAGTGCCTGCCGCTCGACAAGGTCGAGGCGGTCCGGGACGCCCCCGCGCGCCCCGTGGTCATGGTGGGCGACGGTGTGAACGACGCGCCGGTCCTGGCCTCGGCCGACGTCGGGATCGCCATGGGAGCGCGCGGCGCCACGGCCGCGAGCGACTCGGCCGACGCGGTCGTCCTGCGCGACGACGTCTCGGCCGTCGCAGCAGCCGTGCGGGTCAGCAAGGACACGCTCCGGGTCGCGCTGCAGAGCATCTGGGTCGGCATCGGGCTCAGCGTCGCGCTCATGCTGGTCGCGGCACTCGGGTACCTCCCCGCGCTCGCGGGCGCCTGGATGCAGGAGGGCGTCGACCTCGTCGCGATCCTCTGGGCGCTGCGAGCGAGCCGCGGCGCGCGCCTCTCCGGTCCTCCGCAGACTGCCTATGCCCCCTCGCCGGCCGAGCCCGCGGTCGCCGCGCGCTGAGCCCGGCCGGCTCCCCGGCCGCACCCGAGCCCCCGAGGCGAGCCCCGCCGTCGGGCACGCGGGTCCGTCCCGGGCGCGGCCCCGCCCCCCCGGGCGCCCCGCGCCGAAGCCGGGCAGACTCGAACGAGTGAGCCCGGCGCCCCGCACCCACCGCACCGCCCGACGCCCCACCCGCGCGACGGGCTGGATCGTCGCCGCCGGGGTCGCCGTCCTCGCCTTCACGGTGCGCTGGAGCCTCGCGGGCGGGACGGTCGGCGTCCGCGACTACACGGGGTACGACGACGGCGTGTACTTCTCCTCGGCCGTCGCCCTGGTGCACGGGCTCGTGCCCTACCGCGACTTCACGCTCCTGCACCCACCCGGCTCGATGCTCGCCCTGGCCCCGTTCGCGGCCCTGACCGCGTGGACGAGCGACAGCGACGCCCTGGTCGCCGCGCGCGTGGGCGTCATGCTCGTCGGGGCGGCGAACGCCGTCCTGGTGACGCGCGTCGCGGGCCGCTGGGGGACCACCGCAGCGGTCGTGGGCGGGGTCCTGTACGCGGTCTCGTTCGCCGCGGCGTGGGCCGAGCGCATCACGCTGCTCGAGCCGCTCGGCTCGCTGTGCCTGCTCGGCGGGGTGGTCCTGCTGCTGCGCGGACTGCCGGACATGGGGGCGGGGGCGCGCACGGGGTGGCTCTGGGCGGGGGGCGCGGTCCTGGGCCTCGGTGCCACGGTCAAGATCTGGGGCGTCGTTCCCGTCCTCGTCGTGATCGGCTGGCTGCTCGTGACGGCCGGGTGGCGGGCGGCTCTGCGCGCGAGCGCCGGGGCGCTGGGGGCGGTCGTCGTCGTGCTGGCGCCGTTCGCGCTCGCGGCGGGCTCGGACATGTTCCGCATGGTGTTCCTGGACCAGCTGGGACGCCCGCGCGAGACCGACACGGGCGTCGAGCAACGGCTCACGTGGATCGCCGGGACGGGCAGCACCGCGTGGGCCACGACCCCGACGGCGCAGCTCGCCCTGGTCTGGGCTGTCCTGGCCGCAGTGCTCGTCGCGGCGGTCGTCGCCTGGGCCGGGCACCGTGGTCGGCTGTGGGTCGCTCTGCTCGTCGTCCAGACCGTGGTGCTGCTGGCCTCGCCGTCGGCCTACCAGCAGTACGCGGCGTTCGTGACCCCGGCCCTGGTGCTCGTGGTCGCCGCCGCGGTCTCGCTCGTCCCGGCCGGGGGCCGGGGGCTCGTGGCGGCGGGGGCGTGCCTGGGGCTGGGGCTCGCGACGGCCGCCCCTGCCCTGCCTCGCCCCACGCCCTTCCCGGCGGCCGAGCTGCGCGCCGCCCTCCCGGAGGAGGGCTGCGTCCGGGCGGACTCGCCCGCCCTGCTGGCCCTGACGGACGTGCTGAGCCGCGACCTTCGCCGCGGGTGCGAGCTGCCGGTGGACCTGTCGGGGTACGCGTACGACGTCGGGGCGCGCGACGCCGCGGGGCAGGCCGTCCCGCGCGACCGGAACGCCGCGTGGCAGCGCGAGGCGCTGCGCTACCTGACGTCGGGGTCCGCGACGCTCATGGTGCGGTCGGTCGGGAACGGGTTCGACGAGACGACCGAGCGGACGCTCGACGACACGACGACCACGGTCCTGGAACGGCGCGGCGTGCGGGTCCTGGTGCCCGAGGACTGAACCCGGGCACGGGGGCGTGCGGCACGCGGCCCCGGCGGGGCACGACCACCTCCTCGTCGGTGGCCCTCCCGGCGACGTCGGCTCCGTAGGGTTGTCCCTGTGCCCCCGGACCGCGATCCCGTCGAGAACTGGCTCCCGTGGGGCAGCCCCTCGCAGGACGCGCTCGTCGTGCAGCCCGAGGACGCCTCGGGCGACGTGGACTTCGTCCTGGCGGGAGGCCCGTCGCGGACGCACCAGCCGGTGGTGTGGCTCGAGCACTCGCACCGGACGCACGAGGTGCTGGTCGCCCTCTCGGGACTGCTGACGGTCCGGGCAGGCGACGACGTCTGGGCACTGCCACCGCGGAACGGTCTGTGGATCCCTGCCGGACTCCCCCATGCCGTGCGCGCCGGGACGGACAGCCGGTTCCTCACGGTCTACCTCGACCCCGGCCGCTCGCGCGACCTGGGCCCCGAACCCGTCACGGTCGCCCCGAGCGCGCTGTTCTCCGAGCTCGTGCTGCACCTCACGTCGCAGGACATGTCCGACGAGGCGCGCCACCATGCCGAGCAGGTCGCGATCCACCTGCTGGAGCCCGTGACGGCGTCGACCCGGATCACGGTCCCGACCGTCGAGCCGGTCGCCCGGATCGTGCACGAGCTGCTCGACGACCCGGGGGACGACCGGACGCTCGCGCAGTGGGCGCGGCACGTCGGGCTGAGCACCAGCACGCTGGGCCGGGTGTTCCGCCGCGCGTCGGGCCAGCCGTTCGGTCGCTGGCGCCTGCACCTGCGCATGAACGTCGCGATGGCCCGACTGTCGGAGGGAGCCCGCGTGAGCGACGTGGCCGACGCCGTCGGGTACACCTCGACGAGCGCGTTCGTCGCGGTCTTCCGCCGCGAGACGGGCCTGACCCCCGGGTCCTTCCGGGACGCTGCGCGGTCGCCGGACGACGCCTCGCGCACCGACGCTGCGAGCTCCTGACCTGGGGTTTGACCGGATCACGATATCCGGCGACCAGATCGCGTGATTGTGCGCCTCGATCACGGTCTCTAGAGTGGCGGCACAAAGGTAAGCCTTACCAAACTTCCTCGCACGGGGCGTCCCGTCCCCGAGGAGTCCCCGTCCCGTGGGTCGCCCCGTGCCGACCCCGCGCGCTCCCCCGAAAGCGAAGACCCGTGACCGTCACAGCTCCCCCGCCCTCCTCCCCGCGCTCCGCTCTGCGGCGTCGTCGCACGACCGCCACCTGGGCCACCACCGTCGGCACGGCGCTGCTCCTGGCCGCGTGCTCGTCGGGGACCGACGCGGGCAGCAGCGCCCCTGCCGGCGGCACCCCGGCCGACGCCGCAGCCTGGTCCTACACCGACGCGCGCGGCACGACCGTGAGCCTCGACGAGGTCCCCGACCGCATCATCGCCACGGCCGACACCGCCCCCGTGCTCCTCGAGTACGGGATCCGCCCGGTCGGGATCATCGGCTTCTCCCGCCTGTCCCAGGAGGACCTCGCGGCGTTCGACCTCGAGGGGATCGAGCCCATCTCCGAGACGGACACCGACATCAGCCTCGAGAAGGTCCTCGCCGCCGACGCCGACCTGGTCCTCGACATCTGGAGCTCGTACAACGGCGGGAACTTCGGCAGCGTCTGGGGTGACGACATCGAGCGTGTCGAGAGCGTCGTGCCGATGGTGGGCATCAACATCACCGATGGCGCGGCCCGGACCCTGGCCGACTTCCAGGAGGTCGCCCTCAGCCTCGGTGGCTCCGAGACCGCGGCCGTCTACGCCCAGGAGAGTGCCGAGCTCGCCGAGCTGAGCGAGAAGGTCCAGGCCGTCGCCGCCACCAAGACCGACGTCGCGGTCGCCTACGCGATCCCGCTCGAGACGAGCGTCGACTACGCGGTCCCGACGTGGACGCCGCTCGGCAGCACGCTCGTCGACCTGGGCGTGACGTTCGCCGAGCTCGACAGCGAGGACGGCTTCTGGGCCTCCGCGAGCTGGGAGGAGCCCGGCGCCTACCCGGCCGACCTGATCCTCGTGCCCTCGACGTGGGCCGACGCCCCCCAGCTCGCGACCCCGACCTTCACCGCGCTGCCCGCGGTCGCCTCGGGCCAGCTGGCGCAGGTCGAGCTGCGCACGGGCTATTCCCTGACGGGGATCACGTCGCAGCTCGAGGCCTTCCTCGCGGCCTACGAGCCCGCGGCGCACGTCACGGGGTGACCGGTCCCCGCCGCCCGCAGGGCGGGGCGTCTCTCACCCCGCGGGCGGCACCCCTAGGATCTGCCCGTGAACGATTCCACGGGCCAGGCCGATCAGCACTGGACGCAGACGCTCCCGGAGGTCGCCGAGCGAGCCGCTCGGCTCCTCGGTATCGACGTCGCCACGGTCGCGACCTCGCAGCACGTCGTCCCGGGAGGGTTCCACGTCTGGGTCCCGGGACGAGGAGGAGCCCAGGCGATCATCGGGTTCGACGGCGCCGCCTACGTCCGGGAGTCGAGCTTCAGCGCACGAGAGCTCGTCGCCGCCTACCAGGCCGGCGCGCGCAACGACACGACGCTCGCGGCCACGCCGGTCAACCATGCGGCCTCCGCGGTCGCGGCCATGGTCGGCGTGCTCCGCGGAGAGCCCGCCCGCCAGGCCGGCCCCGTGGGCCCGACCGAGGACGAGCTCGCCCAGCTCGTCGGTGCACCGTTCCGGCAGACGACTCCCGACGAGCTCGCCGAACGGCTGCGGGGCCGCGGGCCGGGGGCGTACTCGATCCTCGGGATCGACCGCGCGCACGGCCCGGGGCACTGGTACGTCGCGCACTTCGACGGGAACGCCGTGACCCTGCTCGACCCGATCGCGAACCGGACCGCCGACTGGCCCCCCACCGAGGACGTCGTCCGGTGGTGGGCCGACGGCGAGCCGACCAGGCCCCCCGCGACGGTCGTGCTCGACGCACGGTCGCGCCACGGCCGTCGCGTCTGGCTGCGGACCACGCCCCGGCTCGCGCCGCAGGCGCGCGGCCTCGTCGACTGGTACGCGGCGCAGCCTCCGGAGCGCGTCAGGAAGGGCCTCGGGGTGTGGCACGGGTTCTGGTGGTCGGCGCTCTCCGCGGAAGGTGACGACCTGCGGGTGGCCGCGACGGACCTCACGAAGCCAGGGATCGAGACCATGACCTGGGACGTCGACCCGATGCTCGAGGCGCTCCGCTCCCAGGTCGAGATGGCCGCGTTCTGCAAGGTGCCGCGCGAGTCGATCCGGTTCACGCACGGCGTCCGGGTCTACGACGGCGTGTTCGAGGCCCCCGAGATCCACGTGAAGCGGTACGCCGCGACCGACGACGCCACGGGGTGGGTCATCACGCCCTTCCCCCAGCAGCCGCGCGGGGGCACCCGGCTGGTGCCCGCGCACGAGGTCTGGCGCAAGGCGCCTCACCTCGTGCGCTACCTCGCCCTCCCCACGGGCTTCCACGCCGAGTGGGCCGCGGGACGCACCAGCCGGATCTGGAACCCGGCCGGCGACCTCGTCTGGGACGCCGCCGCTCGCGACGCCGCAGCCGAGCCGCCTGCCACCCCGACGCCGGCCGCGCCCTCGCCGTCCGACCGACGTCCGCGAGGCTCGGTCGCCTACGAGGACGCCCGCGCGGCCCTCGACGACGCGCACGCGAGCCCCGAGAGGCTGCTCGCCCTGGGCCACGGCGTGCGCGACGCGTTCGTGCGCAACGAGCACCTCGTCGGTCTTCTCCCGATCGACGCCGAGCAGGTCATGATCGCCGTCTACCGCCGGGCCGACGCCGCGGGGTCGCGCGAGGCCGCGCTCACGTGGGTGCGCGAGGCCTACTTCCGGGGTCTCGAACCTGCGGTCGATGCCGCCGCGCGCGTCGACGCGCTGGCCGCCGACGACCCGGACGGCTCCGCGCACGTGCTGCGGGGCTGGATGCGCTTCAACGGCTACGGGTTCACCCAGGACGCGTCGGCCGCCGCGGCCGACCACGAGGCCGCTGCGAGGATCGGCAACCCCGACGCCCTCTTCGAGCTCTCGGTGCTGTCCGCGACGGGTCAGGGAGTGCCGGTCGACGAGGCGCGGTCACGCCTCCTCCTCGAGCGCGCCGCCGAAGCCGGGCACCCGCGCGCCCTCTACAACGTGGCGGCCGAGCACGCGACCGGTCGGGGACGCCCGCACGACCCGCGGCGAGCCCTCGTCCTGTACGTCGCGGCGGCCGACAAGGGGCACGGGCGAGCCGCGTTCACGGCCGGCGTCATGACGCTCACCGGGGACGGCACCGCACCCGACGCGGTGCGGGCGGGTGCCCTGCTGCACCAGGCGGAGGACCTCGGGTTCGACGTCGAGGGGACCGCCGAACAGCTTCCTGCTGCTCTGCGCGACCAGGTCGTGGCGCTCGTCGCCACGACCTGAGGCACGGCGGCACGATCGCTCGGCCGTCGAGAAGTGAGCTGTTGCCCCTCGATCCGGCGTTTCCGGGGCAACAGCTCACTTCTCGACGACGACGGCTCAGCTCGTGGGTCCTCTTCCCCTGGGACCGCGCCCCTCTTCCTGCTCCGACCGCGCCGTGGGAGCCTGGAGAGGCACCCCGGGACCGTGCTCCGACCGTGGGCACGCGGCCGCCCGGGAGGGAGGTCCGCCATGAGCTGGATCCGAGAGGCCACCGAGGACGAGCCCGGCGGGGCCGTCGCGACGGCGTTCGAGCAGGACCGCGCGACGCGTGGCTACGTCGCCAACCTCACGCGCCTGCTGGCCAACCGGCCCGTGGTCCTCGACGCGTGGATCGGGCTCAACGGCGCGATCAAGGCGTCCATGTCCCCCCGGCGCTACGAGCTCGCGACCCTCGCCGCGGCTCTGCGGCTCCGGTCGACGTACTGCGCGCTCGCTCACGGGGCGATCCTCGCCGAGCACCATGTCGGCGCCGAGGCGGTCCGCGAGGCCGCCGAGGGGCACGACACCGTCCAGCTCTCTCCGATCGACCGCGCGGTCATGGACCTCGCGGACAAGGTCGCGGCCGGCGCCGCCGACATGACCGAGTCCGACCTCACCGAGCTGCGGGACCTGGGCCTCGACGACGGGGAGATCCTCGACGTGATCCTGGCCGCGTCGGGGCGCTGCTTCTTCAGCTCGGTCCTCGACGGGACGGGGACGCAGGCCGACGCCGTGTTCCAGGACCTCGACCCCGCCCTGCGCGACGCCTTGACGGTGGGCCGACCGATCGCCGCCCCGGACCCCGTGGGCCGGCACCTCGCGACCTGACGGGTTGCCGACCCTGCGCGGCACGGCCCCCGCACGACGTGACGCGAAGAACACCTCCGAGCGGCCCCGGTCGCCGGGGGCATCCCGGGAACCGGCCTAGGGTCGAAGCATGAGGTCGTCCCGTCGAGGCGCCGCGGGCGCCGCCATGCTCGTCACCACCCTCCTGCTCGCCGCGTGCTCCCCCGGCGGCACGACGAACAACCCGACGAGCGCTCCGCCGTCGGGCAGCGACACCCCTCCCTCGCCGACCGCGAGCGCGGCGCCCACCCCCACCGAAGCCCCCGACCCGTCCGCCGACCCGTTGGCCGGGTGGAGCCTCGAGCAGAAGGTCGGCCAGCTCCTGATGGTCGGGGTCAACGTCGGGAAGGTCGACCAGGCGAGCTACGACGCGATCAGCTCCCACCACGTGGGCAACCTGTTCCTCGCAGGCCGCACCCAGGCCGGGACCGGGCCGGTCAAGAACCTCGTCGACTCGTTCACGGCCCTCGTCTCGGACGAGACCACGCACGGGACGCCGCTGTTCGTGTCGACCGACCAGGAGGGCGGCAAGGTCCAGGTCCTGCGCGGCCCGGGCTTTTCCGACATCCCGAGCGCCATGGACCAGTCCGCGCTCGCGCCTGCCGACCTGCAGGCGCAGGCCACGACCTGGGGCGCGGAGCTCGCCGCCGCGGGGGTCGACCTCAACCTCGCGCCCGTCATGGACGTCGTCACGAGCCCCGAGACCGCGCGGACCAACGCCCCGATCGGGTACTTCGGGAGGAACTACGGGTTCGGGGTCGACACCGTGACCTCGCACGCGAACGCGTTCAGCGCGGGCATGGAGGCCAGCGCCGTCGACGTCGCGATCAAGCACTTCCCCGGTCTGGGGCGGGTGGCCGGCAACACCGACGACGACGCAGGCGTGACCGACACGGTGACCACGCGCGACGCCCCGTCGGTCGAGGCGTTCCGGTCGGGGATCGACGCCGGGGCCGCGTTCGTCATGATGTCGACCGCGATCTACGACCAGATCGACCCCGGTGTGCCTGCCGCCTTCTCGCCCGTGGTCGTCGACGGGCTGCTGCGGGGAGACCTGGGCTTCCACGGCGTGGTCATCACCGACGACGTGTCGAAGGCCGAGCAGGTCCAGGCCTGGTCGCCGGGCGACCGGGCCGTCCTGACGATCGCTGCGGGCGGCGACATGGTGCTCGCGTCGGCCGACCCGGGCGTGATCCCCGAGATGGCGTCCGCTCTCGTCGAGCGCGCGCAGAGCGACCCGGGCTTCGCAGCCCAGGTCGACGCGGCGGTGCTGCGGGTCCTCGCGGCCAAGGAGAGGCTCGGCGCGTAGGTGCCGGGTGCGCCCGCGCCGGGCTGCCCCGGCAGGGTGCGGCAGGGTCAGGAACCCGTCCTCGGACGGGCAGCGGCCGGGCGGGGCTCACCGCACCCGACCGCCCGCTGCCCGTCGTCCACACACTGTCCACAGCGTGTTCCACACGTTGTCCCCACTGCTGTCCACAAAGTTATCCACAGACCTGGGGACAGTGTGCACAGGCCGTGACCCGGTGCTCACGCGACGCCGAGGTACGCCTCCTTGATGCTCGGGTCCGCGAGCAGCTCCCGGCCGCCCCCGGAGCGCACGACCTCGCCCGTCTCCAGCACGTACGCCCGGTGCGAGCGTGAGAGCGCCTGCCGGGCGTTCTGCTCGACCAGCAGCACCGTGGTGCCCTGCGCGTTGATCTCCGAGACGATCCGGAAGATCTGCTGGATGACCATGGGTGCGAGGCCCATCGACGGCTCGTCGAGCAGCATGAGCCGCGGCCGAGCCATGAGCGCGCGCCCGATCGCGAGCATCTGCTGCTCGCCCCCGGACATGGTCCCGCCCACCTGCGACGTGCGGTCCTCGAGGCGCGGGAAGAGCTCGAAGACCCGCGCCAGCGTCTCGTCGTGCACGGCCTTGTTCTCGAACGTGCGCCCGTACGCCCCCATCTCGAGGTTCTCCAGGACCGTCATGCCGGGGAAGATCCCCCGGCCCTCGGGGGCCTGCACGATCCCCTCGAGCACCCGCAGGTGCGGCTTCATCCGGGTGATGTCCTTGCCGTCGAACACGATCTTCCCGCGCGACAACGGCCGGATGCCCGAGACCGCGCGCATGGTCGTGGTCTTCCCGGCGCCGTTGGCCCCGATGAGGGTCACGAGCTCGCCCTCCTCGACCGTGATCGACACGCCGCGCACGGCCTCGATCCGGCCGTACGCGACCGTCATGTCGGTGATCTCAAGCAGGGGCATCTGCGTCTCCCTCAGCCAGCTCCTCGTCAGGCACGCCCAGGTAGGCGGCGATGACCTTGGGGTCGGACGTGACGTCCTCGGGCGATCCGTCGGCGATGACCTTCCCGAACTCGAGCACCACGATCCGGTCCGTCACGCCCCGCACGAGCCGCATGTCGTGCTCGATGAGCAGGACCGTGTACCCGTCGTCGCGGATGTGGCGGATGAGGTCCATGAGGGCCTCCTTCTCCGCCGGGTTGAAGCCCGCCGCGGGCTCGTCGAGGCACAGCAGCTTGGGCTCGGTCGCGAGCGCGCGGGCGATCTCGAGGCGCCTCTGCTCGCCGTAGGACAGGTTGCGCGCCTTCTCCGTGGCGCGCGCCCCGACCCCGACGAACTCGAGGATCGCCATGGACCGGTCGATCGCGTCGCGCTCCTCCTGCCGGTGCCGACGCGTGCGCAGCAGCGCCCCCGGCACCGAGGTCCGGTGCCGCGCGTCGGTCCCCACGACCACGTTCTCGAGGGCCGTCATCTCGTTGAAGAGCCGGATGTTCTGGAAGGTCCGGGCGATGCCCAGGCGCGTGATCTGGTTGCGCTTGGCCTTGCCCAGGACCTGCCCGTCGAACCGGACCTGGCCCCTGGTAGGCCGGTAGACGCCGGTCATGGCGTTGAACGCCGTGGTCTTCCCGGCACCGTTGGGCCCGATCAGCCCCAGGATCTCCCCGCGCCGGATGTCGAACGTGACGCTGTCCAGGGCCGTGAGGCCGCCGAACACGACCGACACGTCCTCCATCTTGAGCAGCGGCTCGCCGACCTCGGCCAGGACCTCGCGGTCGGCCGCGACGATCTCGTCGACCAGCGCGGCGTCGGCGAGCTCGGGACGTACCTCGGTCACGTCGACCAGCACGGGCTCGTCGAGCCCCGCGCCGGGCAGGTACTTCTCGGCCATGGGCTCGCCCGCGTCGGCGGACAGCGACAGGTGCGCGTCGCCGACGTCGCCGCCGGCCCCCATGCCTCCGGGTTCGTTGCTCATCGGTTCCCCCCGTCGGTCGTTCCGTCGTTCCCGGTGGGATCGCTGTCGGTCGGCCCGTCGGGTCCGCGTCCCCTGGGTGCGTGCCCGCCCGTGCTGCCGGCGGGCGCACCCGACGTGCCCGACGTACCTGATGTGCCCGACGACGGAGCGGACGTCGCGTACGCGGGCTGCGGGCCGCCGTCGGGCATCTTGGCGAGCGTGCGGCGCGCCGCGACGTACAGCTCGCGCCCGTACGTGAGCAGCTTCTGCCGGACGGGTATGAGCCCCTGCGGCCTGAAGATCATGAGCACCATGAGCGCGACCCCGAAGAACAGGTACTTGTAGTTCGCGATCGCGTTGCCGTCGATCGGGATGCCGAACAGCGACGTGCGCCCCAGGAAGAAGTTCGGCAGGTACACGATGATGAACGCCCCGAGGATCACGCCCAGCTTGTTGCCCTGGCCGCCGAGCACGACCGCGCACAGGAACAGCACCGAGTTGATGATGTTGAAGTTCGTCGGGATGACGAACTGGACCTGGCCCGCGTAGATCGCCCCCGAGACGCCGCCGATCGACGCCCCGATCACGAACGCCCACAGCTTGAACTTGAACGTGGGGACGCCCATGATCTCGGCTGCGTCCTCGTCCTCGCGGATCGCGACCCACGCGCGGCCCACGCGCGAGCGCTCGAGGTTCCCCACGAGCAGCAGCGAGATGATGATGAAGACGAGCGACAGCCAGAACCACCACACGCCCGAGTTGAGCGTGCTCCCGACGTTGCCCGCCGAGAACACGCCGTTGGGCAGCTCCTCGGTCACGCCGAGCCGCGGGTAGGCGACCGACTTGAGGCCCTGACCACCGCCCGTGATCTCGTCGAGGTTGTCCGCGAGCAGACGCACGATCTCACCGAAGCCGAGCGTCACGATCGCGAGGTAGTCGCCGCGCAGGCGCAGCGTGGGCGACCCCAGGACCAGGCCCGACATGGCCGTGATCGCGACCGCGACCGGCAGGATCGCGAGCCACGCCCAGTCGTCGGACAGCCAGCCCTCGGGCTGGGTCACGTTCCACGGGCTGTCGGGGCTCGTGAGGATCGCGAGCGTGTACGCGCCGATCGCGTAGAAGCCCACGTAGCCGAGGTCGAGCAGGCCCGCCTGCCCGACCACGACGTTGAGCCCGATCGCGATGAGCGCGTACATCCCGAACTGGGCCATGACGGCGCCGAAGTTGGTGCCGACCGTGGTCAGGACCGGGATGTTGAGGATCGGCAGGAGCGCGATGAACAGGACGAACGGCGCCCCGAACGCCCACTGGGCCGGGCGCGCGAGCGCGTCCCACCACAGACGGAGCCGGTCCCCCGCGCCCCCGTGGGGGCGCTGGGCGACGGGCGTCTGGCCAGCGGGCGGGAGCTCGGGGCGGGGGCGTGCCGGTGCTGCCTGTCCCGATCCGGTTGCGTCGGCGTTCTCTGCAGGAGTGCTGGTGCTCATGCTCGCGCCCTCCCCAGGGACTCGCCGAGGATGCCGGTCGGTCGGAACATCAGGACCACGATCAGCAGGACGAACGCGACGACGTCGCGCCACTCGGTGCCGAACACGACCTGGCCGTAGTTCTCCATGACGCCCAGCAGCAGACCACCGAGCAGCGCCCCGCGCAGGTTGCCGATCCCACCGAGGACCGCCGCGGAGAACGCCTTGATCCCGAGGATGAAGCCGCCCGAGTAGATGATCCCGTTGGGCACGCGCAGCGTGTAGAGCAGTGCTGCTGCCCCGGCGAGGACGCCGCCGATGAGGAACGTCAGCATGATGATGCGCTCGCGCGAGACGCCCATGAGCGTCGCGGTCACGGGGTCCTGCGCGACCGCGCGGATGCCGCGGCCGAACTTGGTCCGGTTGATGAACATGTCGGTCGCGAGGGCCAGGATCAGGGCCGAGAAGATGATGATGAGCGTGACGTTGGTGACGTTGGCTCCGAAGATCTGGAACTGGACCTCGGGCTCGACCAGCCGGATGGGCTGCTCGGCGTTCACGCCGCCCAGCTCGCCGCCCGTCAGGGCCGGGAGCACGAAGTGCACGAACTCCTGGATGACGAACGAGGCACCGATCGCGGTGATGAGGAAGACGAGCGACGGGGCCCCGCGTTTGCGCAGCGGTCTGTAGGCCACGCGTTCGAGCCCGACGGCGGCCCCTCCCGCGACCACCATGCCGCCGATCATCGCGATCCCCAGGTAGAGGACGGTCAGCAGGACGCCCTTGTCGAAGGCGTCGCCGCTCGGGTAGAACCCGAGCGCGAGGAGCGTGGCGTACTGCCCGAACATGCCGAGCATGAAGATCTCGGAGTGGGCGAAGTTGATGAGGCGCAGCACCCCGTAGACGAGCGTGTAGCCCACGGCGACGAGCGCGTAGACCGCGCCGTAGGTCAGGCCGTCGACGGTGAGGGCCCAGAAGTTGCGGCCCAGGGCCGCGAGGTCGAATCCGATGAGGGGGTCTGCGGCGAGGACGTCGTGGACGAGCATCGACATGCTGCTCCTTCGAGCCGGTGGGAGGGCGGTCGGCCGACCGCGGTGCGCCCGCCCCGCGAGGAGGCGGGCGCACCGTGGCCCGCTCGGCGGCTGCCGTCAGGGCACACCGCCCCCGACCCGGTCGTGCTCGACCAGGTGGGGGCGGCGCTCCGGACCGGCAGGCGCCGACCGGCTACTTGACCTCGTAGATCCAGATCAGGGCCGACGAGAGCTCGCCCGTGTCGTCCCACTTGTAGGTGCGGGCCAGGCCCTCACCGTCGTAGTTCGTCACGAAGTCGAGCATCCCGGCACGGTCCGTCACGCCCGACGCGATCGCGGTGAGCATGATCGTGGCCAGGTCGTAGCCCTCGACCGAGTAGACGCCGGGAGCCTGACCGTTGAGAGCCTCGTAGGCCGAGGCGAACTCGTCAGGAGCCGGGCCGCACGGGCACGACAGGATCGCGCCCTTGGACGCTGCTCCTGCCTGGGTCACGAACTGCGGGTCGTTGGTGCCGTCCGCGGACACGAACGGGATGTCGACGCCCGCGTCACGCAGCTGCTGCGCGAACGGCGCGGCCTCGGCGTAGTAGCCGGCGTAGAAGACCGCGTCGGCGTCCGAGCTCGAGATGATCTGGGTCGCCGCCGCGAAGTCCTTGTCACCGACCTTGACCTCGGCCGAGCACGAGTCGTCCGCCGCTTCACCGAGGCCCGCGGTGATCTCCTTGGCGAGGCCCACGCCGTAGTCCGAGTTGTCCTGGACCACGCAGACCTTGTCGTAGCCGAGCGTGTCCACCATGTACTTGGCGACCGCGGGGCCCTGGACCGCGTCGTTCGCCAGGCCGCGGAAGAACGTCTTCCAGCCGTTCTTGGTGATGTCGGGGTTGGTCGCCGACGCCGACAGCGACGGCAGGCCCGCCTGGCTGAAGACGTCGCCGGTCGCGGAGGTCTCGCCCGAGAACGCCGGGCCCAGGAGCGCGATGACGCTCGCGTCGCCCACGATCTGCGGGGCGACCTGGGTGGCCTTCTGCGGGTCGCCCTCGGTGTCGAACTCCTTGATGGTGACCTGGCAGCCCGCGTTCGCGGCGTTGAACGCGTCCACGGCGACCTTGGCGCCGTAGAGGATGTTCTGCCCGAGCGCGGCGTTGGGTCCGGTCAGGGCGCCCGCCATGGCGATCGAGGTCCCCTCGGCGCACTCGGCCGTGCCGTCACCGGCCGGGTCGACGGGGTCGCCCGACGTCGAGACCGGGACCTCCTGGCCGTCGATGTCGATCTGGACGGAAGGCACGATCGCGAGGTCGGCCGTGCCGGTCTCGCTCGACGACTCTGTCGATCCTGTGTTGTCCCCCTGAGACTGAGTACCGCATGCGGTGATGGCGAGGGTGGCAGCCAGCGCGAGTGCCAGCCCACCCGTCGTTCGACGTGCTGTGCGTTGCATTCCGAACCTCCGTGCGCCAGATCGCACCCGGGTGCTCAGATTCCTCGCACCCGCGGTGGATCACCTGAATATTCAGCACTGAATATCGTGCTGACGATGGCACAGGTCGGACGCGCGCGAAACCCCAGATGCACAATTGCAACCAGAGAGTCACACACGGCGAACCGGACAACGTGCCCGACGTTCCGGGCTCGGGTCCTGACGACCTGAGTGCCTGGAACGTATGCGGGCACCGTTACGCGAGACTCCGTCCCGCGTTACGGCGCCGTCACGGGGACGTCTCGATTCGGCAGAGGTGCAGGTGGGGGGCGTCCGAGGTCAGGACGGATACTGCGAGAACGCGGCCGTCGCGGGGTCGGAGCCCAGGCGTGCGTCCGAGTCGAGCCCGTCGATCGCGGCGACCTCGTCGGACGAGAGCTCGAACCCGAACACGTCGATGTTCGCGGCGAGACGCTCGAGGTTCACCGACTTGGGGATGACGACCCGTCCGCCCTGGACGTGCCAGCGCAGGATCGCCTGGGCCGGGGTGACGTCGTGGGCCGCGGCGACCTTCGCCACGACGGGGTGGTCGAGGTCGGCCCCCCGCCCGAGCGGCGAGTACGCCTCGACCGCGATGCCCGCGGCGAGCGTCGCGGCCTGCGTGGCGCGCTGCTGGTACGTCGGGTGGACCTCGATCTGGTTGACGGCGGGCACCACGTCGGTCTCGGCGAGGAGCCGCGCGAGGTGGTCGGGCAGGAAGTTGGACACGCCGATCGCGCGCGCCGCGCCGTCGGCGTAGAGCTTCTCGAACGCCCGCCAGGTCTCGACGTAGAGGTCCTTGCTGGGGACCGGCCAGTGGATCAGGTACAGGTCGACGACCTCGAGGTCGAGGGCCTCGCGCGAGTCCTCGAAGGCCTGGAGGGCGGACTCGAACCCCTGGTCGCCGTTGCGCAGCTTCGTCGTCACGAAGACCTCGTCACGGTGCAGCCCGCTCGCGCGCAGAGCCGCGCCGACCCCGGCCTCGTTGTAGTAGCCGGCCGCGGTGTCGATGTGCCGGTAGCCCGCCTCGAGCGCCTCCTCGACGTTCTGCTGGGTCGCGTCGTCGGGCACCTTGAAGACGCCGAGGCCGACCTGCGGGACGGTGACGCCGTTGTTCAGCACGACGCCGGGGACCTGGGAGGGAGAGACCATCACTCAGTTCTACCCCGCGCGCGGCGGTGGGCACCACCCGCCACGTGGCGGGTGGTGCCGCCTCGCACGCCTCGAGGGGCGACTGCGGCCGGGTACGTGACGCGTGCGCGGCGCGTGAAGGTCGTGGAGCCCCTGGGGCGGCCGTGCGAGGGATCGAGGCGGACGCTGTGGCGCTCGCCTCATCGGCCCGTCCGGGCGCGACGCGCACCGTCCCTGCGTGGCACGGTGGCCTGATGTCCCCGCACGCCTCCCCGTCCCGCGGTCTGCCGCCGGGCGGTTCCTCCCCTGCGCGCCCGCAGAACCGGGTCGTCCGGGTCGTCGCCGTCCTCGTCGCCCTGCTGGTCGTCGCCGCGGGCGTCACGTTCTTCCTGACGCGCGCGTCCGCACAGCCGTCGGCACAGCCCTCGCCCACCCCGTCACCGACCGCGACCCCGGTCCCCGCCGAGCGGGTGGACCCGCCTGCGGTGCTCGACCCGACGTTGGTCGAGAACCTCGAGATCCACCAGGAGTCGACCGCGGACACGGGCGACGCCCGCTCGATCTCGACCGTCGCGATCCCTGGCGAGCGCTCGCTCGCGCGGGCGTTCGGTCGCTTCGTCGACGCGACGACGCAGGCCTACGAGGCCGCGGTCGACCCCGCCGCGACGGGCAACGAGCTCAACGTCGGCTGGGACCTGGTGCTCGCGCAGGGCGACGTGCTGGGCGTGCACGCCTCGACCTACGCCTTCACGGGCGGGGCGAACGGGGAGGTCGGCAGCCAGACGTTCTACACCGACCTCCCGCGCGCGACCACGACGTGGTCGGCCGACCTGCTCACCGCGGACGGCCGCAAGCAGGCCGCGGAGTGGGTAGGAGCGGCGCTCACGGCCGCGGGGCTGGGGTTCGGCGAGCCTGTGCCGTCGTCGGAGGACACGTTCCGGGACGTCCGTCTCGGGCCCGACGGCGCAGCGACCCTGGTCTTCTCGCCCGGCCTGGTCTCGGCACGGGCCGACGGGGAGCTCGCCGTGCGGCTCGAGCCGGACGCGACCCGGTCCGTCCTGTCGGCCGTCGGCAAGCAGCTTGCCGAGGTCGCGGCGAGCGGTGCGCCGTTCGTGGGGATCGCCCCGCCCCCTGTCGAGGAGCCGCCCGTGGCCGCACCGCCCCCCGCCTCGCCCGACGCGCCGGACTGCTCGGTGCTCAAGTGCATCGCCCTGACCTTCGACGATGGCCCCGGCAGGTACACGTCCCAGCTCCTCGACACCCTGGCCGAGAAGCAGGCCAGGGCCACGTTCTTCCTCGTCGGGCGGTCGGTCCAGGCGAACCCCGACCTGGTGCGCCGCGAGGTCGCGGAGGGGCACGCCGTCGGGAACCACACGTGGTCCCACCCCGACCTGTCGAAGCTCGGCACCGACCAGATCTCGCAGGAGCTGCAGTCGACCGCGGACGCGGTCGAGGCCGCGTCGGGCGTCCGACCCACGCTCGTACGGCCCCCGTACGGCGCGACGAGCGATACTGTGACGAGTGTCCTCTCCCAGCGCAACGAGCCGGCGATCCTGTGGAACGTCGACACCGAGGACTGGAAGAACAAGGACTCGGCCATGACCTCGGAGCGGGCCCTCGCAGGTGCCCGACCTGGGGCGATCCTGCTGATGCACGACATCCACGCCTCGACCGTGTCGGCCGTGCCCGGCATCGTGGACAGCCTGCGGGCTGCTGGTTACACGCTCGTGACCGTGCCCGATTTGCTCGGTCATGACCTGGTTGGGGGACACAAGTACTTCAATCGTTAGCAACAGGGGTAGCACAGTCGGAGTAACCCCTGTACCGTTACCGGTGAGATTGCAGTGCCTCGCTTGTCCTTGCGCAACGGCCCCATGCCACCGCGAACCTTGTTACCCAAGAGTTGACGACGAACACCGTGATGTTCGGCTCCAGATCATGGAGCTGTTTGAAACTCTAGAAGGAGATCCCCATGGCATTGGGAACCGTGAAGTGGTTCAACGGCGAGAAGGGCTACGGCTTCATCGCACCTGAGGACGGCAGCGCCGACGTGTTCGCGCACTACTCCGCCATCCAGACGCAGGGCTTCCGCTCGCTCGAGGAGAACCAGCGCGTCGAGTTCGACGTGACGCAGGGCCCCAAGGGCCCGCAGGCGGAGAACATCCGCCCGCTCTGATCTCACTCGCCTCCGGGCGTAGCTGATCATTGAACGAGTGCCCCCGACCGGTTCGCCGGTCGGGGGCACTCGTGCGTCCAGGACCAGGTACCCCTGTGCCTGGTCCTGGACGCCGTGGTAGAACTGAGAACGGTCCAGAGGACCAGCGAACCGCCCTCCGGCGTGCTGGTCCGGCAACCGCGCGACGCGCACGGTGCTCCCGGAGGAAGACCCGCCCCCACGCCCGTGGGGGAAGAGCGAGCAGCCCCACGCCGCAGCGCTCGTCCTCGTGCCCCTCGCCCTGGGCTTCGCCCGGGTGGGTGCCCGCACGCGGGTGAGCTCCGCCGTCGGGCCGGAGAGAAGGAGCACCATGGCCCAGCACGTCATGGAACGCCGGGCGAGCACCGCCCCCTGTCCCGTACCGACCGTGTGCGACCGGTACGACACCGGGCACCTCCTGCACCCCGTCCACGCACGCATGCTGGGCAACCGGCCCTGGGGCTGGCGTGACGGCACGGTCCGCGCGGTGCGACCGGTCGACGGAGGCGTCGAGGTCGTCGTCGAGTACACGACGGGTGAGGGGGCGTGCCGCGTGTGGCACCACACGGGGCTCGACCTGGCCGACGGGCTGACCGTGCGCGTGCACGAGCAGTACCACGCGCTCGAGCTCGCGGGACAGCCGCTCAACGTCCGGCTCCTGGGTGGGGTGGGCTGCGTGCCGGAGCCCGCTCCCCGCTGAGTGCATGGTTCGGCAGCGGCTCGCCGGGCGTGTCGCTGCCGAACCACGCACTCGACGGAACGGAGGGGCGGCGAACCGCGTTGAACCGGTGAGGGCACCCGCCCTCGACGGTTCGACCAGAAGGACACGCTCATGGGATTCCTCGACCGCCTCCTCGGCCGCACCCCGCAGGACGAGGGGATGCCGCGCCGCCACGCGACCTACGACGGCCACGAGTCCCCCGTGTACGGCACCCCGCCCCCCGCTCCGACGGGTCCGGGGCGCAGCGAGGACGACGTCGCGATCGACCGCTACCGCTACCTGCTGCGCACGGCTCCCCCCGAGGCCGTCGAGCAGGCGCACACCGAGGCGTTCGAGCGGCTCACGCCCGAGCAGCGGCGCCGTGTGCTCACCGACCTCGGCGAGAACCTGCCGCCCGCCGAGCGTGCGACCTCCGACGACCCGCAGTCGCTCGCCCGCATGGCGACCCGCGCCGAGATGCGCAATCCCGGCACGCTCGAGCGGTCGTTCGGCGGCCGGCAAGGGGTCGGCGGCCCGGGCGGGCCCGGCATGGGCTCGATGATCGGCTCGAGCATGCTCGGCACCATCGCGGGCGTCGTGATCGGCTCCGCGGTCGCCAACATGATGTTCGGCCCGATGTTCGGCGACCCGACCGCGAACCTCGCGAGCGACGGCGGGGCGGGCGGCGAGGGGGATCCCGGGGCGACCGAGGCCGACCCTGGAGCGGGCGACACGGGCGGAGAGGTCACCGAGGCCGGAGGGGACCTCGGCGGTGACTTCGGTGGGTTCGGCGACTTCGGTGGTGGGGACTTCGGAGGGTTCGGGGACTTCTGAGCCCTGACCCGCCGTCGAGTGCGTGATGCGGCAGCGACTCGCCCGGCGTGTCGCTGCCGCATCACGCACTCAGCGGAAGCTCGGCCGCTACCGAGCGGCCCCCGACTGGCACAGCCCGATGAACGCGCCCAGCTCGGCGAGCTCCTCGGGGTGCTGCGGCAGGTAGTCGGTGAGCCGGTGCGAGCGGACCACGACGGCGCACCACTGGCCCCGCGAGACCGCGACGTTCACGCGGTTGCGCGACAGCAGGAACTCCATGCCGCGCGGCACGTCCTCACGCGCCGAGGCCGTCATCGAGACGATCGCGACGGGCGCCTCCTTGCCCTGGAACTTGTCGACCGTGCCCACGCGCACGTCCCCCAGCCCTGCGGCCTGGAGCGCGTGCCGCACGGTCCAGACCTGCGCGTTGTAGGGGGCCACGACCACGAAGTCGTGCTGGTCGAGCGGGCGCGAGCCGGTGGGGGCCCCAGCGTGGGAACCTGCGGCACCCCCACCCCGCCCGCCCGGGTACCAGGTGGTCCCGAGCAGCGCCTGGACCTGGCGCACGATCTCCTGGGCCTCCTCGACCGAGGAGACCGCGTTCCCGGCGTGCTCGACCTCGACCACGTGCACGCCGGGCTCGACCCCCACGAGCAAGCGTTCGCCCGCGGCCGCCTCGGCGTGCAGCAGGCCCTCGTACGCGAGCTCGGACACCGCGTCGCACAGCGCCGGGTGCATGCGCCAGGACCGCGCGAGGAAGTAGCCGTACTCCGGTGGCAGCACGTCGTGCCCTCCGCCGGCACGGGTCAGCCAGCCGAGGGCCGACTGGTCGACCGGCTCGGGGTGCTGCCCCTGCGAGACCTGCGGGAGCTGCTGCGGGTCGCCCAGGAGCAGGAGCCGCTGCGCGGCCCGCGAGACCGCGACGGTGTTCGCGAGCGAGAACTGCCCGGCCTCGTCGATCACGAGCAGGTCGAGCTCGCCGTCGCCGAACCGCTCGACGTGCGCGAAGTCCCAGGCCGTCCCGCCGATCACACCGGGACCTTCCGCGACGAAGGCCGAGGTCTGCGCGGAGTCCACGAGCCGCCAGGGGACGAGCCGCGAGCCCTCGGGCAGGTCCGCCGCGGCGACGTCGTCGGCCAGGCCGGAGCCCACGTCGCGCCCGACCCTCGACACGTCGCGCCCCTTGGGACCCGAGGCCTTCTTGCCCACGCGGTCCGCAGCGACGCCGCCCTTGCTGATGACTCCCGCGAGGACGTTCTCGACGACGTCGTGCGACTGCGCCACCACGCCCACGCGCCAGCCCTCGGCGACGAGGCGTCCGATCACCTTCGAGGCGAGGTGGGTCTTCCCGGTGCCGGGAGGGCCCTGGACGCCGAGGTACGACCCGTCGAGGTCGCGGACGGCGTCCGTGACGGCGTCGATGTACCGCTCGGGGCCGTCCGCGAGGGCCGGGAGCGGGCCGCCCGACGACGTGCGCGGCGGGCACCTGCGCAGCAGGTCGAGCGCAGGGTGGTCGGGAAGCACCAGCGGGGCCTCGACCCCACCGGGGTTCTGCCCCTGCACGAGCGTCGCGAGCGCCCGGATCGAGGCCTCCTGCTGCGGTGTGGGCAGCACCTGGCCCACCGTCAGCGCCATGGGCAGCACGTCGTGCGTGGCAGCCCCCTTGGGGACGGGCATCCGCACGTCGAGGACGTCGACCTCCCGGCCGCTCGCGAGCCGCCCGCGCTCGACGCCGTGCACGCGCACGCTCCCCGTCGACCAGCGCACCGCGCCGTGCGCGGGCTCGATCCCGTCGGGAGCGGGCCCCTCGAAGAGCGCGGTCGCGCCCTCGTAGCCCGCCTTGAGCTCGGTGCCGTCGGGCAGCTCGCCGAAGAGCCGCAGACGACGCGACGGGTTGCTGCGCGGCGTCGCCCGGGCCCAGTCCTCGATCACCTCGGCCCGCTCGACGACGAAGTACGACCGGGGCGTCTGCCACTCGTCCACGGGGTCCTTCAGCCGGGAGAAGTACTCCTGCCAGAAAGGCTTGGCCTCGCGCCAGTAGTACCCGACCCCTGCGCCGAGGAGCGCGACGGCCTCCTCGTCGTCGGTCCGCCCGGCCCCCGAGCGGCCGTCCACGCCGCCCGCGAGCCCCCGCACGTCGAGCTCGACCTGCTCGGCCTCGGCGCGCTTGGCCCGGCGCGCCACCTCGGCGTCGCTGAGCTCGAGGGCGGGCGGCAGGTCGTCCTCCCACCCGTTGCCCGCCGGGGGCGTCGTCCGTACGTCGCTCGTCGCGGGGGCCGTGCGTCCGGCGAGGCCCAGCAGGAACTCGTGCAGCCGCAGGGTCGAGAGGCAGTCGTACTCGTTGTAGTCGGCGATGCCGCGCAGCAGCCTGGCCGCCTCCTCGTCGTCGCCCGCGTCGCGCGCGGCGCACCAGGTCGCGTAGGCCACGACCGACGCGGCGGCGTCGGTCACGTCGCCGCCGCGGAGCTGGTCGCCCATGTACAGCGGTTCGAGCTTCTTGATCGAGTACGACGGCGCCGAGACCTTGAGCGAGTGGCGCACGGTCGCGTAGAGGTCGACGAGCACGCCCTGGCGCAGGAGGTCGTCGACCTCCTGCTCGTAGACCCCGTGGCGGGCCGCGATCGACAGCAGGTGGGTCTTCTCGTACGACGCGTAGTGGTAGACGTGCAGCCCGGGGTACTGGGCGCGTCGCTTGGCCAGGTAGTCGACGAAGTCGACGAGCGCCTGCTTCTCCTGCTCCAGGTCGTGCGCCCAGAACGCGTGGAAGGGTGGCGCCTCTCCCGAGGTGCCGGGTCGCTCGACGAGACCGAACAGGTAGTCGATGTTCCACGTGATGTCGCCGGTCGCGGGGTCCGTGACCGACCACAGCGGGTCGCCCTCGAAGTCGAAGAACACGTCGCCCGGATCCGGCGGGGGCAGGGCGCGCAGCGGCGCGGGGTCGACGACCACGTAGGAGAGCGTGTGCTGCTCCGTCCGGGCAGGTTCAGGGTCCCCCTCCCCCGGCACCACCTGCGTGCTCCACGTGACCGACCCGCTGGGACCGGGGCCCAGGCCCGGCACCTCGCCCCCGTCCGCCGGCACGTCGACCAGCCCGGCCTGGAGCCGGGCCTGGACCCGCAGCGTCTCGAAAGTGCGCGCCGCGAGCCCGCGGGGCGGGGTCGTGGCCGACGCGAGCTGGGTCATGGTGGTGATGCCACCCGCGCGGAGCCTCACGCGCTGGGTGCTGCGCAGGCCCGCGACGCTGAGCAGGTCGTCGTGCTCCTCGACCTGCTGGGCGCAGTACCCGCACGTCCCGCACTGCCGCAGCCCGGGCGCGTCCCAGCGGACCGGCTCGCCGGCCGCGCGGTGCGCGTCCAGGAGGTGCAGCAGCTCGGCGCGCCGCTCGCGGAACACGGGCAGGACGTCCGCGAGCCGGTGGTCGGTCACGGCCCGCGTGCCGAGGATCAGGTGCAGCACGGGCGACGTCTCGACGCCGGCTGCCAGGAGCTGGTCGGCGTAGGCGGCGAGCTGGAGCAGCGCGGCGACCTTGGCGCGCCGCGCGAGCTTGGCGTCGTACACCGCGTACACGGGGCCGGCCGCACCCGGCGCGCCGGGCCCTCCCAGGGTGCCCGACGTCGTCGGGCCGGCGGGGAGCAGGGGGACGTGGGCCGCCCGGCTGTCCGTGCGGATCAGGAAGTCCGCGCGGCCGTGGAAGCGGCCGTCGAAGAACGAGCCCTGGTAGACGACCTCCACCCCGTCACGCAGGGCCGCGAGCGTCGCGGCGTGCGCGGCCACGAGGTCCTCGCGACGCACGGTGCGCGGCACGGGGATCTCCCGGACGGCGTCAGCACCCACGAGGTCCACGAGCCCGGCGAGGACGTGCTGCTCGTGCACGTCGCCCAGGGTCGCGGTGCGTTCGAGCATGTCGTCGACCTCGACCGCACCGCGGGCAGCGCGCCCCGTCTTCTCGTCGAGCGTGCGCAGCAGGCGGTACTCGCACTCGCTCGCCGCGACGAGGTCGCTCGCGGAGAACACGAGCAGCTCCTCCGCGGACGGGTCCTGCTGGTCCATCAGGAACACGACGACTCCTCGGGATCGCTCACGCGCGCTGCCGATCGCCCGTGGAGGCTGCCGACCGGGGGCCGCCGCACGCGTCTCGGCCCGGTTCCTTTGTACCCGGCGCCGCTGACAGGGTACGGAATTGGCGTCAACGGGCCGATCTGCAGCATAGTGAGCGCGCTGGAACTGTCGAAGGAGCTCTCCCATGGCCGTACATTTCAACCCGCCGCCCGGCTGGTTGGTACCTCCCGGTTTCGCCCCTTCGTCCGACTGGCATCCCGACCCGGCCTGGCCGGCCGCGCCCCAGGGCTGGGTCTTCTGGGTGGAAGCCGCCCCTGCCGTCCCCGCGCCGCCCGCACCACCCGCCCCGCCCGCCTCGGGGGCGGAAGCCTGGTCCCGCGAGACGCCGGGCGGCGGGATCCCGGTGCTCTTCCAGACCGCGGTCGCGCGCGGAGCCTCGGTAGCGCCCTCGCCCGCTGACTCCACGCACGTCATGGCCCCCGTCACGTCGCCCGGGGACGGGACGCCCGCCGTCGGGCCGACGAGGCGGTCCCGCCGCGACGTGAGCGCTCCCGCGCCCGCGGAGGCGCCCTCCTCGACCATGATCCTGCCGGTCGTCGGTGCTGCCGCAGCCCCGCCCGTCGCGGCCATGAGCGCCGCCCAGGTCGACGGGCCCGCCGTCGCCGTCGGGACTGCTGCCTCGCCCGCCGGGCCCACTCCTGCCGCCGACCGGGGACCGCTCGCGATCTTCTCGAGCGACGACGAGGAGCGCGAGGAGCGGACGTACATGCGCTGGCTCCTGCCCCTCGGGATCGGCGTGGGCTGCCTCGCCGTGGGGCTGCTCATCGGCCTCGGCGTGACGCTCAAGGCCCAGTCGGAGGCCGGGGACGCCACCGCGGCGGCCGCCCTCACGACCGAGCAGATGGCCGCCGAGCGCGAGAAGCTCGACGCCGAGCGAGCCGACCTCGAGACGCAGCTCGCCGGGATCGCGGCCTCGACCGAGGCCGTCACGGCCCGTGAGACCGCCGCGACCACCAAGGAGGCCGAGCTCGACGCGCGCGACGTCGCGCTCGACGACCGCGAGGTGGCGATCGCGGAGCGCGAGGCCGCGGTGCAGGACAACGGCGACGACGGGAACGACGGCGGCTGGGACTCGGGCAAGGTCAACGGCATCTACCTGACGTGCGAGGCCGCGAGACGCGACGGCAAGACGCCGCTCAAGAACGACGACGCGGGCTTCAACCCGGCGCTCGACTGGGACGGCAACGGGGTGGCCTGCGAGCGCTGACCGGCTCTCGCCGGCGGGCGCCTCGGCCCCTCTCGTGGTGGTGGTACGACGGACGTGGCCCCTGGACCGAGCGGTCCAGGGGCCACAGCTCACGCTCGACACAGGCGCGGACGGTTACAGCACGTGCGCCAGGAACTCCCGGGTCCGCTCCTCGCGCGGGTTCGTCAGCACCTCACGCGGGTCGCCCTGCTCGACGATCACGCCGTCGTCCATGAAGACCACGTGGTCGCCGACCTCTCGCGCGAAGCCGATCTCGTGCGTCACGACGATCATCGTCATGCCGCTCTCCGCGAGGTCGCGCATGACCGCGAGGACCTCGCCCACGAGCTCGGGGTCGAGCGCCGACGTCGGCTCGTCGAACAGCATGAGCTCGGGGTCCATCGCGAGCGCCCGCGCGATCGCGACCCGCTGCTGCTGACCACCGGAGAGCTGCGAGGGGTAGTGGTCGACGCGGTCGGACAGGCCGACCCGGGCGAGCAGCTCCTCGGCCCGCGCCCTGGCCTGCGCCCGCGACAGCCCACGCACCTGCACGGGGGCCTCCATGACGTTCTGGAGAGCCGTCATGTGCGGGAACAGGTTGAAGCGCTGGAACACCATGCCGATGCGCGAGCGCTGGGTCGCGATGACCTTGGGGTGCAGCCGGTGCAGTCGCTTCTTGCCGTTCTTCTCGACCTCGCGGTACCCGATGAGGTCGCCGTCGACGTAGATGCGCCCCGCCGTGAGGTCCTCGAGCTCGTTGATGCAGCGCAGCAGCGTCGACTTGCCCGAGCCCGAGGGGCCGAGCACCACGCACACCGAGCCCCGCGGCACCTCGAGGTCCACGCCCTTGAGGACGTGCACGTCACCGAACATCTTGTGCACCCCGGCGATCTCCACCATGGGGGCGGCGGACGCGTCGGCGCGTGCCGCCGTCGGGCCTGACGCCGAGGCGGAGTTCGCAGAAGCAGCGCCGGACGGGCGGTCGAGAGCGTCCGCGGTCACGGGGTCACCTCCAGGAAGGGGTCGGCGTTCGCGGTCGTGCCCGACGCCGCTATCGCCTCCTGCTTGCTCGGCTTCTTGGGGCCCTTGCCCGGCTTGCGACGGCGGGACGTGCCCGTCGACGAGCCGAACCCGCGCCCGTAGTACTGCTCGATGTAGTGCTGGCCGACCATGAGGATGCTCGTGATCAGCAGGTACCAGATCGCCGCGACCATGAGCAGCGGGATCGGGAGGAAGATGCGGTTCGCGATCGCGTTCGACGCGAACGTCAGGTCCAGGCTGAACGGCACCGCAAGGACCAGCGACGTGGTCTTGAGCATGGAGATGGTCTCGTTGCCCGTCGGCGGCACGATCACGCGCATGGCCTGCGGCAGGATGATGCGCCGCAGTATCTTGCCGTCCTTCATGCCCAGGGCCTTCGCGGCCTCGGCCTGGCCCGGGTCCACCGATCCCAGGCCCGCGCGGACGATCTCCGCGAGGTACGCGGCCTCGTTGAGCGCGAGCCCCAGGATCGCCGCGCGTGCCGCGGTGATGAGGTCGGCCGTGTCGAACACGAACCACTCGGGACCGAACGGGACGCCCAGGCTGAGCTTGGGGTACAGCACCGAGATGAGACCCCAGAACACGAGCTGGGTGTAGATCGGGGTGCCGCGGAAGAACCAGATGTAGAACCAGCTCGTCGCCCGCATGACCGGGTTGTCCGAGCGCCGCATGACCGCGAGGATCACCGCGAGCACGACGGCGATGGCCATCGAGGAGAACGTCAGGATGAGGGTCCAGCCCACGCCGCGCATGATCTGCACGTCCCGCAGGTAGAGCCAGACGACGTCCCACCGGAACTTCTCGTTCGTGACCAGGCCGTGGACGGCCATGGCCGCCAGGACGAGGAGGACCACGGCCGCCGCCCAGCGTCCTGGCCGGGGCACCGGGACCGCGTGGATGCGCTCCGGGATCCGGTCGGCAGGCGCGGACGCCGTGCCGAGGCTCGACGAGCCCCCGCCCGGCGATCCGTCGGGCGATGGGGTGCTGGGCGGCTGGGCCATGGCTACCTCTGTTCTGTCAGGGGATCAGCTCAGGAGACCACGGGGTTGAGCTCGGCCGTGGTCACCGCACCGGAGGCGTTGCCCCAGGTGTCGAGGATCGTCGTGTAGTCGCTGTCGTCGATGAGCTTCTGGACCGCGGCCTGGACGGCCTGCGCGAGCGCGGTGTCGTCCTTGGCGATCGCGATGCCGTGCAGCGAGTCGGCGAAGATGTCGCCGAGCTGCTCGATCTGGCCGCCCGTCTGGGTCACGGCGTAGGCCACGACCTGCGAGTCCGCGTACATGACGTCGGCCTTGCCGCCCACCAGGTTGGTCGTCACGTCGGCCTGGCTCGCGTAGCGCAGCGGCGTGATGTCGGGCTTGCCCGCGGCCTCGCAGTCCGCCATGAGGCCGTCGAGGGCCTCGTCCTCGACCGTGCCGGTCTGGACGGCGATGCTCAGTCCGCACACGTCGGTGGGGTCGACGTCCTTGGGGTTGCCCTGGGCCACCGCGAACGCCTCGCCCGCGCGGAAGTAGTTGACCATGTTGACCTCGGCCAGGCGCTCGGGCGTGATCGTGAAGCCCGAGACCCCGATGTCGTACTTGCTGCCGATCGCCGGGATGATCGACGCGAAGTCGGCGTTGGTGACCTCGACGTCGAGGCCCAGGACGGCACCGACGGCCTTGGCCAGGTCGACGTCGTAGCCGACGATCGTCTTGCCGTCGTCACCGATGAACTCGGCGGGTGCGTACGTGGCGTTGGTGCCGACGGTCAGGAGGCCGGCCTCGACGACGTCGGCCGGGAGCATCGCGGCGATCGTCTCGTCCTTGGCGATGGTCGACGGGTCGAACGTCGCGGTCGACGAGCCGCCGGCGGTGGGGCTCGCGCCCGAGTCCGTCGAGGCGTCGGTGCACGCCGTGAGAGCGAAGGTCGCGACGAGGGCGGTCAGGGCGGTGAGGGCAGGCAGCCTGCGCATGGGGGTCTCCCGTTTCATGGTGATGAGCTCCGGCGCCGACCTCAGGGGGGTGGGTCGTGACACCGTGCAACGCGGGCAGCACGGAGCGGCGCCGCACCGTTGCCCTCCCAGTTTCCCGCGCGGGCGCCCCGACTGGCAAAACGACGCCGTTCCGGCCCGGGCTCCGGGAGCCGGGTGCGCGCCGGGCACCGGCCCGGATGCCGGTCCCGACGGCGGCCGGGCAGCTCCGTGGAGCTGCTCGACCGCCGTCGGGCCTGGCACCTCTCGACCGGTACCGCGCTCGCCTACCTCGCTCTGCTCAGGAGACCGGCGGGTTGACGACCGACTCGTCGAGGGCCCCCGCGTCGTTGCCCCACGAGGCCAGGATGTCGGTGAACGTGCCGTCCTCCATGAGGACCGTGAGCGCGGCCTGGATCGCGGCCGCGAGCTCGGTGTCCGCCTTCGCGGTCACGATCCCCTGGGGCGCGGAGTCGAACACGTCGCCGATCTGCTCGATCTCACCGTTCGTCTGCTCGATCGCGTAGGACACGATGGGCGAGTCGGCGTACATGATGTCGGCCTTGCCGCCCACGAGGTTGGTGGTCGCGTCGGCCTGGTTGTCGTAGCGCAGGACCTCGAGCGGCTGCTCACCGTCCTCGACGCACGTCGAGCTGATCTCGTCGGCGCCCTCGTCCTCGACCGTGCCGGTCTGCACCGCGACGGTCAGGCCGCAGATGTTCGCCAGGTCGACGTCCTTGGGGTTGCCCTTCTGGACCGAGAACGCCTCGCCCGCGTTGAAGTAGCTGACCATGTTCGCCTCGGCCATGCGCTCGGTCGTGATGGTGAACGACGAGATGCCGACGTCGTACTTGCTGCCCAGCGCCGGGATGATCGCCGGGAAGTCGGCCGACTCGATCACGACCTCGAGCCCCAGGACCGCTCCCACGGCCGTGATGATGTCGATGTCGTAGCCGACCGGTGTCCGGCCGTCCGCGTCGATGAACTCGGCAGGTGCGTACTCCGTGTTGGACGCGACGACGAGCTTGCCCGCGCTCGCGATGTCGGCCGGCAGCAGGGCCGCGGCCGCGTCGTCCTTCTGGACCGACGTGAGGTCGAAGGGAGCTGCCGTGGAGGTCTCGCCCGCGGAACCGGTCGATGGGGAGTCGGTGGGCTGCGAGGCGTCGGTGCAGGCCGTGAGGGCCAGGGTCGCCGCGGCCGTGAGGGCGACGAGGAGAGGCATCTTGCGCATGAGAGCTCCGATCGGGTGGGGACGTCGTGGCGCGCCACTCTAGGGGCGATACGTCTCGCTCGCGTCACGTAAGGGTTTCGGTTCGGCACCTAGCCCTGGCCCACCCGACCGCGCCGCGCCCCCGGGTGGGCCCGACGCCTCGGTCGGCACGCACCCGATCAGCCCTTCGTCAGCCGTCCAGCGGCGACATGTCCAGGTACCGGTCACCCGCCGCGGCCCCGGCCGGGAGCACCGCGTCGAGCGCCGCGAGGTCCTCGGGAGCGAGCTCGACGGCCACCGCGGCGACGTTCTCCTCGAGGTACTGCACCCGCTTGGTGCCGGGGATCGGGACCACGTCGTGCCCCTGCGCCAGGACCCAGGCGAGCGCGAGCTGCCCGGCCGTGATGCCTCGCTCCGCCGCGAGCGCACGGACCTGGGCCACGAGCGCGAGGTTGGCGTCGAGCGCGTCGCCCACGAAACGCGGGTTGGTCCTGCGGTAGTCGTCCTCGGTGAGCCCGTCGACCGACGAGATGGTCCCCGTGAGGAAGCCGCGCCCGAGGGGCGAGTACGGGACGAGCCCGATGCCCAGCTCGCGCAGCGTCGGCAGGATCTGCGCCTCGACGTCGCGCGACCACAGCGAGTACTCGGTCTGGAGAGCGGTGAGGGGGTGCACGGCGTGCGCGCGCCGGATGGTCTCGGGCGCGGCCTCGGACAGGCCGAGGTGGCGGACCTTGCCCGCCTGGACGAGCTCGGCCATGGCGCCCACGGTGTCCTCGATGGGCACGTCGGGGTCGACGCGGTGCTGGTAGTAGAGGTCGATGTGGTCGAGGCCCAGCCGCTGCAGGCTGCCGTCGACGGCCTGGCGCACGTACTCGGGTCGTCCGTCGATGGTCCGGTCGCCCGCGCTCGCCCCGGCTCGGGAGATCCCGAACTTGGTCGCGATCACGACGTCGTCGCGGGCCACGCCCGAGCTGCGCAGCGCGCGGCCCACGAGGCGTTCGTTGGTGTGCGGGCCGTACATGTCGGCCGTGTCGAGGAGGGTCACGCCCAGGTCGAGCGCGCGGTGGATCGTGGCGATCGAGGTCTCGTCGGTGGTCGAGCCCTCGCCGCTCGTCGCGCCGTAGAAGGCCGACATGCCCATGCAGCCGAGGCCCACGGCCCCGACCTCGAGCAGTGTCCCGTTCTCGGTGCTGCCGAGCGTGTGGGTGGGAAGGTGCCGAGCTGCGGTGGTGTCCGTCATGACTCCAGCGTGCGACTTCGAGTGCGCTCGAGGTCAAGAGGACGGCCGTCGTCAGCGGTCCCCGGTCCGCCCCTCGTAGACGTCGATCTTGCGCTCGATCGCCGCGAGGTGCTCCTGCACGGACGCGAGCTCGGCGCGCACGCGCTCGCGGTGCGCGTGCAGCAGACGCAGCCGCTCGGCCTCGTTGCCCTGGCCCGCGCGGACCAGGTCCGCGTACGCGCGCACCTCGCGGATCGGCATGCCCGTCCCGCGCAGCCGCGTGAGGAGCACGAGCCAGTCGAGGTCACGAGGCGTGTAGCGCCGGTGCCCGGACGGGGCACGCTCGACCGCGTCGAGCATGAGCCCGTCGCGCTCGTAGTAGCGCAGGGTGTGGACGGTGAGGCCCGACGACGCGGCCGCTTCAGCGATGGTCAGCGCCGTTCCCGGGGCGAGAGCGGTCATGGGTCCAGCGTGCCACGGCGGCGCCGTGCGGGTGCCGGGTGCAGGGGTGCTGTTGTCGGACCGGGCACCGGTCAGGACGGCACGTGCTCGACGCCCCAGTGCGCCGCGAGGCGTTCCGCCTGGACCTCGAACCCGCGCTGCTCGGCCCGGACGAGCGGCCGGAAGAGCTGGGTGTCGAGCCGCAGGGTGCGCGCCGTGAGCACGTGCCGCCACCGCCCCACGACCCGGCCGTCCACGGCGATCACGTGCAGGAACGGCGACTCCTCCGTGCCGGGGAGCCGGAGCGGCAGGACCGCGGGGGCCTCGACCGAGAGCGGGTCGCGGGCCAGGTCCCGGCTGTCCTTGTACGACACGAAGTACTCGTCGTACCCCTGGAGCAGGTCGACGTGTCCGTCCCCCGCGGCCGCGGTCAGGGGCGGGCCGTCGACCAGCCGCCACATGACCAGCCCCGTCGCCTCGTCCCCGGCGCCCACGACCTGCTCGACCTCGCCGCCCAGCGCCGCGAGCCCCTCCCGCGTACGGGTCATCGTGAGGCCCGACCAGCCCGCGAAGTCCTTGACCGTCGCGAGCCCCCGGCTGCGCAGGTAGCGCCGCAGGAGCTCGTTCAGTGCCTCGTCCTCGTCGAACGTCGCCCCGAGGGGCCCGTAGCCGGCGGGCACACGCTCGTCGAACGCCGCGTACGTCTGCTGCCTGCCGCGCAGCGCGCCGCTGATCACGACCCGGTCGAGCTCGGCCCGCATCAGGATGTACGTGAACGGGATGCCGGTCGAGGGCAGCCCGTGCGACGCGAGCAGCTCCGCGAGCTCGGCCCGGGTCCGGTGCCGGCCGCCCGCGACGGCCTCGGCGAGCAGGTCGGTCGCGACCGCGTCCTGCGCGGGCCCGCCCAGGTCCGGGTAGTACGGACGGTTGAGGCGGTGCACCCGGGGCGCGGTGAGCTGCAGGAGCCAGCGGACGTCGTCGGGCAGGACGGTGTGCCACGTGGGGCGCAGGACGTGCGTGCGCAGCAGGTCCCCCGCGGAGAACGCCTCGCGCGCGGACGCCGCGGACGGCGTCCCCGCCGCGCGCTGCGCGATCCCCCACAGGGACGGGTGGAACTCCTGCGACTGGACGGCGCCCAGGTGCCCGACGACGTCGCGCAGGCTCGGGAGGCCGGCTCCCCGGAGGCCGTGCGCACCCAGCCGGGTCGCGACGACCGTGTCTGCGCCGGGCGGCGTCGCCCCTGCTCCCTCGCCGACCACGCCGCTCACCGCCCCGGGATCACGACGCCGCGAGGTCCGCGAGCGCGACGTCCGTCCCGCTCAGCTCGACGCGGATCGCGCCGTCGGTGACCCCGACCGAGGTCAGCGTGACGCCCGTCGGGAGGTCGAGCGGGACCTGGAGGTTGGTCACGAGGTTCGCGATCGGGCGAGGGAGGTCGGAGATCGTGATCGTCGCAGGCCCCAGGGTCAGGGCCGCGACGTCGACCGCGATGGTGTTGCCGTCGACGCGCGGCGTCAGCCGGGCCGAGAGGTCGACGCCCAGGACCGACATGCTCGCGACGAGCAGGTTCCCGTCGGTGCTGAACGTGACCGGGGACCCCGCTGCCTCGCTCGCGACCGCGTCGAGCGAGGACGGTGCGAGCAGCCCCGTCGCGGTGCCCGACTGCAGGACGTACGGGTCGCGCGTCGAGACGCCGCGGGCGTCGATGTGCAGGTCGGACACGGTGTAGCCGCCGAACGTCGCCGTCGCGGCCGTCCCGGTGACGTGCTCGAGCTCGCCGCCGACCACCTGCGTCAGGAACGGGAAGCCCTGGATGTCGAGGTTCGCGTCCGTGAGCTCGACGTCCCCCTGCTCCATGGACCGGACCGCGGCCCCCTCGGTCACGCGCACCGCGACGCGGTCGACCACGACGAGCACGAGCACCAGGACGACGAGCCCGCCGATCAACCACCACCATCGCTTCATCCGCCCACAGTAGGTGGCGAGGCTGGGCGTTGCCTCGGACGATGCGGATCCGTGACCTGCGGTGTCGCTCACGGCGGGCAGCTGCGTGGTGGTGCCGTCGCCCAGTCGTGCGCGTCCACCGCCGACGCCGGGCGCCGCTGTCCGGGTCCTCCTGGTTCGCTGCCTTCGCGGCGGCACGCCCCAGGTCGCGCCGATTAGGCTGAATGGATGACTCGTCCCGTGCGCATCGGTGTCCAGCTCCAGCCCCAGCATGCCGACTATCCCCAGATCCGTGACGCGGTGGCCCGTGCCGAGGACGCCGGGGTCGACGTGATCTTCAACTGGGACCACTTCTTCCCGCTCAGCGGCGACCCCGACGGCAAGCACTTCGAGTGCTGGACCATGCTCGGCGCGTGGGCCGAGCAGACGAGCCGGGTCGAGATCGGCGCGCTCGTCACGTGCAACAGCTACCGGAACCCCGAGCTCCTCGCGGACATGGCCCGCACGGTCGACCACATCTCGGGCGGCCGCCTGATCCTCGGGATCGGCGCGGGCTGGTTCGAGAAGGACTACGACCGGTTCGGCTACGAGTTCGGCACGGCGGGCTCGCGCATCGCGGACCTCGCCGACGCGCTCCCCCGCATCAAGGCCCGCTGGGCCGCGTCCAACCCGGCGCCCACGCGCGAGATCCCGATCCTCGTCGGGGGCGGGGGCGAGCGCAAGACCCTGCGCATCGTCGCCGAGCACGCGACCGCGTGGCACTCGTTCGGCGACGCCGAGACGCTCGCCCGCAAGAGCGCGATCCTCGACGAGCACGGCGCCGCCGTCGGGCGCGACACGGCCTCGCTCGTCGAGCGGTCCGTCGCGGTGAACCGTCCGCCTGCCGAGGTGGGCGACGAGCTCGTGGGCCTCGGCGCGACGCTCCTGACGGTCGGGGTCAGCGGCCCCGACTACGACCTCTCGCTCGTCGAGCAGTGGGTCGCCTGGCGCGACGCGCGCGCCGAGGGCTGACCTCCAGCAGGACGGGGCGCGCCGCGCACGCGGTGGCTGCGCCCCGTCTCAGCCACCGGACGCCGTACGCCGTCCGGGAACAACGGCCCGGCGGCGAGGGTTGCCGCAGTCATGGCCACCCCACCACCAGCGTCGTCCACCTCCGGCGCGGTCTCCCACCTGTCAGCACCGTCGGCCCCGTCGGCTTCCGTACCCACCCGCGGCACGCGCATCACCGTCGGCTTCGTGCTGCTCCTGTCGGCGCTCACGGCGATCGGCCCGCTCACGATCGACCTGTACCTCTCGGCCTTCCCGCAGATCGTGCGGGAGCTCGGCACGACCGAGTCCCGCATCCAGCTCACCCTGACCGCGACGCTCGCGGGCCTCGCGCTCGGTCAGCTCCTCATCGGGTCGCTCTCCGACGCGATCGGGCGCCGCCTCCCGCTGCTGTCCGCCCTCTCGCTCTACGTCCTGGCCTCGGTCGGGATCGTGTTCGTCCAGTCGGTCGAGATGCTCACCGCGCTCCGGTTCGTCCAGGGCCTCACGGCCGCGGCCGGCATGGTCCTGTCGATGGCGATCGTGCGCGACAACTTCGAGGGCTTCCAGGTCGGCAAGGTCATCGCGCGCCTCATGCTGGTCGTGGGCGTCGCCCCGATCCTGGCTCCGACGATCGGTGCCCAGTTCCTGCGCATGGGCTCGTGGCGTCTGATGTTCGTCGCCCTCGCGGTGTTCGGCGTGCTGCTGCTGGTCCTCGCGGCCCTGCGGCTCAAGGAGTCGCTGCCCCCCGAGATGCGGCGGACGGGCGGCACATCGGCGGCCCTGCGCTCGTACGGCTCGCTCGTGCGCGACTGGTCGTTCTTCGGCCTCGCGCTGCTCGGCGGGTTCTACATGGCCGCGATGTTCACGTACATCTCCGCGTCGACGTTCGTGTTCCAGGAGCAGTTCGGCCTGAGCGCCCAGCAGTACGCGATCATCTTCGGCGCGGGCGCGGTGTCCGTGACGATCGGCAGCCAGGTCAACGGCGCGCTCGTCGGGCGCGTGACGCCCGAGCAGATCCTGCGCGTCATCGTGCCCGTCGGCATGGTCCTCTCCGCAGGGCTGCTCGCCGCGACCCTGAGCGGCGCGGGGCTCCCGGTCCTGGTCGCCCTCATCGTCCTGACCCTGGGCACGGCCGGGTTCGTCATGCCCTCGGTCCCGGCGGTCGCGCTCGAGCGCAACGCGCACCGGGCCGGCAGTGCGGCAGCCCTGCTGGGGGCCATGCAGTTCGGCGTCGGCGCGGGCATCGCGCCGCTGACCGGGCTGATCGGCGGCGACGTCACGATCACCATGGCCGCGGTCATGTTCGGCGTCATCTCGGTCGCTGGCCTGCTCCTGCTGAGCCTGACGCGCTCGCTGCGGGCCGCGCCGGCAGGCGACGCGCCGATCGTGGTCTCCGACGCCTCCGAGCTCGGGGTCGTCGCGGCGGCCGAGGCCGTGGTCGAGGCCGCCGAGGCGGCTCCTGCCCTCCCGGCGCCGGCCTCCGTCGGCGAGCCCCGCTGAGTTGTCAGAAGTGGGGGGGGGGGGGGCCCCCCCCCCCCCCCCGCCCAACCCCCGCGGGGAGCCCGGGGGGGGGGCCCCCCGGCCGCCCCGGCCCCGCCCCCGGGGGGCCCCGCAATGAGTGGCCGGGC